>NZ_CP150304.1:3210833-4597500 GCF_037992945.1 Peribacillus sp. FSL E2-0218 | reverse complement strand
CTGCGAGACCTACAAGTCGAGCAGGGACGAAAGTCGGGCTTAGTGATCCGGTGGTTCCGCATGGAAGGGCCATCGCTCAACGGATAAAAGCTACCCCGGGGATAACAGGCTTATCTCCCCCAAGAGTCCACATCGACGGGGAGGTTTGGCACCTCGATGTCGGCTCATCGCATCCTGGGGCTGTAGTCGGTCCCAAGGGTTGGGCTGTTCGCCCATTAAAGCGGTACGCGAGCTGGGTTCAGAACGTCGTGAGACAGTTCGGTCCCTATCCGTCGCGGGCGCAGGAAATTTGAGAGGAGCTGTCCTTAGTACGAGAGGACCGGGATGGACGCACCGCTGGTGTACCAGTTGTCTTGCCAAAGGCATAGCTGGGTAGCTACGTGCGGACGGGATAAGTGCTGAAAGCATCTAAGCATGAAGCCCCCCTCAAGATGAGATTTCCCATGGCGCAAGCTAGTAAGATCCCTGAAAGATGATCAGGTTGATAGGTCAGAGGTGGAAGCGTGGCGACATGTGGAGCTGACTGATACTAATAGATCGAGGACTTAACCAACGCTTTAAAAAATGAAATACCTTCTTATTATCTAGTTTTGAAGGAATGAAAATTTCTTCTTGCATTTTCTCAAAAAGACGTTATAATAATATATGTCTTGAAAAAATGTAAACAATGTTTGGTGACGATAGCGAAGAGGTCACACCCGTTCCCATTCCGAACACGGCAGTTAAGCTCTTCAGCGCCGATGGTAGTTGGGGGTCTCCCCCTGTGAGAGTAGGACGTCGCCAAGCAGTTATATATGGAGGATTAGCTCAGCTGGGAGAGCATCTGCCTTACAAGCAGAGGGTCGGCGGTTCGATCCCGTCATCCTCCACCATTTTTACACCTGCCGGTGTAGCTCAACTGGTAGAGCAACTGACTTGTAATCAGTAGGTTGGGGGTTCAAGTCCTCTTGCCGGCACCATTTATATTAGTAGGACAAGCACGAGCCATTAGCTCAGTTGGTAGAGCATCTGACTTTTAATCAGAGGGTCGAAGGTTCGAATCCTTCATGGCTCACCATTTTTTTCATGCGGGTGTGGCGGAATTGGCAGACGCACCAGACTTAGGATCTGGCGCCGCAAGGCGTGGGGGTTCAAGTCCCTTCACCCGCATCTTTCATGCGGAAGTAGTTCAGTGGTAGAATACAACCTTGCCAAGGTTGGGGTCGCGGGTTCGAATCCCGTCTTCCGCTCCACTTTTCGTATGTGCCGGGGTGGCGGAACTGGCAGACGCACAGGACTTAAAATCCTGCGGTAGGTGACTACCGTACCGGTTCGATTCCGGTCCTCGGCACCATCTTATATATGCGCCCGTAGCTCAATTGGATAGAGCATCTGACTACGAATCAGAAGGTTGTAGGTTCGACTCCCGCCGGGCGCACCATGTTTTTTGCGGGAAGTAGCTCAGCTTGGTAGAGCACTTGGTTTGGGACCAAGGGGTCGCAGGTTCGAATCCTGTCTTCCCGACCACGTGATTTTTAATGAATGGGGCCTTAGCTCAGCTGGGAGAGCGCCTGCCTTGCACGCAGGAGGTCAGCGGTTCGATCCCGCTAGGCTCCACCATTTTTCAATCAGAAACTTATATTATATTGGCGGTGTAGCTCAGCTGGCTAGAGCGTACGGTTCATACCCGTGAGGTCGGGGGTTCGATCCCCTCCGCCGCTACCAATAAATATAAGGACCTTTAGCTCAGCTGGTTAGAGCAGACGGCTCATAACCGTCCGGTCGTAGGTTCGAGTCCTACAAGGTCCACCATATGTATTTTTTAACAGCCATGGAGGTATACCCAAGTTCGGCTGAAGGGATCGGTCTTGAAAACCGACAGGGGAGTCAAATCCCGCGGGGGTTCGAATCCCTCTACCTCCTCCATTTCTTTAAAAGCAGCAAGTTGTTTTGAAACAACCTTTAATAGAGGAAGCGGAATAAACAATACATACGAAAACTTGATGCTAATCGTTTCATTATTACCGTCGCGGGGTGGAGCAGTCCGGTAGCTCGTCGGGCTCATAACCCGAAGGTCGCAGGTTCAAATCCTGTCCCCGCAATTATTAGGTCCCGTGGTGTAGCGGTTAACATGCCTGCCTGTCACGCAGGAGATCGCGGGTTCGATTCCCGTCGGGACCGCCATTTTTAAAATTTAATACATATGTGGCTCAGTAGCTCAGTCGGTAGAGCAAAGGACTGAAAATCCTTGTGTCGGCGGTTCGATTCCGTCCTGAGCCACCATTATTGCAAAATCCATGCAATATATTACGGCGGTTGTGGCGAAGTGGTTAACGCACCTGATTGTGGTTCAGGCATTCGTGGGTTCGATTCCCATCAGTCGCCCCATTTCGCGGGTGTAGTTTAGTGGTAAAACCTCAGCCTTCCAAGCTGATGATGAGGGTTCGATTCCCTTCACCCGCTCCAAATATGGGCCTATAGCTCAGCTGGTTAGAGCGCACGCCTGATAAGCGTGAGGTCGATGGTTCGAGTCCATTTAGGCCCACCATATTCATATTGTTCCGCAGTAGCTCAGTGGTAGAGCATTCGGCTGTTAACCGAACGGTCGTAGGTTCGAGTCCTACCTGCGGAGCCATGGGGAAGTACTCAAGAGGCTGAAGAGGCGCCCCTGCTAAGGGTGTAGGTCGCGCGAGCGGCGCGAGGGTTCAAATCCCTCCTTCTCCGCCATTTGGCCCGTTGGTCAAGCGGTTAAGACACCGCCCTTTCACGGCGGTAACACGGGTTCGAATCCCGTACGGGTCATAACAAAAAAGGAAGCATACATCAGGTATGCTTCTTTTTTTCATCTATTTTTTTTCATTGATATAACTATCTTTTTGCTTGTAGGGGATGTCCCCAAGGTTGGAATCGATATGTTCGTCTTCCAAGGTATCCTCATATTCCTTTTGCCGCTTGTTCGGCATATCCACTCTATTTTTCCCTTCAATGTCATTTGCGGCAAAGCCTTCGTAGTCTTCAGGGAATCCATTCGTTTCATCTTCGTTATCATACAGGTCATTGTAATTGTCATGGTCGCCTGTGTAATCGGATGGCGTTTCGGATGTGCCGAATTTGGCGACTTCACCAAAGCTATCTTCTTTATCGACTATTTCATTTCCGTGACGGTTTTCAAAATCATCACCCATGGATGGGATCAGGATGTCTTCTTCAACCGGGCGATCATGTGCATTCGCCCGTTCCGGCGTATGTTCGACACAATAGAGCGTGCTCGGGATGGCTTCAAGCCTCTCGAAAGGGATTTCCTTCTGGCAGGTTTTGCAATGACCATACGAGCCTTCTTCGATGGCATTCAAGGCTTCTTCAATTTTCTCCATTTCCGATTGGGCATGTTCATCGAGTGCTTGATTGCGTTCGGCTTCGAATAATTCGGTGCCAAGGTCGGCAGGATGATTATCATATGATGATAATTCCCCTACTGATTCCGTCTGGCTTTCAAGTTCAGTTCCTTCATCATTTTGTATCCTTTTTTCAAGCTCCGTTTTTTCCTGGAGCAGTTCCTTTTTGAATGTTTGTATTTGTTGCTGGGTTGGCATATCGACTACACTCCTTCTAAAGTACATATCTATGAACTATTGGTAAGATGCTTGTATTATCTATTACCCGAAATGGCGCATAGGAAAACAAAATGAAACGGAAGATAGAAAAAAGGACTGAGTCGGATGAACTCAGTCCTTTGGGGTTAAATAAAATAGCTGATGAATAAACCGATGGCCATAAGCAGGCCAAAGAAAGTGTTGGTTTGGGCCGTGGCTTTCATTGCCGGCACCATCGTGATCGGCTGCGTTTTACCGACGAAGCCTTTGACTGCTTTCATGGCTTTTGGAATGCTTAGCAGGGCAAGGAGAATCCATGCCGTTACGTTTCCGGTAACGACCAAGCCAACCAGCCATAAGTAAGAAAAGCCAAACATGATGGCCATGAAGGTGAGGGCGTTTTTCCTGCCCATCACGACGGGCATCGTTTTACGGCCGTGAGCTTTATCTCCATCATGGTCACGGAGGTTATTGGATAAGTTGATCAATCCGACCAATATTCCGCTCGGTATGGCAATTAAAATGGCGGTGGCGGACACATAACCTGCTTGAATGTAAAAGGCGATCAAAATGATCAAAAAGCCCATGAACAACCCTGAAAAAAGTTCCCCGAAAGGTGTATAGGAGATGGGCAGCGGGCCTCCTGTATAAAGATAGCCGACAAGCATGCAAACCAGTCCTACTGCAGCAAGCCACCAAGATGATGCGGCACAAATGTAGATTCCAAGTAACAAGGCGATGGCATACATGCCAAGTGCCAGGGTCATGATGAGTTTTGGGGTCATTCCATGGCGTACGATTCCGCCGCCGATGCCGACCGATTCCTCGGTATCCAAGCCCCTTTTGAAATCATAGTATTCATTGAATAAGTTCGTAGCGGCCTGGATCAGGATACTGGCCATCATCATGGCGGCAAATAGCAGCCAATTGACGCCATCTTCCAAAAGCGCAATGACCGTTCCAAGCAAGACCGGGACAAAAGCTGCTGTTAGTGTATGTGGACGAATTAACTCCCACCAGATCTTCCACGTCCGTTTCATGGGAAGTCCATCGTATTCTGTTTGCATTGTTTCTCTCCTCAAAATCAGTATTGGTACCCTCGAAATTATATCAAATATTGAAAAGTTGCACAAAAGTTACCCTATTAAGTGTAGGGAAATGGGGGAAGGGTGTCAACTGAATGAATAGCGTAATCCGCTTCCAAATTCAAGGATGTCATGCTGCATTCGCCAAGATTCATATAATAAGGAAAAAAGCGGGCAAGTATCGTTGGGAAAAGGGGCGTTTTATTGACATCAGGTTGACGGGAGGTGTATCTTTAAATAGGTTAAAAAGCTTTTAAAATGTACATTTGGGGGGATTTTTTTGGCTATCTCGGAAGAAACTGAACAGTTTCAGGGGCTGGCTTCAGCTATACAAAAGGCGAAGGACTTGAATGATCAAGTTCTATTCAGTCATATTAAGAAAATTCAAGGCACCAACCCCCTTTCATTTTATCAAGCTGGAAGAGAACGGTATGCGGGTGAACGCTTTTTTTGGGAGGATCCTGCAAAGGAAATAACCATCACTGGTTTAGGCAATGTTAAGAAACTCAAAGCGGCAGCGAATGCCGAACGTTATAGAGAAGTCGAAAAGAGCTGGATCAAACTGCAGGAAACTGCTGTCAAAACGGGAGTGACCGATTTAGAAGCGACAGGACCTTTACTGTTTGGGGGCTTTTCTTTTGATTATGAATCTAACAGTACGCTCCTTTGGAACCAATTCGGGGACAACCTGTTTTATATACCTGCCTTCATGCTATCAATAGTGGGGAAACAAGCTTACTTAACGACAAACTTACTTTGTTCGCCTGATGATTCAGAAAAACTCTTCAG
The DNA here is from genome assembly GCF_037992945.1 of Peribacillus sp. FSL E2-0218. Classification (NCBI taxonomy): domain Bacteria; kingdom Bacillati; phylum Bacillota; class Bacilli; order Caryophanales; family Bacillaceae; genus Peribacillus; species Peribacillus sp. FSL E2-0218. The sequence continues at coordinate 4,592,054 of NZ_CP150304.1, read as the reverse complement.
AGATATGATAAATGAACGGGAAGCTTTCCTTTTCGAAAGCTTGGATGGAGCTCCATGCGGGCCTAACTCCCTTGTTAGTCAGAGGGAGGTGCAGCCTGAGGAGTGGCAGCGCACGGTCAAGGATGCTGTCGAGGAAATCAAGACGACCGATCTCAATAAGATCGTGTTGGCCAGGGAACTGCGGCTTACCTTCGATCACTCCATCGATTCAGGGAAGGTGCTCGAACGATTGATTGCAGAGCAGCCATTAAGCTATATTTTCAGTTTGGAAGCGGGCGGCGACTGCTTTGTCGGGGCTACTCCCGAACGCTTGATCAAGAAGCAGGGACATGATGTCTTTTCAACCTGTCTTGCCGGTTCGATGGGACGAGGGAAAGATGAGCAAGAAGATGTTAGCCTGGGCAATGAATTGCTTCATGACCAAAAGAATTTACAAGAGCACCAATATGTCGTATCGATGATATCCAATGCTTTTGATGCTGTATGTGAAAAGGTCATGGTTCCGGACGGACCGGAGCTCATGAAAAATCGTCATATCCAGCATTTGTATACGCCGGTTCGCGGTGTCGCAAAGGAAGGCGTCACGATATTGCAATTTGTTGAGAACCTCCATCCGACACCTGCCATGGGCGGGCTTCCTAAAGAAAAGGCCGTTATGAGAATTCGGGAAATGGAAGGGCTTGAACGCGGCTTTTATGCGGGGCCGCTGGGCTGGATGGATACGTATGGAAACGGGGAATTCGCTGTAGGGATACGCTCGGCCCTGATACAGGACAATGAGGCTTCGCTTTTTGCGGGCTGCGGCGTAGTGGAGGATTCGACTCCCATGGCAGAGTTCAGGGAAACGGGGATTAAATTCAATCCGATGTTAAGTGCTTTAGGAGGAAATCTTAATGAATGACCGAGATGCATTGACAGCTTATGCTGCTTCATTTGTCGATGAGCTGGCAGAAAACGGGGTGAAGCATGTGGTGGTGAGCCCAGGTTCACGATCCACACCGCTCGCTTTATTGCTGGTGGAACATCCTGATATTGAAATCCATATTAATGTGGATGAGCGTTCGGCCGCTTTTTTTGCCCTTGGGATGGCCAAGGTCTTAAAAGAACCTGTCGGACTTCTTTGTACGTCCGGTACGGCGGCAGCGAATTTTTACCCGGCCGTGATCGAGGCTTTCTATTCAAGGGTGCCGCTTATTGTACTTACTGCAGATCGACCGCATGAGCTCCGTGATGTAGGTGCCCCGCAGGCCATCGATCAGATACATTTATACGGGAGGCAAGTGAAATGGTTTGTCGAAATGGCCCTTCCGGAAAACACCGGTGAGATGATGCGGTATGCAAGAACGGTCGGTGCAAGGGCAGTGGCTACCGCAGCAGCGGAACCAGCAGGGCCTGTGCACTTGAATTTCCCGCTTCGCGAACCTTTGATACCGAATCTTGAGCAAGCGAAGGAATTCAGGCAAAACAAACTGACTCCTTCCGTATTGATCGAGAGCGGAGTTCGCTCACTCTCTGCATCACAAATGGACTCGGTTGCAGCCACTTTGTCACAAGCGAAGCAAGGGCTGATCGTATGCGGGGAATTACCGGACCCAGCGATGAAGGAGGCCGTTGCCGCATTAGCGGAAACGCTTGCTTTTCCGCTATTGGCCGATCCCCTTTCCCAGCTGAGGAGCGGAAGCCACGACAAAGGCGTCATAATTGATGCGTACGATACCTTTTTACGCGATGAAGCGGCAAAATCAGTCTTCAGACCGGACGTGATTGTGCGATTCGGTGCCATGCCTGTTTCAAAACCATTACTGCTATTCATGAAAAAGCAAAAACAGGCCGTCACGCTCGTGGTTGACGGTGGAGCAGGATGGCGGGAACCGGCAGGCTTGGCAACGAACATGATTTACTGTGAAGAGAAAGATTTCTGTCAACGAGTCGGGCAAAGAATCACCGGTACCGCTGGAGATGAATGGCTGCGCTTATGGCAGACCGTCAACGGAGCGACGAAGAATGCATTGGCTACCGTCCTCGATGAAGCGGAATTAAGTGAAGGCAAGCTGTTCGCCCTGCTTGCCGATATGCTGCCGCAAAAATCCACGCTGTTTGTCGGAAATAGTATGCCGATAAGAGACTTGGATACTTTCTTCATGAATAATGAAAAAGGAATCAGGACTTTGGCGAATCGTGGCGCAAATGGCATTGATGGTGTCGTGTCCACTGCGCTGGGGGTAAGTACGGTGGCAGATAAGACCGTGCTGGCAATCGGCGATTTAAGTTTTTTCCATGATATGAATGGCTTGCTTGCAGCCAAGCTGCAAAAGCAGGACATCACGATATTATTGATCAATAATGATGGGGGCGGCATTTTCTCTTTCCTGCCACAGGCGAATGATAGGGAACATTTCGAAACGCTTTTCGGAACGCCCCATGGCCTTGATTTTTCCCATACCGCCATGCTTTACGGCGGTAAATACGACAAAGTGCAAACGTGGGACGAACTGAAGAGGGTATTTACGGAGTCTTTTGAGATTCAAGGTCTGAAGATCATCGAGGTGCCGACCGAAAGGGAGTCCAATTTGCAAAAACATCGAAATTTGTGGAGTTATGTTTCCCAGGAAATAAAATTGGTGTTAGACAGGGAAATATCATGAATATTGTCAGCGGGAAAGTCACTTATGCTGTTGAAATAACGGGAAATGGGGAACCGCTCGTACTATTGCATGGATTTACGGGAAATCGGGATACGTGGAATTTCCTCATTCCCATGCTGAGTGAGGATCATACGCTGATCATGATCGACATTATCGGTCATGGTATGTCTGCGTCACCCGCTGAGCCGGAACGGTATGAAATGGATCGTGTCGCTGAAGATATCAAGCATATCCTGGATGAGCTGCATTTCCCGAAAGCACATATTCTTGGATACTCGATGGGGGGCAGGCTTGCGCTTGCATTTGCCTGTTTGTATCCTGTATATGTGGAAACATTGATATTGGAAAGCGCGTCTCCCGGCCTTGTAACTGCCAAGGAGCGAGGGACGCGCAGGCAAAACGATCGGAAGCTAGCCGAAGGGATTCTTGAATCTGGCCTGGAGGCATTCGTGGACCATTGGGAGAACATCCCGCTTTTTGAAAGCCAAAAACGGTTATCGGCCACAACGAGAGCTGCCATCCGGAAGCAGCGGCTGGCAAATGACCCTGTCGGCCTTTCCAATAGTCTCCTCGGCATGGGAACAGGCAGCCAGGCTTCCTATTGGGAGGATTTGCAAGCGCTTGATTTTCCTGTCCTGTTGCTGACCGGGGAACTCGATCCCAAGTTTTGTGACATTGCAAAATCGATGGAAAAGAAGCTGGATCGGGCCGAATGGAAAATAATAAATGGTAGTGGACATGCGATTCATGTGGAAGATGGAGAAAAGTTTGGTAAAATAATAAGTGAGTTTTTAAAGCGAAATTAAAGGAGGAATTTAAATGACGATTCAATGGGAAACAATACGTGAGTATGATGAAATTTTATACGAAAAATATAACGGGATTGCGAAAGTGTCGATCAACCGACCGCATGTACATAATGCATTCACGCCAAAAACGACTGCAGAAATGATCGATGCATTCGCAAGGGCACGTGATGATTCAAGCATCGGTGTCATCATCTTAACGGGTGTAGGCGGCAAAGCCTTCTGTTCAGGCGGGGACCAAAAAGTGCGCGGAAATGGCGGATATGTTGGGGAAGATAACATTCCACGTCTAAACGTGCTTGATTTGCAGCGCTTGATCCGCGTGATTCCAAAACCGGTCGTGGCGATGGTGGCAGGTTATGCAATCGGCGGCGGCAATGTCTTGAATGTGGTTTGTGACTTAACGATTGCCGCTGACAATGCGATCTTCGGGCAAACAGGACCGAATGTGGGCAGCTTCGATGCTGGTTATGGCTCTGGCTACCTGGCGCGTATCGTGGGGCACAAAAAGGCCCGTGAAATCTGGTACCTATGCCGTCAATACAATGCACAGGAAGCATTGGATATGGGATTGGTCAATACGGTCGTACCATTGGACCAATTAGAAGCGGAAACAGTGAAATGGTGTGAAGAAATGCTCGAGAAGAGCCCGACTGCGCTTCGCTTCCTGAAAGCGGCAATGAATGCGGATACGGATGGTCTTGCAGGTCTTCAGCAATTGGCTGGAGATGCTACATTACTATACTATACAACGGAAGAAGCAAAAGAAGGCCGCGATGCGTTCAAGGAAAAACGCAGTCCGGACTTTGGACAATTCCCGCGTTTCCCTTAATGGAAAGGCATAAATCGATAAGACGGACAGCTTGGCGAATCGCCGGGCTGTTTTCTATATTTAAATAGAGGAGGGGAACCGATCATGGCAGAAGAAAAGTTGCCAAACTGGCTCAAGAACCGGGCTCATCTTTCACCAGATCGCCCGGCCATCGAGTTTGAAGGTCAGACGTATAGCTTTCTGGAGCTGCATACATTAACGGAGAAAATGGCACGCAGGCTGGCGAGCGCCGGTCTCATGGCTGGCGATTCATGCGCAGTGCTGCTCCGTAATCATATTGACGGCGTCGTCGCCATCCACGCCCTATTTTATCTCGGTGTGAAGATCGTGATGCTGAATAATAAATTAACGGCAAAGGAATTGTCGTGGCAGATCGAGGACAGCGGTGCTTCCTATTTGCTCTCTGAAGGCTCCTTCGTAAGCAAGCTTGATGATATGGCGGGGAATCTTCCTGAATTGCCCCTTCTTTTAATCGAACAATTGCCAAATGGAGGAACGGCAGAGATCCTTCAGGAGTTTTATCTGGAGGATACCGCTACGATCATGTACACATCGGGCACGACAGGAAATCCAAAGGGCGTGATCCAATCATTCGGCAATCATTGGTGGAGTGCCGTCGGATCGGTGTTGAACCTTGGATTGCACGAAGGGGATACCTGGTATTGTGCGGTTCCTATCTTTCATATCAGCGGTCTATCCATCCTGATGAAAAGCGTGATTTATGGGATGAAGGTTGTCTTGGCCGAGCGGTTCGATGAACGGGAAGCGAACAGGGCAATCCAGGAAAATGGCGTGACGATCATTTCGGTCGTGACGACGATGCTTAATAGGATGGTGCATGACTTGAAAGGAGCAAGCTATCCCGACGATTTTCGCTGTATGCTGTTAGGCGGAGGACCTGCGCCCATTCATTTACTGGAAGCCTGCAAGGAAAAAAAAATCCCCGTCTATCAATCATATGGGATGACGGAAACATCTTCTCAGATCGTGACGCTGGCTCCGGAGTACAGCATGACGAAAATCGGTTCGGCAGGAAAACCATTATTTCCTTCGCAGCTACGGATCGAGCAGGATGGCAAGGCGTCCGGACCGGGTGAGGCGGGGGAAATCGTTGTTTCGGGTCCGAATGTGACAAAGGGCTATTTCAATCGGCTGGATGCCACACAGCAGGCGATTAGTGACGGCTGGCTTTATACGGGAGATCTTGGTTATTTGGATGAGGATGGCTTTTTATATGTTCTTGACCGGCGATCGGATTTAATCATCTCCGGCGGTGAAAATGTCTATCCGGCCGAAATTGAAAATGTCCTCGGTAAGCACCCTGATGTTTTCGAAGCGGGAGTGACGGGGACCGAAGATGAAAAATGGGGACAGGTTCCGCTCGCTTTTGTCGTCTTGCATCAAGGGGCGGAGCTAAGTGAGAGCGACCTGCTTGATTATTGCAGGCAATCCCTGGCTTCCTATAAAATCCCCCGGAGCGTGATTTTTTGCAAGAGTCTTCCGCGAAATGGGGCCAGCAAGCTGTTGAGAAGGGAACTGAAGAAGGGAATGGAGGAGTGGCAATGAAGGTATCGTCCATTACGCTAAAGGTCATCAAGGCCCCTTTAAAGCAGCCATTCAAGACGCATCTCGAAACGGTGAACGACAGGGAAGTCATCATTGTCGAAGCCCAAGATAAAGATGGGCGGATTGGATACGGGGAAGCGGTGCCCTTTTCGAGTCCTTGGTACACTGAGGAAACGATCAAAACATGCTTTCATATGCTGGAGGATTTCTTGATTCCGTTGACATTGGCAAGTAAGCCCCGGCATCCCGGGGAGCTGCAGAGCTTATGGAGCGGGATCAGACGGAATGCGATGGCAAAGTCGGCATTGGAACAGGCCATCGTCGATCTATATGCGAAGCAGGAGGAAATCTATCTCGGACGGTTGTTTGGCGGTGAACGAAGCGAGGTCGCCGCAGGCGTGGTCATTGCTTCCCATGATGTGGAAGAGGCGATGCGCCAGATCGAAGGCTTTTCCCAATCGGGTTATCAAAGATATAAGATAAAAATCGATCCTCGTCACGATATCGAGTTTTTATCGCAAATTCGCGGTGCTTATCCCGATATCCCGTTGATGGCGGATGCCAATTCAGCATATACCCTTGATGATATCCCCCATCTGCAACAGCTGGATGACTATAAGCTGATGATGATTGAGCAACCACTGGGACATGACGACATCGTTGAACATTCCCGATTGCAAAAACAGCTGCAGACTCCGATTTGCCTGGATGAAAGCATCAATTCCTATCATGATGCCAATAGTGCCCTCTCACTTGGGAGCTGCGGGGTGATCAACATCAAGATGGCAAAAGTGGGCGGATGGACGGAAGCTGTCAAGATTCATGATCTTTGTGCGGAAAATGGCGTACCGGTATGGTGTGGCGGAATGATTGAATTTGGCATATCGCGTGCCCATAATATTGCGCTTGCCACATTGAAGGGGTTCACGATTCCTGGGGACATTTCCTCCTCTTCGCGCTATTGGGAAGAAGATATCATCGAGCCTGAAGTCGTCGTCGAGGGTGGAATGATCCAGGTCCCTGAAAGGGCCGGAATCGGTTTTTCGATCAATGAAAAGCGGCTCAGGGATTTGACCACGTACAGTGAAATATACAGGTGAAAACAGCAGAAGGGGGGCAAGGCTTGCCTCTTTTGCATGCAGGGAATACCCAATTCTATATTCGCTTATTTCAAATATATTCATTTGGACCGAGTTCCTTTTTTTAGGAAAATGGGGCTTTGTCTATTTTTTTATTAGTGGATTATTTTGTATAATGAAATAAAATATAGAAAATAAGGGAGGAAGGGGAAAATGAAAAAACCGTACTTGATTGCGGAAATTCTTTTAAGAAGGGGCATGCCCGACTGCGTCATTCAAGAAGTGACGGCGCTGGCGGAATGCGAACTGTTTCTGTTGAAGAGAAAGTGGGGACTTTATGATCGGAAGACAGGAGCGTGAATGGATCGATGGAAGGGAACCGCTTACCTTTTGTCCGGTCCCCGATGCAGGTCAAGGTTTTTTGAGCCGATACCGATTGACCGGGCGGCCGATGCTGCCATACTGAACATCAAGCAAAAGCGTATCTTCGCCATGTAAGTATTCCAGATAACGCCGGGCTGTCACCCTGGCAATGCCAATCCCGTCAGCGACCTCTTCCGCCGATAAAGACCCAGGTGTGTTTTTTATGAACCTCGTCACTTGCTCAAGTGTTGCACCATTCAATCCTTTGGGTACTTCGGATTTCGGAACCGCCTCAGAAGGTATTTCATTTTGAAAGAGAATTCGATCGAGCTCAGTTTGGGAGATGTGATGGTCCGGTTCAACCTCCATCCGAAAAGCAAAATATTGTTCCAGCGTATGTTTTAGCCTTTCGAACTTAAATGGCTTGATTAAATAATCGAAAGCCCCGTTTTGTATCATTTTTCGAATGGTTTTCTGGTCATTGGCCGCCGAAATGATGATGACATCCACATCGATTCGTTCTTTCCTAATCTGGTAAAGTGTATCGATTCCGTTTAAAGAAGGCATGAAGATATCCAAAATGACAAGATCGGGTGCGGATTTCCTGATTTTATCCAGCCCTTCAAGCCCATTCGAAGCCGTATCAACGATTGTAAAGGCAGGCAGGCGCTCAATGAACTGTTTATTGACCTCTTGGACCATTGGGTCGTCTTCAATTAAAAGTACACGAATATTATTAGTCATGTTGATTCTCCTCTATATCGTGCATCGGAAAAGAAAGAAAAAAGCTGGTTCCTTCATCGGGACGCGTCGTGAATTTCAGTTCGCCCTTCGCTTTTTTTACGATTTGATCTATTAGATAAAGACCAATTCCAGATCCGTCCGCACCTTTTGTCGTAAAGCCATAATCGAATATCTCTCCATGTATGCCCTCGTCGATGCCTGGCCCGTTATCCTCCAGTACGATTTGGCAATGATGTTCATCCTGGTAGATCGATAGATACACCTGCTTTGTTTCTTCTGCGCAGTATTTTAGAGCGGCAAAGGAATTTTCAATCAGGTTCCCGATAATCAAAACAAAATCGTGATGATCCATATCGGCAGGGAAACGGTCCAATTTCGTGTGCTTATCCATGATGAGTTCGATTCCCAGTTCACGTCCCAAAGAAATCTTGCTTAAGAGGAGCCCCACTAAATTATCATCGTGAATGTGCTTCGTTAAAAATCTGGTCAATTCCTCTTGCTCTTCGGTGATTTGAAAAATATATTGCAATGCATCATCCAGATTCCCAAGCTGGATCAATCCTGCTATCGTATGGAGTTTGTTCATATGTTCATGGTTTTGAACACGCAGGGCTTCAACGAATGCCTTGACGCTGGTCAACTCTTCAGCAAGCTTCGTCACATCGGTCCGATCCTGGAAAATCGCGACGGCCCCGATGGTCTTATCGGCAATCTTGATGGGCACCCGGTTGCTGACGATATTCCTGTTCTGAACGGATATTTCCTGATTGAAGATCGGGGAAGTCCGATCGAGCACTTCCGGAAGCCGGGTGTCGTGGATGATGTCATTGATATTCCGGCCGATGACATCCCCGCTGATATCGAGCATCTGCTTCGCCTTTTCATTGAAGATCGTGATGGTCTGATTGTTATCAATGGCGATCACCCCTTCATGCATGGCATTGAAGGCAGCTGTCCTTTCGACTAACATCCGTGATATTTCATGCGGTTCAAGTTGAAAGGTTTCTTTTTTGATTCTCCTTGCCATGAGCCAGGAGCCGCAAACACCGAACAAGAGTGTAAGAAAGAGGATGATTGCGATTTCACCTTTCAAATCCTTGATTAGCTCCGGGATCGTCGGCAAAATGTTCCCGACAAGAACGACACCGATCTGCTCGTTATCGTCATCCAGTATTGGAACGAAGGCACGTATGGAAATGCCAAGCTCCCCAGCTGCCTTTGAAAGATATTCATGTTCAGCGAATGCTGCGCTTTCATCAGTGCTGTTGGACGTGGTGCCCAATTGGCTGAACACAGGATGGGAATAGCGTATATGCTGATTATTCAGGACAACGATATAATCTGCTTGATGGATTTTCCTCAGGTTTTCAATGATCGGGTTCAGCTGAAGCCAGCCTTCAGGTTTCCGGACCCATTTTTGGACGTCCGGGAGCTCTGCGATCGTATGGGCAGTGATCATCGAGCGTTTGCCGATTTCATCTTCCCTGACGGAAACGATATTGCCAAATATAAAAATCCCGCCTATAAGTATCGAAAAAGCGACGATTACGAATGACAGCAGGGTGATTTTTAGTTGAATGGGCATATGAAAGGATTTTTCCATGATTGTTCCTCCAGTACTTCTACACTTAATAGTACCAGAATTTTTGCCTCTTTTCGCTATTTTTCGCGCATTGTATTACGACAGGGAAAAGGCTGTGATAGAATAGATATCATGTGAAGTGAGCGGTAAGGAGCTGTCGAAATGCGAGAATTATGGGGGTATTTCCTGTTAATTGGCATGGGACTTGTGATAGCGGTGTATATCTCGTTTCAATCGTTCTTCGCAAGCTTCGGCTTCAATCTGCCGAGCGATGAAGAGCAGGAGGGGATGGAGGACCAAATCGTCATTAAATTCAGCCATGTCGTTGCCGAGAATACGCCTAAAGGGCTGGCTGCGAACCGGTTTGCCAACCTTGTTGATGAATATACCGACCATCGTGTCAAAATAGAGGTCTATCCGAATCAATCTTTATATAGCGATCATGAAGAAATCGATGCATTACAAAAAAACAAGGTGCAGATGATAGCACCTACTACTTCCAAAGTTACGAACCTATCAAAAAAATGGCTGCTTTTGGATCTTCCCTACGTCTTTCCAACGGACGCTGCCCTGCAGGAAGCCTTGAATGGGGAAGTGGGGGAAGAGCTGCTTACGTCGATGAATGTGATTGATATCGAAGGACTTGCTTTCTGGTCGAATAATTACAAGCAAATGACAAGCAATGAACCGATCCGGCGTCCCCAGGACCTGTCAGGAAAGAATTTCAGGATCATGCCAAGTGCCGTCCTCGAAAGCCAATTCGAGCACTTTGGGGCATCGACATCGGAGCTTGAATTCAATGATACGTTCAAGAGCCTTGAAATCAACAAAACGGACAGCCAGGAAAATACGATCTCGAATATCTATTCCAAGAAATTATATGAGGTGCAAAAATACTTAACCATCAGTGATCATGGATATTTAGGCTATGTCGTATTGGTAAACAAGCCGTTTTGGGATCAGCTACCACCGGATATCCGTAAGCAGATTCAACGGGCAATGGAGGATACAACGAAATGGCTGTGGGTCAAATCAAATGAATTGAATCAGGAACAGCTCAGGGAAATCAAGCAAAAATCGAATATCGACATCTATGAATTATCTGACCAAGAAAAGAAAGAATGGATGAACGAGCTGACCGTCATCTATCCGGAATTCGAATCGATGATCGGACCGGAATTGATGAGGAAGATGGAGGTTATCCGTGAGAAGTATGTAGAAGAATAACCGTAAAAAAGAAGCGGCCCAATCGGGTTCCGCTTCTTTTGCTTATTGCAATGCCGTTTGCAATGTTTTTATGTTTTTTTCCATTAAGCTGAAGTAATCTTCACCCGCTTTAATATCATTATCCGTCAGAACGGAAAGGTTATGGAGCGTCAGCGATTTCGCTCCCATTTCCTTTTGGATGATCTCGGTAAGCTTGGAACTGATATTTTGCTCAAAGATGACATAGTTCAAATCCTCCTCATCCGCCATGGTCACGATTTTTGCAAGTTCCTTTTGGGAAGGCTCATTGGATGACGTTAACCCTGTGACGCCAATCTGTTCAAGGCCGTAGCGTTCCTCCCAATACCCGTAAGCGGAATGGGAAACGATGATCTTTTTGGTCCGGCCAGCCTCGATTGTCGTTGCCAATTTTTCATCAAGTGCGTTCAGCTTTTTAGCAAGCTCGTTGAAATGGCTGTTGAAATATTCCTTTTTCTCAGGCATTTGCTTCGTCAACTCATCCCTGATGCTTTTTGCCATTTCAATGGAATAAATCGGATCCAACCACAAATGGGGATTGACCCCGCCGTGATCATGACCGTCTTCTTCATGTGCGTGCTCATGCTCATCTTCGTGTGCATGCTCAGCTGCATCCAAGTGGACCGTTTCACCTACAGCGACCGTAGTGACTCCCTCTTTGCTTAAAATCGGCTCGGCCTTCGTTACGAAACCTTCAAGCTTATAGCCAATATAGAAAAATAGGTCCGATTCCGCCATTTTTACGATATCCTTTTGTGAAGGATCAAACGAATGTTCATCCGTTCCGGGAGGATAAACGGTATCGACGTTAACGTATTCCCCGCCAATCGCCTCCGTGAAGTATTGCAGAGGATAAACCGTCGTATATATATCCAAAGTATCCTTTTTTGAATCAGCGGTATTTTTTTCCTTCGAGTTTCCGCAGGCTGATAACAGTAGCACGATAACCAGGAAAAGCGAAAGCCATGCTCGGTTCTTCATATGAATTGCTCCTTTTTAATTCGGATTGATTACGATTTGAAATGTATGTGTAAAAACGAAATCATTACGATTTGACTTCTGTATAATACAAAAAATCTAGCAAGAAAGCAAGGCTTTTTTCTAATGGCCTTCATCTTTTTTCTTTTTTTTCCGGAACCGGATCGATGCCGCCTGGATGGAACGGATGACATTTAAGAATCCGGACGATGGCCAACCAGCTTCCTTTGATTGGACCGAACCGATTGATCGCTTCCAGTCCGTAATGGGAACAAGTCGGGTAAAAACGGCAGGTAGGCGGTTTTAATGGAGAAATGGCAATTTGATAAAAACGAATGATTCCCATTAAAAATTTTTTAAACAAAATGCTTCATCTCTTTTCACGTAATTTCACTGCCATTCATTATAGCATATTTTCCTTTGTGCCAATAATGGTGAAGCAGGAATAAACTGAATAAAACCGATGGAAATAATAAGAATTTATTTAAAAGGATGAAATAAATTGTCTTTCAAGGTAAAATAGAGAGGAAATACTATTAAGGAGTGAATGGAATGCCTTCAGTTGAAAGCTTTGAATTAGATCATGATGCTGTTAAAGCCCCATATGTAAGACATTGCGGTGTCCATAAGGTCGGAACAGATGGTGTTGTCAATAAATTCGATATCCGTTTTTGCCAGCCAAATAAACAAGCTATGAAGCCGGATACGATCCATACTTTGGAACATTTGCTTGCATTCAATATCCGTAAGCATTCTGAGCAGTACAGCCATTTCGATATTATCGACATTTCGCCAATGGGCTGCCAAACGGGGTATTACCTTGTTGTCAGCGGTGAGCCGACAGTAACGGAAATTATCGATGTCCTTGAAGACACATTCAAGGATGCTGTTGAAATCACGGAAATTCCTGCTGCAAATGAAAAACAATGCGGCCAAGCGAAGCTGCATGACCTTGAAGGTGCCAAGAAGTTAATGAAATTCTGGCTTGCGCAAGATAAACAAGATCTTCATAAAGTTTTCGGTTAATGAAAAAATCCTGTCATTTTGTGACAGGATTTTTTTTATTTTCGCGGTTCTTCATTCTTCGCCTCTTCCTCGGGCAAAGGATCGATCGGATCGATGGTATGCTTGTAACTGTATCCTTTTCCGATAGTCAGGATGGATAAAGCCAAGACGACCAGAATCACAATAATGGAAATGATTAAAACCGTGATCATTCTTCACAGCTCCTAACGTTCACAATTTACATTCATTTTAGCATAAGAAGCGATAAGAATATGTTTCAATTTCTGATTAGAGGGAATCATAAAGTATAACCAACTTACGGAGGTAGATATTTATGGCTCAGAAAAAATTAGGAAAATTAGTGAACAAGGAAATTGCCAATTTCAGTGTCCTTTACACAAAAATCCACAATTACCACTGGTTCGTGAATGGACCCCACTTCTTTGAACTTCACCAAAAATTGGAAGAGTTATATGTGGAAATCACAGCCAATTATGACGAATTGGCCGAGCGATTGCTGGCGATCGGCGAAAAACCAGTTGCTACCCTTAAAGAGTATTTAGAATTAACGACCCTTGAAGAAGCGACAGGCAACGAAAATACGGAAGATATGGTCCAAAGCGTCATCAATGACTTTGAGAAGCTTTCGGAAGAGTTCCTTGAAATCATCGAAGCTGCTGAAGAGGAAGACCCAGTTACGGCTGATATGCTGACAAGCATGAAGAAAAGCTTCAATAAACATGCATGGATGCTTCGTGCATACTTAGGACATTAATATTGGCTGAGAGTCCCTGCTTCGGCGGGGCTTTTTTTTATGGGCGTAAAACAAAAAGGCATCCATCGAGAGAGGGACACCTGACAAGGTATGTATTAATGGATATTCCGTGGCGGAAAATGTGTAGGTTTCGTATCGTCCATGCTATTTTGAGCAAACTTCCCTTTTAACGTTTCAATAATGTAAAGGCCCATTAGATTGGTAAGCTCTTGATCATCCATTTCTTGAAGTAATTCGAAAATTTCCTTACGGTCCAACTGCTCCAAAACCGCAAAAGTAAGCATATCAATATCTTCTTCATCACCAGTCAGCTTATTACGGTACATATTGTATAATTCTTCAATTAACTTCAAAACTTTTCACCTCACATTTGTTAGAAATCCGTTATCTCTTTATATGTAGGTTATCAAAAAAACCTCTGGGTGCATATAAAAATCTGAAGGGATGCTTGGGCTTATTATATGTTTTACCCTTTGAAAGATACTTTAATCTATTATTTAACATCTTTGTACTTCTGTAAACAAATTTTTCCATTGTATGATGTCGGGAATTACGTGAAAAATAAGCGTATGATATTTGGAAAGGGTGGATGAATGTGTCCGAAAACAGGAAAAAATATTACATCTGGCTTCCGACTGGGGAGATCACACAAGATAGGGAAAGCTCCCCGTGGAATTTCGAAATCGAGGCTACAGATAATGAGGTCATCCAGCTGCGCGAATTATTTGATTACAATTATTCTGTAGGCGAAGAAAACTTTTACCGAGCACATGTCCCGTACCTGCAATATCATTTCGACAGGGAAAATGATAAGCAGGATATCACACTCCAAAAAATTTTTGAAATGATCCATCAACTTGGAACGGAAGAGGGAAGAAGACATATTGAAAGCATGGGAATCTTACAGGCAAAGCCAACGGACGATGGCCTCGAATATTGAGGGCCATCGTTTTATTGCCGTGAGGAAAATTCAAGCTGGATAGTACTTTTTTTTATCCATATAATGAAGGAAGAGTCGAATATCATATATGGAGAGAAGGGAACATATGCAAAGGTTTTTCGACAAGAACGGATATATGGTGGAACTCTCCGAAAAACCCGTATTTGGCGAGTCCTGGCATGTTTTCGTGCTCAGCAGGTTCAGGGGAAGATGGGTCTTGACCAAGCATAAACGCAGGGGCTTGGAGTTCCCTGGAGGCAAGCGGGAAGCAGGAGAGACAATTGAACAAGCAGCGATACGGGAAGTGCATGAAGAAACGGGCGGAATCGTTGAGCAACTGCAATTCCTGGGACAATACAAAGTTCACGATCCAATCAAGTCATTCGTTAAATCAATATACTTTGCCCAACTACGTGAAGTGGAAAAGAAAAATACCTATCTCGAAACGGATGGGCCCATCTTTTTGGATAGATTGCCGGACGAACCCGGCGAAGAATTCAGCTTTATCATGAAAGATGAAATCGTCCCCTGGAGCGTATCAAAGCTGAATGATGGTAACCTGCCATAAAAAGCCGGAATTGGCGAGTAAACTGCCAAAACTGAGGAGAAAGCGCCGGAATCGGGATGAGAAATTCAAATTCACGAATAAACTGCCCAAACTCACGAATAAACTGCCTAAACTCACGAATAAACTGCCTAAACTCACGAATAAACTGCCCCAAATGAGGAGAAAGCAGCCAGAATCGGGAAAGTAGCCGAAATCCAAGCTCATGAGCTAATCTGGAGTAAAACGAAAACTGCCGACGGTTATCGGCAGTTGTGTCAGTCTTTGATTAGCTTGCGTTCGAGGAGTTCGACCAGTTGATACATGATGGTGGCAAAGACGGCGATGATCATCAAGGCGAGCATGACAAGAGTGAAGTTGAAGACTTGAAATCCATAAATGATCAGGTAGCCAAGTCCTTTCGCCGAGACAAGGAATTCACCGACGATGACGCCGACCCAGGAGAGGCCGACATTGACTTTCAGGGTCGAGATGATGGTCGGGAAGGAGGCCGGTAATATGGCTTCCCGAAATGCTTGTGTTCTTGTAGCTCCGAATGTTTGGAGCACCTTCAGGTAGTTCGGGTCGACTTCGCGAAATGCGGTGTAGACGACGATGGTGGTGATGATGATGGAGATGATTGCCCCCATTGAGATGATGGAGGGAAAGCCAGGACCGAATGCGACGATGATGATGGGCCCGAGTGCGACTTTGGGCATGGCATTTAAGATGACGAGATAGGGATCCAGTGTTTTTGACAACCGGGGCGACCACCAGAGGAGTGATGCCAGGACCGTTCCTAGCAGTGTCCCGATGATGAAGCCGAGTACGGTTTCAAAGAGGGTCACTCCGGAATGTGAAAGCAGGGTGCCATCACCCAATTTCTGTAGGAAAAGCTGCCATACTTTTGATGGTGAGCTGAAGATGAGCGGGTCGATCCATTCCATCCGGGAGAATAACTCCCAGCTGCTGAAAAATACAAGGAAAATCAGGATCTGATAAAGGCGGATGAGCCTGTTTTCCTTTTTCAAAGAGGTTTTATATTGTTTATGGAGTTGGTCAATATTCAAGGCTCTCAAGCTCCTTCCAGATTGTTTGGAAAAGAATGGGGTATTGCGGATGGTTGCGTGCATGGAATGGCATCAGCCCGCGCAGTTCATCAGGTACTTCGAATGTTTTGTGCACTCTTCCAGGATTCGGGGAAAATAGATGGATGCGGTCGCTCATGGCTATGGCTTCCCCGATATCATGGGTGACGAGCACGGCTGTCTTTCCGAAGGATTTCAATGTTTCAAAAACAAGATCCTCCAGCTTGAGCTTCGTTTGGTAATCAAGGGCCGAGAAGGGTTCATCAAGCAACAGGATCTTTGGGTCGACCGCCAATGTCCGTGCCAGTGCGGCGCGTTGTCTCATTCCGCCTGAAAGTTCACGGGGATATAGCTTCCCGGTGCCTCCCAGTCCAACGTCGCTTAATAGCTTCAGCGTTTTTATCCTCTCAAGGCCTTCATCCTTTTTAATCAGTTTCAATCCCAATAAGATATTTTCTTCTATCGTTTTCCATGGAAAAAGATAATCCTGCTGCAGCATATAGCCGATGGAAGCGTCACTGTCGGCGTTCAATGGTTTATTTTCGAGCAGGATCTTTCCCGAGGTGGGCGGGAAAAGCCCGGCGATAATGGAAAGCAGGGTGGTCTTTCCGCAGCCGCTCGGACCTAGAAAAGAGACGAATTCACCTTTTTCAATGTCGAGGGAAATGTCCGCGAGCGCGGTCGCTGCCGTCTGATTTGAAAAATAAGTATGGTGAATGTCTTGGATTTTTAAAAAGCTCATGGATGGACATCCTCCTTACTGGTAGCTATGCTATTTTGCGGCTTTTTCTGCAAAATCGGTATTCACCAATTTATCATGGCTGACTCGTGCTGGCAGCTCGCCTGCCTCATCCATGATGTCTTGCAGATTGTTCCATTCTTCTTCATCCAGAATGGGGTCGGTGGCAAAGGAGCCTTGTTCTTTGTAACGGTTGATGACTGTTTCCATCGTTTCGACATTGATATCCTCGAAATAGGGCTGGATGACTTTGGCGATTTCGGCGGCATCATGATCCTGGACCCATTTTTGTGCTTTCTGCAAGGCTCTTGTGAATTTCGCGACAGTCTCTTTGTCCTTTTTCAAATAACTAGTTTTAGCCATATAAACCGTATAGGGGAGATGACCGGACTCGGTGCCGAAAGAAGCGACGATGTGGCCTTTTCCTTCTTTTTCAAACACACTGGCTGTCGGCTCGAACAGCTGTACGAAATCGCCCGTTCCGGAAGCAAAGGCCGTGGCAATATTCGCAAAGTCTATATTTTGTATGAGGGTCAAATCTGTTTTTGGGTCGATGTCGTGCTTTTTCAATACATATTCGCCGGCCATCTGGGGCATTCCGCCTTTTCTCTGGCCCAGGAATGTGGACCCTTTCAGCATCTCCCAATTGAAGTTATCGATTTTTTCACGTGAAACAAGGAACGTTCCATCCGTCTGGGTTAATTGGGCGAAGTTAATGACGGGGTCTTTCGAGCCTTGTGACTGTACGTAGATCGATGTTTCCGAGCCAACGAGAGCGATGTCCGCCCCATCGGAAAGAAGCGCGGTCATGGTTTTATCGCCGCCAGCCGTCGTTTTCAAATCAATTTTCAAGCCCTCATCCTCAAAGAACCCCTTTTCTATCGCTACGTATTGAGGTGTATAGAAAAGGGAGCGGGTCACTTCGGCCACCCTGACCGTATCCTTTTTGCCACAAGCCCCGAGCGGAATGATCAGCATGCACAGAAGCAAACATATGACACCTGCTTTACACCATTTTTTCAACATTGCTTCCTCCTTGATAAATAGGTATTTTGCCTACAGTATCGTATGAAGAGTAGTGAAAAATGTGAATGCCTATCAGGGGATAAAAACAAGCGGATGTTTTACAATAAGAGTAAGAGAAAGGAGGGGAGAACTTGGAAAACGGAACGATCATTTCAAAACGGCGGTTTCCATCCCCGCATCCTCATATCCATCTTTATTCGGTTACTTACCTATCACAGGGGCTGAAGGTAAAGGGATTGCTTGCCGAGCCGGTCGATGGCCAAGTTCATGATGCCTTCTTATACTTACGCGGCGGGATTAAAAATGTCGGAAAGGTGAGGCCTGCAAGGATCGTTCAGTATGCAGCGGAAGGCTTCATCGTGTTCGCCCCTTTTTATCGTGGGAATCAAGGCGGTGAGGGGGATGAGGATTTTGCAGGCGAAGATCGATACGATGCGATATCAGGCTTCAACCTACTTGAACAGCATCCACGGGTAAACAAGGATCACATCCATATCCTCGGATTTTCCCGCGGCGGCATCATGGCACTTTGGACGGGGATACACTGCAGGAATGCAGCATCGATCGTTACATGGGGAGGCGTATCGGACATGTTCTTAACGTATGTCGAACGGGTAGATATGCGCCGGATGATGAAGCGGGTCATCGGCGGCACCCCGACAAAATGCCCGGATCAGTATGAATACCGTACACCCTTATTTGCGATTGAAGATTTGAATGTTCCCGTCCTGATCATTCACGGTGAAAAAGATGACAATGTGGCCATTGAACACGCCTATCGTCTGGAGAAGAGATTGAAGCTGCACGACAAAGATGTCGAAAGCTGGTACTTCACTCCATTCACCCATTACTTCCCACCTGCAGTCAACCGCAAAGTAGTCGAAGATTTAACATCTTGGATGAAAAATAAAACGGAAAAATGATAGAATGAAGTATAATCCAAGCATATTGAAAAGAGGAGGAGATTCACATGGGCATGCCCATCGAACTCAACACGATGATCGTTACAAAAGGAAATGAAACCCGCGAAGAAGAAAATATTTTCCGGCTCGCTAAAGATGGGTACCGGCTATACCCGATCGATATCCCCATCGATGTACGAAAAACGAAACAATCCGATACAAGCGGAACGGCCGTGATCCAAAAAGTCGAATGGACAGGTGAAAAAACCATCATCACCTACGAATTATTATCTTTGAA
Source organism: Peribacillus sp. FSL E2-0218 (assembly GCF_037992945.1). NCBI lineage: Bacteria > Bacillati > Bacillota > Bacilli > Caryophanales > Bacillaceae > Peribacillus > Peribacillus sp. FSL E2-0218. The sequence continues at coordinate 4,572,897 of NZ_CP150304.1, read as the reverse complement.
CTCCACTAACTAATAATAGAAGCGCTTGCAGAGCTGATTTTCACTGCAGGCGCTTTCTTTATTGATTCGGCTGGAAAAATTACACCAACTAACCCATAATCCGACCGCCGCCGACAATAATCCGACCGTCCAGCTTCATAATCCGTCCTACGCCGACAATAATCCGACCGTCCAGCTTCATAATCCGACCGCCGCCGACAATAATCCGACCGTCCAGCTTCATAATCCGACCCACGCCGCCCATAATTCGACCGTCCACCCCCATAATCCGATCGACGCCGCCCATAATTCGACGGTCCACCCCCATAATCCGACCCACGCCGACAATAATCCGACCGTCCACCTTCATAATCCGTCCTACACACGAACTAATCCGTCCCGGCAGATAATTCGTCCCACGCCGTGAATGATTCGATTTCCTCTCCTAACGTCTTGTCACAGTTGTGACGAGAAGAATGGTAGAATGGTGTTTGGGGTGATTGGATGATTTTGGTGAGTTCTTGTTTGGCGGGTTTTGAGGTGAGATATAACGGGACTCACAGCCTGGATGAGGGGATCAGGGCATTAATCGGCGAGAAAAAGGCTGTATCGGTATGTCCGGAGCTGCTTGGCGGTTTTTCGGTACCGAGGGAGCCAGCGAAGATAGTCGGCGGTGCTGGTGTGGATGTACTTGATGGAAAAGCCAAGGTCATCGAAAGGACGGGCAGGGATGTAAAGCGTAGTACATAGAAGGAGCGAAGCTTACTTTAATGAAAGCCCAGGAGATTGGGGCGAAGCTGGTCGTTTTAAAAGAATATAGTCCATCCTGTGGCAGTGCGGCGATTTATAATGGTGAATTCATGGGGGCGAAGAGGGCCGGTAATGGAGTGACCGCGGCTTTGCTTAGGCGGCATGGATTCATTGTCACGTCAGAGGAGCGGTTATCCGATCATCTGGGAGAAAAATGAGGTGTAATGCTTTTGGGGGAGGGGAATACATGGAGGATATCAACCTCTATACGTTGTTATTTTTAATACTTGCCGGCTTTGTTGCTGCATTCATCGATTCCGTTGTGGGCGGCGGGGGATTGATCTCGATTCCAGCCTTATTGTTTACGGGAATTTCACCTTCAGCGGCATTAGCCACGAATAAGCTTGCAGGCACGATGGGATCGTTGACGAGTACGATTTCATTCATCCGGGCAGGGAAGGTGGACTTTACATTCGTCATCAAGCTGTTTCCCATCACCTTGTTCGGAGCGGCATTGGGTGCTTATATTGTTCATTTCGTTTCCGCAGAGATCCTAAAGCCGCTCATCTTGATTCTTTTGGTCATCGTCGCGGTTTATACGATGATAAAAAAGGATTGGGGGAAAGAGGCAAAGTATAAAGGACTGAAAAGGAAAAAAATGCTTTTGCTGATTGGCATTATTTTTGCCATTGGGTTTTATGATGGGTTTCTTGGACCAGGGACTGGTTCCTTTTTATTATTTTCATTTTTGATCATAGGGTTTGATTTTGTCCAGGCTGCCGGGAATGCCAGGATCTTGAACTTTGGCAGCAATATTGCAGCACTTATCATTTTTTTATCCATGGGAACCGTCAACTTCGCCTATGGGATTCCGATGGGGCTTGCCATGGTATGCGGGGCATTGGTCGGAACGAACTTCGCCATCAAGAAAGGCGCATCGTATGTGCGTGTTTTGTTCATTTGCGTCACTGTTTTGTTGATTGGGAAAAATGTCTTGAATTATTTTCATGTGCTTTAAAAAGAAAATGGCCGAAGATGAAGGTTGGATCTTCGGCCATATTTGCGGTCATTTAGTTAAGTTCAAGTCCCATTGCACGCCGAATCGATCTCTGACCTTCCCGTACTTAGCTCCCCAAAAGGTATCTTGGAGTTCCATTAAAGATGAACCTTTTGCACACAAGGAATCATATAAACTCCGTATTTCGGCTTCGCTCTCACACTCGAGGACCAACGATACGTTGTTTCCGGCTGCAAGAGGATTTCCTGGAAACGTATCGGATACCATGATCAACAGATGGCCTTTTTTGATCTTTGCATGCAAAACAAGATCGTCCGCTTCTTCAGGTGTAGGGAAATCAGCTTCTCCGTATGTCTGCAGGTCAGCAATCTCCGCTTGAAATATATCTTCATAGAATGCCAAAGCTTCCTTTGCCTGTCCATCGAACATTAAATAAGGGGTAACCTGATGCTTCATTTGACTCCTCCTTTTTCGGGTTATCATCACCTTTTCGACAGGTCTGGCATATCCTCCTTCTTTCCTGGAAATAAGAGGGGCAAGATTTTTTTTGATTCCACTTGCCTGACGAACGTTCGTTAAGTTATGATGGTACTATCAGAAATTGTTACATGGGTAAGGGCAGATGGCCAAAACTGTACTGTAAGAGATTCGGCGGCATCATGGACGATTTTCAGTAAGGTCAAACAGCAGGAGAGGATAGGCATGTCATTAAGGGAACAGCAACAACAACATGTATTGGAGTTGGAATCGACGGGAAGGGTCTTTTTGCGTTATTTGATTCCTTCGATGATCGGTATGGTATTGATGGCATTGAACTTTGTCGTCGATGGAGTGATGGTCGGCAATAAGCTGGGATCTGTTGCCCTGGCAGGCGTCAATATTGCCGGTCCCATTTATACAATCTTTGTAGCGATGTCCATTTGGATCGGAGTAGGCGGGGCAACGCTTTATTCGCAAAGCATGGGCGCAAGGGATTATGATCGTGCCCGCTTCATCTTCACCCATTCAATCATTTTGATCACGATATTTACCGTAATCATAGGCGTGGTTGCCTATGCTTTTCATAATCAGCTTGTATATGCACTAGGGGCCAATGAGGCGACCGCTCCTTTTGCGACGGACTACATGAATGTATTCCTGATGCTTGGTTTTGTTTTCACGCTGGAGAATACCTTAAGCATATTCGTCAGGAACAATGGCAATCCGAATTTGGCGATGGTCTCCCTGATCGTTACGGCCGTTTCGAATTTCGTCCTGAACTTCATCATTCTATATGTCCTTGAGCTAGGCGTACGGGAAACCGCGTATGGAACGATCATCGCAGCCGCGCTTGGCATCCTGGTTCTCAGCATTCACTTCTTCACGAAGAAGAACACGCTTCGTCTCGTTACGTTCAGGTTTGAAAAGTCGCTTTTCGTGATGACGATGATGATCGGCTTTCCAAGCTTCCTAGCCGAAACGGGGTATCCGTCTTTACGATTGCCCATAATAATGCGTTCTCCCGCCTTGCAGGCACCGACGGGCTAGCGGCATTTTCCATCGTGAATTATGCCCATAGTGTCATGCTCTTGATGTTTCTTGGCATAGGGTCGGCCATTCAGCCACTGGTCAGCTATTATCATGGGGCACAAGATGAAAAGCGGAAGCGTGAAACGGTTCGCATCGCCATATTGACAGCAATGGGAGCAGGAATAGCGATTACGCTCCTAGGGCAGGCTGCGGCGCCTTTCATCGTCGATTTATTCGGTGATTTTTCAAGCGAAGTTAAGGAGCTTGCGACAATCGGGATCAGGATATTCTTTAGCGGCTACATCCTGATGGGGGTCAACTTCGTCATGATGACCTATTTCCAATCGATCGGGCAAGTGAAGATGGCAGCTTGGATCACGGTTGGCCGTGAATTCATTTTCATGCTGATTTTCTTGCTTACATTGCCGTTGATATTTGGGACGAATGCCGCATGGATGGCGATCCCCTTATCCGAGCTGGTCATATTCCTGACGATTCTGCTTTACTCGAAACGAGAAGGTTCGGTGCTTGGAAAAAAAGAGAAGGTCAATTGAATGTTCACCGAAAAGATCACCATTTGGTGGTCTTTTTTTGTTTTTACCCGCGAAGATGACGCCTTCATTCAGGCCATCGGCTCAACGGAAGCTTGATGCTTTCCAATTTTTTTCGACATATGTATATTGTACTGGAAAAAAAGTACTAGTTGGCCGATATTATCCATATAGATTGAAAATTTTAAATTTTGGACAAATGGAGGTTGCATATCTTGAAGTTATCCGTATCGAAAAAATTATGGGCAAGTTTTTTGTCCATCCTTTTATTTTTGGTGGCCATAGGTGTTCTGTATCTATGGATCATCATCGATTTGAATGGCAAGTATACGTTTTTATTGGATGATAGGGTGAAAAAAATCAGCCTAGTCGAGGAGATGATCAACAAGCAGCAAGCCATCTCTAATGATGTTCGCGGATATATCATCTATAAAGATTCCACTTATCTGGAAAATAGGGAGACGGCTCATGATGGATTCGAGAAGGCATACAGCACGCTTGAGAAAAGCATGACATCCAAGGAAGACCGGGAATTGCTTGAAGAGATTCATCGCACGCAGCTGGAATATATGGGAATGGCTGAAGAGATAACCATAAGCATGCAGCAAGGGAATAGTAAGAAGGCGATGGAAATTGCCGATAATGCGATTGAGCTGGATAAAACGATCTTGGATAATGCCGAGAAGCTGGATGGCAAACAGAATGTGTATATGCAGGAGACAAGGAAGGAATTGAATGAGAAGGTGGGGGATATGAAGGCATTCATCGTTTTGCTGATAATCGGCGGGTTCGTTCTCAGTATCATATTGCCCATCATCCTCAGCAGAAGCATTTCACGTCCTGTCCGTAAGCTGACGGAAGCGCTGGGCCAAGTCGCTGCCGGTAATTTAGATATTGAAGAAATGAAAATCTGGAACAAAGATGAAATTGGAGAAATGGCAAGGGCCTTCAATTTAATGGTAGGGGGACTTAAATCGATTGTCCTGAATATGAGGGATTCCGCGTCACAGCTTGCTGTTCAAGCTGAACAGATGTCGGCAAGTTCAGAAGAAAGCCTGGCGTCCTCAGAGCTGGTGTCGGCAACTGCAGAGGAAAATAGGAAAGGCACCTCCCTTCAGGTCGATATTGTCGAAAAATCGGTCGATTCGATGATAGAAATGGCTGCTGCCATCAAACGGATCACACTGAGCAATGTCGAAATGCTTCATTCAGCCAAGACTGTCAATGGACTCGTTCAACAGGGGGCAGAGGGCATGAATGATGTAACGGCTCAAATGGAGGAGATTAATGCTACGATTCGCGAGTCGGCAAAAATTATGGAAAACATGTCGAGTCACTCGAATGAAATTCAACGGGTGACAACATTCATTACCGATATTTCCGAACAAACGAATTTATTGGCATTGAATGCAGCGATTGAAGCGGCACGAGCTGGAGAACATGGGAAAGGGTTCGCAGTGGTGGCTGATGAGGTCCGGAAGCTTGCCGAGCAATCGAAGATATCGGCAGCGGAAATTGAGAAAATGGTCCGGTTCATCCAGGAGGCTACTGGAAGGGGAGTCGAGTCTATCAATGTAGGAAGTAAGAAAGCGGAAGAAGGACTTGCTGCTTCGGCAAGCTCGCTACAAGTATTCACTAACATTAAATCGGCCGTCGGACAGGTGAGTGAGCAAATTGCCTCGGTGTCCTCTGCCGTTGACGACCTGCAGGTGATGACTGAAGATGTTACGGAAGGCGCTCATTCTATCAAGGAAATAGCGGTCATCTCCGCAGAAAGGGCAAATGATGCAAGTGCTGCGACCGAAGAACAGCACACCGCCACCGAACAGATTTCCGAAGGTGCCCAAGCGTTGGCAACCTTGGCTGAAAGCTTGAAAATGGAAGTGAGCCGGTTTAAGTTTTAAAATGTGAAAATCAAAAAGCCTGACCGCCCATGCGAGGCGGCAGGCTTTTTCGCTTTTCATTCTTTCATGATGGAAGGGCGAATCTCACTTGACAATGCTTGAGGAGAATTTCGACAATCCGTTTCGATGCAAAGCCATCCCCATATGGATTCGAGGCTGTTGCCATTTTTTCATAGTCGCCTTCGTTCGTAAGCAGATTATGGGTTGCCTCGTAAATGCGGTCTTCTTCGATTCCGGCCAATAAAAGTGTGCCGGCCTTGATTCCCTCCGGCCGTTCCGTCGTATCGCGCAACACGACAACCGGGACGCCAAGTGATGGCGCTTCCTCCTGCACCCCTCCGGAATCTGTCAGGATGAGATGAGATCGTGCCGCGAAGTTATGGAAATCGATCACTTCCAAGGGCTCGATGATATGTAGCCTTTTTGTTTCTTCGAAGACCTCATGGGCGATTTCCCGGACGACTGGATTTTTATGAATCGGGAAAACAACCTGGATATCCCCATGTTCATCAAGAAGCCGCTTCACGGAACGGAATATCCCCTGCATCGGTTTTCCGATATTTTCACGCCGATGTACCGTCATCAATAGCATCCTATCTCCATTCAAATCAGAGAGGATCGGATGCGAATAGTCCTTCTGGATCGTTGTTTTCAAGGCATCGATCACCGTATTTCCAGTGATGTGGATGCTGTCGGTCCGTTTATTCTCCAATAGCAGGTTTTCGGCAGCCTGCTTGGTCGGGGCGAAGTGGATGTCGGCCAGGACACCGGTCAATTGCCGATTCATCTCCTCAGGAAACGGTGAATGCTTATTCCAAGTGCGGAGTCCGGCTTCAACATGGCCAATCTGGACCTTATTATAGTAAGCAGCCAAGCTAGCGATGAAAGTGGTCGTCGTATCTCCATGGACGAGGACGATATCCGGTTTTATATGCTTCATGAGCCAACTGAGTCCCTCGATGCCCCTTGTTGTAATATCCTCTAATGTCTGTCTGTCTCTCATCATATCCAAATCGTGATCTGGCTTTATTTGAAAACATTGCAGTACTTGATCAAGCATTTCCCGATGCTGGGCGGTGACCACCACGATGGTTTCTATTTCGTCCTGATGTTTTTTCAGTTCCAAAACGACTGGTGCCATTTTAATTGCTTCAGGCCTCGTGCCAAAGACCGTCATGACCTTCAAACGTTGTTTAGGCATGCTCCATTCCTCCTCCTGCTAACTGTCCTCCCCATTATAACGAGAGATTCAGAGGAAAAATGAAAACGAAACAATAATTAACGCAATATTTACAATATTAATGAGGACTTTATATTTCCTTAACCTTCCATTAATAACGGCACTTTACAATATAAAGCAGGAAGCATGACTGATCCAAGAATAGAGGTGATAGGTGAATATGAAAAGCGTCCTGATGATCGTGCAAAACTTTTATCCGGAAATCGGAAGTGCGGGAAATCGAATGAAAAATGTGTATCTCCATTTGAAAAGAAACGGATATGAAGTAACGGTCATCACGTTGAAACCGAGTTATCCCGATCAAGGTTTGTATCAAGACCATGAATTTTGGGATGAGGAACATATTGAGGAAGATGTCATCAGGATAAAACCGAATAAGGTGAAGCGGTATACAAGCAATATGGGAAGGCGCTTGCTGCATTATCTGGAAGCGATGTGGCTTTTCATTTATACAATCATCCGTCTCGAAAAAACTTATGATTATGTGTTTGTCTCGACACCGCCAATTTTCCCGACGATGGCAGCATTGATTGCCAAGAGAAAAATGAAGGCGAAACTCATTACCGATGTCAGGGACTTATGGCCAGAATCGTTGATGGGAGTGGGGGTTTTCGCAAATAAATGGATTTTGAAGTTCGCATACGTCCTGGAGCGGAAGCTGTATCGGCATTCAGATCATATTATCATCAATAGTCCTGGGTTCAGGGATTATATCAGGGCCAAGGGGGTCGAGGAAGAAACGATTCATTTCATCCCCAATTCGCTCACTGGTGATGAGCTGGCGTTGCGGAATGTATTTACCCCCATTTCTGAAACGAAAATCAAGGTCGTCTATACCGGGAATATCGGACTGGCCCAAGACCTGAAAAAACTGATAGCCATTGCTGAAACGTTAAGGAAACATAAGCAAATCGAGTTCACGATAATCGGATACGGCTACCGGGCAGCTGAAGTCGAGAGGGAAATCAGCGCGAAGGGATTGGCGAATATAAAAGTCATGAATGCGATGAATCGGAGGGTGACCCTTCATGAAGTTTCCTCCTCCCATATTGCTTATGTAAGCTTGGTGGAAAAAGAGGTGTTCAATACGGTGCTGCCTGGAAAGATCATTGATTATATGTGTGTCGGAAAGCCGATTGTCGGTGATGTGGCGGGAAGGGCCAAGCAGGTGATCTCAGAGGCGAAGTGCGGGCTGGTGGCAGATAGCCGGGATGTGGATGAAATCAGTCGCCACATTTTGACCATGGCCAGAGATCGAGCGCTGCGTGAAGAGCTAGGGGAAAACGGTTATGTATATGCGAAACAGCATTTTCAATGGTCCCAAAATATTAAAGGCCTCATCAACGTCTTGGAGGCGTAGGGAAGAATAAACCGGAAGTGGAGGACAACATGACGAAGAAGGTATGTATGTTTGTGTGGAATCACTTTACGAACGATGCAAGGGTTCTAAGAGAATGTACAGCACTTACGGAAGTGGGGTATGAAGTGGATTTGATCGCCATCCATAATTGGAAAATCAAAGATTTGCCCAAAAAGGAAAAACATCAAAGTGGCTTCACGGTCACAAGGGTCAATAACCGCTGGGAGGCACTTCATAAAATTCTTAGGATCGTCGGCAAATTGAAGAAAAAGAAGTTTGAAATCACCTTATTGACCTTATTGGTTTGGAACACGATGTTGAACCTGAACTTGATCACTAGCTGGGCGGGATCGGCGATTTTGATTGGCTCCCTAGCAATCCTTGCCTTGGGGTCCATGATCATGACCCGTACGAAGCTGCCGACTTTATTAACAAGAAGCTATATTTTTGGTCAAATGGTTTATCATGGGCGGAAAAAGAAATATGATTTTTACCATTCCAATGACTTGAATACGCTCATGCAGGGAGCGATCAGCAGTAAATGGCTGAGAAGGAAAAAGCTGATTTATGATTCGCATGAAGTCCAAACGAGCAGAACGGGATATAATAGCCGGATCTACGGGACGATGGAGAAATTCCTCTTACTATTCGTCGACGAAATGATTGCCGAGAACCATACGAGAGCTAAATATAATGAAGACTTATATGGTCTCTATCCAAAAGTTGTCCATAACTATCCGATTCCGACCAATCCGGAGGAAAGCACGTCCGTGGATTTGCATGAGCTGCTGAGTTTGCCGCCCGATGAACCGATATTGTTGTATCAAGGCGGTGTCCAGATGGGCAGGGGGCTGGAGCAATTGGTCGATGCTGTGCCGCTGATCAAGGCAGGGACGGTGGTTTTTATAGGAGATGGAAAAATCAAGGCTGCATTAATGAAGAAGGTAAAGGAAATGGATTTGGAGCATCGGGTGAAATTCTTGCCAAAGGTACCGGTCGACGAATTGCTCCATTATACGAAAAATGCTTATTTAGGTTTTCAAGTATTGAATAATGTTTGCTTTAATCACTATTCCGCTTCTTCGAATAAATTATTTGAATACATGATGAGCGGTGTGCCGGTCGTTGCCTGCAGCTTCCCCGAAATTCAAAAGGTGGTAGATGCGGAACGGATCGGTGTATGTGTCGATTCACATGATCCTAAAGCCATTGCGGAAGGAGTCAATTACTTACTGAAGCATCCTGAAAAAAGGGCGGAAATGAGCCGGAATTGCTTGATGGCCCGCCAAAAATACAATTGGAAGCAAGAGAAGGAAATCTTCATCGAGATTTATCAAACTGCCTGAGCTAAGAGTGTAGCAGATCATAATGAATAGGAGTGGTTTATATGAAAATATGTACATTGGGACTGGGTTATATAGGACTGCCAACTTCTTTAATGTTTGCGAAACATGGTGTCGACGTCGTCGGAGTGGATATCCATCCTGATATCATCTCCAATTTGAATCAGGGAAAGCTCCATATCGAGGAACCTGGTTTGGAGCAGGTTTTGCATGAAGTGCTGGATGCCCAAAAGTTCCAAGCGTCATTAAGACCGGAATATGCAGATGTTTTCATTATTGCTGTGCCTACGCCAAATAAAACCGACATGCACAAATCCTGTGATTTGACCCATGTCACCGAAGCTGTCGCAAGCATCCTTCCATTCATCAGGAAGGGAAATGTCATCATCATCGAATCGACGATCGCTCCTCGAAGCATGGATGATCATATCAGACCGATGATTGAAATGACGGGCCTTACCATCGGAGAAGAGATCTTCCTTGTTCATTGTCCTGAACGTGTTTTGCCTGGAAGGATATTGGAAGAGCTGGTTCATAATAACCGTATCGTCGGCGGAATTACGGAAACATGCTCATATGAAGGGAGCCTGGTCTATCGAACCTTCGTTAAAGGGGAGATCATTCAGACGGATGCCAAGACGGCGGAAATGTCCAAGCTGATGGAAAATACCTTCCGGGATGTGAATATCGCCCTTGCAAATGAACTGACGAAAGTGTGCTTCGAGCTGGACATCAATGTATTGGACGTCATATCGATGGCCAATAAGCACCCGCGTGTCAACATTCACCAACCAGGGCCAGGAGTCGGCGGTCATTGCTTAGCGGTCGATCCCTATTTCGTTGTCGCAAAAGCCCCAGAGTTTGCGAGAATCATTAAGCTGGCCCGTGATACCAACGTATCGATGCCCTATTACATTGTCAATTGCGTCAGGATGATGCTTGAAGGAATCGAGCGGCCAAAGGTGGCGATCTTCGGGCTTTCCTACAAAGGGAATGTCGATGATATCCGGGAAAGTCCTGCCATCGATGTCGTCAATATTTTGATGGGGATGGACCACATGGACGTAGCCCTGCATGACCCGCATGTTCAGTCAGGCATGATGCCCATCGTTTCAGTGGAGGATGCCGTAAACGATGCCGACCTGATTCTCGTCTTGACCGACCACGATGAATTCAAGCTGATGGATTATGACAATCTATCAAATCTGATGGCCAATAAAATGATCCTCGATACACGCAATTGCATTGATGTAACGAAGACCGAAGTCCCGGTCGCCAACTTGGGCAATATTTATCAATATAAAAAGGTGTCGAAGGAAAAAGCCAGAAATAAAGCGATCAGCTAAATCAACCTAATGAATGGAAAAGGGTGCCGACCACTGTGTCCGTGCCCTTTTTTAGGGGAAGAAAGGAGGTTCGTTCTAACCTATATGGACAGAACAAAGGACCAAGCTAGTGCTTGGTCCTTTTGTGAATGATTTATTTTAAGCGATCGGCCCGCCAAGATCTTCGATTTCATTTGGAACGCTGCCGAACTTCTTGAAGTTTGCACGGAATTGAGCGGCAAGGTCCGTTGCGGATTGCTTGTAAGCTTCAGGATCTGCCCAAGTCTTGATTGGCTGAAGCACTTCGTCCGGAACGCCAGGAACATGAAGCGGGATATTCAAACCAAAGATTTCATCCTTGACCGTTTCAATGTTAGCCAGTTCCCCTTCAAGTGCCGCCTGAACCATGGCACGCGTGTAAGCAAGTTTCATGCGGCTTCCAGTTCCGTATGCTCCGCCTGTCCATCCTGTATTGACAAGGTATACTTTTGCATTGTGCTCGTCAATTTTATCACCAAGCATTTCAGCATAGCGTGTAGCAGGTAGCGGCAAGAATGGTGAACCGAAGCAAGTGGAGAATGTCGCCTCCGGTGAAGTTACCCCTCTTTCCGTTCCAGCTAACTTGCTTGTGTATCCGCTTAGGAAATGGAACATCGCTTGTTCCTTGGACAGCTTGCTGATTGGAGGCAATACGCCTGAAGCATCAGCCGTCAGGAAAATGATCGTATTCGGGTGTCCGGCGATACTTGGGCTCACGATATTATCGATTGCTTGCATTTGGTATGCGGCACGGGTGTTTTCCGTCAATGAACTGTCATCATAATCCGCTTCACGTGTATCCGGATCAACAACAACATTTTCCAAGACGGCTCCAAAACGGATGGCATCGAAGATTTGTGGTTCTTTTTCACGTGAAAGGTTGATCGTTTTCGCATAGCAGCCACCTTCGATGTTGAAAACACCGTTAGAAGCCCAGCCGTGTTCATCATCACCGATCAGCTTGCGATTCGTGTCTGCAGATAAAGTCGTCTTGCCGGTTCCGGACAGTCCGAAGAATAAAGCGACGTCCCCTTCACGTCCTACATTCGCAGAGCAGTGCATTGGAAGGATTCCAGCCTCTGGAAGAAGGTAGTTCATGATCGAGAAGATCGATTTTTTCATTTCACCTGCATATTCCGTTCCGCCGATCAAGATGGTGCGGCGTTCAAAAGAAACGATAATGAACGTTTCGGATTGCGTTCCGTCCACCGCTGGATCTGCTTTGAAGTTAGGTGCCGAAAGGATCGTGAATTCTGCTTCATGGCCTCTTAGCTCCTCTTCGTTTGGACGGATGAATAAAGTATGCGCGAAAAGATTATGCCAAGCATATTCATTAACGACACGAATTGGAAGGCGGGATGATTCTTCTGCGCCAGCGAAGCCCTTGAAAACGAAAATCTCTTCTTTTGCTTTTAAGTAGTCAATTACTTTATTATATAGTTTATTGAACACATCTTCCGAAATTGGCTGGTTCACTGGACCCCAATCGACTTTATCTTTTACGGATGCTTCCTCGACGATATATTTATCTTTAGGTGAACGGCCAGTATATTTGCCTGTTTCTGCTTTTACTGCTCCAGTTGAAGTTAAAACCCCTTCATTCCTGCTTAATACCTTTTCGACCAATTTAGGAACTGAAAGCTGAGTTTGCACGTTGTTTCCTGTTAATAACTGGTGTAACTCATTAGAAACGTCTACAGAATTCATATATGAGGTACCTTCCTTTGTTTAAGTTTTATATTACAATTAGTATAACACATTTATTTAAATAGTCTATACTATATCATCTGAATTGTGATAATTTTCATCTGGTTAGATTCATCATTTTAAATGGGCAGGAACCATGCCGGGATTCCTGCATATGCTTTAATGAAAGTCGATTTCCCCTTTATTATAGGAAGTACTAATCAATCTCATGCGCCTGAAAGTCCTTTGATGGCGGGGGAGCGAACTTTGTTGTGCCCGATTTGGCCGTTGACCGGAAATGTTCTTGATAGAAAATCATTGACAAATTCCGACCCAATACGATATTATCTTAAATTGTACGGATTCTCTTATCCCGAGTTGGTGGAGGGACAGGCCCTTTGAAACCCAGCAACCTGCCATATTGAACTTGACCAAAAGAGCAATCGCCGAAAATAAAGCGGTGTTCTTCAAGGAAAAGTGGTGATGGTGCTAACCTGAGCAAGGTAAAAAACCCTTGAACGATAAGAGTGAAAGGATAGAAGACAGAATGTTAAACCTTTCCTCATTTTCCAGGGAAGGTTTTTGTGTTTTTTAATTAATTCTGTGTCTATAGTTGAAGCTAATAAGGGAAACGAGTTCCGTAAAAAAATCAGGCTTATGCCTACCACATACTAACTTCCAAGGAGGAAATATGATGTCAAAGAAACGTCTATTTACTTCTGAATCTGTTACAGAGGGCCATCCGGACAAGATTTGTGATCAGATTTCAGATTCCATTTTAGATGCTATCCTTGCTAAGGATGCAAATGCACGTGTTGCGTGTGAAACAAGTGTAACGACAGGTCTTGTGCTTGTTGCTGGTGAAATTACAACATCCGCTTACGTGGATATTCCGCGTATCGTCCGTGATACGATTGCGGGAATTGGCTACACTCGCGCGAAATACGGCTTCGATGCTGAAACGTGTGCTGTATTGAGCTCGATCGATGAGCAGTCTGCCGATATCGCAGCTGGCGTCGATAAAGCTTTGGAAGCACGTGAAGGCAACATGTCAGAGGAAGAAATCGATGCAATCGGTGCAGGGGACCAAGGTCTTATGTTCGGATTCGCTTGCAATGAAACAGAAGAGCTTATGCCGCTTCCGATCTCATTGGCCCATAAGCTTTCATTCCGCTTGGCTCAAGTACGTAAAGATGAAACGCTTGCTTACTTACGCCCGGATGGAAAAACACAAGTAACTGTGGAATATGATGAAAATAACCGTCCTGTACGTGTAGATACGATCGTCATCTCAACACAGCATGATGCAGAAATCACGCTTGAGCAAATTCAAGCCGATTTAAAAGAGCATGTCATCAAAGCGGTGGTTCCTGCTGAATTGATCGATGCTGAAACGAAATACTTCATCAACCCGACTGGCCGTTTCGTAATTGGCGGACCTCAAGGGGATGCAGGTCTTACTGGCCGTAAAATCATCGTTGATACGTACGGCGGATACGCTCGTCACGGCGGCGGTGCATTCTCTGGTAAGGATGCTACGAAAGTTGACCGTTCTGCGGCATACGCTGCACGCTATGTTGCCAAAAACATCGTGGCAGCTGGCCTGGCCGATAAAGCCGAAGTACAATTGGCTTACGCTATAGGTGTGGCAGAGCCTGTATCGATCTCGATTGATACATTCGGAACGGGCACTGTTAGCGAAGACGTCCTGGTTGACCTAGTTCGCGCTAACTTCGACCTTCGCCCAGCAGGCATCATCAAAATGCTTGACCTTCGTCGCCCAATCTATAAGCAGACAGCTGCATACGGACACTTTGGCCGTACCGATGTCGATCTTCCGTGGGAACGCACGGATAAAGCAGAAACTTTAAAAGCACAAGCATGATCCAGATGGAAAAGGTGCGCCGCTAATTGCGGTGCACCTTTTTTTGGTAGGATTAATTTGGTTTGCAGAGGGAATAATTCAATAAACCCACTGAGTGATTTACCAGAGGATATTTGGCGTGTATTAGAGGCATGGACAAGCCCCTAGTTTATTTTATTCGGTCTGCTGTTTTGTAGTATTGTCCTTTTTCGGCATATTCGCGCACGATCCGTTCCATGTCCTGACGATCTTCCGCATTGATTTCGCGGATCACTTTGGCCGGGCGTCCGAATGCCAACATATTCGGCGGGATCACTTTGCCTTGGGGAACGAGACTGCCGGCACCGATAAAAGCTCCTTCACCGATTTCGGCTCCGTCAAGTACGATCGAGCCCATGCCGATCAAGGCTCCTTTACGGATTTTACAGCTATGTAAAATGACCTGATGGCCAATGGTTACTTCATCTTCAATGATCAATGGATGATTGGGGCTTTGGTGGAGGACACTATTATCTTGGATACTGACCTTTTTACCGATGATGGTTGGGGCCACATCACCGCGGATGACGGAATTGAACCAGATTGACGATTCGTCGCCAATTTTCACATCGCCTGTCACGACTGCATTCTCCGCAATATAAGCGCTTTCGGAAATCTGTGGTTCCTTGCCTTTGAACGGATAAATAATCATTTTCAATCATTTCCTTTCCGAAGTGAATGTTTTTATGTATTATTTTAATATACCGTATGCAAATACACTTGGCTATTTATAATACGAATGTACAACTTGTTAGTTTTCTTTTTTGTCGAAAATCGCGAATATGGTTATAATTTATATATATATTTTAACTATCATGGATCGTATACAACAAGTGAAAAGTGAAAGGGGGATTTCGAATGTGGAAATGGGAGACAGAAGGGGACGCAAAAGGCGTCATTGTCATCATTCATGGGGCAATGGAGCATCACGGACGCTATAAATGGGTTACCCAAATGTGGCTTTCAGCCGGATACCATGTCGTCATGGGCGACCTTCCTGGGCAGGGCATGACGACTCGTGCCTACCGGGGACATATCGATTCCTTTGATGAATATTTAGATGAAGTGAAAAGCTGGATAGAGGAAGCTTACGAATACTCGCTCCCGGTCTTTTTGCTTGGACATAGCATGGGAGGCCTGATTTCAATTCGGCTTCTTCAGGAAGAGGAATGGGATATTGCAGGCGTGATTTTATCTTCACCTTGTTTAGGGCTCGTAACCAAGCCTCCGAAATTCCTCGCAAGCATCTCACATGGCTTGAATTTCGTGATGCCCCAGTTCAGGGTCGATTCGGGACTAACTCCTGAAATGGCAACGAGAAGCTCGGAGGTCCGTGAATGCGATAGGAATGATACTTTATACATCACAAAGGTTTCGGTTCGCTGGTATCGGGAGCTTTCCCAGGCCATGAAGGATGCCTTTGAGGAAATCCCTGATTTTCAGGATGTGCCGCTTTTGGTCATGCAGGGCGGAGATGACCGAATCGTGAATAAGAAGGCGGTTCGTGAGTGGTTTAATTATAACTTGGCCAGTGAGAAGCAATATAAAGAATGGCCAAAGCTTTATCATGAAATCTTCAACGAGCCGGAACGAGATGACGTATTCCAATATGCCCTGAGCTTTGTTGAGAATCGTTTGAAAATATTAGGCTATGTCGTTTGACCCGAATATACCGCTGTGCCGGATATGTAAAAAAGCTGCCGAAATGAGTGATCGGCAGCTTTTTATTTTGTTTAACAAAGGGCGTAATTTGTCCAACATCGAGCATAGTCCGTCTTCGGGCGTAATCGTCCGACATCAAGTGTAATTTGTCCAACATCGGGGATAATCCGTCCGTCCACGAGCGTAAATCGTCCAACATCGGGTGTAATCCGTCCGTCCACGAGCATAATTCGTCCTTCAGCGAGTTTTTCGTCCAACGTCGAGCGTAATTCGTCCAACATCGAGCATGATCCGTCCGTCAGGATTACCTCTTTTCAATCGCGATGATGAAGGGAGGATGGTTGGCTTGGTTGATGAAGCCGTATTTCAGGATATGGGCTTTTTGTTGCGAGAAGTTTTTCACATAGTCCATCAGTGCATCGCGTTCCTGCGATCCGCCTGGATGCCCATGGTAGATGACGAGAACGATGATGCCTTCGGGAGCAAGCAATTCGAACAGCTGTTCAATGGCGGCTGTCGTTGTATCGGCTTCGGTGATGATCGATTTATTCCCGCCCGGTAGGTAGCCCAGGTTGAATATGGCACCGGTAATCTTTCCGGCATGTTCTTTCCTGATATAGTTACTGAGGTGTTGATGCCCATCATGGATGAGCGTGCATTGATTGCTTAGACCTTCGTTCTCCAGTTTGACGCTTGTGTTCTGGAGGGCTTCTTTTTGGATATCGAAACTATAGACATGTCCCGTTCCACCTGTAAGTCCGGCAAGAAAGGCCGTATCAAAGCCGTTGCCCATCGTGCCGTCCACGGCGATATCTCCGGGCTGCACCGTTTTTTCAAGCAAAATTCTTGCGTAAGGCAAGATGCGGTCAAGCTTCATCTGTTTGTTCCCCCAATTGATGATTTTTTCCTTGCCAGCTGTTGCGGCGTTTCAATTCGGCGTCGATGGCATTCAGGACATCCCATTTATTGACGCTCCACATCGGACCGATCATCAAATCGATCGGACCGTCACCGGTTATGCGATGAACGATCATTTCAGGAGGGATGATTTCCAGCTGATCGCATACAAGGCTGACATATTCATCGCGATCAAGGAATTCAAGCAAGCCTTTTTCATATTGCTTGACCATCGGTGTCCCTTTCAAAAGGTGAAGTAAATGGATCTTTATCCCCTGCACATCGAGTTTGGCGACTTCCCGGGCCGTTTCCATCATCATCGTGTAATCCTCCTGAGGAAGGCCGTTGATGATATGGGAGCAGACGCGGATGCCATGTTTACGCAGCTTATCGACCCCTTCTTTATAGCAGTCGAAGTCATGGGCGCGGTTGATCATCGTCGCGGTCTTTTCATGAACCGTCTGAAGACCGAGCTCCACCCATAGGTAAGTGCGCTCGTTCAATTCTGCCAAATACTCGACTACATCATCCGACAGGCAGTCGGGGCGTGTCGCTATCGAGAGCCCGACCACACCTTCCTGGGTCAATACCTGTTCATATTTTTCGCGAAGGACATCGACTGGTGCATGCGTATTCGTAAACGCCTGGAAATAGGCCATATACTTTCCATCTTTCCATTTATGGTGCATCCGTTCGCTGATTTTTTTGAACTGGACGTCGAGCGGCTCGACGCGGCTGCCGGCAAAGTCGCCCGAGCCTGAAGCACTGCAGAAGGTACAGCCTCCATGTGCGACCGTGCCGTCACGGTTCGGGCAGTCAAAGCCGCCGTCCAGGGCAACTTTAAAAACCTTATGTCCAAAATGATTTCTCAAGTGGTAATTCCATGTATGATATCGTTTGTTATCCGTTGCATATATAAACGGGTTTGCTTGATTCAAATCAGCAACCTCCTTGGTATAAATGAAGCGCACCATATATTATACAACATTCCGGCAGTTAGGTCTTTTTTTGAAAAATAAGCGTATAATGTATACTTGAGGGCTGAATTTATGGCTGCTAATTCGACATAATCAAGTGAAAGACTATATCCAATCGGGAGCTGATGGACATGACCGGTCAAGTTGAAGAAGCGATTAATCATATGAAAAAGCGATTAGCCGAAAATAATCAGGTATTCGAAGCAAAGGAAGATGGGTTTATATACCAAGCCTCTTGTACCTTCAATTCACCTGCTTCGGATGAGGAAATTCATTCCTTTGAAAAGAAAACCGGATTGCATCTGCCCGAAGATTATAAAGAGTTTTTGAAAATAACGAATGGCTGCAAATTATTCGAAACACGGGAATCAGGCGGGGAAAATGATATATACAGCCTTGATGATATCATGAATTACACATATGAACTCCCCTTTGAAGGCTGCTTTAAGGTAGCCTGCATCTATCAAGATAATATCGTCATTGACGGGAGAGCCGTAGCCGAGGGGAATACGGATTATATAATGGTGAAGGGCCATCTCGATGATTTTGAAGAAGGCGAGAAACTTCAAATGGGCTTTGCCGAATGGATCGAGCGCTTCATATCGGATCAAGGTGAGAAGTTTTGGGATAAAGGATGATTTGATAAATAACGCTGATAATCCTCTCGTGTTTTGTTCAAACTAAGCAAGATGATTACAAATCATCCAAATGATACGCGAAGGAGAGGGTTTGAAATGGCAACCAGACAATCCGTCGATCATTTTTTAGAGCAATGTGAAGGAGCTCTCCATTTTGCAGAGTATGAGTTTAACGAGGCTTCACGGCAAGAGCATTATGATGATGAACAATTTCAAAATTCGCAAAGGTATATCGAAGAGGCTTTGACGGATATGGAACGCTTGTATGCCAGTTCGAATGACCAGCAACGGGAAATGCTTTCGCGGATGAAGCAGCAGTTGAACGAATTGAAAAATGAAATGATCGTACTTCGACATTAAGAACAGGGGGCCATGATTTCATGGCTCCCTTTTTGCACGATTTTTTCGGAATTCGCATATATAATGAAAAACCTGTCGATAATGTTTAGGTACGGCTATTGCAATTATCGGTGAAATTGACTAGAATGAAATAAAATCCAATATTCTCATAAAGACTATGATGAGGAACAGTAGCGATTTTATTCCAGCAAAGAGAGTTGACGGGTGGTGCAAGTCAACCTGGGATGATTGTGAACTCGCCTTGGAGTTTCAGGTGTGAAGGTGAAAAGTAATGCCTGACGAACCAATCCACGTTACGGATGTTTAAGCTGGGCGGATTTTAGCTATCGCCAATGTGGGTGGTACCGCGGGAAGATATACATAATCCTCTCGTCCCTATTTTGGGATGAGGGGTTTTTTATTGTTTTTTATACGGAATAAGGAGGAAATCAAATGAGTTTTGACCATAGAAGCATAGAAACGAAATGGCAGCATTACTGGGAGGGCAACAAGACATTCAAGACGGGCGAAGAAAGCGGTAAACGCAAATTCTACGCCCTTGATATGTTCCCATATCCTTCAGGGGCAGGTCTTCATGTAGGACACCCGGAAGGTTACACGGCAAGCGATATTTTAGCCAGGATGAAGCGGGCCCAAGGATATAATGTCCTGCATCCGATCGGCTGGGATGCCTTTGGACTTCCGGCAGAGCAATATGCAATCGATACGGGAAATGACCCAGCTGAATTCACGGAGCACAACATCAACACGTTCCGTCGCCAAATCAAGGCACTTGGTTTTTCTTATGACTGGGATCGTGAAATCAATACGACGGATCCTGACTATTACAAATGGACGCAATGGATTTTCTTGAAGTTATATGAAAAAGGCTTGGCTTATATTGATGAAGTGGCCGTTAACTGGTGTCCAGCACTTGGCACGGTCTTGGCGAACGAAGAAGTCATCGATGGGAAAAGTGAGCGGGGAGGCCATCCGGTCGAGCGCCGTCCGATGAAGCAATGGATGCTTCGCATCACGGCTTATGCAGACCGCTTGATCGACGATTTGAATGATGTGGATTGGCCGGAAAACATCAAGGATATGCAGCGTAACTGGATTGGGCGTTCCGAGGGAGCGGAAGTTACTTTCCATATCGACGGCTTTGATGATACCTTCACGGTGTTCACGACCCGTCCTGATACGTTATTCGGGGCAACTTATGCCGTATTGGCCCCGGAACATCACTTTGTCGATAAAATTACGACAGCTGAACAAAGAGATGCAGTTGAGGCTTATTTGGATGAAGTGAAGCATAAAAGCGATTTGGAAAGAACCGACTTGGCAAAAGATAAATCAGGCGTTTTCACGGGGGCTTATGCGATGAACCCGGTAAACGGCGAAAAAATGCCGATCTGGATTGCCGATTATGTGCTGATCAGCTACGGAACGGGTGCGATCATGGCCGTTCCTGCGCATGATGAACGTGATTATGAATTTGCTGTCAAGTTCGACTTGCCGATCAAGGAAGTCGTCGCTGGCGGGGATGTCACGAGTGAAGCGTATACAGGCGATGGCCTTCATGTGAATTCGGAATTCCTTGATGGGTTGGATAAAGAAGAAGGCATTTCAGCCATGATCAAATGGCTGGAAGAAAAAGAAATCGGTACGAAGAAAATTACCTACCGTCTTCGCGACTGGTTATTCAGCCGTCAGCGTTACTGGGGTGAACCGATCCCGATCATCCATTGGGAAGATGGGACGATGTCTGCACTGAAGGAAGAGGAACTTCCGTTGATTTTACCGAAAACGACAGACATCAAGCCTTCAGGGACAGGGGAATCTCCACTTGCGAACATTGCGGAATGGGTGAACGTAACCGATGAAAACGGACGGAAAGGGCGCCGCGAGACGAACACGATGCCGCAATGGGCAGGCAGCAGCTGGTACTTCCTTCGTTATATCGACCCGGATAACACGGAAGCGTTGGCAGATCCCGAAAAATTGAAAGAGTGGATGCCGGTCGACATTTATATTGGCGGTGCCGAGCATGCGGTGCTTCACTTGCTGTACGCGCGTTTCTGGCATAAATTCTTGTATGATATCGGCGTCGTGCCAACGAAGGAGCCATTCCAAAACCTATTTAACCAAGGAATGATCCTTGGCGAGAATAATGAAAAAATGAGTAAATCAAAAGGAAATGTCGTGAACCCGGATGATATCGTTGAAAGCCATGGTGCCGATACACTTCGCATGTATGAAATGTTCATGGGACCATTGGATGCATCGATTGCCTGGTCGACAAACGGGCTGGATGGTTCGCGCAGGTTCCTCGACCGTATCTGGCGTTTATTGGTCAACGAGGATGGAACATTAACGGATAAGCTGACCGAAACGGATGACACGGGCAAGCTTGAGAAGGTCTATCATCAAACGGTTAAAAAAGTGACCGAGAACTATGAAGAATTGAAATTCAATACGGCAATTTCACAATTGATGGTATTCATCAATGACGCGTATAAAGCGGATTCGCTTCCTAAAGTATATGTCGAGGGCTTCGTCAAACTGCTTGCACCGGTTGCACCGCATATTGCCGAAGAGCTTTGGTCCAAACTGGGTCACTCCGAAAGCATCACATACGGAACATGGCCGGCCTTCGATGAAGCGAAGCTAGTGGATAACGAAGTCGAAATCGTCATCCAAATCAACGGAAAAGTCAAAACGAAACTGATGGTGCCAACTGACACCACGAAAGAAAAACTGGAAGAAATCGCGATGGGCGATGACTCCATCAAAGAACAAATCGACGGGAAAACGATTCGCAAAGTCATTGCCGTGCCTGGCAAATTAGTGAATATCGTCGCTAATTAAAAGCAATCGAAGGAAAACTGCTCCGCGCGAGTTTCGTGCCGGGGCAGTTTTTTTGTGGCCCAAACAGGACTTAAGTCTTGTTTGGAACAGCCCGGTTTTAGATGAAATCATCAGTGGTTGTCCGTAATTTTCCAATTATGTCGCTAACTTGGTACATGGGAATCATTTTTCGGTTCGCCGTTCACATATATCAACATTTCACATGGAAAAGGGAAAAAATTGGTTGATAAAATCTTATAGTGTGATAATTTGGTATAGTACTATATTTTTTTAACCAAATATTGGAGGTAAAAGCGTGAAACTTAACCATGTTAGTAGATTGACAGCGTTTGTACTTATTTTTGCCTTGATTTTCAGTTTGATGATTCCGCAAAATTCACAAGCTGTAACTACATCAATTGAAAATGTCAAAACGATTAAAAATGGGGATACATTGGACGGGAAGTTCAATGAACCGGATGTTCACTGGTACCAAATCAACCCGACAGCAGAAGAAATACAAAAGTTTTCCCATATTGAGTTTGAGGTCGATTCGGATAAAATTTTGAATATATCCGTCTATTCAAGTAAGGAAAAAGCCGAAAAGGATGAGAGCAACTATTGGTTTTCTTCTTATCCGGATGAAAAAGCCGTCATTGATTTCCCATATGCCTGGGAAGGAACGTATTATGTGAAAGTTGAATATTTAGGCGAAACGGATGATGAAGGAAATCCAATCCCGGATGCCAAAAATGAAGCGGGATATTCCATCAATGCCCATTCGGTAACCTTGCCGCCATCCGCTGGGGAAGAGGAGATGGGACTTGAAGAATGTCCGGTCGAAGTGAGTGCGTACGACAAGAAAACGGGTGAATCATTGTTGAAATCACTCCGTGTGTTTAGAGATGAAGTTCTCACGACGTCGTCTGAGGGACGCAGCCTTTCTTCTTTATACTATAAGGCTTCGCCATTCCTTGCCTATCATCTGGCTAGCAATAAAAAAGCGAGGGATGCCGCGTATAAATATTTAGTCGAGATTAAGCCGCTGATTGATGATCTAAATGAAAACGGAGCAAGCAGCACCGCAGTCATTGAAAAAGGCAAACAGCAAGAAGCAATTAAAGAATTGTACACTATGGCTGCGGATGCCGCACCGGCTGGATTGAAAAAGGATATGGAAAGCCTGGCAAAGAAAATCGATCTTGAGGATCTTGCAGGGGTAAAGGTAGTCGATATCGCAAGTAAAGCGGGAATCGAGCTGCCAGCTTCAAAAAATACAAAAAACAAATACATCGTCAAACTTAAACCTGGGAAGTCATTAAGCTCCTTCCAATCCAAGGTAAGCGGAAAAGGATATGGAAAACTGTCGACTCCCGAGAAGCAAGAGCCAATGTATGATGATATGTACGTCGTGGAGTTAAAGAGCCAAGCCAAGATGAGCGCATCAGCTCTATCATCGATCGAAAACCTTTCAGAAGTGGAATATATTGAGCCGGTCAAAACGTATAAAGCTCTTTCAGCCGATATTCAGTCACCGTATCAATGGTCGTTGAATAATCCTGGTGGAGAAGAAGGCATCAAGGGCGCGGACATCGATAACGAAAAACTGCAAGCCTTGATTAAAAAACGTAATTTAAAGGAAACATTGGTGGCGGTCGTCGACACGGGTGTCGATGATTCACTGGCTGATTTGCAAGATCGTGTCCGCATGGACTTAGGCAAGAATTTCATCGATAAAAAAGGCAATGCCATCGATGACAATGGCCATGGAACACATGTATCCGGCATCATCGCTGCCAAAGCGGATAACGGATATTCGATGCAAGGAATCAATCCATTAGCGAAAATCATGCCTGTAAAGGTGCTTGATTCTTCAGGCTATGGAGATAACGAGAAAATTGCACTGGGCATTAAATATGCCGTCGATCACGGTGCCAAGGTAATAAACTTAAGTTTGGGCGGAGAATACAGCAGGACGATCGAATATGCCTTGAAGGAAGCAGCTGCGAAGAATGTAATGGTTATCGTGGCAAGCGGTAATGATGGGGTGGAAGCTCTATCTTATCCGGCATCATCCAAATATGCGATTTCCGTCGGTGCAACCAATGCTCTTGACTTAGTATCCGATTATTCCAATTATGGATTCCAATTGGACATGGTCGCCCCTGGGACAGCCATCCCAAGCCTTGTCCCTAATGGAAACGTTACGTATATGGATGGTACGTCGATGGCAGCTCCGCATGTTGCGGCAGCTACAGCGCTGTTATTATCCGCAAACCCTGGATTGAAGGTGAATGAAGTAAGGCAAATCCTTCATGATACCTCCGAATATGTGAAATTCGAAGAAGAAGATAATGCTTACCCTACTGAGGAATATGAAGATGAAGATGGAGAAATCATCATTCCTCAAGAGGAACTGCCTGTCGGTAAAGATTTAGTATCAGGATACGGAAGATTGAATGCTTTCAGTGCACTAAGTGCTGTGGATTTACAAGCAAAGGTCAACTCTGTATTCGATAATAAAACAACCCTGACTGGAACGGCTAAAAAAGGTTCGGCGATCGAAGTGAAAAGCGGAAGTAAATCACTAGGTAAAGCAACGGCGGCTGCTAACGGAACGTTCACTATCAAGATTCCGGTCCAAAAAGCGGAGCAGATGCTGACTGTGCATATCTCTGATTCTGCCAAACTGGCAACTTCTTCAATCAAAGTATTCGTGAACAAGGGTGCAACCCCTGCTAAGCCAACCGTTAAGCCTGTCAGCGACAAAGACGTGTATGTAACGGGTCAATCGCAAGCCGAGGTGAAAGTCACGGTCAAAAACAGTGCGAAAAAAGTGATCGGCTCAGCAAACACGGACAGCAAAGGAAATTTCAAAGTCAAAATCAGCAAACAAAAGGCCGGCTCCAAACTGTCGGTCACAGCAACTGATCTAGCAAAACGCGAAAGCAAGGCAGCAGCCGTGACGGTTCTCGATAAAACCGCCCCGGATGCACCGAAAGTGAATGAAGTAAGCGACAGCGCCACCAAAGTAACAGGTAAAGCGGAAGTGAGCTCAACCGTTACCGTGAAGTACAACAATAAAAGCATCGGAACGGCAACCGTTGATAAGAAGGGGAACTACTCCGTCAAAATCAGCAAGCAAAAAGCAGGATCCGTGTTATATGTCTCAGCCAAAGACAAAGCGGGCAATACAGGAAAAGCAACAAAGGTAACAGTGAAAGATAAAACCGCACCATCCGCACCGAAAGTGAATGAAGTGAATGACAAAGCAACAAAAGTAACAGGTAAAGCGGAAGCGGGTTCAAAAGTTACCGTAAAGCAAAACAATAAAAACATCGGAACGGCAACCGCTGATAAGAAGGGGAACTACTCCGTCAAAATCAGCAAGCAAAAAGCAGGGTCCGTGTTATATGTCTCAGCAAAAGATAAAGCAGGCAATACAGGAAAAGCAACAAAAGTAACCGTGAAAAAATCCAAATAGCAATGCGCGAAGGCCGTTTAACGAATATGTTAAACGGCCTTTTTGTTGTGGGAAAAAAGGGAGGCTCCGCTCCATCAGCGATGCTATGAGCTTGGAGTGAAATTTCAAATATGGTATTTCCCGTTTTAATATTGGAACTTCATATACTCTCTTTTCCAGTATGATGAATCTTTACTGGATCAAAGGAGATGAGCGAAAGAACATGGATGAAAAAAATAAGAGTAATAGCATTAGGGACCATTTTAGCTTGCTCGATTGGGTTAGGAACACTATCAGTTGAGGCTGGAAATGAGAATAACAAGTATTCATTTACAATTCAGAAGGATCAAAAAAATTCGTACACAGGCACAGAGTATCGTCAAACGACTACAGAACGGAATACATGGAAAGTGAGAATGTATAAATCAACAGAAGGAACTAATACGGTAACGACGTATTGGCTCGAAAAAAGCAACGGCACGAACGTATCTCCTTCAGTTAAAGTTACAGCTGGTAGCGGCGGTTTAAATAGTGGGCGAAATCATTATGTTAAAGGCAATGCAGGTGCGAATGCGGCTAATGTTAGGTTAACGGCTGAGAATAATAATGTGAGTTCTAGCACCTATTCCGTAAACGGATATTGGGATGAAGAGACAGGGAGGATATTACCTGGACAGTATAAAGAATCATACACCACAGAATATAATAAATAAAAAATGATGAATATGGTGATGCTACCTTGGATGATCGTTGATTCAAGGTGGCCTTATAAAGGGAGACTAAATGAATAGTTATTATTATCGATTAACACATAATAAAAAAACAAAGTTCATCGTGTTATGTATAATGGCGATTGTCATGATTGATATCTTTATCTTGATCGGCAATGTTTCAGAATCATGGATCATGCCCCATCTAGCCACTTTTTTAGCGGCAAGTTCATTAGGTCATATGATGCAAATACTACTAATCTGGTTTTTGCCCATTTTTCTATTAATCATGTGCGCCGACAGCTATATTCAAGACTATAAAACAGGCTACCATTATATCGTAGCGACCAAAAAAGGGCGATATGCTTATTATAAAACGATGTTATTGGGAAATATGTCATTTTCCTTTTTAGTGATGGTTGGTTGCTTGCTGTTAAATATGTTCATTGTCTATTTGGTATTCAGGAATGGTGAATTTGACACTGGGTTGACCCCGGATTTATTTCCGGAAAATCCTATATATACACTCGCCAACCAAATGCCTGCTGTCGCCAATGTCGTTTATATCATCATTTTTGGGTTTTACACGAGTTTATGCGCAGGGATGGCGACTGTCCTTAGCTGGTGTTTCCCGGATATGAAGTATACATATCCGTTAAGCTTTGTTATTTGGTTTTCACAAATTTTAGGACTGAATTATTCATTGGCCATGATCATCCAGCCTTTTAACGAAGTGACCTTGGAAGCTTTCGGGTTGATTTTCTTTAGATCGACCATCCTGTTTTTAGCGATCATCACGGCCGGGTTTCTGTATAAGGTGAAAAGTGATGAAATCTAATCAAAAAAAAGTGTATGTATCCCTGCTGCTATGTTTTTTATTTGGATGTTTATGGATGACCTATAATATTCATTATTTAAAAATCAAGCAGCTAGATCCAGCGTATCCATTGATCATTGATGTAAGTGGAAGTGTAGAAGGCTATCTCTCGGTTAAAAATTTATTGATCACATATATGATTCCTTTGTTACTGTTTTATCGTTTTTTTATTGAAGATGAGCATCCGCACAGGATCGTTCGCTTCACATCCAGAATTGATTTGTATCGTAGACGGACGATCCAAGTTTTTATCAGTTCGTTTATCTTTGCGTTCAGCATCTTATTGATTCATTTCGCAGCTGTGTTCCTATTTGATCGATTTCATTTTGTATCTTCGGATTTTTGGAAACTAACACTTCTTAATCTAGCATTATTGACGTGTATCTATTTCTCGATTGGCCTGCTTTATTATTTCATTTTTGATTATTCCAATTCAATCATGGCGATGGCAGCGACCTTTTGTATTTGTTTTTTCTTATATGTAATGAAGAGTCAGCTGAATCTGGCATGGGGCCCTGCCAGTGATGCAAATGTAATCGATCCTTTTTTAAGCAGCGGAATGACCGGATATCAATCGTTGATTTTGTTAGGAAAAGAGGTATCGCTATCTCTCGTGATGGCTTTACTTGGGCTGTTTGCAATAGAGGAAAAAGATTTCCTGGTTGGTGTTTCCGATGACTAAACGTATCTTCTTACTGATGTTGATCATCATCTTGTTGCAAATTTTATTATTTGATTATTTTGATGGCTCTATTGCCGATCTTACGGGATATATGATCGTTAGCGGAGTTCCGGTCAGTAATAAGTTTGTTGTATTGGGAACATGGTATATGTTCTTTGCTGGCTTGAGCTTTTTATCGCTCGGTTATATGCGGAAGTATATTTCCGGTTATGGCGTGTACCTGATGATCAGGGAAAAAAGCAGGGTGAAGCTTGGATTTAGAAGAATCGGTAATCTAATGATTCTTATATTTGGATTATCTTCCATCCAGTTTCTTTTCTCGATCGTATTCGCTTTTATAACTAATGAGGAGCAGGCTTTTTTTTATGATGATTTTCAATCATTCATCTGGATAGCGAGTCTTTATATGTTGTCCAATTTTGTCTTGATTTTCATCCAAATGGCACTTCAGCTGCATGTTACGGAGGAAGTAGCTTTATTGCTGACAAATGTTTATGTGCTTGTTTCGGTCACTTTGGGCGGAGTTCTTTTATCTGCGCAAAAGCTGACGTGGTTACTCTATTTTTTGGTTCCCAATTTCGGGATGTATGTAAGAAGTGATGTCCTTGAAATGGGCGGAATATCAGCAGTACATGCTTATATTGTACTAACCGTAATGACGCTCATTTTAACTGTTTTAACATATGGACGATTAAAGAAAATCGATTTAATTTAACGAGGTGCACAATGACGACAATACGAATTCGCTCTTTACATAAAAAGATAAGGAAGAAAACTCTTTTGCATGATATCAATTATGAGTTTAACAGCGGGAAAATATATGGTTTGTATGGAAGGAATGGCTCCGGTAAAACGATGCTGCTTAGAGCGATGGCAGGCTTGCTCATGCCAAGCTCAGGAGAAATTGCCATAGACGAAAAAATCCTTCATAAAGATATTTCCTTTCCGGCTAATAGTAGTGTCATTATTGAAAACACTTCGCTGCTGCACCAGTATGATGCTTATACGAATCTGAAAATATTAGCGAAAATCAGGAACATCGCCACGGATGAAGATATTAAAGTTAATATAAGAAGAGTCGGCCTTGATCCGGAATCGAGAATGAAGGTAGGGAAATTTTCGTTAGGAATGAAGCAGCGTCTAAGTGTCGCTCAAGCGATATTTGAAAAACCGGACATCTTGTTATTGGATGAACCGACCAATGCGATTGACGAAGAAGGAGTTACGCTAGTTTATCGCATTTTGAAGGAAGAAAAAGAGCGCGGCGCACTCATTCTGCTGACAAGCCATCATAAACAAGACCTGGAAGCATTAGCCGATGAATATATAAAGATGGATAATGGAGGCATCGTCCTTGACTCTAAATAAAACCATAGCCGCGTTAACCTTACTCGTATTAATAAGCGGATTTCTTATTTATAAAGTGTACATTGTTCCTTCAGAGATGAATGCCGATCATAGAAATACGGAAAATAATACAGCTTCCTATAAGGTGTTGGAGTCACAAAACATCATCGTCGGAAAGGATATCGATCAGGGCCATTATGACATTAAAGCCCTCGATAGTGAAGCGGAGTTTTTTGGCGATAAAATGCACAAAAATGCTGTTTTACATGCAAGGCCTTTTTATCTAAATTCGAAAATGTCGATTAAAGGGAAGATTGAATTCAAGCCTTCTGAATTTAAAAAAGTCGTGAAAAAAAATCAACAAATCATCATGAAAGATCCTGGTCATTATGTGGTCGGTACAGAGATACCATCGGGGAATTATCTACTATCAAGAACAAGCGATAAAATCCGAGTGTTTGTCGATATAAAAGATGAAACGCAAACCGAAAGCTTGCTGACGATTCAATGGGAAATCGGTGAAAAAGTGAAAAAGCCAATCGTGCTCGAACTGAAAAAGGGCTATAACGTCTATATTGATAAAACGGGAAAAGAGGGCTATATCTCAAATGCAGGTAATTTGATATTGGAGGTAAACGCGCAGGAAAACGAATAGTGCACTGGTCAATGTAAAATTAAAGATGAAAGTTAATCTATAAGGTAAGGGACCCTAATTGGGTCCCTTAATGCATTTTAGTTGTTCACGAGTAATGAGTTGTTAAAAAGCGAAGGCCGATC
The DNA here is from genome assembly GCF_037992945.1 of Peribacillus sp. FSL E2-0218. Lineage (NCBI taxonomy): Bacteria > Bacillati > Bacillota > Bacilli > Caryophanales > Bacillaceae > Peribacillus > Peribacillus sp. FSL E2-0218. The sequence continues at coordinate 4,543,074 of NZ_CP150304.1, read as the reverse complement.
CTTTTAAATAAAATAGGGTGCTTGCTAATTCCCATACATGTACAATAAGGTAAGGATTTTCGTTCAACTAAAAGGCGGAATTTAAAAATAAAAGGAGGATGGATGATGATTGAACTACAATATTTCGAGCGCTCAGATATAGAACAATTAATAAATTGGATACCTTCAGCTGAATTTGCATTGCAATGGGGTGGTCCTGCATTCCAATATCCGTTAACGGAAGAGCAACTAGAAAAATACCTTGAACAAGCGAACAAAGAAGATTCTGATACATATATTTACAAAGTAATCGACCAAGACTTACAAAAAGTGATTGGACACATTTCTTTAGGGAAAGTCGACCGAGTTCATAGATCAGCGAGAGTAGGGAAGGTATTGGTCGGTTCACCAGAAGTAAGAGGAAAAGGGATTGGTTTTGAAATGATGAAAGCCATTTTGACAATTGCGTTTGAAGAACTAAAACTACATAAGGTAACCTTAGGTGTTTTTGATTTTAATACATCTGCGATTCGTTGTTATGAAAACGCTGGATTTGTTAGAGAAGGATTTTTAAGGGATGCTCGTAAAAATGGTGATGAATACTGGAATTTGATTGAAATGGGTGTTCTAGAAAACGAATGGCGTGAAATGAATAAAAGATAGAGGATCGGGATTACAGCTGCATGATCCGAGAACTTTAAAAGGAGATACTACGACAAATAGTAGTATCTCCTTTGTGTTTTCAAGAGCCAAATTAAATCAGTGTAACCAACCAACATGGAACAGACGATTCCTTTTTCCTTTAAAAGTGTTAGCTGTTCCTTCATTAACAGGAACAGCTACCCCAGCAATCTCTCCTCTTCGATCTTAAAGCATGCATGTTCATTTTCATAGTGTCAGATTTGGTATTTCGCGTTTTAATTATGAAACTTCCCGTCCCCGCTTTTCTTGTAATATAGCTGGTAACGGAAAAAAATAAGAGGAGAGAAGGACTATGCAAGAAAAAGCCATGGCAACGTTCCTTACAATGATTACTTTGGTAGGTTTCCATTCTATAGAAGCTTTAGAGTTCACAAAATTATCTTCCCAAGCCATCTTTGGGTGAAGGAAGGGTGGATAATAAATAACTAGCATGAGGGGTTTTCAGATGAAAATGTTTAGAAGTGCGGCATTGTTCCTTCTGTTTATAGCCGTTTTCTTTTCTCTCCCATCCATGATATCGGCAGCCAATCCGGTTTGCGAACCAACAACAGGAGCGACACTTCAATTATTCGACAGCAGCAATACGCTTATGGAAACGTCAACGTTAGCACCGAACTCTACATCGTCATCAGTAAGAGCTGCTGTTAATAGTGCGATTCTAAGCGTTTCAAAATATCAAAGGAATGGAACAAACGGAAACCGAGGTACCGTTCTCCTATCGAAAGGGAATTTCACGGCGAGTGCCTTTATTGTGATGCGATCTGGAGTTACATTGGAAGGAACCATGGAGAACGGCAAGGCGGTCACGACAATCTGTACCGAATCGAGAAGTGACCCGGTTACCATCAAAATACTGGAAAGTCAGGCTAGGATTAAAAACCTTAATCTGGATGGGAAAAGAAAAACAGAAGATACCGTAACAGGGGAGCCAAGGAAGTATTATGCATCAAGGCATAGAGGCATCCAGGTTACCGCCATCGATCAAACGAAATCAACGGATGAATTAGCCAGTACATACCCAACAACTAATAAAGATGCTGACGCGAAAAGACTGAAAAATATCACGATTGAGGATGTTCAAATTAGCGGCTATGAAGGGTATGGCATCTATTTAGAGCATGTGGATGGAGTGACCATCAAAGGGTCTGACACCATTTATAAAAAAAGCATGAACATCACGGATATAGGCTATGCCGGCATTGGCGGCGTCTCAGCGAATAATGTGTCCGTAAAGCATACGACCGTGAGTGACCTTTGGCCAGGAGTAACCGTAGGAAGCGTACAGCAAAGCTATGGCATGGCCTTTAGTCATAGGAAGATCAATACAAGAAATGATGCCAAAACCCAAGCGATATTTCCGCCAAGTCATACCATTGTGGTCGATCAGAACGTGGTCGCCAATAACCCGACATGGGAGGGAATCGACACACACTCTGGACAAAACGTATCCCTCACAAACAATGTCATTTTAAATACACGTTTCCCGATTGTCGTTGGGGGAATGGAGTATGATGCCGGCGAGATGTCCGCTTACCCGCCTCGAGACATTATGATTTCAGGAAATCGGATTAACAGTCAAAGAGTGGGCATCCAGGATGATTATAAGGTTTATGATATAGAAAAAAATGACACGATTACTGAACGAGGCATCGCCGTTAACGGATCACAATTTACAGACCTGACCAAAAGGGAGATGGGATTCTTGGAATCTGTGGTGATTAAGGGTAATTATGTAAGCAATGTCAAAGCAGCCGCAGAGTCACATGGAGGTATCAGCATCCACGTGACCAAGAATGCGATCATTGAAGACAATACGATTGAAAACAGCTTCAACAATGGGATTGTGTTTCTCAGTTCCAACAAGTCCACGAAACTGTATAGAAACAGCATTCATCATATCGATAAATCCGAACATAACTTTATCCCCGCTGCCATCGGCATACGCGGGTCCCATAATAACGGGAACGTTAATAATGACTATACAGCCCTGCCATTGACCTTGACCAACACGTTGATTGAGAATGATCACACATTTGCCGAGGTTGGAAGGGAAATTCATTTCCAAGCAGGAACATCAAATAATTTATTGAATAATCGGATCGGTATTCCGCCAGCTTTTAAAAGCGATAATTGATAAAGCGGATGGATATCTTAAAATGTTATAAGGGCACAAAGGGAATCATTCAGATTTAGCAATTCTTGAAAGAAGAATAAAGAGTAAGGGGAAGCTTGATAAAAATGGATACTGGAGGTGCGGAAATAAAAGCCGTCCCAGCAGGTACGATGTGTATATGGATAAAAGGGAAAGGGTGCTGTTAGGATGATTTTCCCTTTAAAATAATACTCAGGGTTTTAATACTTGAAAATGAAATTCACGATATTCATTTTGGCGGCAGCAATCATTACTTTCATAGGATGTACAGTCCATGCATATAAAACAGAAACGACAGATTGAACCAGAGAAAATATAAATCAATTATATTTATTGGATAGTTTGGAAAAGTATCGAAAGGACCATTTCCTTACAATTTCTAAGGATATTAGACTCCGGGCTATGAAATATACAATATTGATAAAAATATTAATGAACGAATAACTGTTGATAATTGAAGCTTTTAATTCTAGCTACAAAACTTCGAAATGTATCAATAGGTACATCTGTAAAAGATTTAATTAACATTTATGGAGAAAATTATAGAGAACGTTCAAGTGATCAAACGGACAAATTAATTGAATACGTTGATTGGGATAATAATATTTAAATTTCATTCTTTATCTATAAAGATCAAGAACTTGCTTCGCCACAAGCATTTCTGTTGCGACCATCATGGAAGAAAAGCAGCCATTCAAGTGATGGCTGCTTTTTCGGGTATCATCCAATAACCTGTAGTTTTTATTGTTTACAAGATCTGTTCAAGAACTCCGCGACATAGCCCAAGATTGTTCGGGCCGGGTTTCATCGGCAGCTATTTTGTAAATTCACTCCTCAGAAGATAGACGACATCATATGCTTTTAATTCGTCGATATGGTTATCCATATCGTGATAAAAATCCGTGGAAAGAGAACGCATGCCATCATGACTGCTTGAATAACCAATGCTCGCCAATACAGGCTTGCTCGTATTTTTCAGGTCAATTTTATCTGTACTGCCCGATACGCTGGCATCCTTCTTTTCGATTTTTTCGGGGGAAGTGGCTGTACTTGTGCCGCCGCCGTTTTGAATCGTGATATTGAACATGGAAAGATTTTGTTCGTCATCCGTTTTTGATGTTGTAAATATGATTGTCCCATTCTTTTCAACCTCTGTTGTCAGGCGGCCTTTTTCAGCTTCGACAAGTTTACCAGCTTCATATTTTTCGACCCAGACAGACAATTGCTTGTATGTATCATCAACATTGAAATCGATAAGCATGGCGTTTTCACTCGTATTGGTGAGAATGGCCTGCTCCCTTGCTGTCAGCTTAGGGACGGAAAGAGTATTGGTCGATTTTGGCTGATCCCCCTTACATGCAACGAGAGTTAAGGAGACCAAGGATAAGAGGAGCGATAAAAGGATTTTTTTTATGATGTTCACCTCCTGAAGTCTTGGGTGTTAATTAAATCCTATTCTTGTATATTATAACATTAGCAGCGGGATTAATAGAAAACGACCAGATTTGTACAATGAACGTTCCTTTCCACTCAGATTCTCGCGCCTACCGTTTCCATTCCCGACATCCCGATAGCCTACATTGTAGCTGGAGAGAATCCCAATTGCGTGTGGAAAGCACAATTTATACGAAAATCGGCCTCAATTCCGATGCAAAGCCCAAACTCGCGAATAAAAGCACGAAATTGACGAGTAAAGTCGGTAAACTTGCGAGTAAAAGTGCCGAATTCGCGAGTAAAGTGGCTAAATTTGCGAATAACGCAAGAATTAGCCGAGAACCGCCCCCTCCAATTGCGTGTGGAAAGCGCAATTTATACGAAAACCGCCCCACTTATCCCTAAGCAAAAAGAAGGCAAGCATTCCTGATGCTGTGCCTTCTTTTTGCATTTAGTATGGCTGGGAAAGGGCCTTGTTGGCTGAGTCGACGTCATTTTGGAGCAATTGGTTTAAGTCATAAGCAGGGTAAAGATTCCGTTCATATAAGTAGTTGAAGATTTTCGCATGGTTATCGATGGCTGCATTTAAGTGCTTCGTGAAAACTTTTCGCAAAGAGGGGGTTGCCGTTTCCGTGATGGCCCCTGCATAATTTTTGATCAAAGATTTCGCAAGTCCAAGCAAATCCCCTGCGGCTGCGGCGGATGCATCGTCTCTTAATTCCGCATCGGTGCTGCTCAACTTAGGGGTCAGCGGGTAAAATTGGAGCAAATCCACGATGTTCTGGGAAAGTGTCTCGATCATTTGCTTGTAAATCGTTTTTAGTATGGGGTCTGTTATTTCCGGATAGGCTTTTTTCAATTTCGTAAGGGCATTGGCCTGCGAAGCGACGAGTTCATGAAGTTCAAGCGTTTCATGCCATGCAAGATGTGAATGATTGGGTGTCATGTTAATTCCTCCTGAACAAATAATCTTGATACGTTATTCGAACAGTGGGCGATTGGGAAGTTGTCTCGGGTAAACCGTTGGCCATTCGGAATGAGCGCCGCCAGGCTGAGGAGGGCCTTGTTGACTAAAAGACATGATCATTGATATTGCTCGAGAACAGAGAAGAACTTTTTGGCGAATTGGTAAAAAACCTTCTCGGAAGGGGCCAATTCCCTGTTTTTCGGTGTGATGATGCCAACAGTCCGTTTGACCTCCGGTGTATCGATCGGGATCTTGACGGTCAGTCTGGGGATGACTTCATAAAAGGTGCTGTCAGGCAGCAGGCTGACGCCGATTCCGGCTGATACAAGGCCCTTTATCGAATCCATGTCTTCACCTTCCGAGGCAATGTTCGGTGTAAAGCCCGCGGCGTTGCATGCTTCGATCGCGATGCTATGAAGGATGTATCCTTTTGGGTATAAGACGAATGGATCATTTCTTAAATCACTTAGACGCAGGCTTTTCCGTTCAGCGAGTGGATGCGTGATCGGCAGTAATGCAGAAATATTTTCGGTGAATAAGATATGACCTTCGATATCAGGGTCGTTCGTCGGAATCGGGCCGAGAAAGGCTAATCCAATTTCACGGTTCTTGACAGCTTCCTTCAGGGAGGAGTATGACCCTTGCCTTAAGTGGAACGCGATATTGGGCTGTTCATCCTTAAAGGCGGAAATGACGGTAGGCAGCAAATGGGTCGAAAGGCTTGATGGGAAACCGATTTTAATGGTTCCGTGTTCAGGATCCAAAAATTCTTCAATTTGGTCTTTAGCATATTCGATCGCCTTTATCGCCGTTTTTGCATGGATCATAAATATTTTGCCAATTGGGGTTAACTGAATATTTCGGCCGACCTTTTCAAATAAAAGAACGCCCAGCTCATCTTCCAGTCTGGAAATTTGCCGGCTGATGGCAGATTGTGCGATATGCAGGTGTTCCGCGGCCTCAGAGACATGTTCTCTTTCGGCTACTTCAACAAAATAACGTAATTGACGTAGTTCCATTTATTCATCCCCTGAGTATTCATCTCAATTTGAGATAGATTATACATTAATTATATATTGTTTATATCGATTTGAAAACCTAGAATAAAATGTAAGTGACATAACGGTGTAAGAATACGATGGGGGCGATTAATATGACATACAATCAAATACCAAAAGCACAAGGGCTCTACCATCCTGAATTTGAACATGATGCATGTGGGATCGGTTTATACGCTCATATAAAAGGGCTTGCTACACATGACATCGTCAAACAAGGACTGAAGATGCTGTGCCAATTGGATCATCGCGGCGGACAAGGCAGTGATCCCCTGACGGGAGATGGCGCAGGACTGATGGTGCAGATTCCTGATAGCTATTTTAGGCTGGCATGCCCGGAAATGAATTTGCCAGCAAAAGGGCGCTATGGTGTAGGTATGCTCTTTTTCTCAAACGATGATGCCGAACGGAATGAAATCGAAGCTCGCTTGAATGAATTTATCGAGCAAGAGGGCCAAACGCTGTTAGGCTGGAGAACGGTTCCTGTAGATACAGGGAAAATCGGGGAAGTCGGCAAGGAGACATGTCCGACGATCCGCCAAGTATTCATCGGGGCCGGTGAAACGATATCCGATGATTTAGCGTTTGAGCGTAAATTGTTCATTATAAGAAAGCAAGCGGAAAACTGGGCGCGTGAACGTGGAAACCGTTTTTATTTTGCCAGCCTTTCAAGTGCCACGATCGTTTACAAAGGATTGTTGACACCGGAGCAGGTGGATGCTTTTTATCTTGACCTTCAACAGGAAGCTTTTGTTTCGGCTTTTGCTTTAGTGCATTCCCGCTTCAGTACGAATACCTTTCCAAGCTGGGAGAGGGCGCATCCAAACCGTTATCTGATCCATAATGGCGAAATCAATACGCTTAGAGGTAATGTGAATTGGATGAAGGCGCGTGAACAGCAGTTTGTTTCGGAAGCATTCGGAGAGGACCTGCAAAAGGTGCTGCCAATTTTGGATATAGACGGCAGTGATTCCTCCATCCTTGATAATGCCCTTGAATTCTTCGTGCTTGCAGGGCGTAAGCCGGCCCATGCGGCCATGATGCTCATTCCTGAGCCGTGGACGGAGAATCCGCATATGACGAAAGAAAAGAAGGCATTTTACGAATATCATAGCATGCTCATGGAGCCGTGGGATGGTCCAACCGCCATTTCCTTTACGAACGGCAAGCAAATCGGGGCCATCCTGGATCGAAATGGTCTTAGGCCGGCACGGTATTATGTGACAAAAGATGATTATATCATTTTCTCCTCAGAGGTCGGCGTGATCGATGTAGAGCCTGAAAATGTACTATATAAAGATCGTTTAAGCCCAGGAAGAATGCTGTTAATAGATTTGGAGGAAGGGCGGATTGTATCCGATGATGAAATCAAATCCGAGATGGCCCAGGAAAATCCCTATCAGCAGTGGCTGGACGAACAGCTTGTACAACTAAGCGACGAAGAATCGGTGTCAGGGGATCAGCCAATTGGTGATTTGCTATTCAGGCAAAAAGCGTTCGGATACACCTATGAAGATGTCCAAAAATATTTATTGCCTATCATCAACGAGGGAAAAGATCCACTTGGAAGCATGGGGAATGACATTCCGTTAGCGGTGTTATCCGATCGCCCCCAATCATTATTCAACTATTTCAAGCAATCCTTCGCACAGGTGACCAACCCGCCAATCGATTCGCTTCGTGAACAAATCGTCACATCCACGATGACATTCCTTGGAGCGGAAGGGGATTTGCTGAAACCGGATAAAACGAACAGCCGGCGCATTCAATTGGATACACCCGTATTGACGCCAGCTCAGATGCAGCAGATAAAAGAGAGTGCGTTTCCGGAATTTCAAAGCAAGGTCATACACACGCTATTTTCAGAAGATTTGGAGAGCGAGCTCGACCGGATTTGCCGCGAAGCGGAGCAGGCGATCTCCGAAGGCATCAGCCTTTTGATCTTATCCGATCACGGGTTGACCGAGGAAAATGCCGCAATCCCATCCTTATTGGCTGCGAGTGCCCTTCATCAGGAGCTTATCCGCCATGGGAACCGTACGAAAGTGAGCATCATCGTTGAATCGGGGGAAGCAAGGGAAGTCCATCATTTTGCATCACTGATCGGATATGGCGTGGATGCGATTCACCCGTATCTTGCCTATGAAACGTATAAGCAGGCGATATTGGAAGGCAGCCTGGCCGTCAGCTACGAGGAAACGGTAAGGAAATATGTACGCTCGGTGACGGAAGGCATCGTAAAAGTAATGTCGAAGATGGGGATTTCCACGATCCAAAGCTATCGCGGAGCACAAATTTTCGAAGCGGTCGGAATCGGCGCGGAAGTCATCGAACGCTATTTCAGCGGGACGGCCTCGCAGCTTAGCGGGATCGATTTGGATACGATCGCGGATGAAGCGTTGATACGCCATAGAAAAGCTGCTGCTGGCTCCTATGATCAAACCCTTGAAAGCGGAAGCGATTTTCAATGGAGAAAAACGGGCGAACATCATGCCTTCAATCCGAAAACGATCCATACCCTGCAATGGGCTTGCCGCAAAGGCGATTATCAATTATTTAAGAAATATTCAAACTTGGCGAATGAAGAAAGACTTGGGTTTTTACGGAATTTATTCTCGTTCGACCAAAAGCGCCAAAGCATTTCCATCGATGAAGTGGAATCCGTTGAATCGATTGTCACCCGTTTTAAAACGGGCGCGATGTCATTCGGTTCTTTGAGCCAGGAAGCGCATGAAACATTGGCGATTGCGATGAACCGTCTCGGCGGAAAAAGCAATAGCGGTGAAGGCGGGGAGCATCCAAGCCGTTACCATTTGGATGAAAACGGTGATAACCGCCGCAGCGGGATCAAGCAAATCGCATCCGGGCGTTTCGGTGTGAAAAGTCATTACCTCATCAATGCCGATGAGCTCCAAATCAAGATGGCACAAGGCGCAAAGCCTGGTGAAGGCGGCCAGCTTCCAGGGAATAAAGTATATCCTTGGGTCGCTGAGGTACGTGGTTCCACCCCTGGTGTAGGCTTGATCTCACCGCCTCCGCATCACGATATCTATTCGATTGAAGACCTGGCGCAGCTGATTCACGATTTGAAAAATGCCAATCGTGATGCCAGGATCAGTGTCAAGCTTGTGTCAAAAGCAGGTGTCGGCACGATTGCGGCCGGTGTTGCCAAAGGTGCCGCGGATGTCATCGTCATTAGTGGCTATGATGGCGGCACGGGTGCATCACCAAAAACGAGCATTAAGCATACGGGCCTTCCTTGGGAGCTGGGCCTTGCCGAAGCGCACCAAACCTTGATGCTGAATGGACTGCGCAGCCGGGTGGTCCTCGAAACGGATGGAAAGCTGATGACGGGACGCGATGTGGTCATGGCGGCGATCCTTGGAGCGGAAGAATTCGGGTTTGCCACGGCCCCTCTTGTAGTCCTTGGCTGTGTCATGATGCGTGCGTGCCATCTGGACACATGCCCTGTCGGGGTAGCTACCCAAAACCCTGAGCTTCGCAGCAAGTTCACTGGAGATCCGGATCATGTCGTCCATTTCATGCGCTTCATCGCTGAGGAAGTACGGGAAACGATGGCAGAGCTTGGTTTTAGAACGCTGGAGGAGATGGTCGGCCGCACGGATGTTTTGCAAGTGAGCGAGCGGGCACAAAACCATTGGAAAGCGAAGCATCTGGACTTGACGACACTTCTTTTCCAACCGGAGGGGATACGTACGTATCAGCTTCCTCAAAACCATAAAATCGAAGAAGCATTGGATATCCGAAAAATTTTACCGATGGTACAGCCTGCATTGATTGATCAAGCCCCGGTGGATGTCAGCTTCCCCATTACAAACGTGAACCGTGTTGTCGGGACGATTGTCGGAAGTGAAGTATCCAAGCGATATGGCGAAATCGGCCTGCCTGAAGATACGATAACATTGCGGTTTACCGGCTCTGCGGGCCAAAGCTTCGGCGCCTTCATTCCAAAAGGAATGTCGCTATATTTGACAGGCGATGCCAATGATTATGTGGGGAAAGGGCTGTCCGGCGGTAAAATCATTGTTTCGGCACCTGCTGGCAATCAGATCGAGGCCGGGGACAATGTCATTGCCGGGAATATCGCCTTATATGGTGCAACAAGCGGTGAGGCGTACATCAATGGACGTGCCGGGGAACGCTTTGCGGTACGGAACAGCGGAGTCAATGTCGTCGTTGAAGGAATCGGTGACCATGGCTGTGAGTATATGACCGGAGGACGTGTAGTCATCCTGGGCAATGTCGGCAAGAACTTTGCGGCGGGCATGTCAGGCGGCATCGCCTATGTCCTTGCTGATGATGCAGAACAATTCAAGGCATTATGCAATGCTGAAATGATCGAGTTCGAGACGCTTGGCGATGATGCAGGCGAGGTTAAAGAGATGATTCACAGTCACCTTCACTATACGGAGAGTAGCAAAGCTTCTTACGTATTGGAGAACTGGGACGATTTTGCAAAGAAATTCGTGAAAGTCATTCCTAAGGATTACAAACGGATGATGAGAAGCATCGAAGAGCAGAAGCAAGCAGGATTAACGGATGAAGAAGCGGTCATGAGCGCCTTTCAAGCTAATGCCGTTCAAGATAAAAAAATCACGAAACAAGCAGTGATGCTGTAAGAAAGGGGAGAGAAAGATGGGAAAAGCAACAGGATTTATGGATTATTCGCGAGAAAAGCCAAAAGACCGGAATCCTCTCACTCGTTTAAGCGATTGGAGAGAATATTCAACTCCTTTCTCTGATGAAAAATTAAGCATACAGGGAGCGCGGTGTATGGACTGCGCTACCCCATTCTGCCATATGGGCATGGAATTGAACCGTGTCACGACAGGCTGCCCGATCAATAATCTGATTCCTGAATGGAATGACTTGGTATTCCGCGGCAGATGGAAAGAAGCGCTGGACCGTTTATCGAAAACGAACAATTTCCCTGAATTCACCGGGCGTGTCTGCCCGGCTCCATGTGAAGGGTCTTGTACGGTGGCGATCAGTGATCCTGCGGTTTCCATTAAAAACATTGAACGGACGATCATCGATAAAGGGTTTGAAAATGGCTGGATCACGCCTCGCATTCCCAAAAGCAGGACCGGCAAGAAAATTGCCATCATCGGTTCCGGCCCGGCAGGATTGGCGAGCGCCGATCAGTTGAATCAAGCCGGTCATTCCGTCACCGTTTACGAACGAGCTGACCGTGCAGGCGGCCTTTTGACATACGGCATCCCGAACATGAAGCTGGAAAAAGATGTCGTTGCCCGCCGGATCAAATTATTGACGCAGGAAGGCATCGATTTCGTCACGAACACAGAAGTCGGAAAAGATATTTCAGCCGAGGAACTGCAGGAGCAATACGATGCGGTCATCCTCTGCACAGGTGCCCAAAAACAACGGGACCTGGAAATCGAAGGACGCGGGGCTGCGGGCATTCACCTGGCAATGGATTACTTGACGACGTCGACCAAAAGCCTGCTCGACTCCAATTTTGAAGACGGCCAATTTTTAGATACAAAGGGTAAGGATGTCATCGTCATCGGCGGAGGAGATACAGGAGCTGACTGTGTCGCAACTGCCCTTCGCCAAGAATGCAGAAGCGTCGTCCAATTCGGGAAGCATCCGATCTTGCCGGCAAACCGTACCTCCGATAATATGTGGCCGGCATATCCGAATGTTTTTTCATTAGAATATGCCTATGAAGAAGCGGAAGCGAAATTTGGAGCAGACCCGCGTCAATATTCAATCCAAACAACGAAAATCGTAGCCGATGAAAATGGAAACGTTCAAGAACTTCATACCATCTCCATGGAAAAAATCAAAGACGAAGATGGAATCTACATTTTCAAGGAAATCCCGGGAACGGAAAAAGTATGGCCGGCTCAATTCGTATTCATCGCAATCGGATTCGAAGGAACGGAACAACCGCTATTGACCCAATTCGGCGTAGAAACGGTCAATCAAAAAATAGACGCCGTCTACGGCCATTACAAAACGAATGTCGAAGGTGTATTCGCTGCCGGAGATGCAAGAAGAGGCCAAAGCCTCATCGTTTGGGCAATCAATGAAGGCCGTGAAGCAGCACGTGAAGTCGACCGCTACCTGATGGGCGCCTCCGTCCTGCCCTGACTGTAAAGAAGCACCATAATGGTTATGGTGCTTCTTTTGCTTTTTCCTGCGGGCGAATAGGATCGCAATTGGCGAGTAAAGCGCCGAATAGGAGGATGGATCGCAAAAATTAGCTGAAAAAAACGCACAACTCGCGAGTAATGCAATCCCATGTCACGAGTAAGCGCATCTATGCGAAGAAAGCACGCGCAGGCGTGGTTTCTATTTTATGCTGGGAGCCGGCAAGTAGCGGTCGGAGACGATGATTTCATCGCCGATAAGAATATAAGGATGTGTTTCCAGTAAAATTTTCTCGAGGTGGGCTGGCATTTTAAGTTCTGAGTAGGCGCAAATCAATGGGAATGAGAGCTGGTTTACGGCTTCGTCTACTATTCTCTCGAATTCTTCAATGATGTCCAGGGGTTCTTCGATGGTGGCCCACTCGACATGTGCCCATGAACGGAAAGAGATCTTGTTTTCGACATAGGGCTGGACCATTTTATTAAAGTATTCTTCGATTGCAGGAGGATGGTAACTCCCGCTTGAACAATAGAAATCGAAGTTGTTCACAAAGTGGATGAACTTCATTTGATCGTTCTTCAATCGTTTGCTCAGCTCTTTGTGGATAAGGGGGAATAGGCGGTCATTTTCGACAAGGATGGTGTACTCACCAGCCGTGATACCGTCCTGGATGAATTTCATAACTTGTTCGATGTAGTTTTCCATATCGTTATAAGGATATAGAACATGAAGGCTCTTTTCATCTTTCAATATTCATTCCTTCTTTCATACACTCGTTTTTTTATTGTTGCTGCTTTTTGGCCAAATGAGAGGCGCCCCACTCATGCATCATTTCGAGTACGGTTTGGAGCGTCTTGCCGTATTCGGTCATTGAGTATTCAACCTTTGGGGGGACTTGCGGATAGGTTACCCGCTTAATGACGCCTTCTTGCTCCAATTCACGGAGATGTGAAGTGAGCATTTTTTGAGTGACACCGGGCATCATTTTTTGAAGTTCATTAAATCTCATTGTTCCATTATGAAGCAAATTGAGCAAAATAGCGATTTTCCACTTACCTACAATCATATCCATCGTTGTGGCAACTTTACAATTATACGGTTTTCCGAGCATTTTATGCGCCTCCCTTTCATATGCAGCATGTTGTAGTTCATTTTAACTCGGTTGGCCTGAAACTGCAAAACTCATGCAGGAGGCTTCAATAGTGGATGAATTGAAGGTTTCTTCCAGGAAACTATGTCTCTTTATAGTGCCTACTTCATTTATGTCGTGAATAGTTACATAATGTACTCATGGCGAGTAACGTCAAGGAGGAATGCAATAATGGACAAAAAAGGTGTTTTTAGCCGCGGAATTAAAAATGTTCGGACCGCAAGCTTTCAAAAAAATAGTGATATTCATACGATGGCGTGGGTGGTTGAGCCTGGTGATTGGAAAGAGCATGATCCCTTTTTGCTTATGGCTCATGATTATATGCGCAGCGGTGTCTTCGGCATTCATCCGCATCGGGGAATCGAAACGGTCACCTTCTTAATTGATGGCCACCTTAATCATTATGACAGCAAACATGGGGAGGGGGTCCTTAATCCTGGCGACGCTCAATGGATGACGGCAGGTCAAGGTGTCGAACATAATGAGGATGCGGCAGAAGGGGAAGCTGTAAGCCTGCTGCAATTATGGGTGAATCTACCGGCAAAATCAAAAATGATGCCTTCGAGATATCAAGATTTACGGAAAAACGATATGTGGACCTTTGAAGGCGAAGGTTCTCAAATCCGGTTATTTTCAGGGTCCTACCAAGACAAAACCGCTGAAACGGAAAATGTAGCGCCGGTCATGATGCTGGAGATGAATTTGGAGGAGGGAGCAACGGTCATTCCTCAACTTCCGGGATCATTTAATGGTTTTTTGTATGTTTTGGAGGGCGCAGGAGTGTTTGGCGCGAATCAAACGGCTGGGAGACAAGGGCAGGTTCTCTGGATGAATCGTGCAGAGGATGCTGAGGAGAGCGAGATAAAGATTGAAGCACACAGCAGGATGCGAGTCATGTTGTATGCCGGTGAACCAATCGGGGAGCCTGTGGTGGCGAGAGGGCCTTTTGTTATGAATACAGAGGAAGAAATCGTTCAGGCCTTTGATGATTACCGCAACGGTAAATTTTGAGGATTCACGGCGCCTGGGGCCACAACTTTAAGCACAGAAAGCAATCCTTCCATTGCCGAAGGATTGCTTTTTTTGTCTTATTTCAGCCGGGCGATGAGATCGTTCATTTTATCTAAGGTGGTTATGTTTTGGTTGCACTTCATGCTATCGAGGCAAATGTAGTTGCCTTTTTTAATGAATGTTCCCTGGATCGTTCCTTTTGTTTCGGACATGAACATCCCTATTTCCTCAAAACGGCTGCAGATGGCACAAATCCCTTTCTTGTTGGCCGGTTTGATCGTACCGTGCAGACCGGTGAAAGTATCATGATGAGGGACAATGATGAATTTCTTACCGGAGCCGCCATCATCCCAGCCCAAGTATGACAGCTCCCTTAAGTCGATATTCTCCAGCAAGGGGGCTTTTAGCTTCTTTGCTTTTGGAAATAGTTTCTTCACCGTTTTTTCGGTAACTTCTTTAAAGGGAATGACATACGGCTTGATTTGTAAGAGATAGTCCTCCGCCTGTGCGGGGTCTTTAATGGTCTCAACGGGGGCCAAAAGCTGATTTTGCTCTTCATTTATGTCGCTGAACAACTGCAATACACGCTCTTTTGAAACAGTTTTCAGAGTATTGATCACATCTCTATCGTTTGCAGTCGCGTGCCCATTGATGAGAATCTGTGTTTGTAATTTAATGAAGTTATATTGCTCGCTTCTGATAAAAGGTTCCATTGTCTCACTCTCCTGTTTCTGATGATTCCGTTGCTATTACTTTACAGAAATCGCATCCGCATGAAAAGGGGGAGAATGGCTAAGAAATATTCTCGACATATGAAAAGCACTGATATCATCATCAGTGCTAGCTTGTGACCTTATTTGGAATACACGATTTTCTTGATGGTCTCCATGGAGAGAAAATGTTCTTCGGCCAATTCAAGGATGGTACGGCCGGTTTTATATGCAGATCTAATGGCAGCATTTCGGTCATCGATCAGTTCCCTTGATCCCGAGCACGTTCCCCATTTGCGATGGGTCTTTTCGGGTTTGGGAATATATAGGGTTTCACCTTGTACGTACTTTTGAATTTCAACAATTAGCCTTTCAGGCAAAACGGCCGTTGCTTTTACATATTTCATTTCTGCCAGCCCCTTATTCTTTTTTAAGAATGAAATAAGGTGCAAAGCCAAATATCGGAAATGATTGTTGGGCGATTAGTTTAAAATGATTGAACCCCATGCAAAGTATCGCCTCCAATACTAGGCTTTGCATGAGACGTTGCAGAAGGTGGCATTAAGGTACGTATTGCCAATCTTTACACCTCCCCGTTGTTTTATTGTCATTATTATAAGATAGATAAGGTGGATTGCCAAACTTTTTCCATTGTGTAACGGGCTGATTGTTTGATAATGAGCTTCGTCCATGAAATAATTTGTACGGAAACCAAACTAACCATTATGGGGGCTGACTTTAATGAAAGTATTCGTAGTTGGGGCAAATGGGCAGATCGGTAAACACTTGGTGGACCTGTTGAATGAAAGCAGGGAGCATCGTGTACGGGCAATGATCCGGAAGGAAGAACAGAGGAAGTACTTTGAGAAAAGTGGAATCGAATCCGTGGTGGTCAGTTTGACCGGGTCGGTGGAAGAGATTGCAAATGCGGCTAAAGGCTGTGATGTTATCGTCTTTACAGCTGGATCCGGGGGAAGCACGGGGGCAGATCAAACGCTGCTGATCGATCTGGATGGTGCCGTTAAAACGATTGAGGCTGCAGAGAATTTGGGCATCAAGCGATTCATCATGGTAAGTGCTTTTCAAGCGAATAATCGGGATAACTGGAATGATGCCATCAAACCGTATTATGTCGCCAAGCATTATGCGGATCGAGCCCTGCTGCAAAGCGATTTAGTGTATACGATCATTCGGCCGGGCGGACTTGTGAACGAACCGGGAACGGGCAAAGTGACCGCAGCTGAAGGGGTGGAACGTGGGTCGATTTCACGGGAAGATGTCGCCCGGACAATTGTGGCAGCATTGACTGAAGAAAATACCTACAAGCGTTCCTTTGACTTGGTCGCCGGGGATACGGCGATCTCGGATGCATTGAGGGGAATTTAAGGGGAAAAGTGGCAGCATCTCTCAGTTGAATGATATCACTGAAAAGCAGCTTCCACATATCAGGCTGTTGACAATATAATATATTTCTTAAACCTGCATGGAATTCGTCCATGCAGGTTTTTTTATTATCGAAGGGTTCTTATTCGGTCATCATAGTGGCTTAAGAAGTAGCGATGGAACTACTTCCTTTTAGAGGGATTCAAAATTGAAACGCTCCATGCTAAAAAAGGGACGTGCCCCCACTGGTTTAAATGGTAAATTTATTATCTGAGAATGGATGATGACGAAATATAGCTATAGAGGAGGTGGATAAGTGAAAATTCTTTATTTGCATCAATATTTCAATACTGATAAAGGCAGTACTCGATCATATGAAATTGCCAAATATATGGTATCCAAAAATAATAAAGTCACCATTATTACCGGAAATGACACAGATTCTTGTGCGGGAATAAAGATCAAAACAACCAAAACCAAATATAAACAAGAATATGGGTATGGGAAAAGAATACTTTCCTTTATTCATTATATGTACAAGAGTTTTTTTATTGGGCTGAAGGAAAAGGAAGTGGATGTCGTTTTCGCATCGTCCACTCCTTTGACAATTGGATTGATAGGGATGCTGCTTGCAAAGGTGAAACGCTGCAAATTTGTTTTTGAAGTAAGGGATTTATGGCCAGATATACCCATCGAGATGGGGATCATAAAAAACAAAGGGCTGAAGAAGATTTTATTTGCGTTGGAAAGCATGATTTACTCTGCTGCCGATAAAATCATCGTGCTTTCGCCGGGCATGAAAAAAGATTTATTGAGTAAAGGGGTCAAATGGGAAAAAATTGCTACAATCACTAACTTTGCGGATATAAACTATTTTTCTCGAATTCGTTCCGAAGATAAAGAAGGAGCATTGGCTAAGTTAGGTTTGAAGGAGAAGTTCATTTGCTTATATGCAGGCACATTAGGATTCATCAATCATATCGATTATATTTTACAGCTTGCCGAAGAGACCGATGACCCCGATATTGTCTATCTAATTGTAGGGGATGGAAAGGAAAAAGAACGCTTGATTCAAGTGAAGGAGAGCAAAAAATTAAACAACGTCATTTTCTTGGATCAGGTTTCTAAACAAGAAGCGTACTTATTAATGGCCGTATCTCATATAGGTCTGTGTTTTGTACGTGATCATGAAATATTGAATAGGAACAGTCAAAATAAACTTTTTGATTTTTGGGCAGCCGGAAAACCAACATTAATAAACTATAAAGGCTGGCAGGATGAGGTCATGACAAAATATGAAGCTGGTCATGGTTTTGAATATAGTGAAAAATCAAAGATGATAGAGTATGTAAAATCAATGAAAAGTGACAAACGGATGTATCTGAAAATACAAGGGAATATCGAGCGTTTAGCCCTGAATTATGAGAAAACCAGATTGATTGCGAAACTGGAGAGAACACTGTCGGAATTGGTTGATCCTAGTCATTGAATATATTTGTCTGCTTTCACTAACGTCCATTGAAAGATCGAATTTTGGAAAAAGGAGGGTGTTCCATGGAGACTATCATAAATACAAAGCCAGTGATAACAGATTGGGTAAAACGGGAATATCTTACGAACGTTGAGCGAATTTTGGATTCTGGCAGGTTGATTTTAGGTGAGTATACTCGGAAATTCGAAGAAAGTGTCAGACAATACAGTGATTCTAAGTATGCTGTCGCAATTTCCAGTGCAACGGCAGCCATTGAAATTATTTTAAAGCATCTGGATGTTGAGGGCAAAGAAGTGATCATGCCGAGCAATACATTCATTTCTCCAGTATATGCGGTGAAAAATGCGAAAGGAAGGGTCGTTCTTTGTGACATTAATTTAGAGGATTTCAATATGGATTTAACTAGCCTGAAGAACGCCGTGACTCCTAGCACAAAAGTTGTCCTGATTACGTATATTGCCGGACGAATCCCTGATAACATCTTTGAGATTAAAGCATTTTGTGATGAGAATGATCTTTATCTGATCGAAGATGCTTCACATGCTTTTGGGGCAACCGTGAATGGATACAAGGCTGGTGCGATTGGATATGCCGGGGTGTTTTCCATGTATCCCACTAAAATTGTAACCAGTGCGACAGGCGGTGTCATTACATCGGATGATATAGATTTAATTAAATACTGTGAGCTATCAAGGCATCATGGGAATGAAAATGGTGCAGTCAATCAAGTGTTATCAGGTGACCTGCTTCTTAGTGAATTCAATGCATTGCTTGGTTATCTGCAAGTTCAGGAAGCTTTTGGGATGATCCAGGTCAGGCAGGAAATCTTTAGTTTCTATCAAGAACATTTGAAAGAGGTTTTCGGTGAACACGGTCTTTACTTCCAAGTTTCATCTGACAACGCTACATCTTCATTTTATAAAATCATCGTCATGTGCAAAAGCAAAGAGCAATGCGAAACATTTAAAAAGCATTTAAACGCGTGTCATATAAGCACAGGGCATTGTTATGGGACCCCATTACATTTACAGCCCACCTTGCTAGAAGAATATCCGCAGGCATCTCTCCCGAATGCCGATAGATTTCGTGAATCTCATTTCACGTTGCCATGCCACTTGGATTTGTCAGATGGGGATCTGAAATACATTGTAGCGAAATGTAAACAGGCAGTGGAACATGGCGGTTAAAAATAGGATTGGGGTGGTGGGGTCAGGCGCAATAAGCTGTGCCATGATCGATGCCATTAATGAAAGTTCAAATGGAGAGTTGACGGGAATATGGGGGAGGAGAGTTCATTTTGCCAAGGAGCTTGCAAAAGGAAAAGGAATTGCTAAAGTTTATGGGTCCCTGAATGAAGTGCTTGAAGATGATGAGTTGGATACTGTGTATATAGCCACTCCAAATGCTTCCCATTATGATCATGCGCTAGCAGCCATTGGGCATGGAAAGAACGTCATTGTGGAGAAGACGGCGTTCATGACAACCGATCAGGCCAATCGGGTTTTCGATGCTGCAGAAAAACAAAATGTTTTTGTGTTTGAGGCAGTAAGAACGATTTATGAACCCAACTTTCAAATTGTAAAGAATGCTATTGAAAAGTTAGGGAAAATCCATGGAGCAACCCTAAAATACCAAAACTACTCCAAGCAGTATTCGGCCTTATTAAAGGGAGAGAGAGCTCCACTTTTTGATGAAAATCATGGTGGCGGGACATTGAGGACAATTGGAATTTACCCTATTTATGCGGCAATCCAATTATTTGGTGTTCCCGTTAAAAGTTATTATTTTAAACAGCCGATCGTAAAAAATATCGATTTAGGCGGTACGTGCATTTTTGAATATGAAGATTTTAAAATAACGATGTTGATTTCAAAAATTAACTTAACGAATGATACAATATCGGAAATTTATGGAGAGAACGGAACCTTGCGTTTTCACTCGTTGTACGATATCCGCACAATAAGTTATCGCAGTATCACTAATGACATGGAAGAAACGATAAGTGAGCCCATCAGTGATAATAGTTTGCTTTATGAAATGAATCAATTTTCGGAATTCATTTTAATGAAAAATGTAGCCGCCTACATGGAAAAAAAGAAGATGACGCTTCAAGCGATATCCATTATTGAACAAGCTTTAAATGGAGGAACATGATGAAAAAAATATTGCTAGTAACAGCACACCCGGATGATGCGGAAATTAGTATGGGAGGCACCATTCGTAAGCTGTTGAACCAAGGACATCACATTATCAACATGATATTTTCCATCCCCTCGAATATCGAGGTAAGGAAACAAGAGGCAATACTGTCAGCAAGGGAATTCGGTTATGAGGTACGGTTTTCCGAGCATTGCGAGGGTAATAACGTTGAAGATATCCCTCTTCATAAATTAATAAAAGAACTCGACGATATCATCGAAAAGGTGGATCCAGACGAAGTATACACACATTGGATGAAGGACAGTCATCAAGATCATCAAAAGCTTTCAAAGGTGGTAAGAAGCTGTTTCAGGAAAAAACAATTCACCATATATGAATTCGAACAAATCAACCAGAATAATAACATCGCTGCCAATCAATTTCACCCGAATATTTATAGTGATATTACGGAATTCATGGAAGATAAAAAACGTATGATCACCATATTCCAATCACAGCTTACCGGTTATATGGGGCATTATTTAGTGAATGCGGAGCATATCGGCAGTTGGAGGGGGTCCCAAGTGAATAGTAAATACGCGGAGACCTTCCTATTAATCTTTTCAAAAGAGGTTTTATAGGTGGAAAAAAAGAAGATCGTCACCATTCACCAGCCCAATTTCCTGCCCTGGATCGGATTGATCCATAAGATATTCCAATCGGATGTTTTCATCTATTTGATAGATGTGAAATACTCCGCAAGTAATTTTCAAAATAAAACGTATATACAAGGTGCCGATGGTAAAGGGTCCAGGTTAACGGTGCCCATTCAAAAGAAGCCTGACATGTTACATGAAAAGCTAATTAGCTACCATCCGCCCAACCAAAAATGGCAAAGGAATCACTTGCAGCAAATTTCGGACGTTTATAAAAAGGCTCCGTACTTCCACGATTTTTTCCCGCTGTTGGAGGAAGCCTATCAAAAAGAACACGCTATGCTGGTCGATTTAAACGTTCAGTTACTAGAATTGATTTTACAGTATTTAACTTATGAAGGTGAAACGCACCTTTCCACTGATTTTGATACAACCGCCGGGAAAACCGAGAGATTGGTCAGCTTACTTCAGCAAACTGGAGGTACATGCTATTTGAGCGGAAAAAGCGGTAGAGCTTATCTTGACGAGGAGCTATTTCAAGCAAAAGGTATCGAAGTCATCTATCAAAACTTCAGTCATCCCGTATATGAGACCAGAAATGGGAAAGAGTGTATACAAAATTTATCGATCCTTGACTGGATGATGTACCATCCGGCCGATGAAATAAAAGAAACGTTAACGAAATGGAAACCAAGCTGATCTGAACAAGGTATCCAAGTCTATAAACTAGAGATGTGGCGTGATATGAGAATATGAAAATTAAAAATGAATTCATGAATAAGTTACTTGTATTATTAACGGGGAATTCCCTTGCACAGCTGATCATCGTTGCAAGTTCGCCCATATTAACAAGAATATATAAACCAGCAGATTTTGGGGTGTTTGCAACCTATTCATCCCTTTTGGCCATTCTCATGTCATTTGCCTCTCTTTGTTTGGAGAAGGCGATTCCTTTAGAAAAAAACCATAAGAATACGGTTCATTTAATGTACATGAGCATGTTTACGATTGCCATCGTTTGTATCTTCAATCTAGGTTTAGGCTTCCTTGATCTATCGCTATTTCGCTTATATGGTATAGAAAATTCGATCATGAATGACCTTTTGCTTTCATTTGGGCTGTTTTCTGCAGGGGTCTATCAGGTGATGACTTACTGGCTGTTAAAGGAAGATAAGTTTAAAGGGTTAACCCATTCTAAGCTGCTTCAATCGATTAGTAATGTGATCAGTCAGTTCTCACTTATTTCCATTAATCATGTGACGCCAGGCATCGGTTTAATCGCGGGAGATATGATTGGACGCGGAATTTCCCTTGCGTATATATGGAGATTATTCTTGGAAAAGATGCATTGGCCGAAAGTGGATTTTAGAAGAATGCGTTATTTGCTTAAAAAATATGAGAAATTCGCCAAATACTCCACATGGTCAACTCTCTTAAGTTCTTTATCTCTGCAAATCATCATTTTGTTATTGATGCGTTTATACGGACCTGACGTGACAGGCCATTTTTCCATGGCTATAAAAACGGTCGGTTTACCCATCAGTTTACTGGGAGCGAGTATTTCGACAGTATTCTATGCCGAAGTGTCAAAAAGCATTCCAAATGAACCAGGAAGGGTTTTGCATTTGTATAAGAGCATCATTACTAAAACGGCGATGGTCGGTTTGCCCTCAATGGCACTTTTAGCAGTGATGGCACCCGGTCTCTTTAGTTTTGTTTTTGGAGAAGAATGGCGTGTTTCTGGACAATATGTGAGGTTGTTGTCAATTATGTTGTTAGCTCAAGTGAACATTATGCCAGTTTCGCAAATCTTGTTTTTAGTCAATAAACAAAAGACTCAGCTTGTATGGGAGATTTCACGGCTGTTGTTATTATGTATTGGAGTCGTGTTCCTTTTCACTTTAGGGAAATCGGCTGAAACGGCGATACTTTATTTTAGCATTTGTATGGGGGCCAGCTACTACCTTCTTGCTCTCCTCGGCTATAGGGCGATACATTCCATAGAAGGAGAGGAAAACGCAAAAAAATGAAGCTTATCCAAATCATTTTAGTGGGATTGTACGTTTTGTTACTTGATATTTCCTACGTTCATTTCATTTCTCCTGAATATGGGTATATGGGCTTCGTTTTCCGGGGACCTCCGACCGCAGGGATGATAGCCTATTCAATGTTTTTTATCCTATTGCCTGTCCTATTCACCAAAAATGATCTGCAAAAGCCTTCAGAACTCGTTTTTTGGATTTTATATTTCATTGTGTATATACCGGTAGCTTGGGTTCCGAATTATTTATTTAGTGATATACAGCCTAAATTTATCTATACGAATACGATGTTATTTCTATGTTTACTGATCATTGGAAACGTAAATCACCTGCCGGCGTTGAAGTTTACACCCGCGCATATGAAAATGGGCCTATTAAAAGTCGTTTTCATTGTTTCACTGCTGATTTTTTTCCTTTATACCTTCATGGTTTCGGGTGGAATCAGCCTGAAGCCTCCGATAGATGCCGAGGATATTTATGATAAACGAATGATTTCACGAGTCAAGCTAACGCCTGCTGGAGGATATATCATCCAGTGGCTCGCAAAAGTATGGAACCCCCTTATCGTGGCCTTCGGTTTATGCCGGAAGAAATATAGCTATGTGTTTCTCGGCCTGGCCCTGCAATACCTTTTGTACACCACAAACGGGTTGAAATCGACGCTATTATCGACGTTTTTGTTAATTATGGTATTTATTGCGTCCCATGATAAAGGGCGGAATTTCGCCATATATTTTTGCTTGAGCCTGTGCTCGCTGCTGGGCATCAGCATTCTCCTGGATTTCATCCTTGATCAGGCTTATTTATCCAATTTATTCGCCAGAAGGATGATCATCACACCGGGTTTGCTGACAACCTATTATATCGACTTTTTTTCAACCCATCCAAAAGCGTTGCTATCGTATAACATTTTAGAAAGATTCATTGATCCTGTCTATGACAGGAGTCCGCCCTATATTATCGGTACAGAGTACTTTGGCCGGCCGCAAATGGCCGCTAATGCGAATATGTTCGCCGATGCTTTTGCTAATTTTGGTTATATTGGTTTGTTCATGTATACAGGGATTTTGTCGGTTTTATTATGGATTTATGACAGTCTTACCGAGGATGTAAAGTGGCGGCGGTTTGGAATCATCCTGTTTGTCATACCTGCCTGGTGTTTAGCGGATACTTCGCTTACCACTACGTTTGTTACAGGCGGGATGGTATTTACCTTCCTTATCATGTATGCATTGCCAGGGGCGGATACACAAAAAGGAGTTAACAAATGAAGTTATTTTATAATATTAGTTCGGTTCATCCATGGAGTGATACGAGAATATATTTTCGGCAAGCATTCACTCATGGAGGAACAGGAAAATACAAGGTCAAGCATATAGCGGTTGAAAATAATCTAATCCCGGGTAACATCCCGCCCAATATAGAGGTGGAATTGTTACCTAAACGGCCAAAGAAAAAAAGGGCGTTAAACTGGATACCATTATATAAGAAGATTAAGAAAGAGAAACCTGATGTGATTCAGTTTCACGATCCAGAGCTGCTCATTTTAATGAAAATCATAAGATGGATTCCTCACTATCGGCCCGTCATCGTATATGACATGCATGAAAATGTACCAAAGGTTCTCATGAGGAAAAAGATCCCTGGTTTTGCATTGAATATGTATCGGCAGTTGGAAAGGAAATTGCTAAAATCCTGCAGCGGCGTCGTGTTCGCAGAAAGTACGTATAAAGATGACTATCGATTCCTGACTTGTCCAACGGTCGATGTGTATAATTACCCGAAGGTCCCTTTTATGAAAGAAAATGTCACGAAAGAAGATGTGTTCACTTTCATTTATCTAGGGAGCATTTCAGCTATTCGTGGCGGGGAAACGATGCTCCATCTCGCTAAAAGGTTAGTGGAAGTAAAGAAAACATTTCACATGAAGATCATCGGAACGGGCAGTGAAGAGTATATTGGACAATTGAAAACCTTCATTCTTGATAACGACTTGGGCGAATATGTCAGTCTTGAGGGTGGAATGGCCTTTGATAAAGCGTTTGAAGCGATTCAGAGGGCACATGTAGGAATGGCATTTTTAGTTCCCAATCCGAATTTCATCGGCGGTAAAACGACAAAATGCTTTGAATATATGGCGGCAGGCATTCCCTTCCTGGTTTCTGATTTTCTGATTCAAGATGAACTGGAAAAATGGAACTGTGGCATGTCGGTCGATGTATCCGATATCGATGATGTCGTTCAAAAAGCGGTTGATTTACTGGATTCCCCTGGCATGGCAGCACACATGGGGGAACGAGGCAAGACTGCCTATAAACAAGAATACAACTGGGAAAAAGAAGAAGGAAAATTACGAACTCTGTTTGATAAATTAGAGTCATGCTCCTAGGAGGTTTAGTATGGGGTTATTTAAATGGTTAAATAAATTGAGGTTGTTTAATAACTGGGGGAGGCTCGGCGGAATTCACGGAGTGATGGTCATGTTTGTTTATCGAATAGGCAATATCATTTACTATAAAGTGAAGATTCCTGTCTTAAAGCAACTATTATGGATTTTGTACCGCATGATTGATTTGTTGATCATAAGACTGTTCATGAACTGTGAATTTCCTGCGCAATGTCGAATTGGAAAGGATTTACGATTGCCTCATGGAGCTAAAGGTATTATCATCAATCCGTTTACTAAAATAGGCGACCATGTTACAATCTTTCATCAAGTAACATTCGGCCAAAATAAAGAAAGCAGACAAGCACCTGAGGTTTGTAATCATGCCTATATTGGAGTAGGCGCTAAATTATTGGGTGGCATCCGAATTGGCACGAAATCGAAAGTGGGGGCAAATGCAGTCGTTTTGAAATCCGTTCCCGATCATTGCACGGCAGTCGGAGTACCCAGTGTAAATATAGAAAAGTAAAAGAAAAAAACCGATTTCCATAGCATATGGGGAATCGGTTTTTTTCTTTCTTGCGCTTTTTATGACTGGTCTTTTTCTTCGTGTTTGTTTTTAATAGGAAAGAGCCTTAAAATGTACAAAAAGGGGTGTAGGAACATAATGATCAATGAATTGCCAAAAGAAATCGCTAATATATTAGAAGTAAACAAGATAAATCCTGCTCAATTTGAGGAATTGATTCGGCCGGGCGGCTATTTGCCTCCGGAGATGGACTTGATGGTGGATGCCATCAGCGCCTTGAGCATGGGGAAGAACATTCTCTTGAAAGGGCCGACAGGGGCGGGGAAAACAAAGTTTGCCGAGACATTATCACATCTATTCAACCAGCCGATGTTCAGTGTCAACTGCTCGGTCGATTTGGATGCCGAAAGCTTATTGGGCTTCAAGACATTATCCTATAAAGAGGAAAAACAGGTGATAGAATTCGTTCCCGGACCTGTGATCAATTCGATGAATTACGGGCATTTTTTATACATAGATGAAATCAACATGGCGAAACCGGAAACACTGCCGCTGATCAATGGAGTGCTCGATTACAGGCGGACGATAACGAACCCCTTCACGAACGAGGTCATCACCGCAAAAGATGGCTTTAATGTGATTGCGGCGATCAATGAAGGATACGTAGGGACGGTTCCGCTGAATGAAGCGCTGAAAAATAGGTTTGTCGTCATAGAGGTTCCCTACATTGAAGGGGAACAGCTAAAGCAATTGATCGAGACCAATACAAAGCTGCAGGATCCAAGAAATATAGACTTGTTCGTCAAGCTGTCGAGTGATTTGATAAACGCTGTCAATCAAGGAAAGGTTGCCGAAGATGCCGCGTCGATCCGGGCGTTGCTTGATGCTTGTGATCTGAGTGTTCTAATCCCGCCGAAACGGGCGATCCTCCGTTCGATCGTCGATAAATTGGACGAGGAGCGGGAGCGTGAGTTTGTGAAGAATCTGGCGGACACATTATTCTAACTAGGAGAATGCCTCATGAAGTATATCCGGTTCAATGATTCAATAATCGATACGGCTCTATTTTTGCAGCTGCAGGATCTTTCGACAGTCTTATCCGGTATTCCGGATCTTGAATTCGAATACAATTATGGCTCCTTCATCGACTTGATCGAGAATAAGGTCACAGCCAGCCATTTTTGGGAAAATGGCAATAAGGAAGTGAAGGAAGCGGGCTTAAAAACGGACGTCCTCCTAAGAACGATAGGGACGCTGCATTATTCAGCCATTAAAAGCATGAAGGATTATCAGGACATGATGGCAGAAACCTCGATTCCGAAGTTTGCTGCCCAATTGTTCGCTTTATTGGAAGACATGCGCTTGGAAGAGCTGGTGAAGAAAGAAAGGCCGGGCACGAAAAGCTGGTTTTCGGTAAGGGGCACATACCTTAAACAATATTTCGAAAGTCAATTAGCGACGAATGTCACAAGAAGCTTTGCCCTGGATGAATTATACTGCCTCATCTATTTGCTGCTTCAATCAGACCGGCCAGATCCGATTTTTCCGAGAGCCAACATCCGGCAGCTGGAAGAGCTGGAGAAAATCAAACCGTACATCCATTCCGTTTTCGAAGCGAGGAAAACGGATGATATCACAAGAATTTGCGAGCAAATCATTTTTCGGGTGAACGATGAGTATCAGGATACGATGAATGAATATTTCATCTTCCCGATCGCCCATGTCGATAAGTACAAAGCGAACTCCTTATTTGATGAGCTGACGAGGAATGATGAACTGAACAACGATGATACGGAAGATGTGGATGAAGAGAAGAGCGAGTTCATTGATGAAAAATTCTCGACATGGCATCGGGAAAACAAGAATGGCGAGAGTAACTCGACCTTCCTGCAATTTGAATTGGAGCAAGGTACGAAAACAAGCCTGATGGGCGGGGGGGCACGTGAAGCGGAAGATGCCGATCAAGCATTGGCATCGATTCAAGGTTCGTCAGGGGAAAGTCAGCAAAAGGAATACAATCAGCAGGAAACGCTTGAGAAGAAGCAAACGAACGTCGGAAAAAGTGGTGAACACCCATTTGGTGAAGACAATAAAGACGTCGTCCAAGTCATCAAAGAAGCAAAAGTGCCCACTCCTGCCGAAGAAAAACGGTACCGTGAGTTTGTCGCGGATATTGAGCCATTCAAGCGGAAACTTTCGAGCACGATTGAAAAGACACTTGAAAATAAAAAGAATGCACCTAGAAAAGATTTGCTTTTTGGTCGTTTATCGCAGAAGCTGCTGCCGCTTGTACTCGATGAAAATCCAAGGGTTTTCTACAAAAAGAACCAAGATTCCAATGAATTGGATGCCGTATTTACACTACTAATCGATTGCTCGGCTTCGATGCACAACAAAATGGATGAAACGAAACGGGGCGTCGCCCTGTTCCATGAAGTGCTGAAAAAGCTAAGGATCGCCCACTCGATCGTTGGTTTTTGGGAAGACGCAAATGAGGTGAGGGAGGGCTATCAGCCGAATTACTTCCACGTGATCCAGTCCCATTCCGATTCGTTCCATTTGAACTTGGGAGCAAAAATCATGCAGCTTGAACCGGAGGAAGACAACCGTGACGGATACAGTATCAGGGTTGCGGCAATGGAATTGGAAAAAAGACGAGAAAAAAACCGTTTCTTGCTCGTGTTTTCCGACGGTGAGCCGGCAGCTAGCGATTATGACCAAAATGGAATTGTCGATACGCATCTTGCCGTATCCGAAGCCAGAAAAAAAGGAATAGAGGTCATTGGCCTGTTTTTAGCCGACGGAACGATTGAAGAAAGCGAAGAGATGACGATGAAAAACATCTATGGCAAGGAGCGCCTGATGGTTCCGAGTGTAGCTGAGTTGCCGGAACAATTTACACCGCTTTTGAAAAAACTATTACTGAAGACGATTTAATGGAAAGCTGAACGAATATCAAAACACAGTATGCCTTTTACTGTGTTTTTTTATGCGAGGAAAGTTGTGGGCAACAAGCGAATATATAGAGGGAAAACATACGAAAACGAAGGGGATTGCTTTTAGCTTGGTTTGGGTAAACCATAGGAGAGGAAGTGATCGTTTTGACGAATGTATTGTTTATGCTGCTTTATATGATAATTATTGCTCTGGTTATTGAAATATCGGTTACGCTGTTGAAGATGACTGGATTGAAGTCAAAGGTAGCCAGATTCCAAGTGATTTCCATGCTGACAGGGACTGGGTTCACAACGGACGAATCAAAATCCATCATTGATCACCCTGTGCGAAGAAAAATAAGCATGTTTTTAATTTTATTTGGTGTTTTCTCCCTTGCAGTCATTATTTCATCAATCAGTACATTACTTAGTGATGACCTGCGCTTGACTGAATTGAGCATCATCATTGGAATATTGATTGTATTGACCGTTCTTATCAAATCAAGGTTCATGAATAACCGACTTTCGGCTAAAATGAAAAGTGAAATGTACAATCACTATGAATTATGGGAACATCCGATAGAAGACATCCTATTTTTGGAAGATGATGATGTACTCATGAAGATTGATATATATGAAAAGTCTGAGTACATCGACGTCAAGGTGGCTGATATCCTATCGCAAGAAGCCGATATCAATATTTTATTTATTGAAAGCGGAGAAGTGAAACATCGGAAAGAGCTATGTGAATATAAAATTAAAATGGGCGATAATTTGTTTTTATATGGAAATAAAAAAGAAATCGAAGAAACATTTTCAAATGAAATCGAAGTGATGAAGAAGAAAAGTGCAGAGGAATGAAAATCATCCCCTTCCTTATCAGGAGGGGATTTAGTCCGTCTTCGGAGATCATCCGACCACCATCGAGCGAAATCCGTCCGTCCCCGTGCATAATCCGTCCACCATCGAGCGAAATTCGTCCGTCCGTGTGGATAATCCGCCCACCATCGAGCGAAATCCGTCCGTCCCCGTGCATAATCCGTCCACCATCGAGCGAAATTCGTCCGTCCATGTGGATAATCCGCCCACCATCGAGCGAAATTCGTCCGTCCGTGTGGATAATCCGACCACCATCGAGCGAAATTCGTCCCCGTGGATCATCCGACCACGATTAACCATTCCATTGAATGGTTTGGGCGATGATTAAAAAAGTGCCAGATAGGAGGAACCAGATAAAAAACAACGGGAGGTAGAAGCGAACCCATTTTTGCCAGGCAACTCCCGATAAGGCAAGGGTCGCCATGAAATAGCCTGATGTGGGATATAATATGTTGCCAATTCCATCTGCCAACTGATAGGCTAACACGGCTGTTTGTCTTGTAACGCCGATGATATCGGCCAATGGTGCCATGATGGGCATGGTAACCAGAGCTTGACCGCTTCCGGATGGGATTAAAAGGCTGAATAACATCTGGACAATGAACATGCCGATGGCGCTGAATACAGCGGGGAAGTCCCCTACAAGATTACCGAGGCCATGAACGATCGTGTCCATTACTTGGCCGTCCTCCATAACAACTGCGACAGCCCTTGCCACACCTACAATCATGGCGCCGACCAAGACTTCCCGGAATCCTTCGTTAAATCCTTCACAAATTTCGTTGATGTTTAACCCGGCAATCAGACCAACCACGATTCCCATTATGATGAAAAGCCCCGCCATTTCCAACATGAACCAACCTTTTGCTAAAGCGCCATATACGAGGAGAATCAAAAAGCCAAACAAGGTAATTGAAGCAATTTTCTGTTTATTATTCGCCTTATATTTTTCAGATTCGGGTTTATTCAGAAATTGCCTCCGTTTGTCCTTGTCTTCTTCCCATACAAAACTGTACACGGGATTGCCTTTAACCTTTTTAGCATAGCGCATGATGTAAGCCGTCCCCGCGCAAAGGAAAAGGATAAAAGCGATGATCCTGAGTTCGATGCCAGAATATACGGGGAGTCCTGCTATTTTCTGGCTTAAACCGGTGTTGACGGGATTAAGGAAACCTGTCATGAATCCAGCGGTCGTTGCTACTAAGGCTACTGAGACGGCAACCATGGAATCAAATCCTAAGGCAATCATAAGAGGGAGGATGACGGGAACATACACTAAGCATAATTCCTGTGTGCCGATCAAACTGCAAATAATCGAAAATACGAAAGTGAGGATGGGGATCAGCATCATGCTTTTTGATGAAAATCGCCTGGCCAATCGATCGACTCCCATTTCAATCAAACCTGTTTTACGAAGTACAGAGAAAATTCCTCCGATGATGAAGGTGAAAAAAACAACCTCTCCGGCAGCTATCAAGCCCTTTGGTATAGCTGTCATGAAATCAACAGGCGTAATAGGTGTTTGTTCAACGGTTTGATAGGAATGTGGGTTGATCGTAAGCCTGCCCTCCGGACCTGGAATTCGCTCATAAACCCCTGCTGGAATGAAATAAGTGGCGATGGCGGCAAGTGAGATAAATGCGAATAAAATGACATAAATATGCGGCATATTAAACTTCTTTTTTTTAGAATGATTGATTTCATCCATGCTGACCATTTTTTTTGTGTTTTCTAAGGCCATTCTTATTCCCCCATTATCTTTAGTGAGTGCTCGCGGATTACTGAATTCCGATGCGATGTTATATTAAGTAACGTCTTATGTAACTTTTTATTTCATAATAAATGAATGCTATAGGATTGTCATTGTTCATAGTCACTAAAATTAAGAGGGTGAATTAGATGATGTGAATAATGGGGAACAATGATGCTAGTTGTTGAAAGGATTATAGGCGATTCAATTTAAATGAACTTCATTCAACCATTCCTTTGTATAAAACAAAAAAACTGTGGATAAGCTCGAGTGTCATCGAGTTTATCCACAGTTGAATAGGAGCTATTTACTGATGCCCAAATTCCATAATCCGTATGGGTTGTAGAAGGGGTGGTCCTGCTCGTACCTGAAATCCTGAAGGCTCGTTAAGGTGAAGTCCGGTGCGTCCTGCTGGATGCTGAAGGTTTCACCGTTCGTAAAGACAGGCCGTTCACCGACATGGTAGTAATTGAAGGTGTTGAGCAGGGAAGCGGCTTCTTTCGGACTCATCGTGTTAAGTGTCACGGCATCTGGAAGTCCAAAAGATTTCATTCCGAACGAACAGTAATAATCTTCCTCGCCTATGATCGTGACGAAATGGGCATAAACCGAGAGAATATCAGGGCTTTGCTGAAGCTTTAGCCAATCTTCCTTCGAATGGGCAATGCCAGTCGTTTCAATTTTCACGGCCATTCCGCCTGCCCTCAGGATGGCAGCTCCGGCATCAATCAAATCCGCAACAGAATCAGTATCGGATGCATCGGCTAGTATATAAACGGTAAGGGTGTGTTCATTGATTTCCGCTAGTAAGCCTTCAGGGAAATTTCCTTTACTGGCATACGAAAAAGTCTCTTTTAAAGCTGGCTCATAATCCTGGATCTCCGCCTGAAACGTAATGTTTTTATCGTTATTGTGAAAAATATTCCCGGTTAACAGGTACCCTTCGCTTTTTGAAGCGACCGCCTGAATCAATTCCGCCCGGTTCTTCCATTTACCGGGTATCCCGATGATGATTTTGCTTTCCGTCATGAATATCTCTCCTTTCCAATCACTTCATACTATACCAATCTTGATAGTTTCCAAAGTATTTTATTAAGGAAGCATCAGCCAATCCAGTTACGCCCATTGATGGGGGTATCAGGACTTTTTCAAATTTATACAATTGATGTATAATATAATCTAGTAAATGTATGGTCGACCTCGATCGGGATTCTCATGGCGGATGTCCCAGCAGGCCAGATATCATCATAAGCTATTCGTATCTATTCAATGATGAAAGAGAGTGAAATATAATGGGTCGTAAATGGAATAATATTAAAGAAAAAAAAGCGTCAAAAGATGCTAATACAAGCAGGATTTATGCTAAGTTCGGCAGGGAAATTTATGTAGTGGCGAAACAAGGCGAACCTGATCCGGAATCGAATCAAGCATTGAGGGTCGTGCTTGAGCGTGCCAAAACATACAATGTCCCAAGAGCGATCATCGACCGTGCGATTGAAAAGGCAAAAGGCGGTTCGGAAGAGAGCTATGATGAACTTCGTTATGAAGGGTTCGGACCGAATGGATCGATGGTCATCGTGGACGCATTGACAAATAATGTGAACCGGACGGCATCCGATGTACGTGCCGCATTCGGGAAAAACGGCGGGAATATGGGTGTCAGCGGATCTGTTGCTTATATGTTCGATGCAACGGCAGTGATCGGGATCGAAGGTAAAACGGCCGATGATGTACTGGAATTATTGATGGAAGCGGATGTTGATGTACGCGACATCATCGAAGAAGAAGAATCGGTCATCGTTTATGCCGAGCCTGAACAATTCCATGCTGTGCAACAGGCATTCAAAGAAGCCGGCATCACGGATTTTACAGTGGCGGAGCTGACGATGCTTGCTCAAAATGACCTATCCCTTCCAGAAGATGCACAAGCGCAATTCGAAAAAATGGTCGATGCATTGGAAGATTTGGAAGATGTTCAACAAGTTTATCATAACGTAGACCTTGGGTAATGAAAGAACGGAGAGGACCTTTGCCATATGAACAAAGGTCTGCTTATTTTATATGGATGCAAAAGAGCCTGTCTCGAAAGGACAGGCTCTCAGTTTGTAGACAAAAGGGGTTCGGAATTAAAAAATTCCGAACCCCTTTTGAAATTCCTTTGAAATTTTAACCAAAGGTTACGAGATTTGGGCTCTTCGAGCCGCTATGTTAAGCCGTTTTAGGACCTTGCCATGTCCAAGTGGCCATCTTCTTTACATTCATGGCAGCGAAAGTAAGCATCGCCTGCATCGACAATTTTTTAAGTCCCCTTAAAGTAGTCCAACGCATACCATGCTTTTCTTTTGCATCTGCGAATACACGCTCAATCGTTTCTTTGCGTTTCGCATATATAGGTTTTACCTCTTGATGATGACGCAGATGATCTGCTTCTTCCACATATGCTTGCCAGATATGCCGTGTCACTACTTTTTGATGGTCTTTGCTTTCCGTACACCGTGATAAAAATGAGCATGTTGCACAAATTTGTTTGGGCGATTTGTACTCGCGATAGCCCTCTTTATTTGTTGTTGAGTACTTTAAAGTTTCTCCCGAAGGGCAAAGGTAACAATCAAAGTGTTCATCGTAAACATAGTCATGTTTGCGAAAGAATCCTTCTTTTGTACGAGGACGTGTATAGGGTAAAGCAGGTGTGATTTCTTTGTTAAATAGGTAGCTTGTAATCGCTGGTGTTTTATAAGCTGCATCTGCGGCAACTGCTTCTGGTTTTCCAACTTTCTCAATCACTTGCTCAACAAGTGGCTCCAAAATATGACTGTCATGTGTATTACCAGGTGTTACAATCGTTCCCAATACAAAACCGTTGCCGTCTGCGGCCGCATGGAATGAATAGGCAAACTGTTTTGTTCGTTCATCTTTCACATAGTAGCCACTCTCAGGATCCGTAGTACTTTCTTTAATTGCTTTGGTTTCTTCCTTATCAAATTTATCTGGTGGAAAAGGCTTCTTTCCATGGTTTTCACGATCTTGATTGATTTCTTCTTGAAGACGTCCTTGATACGCTCGTGTTTCTTTACGAACGATTTTCTTTTCAAATTTCCGTTTATTCGCACTGGCTTTCACATGTGTGGAATTCACGAAAACGTGTTCTACACTTATTACCTTTTTATTAGCAGCTGTCATTAAAATGCGACAGAAAATCTGTTCAAACAGGTCTGTATCTTTAAAGCGTCGCTCATAATTTTTTCCGAACGTAGAGAAATGAGGTACTTTATCATGGAAACCATAGCCTAAGAACCAACGGTAAGCCATATTGGTTTCAACTTCTTCAATCGTTTTACGCATGGAACGAATACCGAAGGTATATTGAATGAAAGTCAGTTTAACTAAAATAACTGGATCAATACTTGGGCGTCCTACCTCTGAGTACATATCTTTCACCAAGTCATAAATGAAAGTGAAGTCAATGGCAGCCTCCATTTTACGAACCAAATGGTTCGGTGGCACCAGTTGATCTAAAGTAATCATTTCAAGTTGATCTCGCTGAATAGAATCATGTTTAGAAAGCATCCTCATCACCTCAAGTTTTAATCCTTCAATTTTAAAACAAAAATGACTCCAGTCAAAAGTGTTCTATCTAAATGGTAAGACAAAGTTGATTGGAACGGAAGGTACGAGACTCCTGCGGGAAAAGCGCGTCTAGGGGAGACCCCGCAGGCAAAGCCGAGGAGGCTCCCCGACCGCCCGCGGAAAGCGAGTGCCTGGAGTGGAAATCAACGTCTAAATTGTACAGGCCATAAAAATAGACAAACTCGATTTTCATCGAGTTTGTCTACAGTCTGAGAGCCTGTCTCGAAAGGACAGGCTCTTTTTTTCGTTTATTCATTTACGACGATTCCGGAAAGTTCACGGTCCTTCTGTACCTTCTCCAACTCCGAAATAGTGACCATTTGATAGTCTTTGTCATGAAGCTGCTTAATGATTTTGCCGGCAGCTTCTGCGCTTGTTTGGTAAATATCATGCATCAATACGATTTTGCCATCACTGACTTTGTCCATCACTTTGTTGACGATTTTCTTTTCATCGCGGTATTTCCAATCCTCGGGATCGACATCCCAAAGTACGACCTTCAAATCATCCATGTAATCACGTACGTTGTCGTTGATCGCTCCATATGGGGGGCGGATCAGGCTTGGCTCCATGCCAGTGGCTTTATCAACAGCTTCCTGGGTGCTTTTGATTTGATCCTTGATCTTCCCCTTGTCTAAGCGTGTCAGCTGTGGATGATCCCATGAATGGTTGCCGATTTCGTTACCTTGTTCCAGCATTTTTTGCAGAACCTGTGGATAATGCTGTACACGGTTTCCGAGCACGAAAAAGGTTGCATGTGCATCATACCTGTCCAAATCATTTAAGATGGACATGGTATGACTTGGGTGCGGACCATCATCGAACGTTAAGGCAATGACCTTCTTGGCTGGATCAATCCATTCGTTTTGCACAGGCAGCTTGGCGACAATATGCTCAGGCTGCCATTCCTTTACACGATCCTCATTCAAATCTTTACTTTGATAGGAATCTAGCAAACTATCTTTGAAAAGATCCTTATTGATGGCAATCGTATGAACCTTGGTTGAGTCGTCAGTCTTAACATAGAAAACGAGCGTATCTTTCAAAATTGAAAAAGAATCAAAATTGGCTGCTGTCAGTTGGTTTTCCTTTTTAATGAGACCCTTTGAAATTCCCTCTTTTTCCCTGGAAGTCAACTCTTCAAAAACAATTTCGGATAAGACGGATAAATAATCACTATCCTTGGCAAAAATGTCTTCTATGGAGAGTTTCTTCTGGGAGGGGATATCATAAGTGAAGATTCGCGATTCGCTATACTTCTTACCTTCCACCTG
Source organism: Peribacillus sp. FSL E2-0218 (assembly GCF_037992945.1). NCBI lineage: Bacteria > Bacillati > Bacillota > Bacilli > Caryophanales > Bacillaceae > Peribacillus > Peribacillus sp. FSL E2-0218. The sequence goes on along the minus strand of NZ_CP150304.1, from coordinate 4,506,680 downwards.
TTCATATTTATCGAAGGAAATGGTAAAGGTTTGCTTACTGAAATGGAGGATCGTATAAGTGAGGTTAAGCTCTGACGCCTTTACGTCGGAGGACTTCCATTTCAATTCATAGTCCTTGATTTCGTTCTTTATGTAAGCTTCTAGTTGCTTGTCGATATTTTCTACATGTATAACGGGCCTGCTCACCGAATATCCGCCTTTCGTATCGTCCTTCACATACGTTTGGATATCCGCTTCTGGGTAATTTTTATCGTTGGTATAGGCCGAAACGGTTTTCTTTTTATCAAAAGCAAGGCTTTTGATGGCTAACCCCATCGTACCGACTACCGCTATTAAACAAAATAGAAAAATAAAGACTTTTTTATAATTTAATCTCCTCATGACGCACTCCACCTCGTTTATCATTCTACTATATAGACGCGCCAAAAGCCTTAAAAGTTTGTAAAAAATTGCATTAATTTGTATGAAAATATTTCCTTGTGAAATTTCAAACTTTTTCTACTTCATAGGCGTCTATTCTTTGTACCTAGGATACGTAATTTAAAGGTAAGGAGCTCTTTCATGCAATGAAGAATCTAGATATGAATCAATTATTAGCGGCCAGGATTACCGAACGGCAAGAAAATTTGTACAGACTTGCTTTTTACTATGTTAAGAATCAGGAGGATGCACTGGATATCGTTCAAGAATCGATCAGGAAGGCGCTTACCTCCAGCAATAAAATCAAAGACCCGGCATCCATAGATAGCTGGCTATATAAAATCATCGTCAGAACGGCATATGATCTCCTGCGGAAGAAAAAGAAGCTGACCGTCGCCGATGATGAAACGATCGAATATTTGCGCAGCGGCGAGGAAGATCACTACCCTGACCTTGATTTGCAAAAGGCGCTGGAAGGTCTTTCGCTCAAATACCGAACGATAATCGTCCTTCGTTTTTTTGAAGACCTGAAATTGGAGCAAATAGCGGAGGTTCTGGAAGAGAATGTGAGCACAATCAAAACGAGGCTGTATAAAGCACTGCAACTATTGCGGGCCAACATGACTGAACAGGGGGAAACGAAAAGATGGAAAAAGAATTAAAGGATCTGCGTGACGAGTATCTTCATATACCGATTCCCAAGGAATTGAAAGATGTCGTCCAAGCTGCCCTGAATGAAAAGCCAAGGAGGAAGCCGAGGGTTGGCAGGAACATCTTGGTTACGGCGGCTGCAGCACTTCTGATTATGACGGCATCCGTGAATATAAGTCCGGCAGCGGCGAAAGCGATGAGTGATATTCCTTATATGGAAAAAATCATTAAAGTGATTACATTCGTCGAATGGAAGGAAGAAGTCAATAATTCCTCGGCCGTCATCAGGACGCCAGCCATTTCCGGTCTGGAGAATAAAAGGCTTGAACAAAGCTTGAATGATAAATACTTATCTGAGAGCAAGGAGCTCTACAAGGAGTTCACCGATTCGATGTCAAAACTGAAGGAAGGCGAAAAGGGAAATCTTTCGGTTGAAAGCGGGTATGAAATATTGACCGACAATGAAACGATCTTATCCGTACAGCGTTATACCGATACGACCGCTGCGTCCAGTTCCACTGAAAGTCAGTTCGATACAGTCGACAAGAAAAACGAAGTGCTGCTGACATTGAACAGCCTATTCAAAGACGATCGCTATCTGCAGGTGATCAGCGAGAACCTCAAGGAACAGATGAGGCAGCAAATGGCAGCCGATCCGGATAAGGTATATTGGGTCGAAGAAGAAGAGGATCTTCCGGAATTTAAAGGCATTGATGAAAAGCAAAGCTTCTATATAAACAAGGACGGCAAACTTGTCATCGCCTTCGATAGCTTCGAAGTTGCCCCGGGATATATGGGGGCGGTCGAGTTCGTCATCCCGACCAAGGTCATATCGGAGCTGCTTGTCGGCGATCAATACATTCATTAAACTTAAGCTGAGTGTTAATATACCCATAAAAAAACGAACCAACGTTACCTGATTACAGTAACCTTGGCTCGTCTTTTTTTTGGTCGAAGTTCATCTGATCCAGTTCCAGTCTCATCTTTTCCGTCTCCAAAAGGAAGTTTTCATGTTTAAGTTTTTCGAGCTCCAATTGGTCCTTGAGCATAGACTGCTTCATTTCGGTTTGTTTTTGGAAGTGGCTTGTAATGATGGCGATTATGGGAATGGAAAAAATCATCACAACGGATATGGTACCGGTCATTTTTTTGCCTCCTCATGTTTTGATTATTTCCATTATACGGGGTAACTAGCGATTTTGGTTCAGATTTTTTTCGATCGGCCCCTTTCATTTTTGGGAGTGCAGGATAACGGTAAGCAGCTATATATGGTAATAGAGGAACGAAGTTAGGGCAATATATCATTGATGGGAGAAGTGCCTTTGTTGAAAAGGCTTACAATTTTTAGGAAGTTTGTATATAAGGGAATGGCACTACATAATTGTTTAGAAATTAATTATTTAAATATACTAAATATTTGTTTACAAAGATGAAAATAAAAGTTATTATACAATAATATAAGGGGGGCTAGGTATGGCAACGATTAATAAACAGAAAATTGTGGATAGTGTACCTCAAAAAGGTTTTTTTGGAAATCCTAAAGGATTATTCACACTTTTCTTTACTGAGTTCTGGGAGCGATTCTCCTATTATGGCATGAAGGCCATTCTTGTTTACTATATGTATTATGAAGTTTCCAAAGGGGGACTAGGCCTTGATGAAACCACGGCCCTTGCCCTTGTTTCCATATACGGGTCTTTAGTGTACATGTCCGGCATCATTGGCGGCTGGTTCGCCGATAGGATTTTCGGGACCTCGAAAGCGGTATTCTACGGGGGAATCCTGATCATGCTCGGGCATATCGTCCTTGCTGTACCAGGCAGTCTTTCCATGTTCTTTGTATCCATGGTACTTATCGTACTAGGTACTGGTTTATTGAAACCAAACGTCTCCAGCATTGTCGGTGAAATCTACGCAGAAAATGACGAACGCCGGGATTCCGGTTTCAGCATCTTCTATATGGGTATCAACATGGGTGCATTCCTTTCGCCGTTCGTTGTCGGTACGGTTGGAATGAACTACAGTTTCCACCTAGGTTTTGGACTGGCGGCAATTGGTATGCTGATCGGGCTTATCGTCTTTGTTGCCACAAAGAAAAAGAACCTTGGACTTGCTGGAACGGTTCCTGCAAATCCTTTATCACAAGATGAAAAGAAAGCGACCTTCACTAAAATTGGAATAGGTGCCTTGATCGTAGCTGTTCTCATTGGCATCAGTGCCTATGCAGGGATCTTGACGATTAAAACCTTTATTAGTCTTGTTGGTATCCTAGGAATCGTTATTCCGACGCTTTACTTCATTTTCATGTATCGCAGCCCGAAAACGACTTCCGTCGAACGGTCCCGCTTGATCGCCTATATTCCTTTGTTTATCGCAGCGGTCATGTTCTGGGCGATTCAAGAGCAAGGAGCAACCATCTTGGCAAGCTATGCAGACAAACGCACACAGCTTAATTTTGCCGGAATTGAAATAAACCCGGCCTGGTTCCAATCATTGAATCCTTTGTTCATCATTACCCTTGCACCAGTATTCGCCTGGTTATGGATTAAACTAGGAAAGCGCCAGCCGACCATTCCGCAAAAATTCTCAATAGGCTTGCTGTTCGCCGGGTTATCCTTCCTGGTGATCCTGCTTCCAGTTTATTTCAGCGGATCAGAGTCATTGGTCAACCCATTATGGCTTGTACTTAGCTATTTCCTAGTCGTGCTGGGCGAGCTTTGTTTATCGCCGGTTGGACTTTCAGCAACGACTAAATTGGCTCCGGCTGCCTTCTCGGCACAAACGATGAGCCTGTGGTTCCTGGCAAGTGCAGCAGCGCAAGCATTGAACGCGCAAATCGTCAGATTCTACACGCCGCAAACCGAAATGGCATACTTTGGCGTGATCGGTGTTGCTTCCATCATCCTTGGACTGGCCCTTCTGGCCTTATCACCAAAAATTCAAGGATACATGAAAGGCATTCGCTAATCCGATGCCAGTCGGTTTATAGGAATGAAATATGAAAAGGATGACCCTTAATCGGGTCATCTTTTTTTGTTATGAACGAACCTAGCATCCAGCTTTACGATGCAATCCGGTCTGTCTTCCTCGTTTTCCCTCAATCATCCCTATGTATACTCCCAACAATTGCGATGGCCACCATTTTCTCTTTGATATTTTCATCATGTCTTTCTCTTCCCGCGTAGCAAACACTCCAAATTCCTCATTTTACAAAAATATATAGATTTTTCCATTTATTTGTAATATTATCTTCTTTATTAAAAGGCAGTCTTTAGGAAATGGAGGCGGGCGAAATAACGAAACGAATCGTGCACATTGAAGATTCAGATGTTGCGCTGGATCAGGGGGTACTTATAGGCGGTTTTCCAGTCGATTCTGTGATATTCAGTAACATCCTTTCTGATAGATCGAAAAGAGCTTCCCGAATGATATATTCCCAGTTTGGAATCAAGACTACGATAGCATTGCCATATACCGACAAAGATTCTAAATTATTAGCCGATTATGTAAGCTTGTTATCGGAATTGAATATTGATCAAGTAATACTGAAGGTTGGAACGTGGGGGATCAATCATTCGTTCATGGATCCCGGTGGCTTCCAGCATCAGGATCAACAATCAATCGAGGGTTTACAATCATGGATTTCCGAATTCAAAGAATATCATGACATTCCGATTTATTTACATCCCATTAGACAATTATCACTGCCCCCCCAGTCATTTTATAAAAAGGTAATCACGGAGTTAAGCGGTTTACATGTTCCTTTATCCATCGATATGGGACTGGTATTATCGGATTGTAAAAATTGGGGAATGAAGTATAAAAAAGAAATCCTCGCATTGCTGAGGAGTAACCCTTCCATATCAATGTTTTGGTTAAGCGCTGTCAGGAAAGCTGGTGATGCTTTCATCCCGTGTGCTTGTGAAAGTGTGGATGATCAAATATGGGAGATGGTTGATCTTTTGATAGGTGAAGATGCTTCACTGATCTTAATGACCGACAGACTGTCCAGTGAAACCCAAATCACTTCGGATGTAGAAAAACTAATGAATGCAAAGGGAGCTGTGCCTAAACATGAATACTACGGTTAAGCCTGAGCTGGCGTTACAGGATTTGCTGGTGAAAATGAGCATCGATCCTAAGTGGAGTCCAGAAATCAAGGATGGGAAATTCCAGCGAACAGTAAAAAAAATGAATAAGGAAGAACTTCTTCAATTAAATGTAAGTGCGTTCCACTCAGAAAGAAAAGGAAGATGGTTACAGATTCTAGCCCACTTGATACCGATGTTTTCCATGGGCATTCCCTTGTTGAAGGATGAATTAAAATGCTCCAGTGACAATGAATTGATGGAAACGGATGTATTTAACGAATTCTTTTCATCTCCTTTTTTATGGAATATCGAATTCAGCATTCCTCATCCATTGGGCTATGGCAAAGGTATAGAAAAGGCGACTGCTTTCATTTACTTTCTTAGATCTTATAAGGAGATGCTTCCACTAAAACTAGTGGAACTTTTCGAATTGGAATATGCCATATTCAAAGCTTCTTATAAATTGCCTAGCAAAAATACTTCCTTTTTGGTTGGAAAGCTCTATAAGAATACTTCAGCGACTATCATGAAAACGAAATACGATGTCTTGAGTGTAATTGAGGGCTGTGCCGACTTTCATGAACTATTGCCATGCGAATCTTTTTATATCATCTCGCCATTAAATAAGACTTATAGAATAAATTCAGATTACTATCATCTTTTAGCTTCTTTTGAGGAAGGTCATGAAACGGATGACCTTACTGATGGTGAGCGGAATATAATAACTTCCGCTTTAAAACTCAGAATACTATGCGCAAACCCAGTGGATATTGAAGAACAGCTGATTGCCCCTAAACGATAGGCATCATTTGTTTAGTACATGGATATGATTTGGCGCACCAATCTATAATAAATGTTACTACATAGTGGAAAGGAGGAATATTTATGGATAAATCAATCAAAAACCAAGACTTACAAACTGATAAAAAAGAACTTTCATTGAATGAATTGCAAGAGCTTGTTGCTCCCGGTTTTCTTGAGGCGAACCCAAATGGCGGCTTGACGGATGCCGTGCTTGGCCAGTTGCTTGGACCACGTACTGATAACTAATTCAAAAGGAGGCAAGGATCATATGAAAAATACGAAGAAGAATCCCGAACTTAATTCAGATAATAAAGAACTTTCATTGAATGAATTGCAAGAACTTGTCGCTCCTGGTTTTCTTGAAGCGAATCCGAACGGCGGCTTGACGGATGCCGTATTAGGTCAGCTGCTTGGACCGCGTGTAGATAATTAAACAGTATGAAAACTAGTATGTAAATTTATTATTTTGGTGCGCCATATCATATCCATGTATGCATTTGCGTATTATCATGTTCGATTTGGAGGTATAACATGTGCGGAATATCGGGTTTTTTTGGAAGGGAAGATAATAAACCTATCTATGTAAAGACTTGTTTAAATGAAATGGAGCATCGAGGACCTGATGATTGCAGCATTGTGGAATTAGATGAAATCGTCATGGGAACAGTTAGATTGTCGATTAGGGATTCAAGTGAAAAAGCGAATCAGCCATTCGTAAGTTCCTCTGGCCGGTGGATTATCACTTTCAATGGGGAGCTAAATAATTTTCAACAATTGAGGCATGAGCTGAACCGTTGTTGGGTGACGGAATGCGATACAGAAGTCCTGGCAGAGCTTTTTGAAACGTATGGGAAAGAAGGGGTGCGGAAATTAAAGGGGATGTATGCCATCGCCGCTTTCGATACGTATACGGACAAGCTTTTCTTAGCACGTGATTTCCCTGGAATCAAGCCGTTATATTGGACAAAAACGGAAATTGGCGCATATATCTATGCTTCGGAATTCCCTGCGCTCCTTAATACGTTGAAAGCCTTGGATGAAGATTGCAATATGACGGAAGCACAAGTGTATGAATATCTCATGTACCGGGATACCCTGCTTGAACCCAATACCTTGATAAATTCCATTAAAAAGGTCTCTCCAGGGGAAATTCTCGAATTAAGTCTTGATAAAGAGGCCCTTTCAGATAAGGTGTCAGGTGTCCATGAAAAAAACGAGCCCTTAGATTTAGAAAGGCTTTTCACGAAGGCCATTACCAGCGTAATTGAACCGAAACAAAAAATGGGGATGTTTCTTTCAGGAGGAGTGGATTCTAGTACCGTATTATCAGAAATGGTATCGCAAGGAGCCGAGGTGGAGGCATTTACTCTAAGGTATGAAAAAACAGGTGAATTCTCTTATTCCGAAGTGCCCTTTAGTAAGTATGTCTGTGAATTTTTGAATGTACCCTTGCATGAAGTGATTCTAACGGAAAAAGATTTTATTGAATTGTTGCCCCAAGCGTTAGCCAACCAAGACGGATTATCGATGGATCCAACGATAGTCGCTTATTATGCTTTAGGCGAAGCGGCAGAAAAAAGAGGTCTGAAGGTTGTTATTACCGGCACCGGAAGCGATGAAATATTCGGAAGCTATGATTGGCTGCATTCCGATTCAATAGAACGGTTCGATCATTGGATGAAATCGGCCACAACCAAAAGTCTTTTAAGGATGGATGAACAAGTCTGGAAAAATATAAGTGATTCAAGTTTTCTGGAAAGAAAACATAAAATTGAAACATTTATGTCTGTTGGAGGAAATTTAGGCGATGCGATCCGGCTCTTCGGCTTTTATCATTTAGAAGCTGATGCACTGCCGCGGGTCGATCTTGGGACCATGAATTCCTCAGTGGAGTGCAGAGTGCCTTTGCTTGACCAAGATTTTGTCCAGGCTGCCCTATCCATGCCGCCCGATAAGGAAAAAAGCCTTTTTCGCAGTCTCAGTAAGAATAGAATTCCCATTGAAATACAGCAAAGGCCAAAATGCGGGTTTCCGCATCCTGTATTTATATGGATGAAGCATGGCGAATTAGGACGGGTTGCTTATGACTTTTTAAAAATAAGTCAGCTGAAAGACGTGATCAATTTTGAGGAATTAGATAAATTCCTGAATGATGGCTCAAGCCTTTTAGGTAGGAATCCTTCTGCCCGCTTATATGATGTGGGGAGCTCGTTCTGGTATATATATAGTTTTGCACTATGGTGTGAGATACATAAGGTAAGATTACCTAATTTGAAGAAGTGTAAGGAGGTATATTATGAAAACTGAAACACAACTGGAGAATGAAGTGATTTCAGGGAAAAGATTAGGGATCGGAGTGGCTTGGATAGATTCTCCGGAATATTTGGACTTTATAAATAAAGAGTTGGATCCTTCCTTCCACTATATTGAGGTGCACCTCCCATCGAATATTGATAACGTGCCATCGAATTTCGAGAAGATCGCTCATTGCAGCACGCTGCCATTGGCCGATTTACATGAACCGACAAGAAAGATAATAAAGGATGTTTTCCATCAAGCCAAGGAAATTGAAGCCCATTGGATAGGTGAGCACCTTTCAATCTTGGGAACGACGGATGGGCTTCAATTCGGTTATATTTTTGCTCCGATAAAAGATGAAGACCTGAAGGATAGAGTGATAAGAAGGATAAAAAGATATCAAGAAACCTATGGAATTCCATTTGTCATTGAATTAGGCCCCCGCTATCATGATTGGGGCGGAGTCGATGTTCTGGAGGACTATACCTTACTGAAAGAGATTTCCATTGAAGCCAATATTCCAATCATTCTCGATATTCCTCATACATGGGCAACAGCCAAAGCCTTTAATAAATCATTCGAGGAATTGTTAAGCCTCTTAAAAGGGGCCCATATTGCCGAAATTCATATCGGGGCAAGTGGCGTATCCAAAAAAGGGCAAATCTCATTTGAACAAAGTTGGAATCAGTTGGTCATTTGCCTTGAAATGTTCCCTGAAGTTAGGGGAATTACAGTCGAGCTGGGAAAAAATACGAAAACGGAAGACTATTGCAATACAATAAGGGAAGTATCTAAACGGTTCCAAAGCAGTAAATGGAGGATAAATGATGAAAACAATTGATTTTAAGAATTTATTGACTCCGGCTCCTTCGAATATTGGAAGGGATGTTCATAAACAATTACTTTCTCTCAGAAATATTAAAGCGTTAGAGCTAATCCTTCAATCAAACAAGGAGGAAAATCTAAATTGGCTGGGAAAGGCAATCGACCTGCTCAAGACCTGCGATGCAGCGGAAAGGGATCATGTCCTTAATAAGCCATATGTTTATTTATGGATTGAAAAGTATAAAAATTTCACTTCCATGGGCGAAACCGAAAAGCAAACTTGGATTTGGAAAGGATTTGTGCACATATTCTTACAATTGAACAAAAGGGTAAATCCTGTGCTGGAAAGTTTAAGGCTCAGATTTACCGTGAAACCAAAGGATATTTTTTTCTTGAAGGACATGACAGAAAATCAAGCTGCTAAAGAAATCTTGGTAATAAGCGAAAATAACGACATCACTTTTGAAGTGGAACATGTCCTGTACAGTTTCGATGTTCATACCTTTCATAAAGCATTTACCCTTCCATTCATTACGAACGAAGTTTTTTGGTTTGAGGAATATGTGAACATTGCATCCTCTGCGGAATTGCGCATGAATATGGAAATAACTGAAGTAGTGTCCGAAGACATTAATAACTCCTTTGAAGAAGCGTTGCAATTAATCAAGATCAGCTGGCCAGAAATGTTTGCCGAGATTGATGGAAACATAGAGAATATCGTATTCTTCAACCCGCCTGGTCTGCCGTTCTTTTCCGATTTTCGAGTGCATGGAACCATCTTTGCCTGCCATGTTGCAAGACCTGTGGTGAAAATTGCTGAATGGTTAATTCATGAAGCAAGCCATAATAGATTGAATACAATCATGTGCGCTAGGCCCCACATTTTTAACGATATGAAGCCAATTTACACTTCACCATGGAGAGATGAATTAAGGCCGTTATACGGTATTTATCATGGATGTTTCGTCCATTGCAGAGTATTGCATTTCTATCGGCTATTGAAGAAAAAACGGGCCACTTACAAGGGAGTATCAATGGAATCGGAAATAGAGAGAATCAGCGAAGAGCTGCAATTGGGTTTATCAACGATTGAAGAACATGCATCATTGTCTCCTGATGGTGAAGCGCTTGTACATGATATGCAAAACTTGGTTATAGCTGATTCCAAGTAAAGATTGAAACTTGAAAGTGATCGATGGTCATTACGGCATCCAAATTAGTTGGGGGTATCTTATTGCATTTATTTCATCCATTTAAGAAATACACACCATTATTAAATGAAAAAAGGTTTACTTATTTATGCTTATCGGAGTCTTTTTCTACCCTTGGGAATATGGCCCAAGGGATAGCTCTAGCAGCATATATTTTCACCTTATCACAGTCGATATTCATCTTTGGTCTATATCTCATCATTCGTTTCGCCCCGCAATTCTTACTATTTTCCATAGCTGGGAATATAGTCGATAAATATTCAAGACGGTTCACCTTAACGATCATCAATCTCTTGTTGGCTCTTTTGACATGTGTAATGGCTTTTAATGCTCATAGTACAACCATCATCCTTATTATCACGCTTCTGATTGGGATCATCGAGCTGCCTTATCATCCTGCACTGTCCTCAAGCATTCCAGCATTGGTGAAGAAAGACCAGCTAGGGCTAGCTAATGGTCTAATCGGGATATTGACAAGTATAGCCAGAGTGATCGGTTCAGCTATTGCCGCTTTCGGATTATTAAATGACACTGTAATCGGTTTATTGATTTTCAATGCGGTTACATTTTTCATTGCCGGAATGATAACATGGACGAAGCTCCCCACTGCCAATGAAGATAGTGACCGAGCCCAAATGAAGGGGACTGAGGAAAGTGACGATCTTGAGCAAAGCGGGTTAAGCACTAGCATTACCTATATCCAAAAACACTCGGTTCTAAAAAACCTGATTTTCGGCTCTTTTTTGGTTTGGGGATGTCTAAGTATCACAGATGTTTTGTTAGTGCCCTTATTGAATTCCACGATTCAAGGCGGAGAGAAGTATTACGGGATTTATCGGTTCATTGCAGCCTTAGGTATGTTAATTGGGAATTACTTGGCTGTTCCTTGGAGAGAACGATATTTATCCTTGAAAAGAACTAAATATGGATTTGTAGTCCCGTTAGTCATTTTATCATTCAGCAGTATCGGCATTGCTTTCTCCCCACTCATATTAGGTCCGATATTATATTTGTTTTTATGGATAGCGATGTTTTTGCCTTCCAATCTCTTGAATGTTGAACTTCAATCCACCCCTAATAACATTAGGGGCAAGGTCATTTCGATAGCGGATGCATTGGATGGAATTCTCTTTATCTTGTTAACGGGTCTTTTACCTTATTTATCTCATTTCATAAGCGTGAAAAAATTGCTGATAGCCGCATCGATACCCTTCGTGGTGATAAGCTTGATTTTAACCTATAGGTTTATAAAATCGGTTTATATCAATAAAAAGAATAAAGGCTTGGAGTTAACATGAGAAATGATTTTGTCACAAGGGAGCAAGGGAATTTCAGTTTTCATCTTTTGCCTTCGGAGAAGTATGTTCAAACGACGATCGCCGTGAGAATCCATTTGGATCTGGATGAGAAAATGACTACGGGTGCTGCATTACTGCCCTACATATTGCTTCATGGAAGTGAACGATTTAGAAATGACTTTATCATCCAATCAAAGCTGGATGAAGAGTATGGAGCGAAACTAGGAGTCTCCATTGATAAAAAAGGCGATAAGCAGGTTTTATGTTTATCGCTAAAGTTTTATAATCAAAAGCATAAGATGATCAAACCGGAAATTTTGACAGTGTTACTTGATTTATTAACCCAGCCATTAATTACTAAAAAATCCGTTGAACTTGAAAAAAAGCTCCACTCACGAAGAATCCAAAATGAGATTTTTAATGCGTATCATTATTCGTATAAAAAGAGTTTTCTATATTTACAAGGAAATCAACAAAAATTGTATCTCGATCAGGTAGGTTCGATAGGTGATATCGAAACGTGGAATGAGTCAAAGTTGCGGAATCTCCACCAAAAGATACTTCAAACAGCCCCCATACATGTATACGTTATCGGTGACATTGATGAAGAAGAGGTGTTGGAACAATTAAGCAGCTGTTTATGCGGAGGAGTCGAAGCATCGGAGCGTTCCATGATACCTCCAACACCCGTGCAAAGCCCTGTAAAAACATATCATTGTGAAAAATTCCAGTCCAAACATGCCATAATCACAGCATGTTCCAGTACTGGTGGGATAACCTTGAAAAGCGAAAAATACCCGGCATTGGTGGTGTTCAACCGCCTTTTAGGCGGGTTCCCACACTCGAGGTTATTCATGAATGTAAGGAACCAGCTCCAAGCAGCTTATTCGATCATAAGCATATTGGATGCAATCAATGGCCTTCTGTTCATCCAAACGGCCATTGATCCGGCTTCTGAAGAATTGGTCCTTAGGAAAATGTTTGGTGAAATGAAGTCGATAAAAGAAGGAGGCTGCACCCAAGAGGAATTGGAGGCGACAATCAAAACATTGAAAAATAGTTACAAGCTTTCTCAAGACTCCCCCGTAAGTTTAATTGATTTTCATCAAAATGGGATAATCAGCGGAAAAGTTAGGACCATGACTGAAATGATAGATTGCATCGATCGCATCGAATTACAGGACATCCAGGAAGTGGCGCAAGTTTTTAAAGGCTATTCCATTTTCACTTTAGGAGAGGGATAGGGATGAACCATGGTTATTGGTAGTCATATCGAAAAAAAGAACATAAGCGGATTGGACACTCTGTTGGTCAATAAAAAAGGTTTTCTCGAAAACTATATTCTCCTATCGGTCGGATTTGGAGGGATGGATAGCCATTTTCAGGATGGATGGAATAGGAAAATCCCCTATGGAACTGCACATTTTTTAGAGCATCTCATTATACAAAATGTGCAGTTCGACGCCATATATAGATTTGGTGAAATAGGGGCTTCTCTAAATGCCAGTACGAATTTCGAACGTACATCATTTTCCATATCCTGTACGGAACAGCTTGGATTAAATATTCAAATGATTCTAAAACTTGTCCAGTCGATTTCCATAACAAAGGACATCGTGGAAAAAGAAAAAAAAATCATCAAGCAGGAGTTTATGCAATTACATAGTAATAGAAAAAACAGCTGTTACACCCATCTATTGTCTGATTTATATGGGGGAGAAAGCGGGTTGGCACAGCCGATCATTGGCAATTCAGGAAGTATAGAATCAATGGATGCCTGCATGCTGCAGAAGTGTTTTCAAAAATTCTATTCAATAGAGAATATGAAAATCATCATCATAGGAGAATTAAATCCTGAAGAGGTCTATGACGTCATCGAACGTGCGCTTGCAAATTCCCCAGTAAAAGAAAAAGAACGTTTTTCGCCATTCATACCAGTCAAAAGAGAGAGCCTGAAAATCGAACAGATTAATAGCACTCAATCTGTCCTCTTCTGGGGGAATGCAATCACTTATGGAAATGATGCTGGGAATCCTTATAACGATATCCGTAAGGAATTCAGCATTAGAGTCGGGTTGGAAATTCTTTTCGGCAGGACCTCCGAATTTCAGCGGAAAATCCATGGCCAGGGTTTAATAGATGGAAGCATCGATGTCAAATGCGAATTTTCAAATAGATATTGCTTTTCGTTATTAAACACAATCACAAACAAGCCATCAGACGTGATGGAAGAAATCGATAAAACAAAAAAAGATATACGGAAGAGGAGTATCGGTGATGTTGAATTTCTAATTTCGAAACGAAGGATTATCGGAAGGATAATCGATGTATATGATCACCCAGCAAAGTTAGCCAATTCGATCCTCCATTATTCCATTAGAGGGATGGATTTTTCCGATGTTCTTGACGTAATGAATCTAATTACAAAAAAAGAGGTCATGGATGCCATGCATTCCCATCTGTTATAAGGAAAGGCGAGCGACAATAAATTCCTTTAAATTTGTTTAATGAGTCACTTGGAGAAGTACTGTTCATGTTGTTGGCAGTAGCCAGTTTGAATTTACCTTAGAATGAAAAAAAAAGGCTCCGTAATATAGTCATGGAAAATATATAAAGAAGTTAAGACAAATCATTCCATATAAAATCGTCAGGAGATACACATGAAACGACTGCTTGCTCTATGCATATCGCTGCAAATTGCCTTCGTCCTGCTTTACATCACGGGAATTCTTCCTGAGTTGAACGCTTATGCCGGTGCCATCGTTTGCTTGATCATTGGGTTTGCAAGTATGGTGCTCAGCTTATATTCGGCAGGCAAGAAATTCAGCTTGGGCGTTTCGTTCTTGGCATTCATCTTTTCCTTATTCATCATTTGTTTCACCATTTTCATTTATTTCCTGCCAGAAGCGGGGATGCCTCCGGTAATTCCTTTGTTTGATTGAAGCTTAATCAAGGCATAGGGAGCAGGATGGGGAATCACAAAAAACCGGAACGATGGACTTGTTCCGGTTCTTTATGGTTTTTCAATGAGTGGCTGGGAGCCATCCTTTTTCGATGGCCACTTCTTGTATCGAGCGGTAAACCGTGTCGACCATGGCATTCAATTCTTCTTCCGACATGGCCAGGATCGGCATCATCGTGATGACGGGGCCAAGTTCGCGGATGATCAGGCCATTTCCCCGTGCCTTATTGATGATTCCGGAAACGACGTTCTCTTGAAGCGAGAACGTTTCTTTCGTATGGCGGTCTTTGACGATTTCCACTCCTATCATCAGCCCGCGCTGGCGGATATCGCCGACGATGGGAAGTTCGTATAGCGCCTGCAGTTTTTTTGTAAGCTGCCTGGCTTTCTTCTGGATGTCATGTATGAGTCCGCGCTCCTCCATCAGTTCGATGTTCTTCAGCGCCAGTGCGCAGGCTAGCTGGTTACCTGTATAGGTATGGCCGTGATAAAAGGTTTTATGCTCCTCACGCTCCCCCAGGAAGGATTGGAAAATCCGATCATTCATGATGGTCGCCGCAAGCGGCATATAGCCGCCAGTGATCCCTTTGCCCATGCACATGATATCCGGGACGACATCTTCTTGCTCGCAGGCGAACATCGTACCGGTACGCCCGAATCCTACGGCCACTTCGTCACAAATCAAAAGGACATCATACTGCTTGCATAACATTTCGACTTCCTTCAAAAAGCCATCTGGATGGGTGATGATGCCTGCCGCTCCTTGAACTAACGGCTCGATGATCAATCCGGCAATTTGTGCGGCTTGCTGCTGCAGCAGCTTCTCCAGTTCATTCAGACAATGGTTTTTCACCGCTTCTTGATCTCCGTATTCGGTCATGTGATAGGCATGTGGCGAAGGGACGGAGATGCGTTCGAATAAGAGGGGCTTGAAGATCCTATGATACAGGTCCATGCCGCCCACGCTTACAGCTCCAACGGTATCTCCGTGGTATGCTTCGTCGAGGGAGACGAATTTGTTTTTATGCCGATGCTTGTTTGGATCGATATTCTGCCAATATTGATAGGCGACTTTAAGGGCGATTTCGACAGCCGCAGATCCCGTGTCAGAGTAGAAGACCTTGGATAAATGTCCGGGTGTGATCTCCGCCAGTTTTTTTGCCAGCAAGATCGAAGGAACATTGGCAGATCCGAGCAGCGTCGAGTGCGCGATTTTGTTCACTTGTGCAATAAGGGCGCCATTGAGCTCCGGCTCATTATGGCCGTGGACATTCACCCATAGGGATGCATAGCCGTCGAGATAGCGATTGCCATCCACATCAATCAGGTAGCTGCCCTCACCGCGCTCGATGATTAATGGCTTGCTTTCGCGATACGTTTTCATTTGGGTGAATGGGTGCCAGACATACTCCTTATCCCATTGCTCTAATTCGATATGGTTCATGCATGGAACACCTCTTTCAGTTGTTGGATATATCCTTGGTCGCCAAGGAGTTCAAGGATTTGGGTCCTCAAGTCTTTTCTGACATCGGCAAAAGTGGGCAGGCAGGCAAGCCGCTTGAGACCTGTCAGTTTTTCAATCGTTTCGATATTGTCGCGATGAATCAGATTCTCAGGCCGGTAATGGTTATAAGCAATCGCTTTAACGGTAACATCATGGGTGCGGGCATAGGATTGCGTCGTCACGACTTGATGAATCGCACCTAATCCACATGTCGATACGAATAGGACAGGCATCTCGCAATCCTTGATGAAATCCTTCGTCATATAGAAATCATCCTCCCGTTCAATGAGCGGTACTGCCAATCCACCTGCACCTTCGACGAGAACGATGTCATACAGGCCCTCAAGCTCACGGACCCTTTCCACGGCTTTTTTCTCATCGATTGGACTTCCCGTCAATTTAATCGCCAAATGCGGTGAGGTTTCAGGCTCAAGGGTGTAGAATCCTGGATTTTTAACACCGAGTTCTTGCTCGAACCAGGAAATGTCCGGGTATGTATGATTTTCAACATTGATTCCGGTTTGGAAAGGCTTGAAAATCGTGACGCTTATCCCCAATGTTTGAAGGGATAGGTAAAGGGCACTGGTGATGATCGTTTTCCCGATATCCGTTCCGGTTCCGGTTATAAAGTAGGCTTGGCCCATGGATGATTCAGCTCCTTAACGTTGATATATCTTGATAGGCGCGGACGTACTTGCTTGATGATGACGGCACATAGTATGCACAGCAATAAATCACCGGGTGCCGGTATGAAGAAACCATAAAGCAACGTTTGGTAAAGGGATAGCGGCGCTTCGGCCATCCACTTCATTGCTCCAAACAGCCAGACGCAGCCGACTAAGTAAATGGTCAGCAATGTCGCAACATTGGCAAGGAAAATGGAACGGATCGCCGAGAGATTGAAGCGGTTGATCAGCCATCCGTTGACATAGGCGCCAAGGATATATCCGAGCAAATAGCCGAAAGTGGGCTTGAATAGATACCCCAATCCCCCGCCCTCCGCGAACACCGGCACCCCGAGGAGTCCGATCCCGACGTAGCATAATATACTGAGTGACCCAAGCCGGGGCCCAAGCAATGCGCCTGCCAAGTAGACCGCCAGAATCTGCAGTGTGAATGGTATGTAAGGGACAGGTATTTTAACGGCGGCGCCAATTGCCGTTAACGCAGTAAAGAGGGCTACATAAGAAATCGATCTTGCTTTCAAGTCAATCATCTCCTTTTTTAAATAATGGGCAGGCAAAATGCCCACTACTAGTTTGCCTGATTGATATTTTATATGTCAACTAATTTATTATTTAGTTAACATATAAAACCTTGATGCGTAGCGATTAAAAAGGGGATAAAGGAAAATAGTGAGAATTTGTGCTTGGAAAATATAGTGGTTGTATGATATTATTCGTAAATGTGTTAACTATATTATATTTAGGTTAACATATAACCAGATTGGGAGGTTCGTTTATGATTGGACGATCGGTGAGTGATGAGGAGCATGCAGGATGATTTGGGATCAGGAACTGGCAGCATTAAAAGAAAAGGGACTATATCGGCAATTACAATCGGTTGAAACGCTGAAAGAAGATGGACAGGCTTTGGTGAATGGACGGAAAATGTTGATGTTCGCTTCCAATAATTACTTAGGACTTGCCCAAGATCAACGAGTGATGGAGGCGTCGGTACAGGCGACCGCAAGATTCGGGGCAGGCTCGACAGGCTCAAGATTGACCACTGGCCATTCCATCATCCATGGGAACCTCGAAAGAAAACTGGCACAATTCAAGCAAACGGAAGCGGCGATCGTGATGAATACGGGATATATGGCGAATATGGCCGTATTGACGACCATAGTAGGCAAGGGCGATCTCATTTTATCGGATGAAAGGAATCATGCGAGCATCATCGATGGCTGCCGTCTATCACGTGCGGAAACGGTGATATACAGCCACGCTGATTTAGCCGATTTGGAAATGAAGCTGCAGAGCAATCGGGGCTTCAAGAAAACCTTGATCGTGACCGATGGCGTCTTCTCGATGGATGGCGATATCGCTCCACTTCCTGGCATCATTGATCTTGCCGAACGTTATGGCTCCTTACTCATGGTGGATGATGCACACGCGACTGGTGTGCTGGGCAAGGATGGCAGGGGAACGTCCGAGCATTTTGGATTGAAGGGGAAGGTGGATATCGAGATGGGGACACTATCCAAAGCGATCGGAGCGGAGGGTGGGTTCATTGCCGGAAGCAAGTCGTTGATAGACTATCTCTTAAATGAAGCCAGACCATTCATTTTCTCTACCGCATTATCGCCAGGTGTAGTGGCCAGTGCATTGGCTGCGGTCGATATCATCCTGACCGAACCTGAACGCAGAGTGCGCCTTCAAAACATGAGTCGGCGGCTTTATGACGAATTAACCTCCTTAGGGTACACGGTGACAGGGGGGGATACGCCAATTATCGGCATTATTTGCGGGGAACCGGAACAAGCCACACTCCTTTCGCAGGAATTACATACGTACGGAATTTATGCACCAGCGATTCGCCCCCCGACAGTGCCGGTTGGAACTTCCCGCATTCGGCTCACCTTAATGGCCGAACACCGGGAGCCACATATCGATCACGTGATATCTGCGTTCAAAGCAATCCGCTCCACTATAAAGAGGATAGGGACATGATGGCTGCCCGCTATAAAAGTTAACGAAATGAGGAATTGGATATGGAAACATTAGCAATTGATTGGAAGGTGCTCGCCGAAAGCGTGATCAAGGGGTACAAAGTGACGGCCGAAGAGGCTTTAACCATCGTACAAGCCCCAGATGAAGAAATTCTGGAAATCTTGAATGCTGCTTACCTCATCCGCAGGCATCATTATGGGAATAAGGTCAAATTGAATATGATCATCAACACGAAATCGGGCTTATGTCCCGAAGATTGCGGCTATTGCTCACAGTCGATCGTCTCCGAGGCACCAATCGAGAAATATGCGTGGCTGACGAAAGAGAAGATTGTCGAGGGTGCGCAAGAATCAATCCGCCGTAAAGCGGGTACGTATTGCATCGTTGCTTCAGGGCGGCGTCCAACCAACAGGGAAATAGATCATGTCATTGAAGCCGTGAAGGAAATCCGCGGAACGACCGATCTTAAGATTTGCTGCTGCCTTGGCTTCCTGAATGAGGAGCATGCCGGGAAGCTGGCAGCTGCCGGGGTTCATCGCTATAATCACAACCTGAATACATCACAGGAAAACTACGGCAAAATTACATCGACGCACACCTATGAGGACAGGGTGGATACAGTCGAAGCTGTGAAGGAAGCAGGCATGTCACCATGCTCGGGTGCCATTTTCGGTATGGGGGAATCCGAAAAGGAGGCCGTGGAGATCGCCCTTTCCCTCCGCGGTCTGGATGCGGACTCGATTCCTTGTAATTTCCTCAATGCCATTGACGGTACGCCGCTTGAGGGAACGTCCGAGCTGACCCCCACTACATGCTTGAAATTGATTTCAATGATGAGATTCGTTAATCCAAGTAAAGAAATCCGTCTCGCCGGCGGTCGTGAAATCAACCTCCGTTCGATGCAGCCCATGGCCCTTTACGCGGCCAATTCCATTTTTGTCGGTGATTATTTAACGACAGCTGGTCAAGAACCGACTGCAGATTGGGGCATCATCGAAGATCTGGGGTTTGAAATTGAAGAATGTGCCCTTTAATATCGGATGATCTCACGGATAGAAAAAAGGAAGGCCGCTGATGCAGTAGCCTTCCTCTTTAAAATGTCTCGTGAATGACGGAGCCTGTCCGCGAAATATCATAATCACCTAAAGCATCGATTTCCGCTTGAAACGGAATCGAGTTTACTATCGTTTTGACGGCAGTGATGAGATCCTCGTTTGTTGACGTTTTTAATATAACAAGGTCGTAGCGTTCCGTTATCAATGGAACGAAGTCGACGCCAACCAGTTTAGCCGCTTTTTCGATTCCAACACCCACGTCCGCAGCCCCGGATGAAACGGCCGATGCGACACTTAAATGGTTGGTTTCCTCGTTTTCATAGCCTTTAAGGCTTTTAGCAGAAATCTTGTTGATCCGTAACTGCTCATCAAGGAGGATTCTTGCGCCAGACCCCCTCTCCCTATTGATGAAGGTCAGCTTGTCATGGGTTAAATCCGTCCACGAGGCGAGGTTGAAGGGATTCCCTTTTTTTACGTATAAGCCTGCCTTCCTTGAAAGGAGGTTAAGCAAAATGTAGGGATAACCAACCAAGATTTTTTTTATATAAGGAAGATTGTATTCTCCTGTATCACCATCGAACATATGCAAGCTCACGATATCGGCTTCGCCATTGTACATGGAAATCAGTCCGTTTAAGCTTCCTTTATGGGACCGCAATGCCTTATGGCCGGAATTTTTTTCGATGTACTGCCCAAGTAAATCCAGCACCATGTCCTGCCCGCTGATGACAAGGGGGGAGGCATCTTTTGCCTCGGGCGCTGAATAGGCTGGGGACTTGCTGTCGGCGATATATTTCTCCAAGTCCTTGGCATCCATCCTCATTTGCCTGCCAACGCGGAATACAGGCAGTTCCCCTTTTTTAACAAGATCATAGATCGTCAATTTAGATACTTTCAATAGCTGTGCGACTTCTTCGATTGTATAGGATAGCTCTTTGTGCATGTGCATCCCTCCCTCCACATTGTAGCTTAGTGACCTTTCAAAAGTAAATTGTCAAAGAAAGGGGGATTGATTAAAAGCCTAAATCCGTTTTATACTATTTATAACCAGTTATAATTAGATATAACTAGTTATAAATAGGGTGAAAGGAAGATTGGTTTTGAAAAAATTACATTTCTTGATTTTTGCCATCATGCTGCTTGTGCTGATCGGTACAGGCTGTTCGAATGATGAAGGGAAAAACAAGCCGCAAAAAGACGGCGATCAAGTCGAATTGACGGTTTCCGCAGCTGTTAGCTTGCAGGATGCTTTAACGGATATAAAGGCAGCTTTTGAAAAGGACCACCCAAATGTGAAGGTCCATTATAACTTTGGGGCCTCAGGAGCGCTTCAGCAACAAATTTCCCAAGGGGCACCTGTGGACCTGTTCTTCTCGGCCGCGGAAGATAAATTCGAAAAATTAGTCGATGAAGATCTGATCGATGAGAAAAATGGGATCGACTTAGTCGGCAATAAGCTGGTGCTCGTCGTTCCGAAGGATTCCGATAAGCAATTGGGATCGATCGAAGACCTCACCAAGGCAGATAAAATATCCATCGGTACGCCCGAGTCTGTACCGGCTGGGCAGTATGCCAAACAAACATTGGAAAACATGAAACTCTGGAAAGAAATTGAAGGCAAAGTCGTATACGGCAAGGATGTCAGACAAGTGCTCACATATGTGGAAACGGGAAATGTCGATGCTGGTCTCGTTTATAAAACGGATGCACTTAGCTCATCTAAAGTTAAGATGGTCGCAACGGCCAAGGAAGATCTGCACGATCCAATCATCTATCCGGCAGGATTGATCAATGACCAAAAACATGCCAAAGAAGCAAAACAATTCTATGACTACCTCCAAACGCCGGCAGCCATGAAAACCTTTGAAAAATACGGATTTGAAGATTTGAATCGATGAGCAGGTAGCCGGAAAAATCCACTCCTTCTCTAATAAGAGCCGCCAATTTGGGGGCTTTTTATTATGGCTTTTTCGTCAAAGCCGATTGGAACGGAGTATGAAACACCGCTGGAAGAACCCGCCCAAGGGAAACACTCGAGGGGGCACCGTCCCTGGGTAACTTCATCGAAACGAAACGTCTAAGACCGAACCGTCCAAACCTGTCGGCGATCAGTCGTTCTTTTTTCGAAGCTTTGAAGTGCTCTTTCAGGGCCATTTTTTTATTTTTTGGCTCGTTTATAGGAAACGGGGGATGTTTGATACGTCCCTCCTTACTTGTTATAATTAAATGAGAACGGATATTCGAGTTCGGTAAGTGTGCAGCTCATTCAATGGGGCAGATGAAGCGATATCTGAATGACAAAAGGAGGAAGAATGATGTCCAATGACGGGAAACGAAGAAGAGTGATTTTAGATTTAGCCGTTACCTTAGATGGTTTTATCGAAGGGAAAAATGGCGAAGTCGACTGGTGCATCATGGACCCTGATATGGGGTTCACGAATTTCCTGAATCAAATCGATGCCATTTTATATGGCAGGAAAAGCTACGATTTATGGGGACAGTATATTCCTGAGACGCAAGACGCTGAGGCGGAAAAAGAAATTTGGGATTTGATTCATCGGAAAGAGAAATATGTGTTTTCCAGAACACAAATGAAGTCGGATGATCAAGCAATATTCATTAATGAAAATATTTTGGAAAAAGTAAATGAATTGAAGAATAAGCCTGGTAAAGACATCTGGCTGTATGGCGGAGCCAGCCTCATTACAACCTTCATGAATTTAGGGCTTGTGGATGAGTTCAGATTATCGATCCACCCTGTTATTTTGGGAGAAGGAAAACCGATGTTCATTGATATAAAACAGAGGGTGGATTTGAAATGGGTCAATACAAGAACGTTCGCATCCGGTGTCGTGCAACTCATTTACCAGGGGAATGGCCATTAAAATAAGGATAAAGTTATTTCAAGAAGAAAGGGAAACCGTCACATAGTGGGTTTCCCATCTTTCTTATAAAAATGGATAGTGGAGGAGTCTTGAAAATCAATAGGCAACCATTCATTTTCCTGGGGCATGGTCGCGAATGGGCCGGTTGTTTTTCGTTTTGATGAAGATGTGAACCAGCTTAATCGGCAAGTATCCGATAACCCCGCCAAGCGTATTCAGGATTAAATCATCGATATCAAAACTGCCTAATACAAATAAAAGCTGAAGAACCTCATAGGTGAAACTTAAACCGAATGTGGCAAAAACGATTGATCGAAGCCGCGATATCCTTTTCGATAGTAAAGGCAGCAGGAAGCCAAAAGGTATGAACCCAACGATATTGCCGGCTATGTTTTCAATCCGGATGGATGTGTTGATATTCTCTACGAAGATGTACTGGAAAATGGTTTTAAAAGGGATGAAGTTATGGGAACCCCAATAGCGCCCATTGAAATTGATTCGAATATGATCATTGATATCGATGATCGAGATGTATTTGAACAGAATTAGCTTTGTCAGGATCAATAGATAAAGAAACATACATAATGATAAGACTGCTTTAACCAATATTTTCATGCTGGACCCCTAGAGTAATATGATTTAATACAATTCTACCCTTTATTTCAAAAAATGAAAATATAACTAGATAAAGAGATATGAGACTTTTATTTACTTAAATCAATCGTTCAAAAAGATTCAATTGAAATATTTTCCAATGATTGTTAATATTTTTATTAAGATCGACCCTTTTATTAAGGAGGGATAAAGTGGAGGAAGCGATCATGGACTATCTGCTTGCGTTTTTTTTGGTGGTTGGTTTCACATATGGTCTTTTTAGACAAATGGGGCAATGCGTCAGAATCAGGGGCGGAAAGGGCAACGGACATGCTTCTTACAGGAGAATCGTCATCGGAAACGATTTGGCATGCCTATCTTATGCGGGTTTCCTTGTTTTCTATATGTTGAATCTATTATTAGGATTACGGATGATGCCGGCTGGAATCTTCACAAGCGAGAATACTAGTTTTAGCTGTTTTAGCTTCCTAGCCCTTTTTTTAATCGCTAAATTTGGGGTTATTCCAAAAGAAGTGAAACAGGTTGAATGAAGAAGTTGGGTAACAAATACATAGTCGAGAAAAGGGGATATATGAAGAAAATTTCGCTTACCCTGCTAATGGCATGCATATCGCTCAGCTTTCTTATGAGTTTTGCCGTGCCTGGTTTCGCCAGCAAAATGAAAGGCAATATTAGCTCGATGAAAATCATGTATTCTTATAGCATCACGAAGTCATTTTCTGAAAGAACCCACGAAACGATCCAAATAACATCCGTCCCATCAGGAGAGGTAGAGACAAAGGATATCCACGTCCGCATGGATGCCAAGCTTGAGAATACTCCGCTTAATATTCAAGCGGTAGTGAGGGAGAGCCTGAATAAGCCGGAGGAATCCAACTATACATCCACATTTGCGGGACCCGCAAAAGGATTTTCTCAGAGGCATTATTATCTTACGAAGAATTATGATAAAGGAAGATACACCGTCATTCGAACGAATAAAATGACCGGAGCGGAAAAAATATATGACGGCACTTACTATGAACCAAGTGCTCAGGATCCACTCGTCAACTGGTCGCGTGATGAAAAGTGATGGGAGATTAATAAAACTCGCCCATGCCTATGAACAGGCTACCAAGCACAGACGAAAGCCAAACCTATGACCAGCATCGTTGGACGGAAAGGGAGGTTTCTATGAGAAAAGTCGAGGTCGTTGCACATAAGCAGGAGTGGGGGGGATTATTCCAGGATGAATGCGTACGTTTAAGGGACATATTCGGCGCTGAAATGATGGAAGTATCTCATATTGGCAGTACGGCCATTCCGGCCATCCACGCCAAGCCTGTCATAGATATGTTGGCAGTGGTTCGGAACATCGATCATGTCGCTGGATTTAATGAAGCGATGGGAAGGATTGGCTATAAGGCAAGGGGAGAGAATGGCATCGCTGGGCGAAGGTTTTTCAGTAAAGGCGGGGATGAGCGGTCACATCATGTGCATATGTTTCAAGCGGGTCATGAGGATGTTGCCAGGCATCTTGCTTTTCGGGATTATATGCTGGCGCACCAGGATGAAGCCGAAGCGTATAGTCAGCTCAAGCGACAGTTGGCTGCCGAATTCCCGGAGGATATCATGGGATACGTCAACGGGAAGAATGCGTTCATCAAGATGATTGATGAAAGGGCGAAACGTTGGGGATGTGACTGAGAAGTTTTTTGAAAAAGATTTTTGGAATAGGAGGTGACTGAGATGAAGTTACATCATGATACACAATACATCAGGGGCATGTACCTGAATCGGGAGTGCATTTCTTCTTATGACTTTTTCCCGCTTAATCTGCCGGTTATTAAGCATCTTCGAGAATTGGCTTTCCATCCGAATGTAACCTATGTTGTCGGGGAAAATGGCATGGGGAAGTCGACTTTGCTTGAAGGAATTGCGATTGCGTATGGCTTCAATCCAGAGGGCGGGACGTTGAATTTCAATTTTTCCAATTATGATTCGCACTCCAACTTGGACGAATACCTCCGTTTGAAAAAGGGCGTGTATAAACCGCAGGACCATTTTTTCTTTAGGGCAGAAACCTTTTATAATTTAGCCACGAATATAGAAGAACTGGACAGGGAGTCGCTTGGGCCGAAAATCATTGATTCCTACGGTGGAAAGTCGCTGCATCAACAATCACACGGTGAATCGTTTTTCGCGGCTTTCGTAGAGCGGTTTCAAGGCAATGGGGTGTATATCCTTGATGAGCCTGAGGCTGCTTTGTCACCATTAAGGCAAATGTCGATGCTCGCCAGGATCAACGAGCTTGTCAATCAAGGGTCCCAGTTCATCATTTCCACCCATTCCCCGGTCCTCATGGCGTATCCAGATGCAAACATCCTCCAAATTACAGAGTCTGGAATAAATGAAGTGGCACTGGAGGAAACAGAGCACTATTTGTTAATGAAACAGTTTTTTGAAGATAAAGATCGGCTGCTGCATCACCTGTTTCAATAAATATCGTCACATATTTTAGTCCGTCCATGGAAAATCTAGCACCATGATACCCATTTTTGCCGATCATAGGAAGGGTGAAACACATGATTTTAATTACAGGTTCGACCGGCAACGTAGGAAAGGAAGTAGTGAGGGAGCTGCAATCCGAAGGTATTCCGTTCGTAACGGCAAGCCATCGGAGCGGTCACGGTGACCGTTATTTGAACTTTGAGGATGCCTCTTCGTTTACCGGGGCTTTACAGGGAATCGACTCCGTCTTTTTGATGCGCCCTCCGCATCTTGCTGATGTTAATAAGTATTTTCGTCCGTTCATAGAAGAGGCGGTCAAGCAGAATGTGAAACACATCGTATTTCTTTCCGTGCTCGGGGCGGACAAAAACAAAATCGTCCCTCATGCCAAAATTGAAAAAGTCATCTTGGAATCCAATATCCCCTATACATTTCTGCGCCCGAGTTTCTTTATGCAGAACCTGCTTACGGAGCATGGTGAAGAATTAAGGGAGAAACATGATATATATGTTCCGGCGGGCAAAGGGAAAACGAGCTTCATTGATGTCCGTGATATAGGTGTCGCCGCCATGAAGACGTTGATACAGGAAGAGCATCGAGGGAAAGCTTATGACTTAACTGGAAACGAAGCCTTGTCGTATCAAGAGGTAGCCGAAATATTCAGTGAGATAACAGGGGAAAGCTTCACTTATTCCAATCCAAGCATTCTTGAATTCTGGAAAACATACCGAAAAAAAGGAATGAGTAATGACAAAATCGTCGTAATGGTGGGGATTTACACGACCGCGAAAATCGGTTTCGCGAAGCGGGTGACAAAAGATTTACATACTATATTGGGACATGCCCCCATTACCTTTGAACAATTTGTCAAGGATAGTGCAGACACACTGAAATAGCAGCAAAAACCCCGAGTGCCTGGCATTCGGGGTTTTTGCTGAAAAAAATAATGTTGACAGGGAAGGTGTATTACGAGTATAGTACATCTATAAAGTGTATGAACTACATAGTACATACACGCATCGCAGCTAATAAGACTTTACACAAATAGGAGGTGGTTTTATGAACGTTAATACCCGGGAACCGGTATATTTACAAGTCGTTCGTCATTTTAAAGAGCAAATAGCCATCGGCAACTTCGTGGCTGGACAGGAGATTCCCTCCCGAAGAGAGCTGGCTGCTACATTGAACATAAATCCTAATACTGCACAAAAAGCGTATAAAGAAATGGAGGAACAGGGCTTGATTCATACTGAACGTAATTTTCCCAGTCAAATCACTACGAATGAAACCGTATTACAGGCTGTGAGGCAGGAACTAATCTTGGAAGCCGTCGATTCTTTTGTCGATGCGATCCGTCCGATTAATGTGCCAGTCGATGAGTTGCTTCGTGTCGTGAAAGAAAAATACTCGGAAGAAATCAGGGAGGAGGAAGGGAAATGATCGAGGTAAAACGAGTTTCCAAAAAATATGGCCGCAAAAAAATATTGGATGGTGTGTCCTTTACCGCCAATAAAGGCGAAGTCACCTGTCTGATCGGGATAAATGGTGTCGGAAAAACGACTACACTCAAAGCGATCATGGGCTTGACACCTTATAAAGGGGAAATCCTGATCGATGGTCAACAAATGACAAAGGACAGCTATGAAAAAATCACCTTCATTCCGGACGCTCCGACGATGCTTCCGCAAATGACGGTCAAACAGGCAATGGTGTTCATGGAGGATTTCTATCATTCATGGAATCAGGAAAGGGCCCTGCAATTACTTGAATTCTTCAAGCTGAAAGAAGAAAGCCGCATTTCGGAATTGTCCAAAGGAAATACAGCTAAGCTTAACTTGATGCTCGGGCTGTCCCTTGACGTGGATTATGTCCTGATGGATGAACCGTTTTCGGGAATCGATATATTCAGCCGCGAGCAGATCGCCAATGTTTTTGCGAGCCATCTCATTGAGGACAGGGGCGTCATCATCACGACCCATGAAATCGGTGATATCGAGCATCTGATCGACAAGGTCATCTTATTGGATAACGGGACGGTGCTTAAGGAATTCAATACGGAAGAAATGCGTGAAGAAGAAGGGAAATCGGTAGTCGACGTAATGAGAGAGGTGTATCAAGCATGATGCGTTATATAAAGCTAGTCAATTTCGAAATCAACCGTTTTAGTAAAATTTATCTTACTCTATTGCTGATCACCGTCCTTTCGCAGTTTGCCGGGGTGCTGATCGTAACCAAGAGCCTTATTAATGATGCCAAGGAAACCATGCTGCAGGAAAAGCTAACGGAAGCCGCTTACCTTAGTCAATATGGCGGCATTGATTTTACCCATATCGCCAATACCCTTTGGTTTCTAGGCCCGATCGCGTTAAGCGCCGTTGCTCTTATTTTTTACATTTTTTTAATCTGGTATCGTGATTGGTTTGGCAAGAATACGTTCATCTATCGCCTCTTGATGTTACCGACATCCAGATTATCACTCTATCTTTCCAAAGCTACGGCCATCTTCCTGATGGTATTGGGACTGATCGCCTGGCAGATGATCCTTTTACCGCTGGAAAATGCGCTATTCAATTCAAGCGTGCCAGAATCGTTGTTAGTCATGGAAAGGTCAATCTTCTCCATAGCGAAGGCAAATGAGGTATTGACGCTGATCATGCCAACCACCTTCAAAGATTTCCTGTTTTCCTATTGCATTGGCCTTATGGTCATGTCGGTGCTATTCACCGCAATCATGTTTGAACGAAGCTTCCGCATGAAAGGCATTCTATTAGGTCTGGTGTATGGCGGTGTTGCCGCTGTGCTGTTTTTAACTCCTGTTTTCATACATGAAAGTGGAACCTTCCATTTCTATTCGAATGAATTATTCGGTCTTCTGCTCACATTGGGAATCATCGTGACAGGGTTATCGATTTGGCTTGGTTCATGGTTATTGAAGAACCGCGTAACCGTATAAAAACAAACAAAAAAGGAGAGTGAACAAGGTGAAACGTTATTTATGCAGCATCATCATCAGCTTGGTTGTCCTCTTAAGCATCGGGACTTATTATGTGAAAGTAGCTTCCTCCGCTTCAAGCTTGCCGACGTATACATTCAAGACAAGTGAAGGCAGCGTTAAAGAGCTTGCTCCGGTTAGAGTAAATGCTTCACTTGGAAATGGAGGATTTTATGAACCATTGAGCATTGAATCCAATCGAACCATATATGACAGTGATAGGTCCTTCTGGTCTGACAGAAATGATGCTCAAATTGAACGATTGATAAAGGAACATCGTTCATTCATGCGCGGGAAGGACATCATCGATTCCTTTTATGAAGACGATGATTTCCTCGCTTACGCATCCGTGAATAGCGAATATACGAAGAGCGGGAAAATGAAAGCGGAGTTCGATATCGGTTTATTGGAGAAGAAAGGCGAAGATGAAACGACCTTCCGCATCGACGTTCTCGATCAAGAGAGAGTAATGAATACCGAAGTCAGGGATGTGCAGCTGATCCATTCGAAGCTGCAGGTATTGACGATGAATGATATGAACTCGAACGATGATAAGCAAACGAAAGAGATTCATCTGTATACAATCGATTTAGCCAAGAAAAAGGTTGTGAGCGACAGAACCCTTGCCTCCGAAACCTTTACGTACCCAAATCAAGTGGACTTTGAAATGCCGGTGAATACATCACCTTCAAAGCCAAGTAATATGGTATTATTTTCTCTCATTAAAGGCGTAAATCATGAGGAACGTGATTATGAGGTTAAACTAAAGGAAAGCAAGCTGTACTCTTACCAGTATGATACGGAAAAATTAACAACGATTAAGGGTGCCAAGAAAGAATCGCTCAATTTTGACATCGCAAGATCCGGTTATACCGATGGAAAAAACCTATACACACTTGATGCCACATCCGGCAAGTATCATCTGAAGACATTTAACTTAAGCAGTGAAGCGTTAACGAATGACATGGAACTGGATTTAGCGGTTAATAAAAAAGCACAAAGCTACGTTGAAGTTAAGAACGGGCGTGTGTACATCCTATTAGGCAACGAAGTGGATCAATACGTTATAACAAATAAACCTGCCCAGCTGCTGATTGCCGATTTAAAGACCGGAAAGACTTTATATGAAGGTGAAACGGTCAGGCATGCAGCCGATAAAAAGAACGAACAAAAAATTGGGTTTTCCATAAATAACCTGGAAGTTAAATGATGAAGCGAAAGGTCCCCTCATTAATGAAGGGACCTTTACTTTTGGACTCGATCTGATCAGGCAAAATGGATGTACCCCGCTTACCCAGAGGCGGTCCGTGAACATTCTCTGCATCTAAGATGAACGTATAAAAAAGGGCTGGGAATGAAATCATTCCCAGCCCTTTAGTCTTAAGCTGAAGCGATTGTTGCTCTTGCTGCACGTTCTTTCCGGCCATGCAGGAAGAAGTACAGGACGGAAGTGGCGATGACCGCGACGCCTAGAATGACATAGAGCGTGCTGTAGCCTGTGATTGGAATGATGAAACCAAGAATATATGGGCCGAACCCAAGACCTGCATCAAGCATGATAAAGAAGGTCGAGGTCGCCATTCCCATACGGTGAGGCGGTGTCAGTTTAACCGCAATCGCCTGCGAGCTTGATTGCATATTACCGAAGCCAAGTCCGATGAGGAAGCCAGCCGCCAATAAAGTGAAGCTATTGGTCGTAATGCTTAGAAGCAGCAAACCTGCACCAAATATCATGAAAGCCGGATACATGATGAAGTTCGCTCCTCTCCGGTCCATTAACGGTCCAGAGAAAGGACGTGATACTAATACAGCCACAGCATAAATGACAAAGAAGAAGCTTGCCGTATTGACCAGGTCGATTTCAATGGCGTAAAAACTGATGAAAGAAAGGACGCTGGAATAGCAGAATGCCAATATTAAAGTGATCAATGAGATGGGCAGTGCTTTTGGTTCGATAAAGTTGGAGAGCTTGAACCCTTTGCTTTCTGCCGCTTTTGCAGTTCCTTTCAAAGCCGGTACATACAGGAAGAATGCTGTGACCAGACTGATAAGCCCTAAGGCCAGGCAGAAACTGAAAATCACTTGGAAGCTTGTGTGCTGAGCCATATATAGACCGATGAAGGGTCCGATTGCCGTTGCAAGTGTCGCGCTCATGCTGTAATAGCCGATGCCCTCGCCTTTACGTGTTGCCGGAATGATTTGGGCGACGATCGTTCCCGTCGCGGTACTGGCCATGCCCATCGCCATCCCATGGATCAGGCGGTTAACAAGCAGGAAGCCGATTCCGAGATCGACAAAATATAGAATGGTCGTCAACGTAAAAAAGATCAACCCGATGAATAACGTTTTCTTACGGCCGATTGAATCGATGAAACGGCCAATGAACAAGCGTCCGATCAATGTCCCGATTATGAAGATACCTGATATGAGTCCAGCTTGGCTTGTAGATGCATTCAATTCATTTACAGCATAGATGGCAAGTGTCACCATCAATAAATAAAAGATTAATGTTATGAAAAAATTAATGGATGAGACGATGATGAAATCTTTCGTCCATAGGTTTGGTCTGGATTGTTCCATTTTATGATCTCCTTACTTTAAGATGTTATTTCTTATTTCACCCATGATGCGTATCGCTGCGAGTTGTTCCTCTTCAGTGATTCCTTCCAGGATGTCCTGTTCATATTGGTCGATCGTTACACGGACTTCGTTGTATATCTTTGTGCCGAGCTCCGTAAGCCGCATCCTTTTCTCGCGCCGATCCTTGCTTGGTACATGCTCGACATACCCCAATTCCTCCAAGCGGGTGATGGTCCTCGTAATCGTGGGCTTTTCAACGCTTTGATAATTGGCAAGCTCCACAAGCGTTGCCGATTCATAATTGAATAAGAAATGTAATATGGACCATTGCGCCCTGTGTAAATCATGCTTGCCCAGCTGGATATTAAGATTATTTTCAAACGGACGGTACAGCAGTAAAAGTTGCTGGAAGAATTTTTGGTAAGTCTTTATAGGAAACACCTCTTTTATCATTATATAGTTACCTTGAGTAATTGTTACCCTGAGTAACTATAATAGCAGAATTAATCTATTATGTCCAATCGGATTGGTATTATTTAAGCAAACAGGGTTATTTATCAGGGAAAGAGGGAAAATAGGAACGGGAGTTGATATGGGACATGTATAAATCGATCATTGCACTGGTTGCCTCAGCAACCATGCTGACTGCTTGCAATAGTGACCTGGCGAATGACCAGGAGAAACCAAAGGAAAATGAACAGCAAAAGGAAACGAAAGCGGGCCCTGAAAAAAATAAATGGTCCTCCTTGCCCGAATACGACGAAATCATCGAGCAGATCGGCGATAAAGACTATACACTCAATAAGGAAACGGATAACGATGATAAACGTGTATTCCTGATTGAACTAAACGGGGAAAAACAATATAAAACCATTTTTATCAAAAGAACCAATCGACTGAAAATCATCGAAATAAATGGCAACGGTGAAGTCTATGATAAAATCATCCAATAAAAACCATTCCGACTTTAAAAAAAGGCCACATTAAATCAATTCAACCGGAAATAAATGGTCCATCTATGCGTATAAATCGACCGAATGTGAAGATAATCCGTCCGTTAGGGGGAAGAATTCGACCCAACTGGAAATTTTACCTAGTCGGCGCGACCGGATTCGAGTATAGTGAATGCAACCGACTAGAGGGGAGTGGTACGAGTCACTCCTCTTTTTGATGGTTTAATGGGAGGGATGACATTGTCGGAGGGGTTCATTCATCATATTGAGCTTTACGTTTCAGATTTGAGACGGTCCATTGGTTTCTGGGGCTGGTTTTTGGAGGAAATGGGTTATGAGCCATATCAGGAGTGGGAGAGCGGGAAGAGCTGGCGATTAGCGGACATGTATATTGTTTTTGTTCAAGCGAAGGAGAGGTATTTGGATGTTCCCTATCATAGGGGAAGGGTCGGTCTTAACCATCTTGCCTTTCATGCTTCGTCTCGTCAGCAGGTTGATGAGATGACGATGAAATTGAGGGAGAGGGGAGTACCCGTCCTGTATGCGGACAAGCATCCGTTTGCCGGCGGAGGGGATCATTATGCGGTATATTTCGAAGATCCTGATAGGATGAAGGTCGAACTCGTCGGCCCTTGACTGCTTTGAACGGCGGCGGGAAGCAGGTTATCCATCAAAAATTGGCATAGCTGTACCGGGATAGATGCTCATCACCTTCGGGTTCAGGACGATAAAAGGCGTCGATTAAGATAAAGGCACCGGCGACCTGGGCCCAGCTGCCAAGCAAGAGGATTTGCTCCCCTATCCGGCGTTTTTCATTTAGAATGAAGATGTTTCCGATCGACTCAAAAAAAGAACCTGCTGCAATCAAGGCATTTCCTTTCAATTCAAGGGAACGTGAAATGGAATCCTCCGAAAGAAAGGCACCGAACGCTTCAAAAGCGGCTCCTAGACCTTGGATGCCGCTGCCGAGAGCATCCGTTTTCGTCCCCTCCTCATCAGAGCCATTCAGCTGCATATTGATTCCCACTGCATTTGCGGTGTTACCCGCAGCCTCAAGCCAAGCGCCTAAAATGAAATAGGTTTCGGAAATTTCATTTTCCGGCTCCAACATTTTCGTTCGTCCGATGGCTTGCAGGGAATTTGCGAAGGCTTCAATGCCATTCCCTTTTAATACCAAGTCCTTTCCAAGGTTTGTTCCGGTTAACGTTTGCTGGGTTTGCCCGATTGCACCAGTGAGTGTGCCGATGCCCAGTAACCATGCTCCTGAAATAAGGAGGTCATCTCCATGAGTGATCATATCTCTAACGCTCCTTAAAAGTGGTTACATTATAATATTCAGGAGGCAGTGTTTGTTTACATATTGCTTGAACACACGATGCGGGCTCCGATTATATGAAAATGAACCAATTATTGGTATAATGTCAGCTGGAGGAGATGGAATTGACTATTAACTATTTTACACAAATGATAATTGCTGCATTTTTCTTTATGCTTTTTTCATTTTGTGCCTGGTATGAGGGCAGCGAAATACTGGATAACTCATGGGAATGGAAGCATTCAACGTATTTTTCGGAACACGTAATCGATGCCGATGATATTTCGGATTTGGACCATTTCGTTTATGCCGCTAAATTCAGGCCGTTATTTCCGGTGCTTATGATTTTGACCGCTTCGTACATCATCATCCTGACGGGCCATCGTCTTTTCAAAAAAAGCATAACAAAAAAAGCTGTATTTCTGTCCGGCTTCGGAGCTCTATTTTTGTTTGCAAGCGGTATTGTTTCCAATTCGCCGACCATAGGGGGGGGTATCTTTCAAGCCATATTTTTGATAGGCGGAATGCTCTTGATTCTTGCGGCGGCCCTATGTTACTTTTGGTTGCCAAGAGGGTTCAAGACAGAAAGATAAGGTTTCCTGGCTGCCAAGAGAGGCAGCTTTTTATTTGCCAGCAAACGAGTGGGATGGACACAAATTAACGGAAAATAATAGCCCTTCACGCGAAATTCTTAGTTTGAACTCCACGTACATCTCAATTATAGTTAAGTCTGAATGAAGGGGATGGGTGGTCCTTTCCTCGTCATTCATGAAAAAAGTGAAAAGGTGATACTATGCCAGGCAAATTCAAAATTGAACAGCCCAAGATCGAAAAAGAGTTACCCCAAGGAAACTTTCAGGAAATCTATTATAAAGATGATCCATATCTTGATGCCTGTATCATCACCAATTGTACGATTGATCGCGAAAAAATCGACAAAATCGTATTATCACAGGTGGTTTTTAAAAATGTGACATTCAGTGATGTATCGTTCAGGAATATTGAGCTGACGGATGTAATTTTTGATCATTGCGACTTGACCAATGCCGATTTCATGGCTGGTTCGATTCATCGTGTCGAATTCAAGGATTCGAAATTACTGGGAATAAACCTGTCCGATGCCAGTTTAGGAAATGTCCAATTCGATAGCTGCAACTTGAATTTAAGTGCCTTCGGTTATGCATCATTAAAACAAGTGAAATTCGATCATTGCTCATTGGAAAGCGCAGATTTTTACGAGTGTAAATTCAAGAAAGTGATGTTCGATGCCTGCAGTTTAAATGAAGTGAATTTTTCCCGGACGCCACTTAAAGGAATCGACCTTAGCAGTTCCACCTTCCAAAGGCTGACCGTATCCTTGGAGGATCTAAACGGCTGCGAGGTTTCCCCGGATCAAGCGATAGGCTTTGCTTCCATGCTCGGACTGAAAATCAAAGAGTGACCTATAATGGGGCATTTATATGAAATCAGAGGATCGCCAATTTGGTGGTCTTTTTTTTGCGGGGTGCGGCCATATATATATTATTTATGTAAATAAATCATGCAGAATGTTTCCGCAAATCAAGGTTTGCTTTACAATATTTGTTAGGTGGGTTGAAGGGGGTCAACGATGATTATCAATAAGGTCACTTTATACAGTCATGTCTTGGATGAAATGCGGGATTTTTATGTAGGTGAGTTAGGGTTCGAGTTACACTCACAAACCGATGATGGTTTTGCCATTAAGGTGGGGGAGAGTGTGCTGGAGATGAAAAACTATCATCTCCAAGATAAGCCCTTCTATCATTTTGCCATAAACATTCCGACGAATTTATTTACCTCGGCAAAAAAATGGGCAAAGTCCAAGGTAGAGTTAATGAAGGAAGATGGTGTGGACGAAGTTCATTTTAGCCTTTCAGATGCCCATGCCTTTTATTTTTTGGACCCATCAGGCAACATCGTCGAGTTCATATCCCGGTATGCCGTATCACCTGAATCCCAGTCAAAGACTTTCTGCGCACGAGAATCTTTGTGCATTAGCGAAATAAACCTTACGACAGATGAAGTGGGGGGATATCGGGAATAAGTTGATGGGCTTAGGGCTTCCGGTAAGGAAGGGTGAATCGATAAATGAAGGCGGATTGAATTTTATAGGGCAGCATGAGGAAGGTTCGTTTTTACTGTTGGGTCCTAGGAATAGGCGCTGGTTTTTTTCGGATAGGGTGTCGGAATCCTTTCCGCTTTCGGTGGTCATTGATGATCAGCTGACCATTTCATTGGATGATGAAGGAAAGATGAAGGTTGAATCAGGTGTAACCGGCCAAGGAGGGCGATCGTTATATGTCAGAAAAGATTTGGAATGAGGTAGATTTATATTTTAGTAATAAGCTCCATACGACGGATCAGATCATGGATTCGATATTGAAAGCGAATGCTGAAGCGGGGCTGCCAGCGATCGATGTATCTCCAAACCAAGGGAAATTCCTTCATCTGTTAGCGAGACTCACTGGAGCGAAAAGCATCTTGGAAATCGGGACCCTTGGCGGCTATAGCAGTGTGTGGCTCGCTCGTGCTTTGCCGGAAAATGGCCGGTTGATAACGCTGGAATATGAGGCGAGGCACGCAAAAGTGGCTGAAGCGAATATCAAGCATGCAGGATTGGCCGATAAAATCAAGATTATCGTGGGGGCGGCGCTGGATACCTTGCCAAAGCTTAAAGAAAAGGGATTATCCAGCTTTGACCTCATTTTTATCGATGCCGATAAGTCCAATAATCCCGAGTATCTTAAATGGGCGCTGGAACTTTCCCGGCCGGGGACCGTGATCATCACCGATAATGTCATCCGTGATGGAAAAGTGCTCGCCCCGGATAGCGATGATCCGAATGTGAGGGGAATCCGTACATTCGTAGATAAGCTATCACAAGAACCAAGAATTGATTCCACGGTGATGCAAACGGTCGGAATGAAGGGGTATGATGGGTTTGTGATCGGGGTTGTAAAAGAGTGAAATGCATGCACAGGGGAAATGAGAAAAGGAAATCACATGTGTGAAACGTACATCATAATTCAGGGAGCCGGCCATGAAAAAATGAGTAAGCATAGTGATCGGAATCGGAGTGATCATCATCGGGATCATCTTCTTGGCAGCGGGGGTGTCTCAAACCACTCAGACGCCAAAGGAAGAGATGGCCGCTAAAAGGGCATTTCCGCAGCATGCAATTTATCAATCAGGAACGATAAAACCTGACCATATATCACAAGAGGAGCTGGACGATGCGGTCGGGGATTTTTATGAAACTTGGAAAAATCACTATCTCAAACAGCCAGCCGATAAACAAGATGAATATTATATCTATTACAACGATAAAGGATATGCAGAACCCAAAAACGCCGTGACCGTTTCGGAGGCCCATGGCTATGGAATGATGATGACGGCCATCATGGCAGGCAACGAGGATAAGCGGTATTTCGATGGACTTTACCGATTTTATAAAGCGCATAAAAGCGATAATGACCCTTCGTTGATGGCGTGGCAGCAAGTGAAAGATAAAACCGGGAAAATCATCAATACGCCAGGAGATGCCGACTCGGCAACCGATGGCGATATGGATATCGCTTATTCGCTGCTGTTGGCTGATCGTCAGTGGGGAAGCGATGGGAACATCGACTATCTTGCCCAGGCAAAAGACATCATGGAGGCGATCATGGCGCATGAAATCAACCGGTCGAAGTCGCTGATCAAATTGGGCGACTGGGCCGGGGATGATGATGAGGTATACGGAAAAGCCACACGTTCTTCCGATTTTCTTCTCAATCACTTGAAGGTATTCGAGGAGGAAACAGGGAATCATGACTGGGCGGCTGTAACGAATAAGGCGCATGAGATCATGCATACGATTTATGAAGAACAAAGTCGCGATACGGGTCTGATGCCGGATTTCATTGTCCTATCCACAGATGGATATCAGCCTGCACAAGCGGACTTTTTAGAAGGGGAGAATGATGGCGATTACAGCTGGAATAGCAGCAGGACTCCATGGCGCTATACGGTTGATTATTTGCTGACCGGCGATGATAGGTCGCTGCCGCAATTAAAGAAGATGAATGAATGGATCAGAGCGGAAACGGAGGGAGACCCTAACAATATTCAATCCGGCTATACGCTAAGCGGAAAAACAGTGGAGGAAGGCAATAGTACAAGCTTCGTTGCCCCACTCATGGTGAGTGCCATGATCGATTCGTCCAACCAGCAATGGATCAACGATTTGTGGGATCGGACCATACAGTCAAAAGAAGACGATGACTATTTTGCCAATACGATAAAATTACAGGCAATGATTGTGGTGTCAGGGAACTGGTGGGCACCATAATCGGGCAATTGATGAAAAGGGAGTTGGATGACCAATGGAAAAAGTGACACCATTCTTGATGTTCCAGGGAAATGCGGAAGAAGCGATGAATTATTACACCGCTTTGATCGAAGAGTCCGAAATAACAAGCATGACGCGGTATGGAGCCAATGAGCCAGGTGCAGAGGGAAGCGTCACGCAAGCCACCTTCACCTTAAAGGGTCAGGAGTTCATGTGCATCGATAGTAATGTGGAGCATCAATTTACGTTTACACCTTCGTTTTCAATCTTCCTTACATGTGATGGTGAAGAAGAAATAGACAGGCTTTATTCGGGTTTATCCGAAGGCGGACAAGTGCTGATGCCATTGGGTGATTATTCCTTTAGCAAGAAGTTCGGATGGATATCCGATAAATTTGGTGTCTCCTGGCAGCTGACCCTTCCTTTGGAATGAACAGGAAACCACCACTAACGGCAGCGTGTAGAAATTTTCCGAGTGTAGGCCGAATTATATGAAATGTAGGACGAAATAATTGGGTGTGGGACGAATTATATGTAGTGTGGGCCGAATTAATGGGCGTGCAGGCCGAATTATATGAGATGAAGGTCGAATTATATAAGTTGAAGGCTGAATGAATGGGCATGCAGGCCGAATTATATGGGTTGCATGCCTTACGCATATAGGCCGGATTATCAACGCCGTGACACAGGTGGGAGCATTTGATTGATGGTTCAGGAGAAACCGTTTGTGCTCCGGAGGAATTAATTATATAGTAATCGTTGAGTACATTCGTCTTGGAGTAAAAACGGTGATAAGAAAAGGCGCGGAGGAGAAATCATGAAAACTATTGGCACAGAACAAGAATACCGTGAACAAATCAAACAAGAGGGGCTGACGGTCGGAATTTTTACGACTACGTGGTGTCCAGATTGTAAACGCTTGGATATGTTCATCGATGAAATCACACAAGAACATCAAGACAAACAGTGGTTCACGATCGACCGTGACGAGTTCCCCGAGATTTCCGAGGAGCAAACGGTGATGGGAATTCCATCGCTATTAGTGTTTAAAAATGGTGAGAAGGTTGCACATCTGCACAGTGCAAATGCAAAAACTCCAGAGGCGGTCAACGAGTTTTTAAATGAACTGTAAATGTCTCTGACAAAGGAAACCCCGCGTGATATCGTCATGCGGGGTTTCCTTTTGCCTTTCTGTATTTCCTCGGTACTGTCCAAAAAGAAAAGACTTGTAAATTTTTCTATAAAATATCTTGATTTTTAAGTTGAAACGCGGTTTAATAATAGATACGAAATATCCATTATGGATATTGGATGTCCACTTATGTATAAAGAGGTGAAAGGAATTGCAATTAACAAAAGGGGTGGAGCAAGCGATATGCATCATTGTCATACTCTCGACTCAGGATAAAAGAGTGCCACTTTCATCTAATGAGATCAGCAGAAGGTTAGAAGTTTCGCCTTCGTATTTGAAAAAGATCATCCGGAAATTGGTCGTGAAGCAAATCATCACTTCCGTACCAGGAAATAATGGCGGTCTCTCTCTTGCCAAAAGTGTAGATGAGATAAAAAACATCGAAATAATTGAAGCGATGGAAGGCCCGATCGCGATGTTTCCGGATACAGGACTTATTGAAAAAGCGTTTAAAGACGGCGAGTATGCGGAAAAGGGAGTGGATGTTCTTCGCCGGATGTTTACTCAGGCGGATGAACTTCTGATGGAGTTCTTTTCTAGTCAAACGGTGGCAGATCTGTTAAGAGAAAGCTTTGGTACAAAAGAACTTCCGACCCTGAATTGGAACTCGGCGTCATTGAATGAATTAAAGTGTGAAGAGACAGGTGATAAAAATTGAATATGCTTAAACAAGAATGGAAGCTTTTCCTAACGAATAAAAAACTGGTGGGTGTCGCCATTGTTTTACTATTCGTTCCGATTATTTATGGAGGATTATTTCTTAGTTCCGCCTGGAACCCGTACGGCAAAACAGGTAATTTGCCTGTAGCCGTCGTGAATAATGATGTGAAGGCAGAATATGAAGGGAAGACCTTGACGGTCGGCGATGAGCTTGTCGATCGGTTAAAGGACAACGACGATCTGGAATGGCATTTCGTTTCGGAAGAACAGGCGAAAAAAGGATTCAAGGATGGTACGTATTATATGGTCGTGACGATTCCGCGTGATTTTTCGAAAAATGCGTCAACCGTTATGGATAAGAAGCCTAAGAAAATGAATTTAACGTATGATGCGAATCCTGGACGCAGTTTCGTTTCTGAAACGGTCGGGACTAAGGCAACGAATAATTTGAAAACGGAGATTGCTGAAAGTGTCACAAAAGAATATGCGGAAGCGATTTTCTCGCAGCTCGGAGAAATCGGGGATGGTTTCAGTGAAGCAGCGGATGGGGCATCGAAATTGGATGACGGCGCCGAAAAGCTTCATGATGGAAACAAAGCAGTGACAGACAATCTGAATAAATTAGCGTCCAGTACATTAACGTTCAAGGACGGGGCGAATAAGCTTCAAATTGGCGTTGGCAAGTTTTTGGACGGTGTTCATAAACTGGAAGGCGGCGCAACGGAATTAAACAAAGGGATAGCCCAATATACGAATGGAGTCGGGCAGCTCCAAACAGGTGTTAATGAACTAGCATCGGGTACAGGAGAGTTAACGAACAACAGTGAGGCGTTGATGCAAGGCTCTTCACAGCTTTCGAATGGATTGGCCAAAGTGGTCCCGGGAGCCCAAAGCTTGAATAATGGCTTAGCGGAAGCACAAACCGGCAGTGCCAGTCTGAATGATGGCTTGAATCTATTATCGGAAAATGCAAGTCAACTGACGGATCAATCGACAGGCATTCCAAAGTTGGCGGAAGGCCAAAGGAGCTTGAATGATGGAATTACCAAGCTGTCGGAGGGAAGTCAGGCGTTGAATGATGGTTTGAAAAAACTGGATGGCCAATTGCCTGCTCGTGAACAGCTAAGTCAGCTTACACAAGGACTGGCAATCATCCAAAGCGGCGTCAATAAATTGCAAGAAGCGATCCCGGCAGGAAGCAGCACGTCCGGCACCGTTTCAAGCATCAAGAAGGATCTTGAGAACAGCCAAGCAGCACTAACGCAGCTTCAATCATCCATTGCGAGCAACGGACAAAGCACAATCGATGCCGTCAAAGGAACGGAAGCTTACAAAGGCATGACAAGTGAACAGCAATCCGAATTACTCGGGGCGATTCAAAACGAAGCGCAGATCCAAGCAGGATCCCAAAAGGAAATTGCATCGGCGCTTGCAGGCAGCATATCCGATTTATCTGCACAATTAACGAACCATGTGATGCCAGTTTTGAATGGTTTAGGTCAGCTGCCGGAACAAGTGGCAGCCTTGAATAGTGCTGTGAATAAAGTCAATCCGAACGCGGTTTCAGCGTTGAATGGATACACGGCCATAAAGGATTCACTGGAAAATCAGTTCATTCCGGGTGCATCGCAATTAAATACAGGTCTGTCGGAAGCGGTTAATGGCAGCAATCAATTAACGGAAGCAACCGATAGCCTAAATGAACGAACACCGGAACTGGTGAATGGCATCAATCAGCTGGCACAAGGCGGTTCGTCGTTGAATAATGGCCTCTCGAAACTAACTGAGGGTTCTGGTCAATTGGTAAATGGCGTCTCCCAGCTCCAAACAGGCTCGGCAGCCTTTGGAAGTGGTTTAGAAAAGTATACGTTCGGCGTTAAAAAGGTAGGCGAAGGGGCGAGCAAACTGGCCGATGGCGCCAACGAACTGAATGCCAACTCAGCCGCCTTGAACAATGGTTCATCTGCACTTGTTGAAGGTACGGAACAATTGGCAAGCAATCTGCCGACATTAAGCAATGGTGTCATCCAGCTTGCTGATGGTGCAGGTAAGATTAATGAAGGTTCATCGAAACTAGCAAAAGGGTCAAATAAACTGGGAGATGGCATCTCCTCACTGAAAGATGGAACGAAAGAGCTTTCGCAAAAATTAAGCGATGGTGCGGAAGAAATAAACAGTAATGAAACATCAGAAGCTAATTACAGCATGATTGCTGAACCAACAAAGGTTAAAGAACAAAAAATCAGCAAGGTACCGAATTATGGCCATGCCCTGGCTCCTTATGTATTGTCTTTAGGATTATTCGTAGGTGCGATTGCCTTCAACATGGGCTTCCCGACAGGCATGCCGTCCACACGGCCTACATCGGGGGTGGCATGGTGGTTCAGTAAATTCACCGTGCTATTCATTCAAGCAACGATTTCGGCATTAGTTCTTGATGCAATCATGATCTGGGGAATGGATTTACAGGTCGAGAGCTTGGGGCAATTCATCATCGTTTCAATCTTGACCTCCCTGACCTACATGTTCCTTGTAACCTTCCTGACCGTAGCCTTTGGAAATCCTGGTCGCTTACTAGCGATGATTTTCCTTGTATTACAGATAGGTGCAAGCGGGGGAATGTTCCCTGTCGAGCTAATGAATAACTTCTACAGGGCGGTTCATCCGTTCATTCCGATGACGTATTCCGTCATGGGCTTCCGTCAATCGATGAGCGCGAGCCTTGGAGCGGATGCATTGACCTCCAGTTATCTTTTCCTTACTGGGTGCATCATTGTATTTAACCTGCTCTTGTTGCTCACTTTGGTTATTCGCAAGCGCAAAGAACAAACGATCGAAGTTGAAGCATAATAATAAATGAGAAAGCCCCCGGAGCCATTGTGCCGGGGGCTTTAATTTCCTATCTATTCTTCGACCTTCAGTCCCTTTTCCTCGGGATTTTCAACCACATGCTTAAGGATGGAGAGTTTGTTATCCCAGAATCGGTCATAAAATGAAAGCCATTCCTTCAATTCGTTTAAGGGCTCGGGCTGAAGCCGAAAGCGTTTCTCTCTTCCTACCTTCCGCCCGCTGACCAATTCAGCTTCGGATAGAATATGAAGATGCTTGGCAATCGCCGTACGGCTCATCGGAAAATGAGAGGTGATGGCCGAAATGGGTAATTCCCCTCCAGCAAGCAATTGCAGGACTTTTCTGCGGGTGGGGTCGGCCACAGCTTGGAATACATCATATTTTTCTGCGGAAGAGGTCACTTAGCCCTCAACAGCCTTTTTAAGTCGTTCATTAACGATTTGATCCCACCCATGCGCCATTCTATCGCGGACAACCGAGCTTTTTTCATTCGCTTTCGGAAGAATCGATCCAGGCTGCTTCCACCCGCCATGGATCAGGGTGAATTCAGTTTTGCCATCCTGCTCTTTTAAATGGAATGAAACGATCCAACCGTCAGTATCCCACGAGAAAGAGAGGCGATGTGGGGCATCTATCTCCAATACCTTACATGGAGAGGGGCCAAACGGTGATTGTACATGGAACTCATGTCCCACTTTCGGCTGAAAATCATTCGGCAT
This sequence comes from Peribacillus sp. FSL E2-0218, assembly GCF_037992945.1. Taxonomy (NCBI): domain Bacteria; kingdom Bacillati; phylum Bacillota; class Bacilli; order Caryophanales; family Bacillaceae; genus Peribacillus; species Peribacillus sp. FSL E2-0218. Next base: position 4,463,287 of record NZ_CP150304.1, on the reverse strand, counting down.
GAACCATGAAGCGATCCCCTCGGCAGTCGATACTGTATCCCAAACCTTTTGGATCGGTGCTTCAATAATGACGGTCTTCTTGACATCCTCTAAAGTATGCTGCTTTTCCATAGTGACTCTCCCTTTTAACTGTAATGTGAAACCATTTGGTTTTTCTTTAATGATTATATAAAACCATTTGGTTTCATGTCAACGGTTTTCACTGGAGCGATCTTTCCTGGTTTTATTCATTCCCTATTTTTTCAATTTGTTCCGATAAGCTCGTTATTTGATCGATGGTTTGCATGATTTCCGATTCTTCCAATGCTTTAGGATCGATTTGTCCTTTTTCAATATTATTCAGGTATAATTCAATGCCATCTGACAGCTGCTGATTTGAAGCAACGATTTTTTCATGGATGGTTTCGGCGATTTGAGGCGGCTCAATTGCATTGAATTCTTCAATCTCCGTTTGCAGCTGCTGCAGCTCTTTTTCAAGGCTTTGCCTTGCTTCGGTATTCGTGACGGCATCTTGGGCCAATGCAGGTAGCTCATTGGCAAATCCCTTAACGGTATTCACATACTCCGTCGCATTATCTGCATATTCCAAGGATGAATGGACTTCCCCCAAAAGCGAGCACCCGCTTAAGGCAAGGATGGAAAGAAAAGCGATCGCGATTATTTTTTTCATAAGTGCCTCCTGTGTGATTTTATTCGGATTGATTAAATGGGTAAGAATCTTTTTTTATAAATCGCTGCAATCGAATTCAATATGAAACCGGGAATTCGTTTCGGGAAAAATGACTTTGAATAGAAAAGGTGAAAGGCGCTTTTCAAATCATGCCACTGATTGCAGGATTTAACCTGCTTGAACCTTGCTACATCGATGATTTTCACCTTTTTTTCGGAAGTGATGAAGATGTTCCTTAAATGGATATCCGAAGGGTTCAATCCTTCTTTTCTTGCTAATTGCAAAGCATGGTCAATTTCCTCGATATTTTCTTCTGTTATCGGGATCCCTAACGTCAAACATTCAAAAAGGGTGTTGCCTTCGATATGATCGATGACCAGAAAATTCAGTCCGGCAGCATATAGAGTTGGGTAATAATCAATGGATTGAACGGTTCGATATATTTCGGCTTCCACTTTAGCTGTTTGAATTTGGTCCGGGAAAAAAACCTTTAGCGCTTTATTGGTGGAATGTATCCGGAATACATAAGCGCTGCGGCCCTTGCCGATAAGAGTTAGGGATGGGTCGGCATCAAGCAATGAATACTTCTTATCATCGGAAATCTTGACGCTTGCTGCTAAATCATTATAGTTCTGCATACTGTTCACCTCTAATGTGCAAATTTCAAATCAAAAAAGACGGTATGACCGATTATTGGTCATACCGTCTTTTAAAAACCAAAAGACCTCACCAAATAATCGGCAAGGTCTTGCAAACAACTGGAATCAGTTGCCAATAAAGCCGAGGATAAAATCCTGTATTGACGACTTTATTGTATAGCTACTCCCCTTAACAGAAGGATTCTTATAAATTTATTTATAGTAATTATATAGTTTATGGGCTTCACCCGTCAAATATGAGGAATGATGGGGTGACCTCGCAACTTTATTCAATGCATATGGCCTATCACGTAATTAATTATTCTAGTATATCATTATGCGCGGCATTAAGCCACGGGTTACCTTTTGTAACATCAATATATTTCAAATATTACTGGAAAGTTACTTAAATGTCTTTTAGTTTACTAATATGTTAAAACCTAAGCAATTACCCGGTGGTTCCAAAGAATTGTGTTATATTTTCAATGAATAAGTACATATACCTATATTATTATATCAGTATTAACCGATATTTAAATAAATGTTAAAAATATAATGCTTTAGTAGGGAGAATGATATGAAGAAATTAATTATACCAACTTTCTGTTTTGCAGTATTGTCGACAGTTGCATTCGAAGAAAAAATATCTGCAGCTCCACTACATGCAGAACAGACCAATGTAGATACAGGCGTCATGTATGTAAATGTAAATTCCGGTTCACTCAATATGAGGAAATCGGGAGCGGAAAGTGCGAGTATAGTTGCCAAGCTTTCAAAAGGCACGCCGGTAACGATTTATTCGGAATCCAAGGGTTGGACGAAGATCAAAGCCAATGGTAAGGAGGGGTATGTCAGTACTAAGTATTTATCGGCAACGAAGCCAGGGGCTTTAACTAGGACCACCGTAACGGTAAAGACGGTGACGAAATATGTGAATGTCAGCACGGGTTCCCTCCATATGCGGAAAAGCGGGACCGAAAGCGCAGCCGTAGTTACGAAGCTGACGCGTGGCACCCAGGTTACGGTTTATTCGGAATCCAAGGGTTGGGCGAAAGTAAAAGCTAATGGTAAAGAGGGTTACGTCAATGCCAAGTATCTCTCGGCAACGAAACCGAACCAGGCAGCCCAATCTTCCGTCACAAGTAAGACGGCAACAAAATATGTGAATGTCAGCACGGGTTCCCTCCATATGCGGAAAAGCGGGACCGAAAGTGCAGCCGTAGTAGCGAAGCTGACCAGGGGCACCCAGGTAACGGTCTATTCGGAATCCAAAGGATGGGCAAAGATCAAAGCCAATGGAAAAGATGGTTATGTCAATGCCAAGTATCTTTCGGCAACGAAGCCAGATCAGGTAACCAAAGCCGCCGTAACTGGAAAAACGGCGACGAAATATGTGACGGCAAGCACGCTCAATATGCGAAAAGGCGGTAACGTGAGCTCCAGCATCGTCACCATGCTTTCAAAAGGGACACAGGTGACGGTTTATTCGGAATCGAAAGGTTGGGCCAAGGTCAAGGTCAATGGAAAAGACGGGTATGTCAGCACCAAATATTTGTCGGCAACGAAGCCAGCGACAGGATCGGCAGAAACCACCCAAAAAACGACGACGAAATACGTGACGGCAAGCACGCTCAATATGCGTAAAAGCGGGTCGGATAGTTCAAGCATTGTCGCGAGGCTTTCAAAAGGGACGAAAGTGACCGTTTATTCGGAATCGAAAGGTTGGGCGAAGGTCAAAGCCAATGGAAAGGACGGGTATGTCAACACCAAATATGTATCCGCGACAAAGCCGGGAACCGCTCCCAAACCGACTGCCCCTGAAAAAACGACGACGAAATACGTGACGGCAAGCACGCTCAATATGCGTAAAAGCGGGTCGGATAGTTCAAGCATTGTCGCGAGGCTTTCAAAAGGGACGAAAGTGACCGTTTATTCGGAATCCAAAGGATGGGCCAAGGTCAAAGCCAATGGAAAGGACGGATATGTCAGCACCAAATATGTATCGGCGACAAAACCGGCAACCGCTCCCAAACCGACTGCCCCTGAAAAAACGACGACGAAATACGTGACGGCAAGCACGCTGAATATGCGAAAAAGCGGCAGTGAAACCGCAAGCATCATCGCCAAGCTCTCAAAGGGAACCGAGGTAAAGGTCTATTCGGAATCCAAAGGATGGGCGAAGGTCAAGGCCAATGGAAAGGACGGCCATGTCAGCACCAAATATTTAACGGCGACAAAACCGGTAACGGACTCCAAGCCGGCGGTCCCTGAAAAAACGACGACGAAATATGTAAACGTGAACTCAGGGACACTCAATATGCGGAATAAGCCATCAGAAGACGCTTCGGTCATCGTGAAATTGGCAAGGGGTGTAGAGGTGGAAGTCATCTCGGAAGCAGATGGCTGGTCCAAGGTTAAAGCGTATGGCGGAGAAGGTTACGTCAGCACGCAATATCTATCAACAACGAAACCTGGTTCCACACCGGAAAAACCCGGACAGAATCCAGGCGGTGAAGTAACGACCATCACCAAATATGTAAATGTGAATGATGGCTCCAGTTTGAATATGCGTTCAAGCGCATCGACGTCCGCTTCTATCATAGCTACGCTAGTAGATAAAACGGCCGTAACCGTGTATTCGGAAGCAGATGGCTGGTCAAGGATCACGGCTAACGGAAAAACGGGTTATGTGAGCACGAAATATTTAACTGAAAAGGCACCGGATGTTCCAGGGAATCCGAATGACTCGGTCATCAAGATCGAAAAAGAGTACAATCTTACAATGGATAAGATGGTGCAAATTCAAATGGCGGCAAATGCGCAAACAGATAAAGCGTACAAAACCTACATACGTGAGGATGGCTTGTCTCTCGTAAATTCAACCAAAGGCACCGTCAAAGGCTCCGGTTGGCGCGTAAGGGGCGGAGCTGGCCCCAATTATTGGGTGGTCGGGGATGTAAGCAATAATCAATCGCTGACGATTAAATCAAAAGTCAAAGGCTCTGACGGGTACTACTGGTATGAGGTGAGCTATAACAAGACATGGGTGAATGCTAGTCCGGAAGACATAGAATATAACCTGAATCCCAAAAATTTCGTCAATGACCCAGTTCATTCTTACCAGTTCGTCAAGCTCTCCCAAGTTACCAATATGAATGTCTCCGAAGTGAATGATAGAATCCTTTCAGGCAAAGGCATACTGCAAGGACAAGCTGCGACCTTCACTTCCGCAGGGGTAAAGTATGGAGTCAATGAGATTTATTTGATTTCGCATGCCTTGCTGGAGACAGGGAATGGCACGTCACCGTTGGCAACAGGAGTGAAGGTGAACGGGAAAACGGTCTATAATATGTATGGAGTGGGAGCTTATGACGGTACAGCTGTCAGCAGCGGTGCTCAATATGCCTATAATGCCGGCTGGTTCACGCCGGAAGCGGCCATTATCGGCGGCGCCGAATTCATCGCCAAAGGCTACATCTCCGCAGGGCAGGATACGCTTTACAAAATGAGGTGGAACCCTACGGCAGCAGAGAAGTATGGCTATGCGTCACACCAGTATGCCACTGATATTGGCTGGGCAACCAAGCAAGTGAAACAGATTTATAATCTATATAGTTTATTAGATTCCTATAAATTGACGATTGAAATTCCTAAATATAAATAAACGATCTTCATAAAAAAACACATGAGTCGACCTCATGTGTTTTTGCTTTTAAATTGAAAGCCCGGAAATCCTCATTTGGAATTGCTTTGCTTATCCTTTTCGATGATCTCCTTGACGACATCCTCGATCGTGACCGCGCCCAATGCTTTTTCCAAGGCAAGTTCAGCGACTGAAAAGAGCGGCTCTATCGCGTCCTGTATATTTCTTCCAACAGGGCATGCCGGGTTAGGTTTTTCATGAATGCCAAATAGTTCTTTATCCTGCATCACATTAACGGCATGATAAACATTGAGCAAAGTAATCTCGGACAGCTCCTTTGCCAATGTAGCTCCCGCGATGCCAGGCCTGACATTCACCAAGCCTGCAGTCTTGAGCATGCCGGTAATTTTCCTGATTAAGGCGGGGTTCGTGTTGACACTCTTTGCAATATAATCAGATGTGTTAACGCATTCCTTGTTTATTTCTAAAAGAGATAATATATGGATTCCTACGGAAAAGCGGGTACTGATGGACATCTGGTTCTCTCCTTTAAAATCTCGATTCCTATATAGTATAAATTATTTAACATGTAATTCAAGTAGTTACAAGTTATAATGATATTCAATCACGTCCGCTGCCATAAATAAAAGGTATGTTAAATTGACAAACCATCATGGTGAAACTTATATTATACCGTGTAAATCAATCAGTTACAGGTACGCGGCAAATGGAAAGGGGGAACTGAAATCAGCCTTAATGGAGTCCAAGGGACCTGTATAAGGAATTTTAAACAACTATAATAGCTATGGAGGTTCATGATGTCTAATAAAAAAAATAAGAAACAAAAACAATCATCTGCATTCACGTTTTGGATCATTGGGTTGGTGGCTGTAATCATTATCGGGTTCATATTCTTGGCTAACGGGAAAGAAGAGGATACGGCCGCTTATGAAATCGATTATAAATCACAGCCTTATTTAGGAGATAAATCAGCCCCTGTGCAAATTGTTGAATTTGGTGATTATAAATGTCCAGTGTGTAAAACATTCGAGGAGAAATTCTTTCCATCGATCAAAAGTGAGTTGGTCGATACAGGAAAAGCGCAATTTTATTTCATGAATTATTCGTTCATTAATGTCGATTCCACTAGATCCGCTAAATTTGCGGAGAGCGTTTATCAGGAATTAGGAAATGAAACCTTCTGGAAGTTCCATGAGCTATTATTCAGTAAGCAGCCCGATGATCATAAATATGAAAAAGAAGACATATTCACCGATGAATTCTTAGAAGATACATTGAAGGAAATCGCAAATGAAGCTGATGTGAAAAAAGTGGTCACCTCCTTTAAAGCAGGCAAATCCGAAGATCACTGGAACAAAGATATGAAGACTGCCGAAGAATTAGCCGTAACCGGCACACCTTCCCTATTCGTCAATGGCAAGAAGTTTGAGGGGAACACGATAGATGATCTAAAGAAAATGGTTGATGAAGCTGCGAAGGAGAAATAGTCGATGAACAAATCGCTATTATTTGCTTGGATAGTATCCATCATGGCCACTGCGGGAAGTCTCTACTTTAGTGAAATCCTGCATTATGTACCTTGTACCTTTTGCTGGTACCAACGAATCTTGATGTACCCACTCGTCCTATTATTAGGCCGGGCCTTTTATGAACAAGACCTGAAAATCCACCGATACATCCTCCCCCTGTCCATCTTGGGGATGCTGGTATCGGGGTATCACTATTGCCTGCAAAAGATCCCCGCCCTGCAGCAATTCGAAATGTGCCAAAGCGGTGTCCCATGCTCAGTCGACTATATAAATTGGCTAGGGTTCATCACGATTCCATTTTTGGCCTTTATCGCATTCACGCTCATCACCATATGTATGGGAGTGCTAATGAACACAAATCGGAAAAACGAAACAGCAGCATGAAAACCGCACCATTCCTTGTGGAAATATCTCCACAGGAAATGGTGTTTTTTTATTGAGAAAATACGAACCGGAATAACCATAAATCGCCGAAACTGGCGAGTATATCAACGGAATCCGCAATTATATTGCCGAACATATTTCAAACTAGCATTTGACAAAGGAGTAACCTGTAACTTATATTATTACTTGTAACAAAAATGATTACATTTAAATTATTTCAACCAATCATAGGAGGAATCTACATTGAAAATAGCGATCATAGGTGCAAGCGGAAAAGCAGGAAGCATGATTTTAAATGAGGCGAAGACTAGAGGACATGAAGTTACGGCGGTGGTCAGGGATGAAGCCAAAGTTCAGGATCAAACGGTATCCATTTTGGTCAAAGACATACTCGACATCCAAGCGGACGATTTGAAGCAGTTCGATGTGGTTGTGAATGCTTTTGGTGCAGCTCCAGGGAAAGAACATTTGCATGTGGAGGCAGGGAACATCCTGATCGATGCCCTCAAAGGCGCGCCTAAAACTAAATTGATCGTTGTCGGCGGTGCTGGAAGCCTTTTCGTCGACGAGGAGAAAACGACACGTGTTCTGGATACGCCTGAATTTCCTAAAGAGTACTTTGCCACGGCGTATAATCAATCCAAGAACCTGGAAAGATTGCAGCAGGCAAGCGGCATCCAGTGGACATTCATCAGTCCTTCCGCCTTCTTCGATCCGCAAGGGACGAGAACAGGTCAGTATGAACTTGGCAAAGACAACCTGCTCGTAAACTCAAAAGGCGAGAGTTATGTAAGTTATGCCGACTTCGCCATTGCGGTACTTGACGAAATGGAAACTCCGCAGCACACCAATCAACGCTTCACCGTTGTCGGCGAAGCGAAATAATATAAAACGGACTTGGCGTCGCGTCCCTGTCTCCCGATATATGCTTGACATGAGACAGAGGCGATGCCCAAGTTCACCCTAACCATTGATGGAACCTCCCCATTTCAAGCTTTCATTTCATGAACAAAGTAGACGTAAGAATCCGAACTAGACTTCCGTTAATTCGTCCCGCACCCCCACAACAATTCGTCCTATATCACACGAATTCTTCCTTTTCTCCTGGCCGTCCGCAGTTTTTATGTTGAAAATATTGACTGTTGTCCATTTATTGCTGATAATATAGCGAAGAAAGTCCTATGTACGGCTTTTTTTTATGTGGTGGTTTTTAGTAGAATTATCTGGTTTTTCCAATAGGAAACTAGAAAGAAAGAAGGACTGTGTGAAGATGGATTGGAAACGTTCCTACAACTCATGGGTGAATTTCGAAGGCCTTGATGAGGAAATGAAGTCATTACTTACAATGATTAAAGATGATGAGAAGAAAGTTGAAGATGCGTTTTATAAGAACTTGGAATTCGGCACAGGCGGCATGCGCGGGGAAATCGGTGCAGGCACGAATCGGATGAATTTATATACGGTTCGCAAAGCGACATTGGGATTGGCGCATTATCTCCTGGAAATCGGAGATGAAGCAAAAGACAGGGGCGTGGCAATCGCGTATGATTCACGCTTTAAATCGCCTGAATTTGCCATGGAGGCAGCGAAGACCTTGGCTACTGCAGGGATAAAGGCGTATCTATTTGATGAGCTAAGACCGACTCCAGAGCTATCCTTTGCCGTTCGTGAGCTGAATGCTTATGCTGGGATCGTGATCACGGCTAGCCATAATCCACCCGAATACAATGGCTATAAGGTATATGGGCCAGATGGCGCGCAACTTCCGCCGGCCACGGCTGATAAAGTCATTGGATTCGTCAATGCGATCGAAGATGAATTGACGATATCGGTGAAGGATGAAGAGACCTTAAAAGCGCAGGGGCTGATCGAGATGATCGGTGAAGAAATCGATGCCGCTTATAATGAAAATTTACTTACTGTCCCGGAAAACAAGGACATAAGTGAGCAAGTCGATGTGACGGTCGTATTCACGCCGCTTCATGGGACGGCAAATAAATCGGTGAGGCGGGCTTTGCAGGATCTGGGATACGACAAGGTACATGTCGTAAAAGAGCAGGAATTGCCTGATCCCAATTTCTCGACAGTCAAATCTCCGAATCCTGAAGAGCATGCCGCATTTGAAATGGCGATCGATTTGGGCAATAAGGTATCTGCCGACCTGTTGATCGCTACCGATCCCGATGCAGATCGACTCGGAATCGCAGTTAAAAATAAAGCTGGCGAATATGTGGTGCTTACAGGCAATCAAACGGGTGCGCTCATATTGGATTACCTCTTAAGGGAAAAGCAAGCAAAAGGGACGTTACCCGAAAATGGCGTGGTCTTAAAAACGATCGTGACTTCGGAAATCGGCCGTACGATCGCAAAGGAATATGGGTTGGAGACCGTAGATGTATTGACCGGTTTTAAATTCATCGCCGAAAAAATCAACGATTATCGGGAAAACGGCCAGCATACCTTCCTATTCGGTTATGAAGAAAGCTATGGCTATTTAATCAAGGATTTTGCTAGGGATAAAGATGCGATCCAGGCAGCCATCCTTGCGGTTGAGGTTTGTGCTTACTATAAAAAGCAGGGCATGGATGTATATGAAGGGCTGATCCAAATCTTTGAAAAGTACGGATATTACTTGGAGGGGCTTCAATCGTTGACCTTAAAGGGAATCGAAGGCGCCGGGCAAATCCAGGGGATTCTCGATCAATTCCGTCAAGATCCTCCCAAGCACATTGCCGGAAAAGCGGTAGTGGTCCAGGAGGATTATCAAAGCGGCTTGAAGCTGACGATGGACGCTGATACCGAGGAAGTGATTGATTTACCCAAATCAAATGTAATCAAGTATTTCCTTGAGGATGGTACATGGGTTTGCCTACGTCCTTCCGGGACGGAACCGAAAATCAAATTCTACTTCGGCATCCAAGGAGAAAAAATGGAAGAAGCCGAGTTGAAACTGAAGCAGGTAATGAATGCCTTCATGGCGAAAATTAACGGAATCATTAACGGAGCGTAATGCAGCCATATTACTGAACAAAATGAGGCCTTTTCCCGATATCCGTTCGGGGAAAGGCCATTTGGCATGCTGGAGCAAACCCGACCGGATCGGGATATTATTGTAAAGACGGATGTTAATTTTGAAGAAATTGGTATATAATAGGTTGATGTGAAAGTGGTTATATTTGACTGAAACATTTACAAAAAGCGAGACTATGTTACTATGAATAATGTATATGGTAAACTAGTTATCATATGGACTGGTGAAAAAGTTATTACGAAGGAGTTACAAAAGAATGAAAAAAGTTAAAAAGGCGATAATACCTGCAGCGGGATTGGGAACTAGATTCTTGCCAGCTACGAAGGCGATGCCTAAAGAAATGCTTCCGATAGTGGACAAGCCAACTATTCAATATATCATAGAAGAAGCCGTGAAATCGGGAATCGAAGATATTATCATTGTTACAGGGAAGAACAAACGGGCGATTGAAGACCACTTCGATAATGCCTACGAACTAGAGAACAACCTGCGCGAAAAAGGAAAATTCGATTTATTGGAGAAAGTGCAATATCCCTCCAATCTAGCCAATATCCATTACATTAGGCAAAAAGAACCTAAAGGGCTTGGGCATGCTGTATGGTGCGCACGTAACTTTATTGGCGATGAACCATTCGCCGTCCTTTTAGGTGATGACATCGTACAAAGTGAAGTGCCTTCATTGCGTCAATTAATCAATGAATATGATGCAACGGGCTCGTCCATCATTGGCGTTCAGCCCGTGGATGAGAAAGAAACGCATAGGTATGGCGTCATTGACCCGGTTACCCAGGAAGGCAGAAGGTACGAAGTGAATCGTTTCGTTGAAAAACCGAAACAAGGAACGGCGCCTTCCAATTTAGCGATCATGGGAAGATATATTTTAACCCCGGAAATATTCGATTTCTTGGAAACGCAAGAAACAGGAGCTGGCGGCGAAATCCAGTTGACGGATGCGATCCAAAAATTGAATGAAATCCAAAAAGTATTCGCCTACGATTTCGAGGGTAAACGCTATGATGTCGGAGTGGTGGATGGCTTTGTGAAAACGACCATCGAATTTGCGCTGCAACGCCCTGAATTGAGAGATGACATCATCAAGGAAATGGAAAATATACTAAAAATGCATAAGGCAGCAACCAAATAAATTTATTTATATGGATCCAGGAGGGAAAAGCCAGCTATGATAGGCTTTTTCCCCTTGTCCATAAAAGCCCTTGGGATTACTATACATTGAGTATACAGAATAATCAGTTATATGGTAGCTTACCATGAAGAAGAATCGAACCGGTCCATTGGGAATCCGTGGGCAGTTTGGTTTGCTATGGAATGCCTCACCTCACCTTTTATTGAAGAGGCAGTCCGTACAAGATTCAGTCAATCGGTTGCGGATCTTTATTATTTTTTGAAAATTTAGTTTATTAATTCGGATGTTGAATGACAATTCATAAAAGGGGTTGCCTGTTTAGTGAATAAGAAGGTATGGAAAAGAAAAGCTGACTTCCTTATACAACCTGTTACGAATTTCTTCTTAAGGGAAAATCATAAGCGTGTCATCAGATATGCGAATTATTATGAACAATTGCCTGTGAAAAAGAACACCATTTTATACGAGAGTCGCGATGGAAATAGTATAACCGACAGTCCGTATGCGATGTTTGCCTTTATGATAGCGAACCAAGACTTCAAGGATTATAGGCATATATGGTCGATTCAGGATTTTGACGCCCTCTCTGATGTGATTGCGAAATATAAGGATATGCCTAACGTTACATTTGTCCGGCGGAATTCAAAGGAATATTTAAAATGCCTGGCGACAAGTGAGTATTTAATCAATAATTCGACATTCCAATCTTTTTTCATTCCGAAAAAAGATCAAGTTTATATTAACACCTGGCACGGCACCCCTCTTAAGAGTATGGGCTTCGATATACCGGGTAACCCCTCCGCTTCTCAAAACGTTGTCAGGAATTTCTTAAGTGCGGATTACCTTTTAAGCCCCAATCCCCATACGACGAACATGTATACGAAAAGCTATAAGCTGAACGGCTTGTACAAAGGGGAAATCATCGAAGAAGGGTATCCGCGGATAGATTTGACCCTGAATACGGATCCGGAAGAGTATAAGGAATATGTAAGGACACTTGGTCTGGCCCTCCATGATGGCAAGGAGACTATTTTATATGCACCTACATGGAAGGGAACGAACCTTGCCAAAGTGGATAACGATATCCTCCAGATCATTGCCGATATGCATCATCTAGGAACTCAAGTCGGCGAACAATATAATATTTTGATCAAGGTGCACCCTTTTCTTTATAAAGAAGCCGCCAAGCGTGCGGATATCAAGGACAGATTAGTTCCAGATCATGTTGATACGAATGAACTGCTCGCTGCAGTCGACCTGCTTATCACGGATTACTCCAGCATTTTCTTCGATTACCTTGTAACCAACAAGCCGATTCTTTTCTACACCTGGGATATGGACGTATATTCAGAGCAAAGGGGACAGTATCTGAAAAATGACGAACTTCCTGGACCGATGCTTTTCAACGCAAAGGAATTGGCGCAGGCCATCAAGGATATTGAACAGGTGAAAAAGAGCTATGCGGATAAATATCTTAAAATGCAGCAGCAATTCACGAATCATGAGGATGGCCACGTAACGGAGAGAATTGTCCGTCATATATTCAATCACTCTACGAAACACCTAAACACCATTGCCGGTCTAGATTCCTCAAAGGAAAAAATCCTGATCTATCCAGGTGGTATGAGAGATAACGGGATCACATCCTCCTTCATCAATTTAATGAACAATATTGATTATGATAAATATGATGTCACCTGCTTTACCGCGACTCCCCACTCCCAGGAAGCTTTGAAAAACTTGAATAAAGTAAATAAGAATGTGCGTTTTCTCTTTAAACCTGGCTTGCCTGTATATAAATTGGGGGAAGTGTACAAGGATAAATTCATTCATAACAGGGGGGAAAGAGGGGCACTGGGGAAAAAGCTATATCCAGAAGCTGCATATATCAGGGAACATGCCCGTCTATTCGGGAAAACCCAGTTTGATTATGTCATTGATTTTAGTGGATATAGCCATTATTGGGCAAAGCTCCTTCTTGCGGCAGATTCAAAAAAGAAAGTTTGTTATATGCATAATGACTTGCTCTCCGATAGTGAGCGGGTAATCAATGGGCGGAGGCCACACCGGATTAACCTCAGAGGGCTATTTTCCGTCTATCACCGGTTCGATAAGCTCGTCAGCGTATCGGAAGGGACCATGGAATTGAACCGAAAGAACCTACTGCAGTATGCAGACTATGATACATTCGATTATGTCATGAATTCCATCAATCCTGAGAAAATCCTTCAAATCACTCCCGAAGAAACGGAGTCTGTCATAAATGACGAAGGTTCTTCGATTACGACAGAGAATTTCAAGGCAAGAGCGATATTGAGGGGTATCCGGACTCATCATGCCTGGAATACCCTCCCCGGAAGTGCGAAGGCGTTTCAATTTCCTTTGGAAGAGCGACTTGAAGATGCCGAAATCATGATTTCGAGAAAGGCCAACGGTAATGAAGCTACCTTTTATAAATTCAGCTTCAATAATCAAATCATTGGCTGGATCAACGAAGAGGCTGTAGAGTTTTTGCCTGACAGCATCATTTACGAAAAGGAACTCGATAAAATCGCGAAGCTTGTAAGGCCAGGAGGAAACTTCATCTGGTCGCTGCCATACAAGGTTGAAGGGACCTACAAAGTCTCGGGCAGCCATGATTTTAAAGGGATACTCGTAAATATCGATAAGGAAGTAAAAACCCAACATTCGATTTATAGCAGAATATCAATAAACCAGACGGAAATCGGCTGGGTGGATAATTCAGCCTTATCGATACTGGAACAGTGCACGATCACTGGAAACACGAGTGAAAGGGATAAACTGCAAATCATGTTGAAACGAAAGTATATGCAGGGGAAAAACTATAAAAAACATAAAAAATTCCTTGATAAGATTGATGATCGGACGCTCAAGGAAGTAAATACGAGTGCATACAAGTATGGAAAAATAACGAAACCGGAGGACCACACCATCTGGACGAAGGCTTATCCGAATTACAAGACCAAAAGGGTAGCCAAGGCAATCGAATTCGAGGGGCAAACCGTGAAAATCACCAAATATAACCGAACAAGAAAAGGGGGCTATTACCTTTTCGAGATGGATCATAAGAAAATTGGCTGGTTAAATACCAGTGCCTTTGAAATGATAGACGAGCCCGTCGTATTAAAGGAACGGGAAGTGCATGGTACGGCGGAAATCAAGCTAGGAAATTATCATATCTTTGATAAACCGTATGGATTATTGGACGCCATGGTCGTTCCAGCAGGGCCGACCTTAAATGGGTGCCTCGTTGAATTCGATAAAGAAGCGGTAACCCAGCTTGGGACGTATAAACACTTGGTGAAGGACGGGAAATCGCTGGGCTGGCTGGATAAACAGGCGTTAATCGTGCAGGAAGTCCATGGATTGGAAGTGAATGATCACTTCGTCCCTTATCCTGATGAAAAGGATTATAATTTTGTCAATATGGGGAGGCTGTCTCCTGAAAAAGGACAGGATAACTTGATTCGTGCCTTCGCGAGTTTCCATGAGAAGCACAAAAACAGCAAGCTGTATATTTTAGGTCAAGGTCCTTTAAGGGGAGATTTACAGTTCATCATTGATGAACTGGGGCTGAATCATTCGATCCATCTATTAGGTCAGCTCGAAAATCCCTTTTCATTCATGGAAAAATGTGATTGCTTCGTTCTGTCATCACATTATGAAGGCCAGCCTATGGTTTTACTCGAGGCAATGACGTTAGGGATGAAGATCCTGGCTACAGATATAGTCGCGAACCGTACCGTTCTGGAAAACGGTAAATATGGAGTGCTTGTTGAAAATAGCATAAGTGGACTTGAAAAAGGGTTATCGATGATGGCTAATGATGCGGATTCCGGAATGGAAAAATTTGATTATCACCAATATAATGAATTAGCCATGGAAACCTTCAAGAAATGCCTATAAAATATAAGCAGGTACTTCTCGCCAATTCAGGCAGATAAATCCTAACCAGATGTAAGTGCAAAGAAGGCAGTTCGAAAGGGGAAATGTAATGTGATTTTGGTCGTTGGCGGTGCAGGTTATATCGGAAGTCATCTTGTAAAGGAATTAGTAAATGAAAAAGAGGTTGTCATCCTCGATAATCTTTCAACAGGTTTCCGTTCATTGGTTGATTCGAAGGCCATTTTGGTGGAAGGGAATTTAGGGGACGAAACGGTATTGAATGAAATATTCAATACATATCCCATAGAAGCGGTCATGCATTTTGCAGCCAATAGCTTGGTGGGAGAATCGGTTCAAGACCCATATAAATACTATGAAAATAATGTGGGGGCAACCCTTACATTATTGCATACCATGCTCAAGCATGATGTGAAGAATTTCATTTTTTCATCCACTGCCGCTACTTATGGGATACCAAATGTAGATATGATCGATGAGGATCAGCCAACTGATCCCATCAACCCATACGGCCGCTCGAAATTGATGGTGGAGCAAATCTTGGGGGACTTTGCACAAGCATATGGCCTGCGCTATGTTGTTTTGCGATATTTCAATGCAGCCGGGGCCCATGAATCGGCGGAAATCGGTGAGAGCCATGATCCGGAAACACATCTGATTCCGATCATTCTGCAGCATTTATTAGGTCAGCGTGAGAAGATTTCCGTGTTTGGTACGGACTATGATACACAGGATGGTACATGCATTCGCGACTATATTCATGTAACCGATTTAGCTAAAGCCCATATTATTGCGCTTCAAGCTCTTTTGTCGGGAAAAAAGAATACGGCCACCTATAACCTGGGGAACGGAAAAGGGTTTTCGGTTAAAGATGTGATCGACACATGCGAAAAAGTCACAGGCGTGAAACCGAACATTGAATATGCAGACCGCCGCCCTGGAGACCCAGCCCGACTCGTCGCTTCCGCTGCTAAAATATATGAAGACCTAGGCTGGAAAGCAGCCATAGATTTGGAAGAAATCATTGAAAGTGCGTGGAAATGGCATAAATCCCAAGTGAACTAAACGATTAAAGGGTTTCGGATCGCATTCCGAAACCCTTTTGCTTTTAGATTTGAGGTTTTGTCTTTTGTCCGTTCCTTTCCACTCCAGGCTCTTAGCTTTCCAGAGACGGTCCGTGAGCCTCCCGGGCTTCCGGCTTGCCCGATCTTACGGCATTTTAGCTATATGGAAGGGAATGATCGTTCATGTAGCCGCCCTCGCGATGATGTTGTTTTTCCTTGGTCAAAACAACACATTTGGGTACTCTCCCTTACGATTGGTTATTTATCGAAGCGATGAAGAACATGATGTCTCCTGAAATCTCTCAAATCGTAAAACCCCTGTGCCAAGAAGATTCAAGTCCTGGTACAGGGGTATAATCAATCAGTCACCCATGCTCATCCCTTTTAACACGACCGCAGTCAGAAACACGGTCACGCAAATGATTGAGGTGGATACGACAATCGCAATCGGTAAAGTCATTGTAAATCGCTCCTTCCAATGATGGTTGCCCCGCTAAGATCAACCTTTGCCCCGTATAAAAAGTTGTAAGTAAGTTTGTCCATGGAGGCTCCAGTAAAGTCGATTTTCTTTAAATCGGACATTCTGAATTGAACACTGATGAGAGTGGCATCGCGAAATGATGCTTTTTTCAATGAAGAGCCCTCGAAAATGGTTTGGTTGAATGATTCGCCATCAAAAATGAGCCCCGATAGGTTGCAGCCTTTAAAATGGGTTTTATTATAAGTATTGTTTTTGAAGGTGACGCCTTTTAAATTGGCACTTTTAAATAAGGTACTTGTTAAGTTGACGTTTTCAAAGATGCAATGACTTAAGTTACTGCCTTTGAATGTACTGCCTGTCAGATCGGAATGGCTGAAATCAGAGCGGCTTAAATCGCAGGAATTGAATTTTCCATCATGGACGGAAACGGAGCGAAAGTCGGAATCCAATAAGCGTTGTTTAGAATAATCCATCTTTATCGCCTCTTCAAGCTCATTATATTGAAGGTTGAGGGCATCGACGAGCTCCGATACCTCACCTATGGAGTCAACGGTTAACTCATACGCCTCATCTTCGCTTGCGCCCTTCCTTTTATGATCATTATATTTTTCGAGCAGGTTTTGCAGCAGTTCTTCTTCCAACTCTTTAGCCGTTCTGGCGTTTTGATACGGTGCGAAAATGCCATGAACATGTGCATGCAGTTTTTCAATCACATTTACTCATCCTTTCTTACAGCAGGCTTTCAAGGATTCGCTTAGCCTGCTCCCAGTCATTTTTATTTTGCCGATATGTGTCTTCCCCGAGAGGAGTGATTTTATAATATTTCCTTCTGCCGCCTTGGGTGGCGTCTCCCCAATAAGAGAGGATGCATCCGTCTTTTTCCAGACGTTTTAAGCTGGAATACATCGTTGCTTCCTTTATTTCATATTGCTCATTTGAACTCACATATATCAGTTTGCTGATCTCGTAACCATACTTATCGCCACTTTGCAGGAGTTTTAGAATCATTGTATCCACATGTCCGCGAAGCAGGTCTGAGGAAAGTTTGCGTTGAATCAAATCCTCACCTCCTTTTGTATATCCTATAGCATATTACTATGACAGTCAAGGTACTTTGCGCAAAAGGCAATCCTGCATGATGGGACGCTTACAAATTAATGGAAAGGAGATGTATTGATAGGTGAAAATTATTAGGAAAAATACTATAATTGGAAAAAGATACCTAATTTAAAAATGAAGGCTAACTTGCATTTGATTTCAGAGGAGTGAAGTTCATGAAATACCCATCAAAAAAGGATTGGTGGATGTACGTCGTTTTTCTCGGGATCTTCCTGGCCATTCTTTCACCGGTGGTCATGGCTGAAGATTTTTCCAGTCTATGGGCGGCCATTCCCATCATCTGTTTACTGCTATGGATTTGGTTCACAACGTATTATGTCATTGAGGATAAGACCTTGCTCGTTCGGTCGGCATTCATCCGGAAGACGATATCCATCGATGATATCCAGGCGATTGATAGGTCGTTCAATCCGTTATCGTCACCGGCGCTTTCACTGGATCGTATAAAAATATCCTATGGCCCCCATCAGTACATTCTCATTTCCCCCTTGCATCGTGAAATGTTCATTGAAGAATTGTTGAAGCGGAATCCTTCTATACGAACCAGTCTGAAGAGGTAATCGTGAACGGATTGATCCAAGGGGAAAAGCTGGTTAGGGTTATGGAAAACGGAAGAAGTGAACCTCCATCAGCATGTCGCCCTGCAGGTCGTTAGGGTTGATATGGAGGATGCTCGAAGAAAAGGGAATGCAGATAAAAACCGCTTTTGGATTTCCACCTGTTTGCCTCATGCACCACCCGCACACGGAGCGGTTTATTTCCAAGCCCTGATGGAGTTTGATGAAGAATTCGAAAGGATGACTTTGGAAGCTTGGAAGGACCGTACGCTGCATCCATATCAAAAAAAAATATGGAGTTAACCGGGAGGAGAGCTGAAGTTGTCTGAGACGATTACAAACTATGAAGATATATTGAATATGCTCGACTCGCTTTTACGGGAGCCAACTGCATTTTGGAATGGTTTTTACGAAGATCGTGAAAAGGGAATCCCTTTTTTCGAAAACCTTCCTGATGAAAATCTAGTAACGTATTTTGATGAGGGTCTGCTTGGTCCAGGGCAGGTTCTTGAGCTAGGCTGCGGCCCTGGAAGAAATGCCATTTACCTGGCTGAAAGGGGCTGTTCCGTCGATGCGGTGGACTTGTCACAAGAAGCCCTGAAATGGGGGATGGAACGAGCGGCAGAAAAGGATGTGCATGTGAACTTCATTCAAAGGAACCTATTCGACATCGAGATCGTGGAAGGAAAATATGATATCGTGTATGATTCTGGCTGTTTTCACCATATAGCCCCGCACCGAAGGCTGAAATATCTGGAGATGGTCAAGAAAGCGCTAAAACCTAAAGGGGCCTATTCGATTACCTGTTTTGTAGAAGGCGGCGAATTGGGTGGTGCCGCCATTTCGGATTGGGAGGTTTATAGGCAACGAAGCCTTATGGGAGGATTGGGCTTTACGGAAGAAAAGCTTAGGACCATTTTCAAGGATTTCGAAGTTGCGGAAATACGTAAAATGAAGAAAACGGATGAAGCATTTGGAATGCAAGGCCTCTGGACGGGTTTGTTCATGAAAAGGTGATGTTCTAAAAGAAATGGCTGCGAAAGCGGGATCTGGGAGCAGATCCTTTTTTTGAGTGCAAGTGGATTTGTTAACTAAAAATAAAAATGGTAAACTATTAAAATGAATTGATGCGAACGAATAATGTCCCAAACAATAGAAAAAATTTCAATGTTCATCCTTTTTTCGAAAAAATCAGTAGTTGTATGGTTTCAAAAACAGCAGGGAAGGTATAGGGGAAGAGGACTGCCAACTCGCGGTACCAGCAGACTTGAGACCAATTGAAATGAGTTCTTATAATAAATAAATAGGTGGAGACGTTTATGCATAGAAATAGAGAACTATATTCCTTTTTATTAAATAAAGCAAAGCAACTGACTGAAGATTGGTATGCAACCTTGAATAAAAACGATACGGCGGGGGTATACAGTTCTCCTGATCCCCAAGTTATCGAAAAACTGAAGCAGCAAAACTATCAATTTCATTTACATTTCTTTCAAATCTTCACGTTAGAAGAAAGCCAGTTCTTTAATGAGCTAGACGAATGGATTGAAGATATCGGTCAGGATGAGGAACATTTAAATACGCCCATCTATTACATATTGAGGGAATTTTTCCGGACACAAAAACAATATTTGGATTATATCGAGCAGTTTGCGGCATTGCATGAAGAGGAATATACCCAAGCGGAAATCAACTCCTGGTATAAGATCGTGGTTAGGGTGTTCAGTGAAGTGATGGAAAGGTTCACTGAGGCAAACCATAGATATGCCAACAAAATC
Source organism: Peribacillus sp. FSL E2-0218 (assembly GCF_037992945.1). Taxonomy (NCBI): domain Bacteria; kingdom Bacillati; phylum Bacillota; class Bacilli; order Caryophanales; family Bacillaceae; genus Peribacillus; species Peribacillus sp. FSL E2-0218. Next base: position 4,443,304 of record NZ_CP150304.1, on the reverse strand, counting down.
ATGAAAGCCCAGCAGCAAATGATCGATGAATTGAGCTCGCCCATCATTTCTCTTAATGATCATACAGCGTTACTCCCGCTGATTGGTGATATCGACACAGCGAGGGGCATGTCCTTGCTAGAGACCACGTTACAACAGTGTGCCGAAAAAAATGTCTCAAGACTGTTCCTTGATTTATCAGGCGTCCATTCCATAGATGGTGCATCCGCACATCAGCTGTCACAATTGATCGAATCCTTGCATCTCATCGGCATCCATACGACCCTTTCAGGACTTAGGCCGGAAATAGCGATGAAAGCAGTCAAGCTTCAACTGCCTTTTGAAAAGGTGACGGTCAAATCGACTTTAGCCCAAGCGATCCATACGATAAAATGATACATACATAAGCGCGGGGATGCTAGCTTTTAAAGAAACTTCGGAGTGCCGCCAAATGGCGGTCTTTTTGAATGATAGGATGTTAATACTGAAACCACATTTGATAGATACGCGCAAGATGGGAAACAATAATAGAGGGTGAAAGCTATCATTCCTCATGGATTCCATGACATAAACAGTCAGTGGATCATTCAATATTGGCAAAGACGGCTAGATCTTCTTTATTGCCAACGACTAGAAGCATATCTTTTTCATGAATATCCTGATCCGGTGATGGTGCTATGATGATTTCTCCATTACTGACGATGGCAATGACGCTGATATTATATGTTGCACGTAAATCGAGCTCTCTGAGGCTTTTTCCCTTCATGCTCATGGGGAGGATGATTTCCTCGATATTGTATTCTTTAGAGAGCTCTATATAGTTCAGCATGTTAGGGGAGAGAAGCTGATTCGCGACCCGTTCCCCCATATCCCTCTCAGGATAGATGACCCAGTCGGCACCGATTTTCGAGAGCACCTGGCCGTGATTTTTATTAAGGGCTTTGGCAATGACTTTTTTGACCCCAAGCTCTTTTAAAAGCAAGGTAGTTAAAATGCTCGATTGCATGTCATTTCCGATGGCTACGATGACACAATCGAAATTACGGATTCCGATCGATTTCAATGTCTCTGCTTCGGTTGTATCCGCAATGACTGCATGGGTAACGCTCAATTCCGCATTCTCGACACTTTCCTCATTGATATCAATCCCCAAAACCTCTTGGCCGGCCGTATATAATCTATGTGCCACACTGGTTCCGAATCTGCCTAATCCGATTACGGCATATTGTCGTTTGCCCATCTTCTACACGCCTCCTTTTATGATTAACCAATCATGATTTTCCCTTTTGGCCGACGGAACGGATCTGGTTTGCGCCGCATGGCGATAGCAAAGGCCAAAGTCAAAGGGCCCACACGGCCTGCAAACATCGTAAAAATGATGAGCATCCGGCCAAGCGGTGATAATTCTGGGGTCAAGCCCATTGAAAGTCCCACGGTGGCGAATGCTGAAGTGGCTTCGAACAAAATCATCAAGAAGTCACTTCCGCTTTCCGTGATGGCCAGCAGAATGGAGATGCTTGAAACCATGAATACGCCAATGAATGAAACGGATAATGCTTTGAAAATCGTTTCACTCACAATACGGTGACGGAATAAGACCACATCATCCTTTCCTTTAATCTGTGACCAAACCGTTCCGATAAGCGTCGCCAATGTAGTTGTTTTAATCCCGCCGCCAGTCGATCCGGGAGAAGCCCCAACGAACATCAAGAAAATGATGAGCAGCAAGGTAGGCTGAGTCAAATCAGGAATATCCAACGTATTAGAGCCTGCCGTCCTTGGTGAAACCGACTGAAATAAAGACGATAGCGTTTTACCCATCAAGGATAAAGGCTGCAATGTTTTGGCGTTGCCGAACTCGAATATAAAGATTAAAATTGCGCCGGCAATCGTAAGGATCAAGCTTGTCGTTAGAACGACCTTCGTATGTACGGATAAACGCTGGATATCACGATATTCGTATAGTTCATTCATCACGATGAAACCTATTCCGCCAAACGTGATGAGGAAGACGACCGTAAGGGTTATGAATGGATCCGATACATAGGGGGTTAAACTCCTGAATTCCCCCATTAAATCAAAGCCGGCATTATTGAAATTCGATATGGAATGAAAAACCCCATAATAAATCGCTTTGCCGATTGGCATGTCAAATGAGAAGCGAATCGATAAGATAAGGGCGCCCATGCCTTCAATGATGGCGGTGAAAATCAAAAGTCGTCTCACTAACCTGACTACACCTGCCATGGATAGATTATTTAAGGACTCCTGCAAAAGTAACCTGCCTTTTAAGGAAATTTTCTTGCCTAAAAGGAAAAAGAAAAACGTCGCAAATGACATGAATCCTAAGCCGCCTATTTGAATCAGTGTCAAGATGACCAACTCGCCAAAAGTGGTGAAAGTCGATCCCGTATCCACTACGACAAGCCCTGTTACACAAGTAGCGGATGTTGCGGTGAAAAGAGCATCCAGAAAAGAAAGACCATGCCCGCTTTCAGTGGAAATCGGCAAGGTCAATAAATAGGACCCGATCAGTATCAGGATGCCAAACCCGAGTACAAGTATTTTTGGCGGATCCAATAAATTTTTTGCTTTTATCAAATTGATCATCCCTGCCTATGATAATGTAATGTGTAACATTATATGAATATATGAACCATCAATCTTTCATTCCGAAGCTTTTAGAGCATAATAAAAAGACCTGCGAAAAACCTCGAACGGCTAATTTGACACAAATAACGTGCAAAAAAGCTTCCGAATTAGGCGGTCTTATGACCTCCTTCGCTTTAGCCGACGAAGTTAGCTGACGGGTAGGATGGCGAAAGAGCTGATCTCATCCCTTCTGCAAGGCAGAATTAACCCCAAATGATTGGGTCCTCCGTACTCAAATCCTTTGAGTTTTGGCCGAATTATATTAAATGGATAAAACGTATTCTACTCCCATCATTTAGCAGTTGTAAACCCCTAAATTGTAAAAAAATATTTCTTTAACAAAACTGAAAATTAACATTTCATTTACATTTTGAAAACGTATTGACAAATATTAGTTAGCACATTATGATAGGTTCGATTCATTCAAAAAATAAAATTCAGACAATATATATAATCGTTATTTTGGGGAAATCCTAAATAAAATCAAACACACTTTACAAAGAAGGCGGGCAAGGCAATTATGGAGAAGACGTTCAATCGATATGTTATCAATGCTACAGGCAAGGGCGGCCAGACATACTTAACACAATGCCAGGATAAAGATGCACTAAGGAAATGGATAGCCGATCATGAGGATCAAATCATCATGAATGAATTAAGAATAACCGACAAGAAAAAGAATCCTTTGTTAAAATTCTTTTCCCAAAGGTGAAAATCGTCCATTTCTTCTGCGGCAATATAACTTGAACGAGCCGAAAAATCCATATCTTGTTTCGCTTTCAAACTCATTGCCGATCAATGGGTTTTTTTGCGTTGGAATCATTTACATGTCGGAATGGATAATGTTAAAATTTAGGGAAAAAGGACTTCGTTGTAATACCGGATAGGGAGGCCATTCAGCCGGGCATGACAACCAGGGGTGGGGAATAGATGAGATTCAAACATGTAATGTCATCATGGAAGTATCCTTCCATTTTATTGTGCGGAATCGGGATTTCGAACTTCGGCGCATGGGTGTATTTCATCGCCCTCAATTTAATCGTTCTTGATTTGACCAAGTCTCCCTTAGCAGTCGCTGGTTTATATATGGTGAAACCGTTGGCGGTATTGTTGACCAATGTTTGGGCTGGCAGCGTCATCGATCGGAGAAATAAGCGGAATATGATGGTCACACTTGATCTATTCCGGGCGACATTCATCGCTTTGCTGGCATTGACTTCCTCCATTTGGGCGATCTATTCGCTCGTATTGGTGATCAATATGGCAGAGGCCGTGTTTGGTACAACATCAAGGACGTATATAACAAAATTAATACCAATCGAACAAAGAAAACGATTCAACTCATTGCGAAGCTTGATCGATTCAGGGGCTTTTTTGATTGGACCAGCGATAGCGGGTCTCCTTTTCATAATCGGCACCCCCGTCGCTGCCATCTATATCAATGCTCTAGCCTTAGTATTATCAGGCGTGATCACGCTATTCATGCCAGATCTTGAAAAGGATGATTCCTTTAGCCTTATCGATCGCCACCTATCCTGGGCCATCGTGAAAAAGGATTGGGGCATCGTCCTCGATTACAGCCGGAAAGCCTCATATGTGATGCTCATATATTTCTTGTTCAGCTGCATGGTCGTAATGGAAACGGCCATGGACTCCCAAGAAGCAGCATTTGCCAAAAGCGTGCTTTCTTTGTCGGACAGCGATTACGGATTCCTCGTAAGCATCGCCGGGGCGGGTATCATTGCCGGAGCAATCATAAATGCATTATTCATCAGTAAAGTGCGGATATCCTATCTGATTGGCCTGGGTTCCGTATGTGTTTCGATCGGTTATATGATTTATGCCGTGTCGACTTCGTTTTCAATCGCGGCCACGGGATTTTTCCTTATTGCCTTTTCATTGGCTTTTGCTAATACTGGCTTTCAAACTTTTTATCAGAATAATATCCCGGCGGACATCATGGGGAGGGTGGGCAGCATGTTCGGTTTGTTGGAAGCATTATTGATCATTATGACAACAGTGATTGTCGGTGCTTCTGCCCATTTCCTTTCGATTCGGTTCGTCGTGATTGCAGGTTCCGTGATGCTTCTTGCGTTTTCGATTTTATTATGTGTACTCAGTATGAAGCCAGTGAAAAGCAGGTATTATTCCAGTGAAGGGGGAATGGCGGAGAAAAAGGTGTAAGCGACCTTTCCGAAAAGGCATGCGGTGAACATGCCTTATATCCATTTCATTTAATGAATGTGCGTAATTGGCTGATGAAATTCAAGATTTGAAAATGTATCTTTGCCATTTCCTCCACTGGCTGTTCCTCGCAATTTTCCAGCCATTCCTGGATCACCCCTAAAATCGCCGATGTCAAAAAGGCGTGCATATATGTTCGAAATGCTTCATTGAGAGCCGCAGGATGCTGGCTGATCAATCGATCCAAAAGGACATCACCGAAAACACGCTTTATTTTTTTCGCAAAAGAAGGATCGCCCTGATCACCAAGAATCGCCCTCAAGGGTTGGGCATGCTCACCGATGAATTGGAAAATCGCGACGAAAGGCGGATATAGCTGTTGCTGATGAAGGGCAAGGAGTGCCTCTTTCGGTAAAATCGCCGTAATGCGTGCTTGAAGTTCATCCAGCAAGTCTTGCTGTAATTGATCCATCAACGCATATTTATCTGCATAATGAAGATAGAAGGTGCCTCGATTGATGTTCGCACGCTCTGCAATCTTCTTTACCGACACATGCGTAAATCCTTCTGCTTCAACGAGTGCAATGAAGTGATGCTGGATATGCGCCTTCGTTTTTTGTATCATTTCCTCATGAATCGATGCCATCTGAATATCTCCCTCACTTCACTGAACATTTTTCAAAATCTGTTCATTGTATTGAAACTCATGCTACCTTAGAATGATGATACATTCAACACCGTGTTAATTAAAGTGGAAGGGAGTGCGTCCAATGAAACATGCGATTATCATGGAAGGTATTGCCAAAGGCTTTCAACATAAAAGGGTCATTCAGCCCTTGGACCTCACGATAGAAAAAAGTGGAATATTCGGCTTGTTAGGTCCTTCAGGATGCGGTAAGACGACCTTGATCAAAATGATTGTCGGCCTGATTAAGCCGGATGCCGGGAGCGTCACGGTTCTCGATCATAAGGTGCCAAATGAAACATTGTTGATGGAAATCGGCTATATGGCACAATCCGATGCTTTGTATACTGAGCTGACTGGTGCTGAAAACCTTGAGTTTTTTGCGAAGCTATATCGGTTATCGAAAAAGGAAAGAAGCGAGCGGATCCGATATGCAGCTGAAATCGTCGGATTAACGAATGATTTGAACACTCGGATTGCCCATTATTCCGGGGGGATGAAGCGCCGTTTGTCCTTGGCGATCGCCCTCATCCAAAATCCCGAAATCCTCATTTTGGATGAACCGACGGTGGGGATCGATCCTATGCTAAAACGAAACATTTGGCAGGAGCTGGAGCGGTTAAGAGATGAAGAGCACAAGACGATCGTGATAACGACGCATGTCATGGATGAGGCAGAACGATGCGATGAACTGGCGATGCTGCGTGAGGGAGCTATCATTGCATCGGGAACGCCTGCCGCATTAAAAGGACAATTTGCGGCGGAAACGCTTGATGATGTATTTTTAAAGATTGGAGGCGGACGGTAATGCGGATTTCCTCTCTCGTGACGCGAATCATCCAGCAGCTGCGCCGTGATCGAAGGACCCTAGCTTTATTTTTCCTCGCCCCCTTGCTCATCTTAACGCTCATGTACTTCATTTTTGGCACAGAAGCGAGTGAGTTGAAAATCGTCGTAACCGGCAGTGATCAAAGCACGGTCGCTGGATTGGGACAGGCCGATTTTCAAGTAAAGGCAGCTGAGGAGTTTTCAAGGAAACGAATGATTGAAACCAAAACGGATGGCTGGTTACACGTTGAACATGGAAAAATGGAGCTTACGCTGTTGAACGACGAACCAGCACGGGCAAAAGCCGTCCAAATGCAGCTGATGCTGGGACTGCAAGGACATACAAGCAAAATGCCTTCCATTGAATCGCAATATGTGTACGGAGATGAAAATACAAAGGGCTTTGACACCTTCAGTCCGATGCTCGTGAGCTTTTTCGTTTTTTTCTTCGTGTTTTTGATAGCGGGAATCGCGCTTTTGAAGGAGCGAACAAGCGGAACGCTGGAGCGGCTGCTGGCCACGCCGATCAAGCGGCATGAAATCGTCGCCGGCTATGTGATCGGCTATGGTTCATTTGCCCTCATTCAGACGATCATCGTCGTCCTCTATGCCGTCAACGTACTGGATATCGTGCTCGTGGGCTCCATATGGCTCGTGTTATTGACGAATATACTTGTCGCACTCGTGGCCTTATCGCTTGGCACGCTGCTGTCCAGTTTCGCCACCTCCGAATTCCAAATGGTGCAATTCATCCCGCTCGTCATCGTGCCGCAGATTTTCTTCACAGGGATATTCCCCTTGGATGGCATGGCGGACTGGCTGCAAAAAATCGGCAAAATCATGCCGCTTTATTACGCATCGGATGCCATGAACGGCATCATGTATAAAGGTTTTTCTTTCGCTGATGTATTCCTGGATCTTATCGTACTCGTGGCATTTTCGGCCGTGTTCATAACGATCAATATCATTAGCTTGAAAAGATACCGTTCCTTATGAATGAGTGCAATGGTTGTCCCGAAAGGATAAAATCAGCCAAAAGAAGCAAAAAAAATTCAAGAATGCATTTAAATCAGCATTCTTGATTTTAAAGAAGGGGCGTCAAAAAGTCGAAATCGGCCTAATTGACGCCCTTTTTAGCCTAAACATTTTTATTTTCTTTCAGTCTTTGTTGTTGTTTACCATCAATGACACAAAACAAAATAAGGCTATAAAAAATAGAAGTGCGGGAAAAGTATAAAATGTTGCATTGTATTTAATAGAAGAATCAACCTTTAAACCATATAAATAAATAAATAGTATAAAAGAAACGGATAATGCTAGAGTACCGGTTAATAATTTCATTATTTTACCTCCACTTGGTTAATTTGTATTATTTTTTAAAAAATGTATAATGATATTATACAGAAAATATAGGAAAAAAGGGGAGATTTAAAAATGAGAATTTATAACCAAAAGTTTTACATTCGACTTCTTAGTCTTTTCAGTCTATTTATTTTATTAATCGGATCTTTGAACCTATCAAAAGTTTCTGCAGATAAAGGAGCCGATTCTGTTTTTGATATTGAAGAAGCCAATGTAGGATTAACAGTTGATACTCCGTATAGGTTAACAAAAGACGATGGGACTTTAGTGTTTTTTGATACAGTAGAAGATTATAATGCCTATTTAGATAACCAAATGATTAAAATTGTTCCTAGATGCGCAACGTGCAATAAAACTACAACTACTACTATTACTACTAATACAACAAAAGAAAAATGGGTGAACTATCATCCTCTTACAAATGCTTGGATTAAAGCTAGCAGTTATACTATTTCTCGTGGGAAATCTTATACTATTTCAGGTTCTTATAGTTATAGTGGTTATAATGTGGGGGTTAGTGTATCTCATAATACATCAGTTTCTGCTACCATCCCAGCTAATTCAAAAAAATATAGTAGATTAGGTGTTTGGTCAGACATTACTTTCAAAAGATTTAAGCATGTAGTAAAAAGCCCTACTGGAAAGGTTATAAATACGTATTATTCAAATACCGCATATGCTGTAGGTGCTCCTTATATTAAAGTGAAATATAAATAAAACACGATATATTTTTATTAATCAATGGAAAATAAAACAGTATATCTATTCAGGGGCTGTCCCAAAAGTCAGGAATAAGACTTCTAGGGGGCAACCTTTTTCATTTAAGGACTTTTTTCGCATGTTTCCTCCATGCTCATATTTTCTTGACCATGACTCTTTCATTGTTGAAATCTGCTTCGCCATTGAAGGCAAAGCCGAATTTCCTATACAAGTGAGAAGCAGCCTGATTCTCTTCGACTATGCTCAAATAGACCTCGGGGCAATCATACTCCATGGTTAACCGTTCGATCAAAGCCTCGAGCAGGATTGTTCCAAGGCCCTGGCCCTGATGCTTTGCGTCAATGAAAAAACGGTCGAGCCAAACTCGGCCATGCTCCCCTTCGCCAGGGAAAAAACCATACATCGCAAAACCGACCAAGGTATCTTCCGTATAAAGACCGACTGGCCTGTAATATTTACATTCCCGTGCATCTTTCAAACATTGCTCGGTCGTTTCGATAAATGTTCTTTGCTTTTCATGGATGTGCAGCTTCAAAATCTCCGCTCTATTTTCGTTCGTGACTTCTTTAATATGGACTGTCATATAATTTCCTTCCTCAATTCGCTCCGGTTTATCCGTTTTGTTATGATGATATACTAATACCCTAAGGTATCTGGTTACCATATAGTCAAGAGGAGAGATCAAAATGTCCGAGTTAAATATAGGAAAATATTTCACAACCGGTGAATTCGCCAAATTATGCAATGTAAAGAAACAAACGCTCATCCATTATGATGAAATTGGGCTTCTGACTCCCGACATTAAAAACGACAAAGGGTATCGATATTATTCCTATCAACAATTTGAAGTTTTTTCTGTCATTTCATTATTAAAGGAATTCAATATGCCATTGAAGGAGATTAAGTGGTTTCTTACCAACCGGTCACCTCTGGAACTGATCGAGCTTTTCAAAGAAAAGTCGCTGGAATTGGAAAAAAAGATAAGAAATCTTCATCGTATGCAGAAAATCATCGAAACGAAAATCTCTCTCACTGAAAAAGCGCTATGTATGGATGACTCGCAAATCACCTTGAGACTCGAGGAGGAAGAACAGCTTTTTCTCAGTGAATCCATCCTGAACTCTTCTGATGCCGAATTCTTGAAAGCGACTTCGGACTTCATCGATTTCTGCAATGACAATGAATTTTACACCGGATTCCCTATCGGGGCGATGATAAGCAGAGAAAGAATCCTCGACGGAGATCATGATAATTATTCGTTTCTTTACACGAAAGTAAATGATGCACATCATACCCCTGCCTTCCATGCCAAACCGAAGGGACTTTATATCGTTGCCTACCATAAGGGAAGCTATGAAAATATTTCCGAAACTTATAAAAGAATCGTCCGCTTCATGGAACATGAAAACTTGAACATCAAATCGTTTGCCTACGAAGAATACATCCTGGATGAAGTCTCGGTAAAGGGATATGAAAATTACCTGACCCAGATCATGGTGGAAGTCGAATAAGGGAGCGCTTTTAACCCGGCATCACACGATTGAGACGTTTGTTGACGGTTTGTGGAAGATGCCCTAGGATAAAAAGATAGGTATGATTTGGAAGGAGGATGAACGCATATGTCGCTAAAATCGGTCCTGCTTTCCTTGTTTCTGTCGCAAGCGTTATTTTTTTGCGGTCTGCCTTTGTTTCTTAAGCTTTCCTTATATTTGAATCCTTTGGCAATCCTGGTTGTCTGGTTTTGTATCCTCATGCTCGTTTCGTTCGCCGTTGTTTATTTTCGCAGAGAAGTGATCACCGTCCGGCGTTTTTTATGGCAGGCCGCATTTGTCGGCTACAGTACATCACTATCGGTTTTGCTGTTTTTTCGGCCAACAGGTCAGGTCTATTCCTATAATATGATTCCATTTTCCACCATTCTATCTTATGCATCGAACAAAATGGATGGGTTTGTGTCATTTTATAACCTTAGTGCCAATGTGGGACTCTTCATTCCGTTTGGGCTGTATTTGTTGTCCAGGGAAGGGAAAGAGCCGACCGCCTTAACGAAATTCCTTTATCCGTTCACCTTGATTTTCATCATCGAGATCAGTCAGTTCGTTCTGCGGCGCGGAAGCTTGGATGTGGATGACCTTATCCTGAACATGAGCGGTGTTTACTTGGGATACCTCCTATATCCCCTTTTCTCCAGGGTGGTTAAGATCCTGCCTGGGAAGGGAAGATGCTGGTGACGAAGTGTTCCAAGTTATATAAATAGGTTGTATGAAAGGGTGTTTTTCATGTATCGCACGTTGGAAGAATTAACGGACCATCCCGTGTTTCATTATTTTGCAGAGATTTCGAAAATCCCGAGAGGTTCGGGAAATGAAAAAGCGATCAGTGATTATCTGGTTCGTTTTGCGAAGGAAAGGGGCCTAGAGGCAATCCAGGATGAAGCCCTGAATGTCATCATTAAAAAGCCGGCGGCACCTGGGTATGAAAGCGCTCCTGCCATCATCATCCAGGGACATATGGATATGGTATGCGAAAAGAATAAGGGGACCCTTCACGATTTTGAGAACGATCCCCTCCAATTACGGATTATCGGCGACATGCTCTATGCGACGGATACCACTCTAGGTGCTGATAACGGCATTGCGGTTGCTTATGCATTAGCTCTTCTGGATGCGAATGATATCCCGCATCCTGCGCTTGAAATCGTGATAACGACCGAAGAAGAAACGACGATGAACGGGGCCCTTGCCGTTGATGCAGCTCACTTCAAGGGAAAAATGCTGATCAATATCGATTCGGAGGAAGACGGAAAGCTGCTCGTCAGCAGTGCAGGGGGAATCCGCGTCAGACAGATCCTCCCGATCACATGGGAAGCCGCCCCTAACGATGCAGTTCCCTATAGTATCAGGATTAAAGGGCTGAAGGGCGGACATTCAGGTATATCGATCGATAAGGAAAGAGGCAATGCCAATAAACTGTTGGGAAGAATATTACAGGATTTAATGATGGAATTCCCATGCTTTATTGAGCAAATGAGCGGGGGGCTAAAAGGGAATGCGATCCCTCGTGAAGCAGAGGCAATGGTACGGTTTCATGTTGAGGATGAGCAGAAGGTAAAGGAGAAAATCCAGCAATGGGACGAAACGTTTAAAAATGAAAGGCAATCCTCCGATCCTGAAGTGTCGATAAAGTTTGACCGGAGCTTCTCCGTTTCTGACACCGTTTTTTCCAAGGAGACGGCGGCTAAAGCCATTTCCTCCCTATTGATCATCCCCCATGGCGTACAAGGAATGAGCATGGGCATAAAGGGATTGGTCGAGAGCTCGACGAATCTAGGGGTCGTTACTGCCAATGAGGCCGAATTGACATTCGAAAGTGAAATCAGAAGCTCGATCAAAAGCATCAAATACCATATGGTCACCCAGGCAAAGGCCATCGCGGACATGCTCGGCTGCGACCTACTGATTGATGCGGATTATCCGGAATGGCCTTATAATCCTGATTCGAAACTCAAGAAATTATTTGAAGCAGCATATCAAGACAAGTATGATGCGGAGATTGAAATCATCGCTGTCCATGCAGGAATTGAATGCGGGGTGTTCATCGATAAGATACCAGGATTGGATGCCGTTGCGATCGGGCCGGATATATTTTCCGTCCATACACCTGATGAACATCTCAGCATCCCCTCGACGATAAATAACTGGGAATACTTCCTATACACATTAAAAAGGATGAAGGACCTTTAGGCTTGTATATAAAAAAAGGAATGGAGATCTGGTTATGAATCTGAAGATATTCATGATAGCGGCGGTAGCCATCATCTTATGGGGATCTGCTTTTGCGGCCATTCGTGCAAGCCTCCATGGCGGTTACTCCGCAGGGCATTTAGTGCTGATTCGTTTTCTTATAGCATCAGGCGTTTTCATCCTTTATGCTCTATGGCCTGCGAGCAAATTCCGTTTACCGCGAAAAGAGGACGCGATAAAAATAGTGATCTTGGGCTGGATCGGCATCAGTCTCTATCAATTGGGTGTAACATTCGGTGAAGAAACCGTTTCAGCGGGGACGGCAGCGATGCTCGTTGCCTCTGCCCCCATTTTTACGGCGGTAATCGCTGCCATGGTCTTAAAGGAGCGTCTAGGTTTGTTTGGCTGGGCCGGGTTAGTGATAGGTTTTGTCGGAATCTTCCTTATTACGTTGGGAACGGCCCGTTCAAGCTTCCATATTTCTAACGGAGCTTTTTTAGTATTATTCGCATCCGTTGCCACTTCGGTTTTTTTTGTTTTTCAAAAACCATTATTGCTTCGTTACAAGCCGATTGAATTGACGGCGTATTTTACATGGGCAGGTACATTGCCTTTTTTCATCTTTTCTCCAGGCCTTATACATACAGTTCAAGAAGCGACACTGGAAGCGAATGTCTCTGCTCTCTATATCGGCATTTTTCCGGGAGCCGTCGCTTATGTCTCTTGGGCCATCGCCCTATCATTAGGGAAAGCCAGCTCCGTTTCGAGCATGATGTATATTGAACCGGCATTTGCTATTATCGTTGCTTGGATCTGGCTCCAGGAGCTTCCGAGTGTCCTTTCCACAATAGGCGGACTGGTTGCGGTTTCGAGTGTCGTCATCATCAATGGATTTGGAAAAAAGACAGACCAAGCACTAAAAAATAGTGCCTGAAAAACAGGTCATGGATTTTTGGAAACATGTACGGTGTGAATATTCACACCGTTTTTTTGACTTTCATGAAAATCCTGAAGATTTTGAGAGGTAATGGTAGAATGGAACAATAAACATATTATTCAGACAATGGGTGTTCCGATAAGGAGGAAAAACGATGGACCAAGTCACTAGCATCATTACGCTTAACAACATTAACTGGCGGAGAAAAGGGACAACGATTTTGAATGAAGTGTCGTGGGAGGTTCGGCCAGGAGAGCATTGGGCCCTTCTAGGACTTAATGGATCAGGGAAAACATCCCTGCTGAAGATGATTATAGGGTATCAATGGCCAAGCAGCGGTCAAGTGTCCGTGTTGGGACATATTTTTGGCAAAACGAATATACCCGAGCTGCGGAAGTCCATTGGCTGGGTAAGTTCTTCCCTGGATCAAGAGTATCAAGCAAGGGCAAATGATTCGGCCCTCGAAGTCGTCATAAGCGGCAAGTTCGCTTCGATCGGAATATATGACAAGATCACGGACGTTGATCGCAACAAGGCGATGGAACTGCTCGAGCAATTCAGGATCAAGCCTTTGGCCGATCAACTCATCCATACGCTCTCTCAAGGTGAAAAAAGAAAAGTGATGCTTGCAAGGGCCCTAATGTCTTCACCGAAGCTGCTGGTGCTGGATGAACCATGCAATGGACTGGATATTCACGCTAAGGAAGAATTATTGGCAGCGATCGAAAAAATGGCGAACTCCCCAGTCGCTCCAACGATCCTATATGTTACCCACCATATTGAAGAAATCGTCCCATCGCTCACACATGCGTTATTGATCAATTCCGGCACCGTAGTGGCTAAAGGTGAAAAAATGGAGGTCTTAACGGAGCCTATATTGGAAAGGACCTTTCAAGTCCCCGTCACGGTGAAATGGGAGAACGAGCGTCCCTGGATCCGGATCAAATCCTTATTAACCCAAGGCTGAGCTTGCAGTTTCAAGAGTACTAGTGTCCAAGTTTTAGAGAGTATGTGCAGGCATCTTTATTATTTAATCGTATTGCCACCATCCATTACGATATTTTCACCAGTAATTAGATTTGTCGCCTCGCTGGCTAGGAATAAGGCAATGGCTGCCACTTCTTCGGGATATCCAAAGCGTCCAAGCGGAATTTCTTTTTTCGCTTGTTCCCCTTTTTCTCCAGCCCAAGCCTTTTTCCCTAATTCAGTCAAAATAACGGTAGGTGAAATAGCGTTTACTTTAATGTCAAATTGAGCCCATTCATAAGCAAGCACTTTCGTCATTCCAAGAATGGCCGCTTTACTTGCAGCATAAGCTACATGATTATCCAATGCAATAAGTGCTGCCTGAGAAGCTAAGTTGATTATCTTCCCGCCTTTTCCTCGTTCAATCATTAAATGGCCGACCTTCTGGCACATTTTAAATGAACCAGTTAAGTTAACCTCCATCGTTTTTTGCCAGTACTCATCAGAAATATTTTCGGCATCATCGAGTAAAGCAATACCAGCACAATTGACTAGAATATCAATCTTGCCGAAGTGTGCTTTAACTTTCTGAATGGCTTGGTCCATACTTTCGTTACTAGTGATATCGCATTGCACGCCGATGGAATCTTTCACACTCCATTCCTTAGCTATATCTGCCACAAAATCTTTTTGATCAAAAATAGCGACTTTTGCCCCCTTTTCTATGTATAATTCCGCTATAGCTTTTCCAATTCCGCTTGCTCCGCCTGTAACAATAGCAACTTTGTCTGTAATATTGAAGTTTTTATCATATCCTTGAAAATCCATAAAATAGAGCTCCCTTTCATCGTATATTTTTGACAACGCTTTCATTATTGAATGCTGAATTAACTGTTTTCAGTTTATTACAAATGCAATTGATTATTCAATAGTTTTTTTCATTTATTTTTATATTTTTTCATTATTTATCGTTTGTTATTGGATTTGATGGCCCGTAAATAAGACAGAAAAAAACTTGGTAATGATCCCACCCCAAGCTCATGCATGTAGCTCTCATTTTTTATTTAAAGCCCTCGTTATTTCTGTAAGGCCTTATTATAGCCCGCCATCTAAACCGTCAATTTTCACGCCTCTACTCCATTCACGGTCGATTTTCAATCCCTTATTTGTAATGGATATGGTTAATTCTCCTTCCTTCTCATAAACCTTAGATGAGTTCCCGTCATAAACTTTAAATTTCGTTGTATAAAAATAATCTATTGTGCCATCATCATTTTTGCTTTGTTCTTCAAGGGTCACATCTTTTACTTCAATACTTTTGTTAAGCTGCTTGGATACCAATTCCGGTATCTGATATTTACGGTTATCGATCTCCGCCTTATATTGTTCGTCTGTTAAAAATACTTTCATATTTTTTGCAATTTCATCAAAAGTAGGGGGATCGGATGCATCTTTAATGGTATATAGCTCTGTACTATACCCTTTAAATAATTTTTCTGCATCCTCCAGACTGACCTTTTCCCCCTCATTAATAGGTATCCCTTCCTTCACCGCATCCTTGCTACAAGCAACTACACCATTAAACAAAACAAATAAAAACAATAAACTAAGAATTTTCTTTATGATAGCCACCTCATTTCCTTTCAATGTCCTTACACTCTACATATTGAAGCAAATCGTTTCATTGAACGTTCATTATCATTAATTTTAACATAAATATCCATCTTGTATTTACACTACATATCAGGGAACAACCCCATCACCTCTTTGAAAATAACAGTGCTTGTGACAGCGGGTGAAGCTGAACCCTTGTTGAACCTAGCCGCACCTGATCAAGGAATCGGTGCTCATGTTTCCAAAAGCATTTTTTTAAAAAAGTGTCATTATTTAACACATTTATACTAGAACGCTTGTTCTGTATGTGTTATTATAATAAAAACAAAAGATCTTATCGCTGCAAATGACTAGATTCGCATTGATAATGAAAGGTCGGTTGTATCCGCGGGCCTCACACGGTTGTACCGCTGAGCCGAACCAATCAAAATCCTTCATTTAACAAAGGGTTCTTACAGCCCCCTCTTCAGTTCATTAAGTAAAACCATTCAGCTTCAGCCAGCATCCACATGACAAAAGTAAAACTCTGTCGCTTTAGAAGAAGCCCTTCCATCATTGATCCCCAATCAACAAGTGGGTCAATAGAACGCCAAACAGAAATTCATCTTGTCGATTATTTGCGAATTCAGGGGTAAAGTCCAACGGTCAAATGAATCAATCTTCATACTATTAGCCTGTTTAATAATTTTATTGGGATAACTTCAGCCGAAGAATAGGTATGATGTATGAAAAGTAATGATAATATTCTGTTAATATTTCGTGTGATATTGTAAATTTGTTTTAAAATTGGATTATTTTGTTGTAATATAGGATATACACGAATCTTTACAGGAAAAAAGTAGGGGGATTTGTGTAAATGATGAAGTTTTTTCAGATATAATTTTTTGAAAAGCGTGCCAATTCAAGGGCCGTGTTAACAAATTATTATGTCAGTATAGAACTTATGGGAGGATATACTCTAATGGGGAAAAAGAAAATCGTGAAAATCGCATCTGCTGCGATGATGGCTGCGACAACGATCGTGGCAGTAGCACCGGCACCATCAGACGCCGCCACTAGCCTGAATGCAAAAATCAAAGCAGCTAAGGCCACCATCAAAAAACCATTCGATACCTATTTCTACTCTTCTAAACTCGCTTCCGTGTCCACTGTCGAGAAACAAATCAAGTCAGCCAAGCAAGCTAAAAAAGACATCAACTCTTCAATTAAAAAATCACTATTAAGCAAAAAAGAAAAAGAAGCCAAATACAAAGAAATCGAAGCTTATGATAAATATATCACCCGATCAGAGGGCTATGTAAAAGGATATAAAGACGCTGAAAAAGCGAAAGCGGCTCATGATAAGACGATCAATTCCCTTACGAACGCGGTCATTGCCAAGAAATCCAATGATATCAGAGATCAATACAACGCACTTGATAAAGCCGTGAAAAAGGCAGACAAGGCCATAAAGGATACGGTGTACGGTGCGAAGATCGAAAAGCTTTTATACGATAAATTCACAAAGTCGGCAAAAACGGCTTTGGATGGTGACCTTAAAGTGCCGTTTTACTATGAAAAAGCTGAGTACTGGGTGAAAAAAGGCGATTTGAAAACGGCAGACCAACGGATGAAAACCGTTTCGGCACAGCTGAAAAAGGTCAGTAAAACATCCAAACTCGGCAAGGGCATCCATGCTTACGTAAAAGAAGTAACCGCTAAGTATGATGCTGCGGTATACGCAGAAAAGAAAAAGGAAGTCGCCAAAAAAGTGAATGCCTATATAACTCTTGCCAACGGGGAGCTTAAAACGAAAGAACAGATAGACGCGGCTAAAAAAGCCAAGGCCGCCATCAATTTAAGTGGAATCAAGGATGCCGATCGCAAGGAATTCGAGGCGAAGATCACCCTGGCGGATAAAAAGGTTGCGGCTGCCGAAGAGGCTTTAAAGCCGAAGGCGATCACGCTTTCCTTGATGCACACGAATGACACGCATGCCCACTTGGACAATGTGGCCAAAAGGGTGACGGCTGTTAAGGAAGTGCGTCAAGAAAAACCCCAAGCGTTGTTGGTGGATGCCGGGGACGTATTTTCGGGAACTCTCTATTTCAATGAATTCAAGGGACAAGCAGATCTTCAATTCATGAATCTCATGAAATATGACATCATGACCTTTGGAAATCACGAATTTGACTTGGGTTCAAGTGCGGAAGGGCATCAAGCTTTGGCCGATTTCGTCAAAGGGGCACAATTCCCATTTGTCAGTTCGAATGTGGATTTCTCCAAAGATAATAAGTTTAAGGGACTCTTCTCTGACTTGATTTCAAGTAAACCGGAGCAAGGGAAGATTTACAATGGAATCGTGAAGGAAGTGGACGGTCAAAAGGTCGGGTTCTTCGGGCTTACGACGGAAGAAACGAAAGATATTTCAAGTCCTGGAAGCATCCAGTTCGAAAACTATCTAGAAGAAGCCGAAAAAGCGGTCAAGGCATTCGAGGGCATGGGTGTGAATAAAATCGTCGCCATCTCCCATATTGGCTATGACGACAATGCAGCTTACGACAACGATCTTACATTGGCCGCAAGCGTAAAAGGGATCGATGTGATCGTGGGCGGCCATAGCCATACGCAATTGGATAACCCTGTCGTTATCGACAAGGATGCAAAAGGGAACGAGAAGGATCCTACTGTCATCGTTCAGGGCTATCAGTATAGTGACTTTTTGGGAACGGTCGATGTGAACTTCGATAAGGACGGCAAGATTGACGGCCATGCAGGCAAGCTGATCAAGCTTGCCGATAAACAGGAAGATGCCGAAGCGGCTAAAGTGCTTGAAACATACTCCTCGAAGATTAAGGAGCTGAAGGAAACGAAGACAGGGGCAACCGCCGTGAATGCTTTGGAAACCCCTCGTGATGGAGGCGTCGAAACGAAGCCGAGTGTACGTAAAAATGAAACGGAACTAGGTAACTTGATTACGGATGGCATGCTTAGCAAAGCGAAAGAATTCAATAATGCTGCAGTCATCGCGTTCCAAAATGGCGGAGGGATCCGGGCCGGCATCGATCAAGGCGAAATCACGCTAGGGGAAATCCTGACCGTTTTACCATTTGGCAATACGCTGGCGACGATGAAGCTGACTGGTGCCGAAATCACGGAGGCATTAGAGCATAGTGTCAGCCTTGCACCTAAGGAAAATGGCGGTTTCCTCCATGTAGCCGGAATGAAATTCAGCTACGACAGCTCGAAGCCGGCAGGCAGCCGTGTGAACAAGGTTGAGGTGTTGGGCCAAGATGGAACATACTCCGAATTGGAGGCAGCGAAGCAATATGTCGTGGCGACCAACGCTTTTACAGCCAAGGGCGGAGATGGCTTCACCGTTTTCAAGAAGGCTTATGAAGAAGGACGGGTGACGGATATCGGGCTCGCCGATTGGGAAAATTTACGCGATTATGTAAGCGGACTGAAAAACATCTCTCCAAGCATGGAAGGACGGATTAAAGACGTGGCTGGAAACCCTGCTGATCCAACCGTAGTATCTGCTAAGGACTTTGGGGGAAGTGCTGATGCACCGAAGATCCATAACGGCGATGTGGTTGTGGACATTACGGATATCGACTCTTTGAAGGATGCGGAAGTTAAAGGCAATCTTACATTGACGGGTACTCCTGCGGATGACTTCACTTTTTCGAATGTTACGGTCGAGGGCGATCTGGACGTAGCAGTTGTTCAAGGTAAAAACGTGAACATGAGCGGCATCACCGTGAAGGGCGAAATCATTTTTTAATTCGCATGAAACAGATATACGTAAAAAGTCGGAGGGGTTGAGATCTTGAAGAAGAGTGGGATGAGCAAGCTTTTCCTTGCCATATTGTTTGTGCTATCAACGGTTTTGCCATACGCCGCCGTTGCAAACGCGGAAGGGACGACGATAACGGTGGCGGAAGCCATTACCAATAACAGCGGGACGGCAACCGTGAAGGGATACATTGTCGGAGTCGCAAAAAACGGGACAAGCTATCAGCAGGCACCGCCTTTTACTGAAGGGACGAATATTGGGATAGCGGACAGCCGGGATGAAACGGATGTAAAGAAAATCATGCCCGTTCAGCTTCCAGCCGGAAGCATCCGCACGGCATTGAATCTAGTCGATCATCCGGAATTGTTGAAGGCACAAGTGACGATTACCGGGAAATTGGAAAAATATTTTTCCGTACCTGGTCTGAAATCGCCGACCGCATACACCATCATCACGGATGGCGGAACTCCTCCTGAACAGCCAGATGTGAAGGTTCTGGATTCCATTGCCGAAGCCCGCACGAATACCGAAGATGTTGTGCAGGTGGATGGCGTGGTGACCACAGGGCTGGGATATTGGGGTGGTAAAGGATTTTATATCCAAGATGAGACCGCTGGGCTATATGTGTATGGTTCTTCATGGCCTAAGGATGTGAAGCAAGGGGATAAGGTTCGTTTAATTGGCAAGGTTTCGGCTTATAACAAGGAATTGCAAATGCAGCCGACTTCCTTGGATATCATTTCTTCCGGGAATGAGCTTCCGAGGATCCAAAAGCTGGACGCAACTGGCGTCAATGGGGACACACAAGGGGAGCTGGTCACCCTTGAAAACGTGACCATTACAGGATTGGCTGCATCGGGAACATACGGAACATTCGAATTTCTGGCGAAGGATGCAAACGGAAACACGGTGATTGTCCGTCATGATAACCGCAACGGTTCGACTTATGACGATTTCCTGAAAAGCTTTAAAGACGGCGATGTCATTTCCGTTACCGGAATCGCCTCACAATTTAATGACATATACCAACTGAAGCCGCGTGGCCTTGAAGATTATGAACTAATCAACAAACCGGCCGTTTACACGGATATTTTCCCTGGAACGGTGAGTGAACATACGAAGGTAATACTTAATACCGGCTGGAAAGATGCGAAGATTCATTATACGCTCGATGGCTCAGAACCGACTTCAGCAAGCACGGTTTACACAGAGCCCATCATCTTGACGAAAGATACGGTCATAAAGGCAATGGCCGTTAACGACAAAACGTCTGAGGTTTTCTCATTTGCCTATACCGTCACGAAAACCAATGAAGTGAAAATCCGTGAAATCCAGGGGATGGATCATTATTCATCGTACGAGAATCAACTCGTCTCTGGTGTCGAGGGTGTCGTCACGTATGTAAAAGATGCGAATAACTTCTACATGCAGGATCCGAATCCGGATCAGGACGTAACGACTTCGGAGGGAATTCTTGTATACAATAAAGCGCATGGTCTGAAAGCGGGAGATCATATCAAGGTGGCAGGTAAGGTCGTTGAATGGTATATCGAGGGGTATGCCGAGAGGAAAACGACAGATTTGCCAACAACGGAGTTGACGAACACGACCGTTGAAAAGCTCGGCACAGTGACTGTACCGAAACCGATCGTCATCGGCAAAGACGTCACTCCGCCTGCGGAAAACATAGATGATGATAGATTGACAGAATTCAATCCAGGCGAAGATGGCATTGATTTCTACGAGAGCTTGGAGGGTATGCTTGTCCAGGTATCCAATCCAAAAGTGGTTGCTCCACAAGACTATGGTGAATTGGTCGTGGTTCCTGGGAATATGGAAACGACGACTGCTGTTGGAGGCGTGAAAATTACGGAAACGGACTACAATCCAGAACGGATCATCTTGGATATAGATGATGAAAAATTCGTGGCCAAAACCGGTGATTCCTTTGAAGGATCGGTTACGGGTGTACTCAGTTATGGATTCAGCAACTACCGGGTGCTGACGGATAAAAATCAGCTGCCGACATTAAAGGATGGCGGCACGGCCCGGGAAGTGACAGCGTTAGAGAAGGATTCCGATAAATTATCGATTGCTTCCTATAATATCGAGAATTTCTCGACGCAAACGGCTAACGCGAAAGTGGAAACAATCGCAACATCCATCATTACAAATCTTAAGCAGCCCGATATCATCGGCGTTACCGAGATGCAGGATAATGATGGGGAAACGGACAGCGGGACAACGGATTCTGCACAAAGTGCCAAGAAGCTAACGGACAAAATCAAAGCATTGGGCGGACCGGACTATCAATTCATTGATATCGCTCCAGAAGATAGACGCGATGGCGGAGCGCCAGGCGGGAATATCCGTGTCGGCTTCTTATATAATGCCGACCGTGTCAAGTTAACGGAGGGAACGAAAGGGTCGGCGACGCAGTCGGTAGCCTTCAAGGATGGAAAGCTTACCTTGAACCCTGGACGGATCGAGCCTGCTGATCCTGCCTTCGCTTCAAGCCGGAAGCCGTTGGCCGCTCAATTCGAATTCAAAGGCGAAAGTGTCGTGGTAGTCGCCAATCATTTCAATTCAAAGGGCGGCGACCAGCCATTATTCGGAAAGAATCAGCCTCCTGTGCTTTCAAGCGAGACGCAAAGGCTTAAGATTGCTTCCATCGTCAACGGATTTGTCAGTGATATCAAGGCACAGAATGCCAAGGCGAATATCGTCTTGCTTGGCGATTTCAACGATTATGAATTTTCGGCACCGCTTAAAACATTAAAGGGTAAAGACTTAACGAATATGATCGAGAAAGTCCCTTTTGAGAAACGTTATTCATACACCTATCAAGGGAATTCCCAAGTATTGGACCATATTCTCGTCTCGAATAATATGGCCGCCGCGACGAAAGTCGATATTGTCCATATTAACTCATCCTTCATGGAAGTGCATGGACGGGCAAGCGATCATGATCCTGTATTGATTCAAACCGCTTTATCCGGATCGGGCGGAGTTGAACCGGTTACGCCAGATAAAACGTATCATCTGCAAAACGTTAAAACAAAAAAACTTACGATTGCATCCCCTAGTGTTTTGGTGGATCTGGACGAAGCATCCAAAATTGATGAAGGCATCATGTTAAAGAGTTCCTATGCAGTATTCAAAGGCTTGGGGCTCAAAAATGCAGCAGTCACGATCAAGCCGGATAAGGAAGGCGCAGTCATTGATTTTGGCGGCATGGCGGTGAAGGAAGTCATCATCGATAATGCTCATGTAAAAGAAATCCGCGGCGCTGAGAATGTCCAGAAGTGGTCAGTAACCGAAGGCGTCGACACAAAGAATATCAAGTTTTTCGATTCGAAAGGGGAAGCCATCGCTTCCCCTTTTGGGATTAAAGAAAATCAAGCGCCAGTCGTGACGAAACGTTTGGAAAACGTTAATGTGCAACTAGGGTCTAAGGTAACGATCGATCTGGATGAACATTTTACAGACCCCGATGGCGATCCACTGACCTTTTCATCGACGCTTGGTATGGTTGCCGGCTCCACGTTAACTCTCCCTACGAATGAGGCGGGGACAACCATTGTGGCAGTCAAGGCCGAAGACAAACAGTCGGAAGCGGTTGCCCGTTTCACGTTGAACGTCTCGGATGACTCGACGCTTGAAGCTTATTATGAAAAGGCGGCAGGAAAAACAGGGACGGAATTGAAGGCTGTGCTGCACTCCATCATCAAGGGACATACGATGGTGTCTTATGATCAAGTATGGAATGCTCTTAAGGAAACGGATGAAGATCCGCAAAACAGCAATCATGTCCTTTTGCTGTACTCTGGAAAATCGATTGCCAAGAACGCCAATGGCGGCAATGTTGGGCAATGGAACCGTGAACATGTTTGGGCAAAATCCCACGGTGATTTTGGAACAAGCAAAGGCCCAGGGACCGACCTGCACCATCTCCGTCCCGCCGATGTGACGGTGAATGGCAAACGGGGCCACCTCGATTTCGACGATGGCGGCCAAACGTACAATGGCTGTGAATGCAAATTCGATGCAGATTCATGGGAACCGCCAAACCATGTGAAAGGCGATATCGCCCGGATGCTGTTTTACATGGCCGTCCGTTATGAAGGGGACGGGGAGCTGGATCTGGAATTATCCGATTCGGTCAATACGTATCCGAAACCGCTCCATGGAAAGCTTTCGACACTACTGAAATGGAATGAACTCGATCCAGTCGACGATTTCGAAAGCCATCGCAATCATGTCATTTATGGCTGGCAGCATAACCGCAATCCATTCATCGATCACCCTGAATGGGCGTCCAAGATTTGGGGTGCCGTGAATTCGAAGGATGAGAAAAAGGCTAGCTAGTATTTTTAAGTTATTGGAGGAGCAGCTGGCATGTACACAGCTGCTCCTTTTGCCCTCCCATGTTCCAATGGGATAGGCTTTGATCTTCAATGCCAAAAAGATCAAAAGGGTATCGATCGAATCAATGGTTCTCTCCTTATTTAAAATGAGAATGGGAAGAACCGTAAAAGAGATTTTCGAGCATTGCTAAATTATGTAAAAATACTGAAAAATTAATCTTTATTTTTATTTTCTTAATAAGAAATTTTGTTAGGTATGCAGTCTAATATATGGTAAGATGAAATATGCAATGAAAGGGTTTACATTTCTAGGAAAAATAAAGATATTTTAATATAATAAAGAGGTTGTCCGTTTCGACAGCTTAATAGATGCTCGGCTTTAATGGAGGCTTTGGCAGAAGCGGTTACGCCGCCAGTCCATGAATGAAGAACAAAAAGCGGCATAAACAATGTCGGTTTAGTGCCAGAAAAGGAGCGGTACACAATGAAATACAGATCTGCATTTGATATAATCGGTCCCGTGATGATCGGACCTTCCAGTTCACATACAGCAGGAGCTGCCAGAATAGGCAGAGTGGCAAGGACATTATTCGGGAAGCAACCTAATAAAGCCATCATTTCTTTGTACGGTTCTTTTGCAAAAACCTACAGGGGACACGGCACGGATGTTGCTGTCGTTGGCGGGATATTGGATTTCGATACCGATGATGAAAGGATCCCTTCCTCCTTAACCATTGCGGAAGAAGCGGGCATGGAGGTTACCTTTACAATCGAGGATACGGTGATGGACCATCCCAATACAGTCAAGATCAGGCTATTCGATGAAGAGAAGGAATTGGAGCTTGTTGGAATCTCCATAGGCGGGGGTACAATCGAAATAACGGAGCTGAATACATTTAAGCTTAAATTGTCAGGCGAAAATCCAGCCATTCTGGTTGTGCACAACGATGTGTTCGGGATCATATCCTCCGTTTCAACCGTGTTGGCCAATCACGAAATTAACATCGGTCATATGGAAGTTTCACGAAAAGAAAAAGGCCAGATGGCCCTCATGGTGATCGAAGTGGATCAGAAGATCAAGCTTGAAATCATGAAAGAGCTTGAGGGATTGGAAAACGTTTTGCAAGTCATTAAAATGGTCGAATAAAGAAAATTCAAGAATGTTGGTATAGATGTGGAGGTAGAGATATGTTCCGGAATGTAGCAGAGTTGGTTGAACTAGCTGAAAGTAAGAATGTTAAAATCGCAGAGATCATGATTTTGCAAGAAATGGAGTTCTCAGGCTTGTCGAGGGAGCAAATCATTGAAAAAATGGACAGGAATCTGACGGTCATGGAACAAGCGGTCGAAAGAGGACTTAAGGGAGTGCAATCCGTTACAGGCCTAACTGGCGGAGATGCGGTCCTGTTGCAAAATTATATGAAGACGGGCAGGGCTCTCGCAGGCAATCTGCTCTTGGATGCCGTCAGCAAAGCTGTTGCCACGAACGAGGTGAATGCAGCGATGGGAATGATTTGTGCCACTCCCACTGCGGGGTCTGCAGGTGTGGTTCCCGGTACCTTATTTGCTGTGAAGGAAAAGTTGAATCCGACGAGGGCAGAAATGATCGAATTTCTCTTCACCTCGGCAGCGTTCGGTTTTGTCGTTGCGAACAACGCCTCGATTTCAGGGGCAGCTGGAGGCTGTCAAGCAGAAGTCGGTTCGGCAAGCGGAATGGCGGCAGCTGCGATTGTGGAGCTAGCCGGAGGTACGCCTAGTCAATCTGCAGAGGCGATGGCGATTACATTGAAAAATATGCTTGGCCTTGTTTGCGATCCCGTGGCTGGTTTAGTTGAGGTTCCTTGCGTGAAACGTAACGCGATGGGAGCATCTAACGCGATAACGGCAGCAGACATGGCACTGGCAGGCATAACGAGCCGCATTCCATGCGACGAAGTGATCGATGCGATGTATAAAATTGGGCAGACCATGCCAGTCGCCCTTCGCGAAACGGCAGAGGGAGGCCTTGCGGCTACTCCGACAGGCCGGAGATTGGCAGAGGAAATATTCGGGTCCTATAAATAATTATCCAACCCCCATTAACGACAGTCGTGGTTCGTGGGGGTTTTTTACATTGTTTACCTGTATAAGCCATGCATCACAAAAATCAAAAAAAGGAAAATAGAGGAAATTAGAGCGATTCGGCGTTTCCATGCTCCGTGAGCTGAACTGGCGGCCGAGAATCTGGATTATCAATGAATATGAAGGCTGAGTCACTTTGTCAGTTATCGGGCGGAATGATAAGATGAAAACGAAATTTAAACTGGAAAGGATTGATTCTTCATCAATTTTCTCGAATTAACGTACACGTCGGCAATGGAAAAAGCAATGTTTCAGGCTCATGGGATCGGTTATGCACTATATGCTCAAAAATTGGAGCAACGGATAATGGTTGAACAAGAACGGGAACTGGATCATCTACTAAGCAGGCGTATATCTGAGGGAATGAGAGCCAATCTTTTTTTGGGAAATTAAGAGCGAGTGCCAAAAAGCGAATAAGCGAACGAGAGGGCAATCTGAGGATTGCTCTTTTTGTTTTGTTATGGAATAAGGAAGGAAAAGAGGAATACCCATATCCTTCAACGAATTTCACTATAAAGGATACAGATGAGGGGGTTCGATATGCTGATAAGGGAGGCAACGGTCGCCGATGCAGAAGGGATAGCGATCGTACATGTAGACAGTTGGAGAACGACTTATAAAAATATCATTCCGAACGATTTTTTAGCGAAACTGTCCTACCACAAAAGAAAGGCTTCATGGATAGAGAATATATCGAATGAAGGGAATCACGTTTACTTAGCAGAAAATGGCGATGGAAGGATTGTCGGGTTCATTAATGGCGGAAAAAGGGCAAAAAATCCGGTTGCAGATTCCGGTGACTTAACCGCCATATATATCCTCGAAGAATTTCAAGGAATGGGCATAGGCAAAAAGCTTCTGAAGCAACTGTTTTTGAAATTGGAAGAGCTGGGATTTCATTCGATTTTGGTCGAAGTGCTCGATCGAAACAAATCCCGATTTTTTTATGAAGCATTTGGAGCAAAGGTGATTAAGTCGGAACCCATCAAAATAGCCGGCGAAGCATTAACGCTTTTGGTTTACGAATGGAAGGACACGGCCCAGGTATTGGATGCCAAGAATGTACGTGAAAGCGGAGGGAATTGAATTGGAGAAAAGGGAATTAAGAATCACTGCATTACCGGGATATGAAGGAGAAATTGGGCGGTGGCTCTGGTGTTTGGAAGATGTACGCCGTACGATCCTATCGCAATTAACCGGCGTCAGCCAAGCTATAATCGATACGAAGACGGCTGAACGGCAAACGATTGGCTCGCTGCTTTATCACATTGCATTGGTCGAGGCGGATTGGTTATACGAAGAAGTGCTTGTCAGGGAATGGGACCCGGAAATACTTGCCCTGTTTCCGGCAGACAGCCGTTCAGCGGATGGCTCCCTGACCCATATGGAGGGACAAACTGTAGAAGAACACGTGGACCGCCTGAACCGGGTACGCAAAGTTTTCCTCTCATATTTCCAAACAATGGACCTGGATGACTGGCGTAAACCAAGAATACTTGAAAAATATGACGTCACACCTGAATGGGTCGTTTACCATTTGATTGAACACGAATCCCATCACCGCGGACAAATCTTTCAACAACTGAGGCAATTACGGAACGAAATAAAAAGTTAACGACCGATCAAACTGGCGATAATCCGTCCGAGTGGAGTGAGAATTCGCCCCAGCGCGCGAGACCCCGTCCCGGCACGAAAAATTCAGCCAACAGCAAAACAAGAATAAAAACAAAAATAATCTGTCCAGGATCCTGGACAGATTATTTTGCTGTTTTTTTATTAGTCGATTTGATGGTTGTGGCTCGGGCGTATGAGGCTGCTGGCGTAACCGACGAGTCCTCCTACGATGGCCGGGATGATCCATCCTAGTCCTTCCCCATATAAAGGAAGGATTGCATTAAAGAAAGTATCGATGAATGAAATGTGAATGCCAGCTCCGCTTAATCCATCAAATAAGCTGACGATGAAGGTCAGCAGTAAGCTGCCTTGATACACTTCCGGTTTCCCTTTGAATAGAGAATGGAAGAATGTTAAGAAAATCAATACGATGGCCAACGGGTAAATGGCTGTCATCACAGGTACGGAAATGGCAATGAGCTGGGTCAGGCCGATATTGGCAACTATTGCACTGAAGACCGATAAGCTGATCGCAATGGTTTTGTATGGCAGATTCGGGAATAGTTTATGGAAGTATGTCGAGCAAGACGTTATCAGTCCTACACTTGTCGTTATACAGGCTACCGTAATCATTAGTCCCAATAGGATTCCGCCGTACGCCCCAAAGTAGTAATCCGATACTTTGGCCAAGACGATCCCTCCGTTGTCCAGATGTCCCAGCTTTTCTACGCTGGAAGCTCCCATATAGGAAAGGGCCGTATAAATCGTTGCAAGGATGATGGCAGCAATGGCGGTTGCTTTTCCGCAAACGATCATGATTTGTTTTTTTGTTGTGGCGCCTTTTGCTTTGATGGCATTAATGATGATGATACCAAAAACAAAGGATGCAAGTGTATCCATCGTTAAATACCCTTCTTTGAATCCATTGAAAAATGGTTGAATGGTATAGTTACTGGCAGGTGCTTGAAAGTCCCCGATTGGATGAACGAATGCGACCACCACGAGAATTCCAATGAACGTTAACTTGATCGGTGTCAAAACTTTCCCCACAATTTCGACAATTTTCGCAGGATTGAGCGAAAGAAGACACGTTACCGTGAAAAAGATGATGGTGAAGATGATTAAAGGCAGTGGTCCTGGATTTTCGGGTAAGAAAGGTTTCACACCGATTTCAAAGGATACGTTACCTGTTCGTGGTATTGCGAATAGCGGCCCGATCGCTAAATATAGAACGGTTGTGAAGACAATCCCAAACACCGGATGTACGCGACTCGCTAGCGACTGTAAATCATCTTTTCCTGAAAAGCCAAGCGCCATTACACCGAGTAAAGGCAGTCCGACTCCCGTTACCAAGAACCCGGCATTGGCAATCCAGACATTCATTCCTGCCGATTGACCAAGCATTGGCGGGAAGATTAAATTTCCTGCCCCAAAGAATAAAGCGAACAGCATGAAACCGATCACTACTATGAATGAAGATGGCACTTTATTAGACACATTAAAACCTCCATGAATTTACCCATAATTTACTATTTTAAAAAATAATTAAATTTTCTAAAAATTGTAGACAAACTAATATTTAAGACCATTTCGTATTATATCTAAATAAAATTGATATTTCAATATATTTTTTGAATTTTATTGCCAAATCTTTTGCCCAGGTCTCCGTTTCCAGCTTTCCTTATCTTATTTTGAGCATCTAAAAGCAACTCATACCATTAAGTTGCAATCAATCATGAACGATAGGTAATCATTGCACATAAATTAAAAGGATATCATTTTGGGACGTTTATTGGAGGGATTGGGTCATGATTAGTTTTAAACCGTTTCATGGAATCGTCACCATGGTCAGTGATTTTCCAACCGGGCAAAATGGTGAGCGGGAGGGCTGCTATAAATTAGTATCGGTGGAAGATAGGGGGACATCCGTGAATTTCGTCGTGTCACCCCGCACGTACTTCGTCGACCAGGCAATGGTGTCGGTAGGTGATCGGGTAACTGGATATTATGATGAAAATGCGGCTGTTCCTCTTATTTACCCGCCGCAATATCGGGCACTTATCATGGTGAAGGATCGTCCATATCAAAATGTGAAGGTGGATTATTTTAACGACCAGCTGGAGAGCCGGGATGGTCAATTGCGATTGAATCTTTCCTCGTTCACGCAAATCGTTTTACAAAACGGGCAACCTTTTTCGAGATCTCCTGAAAACCGAAATCTCATTGTCATCTATGGACCTGCCACCAAAAGCATCCCTGCCCAAACCACGCCATATCGAATCATCGTTTGGTGTTAAGGAAAAAGAAACGACCGGAAGCATCAGGCTTGCGGTCGTTTGAGGCTTGTTAAGAAGACATCGTGATGCCGCCGTTGATATGGATGCACTGTCCTGTTATATAAGCTCCTTCATCAGATGCGAGCAGTACATAGGCCCCGGCGTGATCTGCCGGCTGCCCAGGGCGGCCAAGCGGTGCCTCCGTGCCAAATTCCGCTACGCTTTGTTCGTCGAACGTCGCCGGTATGAGCGGAGTCCAGATTGGGCCTGGGGCCACCATATTGACGCGGATCCCTTTCTTTGCCACATTCTGGGCAAGACTGCGTGTGAAGCCGACGATTGCCCCTTTTGTCGCCGTATAATCCATCAATGTAGCGTGTCCTCTGTACGGGTTGATGGAGGTCGTGTTAATGACGGAATTACCTTGCTTCATATGCGGGACGGCATGCTTGCTCATGTAGAATACGGAATATATATTGGTGCGGAACGTCTTGTCCCATTGCTCGTCCGTGATATCCTCAATATTTTCCGTCGGGTATTGCACCGCAGCGTTATTGACAAGGATATCCAGCTTGCCGAATTCGTCGACTGTTTTTTTGATCAATTCCTTGCAGGTCGCTTCCTCCGATACATCTCCTGGCAGCAAGAGGCAGCGAACGCCTTCCGCTTCAATCAGCTGCTTCGTTTCCTCTGCATCACTGTGCTCATCCAAATAATTCACCACGACATGGGCCCCTTCTTTTGCATACGCCATCGCAACCGCACGCCCGATGCCGCTATCGCCGCCAGTAATCAGTGCGACGCGGTCCTTCAGTTTATCGCTTCCTTTGTAATCTTTCGGCTGAATCGGCAGTGGATCCATCTTTGATTCGATGCCGGGCTGCCTTGGCTGTGTTTGTCCGGGCTGTCCATTTTTTTGCTGTTCATATATATTCAAGAAAATCTCCCCTTATATGATTTGATGTATGGATACTTTAGCCGTTAAGAAGGGCAGATAAACATCATGGTTGTGTAAGGGTCCCGTTTAAGGGCATACCAAACCAAGCATGAGAGGGAATGGTGCAATCATGAAAGTTTCGCCAAATCACCCCGAATTTCCGTAACAAAGAAAAATAAAGCTTAATATGATATCACGAAGGAAGGGGCGGAAAAATGGCAGCTATTAACGGAAATCAGTATATTGATCGGATTGACCGGCTAAAAGCGACTGTATGGATCGATGGAGATCTTGTGACGGGAAAGATTTCGGAGCATCCTGCATTTAAGGGTGTCATGAAAAGCCAAGGAAAATTATATGATTTCCAGCTT
Source organism: Peribacillus sp. FSL E2-0218 (assembly GCF_037992945.1). Classification (NCBI taxonomy): domain Bacteria; kingdom Bacillati; phylum Bacillota; class Bacilli; order Caryophanales; family Bacillaceae; genus Peribacillus; species Peribacillus sp. FSL E2-0218. Next base: position 4,412,170 of record NZ_CP150304.1, on the reverse strand, counting down.
GAAGACCGAGTCAAACAAAAAATGACTTATCTATCCCCCTTAACGGGAAAACCGGTGGGAATGTCCTACTTACAGCCAAAGACAATCGATGATCTAGTCAACAGGCGCACCATGATTCAAGATTGGGCGAAGCTGAACAATGGGATGATGGGCAGAAGTCCGGATTATATGAATACGGTCATCATGGCATTTGCTTCTTCTGTAGGCTTATTGGCAGGCAAAGCGAATTGTTATCCAGAACATATAACGAATTTCTATGAATATGCACGCGAAAATGATTTATCGATCACTCATACTTTTATTGATCCGCAGGTAAACCGGGCCCACTATCATTTTGAAAATGCGGAGGAGCCGATTGCAGCAAAAATCGTCGAAAGAAATGCTGAGGGAATCGTGATCAACGGTGCGAAGGTATTGGCGACACAGGGCGGGATAACGGATGAAATATTAGTATTGTCAGCAGCAGGATTCGGGGGGAAGGATCAAGGTTTTTCATTCAGCATTCCCAGCAACAGCAAGGGCTTGAAATTCATCTGCAGGGATTCCTTTGTTGGCGGGGAATCTGCATTCGATCATCCTTTGAGTTCGAGATTTGAAGAAATGGATACGATTGTTGTTTTTGACCATGTATTGGTCCCCTGGGATCGGGTATTTTATTTTGATAATCGTGAAATCTCCAATACCTTCATGAATTCCAGTTCATTTTCCGCTTTCACCATGCATCAGGTTGTAGCCAGACGGATCGTTAAAACTGAATTCATTCTAGGCATTGTGCAATCCATCGTCGAGACGATAAATATTGGCGCCTATCAGCATGTCCAAGAAAAAGCGACCGAAATCATCGTTGCCCTGGAGACGATGAAAGCCTTGCTGTTTAAAGCGGAAATGGAAGCGCAAGTAGATGAATGGGGTTACATGAGGCCAGATCAATTAACGCTTCAAATTGCCTGTAATTTGTTTCCCAAAATTTATCCAAGGTTTACGGAAATCATTCAATTGCTAGGTGCAAGCGGGTTAATGACGACCCCAACAGAAAATGCGTTCCGATCCGGGATCAGAAAAGATTTAGATCGATATTTGCAAGGCGCATCCAAAAATGCAGAAGATCGCACTAAGCTTTTTCGTTTGGCATGGGATATGTGCATGAGTTCATTTGGTACAAGAGAAACGTTATACGAACGGTTTTTCTTTGGTGATCCAATCAGGCTTGCAAGCCAATTGTATTCTTCCTATGATTCTACACCCTATGTAAAACGCGTGGAATCCATTTTGTCGTCCACTGACCGCTTAGCCGATGATTGATTCGGCCTTTCGTCATTTGCTTGACACTATCATCCACATCAAGTAGCCCAAAACACGCAATCGCTAAGGTGTTTGATGGACTACTTTTTTTAGTGTCTTTTACACCCCGGCCAATGGCGGCGGGCGAATCTGGCATCGGCAAACCGACTCCATTGTAACGGCATCCCTTTTTCAAAGTTGTCTGAATTTTAATTTTTGGTGTGGGAAAAACCGTTGACAACAAATAGGTCCAAGTATATATTTATTTTAAGTAAAAATTTTACTTAAAATTTTTTATCGATAGTTGAAAGCGCATTCATCAAAACGGGAGGTGTGTTGCTGATAGAAGGGGAACGATGTCTTACGATCATCCATTCCTGATTGTATTCAAGTGGATCGAAATAAACATAAGGGAGTTAACCTAGATGAAAAAGAAAAAGCTAATCGGCGCTGTCCTGGCAACAGCGCTTGCGATAGGATCTTTGGCTGCTTGTTCCAATGAAGATAAAGCTTCGACCTCCGGTGATGAAGGCAACGGTAAAAAGATCACATTTTGGACACCATTTTCTGGTGCGGATGGCCCGAGAATGAAGAATATTGTCGAGAACTATAATAAATCGCAGTCTGAATATGAAGTGAATATGCAAATCGTTCCGCAATCGGATTATTATAAAACGGTCGATGTAGCATTTTCCGGTCAAAAAAATGCTCCTGATCTATTAATCATGCATACCGATCAGTTAACGAACTATGTGGAAAAAAATCTAGTGAAAGATGTTAGCGAGACAGTGGCATCTGCAGGTATCAAACAAGAGGACTATTCCGAAACGGCCTGGGGAGCCGGGACAGTGGACGGAAAGCAATATGCGATCCCGTTGGATATCCATCCCCTGCTTCTGTATTACAACAAGGACTTGTTCAAGGCTGCTGGTTTGGATCCTGAAAAGGCCCCGGTGAATCGGGAGGAGTTCCTCCGTTTTGCGAAAAAGTTAACGGACAAGTCAAAGGGACAATATGGCTATGTCGTGCCGACTCTTTGGCCGAATCAGTTCATTTACCCGACGATCTTCTATCAAAATGGCGGGGAATTTTTAAAGGATGGCAAGCCTGATTACAATAGCCCGGCTGGTGTTGAAGCATTGACCTTCCTGGCGGATCTTATCCACAAGCAGAAGGTGTCCCCGGCCAATGTTCAGCAAGATGGAGAAGTGAACCTTTTCCTTCAAGGCAAAAATGCGATGCAGTTCAATGGACCGTGGATGATGGAGCAGTGGGACAAGGCAGGCATTAATTATGGGGTTGCCGAAGTGCCGCAATTGGGAACGGAAAAACAAGCGGTATATGCAAATGGTCATAATTTTGTCATACCCGCTACTGTTAAAGATAAAGAAAAGTTGGCCGCCATCAATGATTTCCTGAAATTCGCTGCCAAGAACACATTGGAATGGGCAAAATCAGGTCAAGCCCCTGCTTCCAAGGCAATCTATGAGCAAAATGAAGAATTTAAAAGCATGGTTCAACAGCCTAAGGTTGCCGCTTCGTTTGAATACGCCAAGTTTGCCCCAAGAATTGCAAACTGGGGCCAGATCTCAGATCCATTATGGGCTGAAGTGAATCTGGCGTTATTAGGGAAAAAAGATCCAAAACAGGCGTTGGATGATGCAACGAAAAAAGCCGACCAGATCTTGAATAAATGACTTGAAGGGGGCGGCAGGTGAATATCACTTGCTTCCTCCTATTATTATATCGACCGCAGAGATTAATAAGGAGAGAAACCTATGCAGCGAACATCGTGGAAATCGAAAGCCACTTCCAGTTTATTTGTCTTACCGTACTTGATCTTGTTTACTGTTTTTCTCATAGCACCGATTGGATATGGGGTCTGGATCAGTTTGCACGATTGGGATTTGCTGAATCCGGTCAAAGAGTTCGTCGGGCTTAAAAACTACCTGAATATTTTTGACTCTGAATCCTATCTGCACAATTTATTTTTTGAGGGACTGAAAAATACGTTCTTGTTCGTCCTCTTCAGTGTGCCATTACTTGTCGCCGTCGGGCTTGGTTTAGCGCTGCTGCTGAATGCCCTGCCAAAGAAACTGACAGGTCTATTCCGAACTGCTTATTTCATCCCCTACTCTGTATCCGTTTCCATCGTTGCCATCATCTGGCTTTGGATATTTGATACGAACAGTGGCTTAATCAATCAATATCTCCAGAAGGTAGGGCTTTCGGCAATCCCTTGGCTGACGGATATCCCTTGGGCCTGGGTTTCCATCATCATCGCGACGCTTTGGTGGACGATAGGATTCAATATGGTGATCTTCACCAATGCCTTGAATGAGGTATCGGAGGAGTTATATGAAGCCGGTTCATTGGATGGCGCCAACAGATGGCAGACCTTCTTTCACATTACGCTGCCGACCATCAAGCCAACGATGCTATTCGTCACCCTTACCTCGACGATCGCATCCTTCAATATCTATGGCCAGCCTTATTTGATGACCAGGGGCGGTCCAGGCACATCAACGCAGGTCCTCCTGATGAATATTGTCGAGGAGGGCTTCAATCAGCGGCAATTGGGAAATGCCGCAGCGATGTCGATATTGATGGCCCTGATCATGATCATCATCTCACTCGTTCAATTTAGACTGACTAGGGAAAAGAAGGAGGCAATGAAGTAAATGAGAAATAAAGGGTTCAAGATATTTATAGTCACGATAGCGATTGTCGTTTCCATCTTCTTTATCGCTCCTCTTTTTTGGATGCTGGCTACTTCCTTTAAAACGGATCAAGAAGCCTTCACCTCTGGAATTAAATGGATACCGGAAGTATTCACGCTGGAGAATTATACGTATAGCCTTAGCGGCGGCTCGGATACGCCAGTCTTTACGTGGATGTCAAATTCGCTATTTGTCGGAATTGCAGGCACGTTGATCGTGTTAATTGTCGATACCCTTGCTGCATATGGTTTGGCGAGGCTGGACGTGCCTTTCAAAAAGCTATTGTTCGCGATGTTCATTGGCTCATTGACGATTCCATGGGTGATCACGTTTTTACCTTTATATATGGGGTTCAACCAGCTAGGTTTATTGGATACATATGCCGTGCTCATTTTGCCTTATTCCGCCAACGCATTTGGCGTGTTTCTTTTATATCAATCCTTCAAGGCTTTCCCGAAGGAATTGGAGGAGGCAGCCCATCTGGATGGAGCGAACAAATGGCAGGTGTTCACCAAGATTGCCTTACCATCTGCACGCCCCATTATTTGGACATTGGCGATTTTCACCTTCATGTCGATTTACAACGATTTCCTTTGGCCATTGCTGACGACAAGCTCGCCGGAAATGCGAACCATCACGACTGGCATTGCCATCATGCAGCAAGGAAGCTTCGTTTCTTCACCAGGAAGGCTAATGGCGTTAACGGCGATTGCCACCATTCCCGTTATCCTTATCTTCATTTTGGGTCAGCGCTCGTTCATCAAGGGAGTCACCCAAACAGGCATTAAATGAAATGATTGCAGGGGAGCGGGAAATGGGCAGGTATCCCGGAATGATTTACGATTCCCTTTAGGAATAGCCCCTTTCTTTTTTATGGATAATATGAAATTATTAAGATAAGGCACATACAGAAATTATGTAAGAATGGATTGATTAGGATGGCCACGATAAAGGATATAGCTGAAAAAGCTGGCGTTTCCATTGCGACCGTTTCAAGAGTTCTGAATTATGACGATTCCCTTTCCGTTACGGATGAGACAAGGAAAAGGATATTTGAAGCAGCAGAAACGTTATCATATAAACGGCGGGCTATACGAAAGGCAGCACCTTCCAAATTTGCGATTATCCATTGGTATACAGAAAAAGAAGAGCTTGAAGACTTATACTATATGTCGATCCGCTTTGGAATCGAAAGGCGCTGTCAGCAACTGGAGGCCCAGCTCGTAAAATATTTTTATAATGACCTGGAGGAAGTGAAGCTTGAAAATATCCAAGGGATCATTGCAATAGGGAAGTTCAGTAAGGAGCAAGTCCTTGCACTTGCGGAAATTACGGAAAACATCGTCCTCGTTGATCATAGTCTTGAAGATGATTCATTTGATTCCGTCAAAATCGATTTCGAGAAAGCCACTAAAAAGATCATTAACTATCTAATTGAAAAAGGACATACCTCGATCGGCTACATAGGAGGAAAAGAGTCCTATAAAGACAAATCCGGCGATATCAGGGATTTGCGCGAACAAACCTTCAAAATCTATGGAAATGAAAAGCAAGTGCTTGAAGAAAAGTTCATCTATATGGGGACTTTTTCCGTGGAGGACGGATACCGATTAATGAAAGCGGCCATTACCGAGCATGGTGACGAACTGCCTACGGCCTTCTTTGCCGGGAATGACTTGATTGCGATCGGTTGTTTACGTGCATTGCATGAAGAAGGCATACCGGTGCCCGAACGAGTCAATATCATTGGGCTCAATGATATCAGTGTTTCGAAATATGTCTATCCAGCGCTAACGACCCTTAAGGTGCACACGGAATTGATGGGGGAAACGGCAGCCGACTTAGTGATGGAGCAAGTGATGGGTCGCAAAATCGTCAAGCAAGTCTTGATCGGTACGGAATTGATCATCAGGAGCAGCAGCTTCTGAATGAAATGATGCAGAGTGAATCGTGATTCTTCAATTTTTTTGAGGAGTGCACATAGACCGTTACATTCCACTGCAGGTGCTCCCTTTCCGCGGGCGGTCCTTGAGCCTCCTCGGCTTTCAGCCCGCGAGGTCTCACGTAGACGCGCATTTCCCGCAGGAGTGTCGCGCCTTCCGTTTCATTCCACTCTGCGTGAAAACGGAGATGGAAACTTCATTGCCCACCGAACTGATGGTTATAGAACGAACGTTACATTCCACTACAGGCGATCCTTATCCAGAGGCGGTCCTTGAGCCTCCTCGGCTTTCAAGTGGGCACTGAAAAAGTCCGTTTAAAGAGAAAACGAAGCTAATTACCTACTGCATATAGGTTGTTAGCTTCTTTTATTGTCAGTATATAGATGAAAATTTAAAAAGCGTTATTTTTCAGCAGCCTCTTACAGCCTGCGGTGTCTCACGTAGACGCGTATTTACCGCAAGCAGGAGTGTCGCGCCTTGTTTTTCATTCCCCTTTGTAAGAATTTGAAGATAGCATTCCATTGCCCATAGCTCTGGATTATCTGTTCTTAGCCCGTTTCTTTTCACTTCAACCGGAAGTCTTGCATCCATCGTTCCGGGATCACGATGTTTTAACAATTACCTTTAACTCCCATTACTTTTAGCTTGAAACTATGGAATCCTTCCATGGTTTTTTATTTTGGTAAGAAAAAGGATTGATAAAAATTTTACTAAAATTATTGACGTTATTTTACTGATTATATAAAATGGTGTTGTAGGCGCTTTCAATAATCGTAATGACTTTTTTTATAAGGAAATCAATCATCTATAGGGAGAGAATGCCATGACATATCGCCAGGAATATCCAAGACCTCAATTTGTTCGCAAGGATTGGCTGAATTTAAATGGGGCCTGGTCATTTGCTTTTGACGATCAAAAAATTGGTTCCAATCAAAAGTGGTATGCGCAGGATGCCGCGGTTTTTGACAAGGAAATCCAAGTCCCCTTCGCCTATCAAACGAAGCTGAGCGGCATTGAAGATAAAAGCCTTCACGATATCGTTTGGTATAAACGGCATTTCGAACTGTCCGATCTATGGAAGGGAAAACGGATCCACCTTCATTTTGGAGCGGTGGATTATCGATCATGGGTATACGTGAATGGACAGTTTGTGGGATTTCACGAAGGTGGTCACACAAACTTTAAGTATGACATAACGGAGTATTTAACTGGCGGGGAAGAAACGGTCGTTGTAAAGGCAGAGGATCCATCCACGGATGAAACGATCCCGCGCGGCAAGCAGTTTTGGCTCGAAAATTCGGAGTCGATCTGGTACACGAGAACGACAGGCATCTGGCAAACGGTTTGGATCGAGCCGGTCGAGCCAGTGAGTGTGGAGAACCTTAAATGGACGCCGGATATCGATCATGGAAATATCCAAATGGAATTTGAGGTATCGGGAGACTACAGCGGAAAACATGTAGACGTCGAGATCAACTTCCAAGGGGAACGGATCGTCAAGGATAGCCTGTGCATCATGGAACGATATACGAGCCGCAGCTTCAACCTCCATAATCATAAAATTTTCAGAACGAACACGCACCATGACGGCTGGAACTGGACTCCGGAGAATCCAAACCTTTTTGATGTAACGATAAAATTGAAAGATGAGAATGGCAGGTTACTAGATGAGGTTGAAACATATTTCGGGATGAGGAAGGTCCATACGGAAAATGGCATGGTTTATTTGAATAATAAACCCTATTATCAAAAGCTTGTCCTTGATCAAGGGTATTGGGAAGATGGGCTGCTGACGGCCCCCACGGATGGAGATCTGAAAAAAGACATTGAATTGGCTAAGGAAATGGGCTTCAACGGGTGCCGTAAGCATCAAAAGACAGAGGATCCCCGTTTTTTATATTGGGCGGATAAGCTAGGCTATCTTGTTTGGGGAGAGTGTGCGGCATCCGCTTCGTTCAATAACGATTCGGTTGCCCGTTTAACGAGAGAGTGGATTGAGATGGTAGCAAGAGATTATAATCATCCTTCGATCGTCGCTTGGGTGCCCTTGAACGAAAGCTGGGGCGTGCCGCATATCAAGGATAATTCCAATCAGCAGCATCATTCGTTGGCGATGTACCACCTCCTTCACTCCTTGGATGGAACGAGGCTGGTGATATCGAATGACGGCTGGGAACTTACGAAAACGGATATTTGCGCCATCCACAACTACAATCACGGTGCGAAGGATGAAGAGGGCAAATATGAAACGTACAAAGGCGAGTTGGCGACAAAAGAGGCTGTCCTTGCGTCCATGCCAGCGAAACGAAAAATTTATGCCGATGGTTTTTCCCATCAGGGAGAACCGATCCTTTTGACCGAATTCGGCGGTATCGGCTATAAGGTCGGGGAAGAAGCTGGTTGGGGATATACATCGGCCGTAAATGAAGAAGAATTTGTAGGGGACTACCGAAGAATTATGGAAGCGATCTATGCATCCAACGTTCTTCACGGATATTGTTATACCCAACTAACGGATGTAGAGCAAGAAATCAACGGGATCCTGACCTATGATCGAAAACCGAAATGTGACTTGAAAAAGATCAAGGAAATCAATGATATGTGGCATCCGGAAACGATCTCTTAACGAAAAAGGGGCCAGTGGCAGAGGATATGAAGCTTTGCGCTGGCCTTTCATTTTATCAAGGATATATAAAGGAGGGCCCATGGACAAAAACACGTTAATAACTGAGTTTCAGCATGTATTTTCAATCGAGGCAAGTCAGGGGGTGCACACCTTCTTCTCGCCAGGACGGATTAATCTTATAGGGGAGCATACCGATTACAATGGGGGATATGTGCTGCCTTGTGCAATCACATATGGTACCTATGGCGTTGTCAAGCTAAGGGAAGATCGCCGCGTTCGTGTCTACTCAAAAAATTTCGCAAACAAAGGCATCATCGAATTCTCGCTTGATCGATTGGAATTCGATGCAAAAGATAATTGGGCTAATTATCCAAAAGGCATGATTCGTTATATACAGGAAAGAGAGGGAGCACTTCCTGTTGGCTTTGATTTATATGTGTCTGGCAATCTCCCGAATGGAGCCGGTCTTTCTTCATCCGCGTCACTCGAAATGCTGATGGGGGTCATCCTGGATGAGATTTTTGCTCTCGGGGTTGACCGTATCGAGCTTGTCAAGCTTGGACAAAAGGTCGAGAACGAATTCATTGGGGTCAACAGCGGTATCATGGATCAGTTCGCTGTCGGGATGGGGAAGGTGAATTGCGGGATATTCCTGGACTGCCAAACACTTGAATATGAGTATGCCCCGCTGAATATCGAGGGCCATAAAATCATCATCATCAACTCCAACAAAAGAAGGGAACTGGCAGACTCCAAGTATAATCAGCGCCGTTCGGAATGTGAGGAGGCATTGCGGCTTTTGCAAAGTAAGCTGGATATCCAAAGCCTGGGTGATCTTACGGAAGAGGAATTTGAAGACAACCTTTCCTTGATTGAAGACGATATGCTAAAGAGGCGGGCCAAACATGCGGTGTATGAAAACAACCGGACAAAAAAAGCCTTGAAATCGCTGAAGGAAGGGGACTTAAGCACCTTTGGAAACCTCATGGATGAATCTCATCTTTCCATGCGCGATGATTATGAAATCACGGGAATTGAATTGGACACCCTAGTGGAAGCGGCGTGGGAACAAGCGGGAACCGTGGGAGCGAGAATGACCGGCGGCGGTTTTGGCGGATGTGCGATAGCATTGGTCGATGCGAATGAGGTGGATTCCTTTATCAAAGAAGTCGGTGGACGGTATAAGCAAGAAATTGGCTATGAAGCCGATTTTTATGTAGCAAGCATAGGGGACGGAGCCAAACGAATCTGAAGGTCCGCTCTCGTCTCTCGGTCCCCTGAGATTAAAGGCAAAAGATGCATGGAAATGGCATTGAACCGATCCACCAGGATAGGAAAAATAGATTAGCGAAGGAGTGTTTATATGGACATATATACAGCTATTCAAACACTTCTGAATCGGGCCGTTCAGCTCCATTTGATGGTGAAAGAGGATGAAATTTATTCCCGCAATCAAATGTTGGCCATCCTTCATTTGGAGGAATTCCCGCTTGCGGCAGAGGAACGGAAAAATGCAGCGATTCCTGATTTGCTTGAGGAAATGGCGGTTTATGCCAGCGAAAAGGGCATCATTGGTGATCTCGACATCGATAAAGAAATCCTCAGCAGTAAAATCATGAATGTTCTCATCAAAAAACCGTCGGAAGTGAATGGAACCTTTTATGAAAAGTATCAGCAAGACCCGAAAGCGGCGACAGAATATTTTTATCGATTGAGCCAGAACAGCAATTATATACAAATGAAGCATATCCATAAAAACATCAACTACAAATTGGAAAGTCCATTCGGTGAACTCGATATTACGATCAACCTCTCGAAGCCGGAAAAGGATCCAAGGCAAATCGCGTTGGAGAAAGAAAAACGGCAAGCCCTATCCTATCCCCGCTGCCTCCTCTGCGTCGAGAATGAAGGGTATAACGGGAGGATCGGCCATCCGGCACGTTCGAATCATCGGACGATCCGGCTTGAATTGACGGATGAACGCTGGCATTTTCAATTTTCTCCGTACGTTTATTATAATGAACATTGCATTGTTCTTTCGGAAGAGCACCGTGATATGAAAATAACCAAAGGAACATTTTCAAGGCTCTTGGAATTCGTGGAAAAGTTTCCCCACTATTTTATTGGTTCGAATGCAGATCTCCCGATTGTAGGAGGGTCGATATTGAATCATGATCATTACCAAGGCGGGAGATATGAATTTGCCATGGAAAACGCAGTGGAAGAATTCCGCTTCGACGTGGACGGTTTTCCGGAAGTGACAGCCCATACCTTGAAGTGGCCGATGTCAGTCATTCGTCTAAGAAGTGAAAACAAGGAAGAGTTGATGGAAGCGGCGGCGGACATCCTCGAGAAGTGGAGGCTATACTCGGATGAAGAGGCGGAAATAATCGCTTATTCAGGTGAGACGCCGCATAATACGATCACGCCGATTGCACGCTGGAAGGATGGTCATTTCGAGCTGGATCTTGTACTGAGGAACAATCGTACAAATGATGAGCATCCAGATGGAATCTTTCATCCCCACCGTGATGTGCATCATATAAAGAAGGAAAATATCGGCTTAATCGAAGTGATGGGTCTTGCCGTTCTTCCGGCAAGGCTGAAAGAGGAGCTGGAGGAGATCGAAGCCTATTTGTTGGGCGGAACGAAAAAAGTGCAGGGATATCATTCGTCATGGGCTAACGAAATCAAGGCACGCTATGAGGCAAGCATTTGTAAAGAAACCGTTCAAGGCATCCTGCGAAAAGAATTGGGTGTTAAATTCCTCAGGACATTGGAGGACGCCGGCGTATTCAAAAGGGATCTGCAGGGTCAACAGGCATTCCGCCGGTTTTGTCTGAGTCTATAGGATGGAGGAGAAGGGAAATGAAGGTATCTCAAGCTTTTTTAGGGGAACTGGATGGAAAGCGAATCGTGGAACATAAAATCGTCAATGATGCAGGGATGGAAGTAACATGCCTCAATTATGGCTGTACAATCACCAGCATCTTCGTTCCTGACCGACATGGGAAAACGGAAAATGTTGTACTCGGTTTTGACACCGTTGCCGAATATCAGAAGCATTCCCCCTATTTTGGCTCAGTGATCGGACGCCACGCTGGCCGGATTAAAAATGGGCTGCTTACAGTGGATGGAGAGACGTACAGACTTGCCCAAAACAATCTTGGCAACCATCTTCATGGCGGCATCAAAGGGTTTGATAAAGCGGTTTGGGATGTATCCATCACCGAAGAGGCCGACTCAATAAGCCTTCGCTATAGCCGTTTAAGCGACCATCTGGAGGAAGGCTATCCTGGAACGGTTGAACTGGCGGTGATTTATACGGTGACAAACGATCATGAAATCATCCTTACGCTCGAAGGCGAAAGTGATCGACCGACCATTTTGAATCTTACCAATCATACGTACTTTAATTTGAGCGGCAATCTGAAACGGTCAATCGCATTACATCGGCTGACGTTAAAAAGCGATCAATGCCTGGAGCTTGATGATTGCTTGATACCAACAGGTCAGGCCTTGGATGTGGAGGGGACTGTATTCGATTTCCGCAAAGGCCGTGTTATCCAAGACGGAATCACATCACGGCATCCGCAAAACCTCTTGGCTGGAAACGGGTATGATCATCCTTTTCTATTACGAGGGGGCGATTCAGCGGACATCGTTTTGGAAGATGAAGAAAGCGGCCGCAGACTTATCATTGAAACCAATCAGCCCTCGGTCGTTTTATACACCGGCAATTCTTTGGAAGATGATTTTCAAATTCGCGGAAAGCAATCGGGAAAATACCTGGGCCTGTGCTTGGAAACCCAAGGTATCCCGGATGCCATCAATCATCCACAGTTCCCTACTACTCTTGTGGGCGAGGGGGAGCGGTATAAGTCTGTGACCAAGTGGCGTTTTGGCACAACCGAATAAATGACTCCTCATGGAGTGTGGACCCCATGGAGGTTTTCAGACTGCAGGCAAACTCCACAGCATTGGAATTTGTCTGCTTTTTTCCATTCCTTGATGCCACTGTCCTTCTGTCCCATTAAAAATCCTAGCAAAATCAGACCATGAAGATTTGTACAAACAGATCCCGGGAGAAGATAATCCAGTAGTGCTGGAACTGAAGAGCTTAGCCATGCATGACGCATATCATATTGGGCAGATTGTATGCCTAAGTAAAATCCAAGGAGCTTGGGCAAGGAAATGAAGCTTTTAATGGAATAAGAAGGGGGAACATCCCATTCGGACGTTCCCCTTGTCTATACCTGAATGACCACTTTGACCCTTTAAGCTAAATCGCTGCTTAATCGCATAGAACGTTCTTGGAGGCTATCGCAAGACAGGGTATACGCAGCTATTTTCTTCTTGTATTGTTTAACTACATCGATGTGGTCAGGGTAGATGAAGACATGTAACTTTATATCTTTTTTACCTTGTTTCGTATCAAAGATTAATGGAGTTCCCCCGTTTTCCGGATGCAAAAACAATCGTTCGTTGCCCGGGAATATATGTTTTTTCTTTAAGAATTTCGCCTCATTATAATGATTTATAACATGCAGCTTGTCTTCGCCCTCCAAGCGTTTTCCCTGGATCGTCAAACTTGTATGAGCTTGGTTGAGTTCGAAATGAAGTTCGAATTTCTTAAGGATCCAATTCACTGTACTCGTTGGAAGACAGGAAACCAGTAGCTTAATGATACTAAAGAAAATGGTTAAAATTAAAGCGGTCGTTGTCACCTATCATCATCTCCGTAATATTTAATAATATATTATTGAATTGATGATAACATGCTAAAGCAGCTCAGGGCATAATAGCTCTCAAAGTTAATAAATTGTCCACATTTGTTACCGAGTCTTGAAAATAAAAAGTAACGGTCATCCCACCCTTCAGGTTTCCTGGAGTTTTTTTTCATGAGTAAAAAAAGCTGAGACAAAAAAAGGAGAAAGGCGAATGGATATCGTATAACCAAGTAGGACTTTTTGCGTCATTAAAGGGAGTGAAGAAAATGGAAGCGTCAATAGAGAGGATTTTCACCGCTGAAATGGTGGAGTTGGCCGGGCGTTATTTTCAAGTGAACACAGGGAATCCGGTCAAATTGGGCGATGCCGAGAACTATGTATTTGAGGTTTATCGCGACGGGACACCATATATTCTGAGGTTGACCCATCAATCACATCGTGCAAAAGCTCAAGTGCTGGCTGAGCTAAAATGGATGGAGTATCTGCACAATGACGGATGCGCGGTTCCGAAGGTTATTCCTTCAAGGGACCATAACCTGGTTGAAATGGTAAAGGGGCTTGATGGGTCGGAGTTTCATTGCTGCCTGTTTGAAAAGGCCCCTGGTGCAAGAGTGAAGCTAACGGATGTTAATCATGACGGGGATTTATTTTATGTATGGGGGAAAACGATAGGTCAGCTGCATAAAAAAACAAAAGACTACATTCCTGAAAAAGTTTATCAAAGGATGGATTGGCATGAAGAAGAATTATTGGATGCTGCACACTATCAAGCCGATGCTCCGGAACAAGTGTTGCGGCAGCAAGAAGTAATCACCAGCAAACTAAAGGCGCTTCCAGTCCACCGCGATAACTTCGGCTTGATTCATTCCGATATTCACCACGGGAATTTCCATTACCATGAAGGCAGGATTCACATCTTTGACTTTGATGACTGCTCCAATCACTGGTTCGCCAGCGACTTGGCCATCCCTTTATATTATTTGATCGGGAGCTTGGAACGCGAAGGCGTGGAAGACCTGGATGGATATGCCGCCCAATTCATGAGGGCATTCATGAAGGGCTATGAAACGGAAAATAAACTGGCACGTGAAGATTACGAGACAATTCCTTTATTTTTGAAGGTAAGGGATCTTACATTATATAATTTTTTTCATAAAAAATATGATTTGGAAAATTCGGATCGTGAATGGAACAAAACGGTTCGAACGATCGAAAAAAGAATCATCGAAAACCGTCCGATCGTTCACTTCGATTTGGACGTGGCATCACGATGACACGGGGGATCGAGCAGGCATGATATACAAGGCACTAATACCTGAATTATCCGTAACGAATATTAGTGAATCGAAAAAATTTTATCTTGATATTTTGGGATTTCATTTGGAATATGAACGTGTGGAAGATAAATTCGCCTTTCTTTCATTAGGCGAAGCGCAAATGATGATAGAAGAATTGAATGGGAGCTGGAATACAGCTGAATGGATGTATCCGCTTGGTAGAGGAGTTAACTTTCAAATTGAAATCGATGATGTTGAAGGAATGGCGGCTGCTTTAAAAGGGCATGGAATAAAATTATTCAGGGATGTAATGGTCAATCATTACGAAAGCGCTGACGGGGGTGTCACCGTGAAGGAGATCTTAGTGCAAGATCCGGATGGGTATTTACTAAGGTTTTCACAGATGATATCAGCTGGCAGCATATGAAAAATGGGGGAGGGAAGAAGGATGTCCGAGACGCTTTCATATAAAATCAGGACTGCTGAAGGGAAAGATGCAGAAGCGGTTTTGACCATACAGCAAGCCGTTATTTCCGAAGGCGAGTATTTCATTGCCGTATCGGACGAGTTCAATAAAACGGAGCAGCAGCAAAGGGAATGGATACAAGGACTATTGGAAAATGACAGGGAAACGATCATTGTCGCCGAAGTGAAGGGGGAAGTCATCGGCTGGATAGTGTTTCAATCTGAAAAACGAAAAAGGATGTCGCACAAGGGCTCATTTGGCATCATGATCAGCGACAGTTACCGTGGGTTGGGAATCGGAGAAAAGCTGCTTCGTGCATTATTGGATTGGGCAGAAGCGAACCCGCTCATCGAGAAGGTGAGTTTGGGCGTGTTCTCCACCAATCACCGGGCCATTTCCTTATACAAAAGGATGGGGTTCGTTGAAGAAGGCCGTAAAATCCAGGAATATAAGCTGAATGATCATGTATACGTGGATGACATTTTGATGTATAAGTTGGTTTGATGATCGAAAGAAAAAAGGGCAGGTATGGAAACAGTTGCCTCCATGCCTGCCCTTTCCGTTATGTAATGGATTTATATGATGAATCAGCAATCGGTCATTTGATGACCTTGACCTTCACTTGCTTTCTTCCCCATGTTAACGCATCATCTTCCTTTGGAATGAATACATCGATTCTGTTTCCTTTGATGGCGCTGCCCGTGTCTGCCGCGATGGCTTGTCCGTACCCCTCGACTTCAACGATGGAGCCTAACGGAATGACATTGGGGTCGACGGCTATCAGTTTCACATCATCATACTTTTTCAGGTCGACGCCCATTCTGGTGGTACCTGAGCATCCCTGGCAGCTCGCTGTATAAGCTGTGCTTGTGACCGTAAGCTCTTTGGCGGATGAACTCGCTACACTAGCTGTTTCCTTCAATTTACTGAAGGTCCGTGCACCGGCCATTCCATCGGCCGATAATCCCTGTTGTTTTTGAAAATTGATAACGGCTTGCTTCGTGCCTTTGCCATAGATGCCATCAATCGTCGATGTGTAGGCATCCTTTGCTTTCAATAACCTTTGCAGCTCTGCTACTGGTCGTCCCATATCCCCGCTGCGCAACACCTGTATTTTTTGATTCGTTTTCGCTCCCGCTATTCCATCGGCTTTCAATCCCGATTTCACCTGGAACTTCTTAACCGATGCTTTTGTAATCGGCCCATAATACCCTGTTTCTTCATGATAAGGGAAGACCCCTTTGGTCATTAATAATTCTTGGAGCTCTTTTACATCACTATTACTCATTCCGAATGAAAGGGTGCGATTCCCGGCTGCGGCTTCGCTGTCTGTTGGCGTGCAAACGCCTAGAATGAATACGGAAGCCGTCAGGATCGTTAATATTATCTTCTTCATGTTTATCCTCCTCGTTGTTTCCTGCAGTTAAACGATTCGTTAACCCATCCCCTTTTTTAGCGCAGGTAAGGAAAAACACCGCGAAGGCACTAAGGAACTGTTAAAACATGTAACGGCAAAGGAAAGAAATGAGGCGGAGATAGGGCTACGATATCCTTAGTCATCGCGGATTTTGCATTCGAACGATGCAAGAAGGAAAAGATAGCTTAGAATCCTTATCCTTTTTAATGGAACGAAAATGAGAGGTCGGTACAGTTGAATAAGGATAGGCATTCATGTACGTTTAGGGAAGGAGCCTGGGCTTTGTCCTCAAGCAATCCAAGGGGAGGGAATAGGATGATAAAAGCAGTTATTTTCGACTTTGACGGTTTAATTTTAGACACGGAAACGGCTTGGTATGAAGCGTATAAAGAAACGATGGTTTTTTATGAAGCGGACTTGCCTCTCGAACGTTTTGTTACATGCATCGGAACGGATAATACGGAACTGAATGCATTTTTCAAATCCCAGTTAGGTGACAGATACAATAGTGAGGAGATTGAAACGAAAGCGAAAAGCCTGCATGAAGGAAAGATGAAGACACCAAAGGCACGTGAAGGTGTAAAGGAATATTTGGAGGAAGCAAAGAATGCAGGTTATAAAATTGCCCTTGCATCAAGTTCATCGAAAGAGTGGGTCACTCTTTATTTGGAAAAACTCGGTCTGTTACACTATTTCGAGGCCATTATCACGGGTGATGATGTGGATAAGGTTAAACCAGCGCCTGATTTATATATAAAGGCAATTGAAGTGTTGAAGATTGATCCGACGGAAGCCGTCGCCTTTGAAGATTCATTAAATGGACTTCAAGCGGCCCTTAAAGCTGGATTAAAATGTGTGATCGTCCCAAATCCCGTGACGGAGGCTTTAGCGTTTGAACACCATCATTTGCGCCTGCAGTCCATGCGGGAAAAAAGCTTGGCTGATGTCATAAGGCAGATTGAGCAATGATCTGGACCGAGTGCTAACGTATTGCCCATAACCAACGCCGAAGATATAAAGTTTCTTCCTTTCCTGCAGGCGTGACCATACAAGCTGAATTTGCTTCCACAAGTAAACATCTTATCCAGATTGCCTTCAGTTTTGATAATTGTACTTAGACCGTTTTCATTGCACTGCAGGTGCTCCCTTTCCGCGGGCGGTCCTTGAGCCGCCTTGGCTTTTAGCCTGCGGGGTCTCAAGTGGACGCGCATTTCCCGCAGGAGTGTCGCCCCTTCCGTTTCATTCCACTTTGATTGAAAACGAATGTGAAATCTTGATTGCCCACAGTTTTGGAGGATCTGTACCTAGACCGTTTCATTGCACTGCAGGTGCTTAGCTTTTCAGAGGCGGTCGTTCCTCTGCCACGCGCTGCTAAGCATCTACAGCCTTGCCTCTTTATAAGCTTGGTTAACCATTGGTAGGGCGATTTTTTAACCATTTATTTATCATTACGCATTCTCCGATTAAAAAACCTCCTAGAAAACATGTAATAGCTATGAGATTATCGGGGTTTATAAATAAAATTTTAGAGAGAATTGCACCGATAAGAAAACCTGAAAAAATAATAATATAAGATTTATACCTAAATTTCAGGTAGTCAATCATAGAAAAACCCCTCCCTTTTTACTATTATTATAGGTTAATGTTTTACTCACTGAAATAAAAAACCTGATCCTTATAGTTGCAGTGTCATTCTTTTTTCAATATTTTCAAGCGGTACTTTAGCACTTTCTTCTCAGAAATAGGAAAACCCATAAGGAATAGTGCTTGAAGGAACGAGTGATGAGCTACATTTTAATAGTGTCGAGGGTGACAGATGCAGAAGGGAATCTTGTTAGTGAAGTGTTTCGGGAGAAAATGAGGAGTCAGATTTGAAACGTTCTCCGCAATTGCGGTCAACAAAATGTTTCCTTTTGTTTTTGCTTGTCCTTTGCGTTGGCTTCCCTATATTTGACTTTTTATCGAAAAACTGAAACTTAATTCTATTAGTAACGTAAGAAAAGGAGACGGATATTGGGAGATGTTACTGGAAGAATATCAATATAGTAATGATATGCATAATATGGTAATGTTGAGAATGTGTGATTTTGGAAAATACTAAAAAAGGAAGGTACTATATGTCTGATGCAGTTCTTAAGGTTCAATCCTTAACCAAAAAAATTGGCAATGCGACCATTGTAGACAATGTTAGCTTCGAGATAAAAAGCAATGAAATATTCGGTTTACTCGGTCCGAACGGAGCTGGTAAAACGACGATCATCCGGATGATCACAGGTCTTATCAACCGTACCGGCGGCTCCGTCATGATCAATGGCAGCGATCTCGATAAAGACTTCGAGGGCGCGATGAATCAATTGGGGGCCATCGTTGAAAACCCCGAGTTTTATAAGTACATGACAGGCAGGAAGAATATCCTCCATTATGCTCGTATGTCTTCCAATGACATATCGAATGAGCGAATTGAAGAGGTCATCAAGCTAGTGAAATTGGACCATGCCATCGACAAGAAGGTCAAGACCTATTCATTGGGAATGCGTCAGCGCCTTGGTGTGGCACAGGCCATCCTGCATAAACCGTCGTTATTGATCTTCGATGAACCGACGAACGGCTTGGATCCGCAAGGGATTCGCGAGTTTCGCGATTATTTGAAGGTACTGGCAAGTGAGGGCGTCGGGATATTGATATCCTCCCATTTGCTATCGGAAATGCAATTGATGTGTGATAGTTTCGCCGTCATCGAAAAAGGAAAACTGATACATACGAAAGAGCATATGATCGATGAAAAAACGGAAACGATCCATCAAGTTTCCTTTGCTGTCAATGATGGGGCGCTAGCCAATAAGATTCTTCAGGAACAGTTCGCCGAAATTTCGATTCTTACATTCGATGCGAGTACCATTTCGGTGTCCGCGACACGTGAACAAACGGCCCAGATAAACAGGCTATTTAATGGAAATGAACTGGATGTCTATGAAATTGGCATCACGAGAAAATCATTGGAAGATAAATTCTTTGAAATTACCGAGCAGGAAATGAGGGAGTCTGTATGATATCCTTAGTGAAAAATGAATGGATGAAAATCTTTTCTAAAGTATCGACTTATATATTCATCGCTTTTCTTTTGGTGGCAGCTCTCGGAACGGCAATCATCGACTTGAAGCTTAGTCCGGATGAATCCGGCAACGATTGGAAGCAAGAGGTAAAAGCAGATATACAAGAACAGGAACAAGCATTGAAAGCCAAAGATATCAGTGAAGATGAAAAGGCCGCAATCATGGAAGAAATGGACACCAATAAGCAATATTTAGCTGAAAATATCAACCCTGATTTAAGCACGAACTGGACCTATATGGCAGAGTATACAGTATCGCTGACATCATTCGTAACATTATTCGTCGTGATCGTTTGCAGCTCGATGGTTTCCTCTGAATTTTCGGATGGCACCATTAAACAACTGCTCATCAGGCCTTATAAGCGCTGGAAGATCCTTCTTTCCAAATATATCACTTCCCTGTTATTTGCCGCGTTATTGCTTGTGAGCCTAGTGCTTTTCAGTTACCTGATCGGAATCTTATTCTTTGGCAATGGTTCCTATTCAGACAAGATGCTCGACCCGACAGCATTCGGAAGCTTCAGTACAGTGGTGGTCGGCTCCTATTTCTTCGATATGATCGTTTACTGGATACCGGGCTTCCTGGTCATCACGACGATCGCGTTCATGTTAAGCACGTTATTTAAGAACCAAGCGCTTGCAGTAGGGATATCGATCTTCATCTTATTTGCATCTTCGACATTGAATATGATCATTCAGTCTTTCATCGGGAAATACGAATGGTTAAAATTCGTCTTATTCCCTCACCTTGATTTAAGAGGGTACATTTCGGGAACGATGGAAATGTTCGATGGTGCTACACTCGGATTTTCAATGGGTGTACTCGTCATCTATTACCTTATCTTTTTGGCGCTGACATTCTTCTTCTTCCAGAAAAAAGATATTACGAATTAATTGAGGCTACCGGAATCCAATGGGGTTCCGGTTTTTTATTATGGGAACTGTAGTTTCACGGGGATTGTTTTTATAAAAAATAGAATATTTGTAATAATTTGTAATAACAGGACAAAATACCCTTAAAAAATAAAAGTATAAACATTATAATGTTTATATACTACATATCATGTAGGAAAATGATGAAGGAGATGGTGAAAGGATGAAATGTTCGAAAGGTTTAAAGCGCTTTCTTTTCAGTACTTCGTTAGTTCTTGGGTTATCCGTTGTCGGTGCAAATGATTTCGCTTCTGCGCATGGGTATGTCGAATCGCCAAAATCACGGTCGTTGCTTTGCAAAGAGCAGGTGAATAAGAATTGTGGATCAATCATGTATGAACCGCAAAGCTTGGAAGGCCACAAAGGATTTCCGGGTGCGAGCATCCCGGATGGCAAGCTTGCATCGGCAGGCGGCTTGTTTGGCGGCGTCCTTGATGAACAAACAGCGACACGCTGGAGCAAAAATGCCATGCAAAGCGGTCCCCAAACCTTCACCTGGAATTTAACCGCCATGCATTCGACAGCGAAATGGCATTATTATATCACGAAACAAAATTGGGATCCGAATAAACCGCTCACAAGAGATCAATTGGAATTGGTCCCATTCTATGAGAAAAATGATAATGGAGCAAGACCGTCCAATAAAGTGAGCCATCAAGTCGTCGTGCCGCAGCGGACTGGCTATCATGTCATTTATGCCGTATGGGATGTCGCGGATACGGTCAATGCCTTCTATAATGCGATAGATGTTCAGTTTAGCGGGATGAATGTGGGAGGAACGTCGATTTCGACTGCCAATTATCATGCGTCCTTTAAGACCTATTAATTTAACGGGAAAGCAATAGGGAGATATTCGTGTAAGTTATATCTCTTGAAATAATGAATATTCCATTCGAGATAAAGGCTGCTCAGCAGTCTTTTTTCGTTTGCAAGAATAGTATTCTAACAGTATGGGAGGGGGATTCGTACTGGACCCTCAAATCCGGCCTAGCTTAGGGAAATGCGTCCGCCCCGAGTGATAATTCGACCTAGCGCACGGATAATTCGTCCCGGAAATTCATTATGTTGATTATTTGCAAATTCAGGAATAAAGTCCAACGGTCAATTGATCACCGGTTTTGGCCACGAATTTGTCATCATCTATATCCAGGATGATTCGTTCAGAATTGAAATCCGTTTCCGTAATTTTTACGCCACCAACAGCAGTCGTCGTTTCCATATTTCCTGGAATCACGACCAATTTACCATAATCTTGTGGCCGACCGCTTTTGGTAATTGAATTGGCTACTTGGACGAGCATTCCTTCCAAGCTCTCGTAAAAATCAAAGCCATCTTCTCTCGGATTAAAGTCTGTCAATCTATCATCATCTAAGTTTTCCGACGGCGGAGTGACGTCTTTGCCGATGACGATCGGTTTCGGTACCGCTGCTATGCCCATCTTTTCAATGGTCGTATTCGTCAATGAGGCTAAAGGTCTCTATTTATAATGTAAAATCATACATAATTTGGATTAAAGTGAAACTTAAACCAGTACAAATCGTATAGGTAAGGACAAGGATATTTTAGGGAGGCAATTGGGCCGGTGATAATTTTCGGAATTATTTCATTACTGAGGAATTCAGTAACAGGGGGGGCTGGATTGTTCCAAGAAGAGAGAAAGAAGTGGTTCAATTGATAAAAAAAATAAAACATCTATATATTGCACTCATCCTTTTTGTGCTCTCGTTTATATTGAATTTCCCTTTTCCGCACCAAGTTCCATACGGCGCTGCAATTGCATTTAGATTAGGCATACCGATCGAGTCCGAACATGGAATCCAATATGTAGGGGTGCTGGCGGTCATTCTATTGCTGATCAGTCTGTTTTTTCTTGTCCAAGCAGTGGGAATGCATCCTGCCCGTTTTTTCACCCTGGCCGTCATCATAGCCTGGTTTGCACCGCACTTCTTGGCGAATACGTATCAGAAGCATTTTGCCTCGGACATTTACGCCGTTTCCTATGATCGCGGATCCAGTACCTGCCGCTTTGATATGGAAGACAAAACAACGCTTCATGGCGTATGTGAGCTTCCTTTTGAGAATTACAGCAAGAAAGATGTCCAATTCAAGATCCAATTGATAGGCAGATACGACGATGATGATTCGAAATTGGTATCACTCATGAACACCGAAACTCCTTATAAGGTCATTTTAAGGGGAAAAGAACGAAATCGACTGAGAATAGAAATGGATATTGATGTATCAGGGATGAAGGAAAACCAGATAAGCGGGCAACTGGACCAAATCGACATCATCATGAAATCAGGGGAACGGATAAGGTGGCTGTAGGGGGGAAGAGAAGAGCGAGAATGGAAACCTTTAGAGTAATAGGCTCTAATTAATAATTATCACTTTGGACAAAAATAACATCTTGCGAGGAGGTCTTAAAATTAATTGTTCATGATGAGAGTGAACAATAAAATTAAAAATCTATCAGGAAATACAGTTAGGGCAAACAAAGGATTTAAAATTAACTGGAAAGATCAAGATAAGCTTCTTGTCTATTATGAAAAATCTTCGAAAACTTATGAAATGGATTAAAGTGTGAATTGGACTAGTAGAAAAACAGGGAGGATTTATGAAAATAAAGTGTAACTGCCCACAAGATACACATGAGATTATAGTTGAGGCTGATTATGAAACAGATCCACTATGGTGTGAAAATTGTGGTGCTAATTTAGATATTGATGTTTTACCAGTAAGTCAGAATTTAATGAAAGAAGTTGAAAAATGGGCTATCAATTATGGTGAATGGATGGATTGGGAAAACGATAGATTGATGGTAAAGGGAGAATACCTAGAAATGAAACATAATGAAATCGGGCAAAGTTTAACAATGAAAATAAAAGAGGAACTTGAAGGACTTTCAGTAGTTTTTAAACCTTCGGGCACTGCTGAACTCTATAAAAAACTTTAGGGGTGTCAGAGTATTCATGAAAGCAACAGTCCAAGAGTACCATGCAGCAAAGGACATGGCTGGCATATAAATTGTTTTTTTTCTACGGTATTTATGCTTGAGAATAGTATACACATTATGCACAAATAAAAATGAATAGGGTGTTACGAATGCATAAACATAACTCCTTTTATAGAAAAATTTGCAACCATTGTTAAAAAAATAACTTGGTTAGAAACTAAAAAATATTGGAAGTTTGAAGGTGTGTTTGAAGTCCTGTATGAATTCAAACTGCAAGATTGGGTAACTTATTCAGCTTTTCATGCCGTCTTGCAGTCTGTTTCCGACCATTGGTTAGAGCTAGGTACAGGGGAAGAAAAAAGTTTACTAGCCAGTAAAAATGCGGAGGAGTGCCAATTTATCCTCGGGAATATGGAGCTGGTTACGCTTACGCAACTTTCTGATTTACTATAACGGATTTCAAAGAGGCGCACCTAATAGCGGCCTCTTCTTTCCCATGGGCTTTAACGTCCTATCAAACCGTAAAGGATAAGTTTTCCGATCTCCGCCGTTTTTGTTTGATACTCCTCTTTCGTTTCCCAGTTCGCCTGCATGCCCGCGACGGCATCAAGAAACTCCATGACTGTTTCCGTAGAAATGGTGGCATCGATTGCGCCTTCCTGTTTTCCAGATTCAATAAATACTTGCAAGATATCGCTCCGGACCTCACCTGCGCTTTCTTTAAATAAATCCACAAAAACGGCATCGTGCAGCGCTTCCTGTGAGAAGTGTTCTTCGAGGAGCTGGTGAGGCTTCTCGGCACAAATGGAAACCGCCCGCAGCAGTTTTTCTTTGAAGCTAATGTTTTCTAGAAGCAGGTCGTTCACCATCTGTGTTGCTTCCTGCATCAGTATTCGTGCGCACTCCTTGATTACCCCTTCTTTGTTGCCAAAATAGTTGTAGATGGACACGGAGGATACGCCTGAAAGGGAGGCGATTTCATTGATGCTGACGTTGGTGTATCCCTTGTTTCGGAATAGGTCCAGAGCCGCTTTGATGATGGCGTCTTTCTTTTTTTGCGTTCTGATTTCATATTTGTTCATGACATTCCCTCTTATTCGTTAATACAAGTATTATGACATAAAACGGATAGTTTTTAAACATATCTAGTTATATTTAAAAACTTTTGACAAACTGCAAAGATTTCTGTACATTAGTTTTTAAATATAGTTATTTAAATTAAAAAACTTTTAAGGGGGAAAACAAGATGAAAATTTTAATGTTTGGTAGAGGCGTTATGGCGACACAGTACGGATGGGCGCTAGAAAAAGCGAGAAATGAGGTGGATTTCTATGTGCGGCCGGGAAGGGCTGCCCAATACGGTCCGTATGTTGACCTAGATATACTGGATGGCAGAAAAAGCAGGAAGGGGGACCAGGTCCTGGAGAGATGGTTTATAAATATGCGTGAGGAGATCAGTCCCAATCACGACTATGACCTCATTTTTCTCAGCGTTAACCACGAGCAGTTCGAGGAAGCGTCTAAAGTAGTAAGCAAACTCGCGGGAAAGGCCACGATTTTAATTTTCAATAATGTGTGGGATGATCAAGAGACTGTAGCGGCACGGCTGCCCAAAGAGCAAATATTGTGGGGCTTTCCAGGTGGAGGCGGAGGCTTTAGAGGCAAAAATAAATTGGAAGCCGGATTCATGAAGTCGATTTACTTGGAATCCGCTGCTACCGCTGCCTCTGTAAAAAGGCACGAAGATGTCGTCGATATGTTCAAACAGGCCGGCTTCTCCGTATCCTTGCAAAAAGACATGTACGTCTGGTATTTGCAACATTTCATCATGAATGCCGGTATGGCGGCGCAGGCCTTGAAGCTGGGAAGTTATCAAAATATGTATCAGTCGCCAAAACACGTGAAGCCAGCTGTGCTGTTAATGCGCGAGATGCTTCCGCTGATTCGGGCGAAAGGACGCAAGCCTGGTTTGGGCACCGCGCTCATGCTGCACCTGCCTGCAGGATTGATGGGGTATGGCGTATTTAAAGTGATTACCGGTGGCACGCTCGCAGGCGCAATCATGGAACGGATGGAAGATACGGCCTATATCTCCCAAGAATCGTTCGCCCTCTTCCCAAGGGATATCCTGGCCGATGCGAGAAAGCTTAGCATCGAACTTCCGCGGCTCACGGCACTAGAACCCTATTTTCGGATGAAAGACTAATTGTATGGATGCAAAATCCGCGAGTAAAGCGCCGCAACATTGAGAAAAGCCCTAATTCGCGAGTAAAGGTGCAGAATTGGCGAGTAGATCGCCCAAACTTTGAGGAAAGTGCCAATTCGCGAGTAAAGTCGTCAAACTCGCGAGTAAAAGTGCTAAATTCGCGAGAAAAGTCGTCAAATTTGCGAGTAAAGGTGCAAAACTCGCGAGTAAAGGGCCGAAATCAGACGAGTAAAGCGCCGGAACATTGAGAAAAGCACCAACTCGCGAGTAAAGTTGAAAAATTCATGAGTAAAGTCGCAAAATGGATGAGTTTTGCCATTTTCCTTATTCTTTTCACACCCTCATATGGAAGCGTGCAGGATGAAACTTTTTTCTGGTTCATTCGTATATGTTAACATCTGGAAAAGGGGGGGGACATGGACGGCTTTGATGTAAGTGAGGATTGGATGTTCAGCGGGGCTTCAGACTTAATCGGAATCATGTTTGTTATCCTTTTTATCCTTTTTATCTTTCAATTAATCAACGGGCTCAGTCAATGGAAGAAAAACGAGGAATCCCCACGTTTGGCTGTTCCTGCCGTTGTGAAAAGTAAACGGACGAAAGTGACGGGACATGTTCACACAAACGAGCAACATATCTCTTCGCAAAGTAGCTCAACGGCCTATTACATTACTTTTGAATTTGAGGGTGGAGATCGGTTCGAATTCCATCTTTCGGGCAAGGAGTTTGGGATGCTTGCAGAAGGGGATAGCGGTACGTTAACCTTCCAAGGAACAAGGTATCTTGGTTTTGCCAGGAAGGATCATGGAGTCTCATAATCGCTGAGCTCTGTAACTAAAATTCGGGAGAGTGAAATCATGAATGAAAAAGGGTGCTTGAAATGCGGCAGCAAGGATGCGGCCAAGAAGGACGTAGCCATGACTGGAACAGGGTTGTCAAAGATGTTCGATGTCCAGAATAATCAATTCACGGTCGTGTATTGCAAGCAGTGCGGTTATTCGGAGTTTTATAATAAGCAATCATCGGCAGGCAGTAATTTGCTCGATTTATTCTTCGGATGATCACGGTAAGCAGAGAATCTCCTTTTAACCGAAAGGAGATTTTTCATTGTTCATGTTTGTTGGTTTAAGAAAAAAGGCAAGCTGGACCTTTAATACAATTTACGTGAATAGGCAGTCGTTTGGTCGACTCTACCCCGGGATAGCCGTTGTAAATGTGGGCCAATATCATCACTCGTGACGGAATGCCCGAGAAATGATAGCATAAGCTAAAACGAATAGGTTAGGAGAGAGTACATGAATAGAATGGCCGTTCTTCAGCTGTCGGTGGCGATGGCGATCTTTGGTTCCGTCGGTTTCTTTTCGGAACGGACGGGACTTCCAGCATTGGAATTGGTTTTTGTTCGCTGTATCTGTGCTGCGGTATTCCTATGTGCGGCCTGGATGGCTACAGGGCATTTCAAACGGGAGAAATGGGATGTCAGAGAGGGAATGTTGATTAGTTTTTGTGCGGTGGCCAACTTGTTAAACTGGATATTCCTCTTTAAATCATTTGAGCTGATTTCGGTGACCATTGCGATTTCGCTCTATCATTTAGCCCCGATCATTGTGCTGATCATCGGCAGCTTCATCTTCAGGGAGAGGCTGTCTTTATTCTCCATCCTGGCCATATCACTATGTTTCATAGGCACATTACTGATCATGGGAACGGATGGTTTTCAATCGTCATCTCCTGAATGGGAAGGAATCATGTATGGCATCATCGCGGCGTTTTTCTATGCGGCAACGATGCTTTTAGGAAAGTCGATTACAAAGACGAGTGTGTATGCGACCACGTTCCTGCAAATGTTCATCGGCTTTTTACTGCTGCTTCCATTTGTTGATTTCCACGCGTACACAACGCTGCATGCTTCGCAATGGTTTTACACGGTACTGACCGGCATCGTCCATACTGGCGTCGTTTATCTTTTGTTTTTCAATAGCATTCGTCATTTGCCTACAAATGTAGTGTCCTTCATGATTTTTGTGGATCCGGCAGTTGCCATCCTATTGGATATCCTGCTTTCGGGATTTGTGCCGAACATGGTTCAAATCTTTGGCATTTCATTGATTTTTCTTGGGATGATCTATTCACTCATGACGACAAGACCGACTGAAAATGAGGTCATGCAGAAAAGGCCCCACACCATGTGAGGCCTTTTTTCTACTTATTCATTGATTAAAGTGATAGACATCCCAAATATCAACCGTTTCCGCTCCGATGTACCAAGCGGCTACCCCGCCTAGTTGGTTTTGTCTGACAAGGTCAAGACGAAGCGTCATCGATTTTTTATCTTCCATCCATATTTGATGTTTTTCACCTTTGGATGTGTATTCGACGTAATTTTGTGAGGTGTTTTTATCCCATACTTTTTTAAGTTTATGAGCCGAAACGATACGGTTGACCTCAGCCATGTTGCGGTCATGGCTTGTCACTTTACCGGTCGATAAATCGGTTACCCATTCCCGCGTATAAAATGGCACCGCCAGGATGATTTTATGGGCAGGCACGTCCTTCATTAAAAGCCTGGTTCCTTCTTTGATCCAAGGCAAGGAGGAAACCGACCCAGCCACTGGACTTCCGCCCCAATGTTCGTCATACCCCATGATGATGATATAGTCCGCGATTTTGCCAAGTTCCTTCCTATCGAGGCTTTTTGACCAAAACGGATCTTCGTTTTCCCGGGTGACATCCACGGATATCGTGATTCCATGAGGTTTTAGCGCTTTTTTCAATTCGCTTATGAAAAGGACAAAGTCTTTCTTATTTTTGGGATCGATGTTTTCAAAATCGACATTGATTCCATCACTGTTCGTTTTAACTAGTGAATCGCGCAAAGCTGTAACCAGTTTCTGGCGTTTTTTTTCATTGCCCAGTACAGAACCAGTTAAAGCGGGATCGAATTTATTGCCAATCAGCTGCCACACTTTTTTTCCTTGTTTATGAGCGGTTTGGACGTATTTTGTATCGACAGAAGCGGAAACGAAATGACCGGTATCCGTCAGTGTATAGGAACGTGGAGATACTACATTCAAGTTGGGCTGTTTAAGCTGCTGGGTGTAGTTTTCCTGCGATCCATTATGTTTCCAGCCCATGACGATACGCTTTTGCGCCTTTTTAGGAAAGAGAGATTTCTTGATCCAGCCTTTTTTACCGTCAAGCAATTGAACCTGGTAGTAATAATCGGGAAGCTTCAATTTTTGCCCGACGTTAAGTGAAGTCTTCCGCAAATTATTCAATTTTGTCAAATCGCTCACGGCTACCTCGTATTTATTCGAGATTTTCCACAATGTATCACCTGATACAACGGTATGTATCTTATATTTTTGAGGAATCTTCAGCTTTTGGCCAACGATGATATCGGAAGAACCTAATTTGTTTTCTTTTTGTATATCACCGATCGAAACACCATATTGATTGGCTACCTTCCATAATGTGTTTCCGGCTATGACTGTATGCACAATAGGCTTTGCCGAATCCCCGGTGACAGTCGAAATGACGGGAAAACGTTCGCCCTTTTTCAAGGTCTTGCGTATAGTGGAACCGAGTGCAGGAGAGCTGTAAACCTTTGTATTATCCGCTTTAACCGAGCCTACGTACAAGGTATTGCTTGCTGCCTTGCCGCTTTCTGGAAAGAAACAAATACAAAGAAGGCTTAACATAATAAGACATCCAACGTGTTTTTTCACTATTATTCTATTCTCCTTAAATGTTGATCATTTTAACTTCACTAGTTTACTATGGAGAATCACGACAACATAGAGGTACATTGTGGAAGAAATGAGGGAAGTCTTCGATACAGTGACCAATTCGAAGATAAAACGCTGAACTCGTCGATAAAAGCGCCAAACTTGCAGATAAAACGCTGAACTCGTCGATAAAAGCGCCAAACTTGCAGAAAAAATGCTGAATCCGTTGATAAAGGCACCAAACTTGCGGATGAAATGAAGATTTCGTAGATGATAAAGGATAAAAACGAAGTTGGGGTTTCTACCATTTTTCATATTCTAGTGATGCGCAGTTGGGAAATTTTTGTATATGACATATGTCACCTGCTCGTCATGACACCTGGTACTAATAATGTCATGATCATTTCCTTATAATAAGGTTACGACATATAAAGGGAAGTGCAATTGATTAATGACTATACAAAATACGAAAAATTTGAGAAAACAAATTGCTCCTTTTGAACAATCAACGACAAAGGAAAGTATCTGGCAGATCATCAATACGATCGGACCGTTTCTTATTTTATGGTACCTTGCTTATATGAGCCTTTCCGTATCATATTGGTTAACTTTGATCCCAGCCATACTGGCTGCGGGCTTCCTGACACGAATCTTCATCATTTTTCATGATTGTACACATCATTCCTTTTTTAAAAATCGCCGTGCAAATAGAATAGTCGGGACATGTATGGGTGTTTTGACTTTATTCCCTTTTGATCAATGGGGTCATGAGCATTCGGTTCATCACGCTACAAGCGGCAACTTGGATAAGCGGGGGACAGGCGATATCTGGACCCTTACGGTGGATGAATATTTGGCAGCGCCGCTTAAGCTTCGTTTTGCCTATCGTTTTTATCGCAATCCATTGGTCATGTTTGGTTTGGGTCCGATTTATGTATTCCTTCTTAAGAATAGGTTCAACCGTAAAGGTGCTAGAAAGAAGGAAAAAATGAATACGTATTTGACGAATGCATTGATCGCCGTTCTAGTAGTATTGCTTTGCCTGGCCGTAGGCTGGCAGTCGTTCCTTCTGGTACAAGGTACCATCTTCATGATTTCTGGTTCAGTGGGCATTTGGCTGTTTTACGTCCAGCACACATTCGAGGACTCTTATTTTGAAGAAAATGAGGAGTGGGAATATGTATTGGCAGCAGTGGAAGGAAGTTCTTTTTATAAGCTTCCGAAATTGATGCAGTTCCTTACAGGCAATATCGGCTACCATCATGTGCATCATTTGAGTCCAAGGGTTCCTAACTATAAATTGGAAATGGCTCACAATAATACGGAGCCTTTGGAGAACGTCCCGACGATCACGCTTGCGACAAGCTTGCAGTCGCTCCGTTTCCGCTTATGGGATGAAGAAAACAAGAATTTTGTTAGCTTTAAGGACATAAAATATATAACGAAAAAAAGTGTGCCTGTTCAAGTGAAATCTGAACTATGACACCAATGTGATTTCGGACTCCCTTCATAATCCTTGGATTTGGGGGAGTCTTTGTTGGTTATTCGATCAAGGAGGGAACGTAAAGTGATTCGAATCGTGATTGCAGAGTATCAGGAAATGCTTTTAGAAGCGATTAGTTCTCTACTCGATCTTGAAGAAGATATCGAAATCGTCGGCCAGGCCAGCAATGGGGAGGAAGCGATTGCCCTTGTGCACCAATTGCATCCGGATGTCTGCATCATGGATATGGAGATGCCGGTCATGAGCGGACTGGAGGCAGCGGAAGCTTTACAGGCATGTGCATGCAAGGTGATTATTTTAACGACGTTTCGACGGGATGGTCATTTTCAACGAGCGCTCAAGGCGAAGGTAAGTGGTTATTTATTGAAGGATAACCCGAGTGACGAGTTAGCCTGCTCGATCCGCCGTATCATGGATGGCATGAGACTGTACTCCCCAGAGCTCACGGATGTGGCTGCTTGCCATGCTGACGGTCAAGCTGAATCAGGGTCTGCGATTTTGCAGCCTAACGCAATCGGGGCGGTAAGGAATTATTTGTCCACAATCAAGGATAAAATGAAGGCACCGACCGGTTGAGGTGTTGACACGTTTTTTAAAATTGTGTAATATGGATAAAATCATAATATTGAAAATTCGATGATGAAGAGAGTAGTTCATTTGAAATGGCAAGCGAGTCAGGGATGGTGGGAGCCTGATGCAGGACGAATGGATGAAGCGCACTTTGGAGAAATTTCTTGAAACGTTAGTAGGGAATATCGGGGAGTCACCCCGTTAACAATGGAAAGTGGTCACAATTTGTGGCAACTAGAGTGGTACCACGGGAATCCATGCTCTCGTCTCTTATTAAGAGACGGGGGCTTTTTTGTTTAGGAGGGAAAATGACGATGAATCAACCAATTGCTGCCTTACTTTCAACTGCATTAAACCATGAATTGACCGCAAGTGAAATTGAAAAATTAATCGAAAAGCCTAAAATGAGCGAGTTAGGGGATATTGCTTTTCCATGCTTTACGCTTGCTAAGAAGCTGAGAAAGTCCCCACAGTCGATCGCTTCGGAAGTGGCTGGGAAGTTAAGCGATGGAATGATCCAGGAAGTGAATGCAGTGTCGGGGTATGTCAATATCTTCGTCAATCAGCAATGGGTGACGGAAAATGTACTTCAAGCAGTATTACGTGAAAAGGAACAGTATGGTTCGATGAAGCCTGCTAAGGAAAATGTCGTGATCGATTATTCCTCGCCGAATATTGCCAAACCGTTTTCGATGGGGCATTTGCGCTCGACGGTGATCGGAAACGCATTGGCTAACATAGCTGAAAAGAATGGCTACCATGTTGTGCGAATCAATCATTTGGGAGATTGGGGCACGCAATTCGGCAAATTGATTGTGGCTTATAAGCTCTGGGGAGACAAAGCGGCTATCGAAGCGTCCCCGATCCAGGAATTACTGAAGATTTATGTGAAGTTTCATGATGTTGCAGAAACGGAGGATTCGCTGAATGAGCAAGCACGCGCCAGCTTCAAGGCGCTTGAAGAGGGTGATGAAGAGTCGCTTGCCCTCTGGAAATGGTTCAGGGATGCTTCACTTCAGGAGTTCGCTGCGATTTATGAGTTATTGGGCATTCATTTTGATTCCTTTGCGGGCGAAGCCTTTTACAATGACAAAATGGATGCGGTCGTCGGGGAGCTGAAGGAAAAAGGCTTGCTTGCCCAATCGGAGGGAGCATTTGTCGTCGAGTTGGAGGATATGCCTCCTTGTTTGATTACGAAAACGGACGGGGCGACGCTTTATGCCACACGTGATTTAGCCGCAGCACTGTATCGCAAAAAACAGTATGATGCCAAGAAAACCTTTTATGTCGTCGGAAATGAACAATCCTTGCATTTTAAACAGCTCTTCAAGGTGATCGGGAAGATGGGATATGATTGGTCTAGGGACTTACAGCATGTCGCGTTTGGCATGATGCTGAAGGACGGCAAGAAAATGTCGACACGTAAAGGGAAGGTCGTGCTGCTTGCAGATGTGTTGGCTGAGGCGATCGAAACGGCGAAGCGCAATATTGAAGAAAAAAACCAAGCGCTGGAACAGAAGGAGCTGGTTGCGAAGCAGGTTGGTGTCGGAGCGGTGATTTTTAATGATTTAAAGAATCATCGCATGAATGATATCGACTTTTCATTGGAGCAAATGATGAATTTCGAGGGCGAAACCGGTCCGTATGTGCAATACACCCATGCCAGAATTTCATCATTGCTGGAAAAGGGGCAATTTACAGAGCAGGCCATCGAGTTTGAGGCATTGGGCGAATATGCTTGGCCCGTGATCCAGCTGCTTGAGCAGTTCCCGAGCATTGTCCAAAAATCCTTTGAACAAGCCGATCCATCACAAATTGCCAAATTCAGCTTGCAGTTGGCACGCGCATTCAATAAGTATTATGCACATACGAAGGTACTGGTCGATGATGAGTGGAAGCAAATGAAGCTCTCATTCGCCTATTGCGTGGCCGCCGTCTTGAAGGATGCGTTGCGATTGTTGGGAATATCAGCGCCGAATCAAATGTAAGGCATGACCTTGAAAGGAGCCGTTTTGTGTTCGAAATGGCTCCATATTTCCTTCGATGATTTAGTTAAGACGAAAAGTATCTGGCTGGGAATATCCTTCTTTCTCCCAAGTGATAGTCAATGGTTTTAAGGTTGTAACAATGCCTGCCTCATCTCGACCTTGCCGCCAAACTTTTGTTTAACATGTCCAATCCATCCACCGACTGCGTAATCAGGATTTTCTTATCATTCGCTTTCCACATACCATTATCTGCTGTGCCCCAAATTGCAATACTGGAATAATGCAGATACCTACGATCTCAACACCCAAGCAGATGCCTGTCACAAGCAACCATTAAACTTACAATATTAAACATATTGGTAAATATATTTTAATATAGAAAATTGAATAAATTAAAGAAAAAAATGTTTTGTGTTTGAAAAATATGGATTGACATTCATTGCCAATGTGATACTATTTATAAAAATGGAACCGGTTCCAAAAATTCGCGAATGGATGAATGCAATGAATAAACGAGAAAGTTCAAAAGTGACGATTTACGATGTCGCTAGGGAAGCCGGGGTATCGAAGACATCGGTCTCCCGTTACTTAGGCGGCAGGTATGATGAACTATCCGACAAGACCCGCAAGAAAATCGAGCTGGCGATCAGCCAAATGGAGTACCGCCCGAACACCATGGCAAGAGGGCTGAAAAGCAATAAGAGTTATTTGATTGGCATCATCGTCGCGGATATCAACAATCCGTATACGACGGCCATCCTTCGTGGTGCTGAAGACATATGCAGCCAGAATGGCTATAATCTGATGATTTGCAATTCGGATAATAATCCGGAGAAGGAAAGAGGATATTTCGAAATGCTCTTATCCCATCGCATTGATGGGCTCATCCTTCATACGACGGGCGGAAATCACGACATGCTAATTCAGCTGCAGGAGCAGAAGACGCCGATCATCCTGCTGGATCGGAAGGTGCCCGACCTTGAATTGGATACGGTGGGATTGGATAATTTTCAGGCCACTTCACAGGCGGTCCATTTTCTTGCCGATCAAAACTATGAACGAATCGCATTTTTCAGCGAGCCAGCAAGCAAGATCAGTACGAGGTATGAACGGAGGCAGTCGTTTCAGCAAACGTTGCTGAGCAGGAGCCATCCAAGTTCAAATGATGTTTATGAGGTAAATGTCGATGATTTACAGGACGTAGAAGCCAAGCTTCAGCATTTTTTAGAGAAGTCGGAAGGAAAATCAAGAGCGATACTGACGGCAAACAGCGTGGTGTTATTAAAACTGATTTTGCTTTTACAAGAACAGAAATTGTCGGTTCCGAAAGATTTGGCCATGATGGGCTTTGATAATCCAGAGTGGAGCACGATAGTTTATTCGGGCATTTCTACGATTGAACAGCCGACCTATCAAATAGGGGTCGCCGCCATGGAGATGATCCTTCGCCGGATTGATGGGCAAGTGTCCCCAGCGCAGACAATCGCCTATCAAGCCAAATTGAATATAAGGGAAACGACGCCATTCATACAAAAATCATAAGTCTTCCAAGCTTGAAGACTTTATTAACTCACAGAATGGTACCGATACCATTCCGAAGAACAGGAGGATGAATATGAAAGTGTTTGTATGCATGAACTCAATACCGACTGAAAGGCTCCAAACGCTCGGTCATCTTGAAATCATAAAACGTTTAGCAGCCGCTGGAGCTGATGGAATCGAAATAAGAAAAGAGCTTTTAACGCAAGATGATAAGCTGGAAAAATTGGGTGCCTTATGCAAAGAGCTTAACTTGGCCGTTTATTATTCTGCTCCTGAATTCCTGTTCGGACCCGATCACCAACTGAATGAACAAGGATTCAAGCAACGGACATGGGAAGCGCAAGAACTGGGAGCTGATTTGCTAAAGATGCCTCTAGGCTCCTACCATGAGAAGGAAACAAATATGAGTTACGTAAGTGAGGTACTGACGGAAAATCCGCCTAATGATGGATTGGCGATCACCATCGAGAACGATCAAACGCCTGGCGGGGGTAATGTACAGACAATCACTCATTTCCTGAGCCGATGCAAAACATTGGATAGGCCGATTGAAATGACGTTTGATACGGGCAACTGGCTGTATACAGATGAGGAGCCGATGATGGCGGCACGAGAGTTGGCAGGATATGTGGTTTATATCCATTTGAAGCAGGTGAAGCGGGTTCATGATGGGTGGGTGACCGAGCCAGTATCGATGCCGCTGCTGCCTGAGGTAATGGAGCTGTTGGGAAATTTCAAGGGAGCTTGTCCGGTAGCGATTGAATTCCCGGTCACATTGGAAAATGCAGCGACGTATATTTCACTCATGAAAATGGAACGGGAGGTCAGCCATGAACGAGCTTAGTGTACTGACGATGGGAGAGGCAATGGCGATGTTCATTGCCGATGATCCGGGCAGCCTCGATGATTGCATGCGTTACAAGCGCTATGTGGCAGGGGCCGAAACCAATGTAGCGATTGGCCTGTCAAGGTTAGGCATCAAAACGGCATGGATGAGCAAGGTCGGGGATGATTCATTCGGTCGGATGATTTTGAAAACGCTAACAAGCGAAGGCGTGGATGTCTCCCATGTCTTAACCGACCCGCATCATCCAACAGGATTCCAGCTGAAATCGAAAGTGGAGAAGGGCGATCCGGTCGTTGAATACTACAGGAGGAATTCAAGCGCGAGCAAGATTTCCTTGGAGGATTTTCCGCTGGAGCAGCTTCCGAAGATCCAGCACTTGCACTTGACCGGGATACCGCCTGCAATTTCCGCTAGTTTCAGGGAGTTGTCCTGGCAAGTGTTGAATGATTTGAAACAAAAGGGTGTGACCGTATCATTCGATCCGAATCTCCGGCCGACCTTGTGGCCGACAGAACGGGAGATGATCGAGGTCGTCAATAGGTTTGCCAAAAAAGCGGATTGGCTCCTTCCGGGAATGAAGGAAGGCGAAATCCTAACAGGCTATAGCAGGAAGGAGGATATCGCCAGTTATTATCTCGATCAAGGGGTTAAGCTGGTGGTGATCAAGCTGGGCGAAGAGGGTGCCTATTTGGCGACCGAAAAGGAAAGGAAGGATGTAGCGGGATTTGCCGTCACGGAGGTCAAGGATACGGTAGGAGCAGGAGACGGTTTTGCCGTTGGGGTGATAAGCGCTTTATTGGAAGGACGATCGTATGAAGAAGCGGTGGTACGGGGAAATGCGATAGGAGCGAAAGCGGTGATGTCATCCGGAGATCATGAGGGTCTTCCGGATCGGGCAGAGCTGGAACACTTTATGAAAAAAGGAGTGCTTCAATCATGAAAACCTCTCAATTGCAGGTAGCTTCGCGAAAAAGGTGGATGAGATTGATCCCGTTGGTGTTCATCACCTACAGCCTGGCTTATCTTGATCGGGCGAATTATGGGTTTGGCGTAGCGGGCGGGATGGGGGAGGACCTTAACATCACGGCTGGTGTATCATCCTTTTTGGCCGCGCTGTTTTTCCTTGGTTATTTCTTCTTTCAAGTTCCAGGTGCACATTATGCTGAAAAGAAAAGCGCGAAGAAGCTGATTTTCTGGAGCCTGATCCTCTGGGGAGGACTGGCCACCTTGACGGGCTTGGCGACAAGCGTCGGCTGGCTTTATCCGATCCGTTTCTTGCTCGGGGTCGTTGAAAGCGCTGTTATGCCTGCGATGCTCGTGTTCCTCAGCCACTGGTTCTTAAAAGAGGAACGTTCCCGGGCCAATACGTTTTTGATCCTTGGGAACCCCGTTACCGTCTTATGGATGTCAATCCTTTCCGGCTACCTATTGAAGGCATTCGACTGGAGATGGCTGTTCATCATCGAAGGATTGCCGGCAGTGCTTTGGGCATTCATCTGGTATAAGGTGGTCAATGATCGTCCTAAAGATGCCAAGTGGCTTACCGCACAGGAAAAAAACGATATGGAAGCCGTCCTGCAAGCAGAACAGGCCGCTTTAAAACCGGTGAAAAATTATCGGGAGGCGTTCAAGTCAAGGCAGGTCGTCATACTCAGCATCCAATATTTCATGTGGAGCATCGGGGTATATGGCTTCGTCATGTGGCTCCCGTCCATCATTAAGCAGGCATCCAATCTGGATATTGTCGCGACCGGCTGGCTTTCATCGGGACCTTACTTGTTGGCGGTCATCGCGATGCTGGCGCTATCCTACTTTTCGGATAAGACGTTAAATCGGAAAACATTCGTATGGGCAGCGCTGCTCGTCGGGGCCCTTGCATTCTTCGGCTCCTTCATGATCGGAACCACGAATTTCTGGCTTTCCTACGCATTATTGGTCATTGCCGGAGGGGCGATGTATGCCCCGTACGGTCCGTTCTTTGCCATCATTCCTGAAATCCTTCCAAGGAATGTCGCTGGCGGGGCAATGGCTTTGATCAACAGTATGGGTGCGCTGGGCTCATTCGTAGGTGCCTATTTCGTCGGATATTTAAACGGCTTGACTGGCGGGCCAGGGGCATCGTATGTGTTCATGGCCGGATCTTTATTGATCTCCGCCGTACTGACCTTGATGGTCAAAAAGCCAGTGGTTACGGCAGCCAAATCC
The DNA here is from genome assembly GCF_037992945.1 of Peribacillus sp. FSL E2-0218. Taxonomy (NCBI): domain Bacteria; kingdom Bacillati; phylum Bacillota; class Bacilli; order Caryophanales; family Bacillaceae; genus Peribacillus; species Peribacillus sp. FSL E2-0218. The sequence goes on along the minus strand of NZ_CP150304.1, from coordinate 4,374,119 downwards.
GTGGAGGTGGTTACGTCTTGATGATACAGCTGGCATTGGACAGGATGAATAGGGAGCAAGCACTGGAATTGGTCCGTACCGTGGAGTCGTCGATAGACTGGATTGAAGTGGGGACTTCCTTGATTAAAGAGTTCGGCATCGGTAGCATCAAAGAAATGAGTGAGAGCTTTCCTGATAAAAAAATCGTTGCAGACATGAAGACGATCGATAATGCGGCGTACGAAATGGATCTTTGCTTTCAGAACGGCGCCGATATAGCAACGGTGATGGGGGTGGCATCGGATGTTACCATCCAAACCTGCCTGGAAAAAGCGCGTGAGTATAAGGGGAAAATCATGATTGATTTATTGAATGTGTCCGATTCCCGGCTTGAACAATTACAGAAATACGATCAGGCGATCTTTTGTGAGCATGTAAGCAAGGATAGCCAGGAGAATGGGGGGCATACCTTGATCGACATGAGAAATCACGCCGGATCGATGAGGGCAGCAGCGGGAGGAATCACACTATCATCGTTGCCGGCCATGATCGCCAACCGGCTCGATGTCATGATCATCGGCTCGGCCATTACAAAAGCGAAGCACCCAGCGGACGCTGCAAGACGATTCAAGGAAGCGATGAATATGGAGAAGGACGTGAAGCAGGTTTGAAAAAGGAAATCGCCATTATTTTAACAGAAGTGAACGGAGTATTTCGCAATATGGATGAAGATGCAACCGACTTGCTTGTAAAGAGTTTACAGCCGAAGCAGAGGATATTCATCATGGGGGAGGGAAGATCGGGCTACATGGCTAAAGCCTTCGCGATGCGTTTGATGCATCTTGGCTTGAACGTATATGTGGTCGGGGAGACGATCACGCCTTCGATCGCGAAAGGCGACCTGTTCATAGCCATCAGTGGGAGCGGCACGACGAAAAGTGTGGTTTCGGCAGCCGTGAAAGGCAGGGAAATAGGCTGCAAGGTGTTCACCATCACGACAAATGACCAATCCGAATTAGCGAACGTTTCGGATGAGGTTTTGGTGGTCCCGGCTGCTACGAAAAACCGCTTGAGTCATGAAACGGAAAGCGTCCAGCCGCTAAGCTCCTTGTTTGATCAATGCGTACATGTTTTGTGTGATGCCATATGCCTGGACTATTCAGTGTCCCAATCCATAAGCCACCACTCGACTTATTCCAAGCATAGTAATATCGAGTGAAAAAACAGGCGGGTCCTCTTGGCAGGGACCTGTCTTTTTGATCGTAAAAAAAAAGCCCTTTATCCCCAGAATCGGAAATAAAGGGCGTGTACCGCGGATGCGGCACGACAGCTCTGGTTTAATAGGCTAAGCTATATAGTGCTTTGATGTGTGATAAGTAGCGGATATTACTCGCTTCCTTCATCAAAGTGGCCGGCAGGCCTTTCAGGGAGGTGTTATTGGCTCCGACGGTTGCCACGGCATCCTTACGGCCAAGGCTCGCAAGCGTACCTGAATTTACAGGTGCGAATACTTCAAGCTTCTTGCCTTCGAAGGCTGCATAGAGGTTATACCCGACAAGCTCACCCATTTGCCATGCGTTTTGTGCAGTTGGCGCGTATGGACGTCCGCCTTCTGGAGGGAAAGCAAGGGCGCTGTCACCGACAACGAATACGTCCTTATGTGACGTCGATTGCAGGTATTCATTAACGGCTGCTTTGCCGCGATCGACTTCAAGACCTGATTCGCCGACGATAGGAAGAGCCGCAACCCCGCCTGTCCAAACAAGCGTATTGGCCGTGATCGTTTGTCCATCCTTCAGTTCGATTTGGTTGCCTTTGACACCCGTTACAGGCAGACCTGTCAAGAACTCGACGCCGCGCGCTTCCAAGGAAGACATGGCCCGGTCGATCAGCGGATCAGGCAGCACAGGAAGGATTTTTGGGCCAGCTTCAACAAGCTTGACTTTCAAATCCTTGAAGTCCACGCCGAATTTCTTGGCGATTTTAGGGAAATGATCGACGATTTCACCAATCAGCTCGACGCCAGTCAAGCCGCCGCCGCCAATTACGATGGTCGCATCGGCTTCATTTTTCGTTTGGGCATATTCACGAATGCGATCTTCGATATGCTTGTAAATTTGGTTGGCATCTTTCACCGATTTCAAGACCATGCTGTTTTCTTCAAGACCTGGAATGCCGAAGAATCCTGTTTGGCTTCCTAGTGCCACGACAAGGGCATCATAGGATAAAGTGGAGCCGTTGGAAAGCTTCACTTCTTTTTTATCAACGGAGAAAGACTCCACCTTTGCAATGGCAAGGTCGATATCTTTTCCTTTGAAAAGTTTTTCCAAAGGAATCGAAACAGCTTGCTCGGAAATCGAACCGCCGGCAAGACGGTGCAATTCAGTGATGATTTGGTGGGTTGGAAATTGGTTCACCACGGTAACCTGCACTTGATCCTTCTTGTAATATTCACGTACGGACAACGCAGATAGTAATCCAGCGTATCCGGCACCTAAGATGACGATTTGTTTTGACATAGTTAATCCCCGTCCTTATTGATTGAAAGTTTTAGACATTATTTTTGGTTTTTACGTTCTGATGAGACTTCCAGGAACGCTTGCGCGAAACGGAAAAGCTTTTGTGCCTCAGGGTCTTTCATCATTCTCAATAGGCCAAAAAGACCGATTACATCATGATTTGCTTCTGCGCGATCCTTCGCTTCGATTGCGGTGGCCGCAAGACCTTTCACGGAATCGACCACAGGTGTCGCGATTTCCGAAATGGCACTGACGGTATCGTTTTTCAGGACATCATCCGTTGCCACCGATTGAGCGAAATCATAAGACTTTGTTAAAATATTCACTAATTCAGTCAGTTTTGGAAGCTGATCGACTAAAGTATTGAGTGACTCCTGAACCTCGGGCTTTAATAACTGATCCAGTACATCTTGACGTGCATTTAATTGTTCAGACTGTGATTGGGTAATCGTTTCTGACATATCCAATTCTCCTTTGCAATAAGCATTTTGTTGATTTGGTTAGAAAAACTTGTAAAATATTACACAAAGTGTTAAAGGTAATCCTTTAAAAATGTAATAAAAGCTATCCTATAGTATATCCCTTTCGCTCGATGAAAACAGCTTATTTTTTTAAAAAAATCTTCATAATATATTTTTTCCTGTAAATTAGAATGGATATATCCTTCTATTTGGGTTGGATCATCTACTTAATGGCCATTTTTCACTTATCGGATAGCGCGCCCGTCACCGCCGCCTTTCCTGCATATTTCCACCTGGAAAAGCCATCCTAAATGGTGGAGGTGAAAAATGTGACTGACTCAAATTCCAAGCATACGGAAGAGAATGATGATAAGAAGCAGAACAAACTGGTTGGCAGTATGGAATATACAAAAGCACAAGTAATGGAAGGCATGAACGGGATTTCTGACGTGTACCTCAAAAACCTTGAGGAAGCCATGGGGGAAAATACGGAGGAATAATCAGGAAGGTCGTAACGTGGATCGTCTGTCGAACCTCATTTATCCGAACAAGGTGCCGGATGATCCGGAACCTTGTTCGGGTAGGACAGCCTTAATGGAAACCCATCAATTCCTTCACATGATGACAGTTTTCTTTGGTGGTGAGCATTTCCAAAAGCGTGAAAGCAACCTCGAATGCCGTGGAAGGATTATAGGAGGTGATGATGTTATCCGTGACGACAATCGGTTCATTGACGACAAGCGCCCCGAATCCCTTGAGCTGCTCCTGTCTGATACTGGTTGGATGATTGTAGGTAGTCGCTTTCCTCCCTTTCAAAATCCCGCTTTTTCCTAATGGGAGTGCGCCAACACAAATCGATGCAATGATTTTCTTTTTATCATGAAAGTCTGTAATGACATCAAGAAACTTTGGATCATAGGCATCATCATAAAAGCCGGCTTCTTCAAATCCCCCCGGAATGGCTAAAGCATCGAAGTCATCAAGGTTCACTTGATCGATGGTCAATTCGGGCTTCACGATGAAGTTCCAGGTGCATGATAATTGCTCATGCAGACCTACGGTAACAAGATCGGTGGAGCCGTCGCCCTCTAATTTATTCCAGCCCAATACATCCGTAAATACACTCGCTTCAACCGCTTCGAATCCGTTCGATAACAGCAGTAATACTTTTTTCATAGCAACAACCCCCATACAAAATAGTTGTATTTATTATATAAAAAGTATATTCCTGATTACATATGATTCATTATGCATTCATTCCTTTTCTCTTTATTTTATAATGGATTTGAAGGATTCCACTTAATAATGAAAAGTGATGGTGATTGACTTGGATCGAACGGATAAAAAAATACTCTCCTTGCTCGAATCGAACGGGCGCATGGCAATGAAGGAGCTGGCCCAGAGGGTTTCTTTAACCGCCCCAGCCACTAAAGAGCGAGTAATTAAAATGGAGGAAAGCGGCGTAATCAAGGGATATAAAACGGAAATAGCCCTTGAAAAGCTTGATAGGGGCTTGACTGCGTTCGTTTTGTTTGAAACGGATCGGTGTAAGGATTTTTATGATTTTAGCTTGAGGCATCCGGATGTACAGGAATGTCACCGGTTAGCCGGTCAATATAGTTATCTGGTTAAAATCAGTACATATTCCATGGAAACACTGGAAGGGTTTGTTGATGAGGCGATTAAATATGGAAAATCGTCGACACATTTGATATTTTCATCGACTATTAAGGATATTTTCCCGCGAGAGTAAATATGACCTGAAGATAATGGGCAGGAAAAAACCCGACCAATAGAGAATGTAGACAGTAACAAAAATCACATTTGAAAGTATCAACAAAAGGGAGTGGAGAATCGTGAGTTTTGTTTATGAGGAAGAAGAAATAATGGAATTCCTTTTACAGAACAAAAATGATTTTGAAGACTATCTTTTATCCGAAGCGGTAAATGTCAGGGAGAAAATCGAGGAAATCTTGATGGTGGGTAATGTTGACCTTTTGAATAATGCCCATAAGCTCATCCGCTACATCGTGGAGCAGAATGAAGCCGATTTGATTATCTTTGCAGAACAAGAAGGGGAAACGTGGGCAACCCACTCCTTGACGCTTTCATTCAAGCTGGAATGGATCCAGGCCATCAGGAGGACGCTTTGGACCTTCTTTTATAAGTACGAGCATACCAAAGATCTCGTAAGCGATTCGTACACCTTCTTTGAGTTGGAAAAGGAAGTGAATGAAAAGGTCGATGTATTTCTAAAATCCTTTTTCGTCAGTTATTCCGATTACAAAGACAAGTTGATCCTGGCGCAGCAAAACCTGGTGAAAAACCTATCCGTCCCGATCATTCCTGTTACCCCCACCACCTGTGTCCTTCCGTTAATCGGTACAATCGATGATTCACGCATCGGGATAATCGAGGAAAAAGTGCTGATGGAAATAAGCAATTTAAGGTTACAGACCTTGATTTTGGACTTATCCGGTATCAGCGAGATGGATGTTGAAATCATGAACCGCCTATTGAATATCCTTGATGGGACGGCCATGATGGGCTGTAAAACCGTCGTGACTGGATTGCGCCCCGGAGTGGTTATCAAGATGGTTCGTGCAGGGGTGGATTTTGAAGATAAAGCAGAGACAAAGTTGACGCTGCAGCAAGCATTGAAGGACCATCTTATAGTGAGCTGAATCGGAAGGTTTCCGGTGAAAACGGAATGAAAAAAGTCCCCATTGGCACTGGACGGGGACTCATGACTTCAGCAAGGAAAAGACATATGTATCATGAGGTATGCCGTATTGATAAATATAGCTCCTTAAAATACCTTCCTGGATGAAGCCGTGCTTTACCAATAATTCGCATGATGGTTGATTTTCCAGGAAAACGACCGCGCCGATGCGAGTCAAAGCTAGATTATTGAACCCGTACGCAATGATTTCCTTAAGCGCTTCCGAGGCAAATCCCATGCGCCAATGGGCTGGATCGATTTCATAGCCGATTTCAGTCCGTCTGTATTGCGGGCTATATGCATGAAAACCGATCGTCCCGATCAATTCGTTCGTATCATTTCGCTCAATCCCCCAACGGATGCACCGGTTTTCAAGGTATCCCTTCGCAAACGCAGCCACGATATCCTTCGCCTCCTGGACATTGAGCAATGAATCTTGACCATAGAAACGAGTGACCTCGTCATTCGATAAAAACCGGAAAAGAGCTTCAGCGTCGCCTTCATGAATCTCCCGTAACCGCAACCTTTGTGTGTTCAGTACCGGAAACATATGACCCCTCCAAAATGTCGTTATGCTAAACATATTCGGTTCCTGCGAAGGGTTTTCCTTTATTATGAAGTCCCTTTTTTAGAGGTATTTTTGATGGTTATCGGACATGCTAACGAGAGTACGTACAAGATTAATCAAAAGGAAGTCGAGGGGGAGCTGCATCATGGGAAAAAAACATCGTAACCGCGTCAATGCACCGAAAAAAAATAACCATATTCCAGAAGAAGGCATCATTGCTGAACAGGAAGCACATGGTAAGGAATATGCGGGGAATAAACGTAAGAACGGACCTGGCAACCATACCGATTGATTGGATCATCTCTTTACCGCTTTTGCCTAACCTCAGGCATGGCGGTATTTTTCTTTCCTCGTACGTTTTTATGAGTATAGGATCATAATAAAAACGCAAAATAAATAAAAACTCTTGAGGATGCTTATGACAAACGTAAATCTTAAATCTGCCCATGCCTATATACTGATGATCATGTCGACGGGCTTCATGTTACATGTATTGATCTTACCGAATATTCTAATGGCAGCCGGGAGGGACGCCTGGGTCAGTGTCCTGTGGAGTATAATCCCTATCGTTCTCATAGGAATCATCCTTTATTATATCTCCCGCTCACTTAAACGAGAATCTTTATTGACATTTTTACATAATCACTATTCACCGCCATTAGTGAAAATTTCAGCTGCCATTTTGGGACTGATCATGTTCTCCGAAGCGTTTGTCACCATGAAATATACATTATTTTGGACTAAAGATAATTATGCATCCGAGGTGCCTAATTACGTGATCGTCGTCTCCTTCACGCTTATGTGTTGTTATGCTTCGTTTAAAGGAGTGAAATCGATCGCCTACCTAGGCCCGCTTCTTTTTCTGTTAGTCTGTTTGTTTGGCATTTTTATAGGAGTCACCAATACGCCAAAGAAAGATTATTCCTTGTTATTTCCAGTATTTGAGCAAGGGATTAAACCTTCATTGAAAGGAATAATCTATCTGTGTGCAGCGTTTGGTGAAAGTCTATATCTGCTACTTCTCCAAGGGGATACAAAGCGTCCTTTTTCGTTTAAGGGGATAATGCTAACAATATTTTTCTTATTGTTACTGACATTAGGTCCCCTGGCTGCAGCCATAGCTGAGTTTGGACCGGAAGAAGCTTCAATGATGAACAATCCAGCCTATGAAGAGTGGAAACTTTTAACGATCGGGAGGTATATTACCCGTGTGGATTACATTTCCATTTTCCAATGGTCGGCCGGTTCTTTGATTCGGGTCAGTTTGTTGGTAATCATAGCTAACGAAATCAACGGGATCGGAAGGAAAAAATGGTTATTACTCATCATATATAGCCTATTGGGGATAGGCGTCCTCATTAATTGGCAATCCGATCAGTTTTTTTCTTTCCTATATAATATCTACTATCCGCTATTGAGCATATTGTTACTTACATTTCTCGTTGTAAGTCTTCTTCTAGTAAAACTAAAAAGTAGGTGAAACTTATCATATGGCAAATGAACCTGCCCCTCATATCTTGCTGACAAAAGAAGGATTGTATCAACATTTCGAAGCACATGCTGACGTTCAAATCAATTGCAAGGCTTTTGACTATGAGGATGTGATGAGCCAAGAGGTATTACTGATTTACGCTAGTGGAATGGTCGATAGCTTATTAATATATGACTTCGTATTACCAGCCGTGAGTGGACTTTTAAAGGAAGGGAAATTGCTTGAACTGGAAAACCTTCATCAGTTACTGGACGTTAGTGAAATCAACCGATCTCCACGTATAAAGGAAGATCTAGCATCGAACCTTTTTTCCGGTCAACTTCTTTTATTTGTTTGTCGAACAGAGAAGATGTTTTCCATTAATGTAGCCAAAATGCCCCAGAGAGCCGTCGATGAATCAAATATGGAAGTTTCGATTAGAGGGCCCCGGGATGGATTTGTAGAAAGCAGCGAAATAAACATGGCACTTATTCGGCAACGCTTGAAAACGACAGCATTAGTGACCCAGAGCATGACGATGGGGACACGAAGCAATACGGATGTGACCCTTCTTTACATGGAGGATGTAATCAATCCGGATGTTTTGAGCAACATTCAATCCAAGCTACGTTCCATACAAGTTGATCTCGTTTCAAGCAGTTATCAAATAGAGGAGCTTCTATATGATCAAAGATTCTCTCTATTTCCTTTGATCGACTATACCGGAAGACCTGATCATGTCGTTCAATCACTTAATCAGGGCCGATTTGCGATTTTAGTGGATGGGAGTCCAAGTTGCTTAATCGCACCGGTCAATCTAACCTATCTCCTGAAATCACCTGAGGATAATCAAGCGAGTTTTTGGTACGTGAGCACTGAGCGGATATTAAGGATCTTAGCCTTGCTTACTACCCTTTTCCTACCGGGCTTCTGGACAGCGCTTACCTCATATCAATTTGATTACCTGCCATTTCCCTTGATGGCAACGGTTTCTATCTCCAGGAATGGATTGCCTATCGCGGGGCCCATAGAATTATTCATCATGCTGGTTTTCTTCGAGCTGTTTAAGGAAGCAGGGGTTCGCTTACCTAAATCCGTTGGGCAAACCGTCGCCGTGTTGGGCGGGTTGATCATCGGGGATGCAGCCATTCGGGCCGGCCTGACTTCTCCATCCACCCTCGTGGTCGGGGCCATTACCGTTATTTCCAGTTATACCTTAGTGAATCAAAGCTTGTCGGGAAATGTATTACTGATCCGGTTTTACATATTATTGCTCTCATCGATACTCGGGATTTTCGGATTTTTTATAGGATTGTTTACTATCTTCATTGCCTTGGCCAGATTGGAAAGCTTCGGACATCCATATTTAAGCTCCTTAAAGGAGCTAAATCGAGGAGATTTACTTAAAACGATCTTGAAAATACCGTACAAATATATTAAAACCCGTTTTCAAGCCTATTCCCCTACTGATTCAGATCGGAAAAAGGAGTAGATATGATGAGGAAAATCATGATAATTGCATTGTGTTTATTCGTAGCACCCTTATCTGGATGTTGGGGGATAAAAGAGATACAAGACCAAGTGTATATTGCAGCACTGGGAATAGATTTCCAAGAAGGGAAATATATCATTTTTTTTCAAGCTTTAAGCTTTGCGAATATAGCCAAGCAAGAGGGAAATGCCCTTTTGCCTGAGGCACCTCCCGTTTTATTGGGAAAGGGAACGGGCGAGACCATCGATGAAGCGTTTGATGATATCCAAAAAGCTTCATTTAGCCCTTTATTTTTTGGACAAATTAGCTCCATTTACATTACCCCCTCGATATTGGAGAAACACCTTGGTGAATTTTTGGATTATGCAGGTCGTACTGAGCTGATCAGGTACAATACCTGGATATTCGGTGTAAAGGAAAATCTCAGGCAAGCAATGACCGTAAACGGATTTTTCAATAAATCGCCTATCTATACGTTAGTTTTCGATCCTAAGGAAGTATTGGCTAATAACTCCTTCATTCCCGTTATTACCTACCAGAATTTGATTCAGAGATATAAGGAGCCATTTGGCACGATTTTGATCCCTACCTTGCATGTAAACGAAAAAACCTGGAAGGAAGGGAAAAAACCGAAGAAAATCGTAGATATAAACGGAGGTTTTTTCCTAACGAATAAACAAATAAAAGGGTGGATGAACAGTGAGGAACTTAAGGGTTTAAATTGGGTTAATCGTGATGTTAAGAAACTTTATCTTTCTTCGGGAGCTAATAAAGTGTCCGTTCAAGTAACGCAACCGAGCTTTCATATCGATGTCGTAAGTGGCTCATTTCCCAGATACCGGATCACGGTGGATGTGCCGATGACCATAGAAGAAAATTACAAACATGTATCTGTGGGAAAAGTGAAAAAAATCCTAGAGCATCAAGTGAAGGAAGAGGTGAAGAATACATTCAAAAAAGGACTGGAGATGAACACGGATCCATATAATTTAGCCGAAAAAGCGTATCGCTTCAGTAACGATGACTGGGATATACACGAGCTTAAAGAACTCTCACTTGAATCAATTGACAAGATTGACGTGAATATCATAGTCGAACATACAAGGAACTATAAAAAGTGATGGATATGTCCCGATAATCTAGGAAATCGGTGAGCATGCCAGGGGAAAGGGCGAAATCGCTATCATCGTTCTTGCCATTGAAGAATGCATCCTATATCTTAAAGAATGAAGAACCTTTGAAGGGAGATAGGTTGATGAAAGCACTTGTTTTTGATAACTTTGGCGGACCGGAAGTTCTTTCCGTTAGGGAAATGGAGGAACCGGAACGTACCAGTTCGGCAGTAATCGTTCGAATGAAAGCAATCGGCTTGAATTTTGCCGATGTATATAGAAGGAAAGGGAATTACCATTTGGTGGGTGAACCTCCCTTTATTTTAGGTTATGAAGGCGCGGGTGTCATCGAATATGTCGGGGAGGATGTTCATCATCTTCAGGTTGGCGATCGCGTCGGCTTTGCTGATGTTCCCCATGCGAATGCAGAGCTGGTTTCCGTTACAGCCGACAAACTGCTGCCGCTGCCTGATGGCATTTCCTTCGAAACGGCAGCTTCTGTTCTACTGCAAGGATTGACAGCCCAATATTTAACCGATGACAGCCATCCGGTTAAACAGGGGGAAACCGTTTTGGTTCATGCGGCTGCAGGCGGGGTCGGCCAATTATTGACGCAGATGATCAGGATGAAGGGCGGGCAGGTCATTGGATTGACATCATCCGATGAAAAAGCGGCTGTCGCCAAACAAGCGGGTGCCGCCCATGTATTCCTGTACGAATCGGACTGGGTGAACTCCATTAAGGACGTAACGGATAACATCGGCGTGGATGTCGTGTACGAGTCCGTCGGGCAGACCTTGATGAATAGTTTCGAGGCGACGAAGACCGGAGGAACGGTCGTTTTCTTTGGAATGGCAGGCGGTGATCCCGAGAAAATCGACCCGAGAATGCTGATGGACACCTCCAAAGCCTTAATAGGAGGAGACCTTTGGAACGTGTTGACTACCCATGAAGAGAGGAAAAGAAGAACGGCACAGTTGTTTGAATGGATCATGTCCGGGAAAATCCTTGTTGACCAACCGACTCTTTTTTCATTGGAAAAAGGCGCTGATGCACATAGACTGCTGGAAAGCCGGAAAAGTACGGGGAAAATATTATTGATCCCATAAAGGGAAGAAGGCCATCCATTTTAATGGTGGCCTCAGACTGTAGACAAACTCGATGAAAATCGAGTTTGTCTATTTTTATGGCCTGTACAATTTAGACGTTGATTTCCACTCCAGGCACTCGCTTTCCGCGGGCGGTCGGGGAGCCTCCTCGGCTTTGCCTGCGGGGTCTCCCCTAGACGCGCTTTTCCCGCAGGAGTCTCGAACACCCGCTCCAATCAACTTTGTCTTACCTTTTAGATAGAACACTTTTGACTGGAGTCATTTTTGTTTTAAAATTGAAGGATTAAAACTTGAGGTGATGAGGATGCTTTCTAAACATGATTCTATTCAGCGAGATCAACTTGAAATGATTACTTTAGATCAACTGGTGCCACCGAACCATTTGGTTCGTAAAATGGAGGCTGCCATTGACTTCACTTTCATTTATGACTTGGTGAAAGATATGTACTCAGAGGTAGGACGCCCAAGTATTGATCCAGTTATTTTAGTTAAACTGACTTTCATTCAATATACCTTCGGTATTCGTTCCATGCGTAAAACGATTGAAGAAGTTGAAACCAATATGGCTTACCGTTGGTTCTTAGGCTATGGTTTCCATGATAAAGTACCTCATTTCTCTACGTTCGGAAAAAATTATGAGCGACGCTTTAAAGATACAGACCTGTTTGAACAGATTTTCTGTCGCATTTTAATGACAGCTGCTAATAAAAAGTTAATAAGTGTAGAACACGTTTTCGTGGATTCCACACATGTGAAAGCCAGTGCGAATAAACGGAAATTTGAAAAGAAAATCGTTCGTAAAGAAACACGAGCGTATCAAGGACGTCTTCAAGAAGAAATCAATCAAGATCGTGAAAACCATGGAAAGAAGCCTTTTCCACCAGATAAATTTGATAAGGAAGAAACCAAAGCAATTAAAGAAAGTACTACGGATCCTGAGAGTGGCTACTATGTGAAAGATGAACGAACAAAACAGTTTGCCTATTCATTCCATGCGGCCGCAGACGGCAACGGTTTTGTATTGGGAACGATTGTAACACCTGGTAATACACATGACAGTCATATTTTGGAGCCACTTGTTGAGCAAGTGATTGAGAAAGTTGGAAAACCAGAAGCAGTTGCCGCAGATGCAGCTTATAAAACACCAGCGATTACAAGCTACCTATTTAACAAAGAAATCACACCTGCTTTACCCTATACACGTCCTCGTACAAAAGAAGGATTCTTTCGCAAACATGACTATGTTTACGATGAACACTTTGATTGTTACCTTTGCCCTTCGGGAGAAACTTTAAAGTACTCAACAACAAATAAAGAGGGCTATCGCGAGTACAAATCGCCCAAACAAATTTGTGCAACATGCTCATTTTTATCACGGTGTACGGAAAGCAAAGACCATCAAAAAGTAGTGACACGGCATATCTGGCAAGCATATGTGGAAGAAGCAGATCATCTGCGTCATCATCAAGAGGTAAAACCTATATATGCGAAACGCAAAGAAACGATTGAGCGTGTATTCGCAGATGCAAAAGAAAAGCATGGTATGCGTTGGACTACTTTAAGGGGACTTAAAAAATTGTCGATGCAGGCGATGCTTACTTTCGCTGCCATGAATGTAAAGAAGATGGCCACTTGGACATGGCAAGGTCCTAAAACGGCTTAACATAGTGGCTCGAAGAGCCCAAATCTCGTAACCTTTTGTCTACAAACTGAGGCCATCCATTTTAATGGTGGCCTTTTTGCTTTCCTTCATCTCCTTATTCATACTGATGATAAAGCCCTTTTTAAGTACCTTTGTATAGCCCCGTTCTTTAGACCCTTGGATAAACCGATCATCAAAACCGTTGCCATCACACGTTTTGAAGCATGCCTTCATGGACAGCCATGGACCTGAGCTTACAATCCACAAGCCGTCCAGGCAAAGAACGGATCGATTGACTCAACCCACAGTGAACCATCCCCATTCCACAAGCGCACCGCTGCCATTCACGGAATGCATCCGCAATTCACATACCGCAAAGCAGGCAAAAAAAAGAGACGAAAGTATCATCTCTTTTGATAAATTAGGATATATCGACGAATCTGGCCGTAATATCGACGAAAATCAGGATATATCGACGAAAAAAAGAATATATCGACGAAAATCGCTATTATATCTGCGAATCTCGTTAATAGTTCGGTATGGAAGCAGGAGCCAGACGCTCTTTTTGTATCGTGAAAAAAGCTTGGAGCGAGTTCTTTTTATGTGCGAGTGCCGCATTTCGGGCTGCCGGGGCAATGGCATGACTGCCGTACTTGCGAATTTTTGCCATTAGCTTGTCCAATTCGCCAAACGTATCGTTTCTAATGCTTGTCATATATTCCGAAGCGGTCTGCCCATCATCGTTCGGCACTTTCCGTTTTCCCTCGGATTCGGGCACTTTCTTTACACGGGAAATCAGCCATTTCTCGCACCAGTCGTTCAACACGCGGCGGATGAAATCTGCTTGGTGGTGCTTTTGAAGAATCGGTTCGATATGTGCTGCCACTTCCCAATCCTTCACGTTGCGGCCGAGAGCTTTTTCGGAGATGTCCCTATGAAAATGTTCGCGATCAAGCAAGCTCTTGATTGACGCTGCCTGGTGGGCATACTTGGCCATTTGTTCCAAGGTTTCGTTGTAAATGACCTTACTTAAATAGGCAGATGCTTGTTTTGGTGCCAGAAGTAAATGCTTATTGGCAGGAAGGGCATAGGCGAATTTCTTTAAAGAATGCGAATAGACGAATCGGGCTAGCTTTTGCAGCTCCTGTTGGATGTCGGTGGAAATACTCGATGATGTCGCTTCCTGCAGAAAGGAGCGGTAAATATACTTGCCGACCCGTTCCAGCTCCATGCATACAGAATCACTGATATGCCCAAGAAAGCCAGAGTTGAAAATCGTTTTTCGCAGCAAAGTCCGTTCCGCCCGATTTTCCATATACTGCTCCAATATGCCTTCGTTGAATGTGAATACAAGAACTTCTTTCTTTGAAAAAGTCCGGCTTGCAAACGTAATCGTCACCATATAACCCAGAGCATCATGGACTGCATCAATGGCATTCACTAAACGTTTCCTTGTGAAGAGTGAGCGGCCATCAGGAACGATTTCGCTATAATCGAACATCACCTCTTCCGACTTCGAAACGGACATCCGGAAAGCGGCCATCAACAGCAGCCGTTTCCCAAGAATGCTTAAGCCTTTGAAAGCATCGCTATAAAAGAAACGGTACTTCTTGCAATAACGATCAGTCTTCTTATTAAACCCAAGGATACTCGCAGGTCCCAGATTGAACTTATATAGAAGTTCCCCATCTTGATGGACGGGCACGAAAACCTTTGGAAGAGATCCTTGAGGGGCGGTGAATTCCCTGATGATCTGCCTTAAGTACTTTTCTGTTGTTCCGACACCGCGTGCCATCCTATGGAGCGGACTCTGAATCACCCCATCCCAATCACTATGAAGCAAGGCGTACAAGCACGTATCGAATTCAGTGGAAGATGCATTTCTTAATAGGTGGTGGTAGGTTTCTTCATAAATCATCCGGTTTCGCCCCTTTCTTATCCACCTTTTATATAAACCTTCCCTAACGAAAAGTAGCAGCATCCAGGGAAAATAAAAATGCAAGATTCCAAAATATTATAAAACTAGTAAATAAGTTGAGGGAAAGTGATAATATGGGTAAAAAGGAACATACATGACAAGGAGAGATTTTTAAAACCATGATACTTTCACTTATCGTCTTCATACTAAAAGGGATGCTCCTGAAATTGCCCTTTGCTCTATTGGGGCTTTCGTTGATTCCGCAAAGGTGGATGCAGGCAACCGCAAAAAAAGAAAAGGGCTTTTTCATCGAACAAGCGATGAGATGGCTGCTTTCTGCATTCCTATTATTTTTCATATTCGATATTATATTATTGGACCTTACGGCAGCCGCATGCTTTTCGGCCTTTGCCTTCATTCTTGGTCTCATCCTCATCATTGATTCGGGAATGTACATATACACTGTCAAGGAGGTTTCAACATCCCGCAGTAATCGAAGGAGAAACGAAGGAAATAAACCAGCCAAGACTCCTTGGAATGTTCATTTAAACAGCTTGATCGGGGGCATCTTGATCATGGCTTGGGTCATCATGCTGTTTTACCCGCTCACTGTAGCTGAAGACCTCCACGGTTTGGCGAAGGTCGATAAAAAGGGTGAGCTCGAAGAAGTGCAGGATATAAAAACGATGCCGCTCGTCACAGTGAAAATGGCAGATGCAAAAGGTGATGCCGCGATTAACAAAATAGAAAATGCCTCATATTTCACGGAAGGCGATTATAGACTGACCAATATAAATGGTGACTTGACGTATACCTCGCCGATCGAAATGGACGGGTTTTTTAAAGCAGGGAAAGCGGATTACACGCCAGGGTTTAACCTGGTTTCTGCGGTTTCGACGGATAAAGGGGCAAGCACGATAAAAGGAAAAATGCTCTATGCTCCCTCACAGTACCTTGAACATGATCTGGAAAGGACGATCCGGGGGGCACATCCGGATAAAATCATCTATGATTCCTATTTGGAGCCGGACGAAGCTGGCAAGCCCTTCTTTGTAGCCTCTGTCGGGCATCATTTGAAATACCGCAGCGGCTCCGTCGTGGACGGAGTGGTATTGGTCGATCCGAAAACCGGCGGCACGAAATACTATCCGTTAGGAAAAGAACCGAAATGGGTAGATCGGACATACACCTTGGAAACGGCGTTGGAATATTGGACGTACTGGGGAAAATATGTTCACGGCTGGAAGAACCAATCTTTAATTGGCGCAAAGAAGGATGTCTTGATCCCCAATGAAGATAATATGCAGGTTACGTTCAATGAAAAGGGCGAATTGATTTATGTCGTTGACTTTACCAGGGCCAAATCAAAAGGGAATTCAAAAACCCTCGTAGGCTATGGTGTTTTCAACGCCAAGACCGGCGAGATGACCTACTACAAGGGAGTCACCTCGGTTCTGACTGGAAAGGAAGCGAAATCCAACGCCAATGCCAGTGAGTTTTTGTCCAAATATCCAGGCTGGAAAGCCACCAATGGCGTTTTCTATACGATATACGGTGCACCAACATATGTCATTCCGGTAACGAAGGGCAGTAAGTTCCAAGGCGTGGCCATCGTTTATGCCAATAGCGATAATCCCCAAGTGGTCTTCGGGAAAACGAAGGACGAAGCTTTCCGGAACTATAAAAAACTGATCGCCTCTTTAGGCAAGGTCAGTGGCGTCACCCCGCAAAAAGGATTCGAAATGAAAGAAATCAAGGGTAAGGTAGCCAGGATCAACGATGCTAATCTTGCAAACGGCTACGTCTACTATCTGCTTGTGGAGGGAAATGGGAAAAGATTCTCGGTCGACCCCAGCATCAACGCACTCTCCGATATCGTCTTGACGAAAGCGGGAGACCGGGTTGTCCTGAAAGTGCTCGACATGGACGAAGATATCGTACCAGTCGATCAATTCACGAACCTCGACCTGCCAAAGAAATAAACGGCAGCCTAAGGATTAAGTTCGGTATAACACCGGACTTGATCCTTTTCATATAAAGCCCTTAATGAGCGGAAGGCTTTTTTCGTGAAATAACATGAGGAGTGAGGGTATGGAAAGAAATAAACAAGGTCGATATGTGAATATGATTTTGGGGACTATCGGTCCTATGCTCATTGCTTTAGCTGCATTAAGATATCTTGCTAAAGGTGATTCTAGCGGGTATATCATCATCTTTTTTGGCTTCATTTTAACGATTGGCTATATCAGCTACTTAGAGAAAAAAGCGGGAATCAGTAAAAAATGGACAGCGATTAGAGTGATTGTAACTTTAGTTGTACTTTTATTGTTTACATATCCCTTATATTTTTAACTAATCAAGTAGCGGGTTTTAACGTTAAAGAAAGGCAGAATTTCAAGGGAGGATTATATGTCGAACAAATTGAAAGAAGTCTTCGGATTGTTCTTTGAAAATAGGGAAAGTGAAAGTACGAAACCATTTGTCCAGATCAGGTATGTAATGGCGACAGCGATAGGCTTGGTTTTGATTTTGTCATTCACGACTGATTTTAATATACATTTCATATGGTTGTTATTAGGAATTGGATCAATCATAGATGCCATCGAAAGTTATTGTAACAAGGAAAATAAGAAGAAGGTGTTTATGGCTATTGGGTTTGCGTTTTTATTTTTCATCGTATTTTTGACATAGCGTTATGATCTCACTTCATGGATAAGCTCGATATATTGTGAATCTCCATATCCAATTGATGGAAACCGTTCGAATAACCGATTAACTAATTCGGATGTCGGTAAGTGTTTGTTTTTGGAAATGTACGTCACCACGGCATTATTTGCTTTGAGCATATCCAAATATAGGTCGATTGCCTGGTCCATGATCGGCGTGAGTTTTTTTGCTGGTTTTTCATGATTCACCAATACTTCTTGATAGACAGATTGATAGGTTCCTAAAGTGAGTTCAGCTTGGCTTACTTTAAACTCATCCTCCCTGAAGCTGTTTAACAATACTTTGCCGGCATATCCTGACTGTTCAAAATAGGAAAGGAGGGTGAGGAGGTTCATTTGGCAAAACATGTCTTCACCAAACCATAAAACGATAAAGGTGTACTCGTTATGAAAGAGGCCGTTTAATGGCTCGATAACCTTTCCCATATAATTTTTCACCGACTCATGATGCCCTGCTGCCCGTGTTTTTATGAACGATTGATCGAAAACCTGCGGAGTCGTCGCGTTAACACACATCGCTTCATTGAATGGAACGTAATCAGAATTCCCCATTAAATTACTTTCCTTGAAATCTTCATACATAGCCTGACCATTCAAAATGTGGAGTACGTCTTTATTAAACAACTCACTCTTCGCATGTTTCAATTGTTCAACCTCGATTTTTCTGGCAATAGTCATGCCGCCCCACTCCTCGTCTTTATTGATAGATTTGACAAATGATTGAACAATCATCTATAGATGGCCTTTCACCCAATCAATCATATATTGTCTATGCTCATCTCACTCCTTAATAGAAGTATAATAGATTTCCGTTTCATACGTTTGATTTTTCTTCTTTACTTGAATTTCCGAGCTATCTCCCAAGAGAGCCTCGGAGCTGCCCTTTTTTATAAAATGAAGTCATTGTATAATAATGGTATCGTTTATTAAAGGAGGATGAGATATTGGGTGGCAGCACATTGTTTGTTCCGCATCGTGTATATATCCTTTTAACTTTGATCCCTATCGTGATTTCTTTGGTGCTTACTGGTTTTGCCATTTATTTTGTGAGTAAGGTCATTAAGTTCATGAATGAAAAGGTAAAATTAGATCAAGAAAAGAACGAGAAGCTGGATGAATTAATTAAGGCAATCAAGGGATAAAAAAGTAAAAGTTTCTATATATAATTCAGGGGACAAAAGAACTTGATTTACATCCAAAATTTTAATGACAGATGGGAGCTAGTTACGATGATAAAAGGTTTTGGCGGAATATTTTGGAGAACTAAAAATCTAGAGTCAGTAAAAAAATGGTACAGTGAAGTGTTGAAGCTTGAAATAGACAATTGGAATGGGACGGTAATAAAGCCCCAAGCAGGAAATGAGACCATCTTTTCTTTCTTTACCGAGGATGACCGTTATTTTCCAACAGAACAACAAGTGATGTTAAATTTCCAGGTAGATAATCTAAGCGAGACAATTAAGCATCTTGAACAAATAGGTGTACCTCTTGCCAAGAAAGAAGAGATTAGTGAATATGGAAAGTTTGTTTGGATTGAAGATCCTGAAGGCCGGCTGATCGAGCTTTGGGAGAAATGACTACGAAGCTAATGGTTGCGTTAGCTGAAGATCGGAGCTGTCTATAAGGCAGCTTTTTCTTATGAAAGGGACGGATAAAATGGATGTTGAAAGTTTGATAAAGAGGAAAATAACTGTCACTTATGTCACGACAGCGGTTACTTCCTTTATCTTCGTTTATTTGTACATGGCTGATGGAATGAAGGAGGGAACGACCTATAATTTAGGAGGGGAATTTTTAAGATGGGTATTTTTATATAGTATGTATGTAGGTGCAATTGTCTTGATTTATGGCACCCTGGTTTCAGTAGTCATAGAATATCTGCAAAGAAGATGGTTTATAAAACATACATGGCTTTACATTTTGCTTCATGGTCTTTTTGGTTTATTGAATGGATTGTTTTTTCAGGAAACGTCATTAGCAATAGCCGGAATGGTTGCTGCTTTATTCTATGCTTTTATTGATAGATGGCTATATGTTAGAGATAAGGCTCAACAGACTACAAAGCTGTTCTTGCTTTTCCCTCCCTTAGCATGTGGTTTGCTATGTGTGTATTTTCAAATAATATCAGAACCTTTACCTCCATTTTCAACGGAAGATGCTGTTGAATTTGCCACTGATGGAGAGGGGACTTTTACTGAGGTTTTCCCTAAATATGTCGGCAAGGTGGATGAAATGATTCACGGTTATCATGTTGAGAGAGAAACATCTGCGAAAGGAATTGGAAAAGAAAAATATCTCATTACGTTTACTGAGAGGTGGAACAAAGGAAAAGAAAAGGGATTCTGGTCCTTTTCTTATGAAGTAGAACGAAAATCTTTAACCGCTTATGATGATGAGGGAACTTACCCTCCATACTATCAATAAATGAATGAAGATTCTGATTCGCTGTCTTGTGTTGGATTCCTCTTGACCTAACATGCCCGACTATTTAAACCAACTGTTATTTTTATTATTGTAGCTGTCCATGGTATCAATACATAGGTTTTTCTCTGAAAGTGGGAATCCACTGAATATATTCAACACAACTTTTGCCCGGCAAAAAACCTATTCCTCCATATGCTAGCCCTGTAGCACCAGATAATTGAATAACATTTGCCCATTTACAAATAATATTAAAAATTAGAAAGGTGGAAATCGATGAAAAAGTTGTTGTTTTTAGCAATTTTGCTGGCTTCCATGAGTCTCGATAACGTTTCCATTAGTGCTGAGAAACAGCATAAGCACGATTCAAAAGGTATGGAACAAGTTATGGACCATTTTATATTAGACCAGTTTTCTGATGAAATGAAACAAGCAGTAACCGATTTTTATAAAAAGGATTCAGTGACGTTTCAATATAATTGGTGGGATAAAAATTATGATGTTGTGGAAATAAAACAATCGGAAAAAGGAAGGGAATTAAGCCATCCTTATATAATAAAATTTACTGTTAAAACTTACGATGGAAATAAAAGGGGACAATTAGGCACGGATACCATTACATTTGGTGTTTCACCCCTCCAGTTTAACAAAGACCTGGATGAGAAAAATTTAGCCGCTTCCAATGTGGAATTATTAAACTATAGTCACGGTGAACCTTCGAAAGGGAAATGATAACGAAAAAAGCACCTGCTTGGTGCTTTTTTCTATTATCTATTTTAATTAACCTTTACCTTTTACACAGCCTATTATTTATTCTCTCTAAAATGGCATGCTTGAGTTCCGATGGGGAATCAGAACGAATGGCGATTTTAGTACATTCTTTTTGAATTCCCATGAACAGAGTAACTTTTATTGATTTTTTTAAGTGGATAATCATATCCGGGTCAACCTTAGCAAAATCGCGAACGATAAAATCGATTGTGTCTTTCGGTATTTTCTTCTTTAAGATTTCAAGGTCCACAATAATGGATTCAATGTTATCGAACTGAATTTCGGCACGTTTTACCAATCCTAAAGATATAAATAGCGTCCGGTCATTCATATAAATTGGATTTAATCTGATTGCTTGAATATTCGCCAGAAAATAAACGACAGAGTAAATATTAAGGACTAACAAAATTAGAGAGAGGGTCGTCGATTTTCCATGAATCCACAAGTGAATCCCTAACGTTTCAATAACAATTGCATGAATCATCATAATTTGAAAAGCCATGTAACTAGAATTTTTATAAATAGTCATGCCAGGAGGCGGAGTCTTTTTCCAACTGAAAAATGCATAATAAGACATGAGAGCTTCTGAGCAAATCATATGAATAATTGGATTTTTCTTCACATACAAATTAACAGCGTGTGGAAAAGAAAAAATGACAGGCAATTTACTAGATGAAACGGTCCTGACAATTTGGGGTACATAACGTACAAACATAAAGATCAGTAAAACTTCGAAAACGATTAAAGCTGCTTCAATAGCAATTCCTGCCCAAGTGACTGCCACGAATGGTTCCAAGAAATCATAGGGTATCAAAAATCTCGCTAAAATACACCCCATTGCTGTAAGAAGTACCGCCATCTTTATCGTGAATTTCCGCTGATAGAGCATAAAAAGTATAGGAAGCAGAATCACTAAATCTAATAGCGAGCCTAAAACGACTTCATTGGTATCATCTGGTAATATACCATTGCCCACGTTTGTGTTGTATATAGCGAAGTTACTACATAGGACCAATCCTAACATTAATAACCAAACCCATTTTCCCTTTTCAATCAGAACCATTAGCTTCTCCTTCACTATAAAAAAATTGTCTAACAATAAATATTTCGTTAACGAAAAAAATGAAAGTGAACGAGCCCTTATGCATGACGGACTCTTTATTGTCATTTTACTTTAAGTAACATTATAGTAACTTATTGGGTATTTTGGTGCAACAGCTATTCTTTTAGCTGGAAATGCAAAAATGTGGTTTCTTGTTTTGGAACAGAGCTGCTTTAATCTTTTTTGCTAACTCAATTGGTGGACAATGGAAAATGATACATACATGGAAGATCCATCATATATTTTGAAATGTATTTTCAAAAACCAAAGGCGCTATAACCGATTTAGTTAAAAAAATTAAAATAACATTAACTAAAGAGGATTATGTTTGCTTGTATTAGCTTAAATTCAGAAAAATAGATTGAACATTCTAGAAAAAGTAATTGGATTGGTTGTTGTAAATTGGAGAGATTTAAGCTCTGTCACAAAACTTCTAATCATTTAATAAATACAAGTGCGTAAGCCGATGGGGCAGCCTTTGTACGGATCTTTTTATATTGGAGTATAAGGTTAGCCAGTTTTTACTGGATGACCTTTTTTAATAGAATCTATTATATCAGTAGCCAGGGCAGGACGCAGATTTCGTATAGCAGTTAAGCTCTCCAAAAAATATAGGCCGCTTGGCAATGTTAGGCGGCCCTCATCATTATAAATGGAATAATAATCGAAAAACATGTCCAGAAACGAATGAAACATCTCTGATTTCTCATCACGGCGGTATGCTACTGCAATATCCAGCGTAACTGCCGTATCCACCAGTTCCCTAAAGACAACCTCAGCAGTTTGTGTATTTCTAGCTGTAAGTGAGAAGCTCATCCCAAGGGAGACGAAGGAGATTACCGTTTGGAGGTCATGGGTCTCGACCGTGATATTAGGAGAAAACCCGGCTTGAAGACAGGTTTTTGTAATTACATCGTAAAAGCCCGGTCCAATCACCCTTGGGGTAATAACTAATGATTCGTCTGCCAAGTCTGCTAAGGAAATGGGACCCTCTTTCAGTACAAAGTCATGATGAGTTAGTAACAAGCATAGTGTATACGAACTGTGCATATTCCTATTTATCAACGTATCGATTTCCTCTCTTTCAAAAGTTGAATAAAATGCACTTTCTATTCAACCTTTCTAGAAATATAATGAAACGGAAAGGAGGCAATAAGAATGAAGCATGATTCTATGCACCAAGGGCATAAAGAGCATAATAAACGGGTAGCGGAGTTTCACAAAAAACACGCTGCTCAAGTAGCTAATGGAGAAAACGGAAACGGTTGGTTAGCCAAGCTCGAAACCTCTTTTTTTCATAAAGTACTTGTTCCTCTTAAAATTGTGAAATAACATCTTTTTTTTCTGCTTCTGCTCTTTGAGGAGCAGTTTTTTTGATTTTATATAAATACTTTGTGATTCGGTATGCGTCAACTCTGCGATAAATCTTTATGAACTAACGGGGCAGGTTATTCCAAGAAGGTAATATTTGGATTGATATGGATATAAGTAGAAAAGGTGATTTTTGGAGAGGATATGGGGATGTAACGGAATGGTTATTGGGGTTAAGAACCATGAAGGCTTATGCAGAGTGTCAAGGCATTATATTGGCGAGGATTTATTTTACTAAGTTTTTAATGTTTTTATTGATATATGCCAAGTTAGCAGTACACTAATAAAGTAATAAGGTTTAGTTCAGTAAAATAAGGTATATTATATTTGTTGAATAGATTCTCTTTACAGACAAGAAAAGTAGGTGAATAAAGTGGGGAAATATCAATTGGATTACAAAAGTCAGGTAGCTGTGACAAAGTTTCATGAAAAACAGAAGCCTGCCAAATTTGATAAAAAGCAGCAAATAGAAAAAATACGTGCGGAGTATTTGAAAAAGAAGCAAAAACAAACAGATCAATAATAGGAATGAAAACATAGGAAGACTAAAATCTCCCTATGTGATGAAGAACGATATTCCTGTCTTTGAAAAGGGGTTGGGAATTTAAATTCCCAACCCCTTTTTGAGATTCTGCCTTATCGATTACATGTATTTCAATACTTTATATGCCAAAATAGCTAAGTATAACTTTATGCCATTATCATAATCATCCAGGTCCAATCCGGTTTTTTTCTGTATCTGATCTAGCCTATATTTCAGTGTATGGCGATGAATATATAGCTCACTTGCCGTTTTTTTGATGCTTTGATTGAAAAAAAGATAAGCTTCAAGTGTCGTAATGAGGTCTACTCCTTTTGAATCAAATAGATTTCCAAGATATTTTTGGTGAAATTCCTCTAAATCCACCCCTGATTCTTTCATTTCCATCAGTAATTGATATACCCCAAAATCATTGTAATGGGCGATCGATTTTGGCTTAAATAGAACTTGGGAAAAACGTGCGGCTTGCTCGGATTCAGCCGCACGTTTAGGTAATTCATGAATGTGGGCAGCTGTTTGACCAATCCCTATGGCTATCGGTTCATTTAACGATGTTGAATTCCAACTAGTTAAGAGGCTCACCGCTAAGTCCATACTATTCGATCCAGGTTTTGCTTCCGCCATAATCATCACACTATCGGATTTCGTCCGCAGAAGGTAGGGGATTTTCGACTTTCCCATAGTGTGTTGAATCATTTCGGTTAATTGATTGTATTTTTCATCACTGTTCTCCTCATTCAATGATGGAAAATAAATGAATAAGATACTTTGTGGGTTTGCAAGGTCTACGCCTAGTTTACGTCCTCTCTCGATCATATCTTGATTATTGGGGATTATGGGATTCAATATTTCATCAAGGAAGTCACTGGTAAGCCGCAATTGGGTCTCCTCTATTGCTCTTCTTCGCAAAAATTCAATGGCATATACAGTCGTCGCATGCTCGATTGCGATAGAATCCAATTCTTCCGATAACCTTTTTTCCTTTATGATGAGTACCTTTCCGTAGGTATGCTTATTGGCGATAATAGGTTGACTGATCATTTTGACGTTATCCATTTGTTTTTCATCTAGATTGGTTACATTGTCGATATCAATAAAGTCATGTTTTAGGCAGGAGCTTATTACTTCATCTTGTGCGATAAGGATGATACTTGCATCCAGTATGTCATGAAGGGTTTTCGTAATCGGATCAAATCCATGCCCTTCCAATACAAGCCGTGTAAAATCCTGATGGATACGCAGCGAGTACTCCAATGTTTGGCTTTGTTTGTTCACAATTTGTACGAGTAGCTCTTTTGTGATCATCGAAAAATTTATGTCTTGAGGAATTTCAATTAAGGGCAGGGCAAATTCGTCGGCGATGGCGATAAATGATTTTGGAATTTCCTTTAGATAAAAACCGGTATATAGGGCTATTCCAGACAGTTTTCCGCTGGATAAAAGCTTTTCGAACACCTTGCGTTTCTCCGTATGTTCTCCTAATCCGAATCCTGTTGTAATCAAAAACTCTCCATCTTGTAAACGATGAATATCTTCAATTACCTCCACAATGGTTACCCATTTGAGCCAATTTTGTAAGCCCTTTTTGCCAGCCACTAATTTGGTTTGCTGCATAATCGGCAGTTGCAACGCTTCATACATCCGAATCGCCATAGATAGCCCCCCAGTGAGTAAACATCGATTAGTCTATCATCCATTATACACAGTGTACAATGGAACCCCGATTTTTTCATCCGTTTGTCAAATTGTGGTTTGTCGGAAAATTTAATAAAGTTTTAGTATACTCTTATAATCCGAGGGAGCTGTAAAGGATGAAGGAACGAGATTATTTAATTAAACCGATATTAGGTAAGCGATATCCAATGGCAGCATCGGCAAAAGGCATATATATATATGATCAGGATGGAAAAAAATATATCGACGGGTCTTCGGGAGCTGTAACAGTAAGTATAGGACACGGTGTACAGGAGGTTATCAACGAAACTCTTGCACAGGCAGAAAAGATTTCATTTTCTTATCGATCGCAATTTACCAATGAACCAGCTGAAAAACTAGCGGAAAAATTGAGTCAATTGGCTCCTGGAGATCTTAATTGGTCATTCTTTGTCAATAGCGGTTCGGAAGCGACCGAGACAGCGATGAAGATTGCGATCCAATATTGGCAAGAAAAGGGGAAACTGAAAAAAGACCGCATTATATCCAGATGGTCGAGCTATCACGGAATTACAATGGGAGCCTTATCGATGTCAGGGCATGTGCTGAGAAGACAGAGATTTTCATCGTTGTTAGCTGATTATCCTTCCGTATCTGCCCCATACACGTATCGCCGGCCGGAGCACGTAACGGAAGAGGAGTGGGGTTTTCTTTGTGCACAAGAACTAGAAACGGAGATTAGGCGCATTGGGGCAGAACGTGTTGCTGCATTTATTGCCGAGCCGATTATAGGCGCTGCGGGTGGGGCCATCACGCCACCAGCTAATTATTATCAGAAAATCAAAGAAATTTGTGAGCGGTATGACGTCCTATTTATTGCAGATGAGGTAATGACAGGAATTGGCCGTACCGGGAAAATGTTTGCCATCGAGCATTGGAATGTTACGCCGGACCTTATGACCCTAGGAAAAGGAATGAGTTCAGGGTATACCCCCATGGCAGCCACCCTAGTCAGCGATAAAGTCATGGAACCTATTTTGAATGGATCCAAGACCATTATGGGCGGCCATACGTATAGTGCCAATCCGCAATCGGCAGCAGTTGCCCTAAAGGTCATTGAATACGTGGAGAAACATCAATTGGTAAAAAAAGCAGAAGAACAAGGTAACTATCTGATGAGTAAATTGAAAGCGCTCCTATCGTCGTATGAAATGATTGGGGACATAAGGGGAAAGGGTTTACTAATTGGAATGGAGTTTGTCGCAAACCGGGAAAAGAAAAACCCTTATCCACCAGAATTAGATGTAACGAATCGGGTAATTGAGCATGCATTTGATAAAGGGTTACTTGTTTATCCGGCTTCAGGAGCCATTAATGGGATGGGGGATGCCATTATCATTTCGCCACCCTTGGTTATTACAAAAGGTGAAATGGATCGTTTAGTAGATATTTTAGAAGCGGCCATTTCCGAGGTGCAATGTGAACTCCGTCTGGAGGGGAAGGCAGATCCTACTGTCCAACTTTAAACAAGGATGAGCCAGGACGGAGCCTTTTCGATATACGACGTGAGCGGCCATCCTGAGGAGTTTACAGAAAAAAAACGCCCGGAGAAGTAGCTGGTGCAGCACTTCTGCGGGATTTAAGTTAAGGAGGATACATGATGTCTATTCAAAATCTGCCTTTTTTTACTCGAATTGAGACGGGGGAAAGTTTTACGATGGAACTCTATCTTGATCATGCAAATCAACGATTGCGCATTGATGATTATCGGGGGAATATCAAAACAGTGATAACTCGATCGCTCGTCATCACTCAGGAGCACGGCTTTACAAAATTGATCCTTAAAGCCAGACAAGAAGATTTATCTGCGACATTGGCTCGTGGGTTTGTGCTCGAAGGAATATTGAGGAAGTATTTTAATGGGAATGATGCTTATTGCATGGCCTTGTATTTTACTGATGAAAGGCGGACAAGTGACGATTGGATGAAGGAAGATAAAATTATCCAGGATGTCATCGATATTCCTAGAGTGATAGAAAAGCGGCAACTGCCTGAAGATTACTCCCTTCGATTTGCTGAAGTTAAAGATGCACATGAGCTGGCTAAGTTATATGGTGAAATTTTTGAAACCTATCCAACACCAATGAATGATGCGGGCTATATCAAAAAAGTGATGGAGGAAGGTACGATCTTTAGTGTTATCCAATATGAAGGATCGATTGTCAGTGCTGCATCCGCGGAAGTATGTGAAAGGTATCATCATGCTGAAATGACAGACTGTGCTACGATTCCTCATCATCGGAAACATGGTTTTATGAAGGTGCTTATCTCGTCATTGGAGCAGGAACTTATCAGGAAAAATATTTATTGTTCCTACTCTTTGGCACGGTCTTTGTCGATGGGAATGAACGCCGTCTTTCACCAGCTTGGGTATGAATATGGAGGAAGATTAACGAAGAATTGCAATATTTGGGATAAGTATGAGGACATGAATATCTGGGGGAAAGATTTATCTTCAGGTGATGGAGACTTTAAATAGGCATATATTTCAGATGAAGAAACTGGAAGCTTCAGTTGAGAGGTAGGAGGAACCACATATGAAGCAGGTCATTTCCAAAAAAAACAAAATTGTGACTCTGGAAGAAGCAATCGAGTATATAAAGGATGGATGTACGCTCATGTATGGCGGGTTTGGGGGAGTGGGGACGCCGCCAACGCTCATACAGGGCATCCTGGACAAGGGGGTCAAGG
Organism: Peribacillus sp. FSL E2-0218; assembly: GCF_037992945.1. Lineage (NCBI taxonomy): Bacteria > Bacillati > Bacillota > Bacilli > Caryophanales > Bacillaceae > Peribacillus > Peribacillus sp. FSL E2-0218. Next base: position 4,345,790 of record NZ_CP150304.1, on the reverse strand, counting down.
ATTTAACCTTGATTGGCAATGATACAGGATTCCCCGATATTGGAATTGGCAGGCTAGTAACCCTTGAAAGGGCCAAAAAGGTCATCGCCTCTCATATCGGCTCTAACCCTAATGCCGGTCGGCTCATGACGGAAGGGAAGCTGCAGGTGGAATTTTCCCCGCAAGGCACATTAGCTGAAAGGGTTCGTGCCGGGGGAGTGGGCTTGGGTGGGATATTTGTTGATGTCGGGATTGGAACGATAGCCGAAGAAGGCAAGGACAAAATGGTCATCGATGGCAAGGAGTACTTGATCGAAACCGCTTTGACCTCGGAAGTGAGCATCGTCTATGCCAAAAAGGCTGATCCGTTGGGGAATTTGGTATATGACAAGACTGCCCGCAACTTCAATCCGCTGGTAGCGATGGCAGGAGCCCTTACGATAGCCGAGGTAGAAGAGATCGTTCCGGCCGGCGAATTGGATCCGGAATGTATTGCCACGCCAGGTATTTATGTAGATATGGTGATTCCAACAAAAGGGGTGAATTGGAAATGGGCATGGGAGTAGATGTAAGGAATCGCATCGCGAAACGCGCTGCCAAGGAAATCCATGACGGATTGATCGTGAATTTAGGGATTGGCATCCCTACCTTAGTGGCCGATCATTTACCACAAGATATCCATGTTCTGTTTCATGCCGAAAACGGTGTTCTTGGAACAGGCCCCAGTCCAAAACAGGGGGAAGAGGATCCTGCTCTCTGTAACGCAGGAGGGGTACCGATCACGACTGTAATGGGGGCTTCTTACTTTGATAGTGCTGCGGCATTTGGCATGATTCGCCGAGGGTACATCGACATTGCCATCCTCGGGGCATTGGAAGTTAGTGAAACGGGGGATTTGGCAAATTGGATTGTCCCAGGCAAACGGGTACCGGGGATGGGCGGAGCAATGGAGCTTGCCCAAAAAGCGAAAAAGGTGATTGTCTTGATGAATCATGTGAACAAACAGGGTGAATCGAAAATTTTAAAGAAATGCACACTGCCTTTAACGGCAAGACAAAGTGTAGATATGATCATCACAGAAATGGCTGTCATTGAAGTGACAAAAGAGGGATTGGCATTGAAGGAAGTCATGGCGCCCTATACAGTGGCCGATGTGATTGCGAATACAGAGGCAACGCTGAAAATCGGGGCTGCAGTCCACAGCATCGAATAGGCAAGAGGCGTGAAGGATTGATAGTCACATTGTGATGGAATATGGAATGGCACGCTATGTATATAAGGAGGATGAAAGTGGCGAATTTCAAAACACGAATCAACCAATGGATCAAGGATCATCGGGAAGAAGGAACGGACTTATTGCAAAGATTGGTGCAAGCCCCGAGTACCCAAGGAAATGAAGCAGGGGCGCAGGCCATCGTTGCCCAAAAAATACGGGAAATGGGCCTGCAGGTCGATATTTGGGAGCCTGACGGCGGGGAGCTGAAAAAGCATCCCTATTTCTATTCTCCCCGCAGCGAATTTTCCAATAGCCATAATGTGGTTGGTGTCATGAAGGGGACCGGAGGAGGCCGTTCCATCATCCTGAACGGACACATCGACGTGGTTCCGGATGGTGATCGAAATCAGTGGGATGACGATCCATATAGCGGAGCCATTAAGGATGGGAAAATGTTTGGACGCGGCGTAACAGATATGAAGGGAGGCAATGTATCGCTTATCCTTGCCATCCAGGCATTAAAGGAAAATGGCATCCAGTTAAAAGGAGATGTCATATTTCAAAGTGTGATTGAAGAAGAAAGCGGTGGTGCCGGAACGTTGGCAGCCGTCCTGAGGGGATACAAAGCCGATGCGGCTCTGATCCCTGAACCAACGAATATGAGGATCTTCCCTAAACAGCAAGGGTCGATGTGGTTCCGGGTTCTAGTAAAAGGCCGCTCGGCTCACGGCGGAACAAGGTATGAAGGCGTTAGTGCCATTGAAAAGAGCATGACCGTAATAAATCACATTCGTGCTCTGGAAGAAAAGCGAAATGCACGTATCCGTGATCCGCTCTATCGGAACACGCCCATTCCGATACCAATCAATTTAGGGGTCATTGAAGGCGGTAATTGGCCATCGTCCGTCCCTGATCTCGTGAAAATGGAAGGTAGAATGGGTGTTGAGCCAGAGGAAACGATGGAGCAGGCGAAAAACGAAATGGCCGAGTGGCTATTAAAGATCAAAGAAGTAGATGAATGGTTCAAGGATCACCCGCCCGTTTTAGAATGGTTCGGAGCACGCTGGGTCCCAGGGGCAATTGATGTGGAACATGAACTCATGAATACGCTCGTCAATCAATTTCGGGAAGTTGCTGGACAAGATCCGGTCATTGAAGCCTCTCCTTGGGGGACTGATGGAGGATTGCTGACTCATGTCGGTGAAACGCCTTCCATCGTTTTTGGTCCTGGCGTAACGGAGGTCGCTCATTATCCCAATGAATACATCTTACTGGACCATGTATTCACGACAGCGGAAATCATTGCCCTCGCTTTAATTCAATGGTGTGGAATGGAACCCTTGCAGGATGAGCAGGATGCGGTCCTGGCAAGTAACGAAGACAAATGAAGCGTAATTTGATATCTATTGAAATGAACGCTTAAAAGAAATCATTTTGACTTTTTCCAGTAAAGTGAAGCGGCAATAGGGGCAGGAACCTAGCCAATGTACAGACAAGGTTCTTGCCTTCAGTCAGTAAGGGTAAATACATCTCTAGCAATATTTCTTAAAGCTTTGGGCAGTAGTTTTTAGTGTAGTGCTAACTTACGGTCCATGATGAGATAAATAGAATTTTTAGATGATGGCAAACTTCACCACTTGGTGAGCTTGCTTTTTTTTTGTGCCCAAACGGCCGATTTCAATAAAAACCCGGTACCAATCGTGCAGTCACCCCTTAATAACAACCTCCTATCCACTTCCTTACTTTGACCACATAAAATCAAAACAAACCATTCAGCATCTCCTCCCCATTAAATCAAAATGGTTTCCTTACATTTTTATCCGGGGTCGTTACAAATTCCCATTATTGATAAACATTATTTAGGATAACTTCATTTATTGTGGATAACTTAGAAATGAAATCTTAAAAGAAAGGATACATATATGAAAATAAAATGGGTTTTATTGGCTATTCTTTCTGCCTTAGTTCATGTGCTTTCTGGCTGTGACCGATTAGCGGTTTTAGATCCTAAAGGACCTCAGGCCCAAACGCAAGCCAATGTGATATGGCTATCCATTGCGATCATGGCGGTTATCGTCATTATTGTTTGTGCTTTTTTAGTTTATGTGTTAGCGAAATACCGTGACGATAAACTGCCTAAAGACTATGAACCACCCTACATTGAAGGGAACCATGTCGTTGAATCGATCATTGTTGGGGTGCCGATATTAATCGTCATTTTCTTCTCCGTTGTTTCCGTCATTTCCAACAATAAAGTGGAAGCCACTCCGGAAGAGTACAAAGGTCAAGATCCATTGGTGATTTACGCTTCGACATCTGACTGGAAGTGGCATTTCAGTTATCCAGAAAACGATATCGAGACCGTGAACTATTTGTATATCCCGACAAATCGACCACTCGAATTCAAACTCTATTCATTCGGGCCGATCACGAGTTTCTGGGTTCCGCAACTTGGCGGTCAAAAATATGCCATGTCCAACATGGTGACCACCTTGCACTTGGCAGCGGACGAATCAGGGGAAATGATGGGACGGAATGCGAACTTCAGCGGGAAGGGATTCGCTGAGAATATGTTCCATGTCGAAGCGGTGTCTCAAGATAAATTTGATGAATGGGTCAAGGAAGTGAAAGCAACTGCGAAACCCATCACGGAAGAAAAATTCAATCAATTATTAAAACCGGGTCACACAGGGCAGTTGACCTTTACGGGAACTCACTTGGGCTTCTCACCAGCGCCGGAGGGTGAAAATGCTGGACATCATCATGGCTCTAGTAATTCTGATGCGAATTCAAAAGGCGACCATATGGAACATGATCATAAAACAAATGATGGTAATGAAAAGCCAGAACACAATCATGAATGATTTCCTGGTCCCTCTCATGAAAAATATGGTTAGAAAGGAAACATAACAGTATGGGGTTCTTCACTAGATTTCTTATACCTAATCCTAGTCCAGTCATCTACACATCAATGGTAGCCATTGGTGTTACTGTTCTCTTGATCATTTTTGGTTTAACCCACTTTAAGAAATGGTTTTATTTATGGAGTGGCTGGCTGACGACGGTCGATCATAAAAGAATAGGCATCATGTATTTGATCGCTGCTTTGCTGATGCTATTCCGTGGTGGGGTAGATGCCGTGATGATGCGTGCGCAACTTGCCATACCGGATAACAAATTATTGGATTCACAGCACTATAATGAGATTTTTTCTACACACGGGGTCGTGATGATTCTCTTTATGGCGATGCCATACATCATGGCCTTGATGAATTTCGTCGTGCCATTACAAATTGGAGCACGGGATGTAGCATTCCCGCGTCTGAATGCGATAAGCTTCTGGTTATTTTTTATGGGGGCGATGCTATTCAACATCTCATTTGTAATCGGCGGCTCACCCGATGCGGGGTGGTCTTCTTATTTCCCGCTTGCAGGCAATGAGTTCAGTCCGCATGTTGGAACGAATTATTATATGATTGCCATTCAAATTGCCGGAATTGGGACGTTAATGACGGGGATCAACTTTTTGACGACCATCCTTAAGATGAGGGCGCCCGGCATGACATTAATGAGATTGCCGATGTTTACTTGGTCTTCTTTAGTCACAAGCGTCATCATCATTTTCGCCTTCCCTGTATTAACAGTGGCGCTGATCATGGGGACGATGGATCGACTATTCGCCACCAAGTTTTTCACGATGACCGACGGCGGAATGGATATGCTTTGGGCTAACTTGTTCTGGGTTTGGGGACATCCTGAAGTATACATCCTGATCCTGCCTGCATTTGGTCTATTCAGTGAGATTATCCCAACCTTTTCACGTCGTAACCTTTATGGCTATCGATCAATGGTGGCTTCGATGGTGTTCATCTCGATCTATTCATTTTTCGTCTGGACGCACCATTTCTTTACAATGGGGCAAGCAGCCTATGTCAATAGCATTTTCTCGATCACGACGATGGTGATTGCCATTCCGACCGGGATCAAGATCTTCAACTGGTTGCTCACGATGTGGAGAGGCAGAATCAGATTTACCGTACCGATGCTTTATTCGATCGGCTTCATCCCGCTTTTCACGATCGGTGGCGTTACCGGGGTCATGCTGGCGATGTCAGCCGCGGATTATCAATATCACAATACCATGTTTTTAGTGGCTCACTTCCACAATGTCATCATTCCGGGAGTAGTATTCGCCGTGCTTGGCGCCGCCACTTACTACTGGCCGAAAATGTTCGGTTTCATGCTGAATGAGAGGCTTGGGAAATGGGCGTTCTGGTTTTTGACCATCGGTTTTTGCTTGGCATTCTTCCCGATGTATATCACCGGGTTGGATGGTCAAGCACGCCGGATATACACATACTCTGAATCGACTGGTTTCGGACCATGGAATATGGTTACGTTTATCGGTACAGTACTTATGGCCATCAGCTTCTTTATAATCGTTTATACGGTTTACTATAGCATTCGCCATGCGCCAAAGGATGTTGGTGGTGATCCGTGGGATGCGCGTTCCCTTGAATGGGCCACTCATAATCCAGTCCCGGAATATAACTTTGCGATCATTCCGCAAGTGAACTCAAGGGAAGCGTTTTGGGATGCCAAATATAAAGGGGTTGAATTATTCAAGGGTGACTATGAAAAAATCCATATGCCCAACAACAGCGGCGGACCGTTCATCCTATCCTGTATCTTCTTTGTCTTTGGGTTTGCGTTAATATTCAGCATCTGGTTTCTTGCGATCATTGGGTTAATCGGCATCTTTGTTTGCATGGCCCTTCGTTCATTCGAAATAGATCATGGCCATTACATTTCTGTAGAAGAAATTAAAGAGACGGAAGCAAAATACGGGGGTGTCAATAAATGAAGATCGATCACTCGCAGCCTCTTGAATATAGCACGGAACAAAATCGGCTGAATATTTTAGGCTTCTGGATTTTCCTGGGTGCCGAAATCATGCTTTTTGCAACACTCTTTGCCTCTTATTTTACATTGGTGGATCGTACCGGTAACGGCCCGGCTGGAGCGAAAATCTTTGAAATCACTCCGGTCCTTGCTGAAACTTTCCTGCTCTTGACAAGCAGTTTTGTCATCGGACTTGGCATTCACGCCATGCGTCTCGGCAACAAGAAAGCCATGTTGACTTTCTTCGTAATCACTCTCCTTCTTGGACTAGGGTTCCTGGGGTTTGAAATCACGGAGTTCATTACGTATTATCACGAAGGAGCTACGCTGCAAACCAGTGCCTTCACATCGGTGCTCTTTACAACATTAGGGACACATGGAGCGCATGTCACATTAGGACTTTTCTGGGGTTCATTTATTATCCTGCAAGTGAAAAAACGCGGATTGACACCGGAAACAGCCAATAAATCCTTCATTTTCTCTCTTTACTGGCATTTCTTGGACATCGTTTGGATTTTCATCTTCACGTTTATCTACATGAAAGGAATGACCTGAACATGAAGGAATTATTCCCGGCTAAACAAGTATGGGGTTTTGTATTTTCATTGCTCTTGACGTTTGTCGCTCTTTTGGTTTACTTCTTCAATATGTCAAAAGCGATGGGAATGACGATTTTTATATTGACAGCATTCATCCAAGCAGCTGTTCAACTAGTGGTGTTCATGCATGCCCGTGAAACGGATGATAGCAAATCGATTTTCATGACTTTGTATTGCGCTATATGCCTGGCTATCATCACTGTCGTCGGTACAATCCTATGTATGATCTGGGGTTGGACTTATTGAGAGGAAACGCATGCTGGTATGCAAAGCTCAGGAAAAGGTCGGAAGTTGAAAGATCAATGAAATAGGATGTGTTACCTCATTTACCAGGAGCTGATCAGCAGCTCCTTTTCTTATGGAACTAACGGGGCAGGAACGATGCATTAGTTAGGCTCTTTTTGTTTTTCGAACGAAACGATTTAAGCGGACTCCTGGAAATCGACCACCCGATCACTTGATGCAAAGCAACAAAGCCATGCAAAAACAGCCATCAGTTATTAACCGCATGAAATCGGCATATGTTAACTGAAAGGAGTGAAATGAAAATGCAAAGTCCACCAAATAATGCTTATCGTGAGATATTGCCGCCTGGGCATTATGCGTATTCAAGCGGTTTTCCCACCATGATGAAAAATGTATCGCCGACTTATACGATACCTACCGAACCTGTTTTTTTAGATCATTTACTTATGAATTTAGAAAAGACCATTGTCGTCGCCACAACGATGGGGGCATTAGAAGGAAAATTAACAGGAGTTGCCATTGACCACATTCAACTCACTATCGGAAATATAAATTACCATATTCGCCATCAACATATTGTCTACTACACTGGTAAGCCTTAACCGCGTCTTAGGACGCTTTTTTACTGTATCCTCGCTGTTCGGATTGTACGTAGTCTTTTATGCATCAACAGTCTATACATACCGTTCATCGTGCTGATCGAAATTAGCAGCGGCACAGCTGGGGAAGTGGAATAAACTAATTGAAACCTCCGAGGTAAACGAGCATGATGAAGCATTGGATAGTTCCCCTTTTTCCCAGATTACAAGAAGGTATCAGTAAATCTTTTGGCGAAAATATAAAGAGCTGACATTCAATGATGAGTGGGGAAAAAACGACTACTGATCACTTTAGGGGGAAATATATTGAAACAAACATTACTGATCATCGATGCCCAACAGGATTTAATAGAAGGCAATAAAGAAGAACAAGGCGTCTACGAGAAAGAAAAGCTTGTTAATAACCTGAATGCTGTAATTGAAAAAGCGATAAATGAGGGAATTTCCGTCGTTTTTATAAGAGATATAGATGTTTCAAATGGAGAAGGACCTGGATTTCAGATACACAGGGATATTAGGGTGCCATCAACTGCCATCATATTTGATAAAGCTGCCACAAATTGCTTTTATGGCACGCCCTTACACCAACATTTAAGAGAAAACGATGTAAACCACATTGTAATGATGGGATGTAAAACGGAACATTGCATTGATTCAGCTGTTAGAACAGCAACAATCAATCATTTTGACGTAACATTAGTTGGTGATGGACATTCTACGTCAGATTCCAAAAACCTAACTGCAAAGCAAATAATCCTTCATCATAATGAAATCCTTCACGGGCACTATAATGTAGACAATTTTTCCATTGTGAGAAATGCTGATGAAGAACTATTCAACCCTCTTCACGATCATTACCGAGAAGCATCATCTCCAACTAATGTGAGTGGCTGAGGACCTGAGCTGTCATCTGGCAGCTTTTTCTTATGGAATTGAAAGGGCAGGAAAGTTGAGGGTTGCTTTTTAAGCTTGGGCGATATTGCGTAAGACTGGAACCAATGCCCATTTCAAACGTAAGTCATGTTAAAGACTCAAAGTTGGGAGGCATAGGTATGAAGCAGCTTTATATAAAGCAGAAGGTATTCAGTCTTAGCGGGAAATTTACAGTAAAGGATCAGCAGGAGAAGGATATTTATTACGTGGAGGGAAGTTTTATGCAAGTTCCAAAGACTTTCTCCATCATGAATACAGCAAGAGAGGAAGTCGCACTCATTACGAAAAAGGTGTTCAGCTTTTTACCAAAGTTTTTCGTTGAGGTGAATGGCCGGGAGGTAATGACGATAAAGAAGGAATTTTCCTTCTTAAAAGCACGATATACAATAGAAGCGGCAGGCATTGAAGTACAGGGCAGTTGGTGGGATATGGATTTTCAAGTTTTACAGCACGGCAAAACCGTAGGTAAAGTCGGTAAGGAGTGGTTCACATGGGGCGATAGCTACAAGGTTCAAATCATGGATGAAGAGATGGAAACCATTATGATCGCACTCGTTGTAGCAATAGATTGTGTGAAGGCAGATCAAGCAGCTGCTTCATCGGCAGCATCGAATTAAAGAAGGGCTGTCAGCTATAAACGGTATCATGAATTACCAAGGTTTTATCCACGTTCTGCAACTACCGGGCGCAAATTGAATAAGGTTCGCTTTTCTAATGAAACGAACAGGCTGAAGGAGGAGCTGTCTTAGTCTTAGGGCAGCTTCTAATTTAGGCTCTTTTTGTAAAACGTGTTGTTTTAAAAACAAAACGTTTCAAGGGAAATCAACGGAGCTTGGGAGAAACGGACCTGTTATAACTGGCGAATATTAGATGAGGCAGACTGGTTAATCCCGCACACTTGGATGACTCCTTTAATAAAAGGGAATAAATTTTTTTACCCACCATATCTTTTTTAGGAGGAAAACCGTTAGTAAAGTGAAAGGTTTTTTTACACTCTATTAAAGTGAATGGAGGAAAACTATGAAGGTCCTAATATTAGGGGGTACTCGTTTTTTAGGAAAAGCATTGGTAAAAGAAGCATTGAAAAGAGGTCACGAAATTACATTATTTAATCGCGGTACCAATAAAGAGGTGTTTCCTGAGGTGGAGCAGTTAACTGGTGATAGAGACGGTGATGTTTCGCTTCTGGAAAACCGGAAATGGGATGTTGTCATCGATACCTGCGGATTAGCTCCGCATCAAATCAAAAAAATCGCGGCTGTGCTTGGGGATAACGTCGAACATTATACATATATCTCAAGCATCTCTCTTTATAAGGATTGGATTCCCCTCCATATTACGGAAGACTATCATTTACAGCCGATGCCGCCTGTTGATAAGTTGAAAGACGTTGAGGAAGGGCGAATTTCTCCCTATGAGTATTACGGTGCGTTGAAGGTACTTTGTGAAGCAGAAGCAGAAACGCATTGGCCAGGGCGTGTGTTGCATTTAAGAGCGGGGCTGCTTGTCGGACCGTTTGACTATACGGATCGGCTCTCGTACTGGGTTCAGCGTGTGGCCCAAGGCGGAAAAGTATTGGCGCCGGGGCGTTCAGATCGTCCTGTTCAATTGATTGACGTTAAGGATGTAGCAACATGGGTATTCAATATGGCAGAAAGCAGAAAAAAAGGCACGTTCAATGTAACAGGTCCGAATGATAAATTGACAATGAAAGAGCTATTGAACACCTGTAAAGCCGTCACCAACAGCGATACCGAATTGGTGTGGGCAGAAGAACAATTCATATTAGAGCACAAAATAAAGCCGTGGACGGAAATGCCTTTTTGGATTCCTGAACACTTCCCGTTAGAAGGAGAAACAGAACCGTGGAAAGGATCTTTCTCCATCAATATCGCAAAATCCATTAACGCTGGTCTTACCTTCCGTCCTCTTGAAGATACTATTTATGATGTGTATCAATGGGAGCAAACGAGACAGGATACAGAACGAAAAACAGGGATATCACGAGAACAAGAACAAGAACTGCTAGCGGCTTGGTTCCAAAAAGAAAAAAAGGAAACATTGTGATGGGGGGGATGACCACCATGCCCATCTAATAGTGGATTACTAGCTGCGGATCGGAGCTGTCTTAGGGCAGCTTTTTCTGTTGGGAGGAACGGGGCAGTCATATGTACTAGATCCCTATTGCGGCCCATCCCTTGATCGAAGAAAAATTGAAGCTGAGGGTATTGTCCCGAATAATTTACAGTGCTTTTATTTTTGGATAAAATTAAGGTACAATTAATACGTATATAGGTTATTGATGATAAAAGATAATGAGGTAGGTAAAAAATGATAGCAAAAACAGAAGAAGATTTTAATGGTTTGAAGGAAATCGGTAAAATTATTGCCTCCATCAGAGATGAATTGGTACAAAGAACAATTCCTGGCATTACGACCAAAGAACTTGATGAGATAGCTGGAGAACTTTTGGAAAAAGCAGGAGCAGTTTCAGCTCCAAAAGGTGAATATGATTTTCCTGGCTATACGTGCATCAGTGTTAATGATGAAGTGGCACATGGTATTCCTGGTCAACGGGTTATTCAGGAAGGGGATCTTGTGAATATCGATGTATCTGCATCAAAGAACGGTTATTTCGCAGATACAGGAATCTCATTTGTAGCAGGAGAAGGAGAAGAGGTATTAACGAAATTATGCGAAGTTGCTAAAATGGCATTTGAAGCAGGTCTTAAGAAAGCAAAACCCGGTGCCAAAAAAAGCAGAATCGGAAAAGCAGTATTCGAAACAGCAAGACAGCATGGGTTCACTGTGATCAAAAACCTTACAGGACATGGTGTTGGACGCAAAATACATGAAGCGCCTGCCCATATTTGTAATTATTATGATCCATGGGATAATGAAATATTAAAGGAAGGGATGGTTATCGCATTCGAACCATTTATCTCGACCTCTGAAGAAGAAGTATTCCAAAAAGAAGACGATTGGACCTATGCAACAGAAAAAAGCTATGTAGCTCAAATCGAACATACGATTATCCTTACTAAAAATGGTCCCATTATTGTCACCCTTTAAGTCAAGCATGGACGGAAAAGACGCGTAAACATAAAGTAGCTCACTTACCGTGCTGCAAACTTAAAATGGAGTACCATACCGCGCATCTAATAAAAGCATAAACCCACGTAATGAAGGAGTTGCTTATGGCAGCTCCTTTCCTTATGGAACTAACGGGGCAGGAATGGTTCAATAAAGCAGTGTATTGATGCCAAATGTTAAAATATAAATTAGAAAATTAAGAGGTGGTATGGTGTGAAGAGAGTAGACGTTGTATATGCGTTAATTTATGACGAAATAACGGAAAAAATATTAATGGTTAATAATCAGCATTCAACTTGGTCACTACCAGGTGGGGCAGTTGAAATAGGAGAAACCTTAGAACAAGCTGTTATTCGGGAAACAAGAGAAGAAACAGGTTTAGTAATTGAAGTAGGAAGTATCATTGCGGTTAATGAGGTTTTCTTTTCAAAACAGGGACATCACGGTTTAATGATTACATTTGGAACGAAAGTTATTGATGGTGAAATTACAATTGAAGACGAGGATGAAATTGCCGAGATTAAATGGGTGGACCTAAATACTGCTAATAACTTAATGCCCTACCATAGAGATGGAGTAGAAAGGTTGCTAAAATCCTCGTCACCTTACACTTTTCAGGGTGAATGTTAATAAACAAAATTAGAATAAATAAGACGTTGTCGTTCATTTTTATAAAGGATACTAAATAAATAATGGAGGGAAAAGGAGATGAAAATTGATCAGAAGACATTTAATGTTAACGGGACATGTTACACAGTAAGACCTGCAATTAATAAAGATGCAAAAGATTTGTCTGAAATCAGATTACAGATTGATGGTGAAACACAAAACCTTGATAGAGAAAAAGGTGAAGCATTCATAGACGCACCTGGTTTTGAGAAGTTAATCAAAAAGGATTCGGAAATTAAGAGAAACCTTTTTATTGTTGCTGTGGTTAACGACAGGATTGTCGGATTTTCAAGGTGTGAAGGAAATTCCTTGAAAAGATTTGCTCATAAAGTAGAATTTGGGGTTTGTATCTTAAAAGATTATTGGGGTTTAGGAATTGGATCAAACCTTTTAAAAGAATCCATTGCTTGGGCTGATTCAAACGGAATTAATAAAATTACTTTAAATGTTTTAGAAACAAATGACACAGCGATAAATATCTATAAAAAGTTTGGTTTTAAAATCGAAGGCATTTTAGAAAATGATAAAATACTTTCAGATGGTCAATATTATAACACTGTTGTAATGGGAAGGTTTAATGAATGAGGTCTATAAAACTTCCTTCATTTTTCTTGATATTGCGGTTATGTTCCTTAATAAACTATCAGGTGCTTTACTTCAATATCAGGAGCTGTTCAGCAGCTCCTTTCCTTAAAGTATGACAAAAAACAAAAAGTATAGGAGATAGCTACTTACATTATGAACTGAAGTGGTCATTGGATAAAAAAATAGTACGAGTTAGATTAATGAATGCCTCTAAAGGGGGAGTCATTCTTTTATCCTTATGCCAGGCAATTTGGGTGAAAAGGGAAGATTCGGCACCCTTCCATGGCAGTTCCTTCATTCTACCTTCTTTAATATCTTTTTTGACTACCATCTCCGGTAATAATGCTACTCCTAAACCTGCTATTACACATTGTTTGATTGCCTCGATACTGCTAAATTCTATTTTATCCAGAGGGTATACTCCCGCTGATTGAAGGAATTCTTCGAACATGATCCTATAAGAACATCCCGTTTCCGTAAGTAAAAGAGTCTCGTCCTTAAGGTCATCCAGTGAGAGAAATGTTTTGGGGTGGTTTAATGCTGTGACCAGCCTGAATTCCTCTTTGATTAGTTGCTCCACTCGTAATGAACCCTCAGGCTTACTTATATCCATAATAAAAGCAATATCCAATAAACCCTCCATAAGGTGTTTTCTCGCCAATTCGTCAGAAATGGCAGGCTTAAACACGAGCTTAACCTTGGGGAAGGCTGCCTTGAACTCTTTAAGAATGGGAGGTAAGCGATAGGTACACTGGCTCTCCTGGGCACCTATGATTAAGGTTCCAGTTGGCTCTTCTTCGACGTTCACAGCCATAATCGCTTCGTTACTTAATTTTATCATTTTTTCTGTATATAACTTAAAATGGTGCCCAGCCTCTGTTAAGATCAATCGTTTTCCTAGGCGTTCAAATAAGGGTTTGCCAATTTCATTTTCAAGAGCTTTAATTTGGGCAGTTACACTTGATTGTGCAAAATTCAAGATTTTCGCAGTCTGGGTAAAGTTCAAATTTTCTGCGGCATGTTTAAAAGTAATCAATTGTTTAATATCCATGTTTACGCCTCTTTGTAATCATTTTTTTCGATTGAATCAATCGAAATAATTAGCTTTATCGATTATTAAATTAACTATAAGATATACGTATTGAAGAAACAACAAAAAAAGTATTGGGAATTGTTGAAGGGAGAAATCATAAATGAACATAGCAGTGATCTATGGCGGGACCCGTCCCGATGGCAATACGGAGATTTTGACAGAATACTTAATTGAAGGTATCGCTACAGAAAAGTTTTACTTAAAAGACTATAACATCAAACCAATCATGGACATGCGTCATTCAAAGGATGGATTTCAGGACAGAAGTGATGAGTATAACTCCATAATCGAACGGATCCTGCCATGTGACATACTAATATTCGCTACTCCAATTTATTGGTATAGCATGTCAGGGACAATGAAAAACTTCATCGATCGATGGTCACAAACTTTACGGGACCCCAAGTATCCTGATTTCAAGAACCGGATGGCTTCCAAAAAAGCATTTGTGATTGCGGTTGGAGGAGACGAACCTACCATTAAAGGCCTGCCTATGATTCAGCAGTTTAATCACATATTCGATTTTATGGGAATTGAATTTGCGGGATATATTCTTGGAAATGGAAACAAGCCTGAGGAAGTAATCCAAGACAAAAATGCATTTTCCACAGCTGCGCAAATTCGAAATACATTAACTGAAAGCAGCTGAAATTAAACAAAAAATCGGTTACTCGAAAGGTTAAAACTGATTATGACACAAAAACAGGCAAATTTACTATTAGTCACTGTTTCTATGGGGTGGGGGACATCTTATGTCTTTATGAAACTATGTGCTGACACGATCTCTCCATTCACAACTGTAGCGCTACGATTTGGAATCGCATTTATCGTGATGGTGGCAATATTCTCCAAAAAATTGATCCATACCAATACTGCCATGTTAACATATAGTGCCATCGTTGGAGCTTTACTGTGTGGGATCTTCATTACCCTTATGTATGGAATGAAAACGACAACCGCTTCTACAGCAGGTTTTTTGACAAGTTCAACGGTTATTCTGGTACCTATCTTGCGGACATTCCTCACACGAAAATTGCCTCATAAAAACATCATTTATGGAGTGATCATCGTTTCCGTTGGTTTAGCTCTACTTATTATTAAAGATGATTTAACTTTTTCGATGGGGTCGCTATATTGCTTGGTCGCCGCATTGCTATATGCGATATATATCATCTTAATAAACAGCTTTGTCCGTCAGGTTGATGCCCTGCTGCTTGGAATCTGCCAACTCGGATTTGCTTGCTTTTATGCAATCATTGGAAATTTCATTTTTGAAACGCCAGCTTTACCAAACGAAGTTATGGATTGGTTAGCGATTCTCGGTCTAGCACTCATTTGCACTGCTTATGGCTTTGTTATGCAGCCAATTGCCCAAAAGTACACATCACCTGAAAGTACTGGTTTTCTTTTTTCACTGGAACCGATTTTTTCAGCTATATTTGCATTTGTTTTTCTGTATGAAAATATGGGGATACAAGGTTATCTTGGTGCTTTGCTCATTTTAGCTGGTGTATTCTTGGCAAACTCCACATCTCAAAAACACCCTTTAATTGAAGAGGCGAAAGTTTAAAGCATTCTTATCTACTGCACGACCTTGAGGATTTTACAACGTACAATGCGGGTAAAAAGAATGATAAATAGGGAAAAATCTCAAAGAGTATTTCTTGTATTTTTAAATAATCAGCTAAAAAATAAACTATCGACCATTCAGGTTGGGTCATATCGGGAAAATTTCTCAAATGGGCGGCAGGGCATGGGTTCTGCCGTTCGTAAAAAGACATGTTTAAGAACAAGAAGAAAGCCCTTCATAGAAGAAAAAAGGGCTTTTTTTGTCTTTACTGTTAGATAAGAACTCATTGTAGCAACTAATTCACTCGTATTTTTTTAAAACGATGGCTGCATTATGACCTCCAAAGCCAAATGAATTGGATAGACCAGTACGTATTTCCACTTTACGCGCAACACCTGGTACATAATCCAAATCGCATAATGAATCAGGATTTTCTAAGTTGATGGTTGGAGGAATGATTCCTTCCTTTAAACTTTTCGCCAAAGCAATTGCTTCCACGCCACCAGCTGCTCCTAGCATGTGACCAAGCATGGATTTATTAGCTGTTATTGGGATCTGGTACGCGTTTGATTCAAATAGTTTTTTAATGGCCAGTGTCTCAGAGCGATCGCCCACTTCTGTACTTGTTGCATGGGCGCTGATAACATCAATCTCTTCAGGAGAAATTTTTGCATTTTTCAATGCCATTTTCATGGCAAGATAGGCTCCTTTACCTTCCGGGTGTGTAGCTACCATATGATAGGCATCAGAACTGGCACCATACCCAATGACCTCTGCATGAATATTTGCATTTCTACGTAAAGCGTGAGACAAAGATTCCAAAATTAAAATTCCTGCTCCTTCTGACATGACAAATCCATCGCGATTTACATCAAAAGGACGGCTGGCTTTAGTTGAATCATCGTTTCTCGTTGATAAGGCTGTAGCATTACCAAAGCTAGCCAAAGATAAATCTGTAATAGCTGCCTCTGCTCCTCCTGCAAAAACGGCATCTGCTTCCCCATAGCGAATAAGTCTGAATGCTTCACCTATAGCGGTATTTCCAATCGCACAAGCGGAAACAGGTGACATGGTAGGTCCCATTGCGTTCCATCTTATACTAATTTGAGCTGCAGCTGCATTTGAAATCATGGCTGGTACCAAGGTTGGACTAACCCGTCTTGGACCTTTCGTCCGCAGAGTATCCACATTCTCGATAAATGTTTCGATGCCCCCTATCCCCGAACCCACATATACGCCAAGTCTTTCAAGATTGATCTCATCCATCTTTAAATTGGAATCAGTCCAAGCTTGTTCAGCGGCTGCCAAAGCAAATTGAGAAAAGCGGTCCAGACGCCGGGCTTCATTTTTTCCTAAAGTGTCATCTGCATTGAAATCACGAATGATTCCGGCAATTTTTGCTTTATGATTGCTGACGTCAAATGTATCAATAGAGGAAATTCCCGACTTCCCTTCGGTCAGGTTTCTCCAAAATTTTTCTACGTTGTTTCCAAGGGGAGAGACTACGCCCATTCCGGTAATAACGACTCTTTCCATTTTTCATCACTCCAAATGAATAGTATACCTGTATTATACGTCGGATTTATCCTATTACAAGTGAGTGTTTATCCTGGTATAATGACTACTAGGTTAAACGCTATGATGGAGGTTATAGAAATGGATGATAAAAACAGACTTGACGCTTTGTCTTCATTTTTAAAAACGAAGCGATCCCAAATAAAGCCTGAATCTATCGGTATACCTGCTGGTACACGGAGAAGAACACCTGGCTTACGAAGAGAAGAAGTTGCACATTTGGCGGGAGTGAGTACCACTTGGTATACGTGGCTGGAGCAAGGCCGGGATATAAAGGTCTCCACAAGCGTATTGGATTGTATATCTACAGCTCTGCAATTAAATCATGATGAACGAGCGTATCTATATGATTTAGCCTTAGAAGTGAAATCACCCATTATTGATCGAAAGAAGGATCAGCCAAAACTGAGCCCTTCCTTGGAAAGAATTTTAGCCGAGCTGATGTATTGTCCTACTATCATTACCGATCGACATTGTCATATTGTAGGCTGGAACAATGCTGCAGCTCATGTATTTTTAGATTTTGAACAACTTCCAGATGACCAACGAAATTTGATCCGCCTAATCTTTACAAGAAAAGAATTAAAAACATTAGCTGTGAATTGGGAGCATTTCGTTAAGGGGTTTCTTTCCATTTTCCGTGCCTATTATGGTCACTACGTAGGAGATGAATGGTATAACCTATTTATTAAAGAAATGAGCGATTCTCATCCTGAATTTCAATCTTTATGGCAAGAAAGTCAAGTGAGCAGAGCACCGGAAATGATGATTGAATTTAGACATGCCAAAGCCGGTAAGATGCTGTTCAATTTAACTTCCCTTCAAGTCCAGGGGGACATGGACTTAAGGTGCAGTATCTATACACCAGCAGATGGAACAGCCACTGAAGATAAATTAAAACGATTAATGAAGAAAATCTCCATTGAAGGTTCATAAACGAGTTACTGTGGTGAAAAATCTAACCTAAGCCTTTTTTTTCTGAGCAATAGATACGGAACGTAAAATCGGCAATGTCTTTACGGCAGCTTTTTCTTATGGAACTAACAGGGTGGGATCGTTACATATAGTGCAGTGTTCCTTCTATGAATAAAGTTCTTTTACATTCACCATACTAAAATAAATTACTTGTGAAGGAGTGACCTGTTTGTTCGATGTGTATCCTATTCTAGCCACACTCTTAGTTGTCTTATTTTTTTTGACTGAAGGATATATTTTCTACAGGTTTATTAAAACTCCTGGCACTGGTCTTTTTTGGGCTTTAGCCACCTATGGAGCAATAGGTATATATGCCGCTGTCTTTATGATGATTTTTAATCTTACTGATTAGTTGATTTACTATATAAGGATTCGGTGAACAAAAGCCTGGAGTGAGAATACTTCAGGCTTTTTTGTTTTTTGCGAAAGCTGCATGAAGTAGTGGATAATGAAAAAACTTTTCCTGAAAAAGTGAATCTTTGGATAGATGATAATATAAAAAAAATCGATTAAGATTGTATGTAGAAGAATTTTCCAATTGAGAATAAGGGAGGAGGATTAATCATGAAAAAGTTTAGAATGAGTGTCTTGGTATTGGCGGCTGCGTTGTTGTTCCCTTCTGCTACATTTGCAAGCGGCTGGGATTACTTAGGAGAACAATCTCTTTTTTCTAATGGTGCTGAAAGTGATCAGTTTGCTTCTACTGGTGGTGATTATAAGATTTGTCGGGATTCTTACGTGGGCCCAGCTGGTAAGTTAAAAGTTGAATTATGGGAGTATGATCCTGACAGTTATAATGATTATGTAGGGGTAAGATATTTAGATCGAGGCGAATGTGGTATTTTCCGTGGTATTGGCAGCTTTGTTGATGGAGGAAATGAAGCAGAATTTTTTGCGAAATCAAGGACCAACAGTGATATGCATTTAATCTTTTATGATTAATTCACTAACTGAAGGAATGCGTAAATACATGAATATTCCTGTTACTATATAAGTTGTTTTAGGCTGAAGGATTTTCACTTCAGCCTTTTTTTATGCAGAAAATCATTCAATATATAAACTTTTTACATCGTCTAGAATTCAAAATTAAGAAAGACTACAGAAGTTAGGAAAGCTGCACTAACGGGGCAGGATAATTGAACAAGGTAATATACTGTGGAAAACAATATATTACTCTATATGTGGGGAATGATAGGCAGCTATAACCAAAAATAAAAAAAACTATGCGTAATTTTGTCATAAGGATTCCTCAATCCACTAGGGAAGAGGGGAAGAGGATTCTTGTTAAATTATTTCATACAATTGAAGTAACGGGTGCATCAGCTGTGATCATAGCTCTCTTTTGGGCCATATAATTGAATGGAAATCATATCGGATACTGGTTGATTCGGTTAAAATTGGCATGGGGTTTAGGTGGTTTTGTTTCACCTACAAGATCAAGTTTTGTAATATAATCAGTGGATAGTTTTTTTTTTAGCAAGGAGGAACATAATTTGATTACAGAAGGAAATGTAGCAAAAAAGGAGCAAGCAGAAGAAATGGCTCAACAAAACATCCCTCATTATCTAATGAAAATGAGGGGAAAAGGAAAGAGTCCTCTGAAAGTAAATACGAAGGATGTTATAACTGGATTTATGGGTGGGGCTATTACTATTTTTATTCTAGGATTATTGACACGCTTTACATACACTCCATTGTTAATAGCTTCATTTGGTGCAAGTTGTGTATTAGCATTCGGGCTTTGGAATTCTCCTTTATCACAACCTAGAAATATCATAGGCGGACACTTCATTTCAACTTTAATAGGATTACTTGTTTATCATCTAATTGGAAACGAACCATGGTCTCTGGCCTTGGGAGTTGGATTAGCTATCAGTTTGATGATGTTAACCAAAACAACCCATCCTCCCGCTGGGGCAGACCCAATCATTGTAATACTTGGCTCTTATACATGGAATTATTTATTTACGACAGTATTGACTGGATCCATTATTATTGTGCTGATGGCATTATTAATCAATAATTTACGAAGTGATAGAAAATATCCTGTTTTTTGGATATAAAAGTATAGAATTAAAGAATAAACCACCGTTTTTCTCCATTTGTATTTTAAAAAAATAATCTGTAAAGATAAAATTCCCCACAGGTTACAGGTTTCGTAATTCATCCTTAGTGTATGAATTACGATTCTTGAACTAGTTTCACTTCTCTTCTTCACTGAAAATACCAGGACATTCGGATTCATAAGTATGCAACCCATTGTCTTCTTCAAAATACTGAGGGGTGGTTTTATTGAGCAAGTCATCTCTGCCCGTTGCTTCACTTTATCTCTACTCTTCATTGATAACATCCCATTCCACACTGTTTGTATCGGCTCTGCGATAAGTCTGATAGAACTAACGGGTACGTTAGCGCCTATGTATAGTAAAAATACCACCAAGCTGAGTGCACTGGTGGTGTTTCCTGCTGCAAAACTAATATACGATCAGTTGCATTTCATCACTCGGGTTTAGTTGAATTGGTATTTAATCCTATTTTTTTTCTTTGTTTCAAGAACTCTTCATACTCTTTTTCATGCTTTGTCGAAACAGCAAGATTAGATAGCGCATGGTGAAATTGCTGGTGGTCCAGTTTAAATAAAAAAAGGTTCTCGAATCCACTTGCAGTAAGTACTCCAAACTCCCAAATGGCTTTATAGTCACGTGGATTAAGGGATTTAGCCATTAAAGCTAACACTTTTAAAATTTCAGTTGCCACAATTACATTTTCTTTAGCATAATGTCTGATATAACCAAAACCATGATAAAGATAATGATTAAAATCCCTTTCCTGTAAAATCACGCGCAGATTATTATTTTCATCTATTAAGTAATTAGAAAAATTGGATTTGCGTGAAATGGAAGCAAGTACCTCACCAATTTGATAGATTGCATTTGTAGCTGTTTTGGGATCATAATTTCCTATGGACCTAATCGCAACTTCCACCAGTTTGTTGATACTGAATTCAATATCTTGAACTTCAGATTGCCTCCTTTTGATACTAAAAAGCGAAAGATACTTTAGTTCATCTATTTCCTTCGCGTTTTTTTTCCAATAGGATAAGATAGGCGTTGATTCGAAAACATAACTTCCAATTGTATATTCCAACCGAATAACGATGCCATCTTTTTGAGCTTCATTAACCATGGTAATATAATCCACGAGTTGAATATAACCAGATTTCCTTGCAGTAATAGTAAATTCCTTACTCTCGGATATTTGGCCCGTAATAGTACTTATATCTTTTACTTTATATGGATCTATTTCATCTTCTAACGTACTTTTTACAATGCTTAACGCTTCTTTTTTCATGTCATAAGTCATTTGGTTAACCTGCAGCCAATTGACCGCATGATTAATGAAAAAGACAAACGTTCCTATAGATATTGCGGCTATTATCGTGGCTAAAACAGGTACTGCAAAATAATATTGTGCAATCTCCTTATTCAGGAATAGATAACATAATAGCATATAGAAAAAACTTGCTGTAAAAATCCCAAGCACACGTTGGGTGGCTTTACTGGCAATGAAATTTTTCAACATGCGTGGCGAAAACTGTCCGGAAAATGTCGTGAAAACGACCAGAACCAAGTTAAATGTAAACGTAGTTAATGTCAAAGTGGCTGCTGTAAGCGTACCGACAATGGCTTGAGTAAGACTATAATCCACCGCATAAATAGTGATCATATTTTTTCCTAACTCATATTGATAGTCTGCCGTTAATGCAGCACCTACCAATAGAAAGGAGATAAATACATATATAACAGGCGTATACCATAAATTAGATTGAATAATATGAGATAATTCCCTATTTGACATCGTTCTAAATTTCTTTATCTTATCAAATGAATTAATTTTACCCAAATTCAAGTACTTCCTTTCAGTAAAAAATTAAAGGCATAAAGCTAATTTTCCAACAAGTTCAAAGGAACACTATCTATGTATTACCTAATCCTCCCCATCTTTAAACAGTTTATGCCAAAATGACATGGAAACTTAATCAACCTGAAAATCCGGATTCAATGAATCGCTTATTAATTGAATAAAATGGATCAGAGAAATGGATATTTTTGATTCCTTCTTCATGAACTATCGGGGCAGTTTAGTTGAAGAAAGAATGGTAAAATTAAATATAATAAAATCATTTTTACTTGGTGGTGTTTAACATAGATAAATTGAAAATATATGAGGAATTGAAAAATTTAAAGGCAAGTCTATATAACCCTTTTCCATACAGAGATACTGATAAAATACAAGAAGATTTCAATAAGGAACTTTCCAAGGAGGATTGTCTGACAGGTGATTTAAACACATATTGGATGAATATTGTAGGAAGCCTGAGCTATGTCTTGAGAGGAAATTCAAAAAGAATTCCCCAAGGTCAATTAGAATGGCTTCATTTATCTTTCTTTGATATATTTCATCAATATCGTTTTTTAGAAGAAAAAGTGGCGGATTATCCAACATTTTATGAAGAGTATATGAATAATGAAAAAGCTCGAAAATTATTATTAGATTATTTATCTTTTAATTAATCCTTAATCAACTAACGGGTGCTTTAGCTTAGGATCGGAGCTGTCTTTAAGGCAGCTTCTTCTTTATGGAACTAAAGGCGCAGGATTGTGAACAAATGGGTGCGTTAGCGCTATAAAAAGGCTGCCATATGGCAGCCTTTTTAAACGGATCGTCTTCTTATAAGGGATGATGCTGGAAGTCAAAACACATCCCCTTTTTTTATTAAAAATCCTAATTCAAGGGAGAGGTAAATAGAAAAACCGTCACAAGCAAAGGTATATTCAATAGGTATAACCTACTCCAAATTCAGCAATCTATATGCATTGGTTTTGAACATTTTTTGCTTCATTGCTTCTGATAATATACCCGTTTGTTCAAGTTGTTCAGCCAAACTAATCACAAATTTGGTTGGTGTGTACGGTGTGTCGGAAGCGTATAGCAGCTTATTCTGGTCGACTAAGTCAAGCAAGGCTGGCAGTTGTTGGGGAAGAACGATACCCGCGACGTCGAAATATTGCGAGCGCATGACAGCCATAATATCCACTTGTTCATCGGTCAAATCTGGATTCAACACTTGCGCCAGTTTCACACGACTTGCAATAATGGGGAGGACTGCGCCAGCATGTGGAATAATGAATTTAATATGGGGATAGCGGACGAAAATCCCATTTTGCAACATGTTTAATACAGTGCGTGTCGTATCAAAGAAAAATTCCATAATTGGAGTTGGAATTTGACCCGCAATTTTTGTGTCATACTTACCAGGCTCATTGGGATGCAATGCCACAATGGCATGATGTTCATTCAATGATTCCATAATGGGGTCAAGAAGCGGGTCACCCAGGTATACCCCACGGGAGTTGGTGGGTAATGTAAAACCGGTCGCATGTTGTTCGGTTAGAGCTAGCTCGATCGTCGCTAAACTAGCTTCAATATGCGGAAGCGGTAGAGAAGCCAAAAAGCCGATCTGTTTGGGGTATTTTCGCTGCTGTTCAGCCGCATAGTTATTGACCTCTGCGGCTAACTCGATCGTACTGTTCATTTCTCCCGTATTAATGTGTGGTGACGAAATTGAAATCACCGAATAATCTATGTTTGTTTTATCCATAGTTTCCAGCGTCAAATCAATTGAATATTCTGGAGTTTTTACTCCATCCCCCATATCATTGAATTGCGTTTTTAAAAAATGTTTATACCCGGGAGAAAGATAATGAGCATGGAAATCAATTTTAGAATAGTTCATCTATTTCATCCCTTTCTACGTTAAACAAATACTTCTTTTACAGTTTGAGCAAATTCCTGGGGCTTTTGTGCATAGCCTAAATGAGCGCCAGCAATGGAGTGAATAGGTAAATCAAACTTCTCGGACAAGTCTCTGACAACATCTTGAGGGAATGAACCCACTGAATCCGTTCCATTAAATAAGATGATTTTTTCTTTTTGCTCTGCCATTTTGTTTAAATCAATTTTACGACTGGTGTATTGGAGAATTTCATATTTGAACCAATCGGCCATTCCTTTAACAACGGGGTTATCTATATTTTCGAGCGAAACAGCTGGTTTAGCCATCATTTTGGCATCCATAGGAGCGATATGCAGCGCTTCGCCGAATAGTTTCATGGCTGCCGCCATTCCCTCTGTCTGGAAAGTTTCAACTATTTTTTCATTCATGGCTGCCCAATCCGATGAATCAGGCAAAAATGAGTTGATTGGCGGTTCGTGGAAAGCGACTTTTTTTACAATGCCAGGATAGTCTTGCAAGGTTTCCATAGCGACAATTGCACCGGAACTGCTGCCCAAAATATATATCGGGTCATCAGTAAGGTGTTTTGCTAATGCAGCTACATCATTAGCGTCGGTTTCAAGACGGTAAGTGCTGTGTGGATTCTGGGCATCTTTCGGCAATGGTGTAGTTAATTCACTCTGTCCATAGCCGCGGCGGTCATAAGTTACAACCGTATACTGTTCTTGTAAAAGACCAGCTGTTTTGGCATAAATATCTCCAGTGCCATTAGCTCCTGGAATCAAGATGATAACAGGACCTTGACCAATTTTTTCATAATATAAATTGGCACCATTAACCTGTAGAATACTCATTGCAAATCGCTCCTTTAAAAATATATTTAAAACTCCTTGCTAACTCATGTCACCAACTATATACTCATGGTATGAGTTAGTCAAGCGACAAACATAAAGAAGGATGGAATTATGACAAAGCGAATTAGTTTATCAAGAGAAATTGTGCTAGAAGAAGGTTTGAAAATCAGTAGCGAAATGGGATTTAATAAACTGACCTATAATGGGTTAGCCCGTTCATTATCCATTCAGCCGCAATCGATGTATCGATATGTAAGTAATCTGGAGGATTTAAAAAGTGGAGTTGTAGCCATCTACCTAAAAGGCTTGGTCGAATTGATTTACCATGAATTATTAGCGTACTCAGGTAAAGACGCGTTACGTAAATTCGCGTTCTGCGTGATTTCATATTCACAATCCAGACTCACATTTCCAGATATGGTTGGCGGACTTGCTGAATTCAGTGATACCGATGCAGTTTCACAGCAAATGGAAAAGCTGCATAACATATTAGTTGAAATTATTAAACCCATTACAAAAGATGAATCAATGATTGAGCAAAATGTACAAATGTTTCTTAGTTACGTACTTGGACATTTGCAACTCATGAATAATGGAATTGCACCGAAAAAAGTAAATATTCAACAAAACTTTGAAGAGAACATCGAACGATTATTTTCATTATTTTAAAAGGAGAAAAAGTCAGGTAAATCGGCACAAACCCCCAAATCCGAGGGCTGCTTACGGCTATTGGGAAATATTAATAATTCAGCCGTAAAGATGATTAATTTAGGAATCTCCCTAGAGGTTCCTTTTTTTGTATCTTATACATAGTTTTCTGATAATTAATGGTAAAATAGAGATATTTCAAACTGGGGTGATTGTAAATGAGAATAATTCAATTAGTCCATTAAGAAAAAGGTGCCCTAAAAGACAGCTCAAGTATTCTTTATGCTGGATCCTTGATATTATTGGTCATCATTAAACCAAATTAAAAAAGGAGGATATGAATTGGAAAATTATCTATTATTTTTAATGATGTCTTTTTTACTTATTATAATGCCAGGTCCAAATGCAGGAGTTCTTATTCAAAACACAATCTCTCTTGGTAAAAAAGGCGGGGTCAAGACCGTTTTTGGGTCATTCTCTGGGCTAATCCTCCATATCTTGGCAGCAGTATTTGGGTTGTCAGCAATCATCCTTCAATCGGCTTATGTCTTTTCAATATTCAAGTATGCTGGTGCCGTATATTTAATCTACCTTGGTGTTAAATCTTTACTTTCCTTACGGAAGCCGAGCGAACTTAAAGTAGAAGGTCAAAAATCACAAATAAAAAGTAACTCAAAAAGAAACAGTTGCTTTTTCCAAGGTTTTATAACCTGCGTCTCCAACCCAAAAGTCGCCGTATTTTTCTTTACATTCTTACCCCAATTTGTTAAACCAGGAGAAGGCCATTTTACTCAATTATTAGTGATGGGATGCTCCTATGCATTTTTAAACCTTATATGGTATCTAACTTGTGTTTATTTAATAAATTACCTGAAATATTGGATAAGAAAACCTTCTGTACAAAAAGTTTTACAAGGAGCCACTGGATTTGTTTTATTAGGCTTTGGTTTTAAACTTGCTTTTGAAAAACAAACCTAAAATTATGAGCACTTTGCTTAATATATGTATTATCTAACAGATTTCCCGTACAGTTTATTAACTCTGCGATAAGCCTTAATGAACTAGCGGATGCGTTAGCTGCAGATCGGAGCTGTCTTGATGACAGGTTTTTCTTTATGTAACTTATGGGGCGGGGTCTTTCCTCACATTCAAATAAATAATCCAAATAGAAATTAATTGAGAAATCGCCTTTTCCTGTTAAGCTGCAGGTCAGTTTTGTGGAGGAATATGAGTTTGTGAAGAATTGTACTTAAACTAACGGGTGCGTTCGTATTATAAGGTCGACCAGTAAAAATTACTGGTTGACCTTTTTTTAATAGAATCTATTATATCAGTAGCCAGGGTAGGACGTACGGGTGCGTGGGACTTGATCCCGTGAACTAAACTGTCCGCCCCCTACTTGTAGAAACATGTTTGAGGCTGGTTGGGACGCAGATCTCGTATAACAAGCGAAGCTATGACACTACATGGAGAGGACTAGGGGTACTGGTTAGTAAGTAGAGGAGGAAAAAACAATGAATCCAGTTGTTGGTCTGGATGTGGCAAAAGGAGAGAGCCAAGTTCAGGCATTTTTAGATCAATCTAAACCGTATGGGAAGAGCTTTTCAATGAAGCATATCAAAGAGGAGTTAGATCATTTTTTAGAATTTCTAAAAGAAATGGAAGAGGTGACAGGGCAGATGCCTATGGTCATTTTAGAATCTACAGGGCATTACCATTCTCCTGTTATTCAATACCTGGAGGAACAAGGGATTCCATATATCTTACTAAATCCGATTATTTCTTATCAGGCAAAGAAGTCCAGCTTACGGAAGGTAAAAACGGACGCTATCGATGCGTACCAGTTGTGTGTGCTGTATTACAAAGAGGATTTAGAACCTCATAAAGTTAGAGGAATTCAGCTATTAGACCTTCGGAATTTGTCCAGACAACAGGAAATCGTAACGAATATGTATGTGGAAGCTAAACTTCAGTTTCACACCATTTTAGATCAAGTGTTTCCTGAATACCGGAAGGTTTTTGGGGATCTATATTCAAGGGTTTCCTTATTGATATTAAAGGAATATCCCACTTCAGAGGCGGTATTAGCAGCCGGAGAAAGTAAACTAGCAGAGAGTGTTATAGAGTTCTGTCCTAGCCGATCGGGTCAATGGGCATGGGAAAAAGCAAAAAAAATAATGGACTCCGCGTCTCGAAATCCATTTCAAATAAACGTGTATCAAAGTCACGTAATCAATCTTCGTATGTATATTGAGTTGCTTTTTCATTACCAGGGACACCTCTCTGAGTTGGAAGATCGTATAGTGGCCCTGGCAAATGAACTGGAAGAATATAAGATCATCCAATCGATTCCCGGTATCGGAGAAAAAATCGCAGCCACGATTATCTCTGAGATTGGTGAAATCGATCGGTTTAATCACCCGAAAAAACTAGTTGCCTTCGCTGGAGTAGATCCAAGTGTTCACTCATCGGGTAAGTTTACGGCAACCATTAATCGTATTACTAAAAGAGGTTCGAGCAGACTACGTCATTCTCTGTATCTTGCCGTACTATGTGGCATAAGAAGTTCAAGGAACAAAAAGCTTAAAGCCTTCTATGATAAGAAAAAATCAGAAGGAAAACCAGCCAAAGTGTCAATCGTTGCCTGTATGAATAAGTTGCTTCATTGGATTTACGCTTTATTAAAGAGAAAAGAAGCATTCCTAGATTTAGCCTGATTAACGATTTTGTGAAACAGAGAAAAATCCTTCCAAAAGGGTTTTGGAGGGTTATTTGTCATGAACAAAAATAGTATATCATAAGGGAAATGAAAATTTTAGAGAAAAATATTGACTTCCTATTAGCTGGTTTAGCTGAAGATCGGAGCTGTCTTTAAGGCAGCTCTTTCTTATGGAACTAAAGGGGCAGATTAGTTGCATAAGTAGTCACCCCGATAGAAGATAATGGTAAAGTTGAAAATTAAGGGGGACACTTAATCATGATTATTAAAAGGATTTCTTGTCAGGTAAAAAAAGATAAAATAGATTTATTCTCAAAATTACAAGAACAATGGCAACCTTTAAACACCATCAACGGATTCTTAGGACAAGTTGGTGGATGGAGTAAAAAAAATAAATCTACTGCTTGTGTATTTTCCTTCTGGGAAAATAAAGAAGTTTATGCTTATTTTATGAATAATGTTCACGACAGTATATTTTTAAACACTAATCAGTCAAGTACATATACATCAATTGAGGTTGAATTATTTGAAGAGGTCTTTAATATTCAGGGAATTGAAAAAGACATATTATCGATATTAAGAGAAAGTAATTTTATTCGAACTGCACTTTCTAATGTAAAGGAGGGAAGGGCTTCTCATTTTATAGAAACACAAAGCAAAGTTTGGAACCCAGGTATGAAAAAGACTGAAAAAATGCTTGGTGGGGAGTTTGGTTCTTCTGTTAAAGATGATAAACGCTTCCTTGTACTCACTGGGTGGTTAAGTGAAGAAGCACATAAGAATTATATAAATTCATCCTTTTCTGCTTTGAAAAGTCAGGCAAAAACGGAGTTGGATCTTAAAGGAATTATAGGAGAACAATTCACAATTGAAAATTCCTGGCGTGTCGTACCTTTGATATAAAAAGAGAGCGTTCTTAAAGAACTAAAGGGTACGTTAGCTTATGATAGGAGCTGTCTATAAGGTCTCTTTTTCTTATGGAACTAAAGGGGCAGTTTAGTTGAATAAGAATACATCTTAGGGAACACTAAAATGAGGTGTTAAACTAATGAAAAGATACATTATTTTTATAATGGCATTTCTTCTTGTTATAGTCCCTAATAAAGCAGGAGCAACAATTCCTGGAAATACTGTCATAGCAAAATCTGATAAAGATAATATAACTGTCTATGCAAAAAAGATGGGTAGTCTATATCGAGATTTTAAAATTGATTTCAAGGGAAAGGTTTACTCAAGACCTTATTGGATAAACGATACCAACCCTTCCTACGCCCCAAAAATATTTTATGAAGACATTAACAAAGATGAAAAGAAAGAGTTAATCATAATCTTGACGAAAGGTTATGGTACTGGTGTTTTAGAAGAAGAAGTTTATGTTTATAAAAATACTAATGGATTGATTGACGTGCTTGTTGAAAATCCTATTGCAATTATTTATAAAAATGTAAAAACAAAATTATCGACTCAAAAAGCAGAAGTCAGTTTGGGTGATAAGGTATCTATTGTAGATATAACACCTTTAAAAATACGACCTTCAAACTTATTTGAGGATATAGGTTTTGGCAGTATTATTGATTATGAAGTAAAAGATAATCAACTAATTGCTAAAATCCCAGGTCAAATTTCTCCAGCTGGCTATATTGGTGAAATTGTTATTGTTTATGAATTTCTAGACAAAATGTATCAAGCAAAATCAATTGAATTTCAACCTGCCGATTTATGAGTTGTGGAACTAACGGGTGCGTTCGTATTATAAGGTCGACCAGTAAAAATTACTGGTTGACCTTTTTTTAATAGAATCTATTATATCAGTAGCCAGGGTAGGACGTACGGGTGCGTGGGACTTGATCCCGTGAACTAAACTGTCCGCCCCCTACTTGTAGAAACATGTTTGAGGCTGGTTGGGACGCAGATCTCGTATAACAAGCGAAGCTATGACACTACATGGAGAGGACTAGGGGTACTGGTTAGTAAGTAGAGGAGGAAAAAACAATGAATCCAGTTGTTGGTCTGGATGTGGCAAAAGGAGAGAGCCAAGTTCAGGCATTTTTAGATCAATCTAAACCGTATGGGAAGAGCTTTTCAATGAAGCATATCAAAGAGGAGTTAGATCATTTTTTAGAATTTCTAAAAGAAATTGAAGAGGTGACAGGGCAGATGCCTATGGTCATTTTAGAATCTACAGGGCATTACCATTCTCCTGTTATTCAATACCTGGAGGAACAAGGGATTCCATATATCTTACTAAATCCGATTATTTCTTATCAGGCAAAGAAGTCCAGCTTACGGAAGGTAAAAACGGACGCTATCGATGCGTACCAGTTGTGTGTGCTGTATTACAAAGAGGATTTAGAACCTCATAAAGTTAGAGGAATTCAGCTATTAGACCTTCGGAATTTGTCCAGACAACAGGAAATCGTAACGAATATGTATGTGGAAGCTAAACTTCAGTTTCACACCATTTTAGATCAAGTGTTTCCTGAATACCGGAAGGTTTTTGGGGATCTATATTCAAGGGTTTCCTTATTGATATTAAAGGAATATCCCACTTCAGAGGCGGTATTAGCAGCCGGAGAAAGTAAACTAGCAGAGAGTGTTATAGAGTTCTGTCCTAGCCGATCGGGTCAATGGGCATGGGAAAAAGCAAAAAAAATAATGGACTCCGCGTCTCGAAATCCATTTCAAATAAACGTGTATCAAAGTCACGTAATCAATCTTCGTATGTATATTGAGTTGCTTTTTCATTACCAGGGACACCTCTCTGAGTTGGAAGATCGTATAGTGGCCCTGGCAAATGAACTGGAAGAATATAAGATCATCCAATCGATTCCCGGTATCGGAGAAAAAATCGCAGCCACGATTATCTCTGAGATTGGTGAAATCGATCGGTTTAATCACCCGAAAAAACTAGTTGCCTTCGCTGGAGTAGATCCAAGTGTTCACTCATCGGGTAAGTTTACGGCAACCATTAATCGTATTACTAAAAGAGGTTCGAGCAGACTACGTCATTCTCTGTATCTTGCCGTACTATGTGGCATAAGAAGTTCAAGGAACAAAAAGCTTAAAGCCTTCTATGATAAGAAAAAATCAGAAGGAAAACCAGCCAAAGTGTCAATCGTTGCCTGTATGAATAAGTTGCTTCATTGGATTTACGCTTTATTAAAGAGAAAAGAAGCATTCCTAGATTTAGCCTGATTAACGATTTTGTGAAACAGAGAAAAATCCTTCCAAAAGGGTTTTGGAGGGTTATTTGTCATGAACAAAAATAGTATATCATAAGGGAAATGAAAATTTTAGAGAAAAATATTGACTTCCTATTAGCTGGTTTAGCTTGAGAACAATGGCTGCCATTTGGTGGCCTTTTTGCTTAATGAACTAAAGGGGCAGTTTAGTTCCATAATTGTTTTATAAATAAAGTCCATAATATACAAAGCGATAATAGGGAATTATAAATCCATACCGGTATAAGGGGACAAACTTGATGAAGAAAATAATGCAATTTACCTTAATATTGGTGACATTAAATCTATCACCGATATTTGTTCATGCTAACGAAAACCAGGAAAAAGATATAATGAACATTGTTAAGAAGTTTAAACCATCGAACTCGTTACTTGTAAACCCTGAAAAACCTTTCTCCACACAGCCAATTCAACTTTATGATTTTAACCACGATGGGCAAAAAGAAATAATCGCTACTTTTGAAATTAAAGCAAAAGAACAACCTAATCCTTCCGAGTTTGGAGTAATGGTACTAAAAAAGGTTAATAATGTTTGGGAAACAAAAGCTCAAGGAGTTGGTTTGGATTTTTCAGGTTTAGCTGATATTACTGGTGATGGTACAAAAGAATATTTATTCGGTGTTTCAATTGGTGCAGCTGCAGGAAACAAACTTGAAATTTTCAAATGGGTTAATAATTCATTAAAGAAAATTGCAGATGTTCCTTATTTTGAGATAGACTTATTGAACCAAAATAAAAAAGTCAGTTTAGCTACCTGGCAATCGTATATTGGTGAAAGTTATTTAGTAGATGTATTAAAATGGAATGGTGAAAAATTGGTTTTTGATAAAGATTCATATCCTAAATACTACCCTATAATTGAAAATTTCTATAAGGATAAAATTTTAAAAATGGATGCTTGGTTTTATTGGTATTGCCTTGCAGATGCTCAAATTAAAGCAAATTTATTTGAAGAAGCTTCTAAATCAATCGAAAAAGGGAATTTATTAGCAAAAAAATTATCAATGCCTGAGGTAGTTCAGACCTTTAACGAATTAAGTGACAGACTGGAAGAAAAGAAAAAAGGCTTAATGAACTAACGGGTGCGTTAGCTGAAGATTAGAGCTGTCCTTAAGGCAGCTTTTTTTATGGAACTAACGGGGCAGGTGTGATGAAGAAGGATTTTTTTTTTACATATCGTATTTACTTAGTAAGTATAAAAGGAGTGTGTAGAATATGAATCAATACCTGATAGGAATCCATGCAGGTGAGTTATCGAATCCTCAGCTAAGTGAATTAATGGAATATAACTCCAAAATATCAAAAAACTCAATAACCACGATATCAATTTCTTCCCCAGAAAATCTGACGTTATTGGTAGGGGTAGAAGAGTCTCAATTATCAACTGGACTTACTGACCAATATTACTTACTAACTAATGAATTTAAAAAACGGAATCAATATCAGGATAAGTTTTATTTCGTTTATGATTATAGGAATAGAAAGATAGTAAAAAACCCTACGGTAAGATGTTTTCCTTTAATAAAATTAACGATTAGTGTTACTAAGTTACAAAGTCTAATTCAAACTGTTAAAGACATAAAACAAGAAGATGTATTTGCAGGCTTCAAAATGAACTTAGCAGAACCGGATTTACTTATCGTTGAAGTTCTTCTTTCCTCTCCAATGTTAGAAATGATGAATAAGGGTGAAAGAATACCTAATTCCTCACAATGCGATAAACATTATTTATATTTAAGCGAATTAACAGAGTTACTTTCTGATCCTAGGTTATGTAACTCTGTTCAAACTAAGGCAATAACAGATTAGAGTCATTTAAAACAAAGATTGTGGAGAGTGTTCATATGATTTGGTCATTATTATCTTTAGTGGGTTTACTTCTTATTGTTTTGGCTATCTTTTATTTTGTTAATGTAGCAAAAACATATAAAAATAAAACATTTAGTACCATTTCATTTGTATTTGATTTCATTTTTTCATTAGGAAGTGGCGTAATTTTGTTAGGTTTCCTTCTAATAATCATCGGAATGGCTATGGCAGCAGGCTCCTAATAATTTTTGTTTTTCGCGTCATATTTTATCATACAGTTTCTGCTGCAAGCATTATAGATCTAACGTATAACGAAAGGAATGTATAATGTATCTATTGTTTTTCTTATATGCAATTTTATTTTTCATTATTGGATATAGCTTTATATTAACATTTATAAAAGCAATAAAAGACGAAGCATCCCAGCATCTTGCTGCAATCCTTTTTCTTGTATGGGCTTCACTAGCAATAATCGTTACTGTGAATTTAATGACATTGTAAGAACTGTTCTTATTCATCAATCAGGGAGTTGCTTCGGCAGCTCTTTTCTTATGGAACAAAAGGGGCAGGACCGTTGAAAAAGTGAAACTGAAAACGATTTATAACGTCATATAACTAAAGGGGGAGTTTATGGTGAGATATGTGAGTTTTATAACTGCCAGCATAATGTTTTTGCTTATAGTTGGTTGTGCCGATATAGAGACTGATTCAAAAAAATTTGTTCCTTCTGATACGGATATTGTGAATAGGAATAATGGCGATATTGAAAATGAATCTAGGTTAAAAGAATTTATCAAAAATACAGAAACAGGGGATAAGGATAGTATTCGTGTGGTGGCTTACACGAAGGAAGGCGACCCAATCCTAACTGAATTAACATATAACGGAGAGCAGCTTGAAGTTACTGAGGATACCACTAGAGATGAATACGGCAGTGGAGAAATTAACACATTTGAATGCGAGAAAATTGTAGTTGAAGAAAATAAATACTCAATCATTGGTTGCCAAGGTGACAAAACACCTTATTACTTAGCAGAAGGAAATTAATGTGATATTAGATCGTGTAATTCTCAACGACCCTTTATCATGCCATGATTCTAAATCATCCTTAATCAACTAACCGGGCAGATTAGTTCAAGAGCGCTGTTTGATCTTTATTCGACAATTGACCTCCCGAAAGTGTGAAGCTATACACTTAAATTAAATGTGAGTTCAAATAAAAAAAACGTTCCTGCTGGCTACAGAAACGCACTCTTTAACTTGAAAAATAAACGGTACCGGTTCAATATCAATATTAAATAATCTTTAGTGAAGGAAGACTAGCAATTATTATCAATATTAATTATATGCTAAGATTATCTGTAAAAATTAACTTTTGCTTAAGGACGATTAAATGACACTTTTATATCAATCACTAGGATTTGGGGTTTTATTTGGATTATTTATGTTATTTGTGAATTATGATAAGCCAAATAAACTTTTGATCTTTCTTAAATACTTTTTAATAGGTACAGGCGGACACTACGTATATGAATGGATTTTGGGGTGAAGTTCCCCTTTTCCAAAAGAACGTAAATTATCAGGTGCGTTAGCTGAAGATCGGAGCTGTCTTTAAGGTAGCTCTTTCTTAATGAACTAAAGGGGCAGGATAGTTGAAGAAAGAGTTAAATAGCTGAAATAGACTTATTTAAATAATGTTATAGGTTTGGAGGGCATATTATGGCAACCTGGGGGACGGCAATTTTTTCAGATTATTTTGCTGAAGATGTGCAGTTACATTATAAAGGATTTAATTGCAGTGGGTTTTTCTTCTGAAGAGGCGACAAATATTTTAGTTGAACAGTCTTTAAAAGCCGAAGAGTTTGATGAAGAAGATACTACCGTGTTTTGGCTTTCATTAGCAGCTATTCAATGGAAATTGGGTAGGCTTGAGGAAAATGTGAAAAAAATAGCAGTAGAAATAATAGATAGTGGTAGTGACTTAAGATGGTGGGATGAAGAACCTTCCCTTATAAAGAAAAGGGAAAAAGTTTTATTAAAACTAAAAAAACAGGTTTTCTTAATGAACTAAGGGGTGCGTTAGTTCATTAAGGTTTACTAAAAAAAGCAATCATTTTACAATAACTGTATACTGTATCACAAGAAAAGAAACCATTTTGATCATTTTTTTCAAAATGGATTCTTTTTATTTACACTAATATGGGGGGCAGGATGACTTTTTGATCAATCTTTATTTCAAAGCTACACATAGCTCTTGATTAGTTCTATATTGTGATAGATCGACTTACTGAATCATTTATAAGTTCCTATATATATTCAACTTTTAGGGGTTTTTCACCTGATAATTATCCTCATGATTAATTGCATCTTTCAAAGCTTCATGCCTTTACCCATTCCTAGTTTCTTCAGAAAATAGAGTATGAGCTACAGTACCATACTCTCAAATTTTCTTCATCAGTATAATATTTTTTTGGTGATACACACTTAAAACCAGACCAAACAAGAAGGCGTTAATCATCGCTGATAAAGCACCATAACTCATAAATGGCAGGGATAGGCTTATTATCGGTAATAAGCCGAGAGACATTCCGATGCTAACAGTTACCTGTGCAGTGAATATGGCAAAACTGCCGGAAACAAGTATTTTCCCAAATGGGTCTTTCACAGTTTGGAATATACGAGAAATTCGCCAGATCAACCATAAAAAAAGCATACCAATGAGTAAGGCCCCGGCCCAGCCGAGCGTATAGGTAATCGTTACAAAGATAAAATCCGTCATCATTTCATTTGAAAAATCAATCTTCGCTAGGGAACCAAAATGTCCAAACCATCCGGCATCAGCAATTAGCTTTTCCAGTTTCAAATACATATACCCCGATGTCTCACTGAATTTTTCAGGTGTAATGAACGCAAGAAGTCTTTCAAATTGATAGGTCTTTATATCTTTTGAAAATATAAGCAGAAGCGAAACACAAGTAGTAAGCAGGACAGCTGCAGTGATAAGGATTTTCCTTTTATTTAGGCTGCTTCTCCAGACCATTACAGC
This sequence comes from Peribacillus sp. FSL E2-0218, assembly GCF_037992945.1. NCBI lineage: Bacteria > Bacillati > Bacillota > Bacilli > Caryophanales > Bacillaceae > Peribacillus > Peribacillus sp. FSL E2-0218. Next base: position 4,309,641 of record NZ_CP150304.1, on the reverse strand, counting down.
AACCATCAATGAGTAAAGCGCCACCGCCTGCAAGTTGACTGTAAATAGAAACAAAAAGGTAGAACAAACGTATAAAATGGCAGCCCAATAAACATTCATCTTTTTTGATTGTAGCATTCCGGCCCATGCAAGCAGAAAAAGTGGCAGAACCACAATCGAATCGACCGACAATAAACCTATAATATTAATTCGAGGCTTGCCGTTCACTAATACATTGGAAAATTGGAACTGAACAAGAATCAGACATCCTATCGTAAAGAAAACCCAGCCCCATCTCTGGAATTTCCGATAATCGAAAAATAGAATAACACAGGCCATAATTACACTTCCTGTGACAGAGTATACCTGCTTCAGTACTGAAAAAGAATTACCATCCTTAAATAAGAACCAAAACAAAAACAGGCCCGTAGCTGACATGAACAGAAACATGCTCATTAGTTTCCAATCAATCGCCGGTCGATGCAGCTTGTCCATCTTCTGCCCAATGTCTGATGGACTTCCCATATTCCGGACAGCCAGTTCATCTGCTTCATCCTCTGTGTATCCTTTTTGGACCAGTTCAGTTTTAGCTTGATGCAGATGGGCTTTTAGTTCGGCTGCTATATATTCTTTTGCTTCTTTTGATCGGATATACGACGACACCTCATCTAAAAAATGATTGCTTCTCAATCGCTTCTTCCTCCTTCAAAGGCTGTCCGCCAACTAGCAGAAGCGGAACCACTATTAGCATCCTTTTTCTTTAGCCACTTTTTCGCACGTTCATCCAGGGAATAGAGCTTCCTTTCTTTCGTTTCCCAAAAAGACTGGAGCCAGCCTTCCTTCTCCAGCTCATGCAAGGCAGCATACAAGGAGCCTTCGTTATTTTCAAATTTACGGATGCCTTTCTGGTATAGAGATTCATTAATTTGATAACCACTTTTTTCCTTATCCAAAGATCTGAAAATACCAAGCAAGATTTCTTCCTTACTTACATCCTGATTTTCGATGGCAGTATGGATGGAGTTTTTATGATTTTCCGTGAATTTCAAATCAAGAAATGTATGCTTTTTCATAGCCGATTTCAAGCGTGATAATTTATCTTCCATCGGTGGATTCCTCCCAATAGGTTTTTAACCTTCTTTTCGCCTGGCGCATCCGGGTCTTCACCGTTCCAAGTTTGACCCCGGTAATTTCAGAAATCTCCTTGAGCTTCATTTCCTGAAAATAATGGAGATAAATGAGCTCGCGATATTGGATTGGCAGTTCCATGACTGCACCAGCAAGTTGCATGTCTTCATCCTGCTGAATGACCTTTTCTTCCACGTTATCGGTAGAAGTCCATTCCTGCTCCTCTTCCGCCGTCGAAACATTTCGGAAGTACCAGCTTTTCCTATAATCCTTACAATGGTTAATAGCAATTCTCCAAAGCCACGTCCTTATATTTGATTGTTGGTTATAAGTGGGCAGAGCCTTATAGCATTTGATGAAAATCTCCTGTGTCAGGTCCTCTGCCACAACTGCATCCTTTACATACGAATAGACCAATTGCAGAATATCCTGGCCATAAAGGGACATGATTTCATCCAGTATGGATTTGTCATCTTTCATTTGAGACCATTTCAACACTAACTCCTCCAAAACAGTTCACACTTCCTTCTTTAGTTATAGACGATTGTACTTATAAGAAGGTTTTCTGTTTTTTAAAATTATCCCTTTGTTATTATGAAGTACAGCTAAAAATAAAGAAAACATTTTAAGAATCAGTACAGCAAAAGTAAAAAATCCTTGCCTGACAAGGTCTAATCAGAAAAGGTAAACCGTTTTGGTATTTCCTTATAGAACTAACGGGGCAGGAGAGTTGAACAAGAAATCAAAGTAATTATAGAATTTGGAAGATGAATATTGGGATATTATGCTAAAATTTACAAAAGAATATTGAAAGGACTCGACATTATTAATGGATATTAGAAAACCTAACGATTCTGAACTAAAAAAGGTTATGTTACTTTCTCCACAAGCTGTATATGATGGCACATTGGGTGAAGTAAAACCTACAAACGAAAAAATCAAACATCTTGTTGAACCTCTACTGGAAAAGGGAAGCTATTATTTAATAGCAACAGAGACTGACAAATTAATGGGATGGATTCTTATAGGGTCAAGTAAAGACCAATTTACTGATAAGATGAGTGGATTTATTTATGAATTATTTGTTATAGAAGAATTTAGAGGGAATGGAATTTCTAAACGGTTAATGAGAACTGCCATTGACCATTTAAGACAAGATGGATACTCTGAAGTCCGTCTTAGTGCATTTGCAGAGAATCAAGCTATTAAACTTTACGAAAAAATGGGATTTAACATAAGAACAGTTACTATGAGTTTGCCATTATAAGCAACTGGCTTCTTTCACTAACGGGTGCTTTACTTCAATAAGGGGTTGCTGCGGCAGCTTCTTCTTTATGCAACTACGGGGCAGGCTAGTTTCATAAGCGAATTGTTAAAGAACTGTGCAGTAAAAAATATGATACACTAATACCAGTACTTGTAAAGGTAGGAATTAATATGAATGGCGATATGTTATATCAACTAGTTTTCCTTATTTTTATATTTGGTTTATTTTCTGGGGTGTTTTTTCTTGTTCGTTCTCTCATTACTAAACAACCAAGCAAGTCAGAAAATATCGAACAAAAGCTTGATAGAATTATTGATTTACTTGAAAAGGATAAGAAAAACTAATCTTTAATCTTTTGGCATTACCCCTTACTGCACTATTTATTTCAAATTTACAATAAGTCTTAATGAACTAACAGGTGCTTTACTTCATTATCAGGAGCTGATCAGCAGCTCCTTTTCTTATGGAACTAACGGGGCAGGATATTTCAATAGGAATCCAACAGAAAACATTGAACATTATATAGAAGTTGAGACAAAAGAATACGGGGGAAAATAAATGGGCTTTCTTTTGGGGGGGGCTTATTTTTTTGCTATTGATTGGAACTTCATTAATTTTATTTATATGGGGTTTATGTAAAAAATCTTGGAAAGCATTATTAATTAGTGGAATTGCACTTGTCCTACCATCACTATATTTCATTGGTGGAATGGTTGGTTCAGACTGGTTGCACTCCCCCTTTGATTACTTTTTTGCTTGCTTTTTACACAAGAAACAGCATCAAACACTCCTTATGAAATAAAGTTGAATTAACGGGTGCGTTAGCTGAAGATCAGAGCTGTCTTTAAAGCAGCTTTTTCTTATGGAACTAACGGGACAGGTTAGTTCATTAAGGGAAATGGGTTAATGTGGTAAAATTGGTTTAGCAAATTTTTCTTTAAGGAGGAAATTTAACATATTAGCTAACAAATAGAAAAAGATACAAATGAAAAATAGAAAGAAAATTAAGGAAAAGAAAGAAGCAGATGAAAATAACAGTAAAAAAGTGTTTGTTATTACTATTTTCATAGTTTTATTTATACTGGGACGATTTATTTCAATCTGTAATCCCTAAATAAATTAGGAGTTGTTTATATGAGTGGTGATGGGTTAATTTGGCTTGTTTTAGTTGTATCTCTTTTAATTTTGAATGCCTTGGCTATTTCTTTATACAAGAGAAATAAAATCTCATTGTGGTTATCCGGTATAGTTATTGGAATTTTAGGGCCTATAATAGCGTTTATAGCAGGTTATTTTTTTGTGAAGATTGATCATAATAGTGGTGGTACTGGAGAAGGGGCAGGATTTGGTGCTGCATTTATAGGGTTAATTATTGTTGCTAATGGAATTATCTATCTTATCATCGGTATTATTTCCAAGGTTAAAAGTTTAATCAATCAAAAAAATATAAACCAATAACGTGATAAATAAAAAAGAACAAGTATTGAAAAGCTCATTACTTGTTCTACCTTCTGATTTAGGAAAAAAAGCACATAGTAGTTTCAACAATGGCCCTGTCAATAGAGAACAAACTAAAATCGTATTTAAAAGAAAGAAAATCCAACTAACGCTGCCATTTTGGCAGCCTTTTTTATTTCACAGGTTGTGTCAACTCTACAAGCCTTATAGAACTAACAGGTGCGTTTCTGATTAACGATTAATCAACTTTAAAGAGCCTTACTACAAAAATTGTAGCAAGGCTTTTACGTATTTGGATTAAAAATAAATAACGTTATGATCACTTTACAGGTTCTTTAGGTAAAACAAGATTTTCTACTTCCATTATGGCTCAAATAGGAATAATATATAGGTATTAATACTTGAATAATCTTAAAATTATGAAAATGATACTAATTTTAGGTCCAAAGGTTTAATTCAATACAAGAACGTGGTAAATATATTCAAGAAAAGTATCGAATAATAGTATATGAAATAACAATTTTATTGTTATCTAGTCTTTTCTAATTGAGTCTGTTCAATTTTAGGTGAGAAGGAGTGGATGATAATAAATTGCTTAAATAGGTTAGATGATGAACTATTGATTGAAACTTACCTCGCGGCTACCAAACTTAAAGATAGTAAAGACTTTGTGGAATTACTTAAAAACGAGATATGTAGGCGTGGTTTGAATGATAATAAATTATTTCAAAAAAAATTTAAACTAAAGCTGTGATGCGTTGAAGCCATTCTGTACAGGAATGGCTTTTTACGTTCTGTTAAAGGAGGTATCACCAACCTGGTGATACAGGTTGGGACAATTCAGGTAGGGACCAAGCTGTGCAGCTAGGAAAAAGTTGTTTACTTCTTAATAACTAACTGGGCAGGTTAGCTGAACTGTTATGGGCGATAATTCTTACAGCCATTTCATAAATTCTACCATGTTGTATGGAAACTTATGTTACTTTATTAATGGAGGTGACATTTATGAAAAATAAACCAATCTATGTGGAAATTCCAATTCAGGCAACTATAGACGAGGTATGGGGGATGACTCAAAAGCCTGAACTACATGAACAATGGGATTTGCGTTTTTCTTCTATTACCTATTTACCGAAAAAATCAGAAGATGATCCGCAATCCTTTTTATATGAAACGAAATTGGGTCGTTATGTTAAAGTCGCTGGCTGGGGTAAAAGCGTTGGTACGCATAATAAGAAGGATGGTTCAAAAACATCTTCTCTCCACTTTGGTACCGATCAAAACATTTCGCCAATTCGTGAAGGGAAAGGATATTGGCAATATATACCGACAGATAACGGAATCACATTTCTGACCCAATATGATTATGATGTACGCTATGGTTTGCTTGGACGGCTTGTAGACTTCTTTTTTCGGCCAATCATGGGGTGGGCAACGGCTCTAAGCTTTGATGTGCTAAAACGCTGGATTGAAAAGGGGGAATCACCACGATCTCAGTATGTCCGTTTCATTATTAACGCTATAGTAACCATGCTTTTTGTCTTTATTTGGCTTTATCATGGGCTCATCCCGAAGATGATTGCCAAGCATCCTGAGGAAGTATCGATGCTCTCCAGTTTAACATCCTTGGATGGGACTGCTGCTGTGAAGGGTGTAGAAATAATAGGCGTTCTCGAGATTTTATTTGCAGTGGTTTGGCTGCTTTATCGTAAGAAAAGACATTTACTTATTGGGCAGATCATTATTTTTCCGTTACTAACCATTAGTGCCTTGATCGCTAATCCTTCATTAGCATCGCATCCGTTTACCCCTCTTACATTTAATGCTAGTCTGTGGGTCCTTTCCATCATTAGCTTCTTACTAGCAACTGATTTGCCATCGGCAACAAGTTGCAGGCGGACGCGAAAGGGTGAATCATCATGACAATCTACCAAGACCTCTTAGGTGAGGATTTTCAAAGACTTCATCCTAAGCTTCAAGAGCGTTATGCCCTGCCAATTGGTAAACCGTTCAATGGGGTCGGAACGATGTCAAAGATTGAAACGGGGGCAGGCTGGCTAAAACCTTTTTTGAAATTAGCAGCACGCTGGAAATTTCTTTTTCCCGAAAATGGGAAGGATGTGCCGTTTTCCATCAAAAATACCTGTAGATCATTGCCGACAGGTGAGGCACAAATACATTGGGAGCGTACTTTTCATTTTAAAGAGATCACTCGGCATTTTAATGCGTTTATGACGGTCGATACGAAACGTGGAGTTGTAAAGGATTATTTAGGGGAGCCGAGCTTATTTTATTCGGATTTAACATTTGCGGTTACACCTGAAGGGCGCATTCATATTCACTCTGGTCCTCAACGTATCGTTATAGGTAACCTGGAGCTTCCAATTCCTCGGTTATTGGAAGGAGTCGTGACCGTTGAGGAAGGGTACGATGATGTCCGAGAAGTATTTACGATTCAAGTCGATATAAGAAACCGAATCGTAGGAAGGTTGATGGCTTATGCAGGCGAATTTAAGATGCAGGCTCTTTAGTCCAATCACCATTGCAGGTGTGCTCTTTTTCATAGCAAGCAGCATGTTGGCATCTGAATCGTATTTGTTAATGCTGACAGCTGCCCAGTTAATTTTCGTGCCACTTATGCTCCAGCTGCTATTAGAAACAAAGTGGAAATATATTATGTTCAATTGGATGGCCATGCTCTCCATTTTTTTACTGCAAGTCGTCCCATCAAGTACAGGACAGATGGTACTCGCCTTCATTTATATGACGTTTACCTTTTTTGTGGCGTGTAATGGCCTAAAGCGTTTTTTTCAGCGTGGTTTTACAAATTGGGCAGAAATATCCATTGATATTGGGATGATGTATTTATTTGTAGGCGGACTATGGTTCTTTGCTTATATGACGGGAATGGATACAGGTTTCAGTCCACTGATCACGTGGTTAACGGCTATTCATTTTCATTACTCTGCCTTTTTATTGCCCATATCTCTTGGGTTTTTTGGACGCTTACACGATTCAACCTGGTATCGTGTAATTGTGCCGATTATTTTAGCAGGTCCCATACTGGTCGCCATTGGCATTTCATTATCGCCGTTACTGGAAATCATCTCTGTGTTGCTATACATATTTGCCATTTACACATTAATCGTCCTGGCATACGAAACACGTTTCCTTTCACACTTGCAGGCGATATTGATACGGCTATCGTTCAGTGCACTAGGCATCACAATCTTATTTTCATTGCTTTATGCGACATATAATTCATTTGGAATTTGGTTGGTTAGTATTGATTTCATGCTAAAATTCCATGGCTTGTTTAACTGTTTAATTTTTGGCATGTTAGGCGTACTCGGCTGGGTGCTTGTGCCTCCTAAAACGAAACAGGATGTCTGGAATTTCCCAGTGAGCCAAATTCGAGGTGCGTTAAAAGGAGCAGGCAAGCCACACCCGGGTCTAGTGGATGATCTAAGTGAGTTTGTTGATATAAAAACTTTACCAAAAACAATCGTCCATTTTTATGAGAACACAGATAAGTATCGGTTATTTGCGTCTGTAAAATGGGCAACTTGGTTTAAACCGTTTGCGGTGTGCTATAAATTGATAAGTACAAAACTACAGCAATTGAACTTGCCCATCTCAAGTAACCGTACTGAAATGACCTATCAAATACGCACTGTTGATCAAACGCTCGATGGGAGGGAAAACCCACGCGCATGGATTCGCCAGGTGAAGGGGAATACCGTATTTGTGGCCATTTATTCTCAGCATGAAACGAAGGGCAGGACGTATATGAATATAGCACTTCCGCTTCCCTATTCGTCAATGATTGGCATTTTACAGCTTGACGCTACCGATGGCTCTCTCATTCTTTCGAGCGAGGGAGACAGTGACGCCGGTATTTATTTAGCAGCGGGCAAAGCGCTTTTCAAGCTTCCGTTATCCGAACACTTTTTCATTAATGAAACAATGGCAGGCGTGCTCACAGCACAACATAAAATGCGAATCTTTGGCATTCCCTTCTTACATATCGATTACACCATTGATCAAAAATGATGGTGCAGGATAGTAGAAAATTGAAAAGGGTTTTTATGGTAAAATAAACTTAAATTATTTTCATAAGGGGTTTACCTGCTATGAAATTAGATGATAAAAAGAAAAAGGTACAAATGAAATACAGAGAGGAAATAAGGGAAAAGAAAGAAGTTGGAAATTACAGTAAAAAAATGCTTGTTATTGTTACTACAATTATTATTATTCTAGTGGCATACTGGGCAAATTCCGTTCTTTTTAGAGCCTTTTAACTGTGTTAGTTCATTTGTATGGCCGCCAAATGGTGGCCTTTTGATTGTAAAAAAAGAATCCTAAATTAACGATAGGTGCAGGTTAGTGGAACAAGATTATAGAAGTAAAGGAAATGAATTCAAAGCAAAAGAACAGGGAGGATATAAAATGAAACAAAATGTTGGTACAGAAGAAGCAATTAAAAGGTGGGATAGTTTCGCGGATACATATTCAGCAAATCATACCGAACAAGGAGACCATCATAAAGAAGTTTTTTTAAATCCAACTTTATTATCACTTATGGAACCGGTTAATAATAAAAAAGTTTTAGATGCTGGGTGTGGTGAAGGGTATTTAAGTCGAATTTTAGCCAAGTCCGAAGCGAATGTAACTGCTGTGGATTATTCAACAAGGATGATAGAAATTGCTAAAGGAAGAACTCCAAATGATTTGTTAATTGATTATAGGCAGGGTAATTGTGAGGACTTGAATTCTCTAGAAGATCAAAGTTTCGATATAATAGTATCTAATATGGTTATTCAAGACCTTGCAAATTACGAGAAAGCATTTCAAGAAATGTATCGGTTATTAGTGGATGGAGGCTGTTTTATATTTTCGATTTTACATCCTTGTTTTGTTACTCCAGAAAGTGGTTGGGAGAAAACAAAAGACGGTATAAAGTTACATTGGAACGTAGATAAATATTTTTATGAAGGTGCGTATGAACAAGGTTTAGGAGATAAAGAAAAAATGTTATTCTTCCATAGAACATTAACAAGTTATATAAACACTTTAATCAAAACAGGTTTTATTTTAGAAAGCATCGTAGAACCGAAGCCATCAAAAGAGATGTTAAAAAAATATCCTTCATTTGAAGAAGATTTTAGATGTGCTGATTTTATAGTTTTTAAACTAAAAAAGTAAAGTTGAATATTTTGGATTAGTAATCATCTTAATGAACTAAAGGGGCAGGTTAGTTCAAGAGTGCTGTTTGATCTTTGTTCAGCAATTGGGCCATTTTGTGGGAAGATCAGCAGAAACTTTTGAGATCTTAATCAAAATAGTAATTAATCTATCGAAGTTGTAAAATAAAGGTAAGAATAGTTCTGGGGGGATTTATATCAATTATAACGCTATTAATCTAAGCGAGAAACTGTCCAAATTCAGTGAACACTGGTCGCCCAAAGTCATTGGTGAAATGAATGACTATCAGTTTAAGTTAGTTAAGATTCTGGGGGATTTTGTATGGCACGATCATAAAGACACCGATGAGGCATTCATCGTAATAGACGGAGAGATGTCCATCGCATTCCGCGATGGAGAGGTTAAACTTTCCAAAGGAGAAATGTATGTGATACCAAAAGGTGTGGAGCATAAGCCTTATGCTGAAAAGGAATGCCATATAATGCTGGTAGAGCCTAAAGGTGTAGTCAACACTGGTGAAACTAATTTTAAACTAACTGCTGAAAATAATATATGGATTTAAACCAATAATTCAGTTACTTTCTTTGGATCAACATATAAAAGGAAGTTACAAATTTTCCGCAATCGGGCACGATTCTTCATTAAGGGGCTGGAAACAGCTGCAACTAAAGGGGCAGTATGGTTGAACAATAATTAAGACGATAACCTAATCTTTTAGAAGGAGAAATAATGGAACAAGTAATGAAAGAAATTCCGTCTAGAGGAATACTCTTTAACTGAAGCGAATCTATTGTAAGGTAACCAATAAAATCAGCCTAGGATTAAATTGGAGGGAATAGAAAATGGATGTAAAGACACTTTTGTTACAACAATGGGCAAGCTGTTTGGATGAAGAAGACTGGTTTCCACCACTTGAAAAAGTGCTAGAGGACATCACTTTGGAACAGGCAATTTGGAAACCGGCTGATGGGGCAATGATGAATTCCATTTGGGAATTAGTTTGTCATTTGCTATTCTTTGAAAAGAGATATCTGATGCGATTTCTTGGTGAAACAGCGAATGAACCACAGGCAGAAAATAATGACTCTACATTTCAATTACCAACTGAGACGTTAGAAAATTGGAAGGAAACAAAACAAGAATACTTTTATGTTCATCGAGAACTTGGAAAAATACTAGCAAAATCAGAACATGAAGATTTATATAGACAGATTCCAGGCGATAATCCATTAGTGCTTGAACTGAAGAGTTTAGCCATGCATAACGCATATCATATTGGGCAAATTGTATTCCTTAGTAAAATGCAAGGTGCTTGGGCAGCGAAACGCAGCTTTTAAAAAGGCGTCATTAGCTTTACCGTTATTCCATTATAGGGATGCTTAATGGAATAAGAATAAGAATGGGAACGTCCAAATCGGACGTTCCCATATTTTATACCTGAAAACAACAATACTATTAACAAAGCCTAAGATAGAAAAAGTTGTGAAGATTCTCACTTAAACGAACGGGTGCGTTAGCTGAAGATCGGAGCCGTCTTTAAGGCAGCTCTTTTTCTTATGGAACTAAAGGGGCAGGTTAGTTCATTAGGATGTATCACGCAGTTGACACAAACTGTACGGTTTCACTTTTACAAATTCGCAAGTGGTATTTAAATAAAATAAAAAAGATCACATATTGTGATCTCATTCCTTTATCGCTTATCTCTATTAGAGTCTAGAATGGTTTTATTCATTTTAATGACAGCCCTTGCTTTATCTGAGTTGTCCTGATAATCAAACTTTTCCTTCTGTTCTGTTTTATCAGGAACTGGAGAAATTCTTTCTAACGCATCTGCAATTCTGATAAGTTGTTCTAAAATCTTTTCTGTTGACATTATAAGCCTCCTTTTCACATTTAATTATACATTAAACCAACATAACTTTATTCATTTCAATGTTTATAAAATGTGAACAAGGTTAAGACTGTTCTTCTATCTGAACATTAAATTCATCACGTACGAATAAACAATGAAACAAAAAAAGGTAACTATTCCAGAACAAGAATAGTTACACAAGTCCAAATTATAAAAGAGACATTCGGAGAACGTGATGCTGCAATCTAAGTATATGTCGTTAATAACAAAAGATCCGCCAAACTTAAAGGTGCATGGTACGAATAAACCAAAATGAAAAAAAGTAACTATTCTTGAGAACAATAGTTACATGTTGAGGACTTATTATATGTCAGGTTCAGTATATGAAACGAAATAAATTATGTTCCAATAAAAAAATATAGTTCGAATAAACAGTGTGGTAAGGCACAAACTGTAAAAAGATTTAGGGGAAATATACAAAAAAAGAGCCATTAAAGGAAAAGGCTCAAAGTTTAACTGCGCTAGATATTTGATCATAAACCCTAGATAGATGATTAATTAGTTGAATTAAATCGTCTTCATTGAAATCTTGTTCTTCGAGTTTTTGAAAATAATTGTCTATTGCTTTCTTAATAAAAGCATTCTTTTTATTAGTCAAATATCTCCTTTCAACATTGAGGATATAAAATACCTCAAATATTCTATGCACCAACCGTATCATTTTTATGCCCGAGTGTATATGGTAAGTACTTCTCATAAAGAAAGTTTGAAATATTTTACCGAACGGTCCGAATAAACTACGTGGAAACAAAAGCTTAATCATTTTCATTGGCTTTTATAACTAAAGGGGCACGTTAGTGAAAGAAGGTTATGGTAAACTTAACCTATGAAAAATATAAAAAAGGTAGTTTATATGAGACGAAAAATGAAAAAATCATCGATTCAAATTTCGAGAAATGAAGAGAAAAAAGAACATCTACAAACGGTACATATTGTATTTGGTGATTCGACTGCAGGTAGCTTAAAATTCGCATTTCGTAAAACTATTTATGCAAAAACAGAAGAAATCATAGTGTTACCCGATATTTTATCGGTTGGTCCAATTGAATCACTCCAAACAAAAGAAGGGATAGAAAATCGTTTTCAATGGTTTAAGGAAAACTATCGTGATGACTTCAAAACTGTTGAAGAATATAAACAGGGTATGTTAAAAGCAATCGAGAAAATAATAGCGATACCACCTTATCAAAAGGTGATTATTTGGACATGTGAGAATGCTGCTGAGCAAACAGGTCTGCGTATTGTCCTTTATTTATTGCAAAATAAAGTCAATAATGTGTTCGAACTCAATACGTTTACAGCTTTTCACGAATTCTTTACATACCCTTTGTTAGAAGAGGAACAGTTTCCTCGTTCATCAGGAGAATTGACTCCCGAAAAATTGCTTCAATTTTATGAACAATTTGAGCTTAGACCATTGAATTTTGCAAAACGTAATGCTCTCAGCGACGAAGGACAGAATTTAATGCTGATTGGAAATCATTTGAGAACATGGGAGCATGGTGAGCTTAGGGATTCAAATATTGAACGAGGTGATGATTTTATCATTCTTTGTGCAAAGAAATTACATAAAGAACAAGGTACATATGATTATATGAAGTCGGCACGTTTGATTGGTGAAGTCGTTGGTCATATGCAGCAATACACTGGAGATGTATGGATAGAATATCGACTCCGAAATTTAATTTCAAAAGAAATATTTGAATATCGAGGGGATTTAAGTGCAATGAGACTATACGAAGTAAAATTAAAAAAAGAGTTACTTCACTAACGGGTGCTTTAGCTGAAGATCGGAGCTGACAATAAGGCAGCTCTTTTCTTATGGAACAAAAGGGGCAGGTTAGCTCAACAAGAAAATGTTAAAATAGGGAGTTGAAAGGTGGTTGATGTTGAGTGTATGTATTCCCAGAAGAAAACGACTTTCTTTCGTTATTTGAGTGCGAACCTATATTATTTGATACCTCTGCGAAAGATTTACCATTTTATTATAATAAAGCAACATATCAATTTTCTAATGGGGAGGAAGACTTTATTGTTACACTTTCTCCATCTTACGGTGAAGTGAAAATACAAGTAACCCAACCGACTTCAAGTAAATTGTTATCACTTTTGGATTTAAAACGAGTTGATAAATTTGAGATTACAGCAGACAAAAAGGAACTTTCAAGTGTACTTTTAACAGTTCTGCATGAGGATTCCCAACAAACAATAGAAGTTGATTTTAAGCCGAAATTTAAACTGATTTTTAGAGAACATGATAGGCGGTAAAAACACAGTCTTGTTAAACTAACGGGTGCATTAGCTGATTAGGGAATACAAAAATGAGCAATCTTTATTAACAATGAATAATCCAATTAGATAATAGAAGGGCATGTTTTGATCAATCTTTTATCAAAACATGCCCTTCTATTTTTCTTTTATCAAGATCAAGCCTTGTTTCAAAGCTGCACCAAACTCGAAAATCCGAAGGAATTGCGCCTTCTAAAATTTAAGGGTGTTTCTAGCTACAGTTAATCCTGCAAATTAAATTGAATATAATCAAGGTTGTAGGAACCTGGGCTTGTGACCTTGACTGTAAATAGGTGAGTACCTTTCTTTAGGTAGCGGTACTCCAAATTCTGAAGCTGGAATGCACGTTTGTGAGTTGTATTTTTCAGCTCGGTCTCCCCGCTTGTTTTGCCAGCCCAATCCAAGGTGATGGCACCAGCCGGGGTAGCGGCTGCAGAAACTCTGCCGGAGATTTTATATGTTCCTGACTTCTTAATGTTCACTTCGTATTTCGCCCACTCACCTTCCATGTTATGGCTTACAGCAATGGCTCCATCGATTTCGCAAACATCGAGTGAATCTTGGTCGGCTGTATTGCAGCGGTTGGCGTCCTGATCAAAATACCCGGTACCTTGCCCACCGCCAAGATGCTCCTCAGCCTGAACCCGAACTGTACGGTTCCCGGTATCGTACTGCCAGTGTCGCATATTGCCTCCATGCCGCCAGTAATCGATCGCTTCAATATTGTCAGTCTGTATCATATTCACTCCAAGCTTTGTTACGGCCTTCCATCCCATATTTACATCTCTTAGTGAAGCCTCATCCGTGTATTTTGCAGCAAGGCCATTCCACATTACATTTGCTAAGACCCTGCTACTTTTCTTGATTTGTTTCAGCTTTTCTGGCTGAATCTGCGGATCTGCAAGATCTGCAAAAACAATTTCATAAGCGACCGGCTGACGCCCCGGGAACGTTCCTATAGAGTTGACGTTGTTATCAAGGATAATGTGCATATATAGGATTTCTGGATCTTTCTCCATAAATTTGGCTGCTTCTTCAACATTTGGACTGCCCTTAAACAGACCGTGATCTACTGTGTCGGTTTTAACGAGAACCTTGTACATTTCATCCCGTATCTCCCAGCCCTTGTCCAGGTTTACAATTGCCCGGTCCTTTGCTACAAGCATGACCTCTTCAAGCGTTGGAATTTTGTGCTTGGTGAGCGCTGCCGTTTTACCTCCGAGACCTTCCTTGAGGCGAAGTTTCTTAATTTGAGCCAGTGTGAAGTCAGAAACCTTTCCTTTGCCATTGGTAGTACGATCAACGGTCGTATCGTGCATTAATACAGGTACACCATCAGCGGTTAGCTGGACATCTATTTCCACAATATCGGTGCCGTCTTTAATGGCCTCATTGACTGCTGCAAGCGAGTTCTCTGGATATTCACGCCATTGGCCCCGATGAGCCAGGGTCATGAGTGGCGCATTTTTACCATGATTGAGCAGCTCTGCGTGAATCTGTTCAAAGGATTTGTGCTCTTGGACAGCAATCGGTTTAGAGGCCTTTGCTCCTGCTTCCTGTACCGGCATTAAGGCAGACGCTATGAACCCTAATAAAAATAACTTTTTTAGCTTCAGCATTGTTAAGGCTCCTTTCTACTTTTAATCAATGAAAGATTGGAATAATATTGTCAACCTCCCAACATCGTTACTGAACCTTTCCGTTTTTACAGTTTCATTATACTTTCACTCTGCAATTAAATATCATGATTATACAAATTTTTACAAGCTTTTACATAGGTTTTACAAAGTTATCAATCGCTATCCTTGCTGGACAAGTCAAAGGATTTCGGAAAACCGCGAGATGCTGCAAACACTATTGAATTTCTTTCAGAAGGGGGATGTAAAGGTACATTAAATGAAAAACGCTTTTGTTCTGGAAGCTTTTTGTCGTAATACATTTCAAGGATAGGTATCAGTTTGTGAAGGGGGGACTTAGACTAAAGGGGCATAATAGCTGTAGAAGAACTATGAACCAAATTTTGTAATATCCCATGATGTAGGATAGAATTAATATATTAAAACAAGATTATTTTTGGAGGGAAACCATGAAAGAAAGTACAAAAAAAGAAGTTTATTCTTGGGTAAAATCAATTGTTTTTGCATTCATCTTCGTTTTTATTTGTAGACAGCTTCTTTTTACACCTACAACTGTATTGGGAGCATCCATGTCGCCTACCTTTCATGACCAAGATAGAGTGGTTGTAAGTAAAACGACTGAAATACAACGGTCTGATGTGATTGTATTCCATGCACCAGATGTTGATGGTAAAGACTATATTAAGAGGGTAATAGGTCTTCCTGGAGATAGTATTGATATGAAAGATGATGTGCTCTATATTAATGGAAAAGCCGTAGAGGAACCGTATTTAAATGCAAATAAAGAAGATAATCCTTTTAATAAACTGACAGAGGACTTTTCATTGCAAGAAAAAACTGGAGAGTCCCAAGTTCCTAAAAACATGTTATTTGTGATGGGGGATAATCGTTTAAATAGTAAGGATAGCAGGATTTTCGGATTTATTTCCTACGACTCGATTGTTGGAGAAGTGAAATTTCGATTTTATCCATTACAAGAAATCGGCATACCTAAATAGTTGCCAAGGCAATCTTTCATAATGAACTATCGGGTGCTTTACTTCATTACCAGGAGCTGATCAGCAGCTCCTTTTCTTATGGAACTATCGGGGCAGGATAGTTCATTAAGAATACATGTTTTCTTGGAAATAATTGTTATAATGAAGTGGGATATTCGTTAGGAAGGTTGCTGTTCAAGGTGGAGTATAGTTATGAAATCTAAAAAGACAGTATTGATTAATTTCATACTTGGAGTGGGTATTTGTTGGAGGGGATATAATGGAGTACAGGGGTGCATCAGCTTACAACGATGATGAATTTTTCAAGAATTATATAACCAGGAGAAATCGTGAGGAAAGTCCAAACAATATTATTGAAAAACCTATATTGCTTGAACTTATTGGTAATGTAGAAGGAAAAAAGGTGTTAGATTTAGGTTGTGGTGACGCTAAATTTGGATCTGAACTTCTAAAAAAAGGGTGTATTTCATATGACGGAGTAGAAGGATCAGAAAATATGGTAAGAGAAGCTACTAAAAATCTTAATGGCACAGAGGGGCAAGTGCATCTCGCTTCAATGGAAACGTGGAATTTTGAAGCAGATAATTATGATCTTGTTGTTTCACGGTTAGCCCTTCATTATTTAGAGGAATTAAAAGTTTTATTTAAAAAAGTTCATAAATCACTAACAGATAACGGGAAATTTATATTTAGTGTTCAACATCCTGTTTTAACCTCATCAACCAAGAGCGCTGCGGCTTCTTCCTCAAAAACTGATTGGATAGTAGACGATTATTTTAATAGTGGCGTAAGGATAGAACCTTGGATTGATAAGAAGGTTGTTAAATATCACCGAACGATTGAAGAATATTATCAACTTTTAAAACAAGCTGGATTCATGATTGAAGATATGAGAGAAGGCACCCCAAGACCTGAGAAAATTAAAAGTGAAAGTGAATATAACCGAAGAATGAGAATTCCTCTTTTCTTAATGTTTTCTTGTAAGGGAGATTAGCTTTTGAAGCGACTAAGGTTTTATTACATATATTGTTTAGAGGAGTTGGATAATATGATTAAAGGTTTATATGAGGTACATCTGCCAGTTCATGATTTACAACGTTCGATGGAGTTTTATAAAAACCTTGGATTGCAATTGGCTTGCGAATACGACGACATTGCCTTTTTTTGGATTGTACCAAACAAAACATGGCTAGGACTTTGGAAAACTGATATTTCTAAAGATAGGGAACCTGCCAGTTTTCCAGGTAATGGTCGGCATTTAGCTTTTGAAGTTGATTTCGAGGATATTAAGAAAGCAAGTGTATGGCTTACTGAAAGAGGGGTTACCCTTCGTTCTCATGGTGGATTGGAACCGTTGGAACCAATAGCTAGACCGCATCAGCAGAATGTATCGATTTATTTTGATGATCCTGATGGAAACGCTTTAGAATTTATGTGTAAATTGCCTGATGGTACTCCGAATGAACCAAGTAAAATGATGTATTTGAGCCAACTTGAAAAACTTATCCAAAAATAATTCAATAACCTTACCTTATTCCGTTAAAGGGTGCGATTCTTTAATTTTCTAATAGAACTAACGGGTGCGTTCGTATTATAAGGTCGACCAGTAAAAATTACTGGTTGACCTTTTTTTAATAGAATCTATTATATCAGTAGCCAGGGTAGGACGTACGGGTGCGTGGGACTTGATCCCGTGAACTAAACTGTCCGCCCCCTACTTGTAGAAACATGTTTGAGGCTGGTTGGGACGCAGATCTCGTATAACAAGCGAAGCTATGACACTACATGGAGAGGACTAGGGGTACTGGTTAGTAAGTAGAGGAGGAAAAAACAATGAATCCAGTTGTTGGTCTGGATGTGGCAAAAGGAGAGAGCCAAGTTCAGGCATTTTTAGATCAATCTAAACCGTATGGGAAGAGCTTTTCAATGAAGCATATCAAAGAGGAGTTAGATCATTTTTTAGAATTTCTAAAAGAAATGGAAGAGGTGACAGGGCAGATGCCTATGGTCATTTTAGAATCTACAGGGCATTACCATTCTCCTGTTATTCAATACCTGGAGGAACAAGGGATTCCATATATCTTACTAAATCCGATTATTTCTTATCAGGCAAAGAAGTCCAGCTTACGGAAGGTAAAAACGGACGCTATCGATGCGTACCAGTTGTGTGTGCTGTATTACAAAGAGGATTTAGAACCTCATAAAGTTAGAGGAATTCAGCTATTAGACCTTCGGAATTTGTCCAGACAACAGGAAATCGTAACGAATATGTATGTGGAAGCTAAACTTCAGTTTCACACCATTTTAGATCAAGTGTTTCCTGAATACCGGAAGGTTTTTGGGGATCTATATTCAAGGGTTTCCTTATTGATATTAAAGGAATATCCCACTTCAGAGGCGGTATTAGCAGCCGGAGAAAGTAAACTAGCAGAGAGTGTTATAGAGTTCTGTCCTAGCCGATCGGGTCAATGGGCATGGGAAAAAGCAAAAAAAATAATGGACTCCGCGTCTCGAAATCCATTTCAAATAAACGTGTATCAAAGTCACGTAATCAATCTTCGTATGTATATTGAGTTGCTTTTTCATTACCAGGGACACCTCTCTGAGTTGGAAGATCGTATAGTGGCCCTGGCAAATGAACTGGAAGAATATAAGATCATCCAATCGATTCCCGGTATCGGAGAAAAAATCGCAGCCACGATTATCTCTGAGATTGGTGAAATCGATCGGTTTAATCACCCGAAAAAACTAGTTGCCTTCGCTGGAGTAGATCCAAGTGTTCACTCATCGGGTAAGTTTACGGCAACCATTAATCGTATTACTAAAAGAGGTTCGAGCAGACTACGTCATTCTCTGTATCTTGCCGTACTATGTGGCATAAGAAGTTCAAGGAACAAAAAGCTTAAAGCCTTCTATGATAAGAAAAAATCAGAAGGAAAACCAGCCAAAGTGTCAATCGTTGCCTGTATGAATAAGTTGCTTCATTGGATTTACGCTTTATTAAAGAGAAAAGAAGCATTCCTAGATTTAGCCTGATTAACGATTTTGTGAAACAGAGAAAAATCCTTCCAAAAGGGTTTTGGAGGGTTATTTGTCATGAACAAAAATAGTATATCATAAGGGAAATGAAAATTTTAGAGAAAGATATTGACTTCCTATTAGCTGGTTAGTTCAGAGTACATATTATACATGACTAATATGTACTCTCCTTTATTTAATAAGGTTTTTTATAATTAGGTCTTGATAAATAATGAGGTCAAGTTTTTTCAACATCAGTTCGATAACAGCTTTTTAGGCTTCTTGACTTTTAGATATTATTCTATCCATTGTCATTAAATTATTACCAATATTTATTAAAAAATAATAAACATTTCCTATGGATTTGTTGAATAATCAACAGAAAGCTTTCATTTAACCATTGTAAGCATTTTATTTATTTTTATAATTATAGACAGATGTTGATTAATTATTAAAAAAATTCTTGCTGAAAATATAGTTTACGAGTGGGATAAGATGATTGATGTCAACATCAAAGGTATTTTTTATGCCATCGCTGCTATCGTTCTATTTATGAGAGAACGTAAATCAGGTCACGTAATAAATCTTTCTTCGGTAGCTGGACATAACATCTACCCTGGTGGAACGGTTTATTGTGGCACTAAATTTGCAGTAAGAGCAATCTCAGAAGGTTTACGTCAAGAAGAAGCGATGAATGGCACCAATATCCGTGTGACCAATATTTCTCCTGGGTCTGTCAGCAGTGAATTATTAGAAACTACAACAGACCCAACGATGAAGGCAGGATTGGAGGAATTTTACAAAATTGCAATTGATGCTGAAAACATTGCACGTGCGATTTCATTTGTGATTGAACAACCATCTGATGTAGCCATTAATGAGATGATTATTCGTCCTAAAAAACAAGAAGGTTAGAAAATCAATATTTTTAAATTGGTTTACGCGTAATTTTGAGGGAACATTCGAAGGTAAGTCAAACATGTATCAATTGGATTGAGGAATGAAAGATCTAAGAAGTAGAAAAGCTCCTCTAGTTGTTTTTAATACACATTCTGGATAAGAATTTTAAAAAATAAAGGAGATAAAAATATGAAGAAAAGAATTTTGGGGAAAAACGGATTGGAAACATCTGCTATTGGATTTGGTTGCATGGGATTGAACTACCATAGAGGACCAGCAAAAGATCGAAATGAAATGATTTCAGTTGTTCACTCAGCGATTGATTCAGGAATTACGTTGTTTGATACGGCGGAAGTTTACGGACCTTATACGAATGAAGAATTAGTAGGGGATGCCATAGTAGACCGCAGAGATAAAGTGCAAATTGCAACAAAAGGGGGATTTAAAATCGATGGCGTTACCAACACTAACACACCCGATAGCCGTCCAGAAACGCTACGTCATTCATTAGATGGCTCTCTAAAACGTTTAAAAACAGATTATATTGATTTGTATTATATCCACCGTATTGATCAAAATGTACCAATTGAAGAGGTCGCGCAAACAATTCAAAAATTTAAAAAAGAAGGTAAAATAAAACATTGGGGTCTATCAGAAGCCGGTGCTGAAACTATACGTAGAGCTCATTCTATAGAACCATTAGCTGCTGTTGAAAATGAATATTCCATGTGGTGGCGCGAACCCGAAAAGGCAATATTCCCGGTTTTAGAAGAACTAGAAATAGCTCTTGTCGCTTACAGCCCCTTAGGCCGTGGTTTTTTAACAGGAAAACTCGATAAAAATATGTCTTTTAGTGAAAATGATAACAGAGGAGAATTACCTAGGTTTACTAAAGAAGCTTTAGAAGCCAATCAGGTAATTCTTGATTTTATTGAACAAATAGCCAAAGAAAAGAACGCTACCCCAGCTCAGATTGCGTTAGCTTGGCTATTGAGACAAAGACCTTGGATTCTTCCTATTCCTGGAACTACAAAAATTGAGCGAATTAAAGAAAATAAAATCTCCGCGGAGATTTTATTTTCAATCGATGAAATGCAACAGATTAATGAAGTCCTAGATAATATTAAAATTGTAGGAGATCGTTATCCAGAATCCGAGAAAAATAAAACTGGAAAATAACTCTGCATCAATTAATAGAAGAAATTTCAATATTGAAATGTTTCTTTTTAAATACAACTATTCACAAAAAAGAATCCATTTTAAATTATCTTTTTTTAAAATGGATTCTTTTCTGCCGTAAAATATGGGTTTGTTGAACAATATCAATTAAAATTCATTTTAAAACTACATTAGAGAAACCTGAAGAATATGTCTACAAGAAATGTTTACAACAGCTAATAATGAAACTAATTCAATCATTTTTTATAATACTGCTTAGAATCTATTAAAAGAATTACTAACAGATAAACTTCTAGATTGGAGATAACAATACAGTGAAACATTTATTCTATTTTTTTATTTCCATACTTGTATTAACAGGTTGTCTGAGTGAAACAAAGGAACCCAATAGAACTGATTCAACAGGAGAAGACACTTCTGAAGTTACGGAAACAGAAAATAACAATACAGAATCCCGATTCATAGGTATGTCAACGAGAGACTGGAAGGTAGAAGAGCTAGCTGATAATTTGCATTATCCATGGGATATAAAAGTGATGGATAATTTCATTGTTATTCCGGAGGTTGTTGGAACGATTGCCGTGATGGAGGATGGTCAACTTAAAAGGTATGATGTCCAAACGTCTGATCCTATAGTACAGGAGGGGGGAAGTGGCTTACTCGGCATAGCTCTTGCAGATGATTTTTCAGATAGTGGAGTAGCATATTTATATCACACGTACCGGACAGATTCAGGATTGGCCAATAAGGTTATACAGATGGTATATGACGGTGACTCCTGGAAGGAAACAAATGTACTACTTGATGCAATTCCAGGTCATGAGCTATACAACGGAGGTAGAATCGCCATTGGTCCTGATGGATATTTGTATGTTGCAACAGGCTGGGCTCATGAAGAGGAATTTGCACAAGATATTGATAATTTAGGTGGGAAAATTTTAAGAATGAATGTAGATGGTTCAATTCCAGAGGATAATCCATTCCCTGAATCGTATGTGTATTCATATGGGCATCGTAATCCTCAGGGATTAACATGGAATGATGATGGAACTATTATGTACAGCTCGGAGCATGGCGAATCTGCTCATGATGAGATTAATATCATTAAGCCTGGAAAAAATTATGGATGGCCAGTTATAACGGGCGATGAGGAACAAGAAGGGATGGAAAAGCCCTACCATCACTCAGGAACCGATACATGGGCACCTTCAGGAATTACATTTTTTGATAATCATTTATTTGTAGCAGGTTTAAAAGGACAAAGCTTGTATGTTTTTAATGAAACAGAAAAGTCTTTGGATGTAGTATTTACTTCGAATGAAAGATTGAGAAATGTTTACCCATTTGAAGGATATTTGTATCTGATTACAACCAATACTTCGCCGAGGGCAGATAATCCCGGAAATGATGATCGTTTGTTAAGGCTAAGTCCCCGTCAATAAAAAAATCAATTTCTTCAGCCTGAAAATGCAAACATAGAAAGAGAAGTTATATGGGAATGAACATAGGGAGTGTCGAATGGTTGGCATTTTGGGGGAGTTATCTTGGAGGGAAAGCAACATTAATAGCTGTGTGCTTTACTTTAAGACAAAATGAATAGTTTTTATACAGAACCAAGAAAAACCTAAACTTTCAAGAAGAACGTTCTAGAATAGCTCTCATGCCCTATATAGACGTTAGGGTTTTCGTTGATAAAGAGTTTCACGAGTAAGGCTAAGGCCGAACCTTTATGGTTCAGGCCTATTTTTTGTTAGCACCTACAATAAATAATTTAAGGATCTCTTGGAGATAGCCTTTTATGACACCTTGTTAGTGCCTAAAAATCTATTTTGTTAAATCATTGAAATTTAAGGGTGTGGAAATTTTCCTTTTGTTCATTCCACAAAATTTTGAAAACTAACTCAATGAATTAAAAAAATGACAATTCCACTTAAAAGTTTATTTTTCTAACTGAAATGAACGGCTTAAAGAATATTCTGAAAAATATGAACGATTTTGAATAAATTGTTCAATAAACAACAAATGGCATTAATTTGATCATTGAAAGCACCCTGTTTTTTTTCATACTTATAAACAGTTGTTAATTTTCCAATCGACATTGATTATTCAAATCAAAATTTAGAAAGGGGAACAAATGAAAAAGAAAATTACAACAATGATTTTGTCACTTTCGCTGCTTTCTGTAGGGAGTTTCTTTGCAGGACAGGCACTGGCCGCAGATGCAAAAGAAAATTCACAAACAATTACTAGAGATGGTTATCAGACTTCCTCCAAGGGATCGGCGGAATTTTTTACCGGCAATGTACGAATTGATTCCTTATTCTCTGAAAATGATTCGGCACCCTATACTGGTGGTTACGTAACGTTCCAGCCAAGTGCCCGTTCCGCATGGCATACCCATCCGGCAGGACAAAGACTGATTGTTACAGAAGGAGTTGGCTGGGTACAGGAGTGGGGTGGACCGATTGAGAAAATCCGGGAAGGCGATGTGGTCTGGTGTCCGCCCGGTGTCAAGCATTGGCATGGTGCCACACCAACTACTTCAATGACACATATTGCTCTCACAGGAATGCTCGAGGGCAATAACGTTGAATGGTTAGAGAAGGTTAGTGATGAGCAATACGATACGAAAACTGAAAAATCAAAAAAATAAAAAAAGAAAAATAAAACACAAGCCCTAACTGCTAAACAAGAAAATATCGTGACGATTGCATCATTTACTGCCAGTGGGGACATGCCAAAGTTGAATAATGCCTTGTACGAAGGTTTGGGAGCTGGTTTGACTGTCAATGAAATCAAGGAAGTCCTCGTACAGATGTATGCTTATGCAGGGTTCCCAAGGAGCTTGAATGGGCTCAACACTTTTATGGGCGTCATGGAAGAAAGGGAAGACAAAGGTATCAAGGACGTGATTGGTAAGGAAGCAAGCCCATTGCCTGTCAACAAAAGTAGCTTTGAACTTGGAACGGAAATCCAGACCAGCCTGGTTGGAACACCTGTTACAGGGGGGTATATAAATTCACCCCTGCTATAGATCAGTTTTTGAAAGGACATTTGTTCGGTGACATTTTCGGACGTGACAACCTGGATTACCAGAGTAGGGAGTTAGCAACCATTGCAGCCCTAGCGAATATGGAGGGAGTCAACTCCCAACTGGAGGCCCATTTTACCATAGGATTTAATACAGGTCTTACTGATGATCAAATGAAGAGCCTGATATCAGTCCTTAAATCCGAAGTTGGCAAGAAAGAAGCTAAAAATGCTGATAAAGTATTAGAGAAGGTTCTAAGCAACAGGGAAAAATAAGATTATTTGCTGAACTAAGTATAAATACGGGTTGAAGTTAATCTGAGCATTATATCCGTCCAATTCAGAGAAGTTTACCTCAGTGTAAGGCAAATAGAATGCTCGGTTACCAATACTCTTTCGTTGTTGCCAAGGAGAAAAACAACGAAAAGAGTGTATACCTATGGCCCTGTGGAGGTAATGATAAAATGGTGATTTCAGGATAACGAGTGATCCATTAGGATAACTATCAACAGAAGATGCGTTATCAGATAATTTCATTTTATAATTCCCATCACTCTACAAAATGACTACTCATTATGAAGTGTCCTTGTCAATTAGACGTAATAATTAAGCACCACAACCTGAGTCTTGTATAGTTCTGAACTCAGGTTATTTAATTTCTTTTGGAAACGTTGATAAATTATCATAGATTCCGTCTATCAGAATCCCCAGCTGTACTGCAATAACACGAGGCGGACAAGGCATCTCTTTTGTAATCCACCATTCCACCATTCCTACAAAAGCTGTCACAATAAACTGAAGTAAAACCTCTTCATTCACTTCTGGATTTAACTCTTTTGACATGTCAATATCATTTTTGATTTCTTCGATGAGCAGCTCTAGGAACCGACTGCGAAAATAAGAGGCTTTACTGCTTGCAAACAACGTTGAAAAGAATGAATAGTTGCTCTCAAAGTATTTGAACCATTCTACATTTGAATCTACAAAATCTAAATCCATTTCTACTGCAGATTCGCACATTCTCCTTAATTCATTAATATGTTCATCAATGATTTTATCCAGTAAATCAAACTTATCCATGTAATGAAGGTAAATGGTTCCTCGATTAACATTTGCCTTGTCAGCAATATCTTGAATGGTAATATCATCAAAATTTTTTTCAGACATCAGTTCGATAATAGCTTTTTTGATAGCTTCTTGGCTTTTGGTTATTCTTCTATCCACTTTAGACATTATTAGGTCACCAACCTTTCCTAAATATAATCAACAATCTTTATTCATTTGTTGAATAAACAACAAATAGCTTTCATTTAACAATTGAAATAATCCTTTTTCTTTTTATAATTATAGACAGATGTTGATTAATCAATCAATATAGAGTTTTTAAAGTTTTAACATTAAGTAATGAAGGTAGGTGACGAATTTTATGGCTAAACGAAACAATTTGCTTTTATTAATATTGACCATAGGTGTTTTCGGTATCTTGAATACGGAAATGGGGATCGTTGGGATATTGCCTTCGATTGCTGATTACTTTCATGTAAGTATACCTAAAGCAGGGTTGCTAGTGAGTCTTTTTGCACTTGCTGTTGCAATCTCTGGTCCAATTATGCCGTTATTGTTCTCTGGAATAAATCGCAAGAAGGTAATGTTATTTGTGTTAGGTGTTTTCATTATAGGTAACATTGTTTCCATGTTTACATCGAGCTTTATAATTTTATTAATTGCTCGTGTAATTCCAGCCTTTTTTCATCCTGTTTATGTCTCAATAGCTTTGACAGCAGCTGCAGCCTCAGTTAGTGAGGAAGAAGCTCCAAAAGCTACTGCTAAAGTGTTTATGGGCGTAACGGGCGGAATGGTGCTTGGTGCACCAGTCTCTAGTTTTATCGCTAATACAACTTCGCTTGAAATGGCCATGTTATTCTTTACGATTGTAAATGCTATAGCATTCATTGCGTTATTCCTATTTGTACCATCTATGCCTGTTAAGGAAAGACTCTCTTATGGTTCTCAATTGAGTGTATTGAAAAAACCAATTATTTGGCTATCTATTGTTGCTGTCATTTTTATTAATGCAGCGATGTACGGAGTTAGTAGTTACCTTGCTGAGTATCTTGTAACCATTACGAATATACCTGGTAAAACGATTGGTTTAATGTTATTCATATTCGGTGGGGCAAGTATAATAGGAAACATCATTGCAGGGAAGTTGCTTACTAATAATGCCTTAAAATCTGTAGCATCTTTTCCATTCGTATTAGGAGCCGTTTACATCTTAGTATTCTTAATGGGACAGTTCACTGGACCCATGGCGTTAATACTTTTTATTTTTGGTATACTAGTGGCTTTAGGAAATAATATTAGTCAATATTGGATTACGTCTGCAGCACCAGAAGCTCCTGAATTCTCAAATGGATTGTTTTTAGCATCTGGAAACTTAGGGGTAACAACCGGCACGTCTGTAGGTGGATTAGTTATATCAGGAATGGGTATACAGAACATCGTATTAGGCGGATTCCTATTTCTGATATTGAGTTTAGTATTTATTTTACTGAGATACCACAAAGAAAAAGAACTTACTGGCGCCCAGTAAGTTCTTTCAGACTGTAGACAAACTCGATTTTTATCGAGTTTGTCTACAGTCTGAAGCGAAGGGATAATCCCTTCGCTTTTTATTGTATATATTACTAGAATAGATGTCGCTTTATAAATCCACAATAAGCAGCTAAAAGGAACTTCCAGCCGAAGATCCTTTTTTAGTTAAAATCGCCCTTTAAATTATTTTAAGGAAGAGGGAAATATCCTTCTGCCTATTATCGTATGAATATTGATCCACCAGTCCATGTTATGTAGAGGCTTCCACTTATAACTTTAACTTTATAATCACTATAACGAGCATGTTCACTCAATCCTTGATTTCCACTTTGGACTGAATCTTTCACATAAATTAATGAATTCAAAGAACTGTAAAAGGTATACTTACTTTCATACTCATCTTTTGGCCATTGAAATGGTTCCTTTTCATGTATAACATAAGGGGAAGAAAGGTATTTAGCACTTTTAATAAAAGTATAGTTTTCGGATAAAATGGAAAACGACCCTAATAAGTAAAGAAAATTAGCAAAAACAACTATATTAAACAAAGTACTTTCTTTCTTTTTATTAAGCTTAATCTTTTTCAATAGTATAGAAATAGAAACAGGCATAGTAATTAAACCAATTAATGCAATCCATTTATCAAAAGGTTCGCCATTCACCCATATTAGTATTCCCATTAATCTCAATAGAACAAAGAGTAACACAAAAGCCGTCAATAATGATGATAGGCCGATGATAAACTTCTTAAACTTCAACGATTTCACCTCTTCGGAATTCTACCATTTTTCTGGTTTTCAGTAAATATAAAGAAAAGACTAAACCCACGTTAAGTAAAATCAGCAGATATGTGTACTTGGATAAAACCGAATGAATTACCATCAAGATAACGTAGCCCTGATTGGTTCCTTTACTAATAGTTTGTGATAAATGCACTTAAACTACGGGTGCTTTAATAAATGAGGGAGTTGCTTTGGAAGCTCTTCTTCTTATGTCACTAATGGGCAGGGTAGCATAATTAAATTATAAAACCAAAAACAACTCTTTATTTTGCATCTTAAAATACGATATAATCGTATTTAACGATATAAAGGGGTGTTATTTGTGAACAGTAAAGTTTCACTATTAAACCAATATTGGACGGATATTTATTTTCATTTACATTATCTCCATAAAGAAAAGATCTCACATCAAGTGGTCCGTATTCTTCAACTTATAGATAAACAGGAACAAATAGGAGTAAATGGGGTCGCTTCATTCATACAAGTCTCTCATAATACTGCCTCGGAACACGTTAAAAGAATGATTGAAAAGAACTATGTAATAAAGGGGAGAGATCCTCTTGATGATAGAAAAGTAATTCTTCGTCTAACCGATTTTGGTAAAGAAGTTTTACATAGAAATACGAGTCTAGATGAAGAAAAATTAGAACAGGTGTTGAGTCAACTAAGTGACGATGAAAAAAATTTAGTAGAACAAGCCCTAAAGGTCTTAAGTGAGCGAGCAAAACAATGTATGTAATAACGAAAATTATTGCTTCAGCAATCGTTATTGGTGTGGTTACGGAAATTTCAAGAAGATTTCCTTCATATGGAGGAATACTTGCTGCGCTTCCATTGGTTAGTTTACTTAGCATAATATGGCTGTATGTCCAAGGGGAACAAACCGCCACATTAAGCAAGTTTGCATTAGGGGTACTTTGGGGATTTCCTGCAACTGCAGTTTTGTTAGTGATCGTTTATATAGCTTTACAAAACTCCGTTCAATTATTTATATCCATTGGTTTAGGAGTATGTGGCTGGTTGATATTTTTATTGGTTCAAGATCTTGTTCTAAAATACGTCAGAGTTCTTTTCTTCAACTAACAGATGCATTAGCTTAAGATTGGAGGTATTTTTTTAGTAGTGTTTTATGTAACTAACGGGCATTATAGCTGGATTCATTCTTTATTTTATCGAATAGATTATAGATAGGATAAAATAAAGTAGTGAAAGAATGATAATGAATACATCTGAATTAGTTGATAATGAAACAACACATTCAGAGGATATGAATACATTTGAAACGCTCTTCGGGGATGTAAAAGGGAATTCAAGTTATGAAGCCTTGTCGGGATCTCATACTTTTAAATGGGAAGATAGCAGAGGAAATGGGTTATCAAAAGTATTTTGACAAATGGAAAGTGCAAAGATTGTTTAACTACCGGGTGCATTAGCTAAAAGAAGGATTGTTCAACAATCTGGGCATTTTATTGAAAACAGGTCTTGTTTAAAATGAGTGTATTTGAAATAATTGGAATCTGATAAAAGAAAAAGTTTTTTGGTAGGTGGTGATTCGTTCGTGGAGAGTGTTTTCGTAAAGTTAATTTTATTGTTATCTATTTTTGGACTTTTTCTCTTTTTCATTAATAAAGTTTTGAGAAAATGGCTTAATGTTAAAAAGAAAGAATTGTTTTCCTATGGCCATGTAAATGATAAACACAAAAAAATTGATTGGACAATTAGAATCATTTTTATTGTCTTTTCGTTTATCGGTTTTTTAACTAACGTCAAACGTGAACCTTTAGAGCATATTTGGTATTTGGAAACGCATATCCTCTTGTTTGTTTTTATAATTGCATCTGAAACAACTAGAGTGATTATGGAGAAGAAATATGCAGAAAACAGAAATGATTATATTTTTTCAACTATTCAATTAGTGATAATATCAATATTTTTACTTTTAATGTTTACGACTGATTTTTTTGGATTGTTGAAATGGTAAAAAATCTATCTTCAGCAATCGGGCACGATTCTTATACATAGTTTTTGTCGGGAATGTATAACTAATATATATATTATGTAAAAATGGAATACAGATATTGTTTGGAGGGATTATTCTGACAGTAGAAAAAAATTTAAGGGTTTGTGAAAAGGGACATAAGTATTACAAAAGTAGTGACTGTCCAAGTTGTCCTACATGTGATAATGAGAATAAGCCTAAAAGTGGCTTCCTCTCGAAACTCAGTTCACCTGCAAGAAATGCATTGGTTCACGAAGGGATCGACACGTTGAAAGAACTATCAAAGCACACGGAAAAAGAAATTTTAAAAATTCACGGTATTGGCCCAGCTTCCTTACCAACTTTGAGAACTTCATTAGAAGAAGAAGGGTTATCATTTAAAGAATAAAGAATTATGACGTACATTACTTGACGAACATGTGCGTTAGGTGAAGATCGGAGCTGTCTTTAAGGCAGCTTTTTTCTTATGGAACTAACGGGGCAGGTTAGTTTAATAAAAGTTGCGTATTGTTTACGCAACTTTTATTAAATTAAATCTAGAAAATAGACATAGATATTAGTCGGGATAAGAGATAATTAAATAGAATCTAACCAGTTCATCAGAAGAGTTTATATAAATGTGTTCAGTATTTGCGTTAAATTTAATAGTCTCATCAGTGTTTAATTCAAACTTCTCACCTTGAACATCGAGTGTAAGTGTACCGCGTTGTATAAGTAAATATTCCTCACCTAAATGCTTTTCGGATATATGACTAAAACCAGGTTTTAGGTCTACAGTGAAAATTTCAAACTTTTTTTCTGGATGAAATGGGAAAACGGAATATACAAGATAATTTCCATCATCATCAAGCAATGGGTTCAGTTGATTGATGTTTATTTTTTCAATTTGTGGCTTATCAGTTTCCTTTAAAAAAGCAGAAAAAGATACTTGTAACCCATTTGCAATTTTCCAGAGAGTGGTGACAGTCGGATTTGATTTTCCATTTTCAATTTGAGCTAACATTGCTTTACTAACTCCAGTCAGTTCTGCTACCTTATCTAAACTCAATCCTCGCGTTTTTCTCATTTGGGCAAGGTTATTAGCTATAACCTCTTGAATGAATTCCATAAAAAATCTCCTTGACTCTTTTTTATGTTTATTATAACATACAAACATATAACATAACAGACATACATTTAACATAACAGACTAAAAGGTGGTGCAACTATGAATGAATTAGCAAACGAAATAAATAGCGAAGAAACTCTCCCTACATTTTCTCAAGGAGTAAAAGATTGTATTCCTACTTTAATTGGTTATATCAGCATTGGAATTGCTGCGGGGATTGTTGGAGCTTCATCAAATCTAAGTCTTTTCGAAGTAACTCTTTTATCGGCATTAGTTTATGCTGGTGCATCTCAATTTATTATTTGTGCACTGTTAGTATCAGGAAGTCCTATTTCAGTCATTTTATTTACAACTTTCATAGTGAATTTGCGGAATTTTTTATTAAGTATGACATTGGCTCCCCACTTTACAAAATATTCTTTAATGAAAAATATCGGTATTGGAGCTCTTGTAACAGATGAGTCATTTGGTGTAGCCGTTAATAAAATTGCTAAAAAAGAAATTATGAGTGCTCAATGGATGAATGGACTGAATGTAACGGCTTATATATTCTGGATTTTATCTTGTATGTTGGGCGCTATCTTTGGTAAATGGATTTCAAATCCAGAAGCATTTGGATTAGATTTCTCTTTAACAGCTATGTTTTTGGCATTACTTGTTTTGCAATTACAAAATATTGATCAAGGTAGATTGAAGTTTTATCTATCATTAATTGTTTATGTAGTTTTATTGATGCTGGTACTATGTATGCTTGTTCCATCTTATATTGCAATTATCTTATCGACAATAATCGTTGCAACGATTGGAGTGGTAAAAGACAAATGAGTATTAATTTATCCGTTTTATTAGTCATTTTAGGGTGTGCTATTGTAACCTTTATTCCGAGAATTATTCCATTTATAGTTATAAGAAATATTGAGCTCCCGAAAATTGTGGTCAAATGGCTTTCATTTATCCCTATTTGTATTTTTGCTGCACTAATCGTTGATAGCTTCATCATTGAAGATGAATCATTACTATCGGTTGATTGGAGCGTTCTTGCTGGTATAATACCTACTCTTATTGTAGCCATATGGACGAAGAGTTTGTCCGTTACAGTTTTAGTGGGCATAGTGTGTATGGCTACTCTTAGGTTTTTGTTTTAAAAAAGCCAACGATTGTGAAAAAATGCACTTAAACTCCCATGAAAATTAAAAAACCTCAAAACCTAGAAAAAAACACAACAAAATAGACCCAGTAAAAACGCTTTTAAAAAAAAGGCTGAGCCTTATGAGTGATCTGATTGGTTTGGTAAATCGTTAAACAAAAAACCTCCAAATATAGAAAAATAAGTAGAGGCTAGCGCGACGACCAAAAAAGGATTAATCTCCCATGAGTGCTACCCATAAAGGGCGCGACAGTCGGTGGTACACCGTGGTCGTCGGAGTCAGACTAACGGATGGGCTCAAAGGCACCATAGTTCAACGACCTTCTTCGCCAGCCATTAAAACATTATCGACATAGAGACCAATTTTCATTCTCTGTGGTGAAGCGCTGATTTTTGCTAACGGGTGCTTTACTTCAATAGATAGGTTGCTGAGGCAGCTCTTTTTGTTATGGAACTATCGGGGCAGGATAGTTCATTAAGACGATTGGAAAATGAAGTATAATTTAAAAAGTGAAATTAAGAAATGAGTGATGATGAAGTGGATTATAATGAATTGATGCAAGGGAAAGGATTTATTTATTTGGAAGAAATATTTGAACCCAAAGAAAATTCATTACGATTGCTTATTAATAGAAGCAGGCTCAACAACGATTTACCTATGGTGCAATTAGAATTTGAATCCTATATTTCATATTCTGTTATTGATGAATGTTTTTCATATTCTATAGATAATTCTGAAATATCAAAGGGAGAGCTATTTAGGATATATACCAAGTCAAGGTACTTGGATTTAACAAAATTAGCCACGAATGAACGAGAAGATATATGTCCTTCTGAAAATACGTTCATTATCAGTTTTCCTGCTTAAATCACACGATTGATGTCATTTCTTGTGAAGAACCAAAAATAACCGTGGTATCAGGATAAACTGATTTATTTGAATCCTTTTCTTGTTGAACTACCGAGTGCGGTTGCTGCGGTAACCTTTTCTAATGGAACTAAAGGGGCAGGATAGTTCAACAAGCATAGTGTACTCGTACTGTGACAATACAAAATAATGAGAATAGAATAATTGTTATTGGTATAACCAATTGTATTTTTATGGTAAAATTAGTTATTAACCTAATTACCAAAGAGGTGATTTAATGGATTTTTTATTCTCTTCTTATTCAAGTTACGTTATTACCTTTATTCTTCTAGTTACTTTTGTAATAGCCCTTACAAAGAACAAAAAAAGATTAGCCATTGCTTGTCCACTTATTTTCATACTTTTAGGTATTATTAATCTCGTATCTGGCCTTTTAATTGTAGGAGGTTTTGAAGGAATGGCTGTTTCGATTTCTGGTTTTGTTTATTTGGGACTGGGAGCAATTACACAACTTATAAACAGTCTATTTATTTTTTATAGGACAAAAGATACTCATAAATTTTAGACGGTAAATCCGTCTTTTTTTATGTCGTAGTTTGTGTCAACTCTGCGATAAGTCTTAATGAACTAACGGGTGCGTTTGCTGAAGATCAAAGTTGTCATTATGGCAGCTTTTTCGTTATGCAACTAACGGGGCAGGTTAGTTCTATAAGAAATTTTAAGTTGATAACCGAATAAAGGGGTATCAGGAGATTTTGAAGAAGTGGGTGTCGAAATGCTGCAACAGATTAAAATACAGAATTGGTTATTAGAAGTTGATATTGATAAGACCCGAGAATTTTATAAAAAAGGTATAGAGGTATGTAGTTGTCTATACTGCAACAATTTTGTGGCTGCTTGTAAGTATATAGATACTTCCGTAGCAAATATATTCAGTAGACTAGGCATTGATCCTACTAAACCAGGACACCTCTCTGATTATCCTACAAATGAATGCGGAATACGTGCATACATAGGTATTTATCATTTAGTTGGTAGAGTGTTGGAAGGAGAATTGTGTACAACGTCTACTTGGAATGATACTAATACAGTTCGTATAAAGAACTTTACAATAGGTTTTTCTTACGACCTAGAGTTTGTACCAGAATGCTTCCCGAATCCTGTCGTGCAGTTGGAATTTGGGGCTGATATCTCTTGGGTACTTGATGAAAAGCCCGATGAATGTTAAGTGAAATAACTAACAGGTGCGATAGCTGGAGAAAAGAGCTGTCTTAAAGGCAGCTCTTTCTTATGGAACGATTGGGGGCAGGATAGTAAGATAAAAATATTAAAACAATAATATAGAATCAATACTTATTGGTAGGTGAAAACAGTGTATTTTAAGGCATTTTTTAAAAAGAAAAAAATAGATTTAATTATTTTTGCATTCGCTATGATTTTAGGATGGATTTCAAGTTATATACTTATTAAAGGACCAGCATCCTGGGGAGGTCCTGTTGGTGTAATAATCGCTTATTTAATAAGGTTCTTTTGGGAATATAGGAAATTTAAAATAGATACTAAAGAATCAAATAAATTTTCACATAGTAGACGGAGTTTTTAATAATATTAAGAACTTCGTTTCTTGTTTTACCAACTTTCTCATTGTGACTAAATACACTTAAACAAACGGGTGCATTAGCTGAAGATCGGAGCTGTCATTAAGGCAGCTCTTTTCTTATGGAACTAAAGGGGCAGTTTAGTTGAATAAGAAAATATGATAGACTTAATTTAAAAAAAATTCAAAAAAGGAGTTTTAACTTTGAATACTTTAACAATAAAAGAACTTAAATTACGTAATGAGATAATTGAAGCATTTCCGATAATGAAGCAGTTACGAACTCATCTTGACGAAGGTACTTATCTTGAATTAGTAATGGAAGCACAAGAAGTAGATAGATATAAAATGTTGGCTTTATTTGATGATGAGAAAATTGTGGCGGTTACCGGTTTTAAGGCAATGACAACACTGTATTATGGAAGATTTGTTTGGGTTTGTGATTTGGTTACGGACATTAATATACGGTCAAAAGGATATGGTGAAAAGCTACTAACATATGTTCATGAATGGGCAAAAGAAAATAAGTATGAAAGTGTTGCCCTATCTTCAGGGTTACAGCGTACAGATGCACACCGTTTTTATGAAGATAAAATGAATTATGACAAAGTAAGTTATGTGTTTAAAACACCTTTAAAATAAGTATAAACTACGGGTGCGTTAGCTAAAGATCAGAGCTGTCTTTAAGGCAGCTATTTTCTTATGGAACTAAAGGGTGCTTTAGCTGAAGATCTGAGCTGTCTTTTAGGGCAGCCTTTTCTTAATGAACTAAAGGGGCAGGTTAGTTGAACAAAATATAAAGACTTATAAAGCTAACAAGTACCATACTTCAAGAAGGAAGTGTGGTTATTCTTATTGAAGTAAAGGAGTGGCATGGTTTAGAAGGGAAATAAAGGTACTTAATAGTGAATGGGGTTTTTACATGACAGAAGTTTTTCATATACCATATGGGGATCACCCATCCCAATTCGGTGTATTGCGTATGCCAGGGGTGTCTGGACTTAGTCCAGTAGTTATTACGATTCATGGTGGTTTTTGGCAATCAAAATATGGACTTGAAGAAAATGACCCACTTGATGAAGATTTGACTCGTCGTGGTTATGCTACTTGGAATATTGAGTATCGAAGAGTCGGAGAAGATGGCGGAGGTTGGACAGGAACATTTATTGATGTTATAGATGCTGTAAATCACCTGCCCCAGCTTAAGGAACGCTTTCCACTCGATCTCTCTCGAGTGGTTATCCTTGGGCATTCAGCAGGGGGACACTTGGCTCTCTGGTTGGCATCCCGAATTAACAATGTTCAAACGGACGAGATCGGTAGTACTCTGCTTGTACCTATACAGAGTGTGATAAGTTTGGCAGGGGTTTCGGATCTGAGGAAGATGTGGGATATCCATGAAGAACAAGGTGGGGTTAGTCACGTAGCTTCTTTTATTGGTGGATCACCTCATGAAGTATCTATCGTTATAGGTTAGCTTCACCGATAGAATTGTTGCCTTTGAATGTCGAGCAAATTTTAATTCATGGTAAATTAGACCGCCATGTACCAGTTGATTTGAGTGTTGAGTATCACCGTAGGGCTATTGAACAAGGCGATAAAGTTCGTTTGGTAGTGCTTCCAGAGGTGGAACATTTTATGATTATCGATCCGTCATCATCGGCATGGAAGGCAGTGACTGATTCACTGGAAACTTCAAAAAGAAGTTCCCGTTAAAGAACTAACGGGTGCTTTAGCTTAGGATCAGAGCTGCCTTTAAGGCAGCCTTTTTTTATGGAACTAAAGGGGCAGGATAGTTCAATAAGGATAATGGTTATTTGTGGTAAAATTCAGAGGAGATGATTGTTTAATTTACAGGGGGGGTTCAAATGAGTGAAGATAAAGAAACACCTGAAAGAAGAAGAGAAAGACTAAGACAAGAAGAACTAAAAAGGAATCCTGGTGGGAGTCTTCACGGTGGAGGCCTTCCAGATTTTGTAGGCAGTATGGGATGGAAAAGTACAGGAATTCTTATTCTTATAATCATAATTGGCTTTATTTTTGTATCAATCTTCTTCAAGTAACGGGTGCTTTACTTCAATAACAGGGGTTGCTGCGGCAGCCTTTTTCTTATGGCACTATCGGGGCAGGTTAATTGCATAAGGTTATATTTGCATTAAGATAGAATATAAGTGAAAAAGTTAAAAAATAAGGGGTGTTTTTTTGGCGAAAAATATTGGGAATTCAGATAATTTTAAACAAGTAGTAAAGAGAATTTGTAAAATTAACAATATTCCCCCCCAGAAACCTAAATTTGAAGTTATCGATAACTTAATGGTTATTAGTATAAAGAACCATTTAAAAGATGGAGTAGACTTAGATTGTTTTAATATTCTAAATCTGATTTACCGAATAATTGGACCTTTAGGGATAAGATTCAATCAACAAATGTACCTCTATCCAAATTCGGAAAGACTGGCTAGAGTAACTGTATCTTTTAAAAAAGAAGATTATGATGATTTAAATATCAAAATGAAAGAATTTTGTGAATAAATTTACTTAAGCTAACCGGTGCGTTAGCTGAAGATCGAGCTGTCTTTAAGGCAGCTCTTTTCTTATGGAACTAAAGGGGCAGGCTAGTTCAACAAGGGTTTTACCAATATTTGTGGAATGTTATTTGTTACCAACAATTTTAGGAGGGGGTAACTTGAACAAAAACAAAGTAGGATGGTTGTTTTTAGGGCTTGCAGGGTGTTTAGGCTTATTATTTATTATGATGGCAGGGGAAGGTTACGGTTTATCTACTAGTAGTATAGACGGGAATATGCAGTTGAATTTTTTAGGGATAAAAATCGCTGACGGTATTACAACAACCGCAAGATGGAACCAGTATGGAACATATTTTTATCTATGGAGTTTAGTACCATTAACTTTAACTATTTTCTGTTATCGTAAATTTTTAAAACTTGTACCAACTATTTCAAACTAATATATATGAGTAGCTGTCTTTTAGGGCGGCTTTTTTTATTTATTGTTAAGATTGTGAAAGATTGTACTTAAACTAACGGGTGCGTTAGCTTTAGATCGGAGCTGTCTTTAAGGCAGCTCTTTCCTATGGAACTAAAGGGGCAGGTTAGTTTAAGAAAAAATGCTATAATGATTATCACGTCAACTATTTATGTATATAAATCCAAATCTTTTTTGGATATCTTGACTCGATGTAAACGAAAGCGAGAATGAGAATATGAATATAACGGACTATCTCAATGGAAGGTTTCCAACAGTCGAATTAGTCCCAAGCATTTATTATCAATGGGACATTGGCATCCACTTTTCACTTGGTGAGGAAATCTATCAATTCAAAGAAAATGATGAACTCAATCTTGAAAGATTTCGTCTAGTATATAAGCAAACCTCCACAATATTTAATGAATTGTTTGAGCAAAATGACGACTTGTTCTTTGTAACGAATGTATATAAGCACAGAACAAAAGAGAAACGTACAAGAAAACTGAAGGTATACCAACCTTTTCTGAAGTGTAAAAATAATTTGAATCGAATTCAGGTGAAAACATACCCTTATCCCTTCAAATTGGACGGAGCAGAAGAATTTGAGATGCAACAATTTTCCTTGTTGTGTAAACCAGAAGACATACGTGTAAATGATTTACTTAAGGCAGCGAGTAATGAGGATTTTCCATTGAAACCAAAGTTTGGGAGATACTCCATTGCTTATCCTGATGTTTTCTTAGTGAACATTACAAAAGACATTATTTTCTTTGTCTACGACGATCGAGGGTGCGAAGTCATAGCCCGTGAAGCAGACCAGATACGTCCTCTTTATGAGAAATGCTATGATTGGGTAGAAGAAATTGATAGAAAAAGGATTGAAAAAGGGTTGGGAGAAAGATAACAAAAAATTAAAATGACCAAATTTTCATCTAATATCTCTTGTTAAACTAACGGGTGCTTTACTTCAATATCAACTAACGGGTGCGTTAGCGTTATAAGAAAGGTGACAAATGTCAACCCTTAGAACGAGAAAGTGAGAATAGTTAATTAAATGGGTCTTATAAAAGGTGAATAAAGAATATAATTAGACTTCAGATAGGGGTGAAAATAAAAATGAAACCAGGTGAAACAGAAGAGGTTATTTTACTAAATCAAATTGTTGTAACGGAAGAGTTTTTAAATTCTAATCCGAGTGTTGAAAAAACACAACAAGTCTTAAATCATGTTAAACGGACAGGCTGCTTAGATGAACCTATTACGATAAATAGGGATACAAAGATCCTTAGGGACGGGTACAGACGCTATATTGCAGCCAAAAAGGTGGGGATGGAGCTTGTCCCTATTATTTATGAAAAATAAGCTTTTACATAATCAAAAATAGAAAAAAGGAAGAAAACCCTAAAACCAAAATTTTCGGGTTTTTTACTTCCTATAAGTCCATTCAATTTTTAACCAACCAGAACCATTCAGCAACTACTGAACAATTAAATAACTGGTGGCGATAGCTAAAGATCATAGCGTCCTTAAGGTAGTTTTTTCTTTTATGCAACTAACGGGGCAGGTTAGTTGAAGAAGAAATGATAAAATGAACGCAATTACAAGGTTATAAAAGGAGATTAAATAATGGATATTAGGAAACTCAATAAAGAAGAAAAACCTCCAATGGAAATGTTGTTATTGGCTGACCCTTCGAAAGATATAGTTGAGGAATATGTCAATAGGGGAGAATGTTTTGTAGCTGAAAGTGAACACCAAATTGTTGGAGTTTATGTACTACTTCCAACAAGACCTGAGACAGTGGAGTTGGTGAATGTTGCAGTTATAGAAGAGCAACAAGGTATAGGATTAGGGAAACGGTTAGTACTGGATGCAATACAAGTAGCCAAGGCAAAAGGTTATAAAACCATTGAAATTGGTACTGGGAATTCAGGTATAGGACAATTGGCTCTTTACCAAAAATGTGGCTTCAGAATTATTGGTGTAGATATGGACTTTTTTATTAAGCATTATCAAGAAGAAATTTTTGAGAACGGGATACAGTGCAGGGATATGCTTCGTTTATCTCAAGATTTATAGTCTAAAAAGGAGTGATCCTTGTTGAACTAACGGGGCAGGTTAGTTCTACAAGCACAGTGTATTCGAACTGTGCATTAGTTGTCGGTGTTCCCTTTTTTTATATCATTATTGACTTTTCTCCAATCAGTAGCTCTTAAAAAGTTATTTGATACTTTTATGCTATGGGATTTAGATTTTGCTTTTAACGAAACGAATCCATTAGATGTGTGCAAAATCGAGTAACCCATAGTTTCTGAATACCATACATCTCCTTGTAAAGTTTGTTTAAGCATTTGCCAAGTTTTCACTCCATTATTCCTCCTTCAGAGCTTTTTCTTAATCATGCTCCTTATAAATTTTATTCAATTTAAACCATTTAATCACTGCGTAGTTTGTGTCAACTCTGCGATGCGATAAGTCTTAGTGAACTAACGGGTGCGTTAGCTGAAGAGCGGAGATGTCTTTAAGGCAGCTCTTTTTCTTATGGAGCTAAAGGGGCAGTTTAGTTCAAAAAGCGCAGTAAAGTCAAACACTTAACTATTAAACTTATTTTTATTTTTCTTATTTTGATATTCCGTTAAATATGAAAGTGGTATTGAGAAAATAAATGCACCAATTGCAACAAATATAGCTTCTTGTGTAAAAAAACTGGTATTTTTTATGGTATAGCTGTAAATACAAAAACCTATGAAGCAAAGAAGTACACTTAAAAAGGGTACAAGTATATGTTTATAAAATTTCACAGCAGCATAACCTCCTCTAATGTATAGAGTTATGTTTACCCCTTTTTTAGAATTTTTTAACAAAAATTCCTTTTGCAAAGTGATACATAAAAAAGTGCGTCTAAACAGTCTGCAATTAAATTTAACTTTTACGTCTACAAAATAATCAAGAAGAGAAAATGAATGGCTGGACACTTGTGCCCGTTGTTTACTGCACAGTTTGTATCAACTCTACAATAAGTCTTATGGAACTAACGGGGCAGATTAGTTCAACAAGGGTAATTCATAATTTGTATAGAATATGTAGAGTGTAGGTTCATTTGAAGGGAATGAGGTGGCTATCATAAAGAAAATTCTTAGTTTATTGTTTTTGTCTGTATTGTTTATTGGTGTAGTTGCTTGTAACAAAGATGTGGTCAAAGAAAACGGTGAAGAAAAAGAAGGAAAACCCGTTAAAGAGGAAAATGTGGTCAAAATAGAAGAGGCAGAAAAGTTATTTAATAGTTATAGTACAGAACTATATACGATTAAAGATCCATCCAATCCCCCAACTTCTGATGAAATCGCAGAAAAAGCCAAAGGATATTTAACGGAAGAACATTATAATGCTGAAATCGCTAACCGTAAATTTCAAATACCAGAATTGGTATCCAAACAAATTAATAAAAGGATTGAAGTACAAGATGTGAAACTTGAAGAACAAAGCAAAAATGATGATGGCACAATCGATTACTTATATACCACGACATTTAAAGTTTATGACGAGAACTCATCTAAAATGTATGAGAAAAAAGGAGAACTAACCCTATCCACTACCAATAATGAATTAAAAATCGATCGTGAGTGGAGCAGAGGCGTAAAAATTGACGGTTTAGATGGTGGACTTTAAGAACTTATAGAACTAACGGGTGCGTTAGCTGAAGATCAGAGCTGTCTTTAAGGCAGTTTTTTCTTATGGAACTAAAGGGGCAGGTTAGTTCAAGTAGCATAGTTTAGTCGTACTGTGACGCAATGACTTTTTCTAACAAAATTAAATAAAGGAAACAGATTAGAAACACTTAACTATTAAACTTATTTTTATCTTTCTTTTTTTGATATTCAATTAAGTATGAAACCGGTATTGCGCCAATGAAGACACCAATTGCCGTAAATAAAGACTCTTCCGTAAAAAAAGCCGTACCTTTTATGGTATAGCTGTAAATAGAAAAACATACGAAGGATAAAAGACCGACTAAAAAAGGAACAAGAATATGTTTATAAAATTTCATAGTATAGCCTCCTCTAATGTATAAAGTTGTGTTTACCCTTTTTTTGAAATTTTTAACATAAATTTCTTTTGTAAAGTAATGCATAAAAAAGTGCGTCTAAACAGTCTGCAATGAATTTTATTTACCCCTACAAAATAATTAATAAGAGAAAATGAATGGCTGGACACTTGTGCAGTAGTTTACTTCACAGTTTGTGTCAACTCTGCGATAAGTCTTATAGAAACTAACGGGTGTGTTAGCTGAAGATCGGAGCTGTCTTTAGGGCACCTTTTTCTTATGGCACTAACGGGGCAGAATAGTTCAATAAGAATTATCCAGAATCAATGGGGAATTAATTAAAAAAGGTAGTATCCTTTTTCGATTATAATAAACTTAAAGGAGAGTCTAAATGGAGTTGGTATTTATTCGTCACGGTCAAGGAGAACATACATTAGATATACCTAGTAGCCTACAAATAGAAGACCCTTCGTTAACTAATAAAGGGGTAGAACAGGCAAAATTATTAAGAAATCAAATTCCTCTAACTAATAAAGATATTATTATTATAAGCCCTATTAGAAGAACGTTGGAAACAGCATTAATTTGGAGTGAAAATATAGATTGTCGCAAGATTGTAAGCCCATTAGTGTCTCCTAGAATGTTCCCCATTCGTCCAGAATGGGAAACATTTCCCTGCGATAGAATAATTGATTTAGAAATAATTAAAAATGTTTATCCAACTTTTGAAATTGATAGTAAGGTTCCTCTAAATATATGGTCTGATGGCATAAATACTTTTCCTGAAAACCAATTCATAAAACTAGCTGAAGAATTCATTGTGAATTGTAAGCAACTACAAAAAGAAAAGATTTATATAGTGTCACACGATGGTACCATTACTTCCTATCGTCAAAT
This sequence comes from Peribacillus sp. FSL E2-0218, assembly GCF_037992945.1. Lineage (NCBI taxonomy): Bacteria > Bacillati > Bacillota > Bacilli > Caryophanales > Bacillaceae > Peribacillus > Peribacillus sp. FSL E2-0218. The sequence goes on along the minus strand of NZ_CP150304.1, from coordinate 4,267,615 downwards.
GATTTCTGGTCAAAGTCTCACTAGAAAAGATTTCCTACTAGAAACAGACTGGTTTCAAATTACTTGTTGAACTAACGGGTTCATTAGTTCATTAAGAAGGCCGCCAATTGGCGGCCTTTCTAGAATGTGCGATTCTTACAATTATCAACATTCAAATTTTTGTGAAAAATCCCCTTAACTAACAGTGAAATTAGAGATAGCAGGGTTTTCGATGTGTAATTAACTTATAAGGATAGGAGTATGTATTACTTAGAGGTCTCCTTAAAAGTAACTTTAATTACCCTCCCGGTATCATTATTAAATTCAATATTTATAAATACACCGAATTCTTTACTGCTATCTTTTAACCACAATTTGAATGTCTCAGTGGAGGTATGAGTACTACTTTTTCTTCCAGTATGAAGAAAATCAATGACTTGGGCATTCGGATACTTTTCTTTAGTTTTCTTTAATGCAAAAACGCCCCACTTAGCATATTGCGGAATAGGTTTCTGTTGTGCAAATACAGGATTGAATAAATTCAGTGGATTTGCACTTTCAGAGAAAAAAACCAATGTTACAAATAAACTAATCAGTATCTTTCTCACATAATTACCCTCTTTGTTTTTGATATTATTATTTCATTTCAAGCATTAACTTATGTAACAATACAGTGAACACCTACAATAATAAAAATAACAGTTCTTGTTTAACTAACGTGTGATCTACTAATAAGGATAGTTGTTAAGCAGCCTTTTTCTTATGGAACTAAAGGGGCAGGTTAGTTGAACAGAAAAAGGAGGTTAATAGCCCCTTTTTCATTCCCAATTTTTTGCATGCTTTTGTATTACATAATACATTGCATGGATGGAGGGGGATAACCACTTATCTTTATGATAAGCCAAATATGTTGAAATTGAAGGATGTTCCTTTGAAGCAATATCTCCCTTAAATATCCCGTTTAATAACTCTTCTTTTACCGAAAAGAAAGGGACCAAAGATACACCTAAACCATGTTTAACACAATGCTTTATCGCTTCTATACTTTGGAATTCTAGGCGTTCTTTAATATCTAATTGATTTAAAGTGATGTATTTATCAAACACTGATTTATAACTACATCTTAAGTCAGAATACAACGCTGTGTCAGAAGCATTAACCTCGTTGGGACTTATAAAGACCATTTTCTCCCTAATCAATTCCTTAATATTAAGATCTCCCTGTACCCAGTTTTCCTTTTCCAAAATTAGAGCTAAATCAATATCCCCATTTTGGAGGCTTTTTGTCACATCATAATTTTCTAGCGATTTGACATGAAGACTTACTTTTGGATGTTTTCTTTTAAATTCGAGAAGAATTAGTGGAATCCTACATATGGTTAAAGATTCGGATATGCCAATGGTTAAATCTCCTTGTGGTTCTTTATCTATAGTCAGCGATTGTTTATAAAGTTCAATAATTTGATTTGCATAAGGAAGATATTGTTCACCGAAATGAGTCAAAACAACCTTTTTCCCTAATCGATCAAACAGCGGACTCCCTAACTCTTTTTCGAGTTCTTTTATATGTGTTGTTATAGATGATTGAGAGTATCCTAAGTATTCTGCAGCTTTGTTAAACCCACTCTTCTCAACAATAGTTTTAAGTGTAACTAAATGACGAAGTTCCATTTTAATACCCCCTTAATTAGTGTGTTCAATATTATTGAACTATATATTCAAATATATTCATTTTACTAAACTATATTTATCATTTAAGCTAAGAGTCAAGCAGGTGTCAAATATTATTTACAACAGGAGGAAAGAGACATGGATAAAAATATCTTGTTTGATTCTTTTGAAATTAATGGTACTGAGTTGAAAAATAGAGTTGGAGTAGCCCCAATGACTCGGATTAGTGCTACAGAAGAAGGTTCTATTACAGATATAATGGTGAACTACTATCGTTCCTTTGCAAAGGGCGGTTTTGGGTTAGTCATTACAGAAGGTACGTATATAGATGATAAAAATAGCCAAACGTACCATTATCAACCAGGTATTGCACTAGATGGACAAGCCAAAGAGTGGAAAAAAGTTGTTGATGCGGTTCATTCAGAAGGTGGAAAAATCTTTATGCAACTACAGCATACTGGACCATTATCACAAGGGAACCGTTATAAAGATGAAACAATTGCCCCCTCTTCCGTTCAACCAAAAGGAGAACAGCTAAAATTTTACTTTGGTGAAGGGGAATTTAAGCTTCCAAGAACCATAACTAGAGAAGAAATGAACGAAGTAAAGAACAGTTTTGTTGCAGCTGCTAAAAGAGCGAAGTCTGTGGGTTTTGATGGTATTGAGCTACATGGTGCAAATGGTTATCTTTTAGATGCTTTTCTGACGGAATATACAAACCTTCGTACAGATGAATATGGTGGTAGTACGGAAAACAGAGTAAGATTCTTAGTTGAAATTGCTAACGAGGTAAGTCTAGCCGTTGCAGGAAGTAACTTTACAATTGGTATGAGAATTTCTCAATCTCAAGTAAATGATTACTTCTATAAGTGGTCAGGAAAAGAAGAAGATGCAAAAATTATCTTTGGTGCGTTAGGAAAATCTGGACTGGATTATATTCACGTAACGGAGTATGAGGCATGGCAACCAGCTTTTGAGGGTAACGAAGCGTCTCTTGTATCTCTTGCTAAGAAATATAGTCAATTACCGATTATCGCAAACGGTCAATTGGAAAATGTGGAACGAGCTGTAGATATCCTTACTAATGGAGGAGCTGACATAGTTACGCTTGGTAAAGGAGCTTTAGCTAACCATGATTGGGTTAAAAAGGTTCAAAAAGGAGAGTTTTTGTCTGATTTCAAACCGAATGAGGTTTTATATCCATTAGCAAACATTAAGGATTTTGAAATTGAAGAATAACTCTCTAGGAGCTCTAACTCAGTTGAGTTAGCTTCTTTATCTAATGGGGGCTATAGTGAAAGAACTAGATTAAACATCTGTATTGTTCTTCACATACCTTAATGAGATCCTAACTCATTTTATTAAATAACTTTAATAACCACCTATTTGTAACTTGATAGGTGGTTATTGGATTTGGGGTGGAAATAATAAATGATTTTATTGTTTTAACACATCTGCTAAGCGAAATTCTTCTCTTAGCAGATTTTTGACTTCTTGTATTTTTGGGTTGATTAAAAAATCAGATTGTAAAGGATTGTACTTAAACTAACCCGTGCGTTAATTCTATAAAAGAAAAAGGAGAGAACATATTATGCATGGCTAATATGTTCTCTCCTTTTTTTATTAAAGTTTTTAAAATAAGATCTTCAAATGGGGTATCGTCAGGAAAATGCCATCGCTAACTTGGTGGTACCCCTTCACTATCACTTTTGAAGCCTATCGATAAGATAAAACAAATTACAAGTATAGCCTTAGATACTGCGGGTGAGAGCATTCAAATTCATGCATTAATTTCATAACCGTTAATTTCTAGAAGCCTTATTGAAAAATAGAGATGCGATATTTCAGTTACATGATTTAAATCAATTCCAGTCATGTCCTTTATTTTATTGATTCGATAAAATAGGGTATTTCTATGGATGCACAACACTTTAGATGCTTCATTTGGTGAACTCCTATAGTAAAGATAGTGCTTAAGTGTAAGTAATAAATCTGATTGGTTTTGCTGATCAAACTCTATAATTTTTATTACTGCCGGATGACAAAAATCCATATAATTGTACTTGCTTTTAATTAAGTCAGAAATGATATTTAGTGCAGAGTCCTTAAAAAAAGATACGATAATATTTTGTTTCTTTCCAATCTCAAGGGCCTCTATTGCTTGTAAATAATATCTTTTGCAATCAGAAATTTCAGAGAGATTCAAGCTAATTCCTGCTCTTAATTCATTTCTTTCTAATGAATTTATAAATTCTGATTTGGAGCCAATAAATAATTTTTCATAAAGTTTTTTGGGGATAAATGCTGTAATATTTGATTGAAATATAATGCAATTTTCCAGTGGAATGAATTCTTTTAAAACTTGGACCACTGCTGGAATTTTAAAGTCTAATCCTTTTCGGTCTTTGTTAGATATCACTATAATATATAGGTTCTTTTCTTGTATCCAATTTAAATAATGCAGCTTGTCTCTAACAGCATCCTGCGTCATTATTTTTCCATCCAACAAGTCTGTAAGAACATAATTTGGTATAAGACTATGGTCCATGTTAAATGCATTGCTTTTTTGAAGTTCAACAGACAAAATCTGGGTAATCTTATCGATGAGTTTAAAATCAATTTCTTCAAACTTAATTCCTGCCTCATATACAGCAAACTGTGCAATTTCAATGTCATTAATTTTAATTATAGAAAGATTTGTTCCGTTTAGAGGTTCCAACTTTTTAATGTATTCAGAAGAACCTTTTTTGCGTACCTTATCCGCAACATTATTGGAACGAATAAACTGAATCGTATCTTCATTAATATAATTATTTCCGTGCTCATCTTGTGTGAAATCTACAATCTCATGTGCATCATAAGAAGCTGTTAGCACCTTAAATCCCATATCATGAACAACCATGGGGTGGCCTAGTATTTCTCTGGCTTTATCAATGAGCTGTTGCAATCCTAAGTTCAGATAGAGTACTTCAAATAGTTCCTGAATATATAGGGCTAATTTTATTTCAGTAGTATCTGCATTCGAGTTAGCTTGTTTTGAATTATTCATATATCTATCTTCTCCATAATAAAAGTATTGTGCTGGAGTACAATATTTTACTTAATATCTACTTCAATATCAAATCCTAGTACATGGCAATATACTTAGTCGAAGAGTAAAATATCTTACATAGGGCAAGATATTTTGTGATGTAAATTGTTCTACCGTATAAAATACATTTAAGAATAGGAGTATGCATATATGATGATATTAAAAAGACCAACAGTAAATACACAACAGGATCTTATTGATAAGGCAAGTGTTAAAGAATTAATTGAATTTGAGCGTTTTTGCAGAGATAACGCTTTATGGGATGAAATGGACAAATGCTTTACATCTGATTCAAAGATAACAATCTCCTGGTTTCAAGGAACTGGACATGAATTTGTGGAAGCTTCCAAGAAGATGCCAGGTCGCGCACCACATAAAATTTATAATACTGAAATATGGCTCAATGGTGATAAGGCGGTTGCCATCATGATAGCAACCATTCAAAAACGAATAGATATTAATGGATACCCAGTTGAATTAAATTCTGATGCAAAACTAGTATTCAGTGTACAAAAAATAAATGGACAATGGTATATCGTTTCCATGGAAGGGATTTACGAAAAAGATTCTCTTGTACCTGTATATCCAAATGCCAATATAACTGTTCCTATGGAAGAGTTATCTGAATTTAGAGAAAGCTATGCTTGTCTTTCCTATGTTCTTAGCCAAGACGGCTATGATATAGCCGGTGATTTGCCTGGAATTGACAGACCTGACTTAGTAGAAGCTTTTTATAAGAAAACAGATGAATGGTTAAGCAAATAGGATTGAGGCAGTATAGTATTGAAGCTTCTGTAGCGTCCCAACCATTGCAAAATTTTTAGTATTAATACGCTATTTATGGTGCTATCTAAGCACGTAATACAGAGTCTACCGGGTGCGTTACCTGAAGATTGGAGCTGTCGTTAAGGCAGCTTTTTCTTTATGCAACTAAAGGGACAGGACAGTGTAACAAGAAATCAAAGTAATCATATACTTTGGAAGAAGAATATTAGGATGTTTTTGAACAATGAAAAGGTTTTTTAAAAATAAATCTATTTTATATTCATAAAAGCTAAATTTATTTCAATTATTAATTTACTTGCTGTTTAAATATGATAGAATTGTCTTTAAATTCATAATACTTATCAAGAGAGGTGGAGGGACTGGCCCTGCGAAACCCAGCAACCTTCAAACATATGTTTGAAAAGGTGCTAATTCCTGCAAAGTAATTTGCTTTGCAAGATAAGAAACATATTTTAGAATATGTAACCTCTCTTTTTTATAAATAGAGAGGTTTTTTGTATTTAAAATACTTTAACGCAGAGGAGAACTAACATGCATTCTAAATTAACCTTAGAAACTTATAATCAAACTACATTGTTATCATTTGAAATTACCTCTTTTATATACCAATTTTACAATGATATCTGGAATCAACATAAACTAGATAAAATTCCTCAATATTATGATGACAGGATAGTTCTATATAACAACAAAGAGCTTACCACGAATGAAGAAATTAAAGCCGAAATTAGTAGAGCTTTAATAGATATTGGAAGTGGCCCTTTAATTATAGACACCTTAACTTGTAATCAGAGTGGAGAGTCAAATAATTGGGATGTAACGGCTGAGTGGAAGATAGTATTATCTAGTAAAGACTGTAACTGTATATTAGGTATAACACGTTTTCAAATTTGCAATGCTAAGATTAGAAGCGAAATAATAAACTTCGTTAATTGACTTAAGACCCGTACTAGGCTGAGTCGTTTAAAACTTTAAGACACTCTTAAAATTGTCACTTTGACGGATAATTTGCGTATATTTTAAGGGTTATTTTGCACATCCAACTTTAAAAACCCAGCTACCTTCACATCAGAAGATTAGCTGAGTTTCTTAATTACATCTAATAATTTGATAGAACTATTCGGATCCGCCTAGTAAAAAGCGATTGCTCATTGTTCAGCAATCGCGCCCGATTGTTTAATACACCGTTCAAGAAACGTCACCATAAAAACAGTTTACTTTACTTTAAAAAACACTGGAGCTGAATCAACATTCTTAAGCCTTATGTGCTTTTGATCATTCAAACCATCCTTCACCTATACATCACCTTTATACTCCCTATCCTTTTTGCGTAACCAAGTCAGATATGAACCAACAACTTGAGGATCTTCATCAAATTCAATATTTTTCGGGAAAGAGGTGCTGTTATTGCATTTTTCACAGGAGAAATTGCTACGGTTATAATGCTGTACTTAATTTTAATTACTCTAAATGGAATACATTCAACCATTAAAGATTTTTATGATAATTGGAAAAATAGGTATTAAAGTTGAAATACTGTTTATCTTTTCCCTTGTTAAACTAAAGGGTGCGTTAGCTGGTCATCGGAGCTGTCTTTAAGGCGGCTTTTTCTTTTGGCACCATCGGGGCAGGTTAGTTCCGTTGTGTACAGTTTATTGTACTTTACAATATCAAATATTTATGGAAATTATTTCATAAGTTAGGTAAAATATCATATGGTTCTTTGATTTGGAATTACAAACTAGCTTGTTCATGATCTCCTTTAAATAGTAATTACCAATAGCTTTTTATTTTGATGGATAAAAGCCACAAAGGGCGGGGCGTAGTGAAATTTCATTCATCAACTGCTATTTTTGTTTTGATCAAGTAGAAAGGAATGAAAGCAATTAAATGATAAATATAAAGAAATTAACAAAATGTATCGGAATAATTATTATAATATTATTAATCATTTCCCTTTTTTCACCAACATGGACTTCTCATATAAAAGGTGATAACAGTATAAGTGCATTAGAACAAGTAGAGATAAATGGAAGTAGTCAGGAAATCATGATACGTGGTAAAGATAAAGATAATCCGGTTATTATTTTTGTACATGGAGGACCCGGATGTCCGGAAATGCCATATGCTGATCAATACCAAGACTTATTGGAAACTAATTTTACGGTTGTTAATTATGACCAAAGAGCAAGTGGAAAATCATATCATTTTTTTGAGGACTACTCCAATCTTTCATCAGACTTACTGGTGGAGGACTTATTGGCTATGACGGATTATATATCAGAACGTCTTGGCAAAGAAAAGATTATACTTATTGGTCATTCTTATGGTACATATATTGCCATGCAAGCTGCTTATGAAGCTCCTGAAAAATATGAAGCATATATTGGTATCGGACAGATGAGTGATACAACAGAAAGCGAGATTGACAGTTTGAACTACAGTATTAATCAGGCTCAAAAAGCTGGCAATACGGATGATGTCTTATTTTTACAAGGGTTCACAGAAAAAATCAAAAAAATGGCGATACGTTCACCCCGCGAAATTATGTCATGAAATATGGCGGGGCCTCAAGACTTATTGATAACCCTGATGGTGATAACATAGGTATTTTATTCAGCAGTGAGTATAACTTATTAGATGTCATCCGTTATAACTTTGGGTTATCCTTTTCTCAAAATACTTTGTTAAAGGAAGTATTAAAAAATCCCTTACCCACTATAGTAACGGATCTTAAAATACCATGCTATTTCATCATGGGTAAATACGACTATATGACATCATCTAATGCAGCAAAAAATTATTTTGATATGATCGAAGCAAATAAAAAAGAATTTATTACTTTTGAACAATCAGCTCATTATCCACAATTTGAAGAGAAGGAAAAATTTTATGAATGGATGTGCGATACATTTATAAAATAAATATAGATAAGGCAGCGTTTTCCTTATCTTGAAAAAGAGAGTGTGAAGAATTGTAACTTAATCTAACGGGTTCTTTACTTCAATAAGATAGGTTGCTGAGGCAGCCTTTTCTTATGGCGCTAACTTGATCATAAGTTTGAAGTAAGCTATAAAATTTATGACGCTAAATCAAGGAGTCTTATTCTAACAAGTGAGTAGCTCCGTATACATGTTGATAACATGGGGAATTATGAACTAGCGGGTGCATTTGTTGAACAGGAAGTAAAAGGGGTGATACATCTTAATATGTATCACCCCTTTTTGTAACTTGGTATGATTTAGGTCTTGAAAAATTTCAAACAACCTAAAAATCGGTATTATTTCTCTTTAATCTGCTCCGTAAGACGGTAGGTCATTACCCAATACAAAAGGGCCAAAGCGCTGACAGAGGCACCAAATAGAGATACTCCGATCCAGCCATAGTTTGCGTATATATTGGTTGAAATAATTGAACCCATGGCACTGCCGATGGAATAAAAAATCATGTAAGCAGCAGTAAGTCGGCTTCTTGCCTCAGGACGCACTGTGAAAATCATACTCTGGTTGGTTACATGTACTGCTTGCACAGCCAGGTCAAGAAAGATAACGCCAATGACTAATGCGACCAGTGAGTGTTCGGTAAAGCTGATTGGGAACCATGATGCTAACAATAAAACTAGGGCTATGCAGGTTGTTCGCTGCCCTAGACCTCGATCAGCCAGACCTCCAGCATGAGCAGCAGCTAATGCTCCGGCAACTCCAGCAAGACCAAACGCTCCAATTGCGGTATGTGAAAGGGAGTATGGTGGAGCACTGAGAGGTAGCACCAGCGAAGTCCACAATGTGCTAAACGCGGTAAAAATCAGCAGTGCCAGTACTCCGCGGATGCGTAGGATTCGTTCTTGCCTGAACAATGTGAGCACCGAACGAAGCAGCTGCGGATAGGAAAGTGACTCTCTTTCGCTTTCATCACGCGGGAGTACTCGGAACAACACGCCGGTCATGATGAGCATCATGGCGGCAGAAACAAGATAGACCGAACGCCAACCGGCGAGATCGGTTAGTACACCAGCGAATGTTCGTGCGAGCAGAATGCCAATCACGATTCCACTTTGCACCAAGCCGACTATACGTCCACGCTCGGATGGGGCAGCCAAAGTCGATGCGAACGCTACGAGCACTTGAGTCACCACAGCAAGCAGCCCGACCGCAGCTAACCCGGTGAACAGCACGGTGATGATGGGGGCGATGCCGACGACAATCAGAGACAATACGGATAAAAGCATCTGACTGATGATTAGCCGACGTCGATTCAGTAGATCACCGAGTGGTACCAGCAGTAGCAGTCCTAGGGCGTAACAAAGCTGGGTAATGGTGATGACAATGCCGATGGATGAATGGGCGATACCGAATTCGATCGACAGGGAGTCTAGCAACGGTTGTGCATAGTATATGTTGGCGACAGCCATCCCACAGGCTGTTGCAAACAATAGTGCCATGTAGCGAGTCATGGTTGATCCGGATACTATTTGAGATTGATCCGTTTTCGTATCATGATCTTCACCTTTAATTGTTGTTTTTTCTTTCACCTTCACCATAACTTCCCTCCTTTTTGTACTTAAAAGTATAATATATCGTTCAGTATGAAATAATTCCTTATAAGGATAACCAACAAAACGTTTTGATGTCAAGTAAGTTAAGCAGTAATTAGAATGATGTCCTTGAAATGATCATCACAATTTGACATTAGGACTGTAATTAAATAAGATTATAATATACCGATTGGTAATTAAAAGGAGGGTTAATCATCCATGAATCAAATACCGGGGAATAACGAATTCACGGAAATATCTGGGGGCGGTTCACCAGCTCCAAAATTCCTGCAGACAAACGAACAGATTATAAAAAGCTTCTTTGAAGTTGTCAGGTCAGGTAGCAACCCCGAACAAGCTAAGTTTTTTATGGCGAAAGAGGTAAGAGCACATCAAGTGAATTCAGAAAGCATGGTGACAATTAAAAGGTCACCTGAGAATTATGCTGATCATATAAGAGAAATGAAAGATGCATGGGGGAATTTTAAAATAGAAATCCAAGAATTAATTTCTCAAAATCAAAAAGTTCATGTCAGATGGAAGCAGACAGGAATGCATATCGGAGAGTACGAGGGGTATCTGCCTACAAATAAAGAGGTTATTGAATTAGGAAGTGCCGTATACCTGTTAGAGGATCAAAAAATAGTGGAATACTGGATTCAGGTGGACAGATTGGGAATCATTGAGCAAATAAAAAAGAATCAAGAACAAGATTAATTATCTAGTGAAGAAATTTTGTTTTTTGAAATGAGGGATGTATTATGGTTCGACTTCGTGAATTTGATGAGGAAAAAGCGTTGGATGAAGCTATGCTGCTTTTTTGGGAGAAGGGGTACAAGGCTACTTCGCTAAGCGATTTGACTGCCAAAATGGGGATACAACGACCAAGCTTATACTCAGCTTTTGGAGACAAAGAGAAATTGTTTGAGGCTGCATTACGCAAATATACAAAGCTACATGCTTCCCATATTCGAACAAAATTTCAAAACAATCTATCTGTAAAGGAAGCATTTCAAACATTTTTTGAAGATTTGGTGGAAGAGGAATATAAAGAAAGTCCGAACAAAGGATGTTTTTGCATTAATACAATGGTGGAACTTGCTCCTCACGATGAAAAATTTGAAATCCTTACAAGGGAGCATCAAATGTATCTTTCGATCATATTTCAAGAAACGATTGTCCGAGGTATTCGCTCAGGTGAGCTCGAAAGCAGCCTTGATGCTAAAGTTTTGGCACAGACACTAGTCGTTTCATTAATCGGACTTACCGTGTTAATGAAATCTCGTCCAGAGCGTTCATTTGTAGAAAATTCTGTAGCGATGATATTATCATTATTAAAATAAATTCATCAAAATTCCAGTTTTATCAATCATGTCAGTCTCTGTGATCGATCGATTGCAGCTGTCATGCTAATGATTATTTTAACCAGTTTCGGCAAGTTTCTTTAATAAAAGAATGATTCATTAATTATAGTAAAAGCGTATCTTTTTTCAAAACACGCTTTTACTTCGAAAAGAAACTATATTTTTAGATTGTTTTTTATTGGTTAACGGGTGCTTTACTTCATTATCAGGAGCTGATCAGCAGCTCCTTTTCTCATGGAACTATCGGGGCGGGATAGTTCATTAAGGAAAACAAGTATTTAATGATATAATTGTAAAAAACAGGGATTGTATAGGTGGGTAGATTTATTAATAGGAGATATTATGAAAAGAATACCGTTTTATAGTTTCTGGTTTGCTAAGACAAGTATCGCCCTAGCTGATGTGCTTTACATTATGGTAATTACCACATTTATATATCAAAAAACTGATTCTGCATTAATGGCTTCATTATTTCCTTTATTCAAAGCCTTGGCTAATTTGATTGCTGGTCTTACATCACCATTACTTTATAAAAAGTTCACTTTCTCTACATTACTTGTGAGTCTTCAAGGTTTGAAGGCTATAATACTTACTTTCTTACTTCTGGGTTTCTTGCCTATAACTAATCATATTTATGTTCTGTTATTGTTTATTTTAGTTATATCTTTTATGGAAGGATGGGGAAACCCGTTACTTAATTCTGTTACACCTAAAATTGTACCGAAAGGAAATCTTGTGAAAGCTAACAGTTCTTTATCTATTACAACACAATCTGTTCAAATAGCTGGGTATAGCTTTACAGGTTTTGCTGTCATAAATTGGGGACATAATTCAACTTTGGCTTTTAATGTAGTATTGCTTTGGGTTTCTGTATTGGCTTTATATATTACATCAAAATATTTTATGGATAACGTTGAAGTTCAAATAGAAAATAAGTCTAAATGGACACTAATGAATGAAGGATGGGTTATTTTATGGCGTAATCAAACTCTTAGACTGGTTACATTAATGGATGTTATTGAGGGAATGGCAGGTTCCATTTGGATAGGAGCAATAACATTGGTGTATGTAAAAGAAGCCTTAAACCAAGGGGAACAATGGTGGGGGTTTATTAATGCAAGTTATTATATGGGTACTATTTTTGGGGGTATAATCACCTTGTTCATAGCTAAAACCATACAGAAGCACTTAATTTTTAGTATGGCGATCGGTTCGTTATTATTTAGTATTTTCACGTTAATATATGGGCTGACGAGTAACCCTATACTGGCTCTTCTGCTTTGTGTTGCAATGGGTCCAGCCTACCAAATAAGAGATGTAGCTCAACAAACTGCATTTCAAATAAATATTCAAGCCAACCATTTACCAAAGGTGTATGCATCCCAAGGTATCCTTTTATCAACTGTTACAGGTTTATCCATTTTTCTGATGGGTTTTATTGCTGATTTTGTTGGAGTACGAGCTGTATATATATTTGGATCTATCCTAATCTTTATTTCTGCTATATTATCTTTTACATTAGTTAAGGCTCATAATAAAATGAAAATCTTCTTTAACTAATTTACTACAATAAATTTGATTAAAAAATGTATATAAATTCATATAAAATAAGCTAACGAAGGGAAAACAATATGCCAATTATTAGCGTTAGAGATTATCCAGAGTATAAAGAAAAAGCAATTAAATATATTCAGTGCAAATGGGCAAACGAAAACAGCCTGAAAGTATATGAAGACTGCATTATGCACAGCATAACAACAAAAAGTCCGCTCCCTATTTGGTATTTGATGGAGGATTCGGATGAAATTATTGGCTGCGCAGGTCTCATTAGCAATGATTTTATTAGTCGTATGGATTTATGGCCCTGGATATGTGCCCTTTATATTGAAAATAGCTATCGTGGTAGGTCTTTAGGCAAAGAGCTACTAATGCGTGCTAAAGCTGATGCGGAAAAAGCAGGATTCAATAAAGTTTTCCTTTGTACTGACCACATTGGATACTATGAAAAATATGGATTCACTTATATAGGTAACGGATACCATCCTTGGGGAAGTAGTTCAAGAATTTATGAGAGCAATAACCAATTCATTTAGCTGTAAAAAATGGGAGTGACTCTATATTAAAAATGTTCCTTCTTTTTGGTATTCTGTTTATTGTCATTTTTGGAGTTTGGTTGAGAAAAGGATTCTTTTATTCGAAATTAAAAATAAAAGGAAATTGTCTTCTTATTGGATAACTCTTATTGTTCTAGGAGTACTATTTATTGTGATTTTTCTCTAAGCTTATTTCGTAAACGGGGAATTTGGTGATTGGACTGATCGGGTTTATTACCTAAATACCAAATAGAAAATTCTTGAACTAACAGGTTCTGTAGTTGAGATCCCGGGCTGCCATTTGGTGGCCTTTTTGCTTCATGAACTAAAGGGGCAGGTTAGTTAAAGAAGGTGATAAAATATTATTAGAACAAAATGAACAACGGGGGAAAAATATGAAGTTAGAATTGGTAACGAATGAAGAAATTAATATGCTGCATTCAAAGTTTAAAAAATTCAATACTCATCTTGTTGAAGAACCAAGTAAGTTATACAATCATATCGGTATTATGGATGTATATAATCGAGTTCTCACTGAAGAAGAGGCAAGAGAGTTATTGGGGAGAAGTCATAATGTAAAGTACGGTCCCAAATTCGTTAGTACCTTTACGAATTTTTTTCATATAGAAAATATAGAAGAGAATGAAGTGTATGTACACATTTATAAAAAAGGTTTGGTAAAAGCAGAGTTCAGGCATATATTAAGCTGTTTACATCGAAAAGAGGCAAATTTCTTTCGAAAGTTGTTTTCCAGCAACAAGGGTATTTACAAAATAGGTGACGTTGAAGCCCTTATCTTTTTAACGAAACTTTCCGTGAATGAATCGTATTTTACTAATTTTTTCTTTCCTTCTCTTGATACAGTGATAATCGGGAATTGGGATTTGTCTTTTCCTGTTTATTCTAAGACAACAATAGGCTTTCAGAAGGTTAAGGAGATTATTGAAGAAAATGGCTTATGTATACGACAGTAAGGATAAGAGAGCACCAGGAGCACTCATTTCTTGTTGAGCTAACCGATGCGTTAGTTCAAGAAAAAGACCGATTATTTCGGTCCTTTTGTTTTTCTTTTTATTCCGCAGTGAATGTAAATGTTTCTTTTAACGGTCTGCCTTCGCTGCCTTTTTTAGTCCAAACGATTTCAACTTCTAATTCCGTAGCCTTTTCAGCCAAAAGGAAATTGCTAAATCGATAAGGATACCCATCATTCAGTTGTTTAGCTAAGGTAATCGCTTGTTCATCAGTATCTAGTTTGCTACAAGGGTGATCAGGAGGACAACCAAAAAGTGCAAACTTCGTCATAGAATTAGGTTCATTTCTATACATGTGAATTTCCGCAGATATTACATCCTTACCAATGTTATCAACCTCTAAAGAGTAAGTATGATATTCTCCGTTTTTGGATTCTGCTAACCCCTTACCTTTTTCAGCTTGTCCTATTTGAACAGACCATTGTTTCGATGTTTGCTTGGCTGGCAATTCACCAAAGGTTAAAGCTTTTGCCCCTAGCATTGGTGAAACTATGTTCAAAAGAAATAATGTACATATGACAAGTATCGTTTTCTTAACCATGACTACCTCCTTTTTTAGTTACAGATATTTTGCCCAAAATCGATTGGAATATGTTTTAACTAACCGGTGCTTGCTATCAATAAGGAAGTTTGCAGCGGCCTCCTTTTTTCTTACGGAACTAAAGGGGGAGGATAGTTGCAGAAGAAAACAGAAGGGTTTTACATTTTTTTGAAGAAATACTTTCTTTAAGAAGCTAACAATCGAAATGTAATGAGGTGAAGAGATTAAAAAATTAATTATTATATGCCTACTATTAATTGCAACTGGCTCAATCTGGATGATATATGGAACGGAAAAGGTGAAATTTCCCAGCACTTCAACGGTTAAACAGGATAAGGAAGGGTTTTCACCAAAAGGATTATCTCCAGGTAGTGAGTCTGAGTACGATATTAATATGGAAATGGATGTAGAAGGTAACTTTAAAATCCATTCAACTACTTCTATTAAAAATATCTCTACTGATGAATGGGAACAGTTAATATTTTACTTTATTCCAAATATGTTTACTGAAACTAATTCATCCTTAGAAAAACCCTCTACTGTTAAAGTCGAAAGCATCAATCTTGATGGAGAAACAGTAAAGTTCAATCTTGAAAAAGATACGTTAACCGTTCCTTTAAATGAAAAGTTAGAACCAAATAAAGATGTAGTTGTCGACATTAAGTATGAATTCACTCTTCCAGAGAAGGGTTTTCGATTTACCAAAAATGAAACTAATTATTTTCTAGCCCAATGGTATCCTATGATTGCCACATATAGAAACCATAATTGGAATAAGGAAGCGTATCGGTTGAAAGGTGAGACCTATCATACTGGATTTAGTGATTTCAAAATACAATACAAATTGCCAAAAGATTTAACAATAATTTCATCTAGCGATACTGATAGGTATCCAAGTAAACGTACAGGCGTTTTAGAAGGGAAAAACTTGAAAGAATTTTATATTTCGTTACTGAGGGAACCAAATGTGATCCAAAAGAAGACAGATGACATTACAATAAGAGTATTTGGGGTTGATGAAAGAAAAGAATTACATAAAGAAATAAGTGAGATCGCGAGTGAAGCAATGAATTACTTTCAAGATACTATTGGACCTTATCCTCATAAGCAACTGGATATTATTTTAGATGAATTAGGAATGGAATATCCAGGTGTAGTAACAGCTAGTTCTATTTATAATCATTGGCTTGAAAGTCCTGAACATCTAAAACGTACAGTTGTTCACGAAATTGCTCATCAATGGTTTTATGGGGTTATAAGTAATGATCCTTATCACGATGCCTGGCTGGATGAAGGTATAACAACGCTCGCTACTTCGTTGTTTTATGCAAATCAAGGTAATGATAGTTCCTTTGATGAAGAGCTCTCTAGGGAATTTACTTTACCTGTAAACTTACCATTAGATAAATACTCTTTTAACGAACAGAGTGGTTATATTTATGGGAAATCTTCCGAAATGCTCTGGAAAGTTTTTCAGGAAAATGGTGGGAAATTAAAAGCAGAAGATTTTCTCAAAAATTATTATGATCATTATCAATATAAGGAAGTAAATACACTAGAGTTTGTACGTTTTTTAAAATACGATTTGAAATTAAAGGATGACGACTATTTTAAAGATTGGATTTTATTAGAGAATAACAATGAGCGGGTGCGTTAGCTGAAGATCGGAGCTTTCTTTTAGGCAGCTTTTTCTTTATGTAACTAACGGGGCAGGGGAGTTCAACTGTGTGATAAACATTAAACCTCCTTAGGAATAGTAATGAAAAAAATGAATGTGGCATTCTATTAATTTGTAATATTATTCAAGTAGAGAGTGTGAAAGGGAATGAATGACGAACACTGGCCTAAATGTTACTCAAAAGATATGTATTAAACAATAGTAAGAAGGAGTTCTTTGAATTGGGTGAAAATTTGACTGGAATTCCTTAACAACCATTTATACTAACATGTCCTTTTTTAAATAATAAACAAGGGAGAGATAAGTATTTTTTTATACATGTATGAAGCAGGAATTATACTGGGAATTATTATGTGTGGACTCACCTATCTATTTTTGAGAAAGATAGAGGACAGAACTCAATTCTTACTTCTATTCTCACTAGGCATTTTGATTTTAGTGTTTTCACTTTTTGTGATTGGTGGGTTTGAGGGGATGCCGTATGGTGTATTGAGCCTTGGTGTAATGACACTGGCGATTCTATATTTTTTCTTAAATAGATATCCCTTAGGAAGGAAAATTCTCTTTATTGGGGTTCCATTAATCATGGCTCTTCATATTTTATTCGTATTTATCAATCAAGTTGACTACAGGGTTGTGGATAAGGAAAGACTGACCGATGATGAAACCGGGAATTATATTGAAAAAATCGAGAAAGATACATCGATTGTCGGTTACAAAAAGTTTAAAGGAGGTGAAGGGGAGGACTTTTTATTAATATCAATGGGTGGTGAAAGAAAGGGAAATACCATTGAAGTGTTGGAAGTGAACGAAGATAGTGAAAAGACTATCATCCGCATTCGGACGTCTTTTAATAAAAACCCTGAGCCAAATCCGTATATAGCTGTAGCACTTACTCGTATAAAATCAAAGGTAGTCATTTTGGATACTGATGGAACAAATTATGGAGATGGTTTATTTGATTAAACCTTTAAAATTTGTTTCATACTTTGAATGCTTCCTTTTTCTTACGGAACTAACGGGGCAGGGTAGTCCAAGAAGTATTATTTTAGTGTATAGTGATTTCAATAACACAAATGTAGACAATTTATTTTTTCCTGCTTCTCGGCATCTCGCTAGATGATCGCTATAACGGTGGTTAAACGCTCATCAGGCGCAATTTCCGACATCTAAGCCATCGAAACTAGTATAAGGACTCGTATTCGTGAGACTTGTATCTTCTTTTCCTTGTTCAAGATTTTTCACGGTAGATCCACCTCTGCCAGTCAACAATGATCGTATAAAAAAGCCGAATGAAAAAAGCATCCAACTGGATGCTTTTTTGTTGTGAGTTACTTGAATGGACGGATGGCAATCAGCGTCATTTGTTTGCCTCGTTTACTGTCCAATGTTAACTCCACTTCAGTGCCTTGTAATGAAAACAGCTCATTTTTCAGTGAATCGGAAGTGGCTTTTGCTGAATAAGTAACACCATCATTGGCTATGAATCGGAAAACGCCCGTTGAGTCGACTCCTGTAACCATCCCTTTAACGTTAATCGTCGTATTGGTTTGAGTAGGGGGGGACACGACTGGGATCTTTATCGTTTGTCCGATTGTTAATTTTGATGAGTCCACTTTAGGGTTTGCTTCTTGAATAACCGCTACAGGAATGCCTAAACGTTTAGAAATCTTAGTAAATGTATCTCCACTTTTAATAATGTATATAGAAGAATGGGAAGGGTTCTCTTGTTTGCTTGTTTGCGGTTTTGCAGTTAAATAGCTCTCGCTCACATATGCTTTTTTTCCGTGGTACGTGATTTGAGCCCAACCATTAGTGGTTGAAACCACCGTTACTTTACTATTTTGTTTCAAGGAACCCAATACTGCACCAGTTGCAGAGGCAGCGGCCCTAACACGTAACGAGCTTGCATGTACATACATCGTCTTAGCTTGAACAGATGTATCGGGGGTAGTATCAACAGGACCCGTACCTTGATCCGTTGCTTTAGATTCAGAAATGTAAGCGGCACTCACAAACACCACTCTGCCTTCGATTATTATTTCTGCCCATCCATTTTTCACATGGATAAGTTTTACTGCATCCCCTTTTTTATAGCTGCCGACAATGGAGCTGCTTGTACTAGGTGAGGAACGAACATTCAAAGAAGTGGCTGTAACATACGCATCTTTAACACTTGGTAAAAGTAATTTTTGGTGATCTTTAATCGAAGTGATGCCGTTTGCCTCTTTGATTTGTTGCGGTGTAACACCGTGTTTTTTAGAAATAGCTTCAATCGTATCCGTATCCTTCACCACATACGTATATTCATCTATACACGCAGAAGCGGTTTGAGCCGAAAGTGTTAATAAAATCGTGAAAATTCCCGATACGATGACTGTTTTAGCTGGACTCCTTTTCACCCATTTCCTTACAGTGGCTACATGGGTTCCCCAATCCAGTGTGATGCTTCTCAAGAAAGATTTTACATCTAAAACATTTCTGATATCCAGATTATGGGTTGCTTTATTATATTGACGGGTTTCCATTCTTGTAGTGAATACGGGCGTGATTTCTTTCGCTTTGATTTTTCCTTCTTTGTGATACCCATGTTTTTCTTTTCTGCTTACTACCAATTTTCCATCCACCACTAAAGGCATCTCTATGTTCATTTTCATTCCCCCAAATGTGGTTTACACATTTCTATATTCTTTAAATGATAAGGTTCTGTCCTTAAACATTGCTGCTCATTTGTTGCTCCTTCTTTTGAATGGAAACCACCATTATTCCTGTTTCAATAAATTAAGATCATTCTTTTCCATTTAACGGCCCCGGTAGTGAAAAAATCCATATTAGTAAATTAGATCAATTGAATATTAATTATAAGTGTGAAATATGCGAACTAACAGGGCCAAAAGATGCAGTGAATTCAGCAGAATTCTATGTATTTTTAGGTGAATTATGGTAGTGTGAAATAGGGGTGATCACTTGAGGAAATGGTTTGTTCTTTTTATTAGCTTCTTTTTCGTTTTATTCTTTTTACCAGGTTGTTCAGCAAAGCCTTCTCTGGAGCTAGTAGATGCGGATGTTGATATTGTGAAAGATAAAAGCGTAGTTGGTGGGATTAGGATAACCGAAGGGGAAAGAAAGGGAGATGAGCTGATACCGACCGCTTTATTTTATCAATTCACCATTAAAAATAATGGCAATGATCCAGTAGGCAGCATCGAGAAAGCTGATAAAGGAATCGAACTTAAGATTGAGCCTAAAGACCAATTAAAATCGGTGTCAAAAGATGTGATAGGCTTCAATATATACAATCCTGATGATTATAATGAGAGTGGCGTAGGGTTCGGCCAATCCCTTATATCCATTATTAATGCTGACCAAAAGGAGAAGTATACATGTACCTACGATTTAGGTGTAAGCGAAGAAAACCCCGAAGTTCCGTTGCTTGTACCTTCAAAAGAAAAATTAGCCCAACTGAAAGAGAATGCATTTGATGCTTTCCTGATTGTAACGATCGAAAATCAAGAAATTGCAAGATTTGACCTGGATGAATTTAAAAACTAATGGAGCAAGTTAGTTTTACATAACAAACCTTGTAGAAAAAATCTGAATGAAGTCGGTGATGTTATGTTTAAGCAAAGCATCAGATTTCCCTTAATATATTTTGTGATATTAACCGTTTGGAAATTTATTGCTAACAAAGAGGTTGATTGGATAGATAACATAATGGCCTGTTTTATATTGTTCTTGATTATTTTGCTATATAATTGGGCGAAAGTCCCATATAAGTGGAATAAGGACAAATGAAGAGGGAAGATAATCAATACTTTTCTCTTCAGCTAACAGGGTGCGTTTGCCGAAGATCGGAGCTGTTTTAAAGGCAGCTCTTTTCTTATGGAATAAACGGGGCAGGTTAGTTCTATAAAAAGTATCCCGCAGTTGACGCAAACTGTGCATGAAAAAAAGTTACCTTTCAGCAACTTAGGAGTAGAAATCCATTATTTATATTTAGTAAGCCAGTCAATTAATTGGTCATAGTTACTTGAGAACATTGCATTGTCTTTGGTATTAGAATGTTTTAGGTGAATTAGAATATCCCCTTCTTCTAATAAAAAAGCGACTGCAATCGTGTTCTCTAATATATTATTAGAGAAAAATTTTTCTTTCCACAATTTTTGTACAGAAAAATGTTCTGGAGTATAACCTTTACGATTAACTAACAACTTATACTTTTTTCCATGTCTAATAAATGAATAGCACGTTTTCTCAAATGAATTAAACCAGGTGTTTACATCAGCAAGGCTTATGAAACCTGTCAAATTAGTGATAATTATATCTTCAGAAATGGATGTACTTAAATTTTTAACATTCAATTAGACAACAACTCCTTATCAATATTATAAACCAAATAATGTAAGGTGGGTGTAAGTTTTAATGTTGCACAGTACGAATAAACTACGTGGAAACAAAAGCTTAATCATTTTCATTGGCATTTAGAACTCCCAAGAAAATTAAAAAAGCTCAAAATCCAGAAAAAACCACAAGAAAATAGACCCAGTAAAAACGCTTTTTAAAAAAGGCTGAGCCTTATGAGTGATCTGATTGAGTTTGGTAAATCGTTAAACAAAAACCTCCAATCATAGCAAATTAATTGGAAGCTAGCGCGACAACCAAAAAAGGATTAATCTCCCATGAGTGCTACCCATAAAGGGCGCGACAGTCGGTGGTACACCGTGGTCGTCGGAGTCAGACTAACAGACTAACGGATGGGCTTAAAGGCACCATAGTTCAATGACCTTTTCGCCAGCCATTAAAACATTATCGACATAGAGACCAATTTTCATTCTCTGTGGTGAAGCGCTGATTTTTGCGCTTCATGGATGGCTAACGGGGCAGGTTAGCTGAGGAAGAGGAGTAAATAAAACTATGACGAATATATATTTATTGGTTAATTTGAGGAATTGGAGTAAAAAATTTTGAAAAAATATAAGATTGAAAATAATATCCCCACATTGGAAGAATACAAATATTTGTGTGAATCTGTGGGATGGACTAATTATATGAATTTTGAAGTGGTGGAAACATCCCTAAGGAATTCTCTTCACTCCATCACAGTCAAGGATAATGAACAAATTGTGGGTATGGGGAGAATTGTCGGCGATGGAGCTATTTATTTCTATATCCAAGATATAGTGGTTCATCCAGAATATCAGAAAAATGGTATTGGAAATGAAATAATGAATCTTTTGGTTGAATACTTAAAAACAAATGCCCCGGATAAGGCGTTTGTTGGTTTGTTTGCATCGCAAGGTAAAGAACCGTTCTATGAGAGATATGATTTTAAAAACTTCTCACCCAATATGACAGGAATGTTTACTGTAATTTCAAAAAAATAGATTCTTATAGAACTAACGGGCAGGTTAGTTTAAGATGAACTTCTATTTCTTCAGACAACGAAAAGTTTTAGATGATATGATTAAATAAGAAGGCTCTGTTAAAGGAAAAGGTTAATAAATCGTTAATGAAATTAGAAGTATTCAAAAAAGAATATATCAAAAGCCATAGAATAGGAGTAATCATCTTTGAATTATGTTAGATTTTGTGTTTATCAATTCATCTTATTTTCAGCAATTTTTGTTATCAACATTCCCCTGGATAAATACATAGGTAAACCATTTACTTCTGTTGATTTATTAGCAATATGTATAAGTATATTTTTCATACTAATCGTTTACGGAGTAATAAATAAGATATATAGCCGATTCGAGAATATTAGGTTACGAAATAAGATATTGATTTCAATACCAATTGTTATATTATCAATTCTGTTTATAGGGATACTGGAGCAACTGTTCGTTTAGTTTTCTTATTCAACTAACGGGTGCGTTAGCTGAGGATCGGAGCTGTCTTTAAGGCAGCTTTTTCTTATGCAACTATCGGGGCAGGTTAGTTCAACAAGGAATTTGGAGTAAGTATAACGAAATAGATAATTATGTAATTGTTAGGGGGTGGGGGAAAAGTGATTAATGCAGTGATTTTTGATTTAGATGGGACTTTATTAAATAGAGATGCTTCACTACAAAAATTTATTGAAGGACAATATGAAAGATTAAATAAATGGATAGGACATATACCAAAAGAGGAATACACATCAAGGTTCAAAGAGTTAGATTGTCGAGGTTATGTTTGGAAAGATAAAGTATATTAACAATTGGCTGGTGAATTTGATATTACAGGGATAACCTGGGAAGATTTACTTCAAGATTATATAAGCCAATTTAAGAATAGTTGCGTCTCATTTCCAAATCTTATTAGCATGTTAGAAAAATTACGAAGTAACAATCTAGTTCTAGGAATGATTACAAATGGAAAAGGACAGTTTCAGATAGATAATATAAGGGCTTTAGGTATTAAAAAGTATTTTGAAACGATTTTAGTATCTGAATGGGAAGGAATTAAAAAACCTGACCCACAAATATTTGAGAGAGCCTTGGAGCAACTGAATGTTTCACCTAATGAAAGTATATTTGTTGGCGATCATCCAAAAAATGATGTGAACGCTGCTCAAAATGTAGGGATGAAGGGAATTTGGAAAAGAGATTTTCAATGGAATAATGTCGAAGCAGATTTTATAATAGAAGATTTGGCGGAATTACCTTTAATCATCGAAAAATTAAGACAATCCCATATTAAATCTTCTTGAACTTTAGGTGCGATACTTCAATAACGAAGTGTCGTTTTTTTCTTATAGAGCTAAAGGGGCAGGTTAGTTCATTAAGAGAGTAATTATCTGATCAAATATAATCATTTGGGATATTTCATTAGCAATAGTTAGATAAATAACAAATTTGGTTATATTTGTTTTATAATTTTATCTATATCGGAAAAGGGGATAGTTATTGTGGAAGGTTGTTATTGTAATAACCACACTGAAGATACACAAACTTCAGGGACTTATAAGGGTGAAGAATTTAGTTGGGTTGGAAGTCAGGAAGCTTTTATTGATAATCCAGATATTCAAAAGCTTAACCAAATTATTGTTGGACGTTATGGAGGGTACTCAGAAGCAGGTCAAAATAAGAACGAAGATGGTTGCTTAGTGTGGTCAAATAAAAATGAGGATTGGGAATTCGTAATTATATTAGATGCACACTATACTGCCGACAGTGCTGAGATAGTGATTGATCTTTTTAAACAGAATAAAACGGATATGGAAAACCTATTATCCTTTCCTACTACAAATCATTATATGTTTAAAAACCTTGAAGAGAAGATATTAAACCTTTTTCAAAGTGATGAATTTCTTTCTATTTGTCGTAAAGTAAAAGGTGAAACCTCCTGTTTAATCGTTGTACGAAAACATAAGTATCTTTGGTGGTTTTCGGTAGGAGACTGTATTCTTTATTTGTTTCATCAAGATTTAGTTGTACTTGGATAATATCAACTTAATCAAAGGCAATTCTATGAATGGGTAGGAAAGGTCAACACATTTGATAACAAAGTGCCTTGTTATACCAGTGGGACAAGAGAGCTAAGAAAAGGGTTAAATCATATTTTTTTGACTACTGATGGTTTAATAGAATGTTCAAATGCCCCTTTTATTAATCCAAGTGAAATATTTAAAGTGTTTGCTAATTGTCAAACCGACGATGGTATTGAATTATTGCTGCAAGAAATTCAAGAAAACAATGTTAGGGATAGCACTACCATAGTTTCCTGGGAAGTTTATATATCAGAAGAAGCAAGTAAACCAAGCGACCAATAGAGGTGGGAGGGGCTTATGTTAAAGAAGATTTTCATTGTCAGACATTGTGAAGCACAGGGGCAACCTGCGGAATCTCCATTAACAGAAAAAGGTTTAAAACAAGCGGAATATTTAGTTGATTTCTTCAGTAATGAAAAAATTGACCGAATAATTTCAAGTCCTTTTTTGCGGGCTATTCAATCGGTAGAACCATTAAGTGAGAAAACAAATATTAAAATAGAGATTGATGAACGCCTCTCAGAACGAATACTAAGTACAATGGACTTACCTGATTGGTATGAAAAACTAAAAGCAACATTTAATGATATGGAATTAAAATTTGAAGGAGGAGAGTCAAGTCAAGAAGCAATGAATCGAATTGTAAATGTTGCAGAAGAAGTCTTTAAAAGAGGGACCGAAAACACAGTAATCGTCAGTCACGGAAATATAATATCCTTACTTTTAAAGAATTATCATAGTGACTTTGATTTCGAGTGTTGGAAAAATCTTATTAATCCTGACATTTTTCAAATAAACTTTATTAATAATGAAGTGACCTTGGGACGTATATGGGATGAAGATAAAATAATAAAAATCTAATTAATTACATTATTTTATAGAACTAACGGGCGCGTTATCTGCAGATCGGAGCTGTCTTTAAGGTTGCTCTGTTCTTATGGAACTAAAGGGGTAGGTTAGTTCATTAAGGTTGGAACATCTTTCTAGATAAATAAGAAAGGTGTTTTGTTAAGATTGAAGAAGTAACTACAAAGTAACTTGGAGGATATAGGCAAAATGCGTTCTTTCCTAGATAAAATTAAGAATACTTTTTTTGAGAAGTTGTCACGCAGAATTAAACCTCTGATGTTTGTACAGATATTATTATCAATCATTGCAATATTTGTTTCGTTGCAAGCATTGAATGAAATTGATACCACAGTTTATTACACATATTCCACGATTATAAAAATTACAGTAGGTTTTGTGATGCTTTTAATAGGGATTGAAAATTATATAGTTAACAAAAGAAATAAAAAAGAATATATAATTTGGTTTGTCGCTGCCTTAATATTTTTTGGAATAGCTATTGACCAATTTTTCTTCTTACGCTAACGGGTGCTTTACTCCAATAACAGGGGGATAATTAAGCTATGTTAGATTTTCTTTTAGGCATTCTATCAGCAGGATTCGGTGATAATTCTTTGGATACTCGAAAAATTGATCGAAATATAGAAATGCTGAAGAATCATACTTGGTTTAAAGAAATATACGAAGATGAAAAATATCATCGATTGTTTTTTGTAGATAGAAATGTTAGGCAGTATTTACAATGTACAATGCGTGTAAAAAGAATTATAAAAAGGGAAAAATCTCAAAGAGTATTTCTTGTATTTTTAAATAAGCAGTTAAAAAAATAAAATATCCTTAATGAACTAACGGGTGCGTTTGCCGAAGATCGGAGCTGTTTTAAAGGCAGCTCTTTTCTTATGGAACTAACGGGGCAGGTTAGTTTAGCAAAGATATTAAAAATGTAAAGGCACCCAATAAAGGCCGTATTTTATTTACTCGCTCTTTCGTTCGATTTTTGTCTTTTATGCAATGTATGCTTTGTTCCCCATTCATCCATTGCGTGTAAGATGTGTTCCAAGCTCCTGCTGTATTCAGTAATCGAATATTCCACTTTAGGAGGAACCTGTGGAAAGACAACGCGCTGAATAGTATCCTCGTTTTCTAACTCACGTCATTGATTGGTTAACATTTTTTGCGTGATTCCAGGCATTCTTCGTTTTAACTCACTGAATTTTTGAGTACCGTTCGTAAATAAATGCAATAAGATAATTGGTTCCCATTTCCCGACTAATATACTTAAAGCATCTTCTACACGGCATGATTCTGGTTCTATATTCAGCCTAATAGCTCCTTAAGTATCTTTTTCTATACTATACCACTTTTAAGTGCGTACTTTTTAATATGACCATTATGCGTAATAATAACATTGAGAGAAAGGATGATATTAAATGACAAAAATCGGTATTTTAGTTGGTAGCTTACGAAAAGAATCTTTTTCTAAAAAAATCGCATCGAATGTTGCAGCTTTGTTTCCCGAAGGATATGAAACAGAATGTATCGAAATCGGAAATCTCCCATTCTATAATCAGGATGATGATAGTGAAAATAATGTCCTACCAGAATATACGGCATTTCGTAACAAAACAAAGCAATTTGATGCTTTTTTATTTGTAACACCTGAATATAACCGTTCTGTGCCAGCTGTATTAAGTAATGCACTGGATATAGGTTCACGTCCTTATGGAGCGAGTGTTTGGAATGGTATACCAGCAGCCATTATTAGTCAATCACCTGGTAATTTAGGCGGTTTTGGTGCAAACCACCATTTACGTCAATCACTTGTATGCTTAAATATGCCAGTGGTTCAACAACCGGAAGCTTATTTAAGTAACGCGGCAGCTTTATTGGATGAAAACGGCAAAGTTAAGAATGAAGGAACTGTTCAATTCTTACAATCATTTGTCGATACGTTTGTAGGTTTGATTCAGAAATATCAAGTTTAGTTTTATTCGGCAATCGGGGCGCGATTGTAAAACATGAAGTAAAAGGGCGATACATATTAATCATGTCTAATATGTATCGCCCTTTATTTTTTATGGAGCCTACGCACCTTATATTTTGAAAGAAAACCGGAAGTAAATAAAAAACATACGCAATTAAAATATTGATTACCATAGCGGATTGCGTATTTAATGGATAGCGATCTGGTATATCACTATTAAATATAACTACATTAAACAAACCGGCAAAATAACCTGGCCAACGATACTCTTCAAATTGATGCACTAAAATGGCCACAAAACTTAACGCTAACAGTACTTTTATTTCACTCATTTCTCCCCAATTCGCGACTAAACAAACAGCGACAACAATAGCCGCAACTAACCCTATATCACACCAATGCTTTCTAAAGAAACTAACCATCTCTATCACCCACTGTCTCAATTTTTATAGAAATAGCGTTCAAATAAGAAATCAATCTGTTTTTCTACAGGCAGTACTCTTATATCTGCCCCTGATTCAAGAATTATAAAAATTTAAACTGTCATCATCATTAAAATTTCCTGATCCGTTTCGTTTGTTATTTCGATCAGAATATTCTTCACTTTACTAAAACCTAGCTTCTTCAAAAAATCTCCATATTCGTATTGAGATGTAAATACCGTAGTTCCCATTGCAATAATTTTCCTAACTAACTCAGGGTATTGCTGAATTACTAGTACATAATTAAGTAAAAATATTTTTAATCTTTCTTTCGCTGGCACTTTAATATCATCTAAAATAGAAAAAGTACCTTGAAAGCTAATTAATAAGACTTTAACCGTCTCACTAATCAACTTTTCTTTTGAGCCAAAATGATAATTTATAAGCGCGATATTTGTATCTGACAATTGTACTAAATGTTTTATTTTTATATGGTTTTGCATCATAAACAAAATAAAGGATAGCTAAAACAATAAGTTTTTTTATGTGCTTGGTTTTATGGTTCGTTTCTTTTCTTTTCCTACAATCAGAATTTGTGGTATGAAAATCCCAATTAAAATACAAACAATTCCAAGCCATTGCAGAGGTGATACGATTTCATGCACAAGTGTAACAGAAGCGATGATTGCTGTAGGCAGTTCAGCGGCTCCTAAAATTGTTCCAAGTCCTATGCCTACCTTTGGTACCCCAATAGAGAAACAAATAACGGGTATAACTACACCGAAGAGCCCAAGTAAGAAAGCATATTTCCATAAACCAGCCTGCAATGTACCATCGGTCAAGAAAGTGGGTGGAAATATTAAGCAAACGAAGAGTGTAGCACTCGTTGTCATGAGAAAGCTTTTTGAATAGGTTGGTACAGTTGTAGCTACCCTTCCACTTGTAAATATATATATGGAAAAAGCTATTGCTGCTAGCAACCCAAAGATAATACCTTTTGTAGATAATTGTTCTCCTATGCCTTCAAAAATACCCCCAGCAAGCAAAGTTCCTACAAATAAGATCAGGATGGATAATATCTTTCCCCTATTTGGGAAAGTTTTGTTAGCAACTGCTTCAATTAGCACACCAATCCATGTGAATTGAAATAATAGAACAACAGCAATAGATGCAGGTAATTCCTTCACAGAAAGACCATAAAAAATACTCGTTAAACTCATTGATGTCCCGACAGCTAACAACGCGAATATATTACTTTTGGATACTTTATTACGAGAGAATAAAAGAACGAGTAATAATAGTCCAATCCAACCAAATACATATTGTCCCCCTAAAAGTTCAGAGAAAGAAAATCCATTTAAAAAGCCAATTTTAATAATGGAAGAAAGTGCACCGTAGCTACAGGCACCCAATAATACTAATAAAGAAAATTTTGATTTGTTCAAAAAACCCCTCCCAAAAAATAAAAACGCTCGCTGTCTATACATAGACAACGAGCGAATGAAACAGAGCCAAAAACTCTACAAAATTCCGCCTCTCACAAAAGTGTGAATTTGCGTATTAAATTATATTGGGAATTATATAGGTTAATCAAAAAGGAGTCAACAATTTTTGAAAAATTGTAAAGGCATGAATAAACCTTTGCTGTTGACGGTTTTTCTGCATGGATTACTATTTTGCTCATTGTTACGTCTTCCTTGAATTCAGATTTTTACTATTTCAAAAGAAAAAAGGACCGTGCAAAGTGCGTGTTAATCACTTCACACCTACTTGTTTTGACTTCTAGCATCATCCCTTATACGCTTGTGAACAAGAAGAAGACGAACGGAAGGAAGAAGATTTGAATGTATGATAATGGGAAGAAACGTACATTTTCATTGGCTTTTGGAACTAAAGGCGGCAGGTTAGTGCATGTAGAATTCACATTTTTGGAAAACATTGTTATAATGAAGTGGGTAATTTCGTTAGGAAAGTTGCTGTTCAAGGTGGTTACAGATATGAAATCTAAAAAAACAGTAGTGATCATTGTTTTTGGTATAATATGTATAGCTATCGTTATGAATCTATTAAAGAAGGAATTATGGGATGTAAACGAAGAGCTGTTAAAAGAAGAAGTGTTATCAATTGGAAATTCCGTTGAAACAATAAATTTATTAGATGTAACACCGTTCGACTGGGATGTAGTATATTCCTTTCGGCCATATACCCCGAAAGATGATATATATGAAACGGTAGGTTATAAATGGGATACCATTAGCGAAACTGTAAATGAAGGAATGAATCAGATAGTATTTTTGAACGATGGAAAAGTGGTCTGCTATTTATATGGGTATCCTGAGAATAATGGATATGGTATATCGTTTGAATCTAAGAATGTGAAAGATGCAGGTTATATGCTTAATAGTAAGGATGATTTAAATTTTCAAGTGGAAAGAAGCGACAGTGTCGTTTTTTTGAAAAACTAAGTAAGAATGAGGCCTTCAATTAAAGGGGCTAGTGTTATAGAATTGTGCACTTATAAATAAGGTACACTAACACCAATACTTATAAAGGCAGGAATTAAATGAATATTGGCGATATGTTATATCAACTAGTTTTCCTTATTTTTATATTTGGAATTTTTTCTGGTGTGTTTTTTCTTGTTCGTTCTTTAGTTACAAAACAACCAAACAAGTCAGAAAATATCGAACAAAAGCTTGATAGAATAATTGATTTACTTGAAAAGGATAAGAAAGATTAAACTTTTCTGTAACCGGTGCGGTAACTGAAGAACGGAGCTGTCTTTCAGGCAGCTTTTTTATGCGACTTATTGGGGCAGGTTAGTTGAAGATGAATGTTACAATAAAAGACAAATGAAGCAAGGTGATAATATGATTGGAACGTTTTTTAGTTATTTTGTTATCTTTTTTATTATTGCGAGACTTGTTAGCCTAATGGGTAAGATTAGCTGGATGCCACTGATAAGAACAACTACAAGACAAGATGCAATATTAGCAATAATATTTTCATTCATTGTTGCTGTTTCAACCATTAATGGATAAAAAACTATTTAGACCTTGTGAAATATCACCTGCGTTAGTTGAGAACCGGGGCGGCCATTTGGTGGCCTTTTTACTTAATGAACTAAAGGGGCAGGATAGTTTTAATAAGAAATCATACGTAATTAGGTTATTGGAACAAATAAAAAGCCCTTAAATAAAAGGGTTCAGTTTGTAGACAAAAGGGGTTCGGAATTAAAAAATTCCGAACCCCTTTTGAAATTCCTTTGAAAT
Source organism: Peribacillus sp. FSL E2-0218 (assembly GCF_037992945.1). NCBI lineage: Bacteria > Bacillati > Bacillota > Bacilli > Caryophanales > Bacillaceae > Peribacillus > Peribacillus sp. FSL E2-0218. The sequence continues at coordinate 4,236,850 of NZ_CP150304.1, read as the reverse complement.
TTTGACCAAAGGTTACGAGATTTGGGCTCTTCGAGCCACTATGTTAAGCCGTTTTAGGACCTTGCCATGTCCAAGTGGCCATCTTCTTTACATTCATGGCAGCGAAAGTAAGCATCGCCTGCATCGACAATTTTTTAAGTCCCCTTAAAGTAGTCCAACGCATACCATGCTTTTCTTTTGCATCTGCGAATACACGCTCAATCGTTTCTTTGCGTTTCGCATATATAGGTTTTACCTCTTGATGATGACGCAGATGATCTGCTTCTTCCACATATGCTTGCCAGATATGCCGTGTCACTACTTTTTGATGGTCTTTGCTTTCCGTACACCGTGATAAAAATGAGCATGTTGCACAAATTTGTTTGGGCGATTTGTATTCGCGATAGCCCTCTTTATTTGTTGTTGAGTACTTTAAAGTTTCTCCCGAAGGGCAAAGGTAACAATCAAAGTGTTCATCGTAAACATAGTCATGTTTGCGAAAGAATCCTTCTTTTGTACGAGGACGTGTATAGGGTAAAGCAGGTGTGATTTCTTTGTTAAATAGGTAGCTTGTAATCGCTGGTGTTTTATAAGCTGCATCTGCGGCAACTGCTTCTGGTTTTCCAACTTTCTCAATCACTTGCTCAACAAGTGGCTCCAAAATATGACTGTCATGTGTATTACCAGGTGTTACAATCGTTCCCAATACAAAACCGTTGCCGTCTGCGGCCGCATGGAATGAATAGGCAAACTGTTTTGTTCGTTCATCTTTCACATAGTAGCCACTCTCAGGATCCGTAGTACTTTCTTTAATTGCTTTGGTTTCTTCCTTATCAAATTTATCTGGTGGAAAAGGCTTCTTTCCATGGTTTTCACGATCTTGATTGATTTCTTCTTGAAGACGTCCTTGATACGCTCGTGTTTCTTTACGAACGATTTTCTTTTCAAATTTCCGTTTATTCGCACTGGCTTTCACATGTGTGGAATCCACGAAAACGTGTTCTACACTTATTACCTTTTTATTAGCAGCTGTCATTAAAATGCGACAGAAAATCTGTTCAAACAGGTCTGTATCTTTAAAGCGTCGCTCATAATTTTTTCCGAACGTAGAGAAATGAGGCACTTTATCATGGAAACCATAGCCTAAGAACCAACGATAAGCCATATTGGTTTCAACTTCTTCAATCGTTTTACGCATGGAACGAATACCGAAGGTATATTGAATGAGAGTCAGTTTAACTAAAATAACTGGATCAATACTTGGGCGTCCTACCTCTGAGTACATATCTTTCACCAAGTCATAAATGAAAGTGAAGTCAATGGCAGCCTCCATTTTACGAACCAAATGGTTCGGTGGCACCAGTTGATCTAAAGTAATCATTTCAAGTTGATCTCGCTGAATAGAATCATGTTTAGAAAGCATCCTCATCACCTCAAGTTTTAATACTTCAATTTTAAAACAAAAATGACTCCAGTCAAAAGTGTTCTATCTAAAAGGTAAGACAAAGTTGATTGGAGCGGGTGTTCGAGACTCCTGCGGGAAAAGCGCGTCTAGGGGAGACCCCGCAGGCAAAGCCGAGGAGGCTCCCCGACCGCCCGCGGAAAGCGAGTGCCTGGAGTGGAAATCAACGTCTAAATTGTACAGGCCATAAAAATAGACAAACTCGATTTTCATCGAGTTTGTCTACAGTCTGAGGCACCATATTAAATATGGTGCCTTTTTTATTTTAATGGGATTTCGAAATCTCCAATAATCAGAGTCTTCCCATCTTTTATTTTGTAATTTTTACGATATAATTCCTTCATATCGCCAGCTTGATTTGTGCTGTCTTTATATTCGGATTGAGGTTTATAAGTAAAAGGGAAGACTTTTTTATATACTCGAACTGAATTTCCTCTGTATTCTTCTCCAATGATTTTGTAAGTATGATAGCTTACTGCATAGTCATCCTTTAAATTTCGATCTTCTATTATATGATACTCTTTGGCAATGTAAAGTCTAGGTAAAATAGAAATGACAAGGACAGTAAATAGGACAAGACTTATAATTAGTGGAATTTTTGTATTTCTGAAATATAAGAATGAAGCTATCCAATAAATAGTTAAAAAGAAGAAATCAGGGATCAGTGTTCCCATAATAAACTCTTTTCCATCAGGAGAGATAAGAGCAAATTCTAAAGAAAGTAGAATCAACATTACAAAACGCAGAGTTAAATAAACTACAGATAAAGAAATAAAAAACAAGTAAACGTTATTTTTAATTCCTTTTGTTTTTAATTTCAAAATAGGTCACCTCTACTCAACAATAACACAATATCCAAAGTTTACTATTGATCAATTTACTGAAAAAAGGGATATTACTTTCGTTGAAGCTAATAATCGGATGTTATCTGAAGCTCTTCAGTTTTTGATTGATTATCTTATAAATAAAAAGTTTATTCTTTAAGATTTAAAAAGAAAATATAGTTATTAAGCTAACGGGTGCGTTAGCTGAAGATCGGAGCTGTCTTTAAGGCAGCTTTTTCCTATGCAACTAACGGGGCAGGATAGTTTAGTATAATAAGCAACAAACAACAAGTTAATGAACTATTAAAAGGGTGATAAAATGGATGACTATGAACAAATCCTGAATGAATTGCAACAATCAGCGATGGAACAAATGAAAAATTCAAATATTCAAATCGACAAAGATAAATTAAACTCGTTCAAAGATATTATCTCAGGGTTAATAAGCATTAGAAATGAGTTTGCGAGTAAACTTTCCGAATTACAGAATTCAAATGAAAAGGAAATTGTCACTTTTGAGTATTCAAAAGGTGGAGAAACAATTCACAGAGGATATTATTGTCCAAGTCTGGTATTTGATTTAATCGTAGGAAATATTAAAAGAGGTAAATTACTTAAAAGAAAAACCGATTTTGGGAAATATTCTTATGAATACGGTTTCGATGCAGACAATAGATTGATAAGGGTAAAAGGTGTAAATGAGTTTACCACTCCAGTTAGCCGTTTTGATGAAGAATTTTTGATTTACTCCGATGATATTGTTCTTGGAGTAGAGTTTGATAATATGGGTCACATTGATGTGGTGTCCAGATGTACTTATGATAATGGGAAAATTGTTAAGTATGAACGTAGCGTATGTGGCACACAGGAGTATGCAGACCTTTACTACGAGGAATACTTCTATGAAAACAATATGCTTTCAGAGGTTAGCATATTTGATGCAACTCCACGTGTTGAAATATACGAAGAGCAAAAATATAAGGTAGAATTTGATGAAGACAGTAAAATAGTTAAATTAATAGGTGGATTTATTACAAATGGAGTCGCAGAAAAAGGTGTATTGGATTTTAAGAAGTAATTTATAAATAGGACTTTTTTTTATAGAACTAACGGGGCAGGTTAGTTGAAGATTATATGGTAAAATAAATATATTCAACATATTTATTTGGTGGGTGTTAAACATAGATAAAAACCATATTTATCAAGAGCTCGAGGCAATAAAACAAAGTTTATATAATCCCTTTCCTTACCGTGATACTGATAAGATACAAAATGATTTTATAAATGAATTTTCCAAGGACGATAGCTTAACTGCTGATTTGAATACCTATTGGATGAACATCGCAGGAAGTCTCAGTTATGTTCTAAAAGGAAGGGCAAACAGAATGCCTCAAGAACAAAAAGAGTGGCTTCATTTATCATTCTTTGAGGTCTATCAACAATATAGCTTTTTTGAAAAAAGCATAAGTGATTATCCCGAGTTTTATAGAGAGTATATCAATTATGAAAAAACACGAAAGCTGTTATTAACTTATCAGTTGTGATAATAAACTCCAAGACGTATATAACACAAGTGCTGCCATTTGAGGCAGCATTTTTCTTATGGAACTATCGGGGCAGGTTAGTTCATTAAGATGTATCACGCAGTTGACACAAACTGTAAGGTAATCAGTAAATTAACAAAAAAAATACTCCTAAGCAGGAGTATGAATATGAGTATCTTTAGAAATAAGGTTTGTAATTACTTCTGCAGCTTGAGCTATATCGCTATAAGTATCTACTATATCCCTATCTGGATAAGTTAATTGAAAAATTTGTTGTGAATTAATGGTTAAGCATCTTAATTTTAAAATTCGAATTCCATTAGAGGTAAAAGTATGGGTAATATCTACTTCACGAAAATAACACAATGTTGAAAGTAAATTTGTTACATGTTCTATTGTCATTTCAGTCTCCTTTCCATAAATGGGAAGTGACTAATCACAGTCGGGTAGGACCCAAATATCCTTTACTTTCTTTAACTATAACATTAGAAAGTTTGGATGCATATTCTTATCATGTTACAAATTGTTACAAGAAATAGTGCTGCACAGTACGAATAAACTTCGTTGAAACAAAAGCTTACTCATTTTCATTGGCTTGTAGAACTAAAGGGGCAGGTTAGTTCGAGAGTGCATACGGAGTTATTCAACAATTGGGACAGATTGTTGAATAGATCACTAAAGAATTTGTATTTCTTAATATATAACCAAACATAAAAGAAGTGGAATAGAGCATTAAATTTAAAACTTTTACATTATTTATATATAATAATTATTGTTAAGGTTTTATAGATATGGGGGAAAAAGGTTATGGTTAATTATATTTGTGAGACATGTGGAGTCCAATATGACAGTTCTAAAGAAGTACCTAATCAATGTTTGATTTGCGGGGAAGAAAGACAATATGTTAGTCCTAACGGGCAAACATGGACAACATTAGAAATGATGAAAAAAGATGGAATATATAAAAATTCTATTAATCTTGACGAAGAGGGGTTATATAGCATAAATACTATTCCGAATTTTGGAATCGGACAAACTGCTTATCTAATAAAAGATAAGAATTTTAATTTATTATGGGACTGTATTACATATATTGATCGAGAAACGATTACGCAAATTGAAGATTTAGGTGGAATCGATGCTATTGCGTTATCTCACCCTCACTATTTCTCTAGTCAAGTGGAATGGGCTGAAGCTTTTGACGCTCCAATTTATATTCATGAAGATGAAAAAGACTGGGTAACGAGGCCAAGCGAAAAAATCATTTTCTGGTCTGGAGAATCGCTTGAATTACAGCCAGGTGTCATACTTCAGAGGATTGGTGGACATTTTAAAGGCGGCACCGTTTTAGAATGGAAAAACGGATTCAGCCAGAACGGAATATTACTGACTGGGGATATCATTCGGATTGTAGCTGATCGCCAATGGGTAAGTTTTATGTATAGTTATCCAAACTTCATTCCAATGCCCAGTGTAACAGTAGAAAGAATCGCAAATCGGGTTAATGAATTTAAGTTCGGACGGTTATATGACGCTTTTCACCGAGTAATTAAAGAAGAAGCCCATAACCAAGTTCAAAAATCTGCAACTAGGTACGCTAAAGCAGTAAATGGAACGTTGTTTACTACATAAAGCTTTATCATTTATATAAAAGTATTATCAAAGGTCCTGTGTTGATGTGCAGGATTTTTTTGTTCAGCAATCGGACGCGAGTCTTGAATAAGGTTCGCTTTTATTATGGACCTAAAGGGGCAGTATAGTTCAACAGTAACTTGGAAGGGTTTTCTCTAAAAAAGTTGAATTCACAATAATATACATTATTATTTTTAGGGGGTTCGTTATGTGGAAGAGAATGTTTATAAGTACATCTCGTGGAAAGTTTGAGATCTTTACCCAAGGAAAAGGAGAACCAGTGTGTATTACCCATTTATATAGTGAGTTTAATGACTTAGGTTATTATTTCGCCGACGCCTTTGTAGATCAATTCAAAGTTTATCTAATAAACTTAAAAGAAGCAGGAAACTCTTGCAAAGTTGGTATAGAAGATGAATTAAGTATGAAAGAAACCTCTAAGGATTTAGAGGCTATTAGAGAAGCTTTAAATTATAATAAGTGGTGCTTTGCAGGGCATTCAACTGGAGGAATGCTTGGTCTAGTTTATGCAACAATGTTTCCAAAATCTCTGACAAAACTATTAGTTGGAGGAGCAACTGCTACTAAAAAATATATGGAACACGAGGGCAGTATTTATAGTTCTCGTAGTCCACTAAATAAAAAACTGAAAAAAATCTTTGCTATATTAAAATCTCCGGACTCTACCACTGAAGAGCGAAGGGATGCTAACAGAGAATGGACTAATATGTCTTTATATAACAAAGAAAGATGGGATGAATACTTTAAAAAACCGAGTAGTGGGAAAGTTGTACAAAAAAGGTTAGATTATTATTCCTTTAATGACCTGCCCAATTACGACATACAAACTGAACTGTATCAGGTTACTATCCCGACCATTGTTTATTGTGGAAGACACGATGCACAATGTCCTCTTGTTTTTTCTGAAGAAATAAATGCAGGTTTAAAAAATTCCAAACTTTATATTTTTGAAAAAAGTAATCACGTTCCGTATTTAGAAGAGAAAGAAAAATTCCTTCAGATGGTTTCTGATTACAGAGGACTGACAACGAAAACCCATTCTTAATGAACTAACGGGTGCGTTAGCTGAAGATTGGAGCTGTCTTTAAGGCAGCTTTTTCTTAAGGCACTAACGGGGCAGGTTAGTTGCAGAAGGAATGATTGTAACTGAACAGGATAAACTAACCCTAAATATAATTAAAGGTGATGAAATTGGATAAAAGTAAACCTCTTCTATTGATTTTATTTAGTATACTAATTTGTGGGTTGTATTATGGAACAGTAAATGCAAAAGCGAACGATACTCCTCCTTCCTTTGAGGAAAAAATTACTGAAGGCAAACAACTCACTCCTTTAGAAAGCCAGTTAATGTCTTTTATGACTGGTTTGATGGTAACCGAACCAAAACAAGCTGTTGAATTGTGGATATTAGGCGTAAATGGTCGAAGTGGCGCTGTTCAATATGCGATGTTGTCCCCTTCGCTTCGAAAACAATCGAGGAGTAAATTTGAGGAAACTCACTGGATAACAGGTCAGTCAAGCCCTTCGGTTAGTAACTTTCGTTTTACCAAAGTAGAAAAGCTTAGCGAATCCAAAATGCGGTATACCGTTAAATACGATTTATGGGCATCATATGGAGATTTTGGTGGTGGGCAGAAGATTATAATCGTCGAAAAGAATTTAGAACCATTTAAAGAGTATTGGTTTATTTCATCAATAACAACGAAATATAATCAATGGGAAGCATTTACCCCAGCCGAGACAGTTTTAAAATAGAGCATTGCAGTTAACAATCAAATAAGGGCAAAGTTTGTGAATAAATGTACTTAAACTCCCATGAAAATTAAAAAAGCTCAAAATCCAGAAAAAATCACAACAAAATAGACCCAGTAAAAACGCTTTTTAAAAAAGGCTGAGCCTTATGAGTGATCTGATTGAGTTTGGTAAATCGTTAAACAAAAACCTCCAATCATAGCAAATTAAGTAGAGGCTAGCGCGACGACCAAAAAAGGATTAATCTCCCATAAGTGCTACCCATAAAGGGCGCGACAGTCGGTGGTACACCGTGGTCGTCGGAGTCAGACTAACGGATGGGCTCAAAGGCACCATAGTTCAACGACCTTCTTCGCCAGCCATTAAAACATTATCGACATAGAGACCCATTTTCATTCTCTGTGGTGAAGCGCTGATTTTTGCGCTACATGGATGACTAACGGGTGCGTTAGATGAAGATTGGAGCTGTCTTAAAGGCAGCTCTTTCTTATGGGACTAGAGGGGCAGGATAGTTCCATAAAGATAGTGGATTTTTGTGGTAAAATTACCAAAGTAATGATTGCTTAATGAGGTGTTCAAATGAGTGGAGATAAAATTAGGGGAGGAATATTAGATGTCAAACCATAAAAACGAAGAAATGCTAACAGGAGGGAATGTCTCTAACGTTTATCGGGCGGGAGATACTGTGAGACGAGAATTAAAGCCAGATAGTCCCAAGATTCATAAGCTATTACTGCATTTGGAGAACAAAAGTTTCAGTTATGCACCAAAGTTTTTAGGTATAGATGAAAAAGGAAGAGAGATATTATCATTTATTGAAGGAGAAGCTGGAAATTATCCTTTACAAGAATACATGTGGTCTGATGATGTCTTAATAGAAATAGGGAAAATGCTCCGTCTTTATCATGATTCTGTGAGTGATTTTTCACTTGATGATAGCTGGGAATCAATAGATAACACCCCCCAACCATTTGAGGTACTATGCCATAATGATTTTGCAATATACAACATTATTTTTAAGAATGAAAGACCGATAGGCATTATTGATTATGATGTTGCTGGACCTGGTCCAAGACTTTGGGACATAGCTTATACTCTTTATACTTGCGTCCCCTTAAGTAGATTTTATCTTTCTGAAACAGGTGAGAAAGTTAATTATAATTCATTACAGCATGCTAACCATATAAAACAAAGAGTTAGATTGTTTTTTGAATCTTACGGTAAGGGATTAGAAGAAGATTATTTGGAGATGGTATTGCTACGAATAGAAGGTATATGTAAAACAATTACAAGAAAAGCCAGTGAAGGTGACATAGCTTTTAAAAATATGGTAGATGAAGGGCATCTTGAACATTATCAAAACGATATTAAATTCATTCGTGAACATGGAAATGAGTGGATTTAAGAGTAGATTTTTGTTGAACTAACGGGTGCGTTAGCTGAAGATCGGAGCTGTCTATAAGGCACCTCTTTTTTCTTATGGAACTAAAGGGGCAGGATAGTTCAACAAGGATAATTAACAATTTGTATAGAATATGTAGAAAACAAAAAAAATCAAATAAAGGGTGTGCATCACAGATGGAAATTACCATCAAAAGAACAAGTTTAACTGAAGTAGATATGTTGTTGACTATTCAGAAACAGGCTTTTGCAGAAGACTATAAGTTATACCAAGACCACGATACAACTCCTGTAAATGAGACACCTGAGAAATTAATCGAAAATATAGAACACTCTATTCATTACACAATATGGTCAAATAACAACATTATCGGTGGAATAGATCTCCGCAAAAAAGAAAATATACTGTTATTAGACAAACTATTCATAGCAAACGAATATCAAAATAAAGGTCTCGGAACAAAGATAATGAAATTAATTGAGGCTGAATTTCCATTGATAAAAATATGGCGTTTATATACTCCATATTTAAACAAAAGAAATCAATATTTTTATGAGAAATTTGGCTATGAAAAAATAGGAGAAGTTCAGCTAACTGAAAAGCTTTTGTTATTTAAGTATGAAAAATGTATTTAATTTAAGGCGAAATTAAAGTACATAAAAGGAAAACAAGATAAGTTTCTTGTAGAACTAACGGGTGCGTTAGCTGAAGATCGGAGCTGTCTTTAAGGCAGCTTTTTCTTTATGGAACTAAAGGGGCAGGTTTGTTGCATAAGGCTGTTCAGCAATTCAAATAACGGTATAGTATAGTTTAATTAAAGTTTGAACAAACTACCACCATAAAAAAAGGTGGGTTCCTATGATTAGATGGTTGTGTTTATCCATTTGTTTCATTTTTGGCTTTAATACTTTTGGGAATGTAGTTGCTGCAAATACAGGCAGAATTCCACTTGAAGAAGCTCTATTCGATATAGGTTACAGGCCTGTTGAGGAAGCTTTGAAGACCTGCGAATCATACTTTAATAAAAAGATAAAAATTCCATATAAATTGCCACCTATAGCTTTCACACATCAATTAGGCAGATGCAATCATACAATTGGAATAAACAATGAGCTTGAAGTTGAGCTAATTAATGAAAATATACCGAAAAACCATTATGTAATCAGAGTTCGACCGAGCGAACACAGGATTAATTTTACACAAGAACGGATTGACAAAAAGTATAAAATAAGCAATGACACTTATGCACTATATGTGACAAACCGAGCCCAAGTATGTAATTATTTGATTTTTGAAAAAGATGGTTGGCAGTATATGTTAGGAATTGATAAGAGGATATCTGATAAAGTTCCACCAAAGGTTTTAATAGAAATAGCAGATTCATTCCTATAATGATGAGTCATTAGGGGCTAGGGGTTATTCTTATTGAGCTAACGGGTGCTTTAGCTGAAGATCAGAGCTGTCTTTAAGGCAGCTCTTTTCTTATGGAACTAAAGGGGCAGGATGGTTGAAGAATGCTTACTCTATAGTTTATAAAATGTTATAATTGTATTTATTGGAAATTTTTATTAAAATCAGGAGGGAAAAATGGTTGATAATAGTTATGAGAAACAACATTTGAAAAAAGTCAGGACTTTTATTTATATTACGATAGCATTAATTTTTTTAATGATATTTATATTTATTAGCAGTTTTCTTTTGTTTTTTTCCATGTCAGGCATTTTAGACATTGCGTATTTCCCACCAAAACTAGCAATTTTTTCATTCTTAATTTCTATTGTATTTTCTGTTTTAGCAATAAAAAATCTCTTTGGTAAGATATTGTTAGTATTAAACATATTTCTAATGCTATTTATGATTTTTTTTGGACCGTAAATATATACAAGAAGACTAACTTAGGGTGTAATAGTCAGGCTGTTGTTTAGACAGCCTTTTTTAACGGGACAGGTTAGCAAGATTGTGAAGGTTTGTACTTAAACTAACGGGTGCGTTAGCTGAAGATCGGAGCTGTCTTTAAGGCAGCTTTTTCTTATGGAACTAAAGGGGCAGGTTAGTTCACTAAGGACTCGTGCAAAGTTTATCCGAAATAAGACATAAGTGTCTTATGAAACTTTTTCCATTCCCATTCTTAATATATAATGAATGAGGTGAACTATATAGTTAATAGTAAATAATCGTAACAGGAGGTAAAAAATGAGAATAGTTGTATTAGCTGGCGGGTTAAGTGATGAAAGGGATGTTTCTCTTGCTTCTGGTGCTCAAATTTCTAATGCTTTAGTTTCAAAAAATCATGATGTATTATTACTAGATATTTATAAAGGTTTACAAGATGTTTCTGATTTTGAATCAGCTTATAAAAAATATAGAAAAGAAACATATACTTATAATGTGCCTAAAGAAAAACCTAATTTGGAAGTATTACGAAAACAGCAAAATAATCAAAAGTCTTTAATTGGTCCTAATGTGTTAGAAATTTGTCAAGATGCCGATATTTGCTTCCTTGCTCTTCATGGTGGAATTGGTGAAAATGGACAATTACAGGCCTTATTCAATATATACGGTATTCAATATACTGGTAGTTCCTATGAGGGCAGTCTATTAGCGATGAATAAAATAATTTCAAAAGAATTAATGGCTTTTAATGGAATAAAAACGCCGAAATGGGATATTTATAATTTCGATAAAGAATTACCAGAAATTAATTATCCAGTAGTTTTCAAGCCAAATGACAACGGTTCTAGTATAGGAGTGATAATTCTTAATAATTCTGATGAACTTCATAAAGCATTAGAAGAAATAAAGGGTATTTCAAATACTATTCTAATTGAAGAAAAAATAGATGGTAGAGAGTTTTCTGTTGGCATAATTGGAAATGCTGCTTTACCTGTTATAGAAATTATTCCTAAGAAAGGTTTCTTCGATTACCAAAGTAAGTATCAAGAAGGTGCAAGTGAAGAAATATCTCCTGCAAATATTCCAAATAGTCTAGCTGAAGAATTACAAAACACGGCGTTAAAAGTACATAATTTATTAGGATTAAAAGTCTATTCTAGAATTGACTTTATTGTTGATCAGGATAATGAAATTTATTGTATTGAAGCGAATTCTCTACCTGGTATGACGCAAACTAGTTTATTACCTAAAGAAGCCCATGCTAATCAAATAAGTTATGAAGATTTATGCGAATTACTAATAATAGAATCTTTCAAGAAATACTCATAAGAACAACGTAAACAAAAGCAGTGTGTAGTCAGTGCTTTTGTTTTTAGAGTCTTACAGTTTAATATCGTATTTTTAGTAGGTACGAATCTGAAGAATTAAGTGGTTTTATAAGTGAGGTCAGATTTTAGTTATTCAATTAAAGGTCGCGATTCTTGAAGAAGTTTCGCTTTTCTTATAGAACTAACGGGTGCGTTCGTATTATAAGGTCGACCAGTAAAAATTACTGGTTGACCTTTTTTTAATAGAATCTATTATATCAGTAGCCAGGGTAGGACGTACGGGTGCGTGGGACTTGATCCCGTGAACTAAACTGTCCGCCCCCTACTTGTAGAAACATGTTTGAGGCTGGTTGGGACGCAGATCTCGTATAACAAGCGAAGCTATGACACTACATGGAGAGGACTAGGGGTACTGGTTAGTAAGTAGAGGAGGAAAAAACAATGAATCCAGTTGTTGGTCTGGATGTGGCAAAAGGAGAGAGCCAAGTTCAGGCATTTTTAGATCAATCTAAACCGTATGGGAAGAGCTTTTCAATGAAGCATATCAAAGAGGAGTTAGATCATTTTTTAGAATTTCTAAAAGAAATTGAAGAGGTGACAGGGCAGATGCCTATGGTCATTTTAGAATCTACAGGGCATTACCATTCTCCTGTTATTCAATACCTGGAGGAACAAGGGATTCCATATATCTTACTAAATCCGATTATTTCTTATCAGGCAAAGAAGTCCAGCTTACGGAAGGTAAAAACGGACGCTATCGATGCGTACCAGTTGTGTGTGCTGTATTACAAAGAGGATTTAGAACCTCATAAAGTTAGAGGAATTCAGCTATTAGACCTTCGGAATTTGTCCAGACAACAGGAAATCGTAACGAATATGTATGTGGAAGCTAAACTTCAGTTTCACACCATTTTAGATCAAGTGTTTCCTGAATACCGGAAGGTTTTTGGGGATCTATATTCAAGGGTTTCCTTATTGATATTAAAGGAATATCCCACTTCAGAGGCGGTATTAGCAGCCGGAGAAAGTAAACTAGCAGAGAGTGTTATAGAGTTCTGTCCTAGCCGATCGGGTCAATGGGCATGGGAAAAAGCAAAAAAAATAATGGACTCCGCGTCTCGAAATCCATTTCAAATAAACGTGTATCAAAGTCACGTAATCAATCTTCGTATGTATATTGAGTTGCTTTTTCATTACCAGGGACACCTCTCTGAGTTGGAAGATCGTATAGTGGCCCTGGCAAATGAACTGGAAGAATATAAGATCATCCAATCGATTCCCGGTATCGGAGAAAAAATCGCAGCCACGATTATCTCTGAGATTGGTGAAATCGATCGGTTTAATCACCCGAAAAAACTAGTTGCCTTCGCTGGAGTAGATCCAAGTGTTCACTCATCGGGTAAGTTTACGGCAACCATTAATCGTATTACTAAAAGAGGTTCGAGCAGACTACGTCATTCTCTGTATCTTGCCGTACTATGTGGCATAAGAAGTTCAAGGAACAAAAAGCTTAAAGCCTTCTATGATAAGAAAAAATCAGAAGGAAAACCAGCCAAAGTGTCAATCGTTGCCTGTATGAATAAGTTGCTTCATTGGATTTACGCTTTATTAAAGAGAAAAGAAGCATTCCTAGATTTAGCCTGATTAACGATTTTGTGAAACAGAGAAAAATCCTTCCAAAAGGGTTTTGGAGGGTTATTTGTCATGAACAAAAATAGTATATCATAAGGGAAATGAAAATTTTAGAGAAAAATATTGACTTCCTATTAGCTGGTTTAGTTCATTAACAGGGGTTGCTGCGGCAGCCTTTTTCTTATGGCACTAACGGGGCAAGATAGTTGAAGAGTACTGTTTGATCTTTATTCAACAATTGGCCATATTCTGGAGTAAGAAAGGAAATCAGATGCTTCATCTGGAATTTGTAAGTTATGCCTGAAAAGAGCATTATTTTAGTAAAAGGAGGATAGGGATGGATAAGTTATTACAAGAAATCATAAATTGGGTCAGAATGACTGATGAACAGATTGTTATTGGCATTTCAGGACATGGTGCTGCTGGAAAAACGACTTTTGCCAATAGGCTCGCAATCGTACTAAATCAAAATGAAGTGAATTATATTAATACAGATCCATATATTGTTAGTTCAAACATACGAAAGCATGCAGTTATCGACTATACATATCAAAACGAAAATCATCGTTATAAAATGACGGCTTGCCATCCAGCAGCCCATCATTTGGATTCATTAGAAAGTGATGTTCGGATGGTTAGAGATGGTTTAGATTTATATACAATAGCTACGCATTATATGAAAAGTGAGTTAATTTCTTCGAAAAACAAAGTAACGATTGTAGAAGGAATGAGTGTCGCATTTATTAATCCAGATTTATTTGATTTAAAAATCTACTTCTATACAGATGGTGAAACGGAATTAATGAGAAGGTCGAGCCGTGATATTGTTGAGAGAGGAACCAATATCAATTATTTAAGGCAGTCTCATGAAGAACGTCGGATTCAGTACGAAGTATTTATGCATCCATACAGTCAGCGTTTTGATATTATTATCAAAACTTTTGATGAAGCAATATGTCTAGAAAAAAATACATTTGAATTTAAATCCTAATAATCAACTATTTGTTGTGTTTAGAACGGGTGCGTTAGCTGAAGATCGGAGCTGTCTTTAAGGCAGCTTTTTTTTATGGAACTATCGGGGCAGGATAGTTCTATAAAAAAATGAGGACTAATGTGTAAATTGTTTAAAAATTACATGATGGAAGTTAATACCACCTATTTTATTTCTTGTATAATAAAAAGAAGTAATATTTCGATATTTTATTCAAAAAAGGCATTATGTTAGTTTAAAAGGAGGTATAAGACAGTGGTGAAATTACGTTTATACTCTTCAAAATAAAATTTTGAGGAGGAAAATATAATGTCCATTATTATTATAGAACAAAAACATATAGAGCAAGATGATTTAAAAAGCCTTTATGATGATGTTTAATGGTATGCATATACAAAAGATTTAAATCAATTACAACAAGCTTTAATTCAATCTTTATATGTTGTATCAGCATGGGAACACAGGAAATTAATCGGTTTAACTCGGGTAGTTGGAGATGGACTGACAATTGTCTATGTTCAAGATATTTTAGTTTTAAATGCATATCAAAATCAAGGCATTGCAACAATCATGATGCAGCATGTTCTTGAAAAATATAAGGATGTACGTCAAAAAGTCCTTTTAACAGAAGAAGCACCTGATGTACGTCACTTCTACGAAAAGAACGGTTTTCAATCTTGTGATAAAGGTGCCCTAGTGGCTTTCGCTAAACTTGATTAGGGGGCGATTAATAGCTATTGCCACCCAAATTAAACAACCTTATTAGGTGCGTTAGCCGAAGATCAGAGCTGTCTTTCAGGCAGCTTTTTCTTATGGAACTATCGGGGCAGGTTAGTTGAACAAGAAAAGTGACAACCTAACACGTATATGAAGAAAATTATTTTATATCCGAGGGGCGTTTATGAAAATTTTATCTATTATTATCTCTTCAATTACCGTGTGCTTTAGCGTTAGTATTCAAATTTAAAAAACCGGTAGATTAATGGAAAAAATTCTTTATTATATTCAAAATGAACAAAGGAGAAACAAATTGCCCATTTATTCATACACTGTTCCTGAATTTGTCTCGTATCAAATGAATATGCCTATTCATAACGAGCAAAGAGAATTAGTCTACTTACTAAAAAAGACCCGACACCGTTTTCTGACTCAAATAGCCCATATGTTACTCCGGTATGGTATGCCCTATTGTTACCAAGTTCAAACACAAGATAAAATCCCCATTTATAAAATAGAGTGCTTGTTCACTGGTTTTCGTTATACTTTACTCAATTGCAGTTCTTACGGAACAAACGGGGCAGCTTAATTCAATAGAGGTTATATTAATTATTATGTTGCATTTTAATACTTTAGCCGCCATTATGTTTGGCGGTTTTCTGTTGCCAAAAAAATTTAAATATTCTCTGTAACGAAATTGACTGGAAACGGATATATAGACGAGAGGAGGAAAAGGCTTGGGGGAACTAGATGAAATTTATAGCAGTTATGCTGAAGAAGTTTTTAAATATCTAATGTGTCTTTGTCACAACGCAGATTTATCAGAAGAACTAACACAAGAAACCTTCTATCAAGCTGTAAAATCCATTGATAGATATAATGGTGAATGTAAAATGTCAGTTTGGCTTTGTCAAATAGCGAAGCACTCCTATTATAAGCATCTTGAACGTAATAAGAAGCAACAAAGACATATACTTCAAGAGGACACAATTCATACTTCTCCTGAAGCTGAACTTATTTATTCCGAAGACAAAATTGCCCTATACCGAATAATACACTTACTTGATGAACCATATAAAGAGGTTTTACTATTGAGAATCTTAGGTGGTCTTAGTTTCAAAGAAATAGGGGAAATTCAGTTAAAAAATGAAAACTGGGCGAGAGTTACTTTTTATAGGGCTAAGATGAAATTAAGGGAAAGGGGTAAGGATAAAAATGGACATTAAATGCAATATAGTGAGAGATTTACTTCCATCTTATATCGATCATTTGTGCAGCCAGGATAGTATTCATTATATTGAGGAACATATGGAATCGTGTGAAAAATGTAGAGAAGTATTAGAAAGTATGAAAAATGATGTGGATTTTACCGTTGAGATAGATGAAGTTTATAAAGTGGAAGTAAAAAAACCATTCCAAAAATTAGCCAGATTCTTCAACGGTCAAAAGAAACTGACGAATTATTTACTTCTAACAACATTATTCTCCTTGCTGTTTGGATTCATATTTCTAATCCATTCAATTATTAAGTTTAATGAACATAGAGAAGAAGTAACTAAGTTGGAAGTAGTAGAACAAGAAAAAGAAACCATTATGGATGAAGTAATTCATATTCTCGGAGCCTCAACAGAAGTGACGGAAAAAGAAGAAAAACAACTTCTTACCGTATTTAATAAGTATAATAAAAAACTTAATTTGTTAGCTGTTTTTCCAGCAGCAGATTTAAAAGATTGGTTACAGGAAAATGCTTCTGTAAAACAGAAACCTACAACGATCTATCCTATTGAGTACAAGGAAGCTGCCATTGTCATTGGAAATCAGGGAATACTTAGGGAGAATGATTCCATTACCCCTAGTGGTTACGATTTAGGAACTGTTGTGCTGGCGAAAAATCGGTGGGTCATTCAATATGAATATAAAAGTTCGTATGAGAAGACTATTGAGAGACATCACCAAGTAACCCATTACGGACCAAGTACGTGGAGTATTTTTCAGGCACCGATATTATTATTTATTGTATTTAGTGTTCTATTGATGTTTTGGATATTCTTAATGAGACAAAATAAACGTCTTAAAGATGTAATGGGATAATATGTACAGTTCGTATTCTACTAAGAGCTAGTTCTCCAACTAACGCATGCTTTACTTCTTTATAGGGCTGGAACCGCTCCATTTTCGGGCAGTTTAGTTGAAGATGATATCATTAAGGAGTCAAGCGTAATTGGAGTGAAAAGAATACAAAATGGATAAAATAAAACGCTATATAAAATATCGAAAAAAATCATATCTTTTAAATACTGCACTTTTTATTGCAGTTTTCATTGTTGCTATCTTAATATTTGGACCTCCGAGATATTATGCTGTACCGATTTTATCAATGATAATAGGTTTCGGTCTTGTGGAGTTCGTCGGATATAAGGGTTGGAAAAAAGATGAATTTTGAATTAATTATTTTGAGTTAACGGGTGCGTTAGATGAAGATCGGAGCTGTCTCAAAGGCAGTTCTTAATAAAAAAACAAGTAAATAGAACATAAATACAGAACGAAGATTGGAATTGTAAAGAGATACACTTAAAAAAACGGAGATGTTTTTTATGCATAATGTTACAGAAATCTTATTAGGATTAAAAAATAGGTTAGATAGCAGTAAGAGACTTTTGATTCAAGCAACACACGGAAATGTTCATTGGACTCGTTTCACATTTAATCCTCCCATCCCAGTTAAAGAATTAGACAGATTGGTCAATAAAGAGAATTTAATCTTACCGGAAGGATATAAAGAATTTCTGCTACTGCATAACGGAGTTTATTTATTCGAAGATGAATATTCAGCTGGAATTGCCCTTTATAAAGCACAAGATATACCTAATCGACTGAAACAATTTCAGTATAATTTTGGTCCGTATTTAACAGAAGATAACAGAGGCTCATATCCAATTGGGAGTTATCCAAACATAGGGGAAATCATGATTAATTATAATTATTTCAAAGAAGGAAGAAAGGATTATATGTGGATAGCAGACGACCAAATGAGCAAAATGGGACAGAATACTTTCGAGTCATGGCTTGATAAACTTATCGTTTCACAAGGATCATTTTTTTGGGAGTGGAATTAATATATATATGAGATCATAGCGGGTACGTTAACTGAAGATCGAAGCTGTCTTTTAGGTTAAAAAGATTCATTGAGGCTTCGTTGCTCGATCTTTTGGAAAGTGAGTAAAGAAACCATCCCCTAGCAGGTATTTCTTCCACGTAAAAAAAGGTAATTCGGCTGAATTACCTTTTTTGGTGTTCTGCAAGCTCAATCGGTTGTCGTCAAGGACGCCTGGACATTAGGACTAATTTGTGTCTGAGGATAGTTGATTCGTTCGTCGAATTCGACCCAGTCGAGATTTGCCATCAGCAGCAGGAATCGTTTATCGGTGGACGGGTCGCTGATGATGATGTGGTCACGACCAGCCGTTTCTACGCGCCCGCGGTAAATCATTGAATTCCATTTGCTGCTGCCTTGGTAAGTGAAGTAGAAGGTACCGATCTTACCTTTGTTGAAGCGCAGGATGTTTTCCATAAAAGATTCTTCGATCGTGCCAGCCGGAAGTTGCTGCCCCGTCCCCATCGGGACGACTGGGGCGGCATACGAAGGTCCAGAAGGCATGGTTTCCCGGAAGCCGCCGTATGGTGGTTGCCCGGCAATGCCATTCATCGTGGAAGCTGGATAAAAACCAGGATGATCATTCATTGGATAATAATTAGAGTCTCCGCAAGTCATGAGAAGATTGCTCCTTTTTAATTCAACTATAAAACACTGGACAATAGCCCGGTACGCCGATATAAAAGCAATGATTCTTGTGTGAAAAATCGAACTGCGTCATGGGCGACCTTGGCATGGTGGCGGTACAGGGTGCTCGGTATTTTTTCCCCGGACTGGGATTGAAAAACCACAAACTATTTCGGGCCCGCGGGTCCCGATACCCATGCAATACATTCCTGGCCCTCTGAAGGTCAGCTTCATTGGGGCGTTGTGTATACAAGGTTCCATTCAAGACGGGCTCGAAGTGAGGAGTTTCAGTTCCGGGTATCGTTTGATAAATCGCATGTCTGATATTGCGCAATCCTCTGAAGTCAGGGGCACAGTCAGCCTCGACCCGATTGGCCACAACCGTTCCCACCATGTTCATGCCCTGGACTCCCTCACCGCTCGCTTCCGCCTTCATGAGTCTCGCCAACTCCTCCACGTCTCGTGAATTATGTTTTATTCGTCGACCCATTTTCTCGCCCCCCTTCAGCCTATACAGGTAGCTTATTGCCCAAAGCTGGTTTTGGTAACTTGGCTATCAGCCCATTGTTACATGATCCTTGGGCAATTTTTATCGTTTGTAAGCTACTAGATAACTTTAATTAATGAAGGGGTTTTTCATTTGAATGAAAAGATAGCTGGGTGTACGGCAATGTTAGATTCCAACTTCTTATGTACAGTTATTGGCTTTTGGTAAAATGAGAATTTTAAAATGGATTCCCTTGAAAATTCACGTTATTTCCCCACGAAGATATACGGTGAACGTCATGGAAAGCGCCCATCCGAAAAAACGACTGAACGTTGATTTAGATTCTACTTCTCCTGCTCCTTTATCACTTGCTCAATCCCTGCCAGAATCAGCTTCAAACCGAATTCAAACGAACGATCGGACCCCATCAGGTTGAAAAGCCCATCTGTGAACATTCTCCGGAACAGTCCTGCGTCCGACTCGCTCATGGAGTTCAGAAGGCGGGTCACCTCCTCGCCAGGATCCGTTTCCTGGTCCTTCATGATGGCAGAAACATTCCGTTCATGCTGATAATCGTCTAGAACGAAGTAATAGATATAATTCACAAGCGTGGTGACCACTTGCATTTTCTGCTCTTGCTCAAGCGTCGTCGATTCCACGCAAAGCAGCATGCGGTTGGTGAATCGGATGATGTCCGGTTCGTGGGGCAGCGTCATCATCATGAGCTGTGTTGAGCAAGGGTATTGGCTGAGCACACTCCGTACCGTAACCGCAAGGACCGTCAGCTGCTCCTTCCAGTCACCGTCGGAGTGAAACTCCTTCAGGATCATTTTGGATACATGGTTGGCCAGCCGCTGGTAGAGGTCCTGCTTGCTCTTGAAGTACCAGTACAGAGAGGGAGCCTGAATTCCAAGCCGGGTGGCCAAGCGTCTCATGCTGAATTTCTCGATGCCCTCCTCCCCCAGAAGCTCCCATGAAGCTTCTATGATCTTATCCTCCGAAATCTGGGGCTGTTGCTTTTTCATTGATAAGCCTCCTTATAACTAACAGTGTAAGTTTATGATTTACATGGTCATAGGTTTATGATATCATCTAATACTGTAAGGGGCAATCTAACACCGTTAGATTTAAACCTATAATAATGATGAAAGTGGTGACTCCATATGGATTCAGAAAACCTCTATTATTTTGAAAAAGCACCGATAGCAAAAGCCGTAGCCCACTTCGCTGTACCAATGATGCTAGGTACGTCGATGAGTGTCATATATTCGATCTTGAATGCCTATTTCCTTGGTACGCTTCACGATACGGCGATGTTAACGGCACTCGCACTAACCTTGCCGTTATTCGCAATCATCATGGCGCTGGGAAACTTGATTGGCGTAGGCAGCGGTACATTCATCTCGCGTTTGCTTGGAGAGAAAAAATATGATGATGTAAAGCATGTGTCTTCATTCGCCTTTTACAGTAGCTTAGTTCTCGGTCTTATCATGATGGCCGTCGGGCTCCCGCTGATCGATCCAATCGTCCATGGCCTGGGGGCTACGCTTGAATCCTTTAATTTCACGAAGGACTATGTCACGATCATGCTTATCGGTTCGCCATTCGTCGTATTATTCTTTACGCTGGAGAACATCGTGCGCTCGGAGGGGGCAGCAATCACGTCGATGATCGGGATGATTCTCAGTGTTGTCGTAAATATCATTCTCGATGCGTTCGTCATCTTCGTATTTCATTGGGACGTGATCGGCGTTGCGTCTGCTACGGTCATTTCCAACTTGGTTGGGAGTGCATTCTACGCCTTCCATATGGGATATAAAAGCCAATTCTTAACGGTCTCGGTAAAATGGTTCAAGGCTACCAAGGAAATTCTGGGCAATGTATTGAAAATCGGAATTCCTGTCTTTATTATGAGTGTGTTTATGGGAGCCATGTCGCTCATTTTCAACCATTTTCTTGTCGAATACGGGGATCAGGCCGTAGCCGCCTTCGGAATTTCATCCCGTTTATTGCAATTTCCTGAGTTCATTCTGATGGGCTTATGCGAGGGAGTCGTGCCGTTGATTGCCTTCTCTTTCACAGCGAATAAATTACGCATGAAGAATACGATTGGATTTACGATCAAAGCGATCGTGGCGTTGGCAGTCGTGTTCGGCATCATCGTCTACTTGATTTCCGACCACTTAATCGGCTTATTTACCAATGACCCGCAATTAATTGAAATGGGCAGCTACATTCTGCATGTGACGTTTTTATCCTTGTTCATTACCGGAATGACCGCATTGTTTACCGGGATTTTCCAAGCAACTGCGCAAGGAACTGCCGCTTTCATTATGTCAATCATTCAAGGAATCACCCTGATTCCCGTATTGTTTATCGCCAATCAAATGAACGGCTTCCACGGGGTGGTCTGGTCGCTTGTCATAGCGGATGCCGTGGCATTTCTCGTCGGTGCCAGCATGCTGTATGTTCTGCGAACCAAATTGCAGCCCGATTTGTCTGAATTAGTCCAATAAAACATCCATTAAGGAAGGATAAGGGATTCCCCGATATTCTTCCTTTTTTATATATAAGATTGCCGCTCCGTTAACGGAAAGGATGATTAGGGAAGTCCCCCAAGCAGAAGCAAACCCAATGAACATATGCTAAAAACGAACAGCGCTTCCCAATAAGGGGAGCGTTTTGTCTTTAATAGGAATCTTGCTTGCTAGGGTAACCAGAATAAACGGGTATCCATTTTAGGATTTTCGATGATTGCTGTAAGAAAGGAATGAATTAGGTGTATTCATATTCAAGTTCATGAGGAACTGGCGGAAAATGAAAAAGCATGAATGGAACAAAATATAAAGATCTTGTTGAACCAACGGGTGTGATAGCGAAGGAGCGGAGCAGTCATATGCCGTTTTTTTACTTTCCATCAATATCCATTATTTGTTAACATAGAGGTAGCTAATGATTTACACTTGAACTAACAATGAGGAGGAGTACCATGAACCGAATGCCATTCGAACAACCAACCGAACATTATGATGAAAGGATTTCTTCGATAGATGAACAGCTTTGCGCATTAGTAAGACAACGGAAGGACATTTCTGCCGACAATCCGGGCGTTCCGCCTGAGGATGCTATTTCCAAATGGGCTTTGAAATATGATCTGTATGAGGATTTATTAAGGTCGTTGTTCTGGTCAATGAGAATGGACGACGTATATAAACCTCGTGTAGAACCGACTGGATTCAGAAAGCACCTATCGGTTTTGAAAATGGTTGAACAAGACGATCAGGTATATTCGGTAACGGTTATTCGACAGTATGAGAATGCTAGTGTTATTCAGCTTCACGTCGATTGGGAGGAAGCGAAGGATGTACCGATGGACGAGCATCATCACAAAAGTTTTGAATTATTTTTAGGGGAACCATATGATTGTTGGCAGGATAGGGCAGGAGGCTCAACAGGACATTATACATACAACTTCATCGTTTCCCCTCCGTTGCCTGACGATATATCAAGCATGGACTTGGTTTTTAAAGAATATCACGAACCCTTTAAGGAAAATCCGACGGGTTCTGAAATTGTTATCCAGATAGAATGATAAACAACGGGTGCGTTACTTCAATAAGGGAGTTGCTTTGGCCGTTCATTTTTTGATGGATTAGGTAGTTTAGCTTGAAGTGAAAAAGGGGGAGCGGAAAATGGGAAGTGAATCTGCGTTATATGAACATTTACTGCAACTGGAAAAAAAGTTGTTAAAACCAGAAATTCGTACATCTCAAAACGAGCTTAACCATATACTTGCAGACCAGTTTTTTGAATTTGGTAGTTCTGGTGAAGTCTTGTACAAAGATGAGGGGATTGCTGAAGAAGGAATAGGTGAGGTAAAGATGACTTTGAGTGATTTTGACATACATCCATTGTCTGAAGAAATTGTGTTAGCCACCTATCGAATATTTAACGAAGTAAAAAAACAACATTCATTGCGAAGTTCCATCTGGAAATTTACAGATGGAAGATGGCAAATGCTTTTTCACCAAGGAACAACGATCGGGGCAGGACAGAAAGTATAATATGATCCAAATGAAAGAATGAATAAACAACAAGTTTGAATTAACATTCCTTATTAAAAGGGTTGCGCGGCAACCTTTTTTTGCGAATCTAAAGGGGCAGAGAGTTCAACAAGGAATTACACTTCATCCTGTGGAAATGACTACTTAACAGGCAATTGCGGATGAAGAAAGAGGGGATTAAATGAACGATCAAGTCATCATAAACATGCCGATATCCAATCATGAAGTCCCTGAATGAAGGGAGCTTGTTGGGTGGGCAAGACGCGATGAAGATTATCCTAGATTGTTCGAGCGATCCAATTTCTGGGCTGGAGTAAGAAACGAAGATAATAAGCTGATAGCATTTGGTTATGTTGCAGGCATGGGATTGGAACATGGCTATATGGAAGACATAATGGTTCACCCTGATTATCAAAAATGGGGGATTGGTGTGAAGCTGGTAAGAGAATTATTGAATGAGTCGGAACGGTATGGATTAGAAATCGTTACCTTAACGTATGCCTCCAAACACAAAAACTTTTATGAAACCTCTGGCTTCACTCCCTGCTCAGGCGGGCTGTGGAAAAAGGCGTAACAAGCCGAAAGATGGAATAGCTGAAGAACGGAGCTGTCTTAAAGACAGCTTATTTTTATGCAACTAACGAGGCAGGGTAGTAAGGGATGCTTGGCTACCCACAAGTCAAACAGATATTAAATGGATACCTACACACCCTTCGTTCGATTTCATTTTGGGTTTATGCCCAAAATCTTGAAAAATAAGTATTGATTTGAGCGTCACGGTCTTTCTTCCTATTACTTAATTAGTGGGCATGAAGAGCGATGCCTCTCCCCAATTGGATATATGGAAGGCGGCTATATTAAGGATTTAGGATGAATCGGGTAATTCTTTAATTCAGGTAAGGTTAGTGTTAACATATAGGAAGCATATCGTCTAAGTGAAGGAGCCAGTTATGAATCCTAATATTATCGTGCGTAACAATGTAAAGGTAAAGGGAAGCGGTACACGACCCATGATATTCGCCCCAGGCTTTGGTTGTGATCAAAATGTCTGGCAATCAGTTGCAAAAGACTTCGAGGATGAATACCAAATTATCCTATTTGACTATGTTGGGTCAGGTCATTCCGACTTAGAGGCATACAACGTGGAAAGATACAGCTCTCTTGAAGGGTATGCACAAGATGTACTTGATGTTTGTTCCGCATTAGAGCTAAAGGATGCTATTTTTGTTGGACACTCTGTTGGTTGTGTCATTGGCATGCTGGCCTCCATTAAGCACCCTGAATACTTTTCTAAACTTGTTCTGGTAGGGCCTTCGCCTTGCTACCTGAACCTCCCTGATGATTATTACGGAGGATTCGAGAAAGAACAACTTTTCGGATTGATTGATATGATGGAAAAAAATTATATAGGCTGGGCAACCGCCTTTGCGGGAACGGTTATGTCCAATCCCGATCGACCAGAGTTAAAACAGGAGCTGGAGAAGCGGTTTTGTTCCACTGATCCCATTATCGCTCGCCAATTTGCAGAGGCCACCTTTTTCGCAGACAACCGTAAAGACTTAGAAAAAGTAACAGTGCCATCACTTATTTTGCAATGTTCTGATGATGTTATTGCTCCGTCAGCAGTAGGTGAATATATTCACAGACATCTTCCTGATAGTACATTGAACATGATGAAAGCAACAGGACATTGTCCGCATATGAGTCATCCCGAGGAGACGATTCTCCTGATCCGTCAATATTTGGATGAGTCTTCGACAATCGATTGATAGAAAAGGATAGGTGTGGATTTTTGTGAATGAACAATTAAATGAGGCACCTTGCGGATTTTTTACCTTGTCAGAAGAAGATACTATTTTATCCGTTAACCAAACTTTACTTAAAATATTGGGGCATGGTCACGAAGAAATGGAAGGGCAGCATATTAACTTTATCCTTTCAGCTTCGGCTATACTCTTTCATCAGCTATATCTGGTTCCTCTGATTAAGCTGGAAAATCACATTGAGGAAATTTATATATCTTTAAAGTCTGCAGATGGTGAAGAGATACCCGTGTTACTCAACGCTGTCCGAAGAGAGCGCGATGGAAGAACCATTATTGAGTGTGTGGTGATTCCCATGCGAAAAAGAAACGAACTGGAAAATGAGCTTCTATTAGCGAAAAAAGAGGCAATGACAGCTCTACATGCTAAGAATATGGCTTATGCTGATTTAGAGAATGCTCATGAAACGGTGAAAATGCAAAAAGAAAAGCTTATTGAATTGAACGGGAAAAACGAAAAATACAAAATGGAAACAGAAAGAGAAATGGAACTCGCAAAAAAAATCCAAGAGGCGTTATTGCCTGTTCCCATTAGTAATGAACATCTTGAAATTCAAGCCTATTATAAAGGCGCCAATCAACTATCAGGTGATCTTTATGGATTTTACCAAATTGACGCCCACCGATTTGGCCTTATCCTGCTCGATGTGATGGGGCACGGGCTTTCTTCGGCTCTCATAACCATGTCGCTTCATTCCATATTTCAAAGATTGATTCTAAAAGGTTCCGAAGTCGGCGCCGTCATGAAGGAATTAGATGATCTTCTTCATTCTCTATTCAATAACACCAGTGAAACTTCTTATTATTGCACAGCTGTTTACCTTTTAATCGATACGGATAAGAAAGAAATCCGTTATATTAATGCCGGCCATCCTCCCGTAGTTTTACAGGATGTGAACGGAACCCAATATCACCTGCATTCCAATCGTCCCCCACTCGGGATGTTCGAAGGGATAAGTTTTACTACGACTACCATCACATACAATAAGGACAGCAGCCTGTTCCTTTATACAGATGGAGTGGAAGAACCTCTAGGTTCAGACCAATTATGTTCATTAATAAAGAACCATTCGAAAGCCCCGCTATCGACACTTAAACAGGAAATCATGGAATCCCTTAGAAATGGAAAGAACCCGGATTCATGTAAAGATGACCAATGCTTTATACTGGTTAAACTAAATTAAGTCATTGAGGTGTACGTTAGTTGAAGGTTGTAACTGTCTTGAAGACAGCTTTTTCTTTATGCAAACAGGTCTGGATGGTTCCATCAGAAAAATAAAAAGCATTCCCTGTTGAATGCTTTCAGAGTATAGACAAACTTGATGAACTTCGGGTTTGTCTATTTTTTATGCAGCTAGCTGTTCAGTTCCTATTAATAAGCTTAAATCGTGAATCTCATTTTATACTATTTTTCGCTTGAAAAATTATACTTTTAGTGTAAAATTACACTAAAAAGGGGTTTTTACTACTAATGGAAAGAGAAGAATTCATCCATTTAATTTCAGAAAAAATGAAACTTGTTCGAACTGAGCAAAGTTTTTCTCAAGATAAGATGTGTGAAATACTAGGGATTTCAAAAAAAACATTAGTTCAAATTGAAAAAAGAAGAACAGAAGCCAATTGGACCACCGTTGTGGCATTTTGCGCTTTGTTTAAACATAGCCAATTGCTGATGTCATCGATTGGTGATGATCCAGTTGATTTTGTCCGGCTAATTGCAAGCAAAAATGGCGGGACGCCTAAAGAAAAAACAATGGGCGGGAAGATATGGTGGAAGGAAATGGATTATAGAGGGGATTTTCGATTGCAACAAAACTTGATTAGTAACCATTACCGTATATTGGATCAATACGATTATCGCTGGCATAGTTCTTTTAATAAAGAAGAGAGTGTAAGTCGTTTAATCGAATTACAGGAGTTAGAGACGTTCGAAGGAGAGGGAGGGGGATATGAAGAATAAAATTTTAGTTACATTATTGATGATCAGTATCGGGTTTAATTTGTTTTTATTTGGAAGATGGCTTATTTTTGAACATGCGTATGAACCTTCCAAAAGTGAACAGGTTATTTTAAGTGAAATGGTTCAAAAAACGGTTGAGAGTCAAGATTATAAAAAGATAGCAGAAAAAGAGAACATTATTGCGATGGATGCTAGCCTTGATAAAAATAAAGGGGGAGCATTCCCCTACTATTTTGGTGTAAGTGTCCGTACTGACCAGCAGACCTATCTCTTTTTTTGCAATGATGATCAATGCTCAGAAATGGAAAATGGAGGCTGGACTTACTCTATCTATCAAGATGAAAGTCCACGGCTTCCATTTAAACAATAGGAGAAACCGTTAGTATGAAACGATCGATTTTCCTGCGTTGAATATTTTAAATATTCATCTTTTTATCATGGAGGTATTATAAGCACTACATGTTCATTGTTGCGGATCGTTGATAAAATGACTGTGTTAGTGTTTCCTGCGGAGGAGAACAGATAATAAAAAATTTCTAGAAAGAGGTGTAATTTCAATGAAATCATTGAACCATATTTTTTGTACTTCCACATTCAAAAAAATAGTGCCAGTACTGGTTCTTTCATGCGCAGCGCTTGCGGGTTGTTCAAACAATAACGGGAAGGCTGAATTAACTGAACCTAAAAAACAAGAAACGGCCAAGATTCAAAATTTTGCCCAGCTTGAAGAAAAATTTGATGCCAAGCTTGGTATCTTTGCCTTGGATACCGGTACAAACCAAACGGTAACCTATCATCCAGATGAGCGTTTTGCTTATACATCCACTCATAAGGCCCTAGCTGTAGGAGCTCTATTACAACAGAAATCATTGGTAGACCTTAAGCAAAGAATTACCTATACACAGGAGGATCTGGTTAATTATAATCCGATCACAGAGAAGCATGTTGATGCCGGGATGACGCTTAAGGAGCTTTCGGATGCGTCTCTTCGATACAGTGACAATACTGCTGGAAACCTTATCCTTAAGCAACTGGGGGGACCGGCTGGATTCAAAAAAGCACTGGAGGAAATGGGTGATGATGTTACCAGCCCTGAGCGGATTGAGCCAGCTTTAAACGAAGTGAATCCTGGTGAAACTCATGATACGAGTACGCCAAGAGCACTTGCTGAAAGTCTTCAGGCTTTTACATTGGGAGATGCACTTCCAAAAGAGAAACGTGAGCTTTTAATAGATTGGATGAAGCGAAATACGACGGGAGATGCGCTAATTCGAGCTGGAGTGCCGAAAGGCTGGGAAGTTGCTGACAAGACTGGCGCGGGATCATATGGTACGCGAAATGACATCGCCATCATTTGGCCATCAAAAGGAGACCCTATCGTTCTTGCCGTCCTTTCAAGTCGAGATGAAAAAGATGCCGAGTATAATGACAAGCTTATCGCTGAGGCAACAAAAGAAGTAATACAGGCTCTTAAAGTCAAAAATAAATAGAAAAAGGATTGTACTAAAAAGGGTTACGTGAAGTAGCCCTTTTTTTGTTATACCTATGACGATTGATAAAAAAAGCCAAAACAAAAAAATGACTTCTACATTAAAGTCATTTATTTTGAAGGGTTTCATGGATTTGCATACCTAATATTTCGGCCAATTACTTGGTTTTATTACGCAGTTCGAATGACTCGTCATTGTCATCCCATTTTACATGTATCTTAATCATTTCATCTTTGTTCTTCATTGCTCCATTTACTGAACTTCCACTAGTTGTAAATACTTTTTCACTAGGCGGGGCAGGATAGTCCTCTCTTTTACTTCCTTTACTTGAGCTTGTTTCATAAGAATATTCAAGGTGTTTCATTGAAGATAATTCTTCCAAAGATCCCTTGTATTTTAATGTAAGTACATAGTTATCTTTGCTGGAGTGAGTTGCTTGTCTGCCCTTTTTGCCCCTTATTTCGGTTGCTTTATAAGAATATACAGCCTCCCAGTGCTCGCTCTCTCCTGTAAATGGATAATCAAGTTTGGTCTTCGTCTCTGATTCGGTACCTTTATCAGTGAAGATGCTACAAGCTGTTAGTGCCAACATGATAACTAATGCACCGGTCATTTTCTTCTTCATCGTGACTCCCCTTTAAACTTGAGTTTTACCTTAAATTTACCATTAAAAGGAATGTGGTGACAAATGGTGGAAGAGGCCGTATTGCAAAAAAATAGCTGCCCCTTAAGTAAATGCATTTTGCTACAATAGGTAGAAATAAGCAGGGAAAGGGAGAAGTGAATGTGTGGAATCCAATTCATTTTAGCTACCACCTATAAAGAAGCGTATAAGGAAGAAACGTTTGTAGAGTTTGAAGAGGGGATACACTCCTATCTTTTAAAAAAGGAAAAGGATCCTGCTAATAAGTTTGGCTTACTTCTAAATCTTGATATGTATGGTGAAACCATTTTGTATAGAGATGAGATTAAACAATTGATAGGCATATGTGAAGGTTTAATTCATACCTACACAAAGGAAGACAAAGATCAGCAAGTCCGGCGTTTTGCTAAAGATTTAAAATGGCTCTGCATGGAAGCTATACAGCGAAAAAAACATGTATTTGCCATAGGTGATTAGCTTTATGTAGTCTAAATTAGTTGACCCTGTTGAGCAATCGATTCCAGAGGGATTTAAAACAGATAAAGGGTAGGAAAGACTTCAATGAATTGCAGTTTCACTAGCCTGTTGAAAGATGAATGAGGTTTATTGTGAAACCAATGGTTACGATTAACTTCGTTGCAAAGTTATTTATTTTTTTAATGTTTATCTCTTTTAATACATATATATGTTTTTATGCCAAAGACAAAACAGCAGGGATCGTAACTGCGTGTATAGGCCTCTTTCTAATGCTGGTCGTGGCAGATACTGGATTCTTTCTAGAAAAAAAGAAAAGGGATCCGGATATACCATCAGGATCCCAAAAGGGTGAGGGAACAAAAAATGAACATAGATATAGGGTTTCTCTTTCTTATTCTCCTATCGATGACAGGATTGATATTTTCCATTAGATATACTAAAGAACAAGATAAAGAGAAGACGGAAGTGATAAGTGGAGCAGGAATCCTCGGTAATTTTATGTATCTTTTGATGAATTTACTGCCCTTTAAGGTAAGAAAGGCGATATATATTATGGTGTGCCTTCTTTTGGTCCTTCTGTTTTCCATTGGTTTAGGGGAACTAGCAAAGGAATAGTAATGCACTAACTAATGCATTGCTGTGGGTTCGGGCTGTCTTTAAGGCAGCTTTTTTTTTACGGAAGCAACAGGTGAAGGTTGTTTGTTCGGGTTGGGCTATTTGTTAAATATTTCAATAATGTATAAAATAAGAGCAGGATATTGATGTTAACGTAAACACCTGTAATAAAGGGGCTGACAATAATGATAAAAGGTATTTTTGAAACTCATATTAACGTTAGGGACTATCAAAGGTCGGCGACATTTTATGAAAAGCTCTTGAACATTATTCCGTTACATGAAGATACTGCTAGAAAGTCAAAATTTTATTGGGTTGGGCAACCAGGAGAGTCGATGCTTGGTATCCGAGAAAACTATCCCAGTTCATTAGTGCAGCGACAACATTTTGCTTTTAAAGTTAATGTGGAGGATATATCCTCGGCAAAAGAATATTTATCCATTCATGCCCGCTGTATCTATCTATTTCGAAGATCCAGATGGTCATTCCATTGAATTTATATCGATACTAGATGATCCACCAAGACCTGAATTAGATATGATGACTTGGCCAGAGTGGGAAGAGTTACAGGGTAAAGGCAAAAGAATTTGTCCCGCAGCGCCCGCAGGAGTCTCGCACCTCCGCTTCAATCAGCCTTGAATCGTTTCGTGTTAAAAACAATAATCTTTACGAAAAGAGTCTTAAAGAAAGAAGGAGTAAAATGGCATATTGTAAAGTTCGCCAGGCTGAAATATATTATGAAGATTTAGGGGAAGGTACGCCCATTTTAATGATACATGGTTATACTCCTGACCATCGATTGATGAGCGGGTGTATGGAGCCTATATTGGCTGGGAGGCACGGGTGGCGCCGGATTTATTTGGACCTTCCTGGGATGGGATTAACAAAAGGATACGACGAAATAAGCAGTTCCGATGAAATGCTGAATGCTGTTTCGGATTTCATTCAAGCCGTAATTCCTGACCAAGAGTACGTCATTGCCGGGGAGTCATACGGTGGCTATATAGCTAGGGGCCTTATTGAAAAGCAGCAGAAACGAATACTCGGCGCTGCCTTCATATGTCCGGTCATTTTACCACTTCCAGAAAATCGAACAGTTGAGAAACACGAAATAGTAAAGATGAATCAAAAGTTTATTGAAAGTTTATCAAAGGATCAATTAGAAGATTTCAAGAATCATAACATTGTACTTAATGAATACACATGGTTAAGGTACAACGAAGAAATTCTTAGTGGTTGTAAAATGGGAGATGAAAAGTTTCTAAATAAGGTAAAAAATGAATATGGGTTTTCTTTTAAGATTGATCAGTCTGATTTCAGTAAACCCAGCGTTTTCCTGTTAGGAAGGCAAGACTCTTCGGTTGGATATAAGGATGCTCTTGACCTAGCCGATAAGTATCCGAAAGGAACATTTGCCGTATTGGATAGTGCAGGCCACAATCTGCAAATTGAACAACCACAACTCTTCCCTACGCTAATAAATGAATGGCTGGATAGAGTTGAAGACTTCCATAACTGATACTGAACGAAGCAATGATAAGTTATGGAGATTGTACGTAAACAATAAGGGGGTTGCCTTGGCAGCTCTTTTTTTGTATGGAAAAAAAAACTAAAAATGTGTAAGTAAAATTGTAAACTTTTCTATACGATATACGTCTAGTAGGCAGGAGGACGATGATGGATGACATAACTAAAAATAACGTACTTAATTCGGAGCTTAATATTGTATATAGATACTTGCGGAAGTTGGGCATTTCGCAGGCAGATTCAGAGGATGCTGTTCAGGAAACGGCTTATAAGTATCTGCTTTATTACGATACGATTCAGACTTCCAAGATTCGGAGTTGGCTGATACGCGTATCATTGAATTTTCATTATGATCAGTGCCGAAAGCACCGTCGGTATGACCTCAATTTAAATGAAGAACGTTTAGTGACGGACATAGAAGAGCTTCCAGAGGTGATCTTTCTTGTGAAAGAAAGGAATAAAGAGGTTGGAGATGCCCTTTCAAAGTTAAGGCCACACTTTCAAGAACTTTTGTTATTAAAGTATCAATCAGGCTTATCGTACGAAGAGATAGCGATGTTAATAGAGAAGCCGATCAGTTCCATTAAGACGAATTTATTCAGAGCGAGGAAACGATTAGCGAAGATTTATAAGGAGGAGAATCATGAGTGATAACCATGAATCAAAAAAAGAGGAAGAAATCGACTTTATCAGCACACCTTCCTTGCAAAAGGCCATCAAAAAAACAAGAAGAAGACAGACATTCAAGTATGTGATCATTGCTGTATTTACAACTGTGATTCTGTTGACCATCCTTTTCACAGGCAGTCAATACATCCTCACTAATCGGCTAGAGCATCAGGATAATTATTATGACATGATTCATGGGGCCAATATATCATTTGCGAGTAGCAGCAATAATTATAATTTATTTAGTGTAACAAAAGAAACGACATATCGTAAAAGCATTGGTGACCGTTCAATCGTATGGGATAAAAAGACCGAGAAAATCCCATTGTTCGGAAGGATCGATACGATTGAACGAGGAAGCGGGATGATTGAAGTCAATGTTTTTAACGAAAAAGCGCAACGAATGGTCCGTTACAATGAATTCAATAATGAAAGGAAAATCGATTTTTATTACCCAGGTTTATCCTATGACTATTTACCGATAGAACTTGATACTGCAGTCGGTTTGGACAAAAATAAATTAATTGAAGTGGCCCTTTCCTTTAAGGAGCCAATGACTTTGGCAGAGCTAAGTAAGAAGCTTGGCTATGAAAATGTCAATTGGTTATGGGCCGATACAACAACTGTTGCCCAAATGGACAGAATGACAAAGGAACTGGATTCTGATAGCCTAAAAACTAAGGGAGGTGGCGGAGCCTTCGGATTCGAAGTCCGCCAAGAATACCCTTATTCTAAGGAAAATGGGCAAGGGTTCATACAGACGATGAAGCAACTGAACAAAACAGATAGTCATAAAAGCTCCATTAAAGAAGCGCTGAAGGGAATCAAGGAAAACACACAATCTACAAAAGGGGAAATTCGGTTAAACGGGGCTGTCGTGACCGGTTCGCCAGCGGAGCTTAGACGTTTCCAAAAGCTTGATTTCATCCGTGCCTCCGTCATAGGGGCTACGGTAGATAAGTATTGAAGCCAGAACCATTGATACAAAAACTCACCATACACAGATAAAATATGAATGAAAGGCAGGCAACCTAGAAACCTGAGGAAAGTAAATTCAACTGACAAGGGCGTTGTTCATACACGGGGCTGCTAATGTGGCAGCCTTTTTTCTTCTTGGAATGATAAGGCAGATTAAGGTAAGGGGGAAAAGATGAAGAACTACCGTGCGTTAAACGTATGATCGTTTATCGTATTTTTGGCAGGGACGATCGTTACGATATATCGATACCTCGTTTGGCTGAAAATTAATGGCTTTACTACTGAAAAATATCCTTTTTCAACTTGTTACCCTGTTCAATCACTATTGGATGGTATAATTATACATATCATATTATGGGCAGCTGCAGCAGTGATTAAATGAAAGTGCTGAGATTGATGAGGCTGAATAAATAAGCAGGGCTGTCTTTAAGGCAGCTTATTTAAGTGGGATACGGAGTAGGGTAATTCAACAGGGAGCCGTGAATCTTATGGTGCAATGAAAAAAAATGTTTGTTTGGAGGGTATTCAGTGCAAATCATCATTCCGATAGGTCTTACTGTTGTTGGGTTATTCATCCTATATGTGGTTATTGAAACGGCAGTAAGAAAGGGAATCAACCATTCAATCATTGGTCAAATCCTTGAAGAAAAGCATGAAATGAAAAAAGATAAAAAGTCATTTCTGGATAATGATTTAGATAATGATCGTTAAAAGAGGCTGCTGAAGCGGCCTTTTTCTTATTTGGCTGGTTAGCCACATGGAAATATCTTTATATATGATGTAGAATTTTTTTAGCTTATGCTGAACAAAAATAGAAGCTTAGAAGGTTAGGGTGTATGAATATCACTGATATATTGGTTTTGTCTGTGGTTTTAGGCTTAATGAATGGTTTTAAGGACAAGAGAAATAAAGTTCAAGGTTTTTTCACAATAGCTTTCACCTTCTTCACAACAGGTCTAATCTTCATCATAACAGGCAAACTATTTCTTGATGATTTTTTAGATGAATATTTTTCTAGTGAAGAATATGGGGTATGGTTATTTGGCGGTTTGTTCTTGCTATTCTCGATTTATTTAACGATTAAAGGATTAAGAAAAAAGACTAGAAACTCTCTTCATTAATTATCTTTACTAGGCATGGCGGCAGGAACTTATTTTTAAGGAGGAAAATATGGACTTGAATCATGAGTTTTAGCTTATTTCCAAAACAACCGTTATTAGAGATTTTTGGATACATAGAGAAAGCAGTAACGATGTCATTGAAAGTGTCGTGATACATGATGATGTAATTCAATACATAATGGACTCATTGAAATGGATCCCGAGTCAAAACCCAGCAATGCGAGGGAATCCAAGCGGCCGGGGTATTAACTATCATGGAGTCACCCTTTTTGATAAGCCGTCATCTAAAACTTTAATAGGGATTTTTTCGTCATGGAAAAATCTATTCAAGAACGCACCTGCTAGCTTTGTACTCACTGGTGCATACGTTTATGGCTGTACTTTGAAAAGCTAACCTTAAGCCGAGATGAAGTGATGGCACAATTTGAAAAGATCATTTCAATGTCAGAAACTTTGGCTAAAGGTGAATTCTTCCTTTATCATTGCGGAATATGATAACTGAGCAATAACGGAAACGAAAAATGAACAGAAAATAAAAAACCACTTGCAGTGGTTTTTTAATCGCGCATGGCCCCGGCTTCACGGGAGGTCATAGCACCTTGTCCTTCGCTTACATCTTTTTGGATTTGTTGTTTTACTTTTTGTGCATCAGTTCCGGAAAATTCCGGTTTCATGATGGAATCGGAATTCCCTTTAGCTTGTTGATCTTGTTTCATATAAGTCCTCCTCATTGCGTAACACGCTTATTATTCACAAGAATACACCGGTTGTATTCCTTGGAGACATTGACAAATTTTATAATCAAATCTAGAATTTGGTTAATGAAGTGAATGGGGCGGTGTGTATGTTGAGTAATATAGGTATTCCAGGCTTCATTCTAACTATACTTTTCGTATTATTGGTTTTGCTTTTAGTAAGAAAACTAATGAAACCAAAGAAAGCACTTCAACAAAAAATGGATAAGCTAGAAGAAGAGGTTCGTATATTAAAAAATCAGAAATGATGAGTACCAGGGGCTGATTGGCAGCTCCTTTTCTTTTGCGCAAACGGGCGGAATACCCTTATTAGGGGGGGATTCAGTCTTGAAAATGATGAAAATTATCTTAGTGATAATGATATTCGCCTTATCAGCCTATCAGGTACTGAGTTGAAGAAGGGAAACCTCTTTTTGTCTAGAATATTTCTAAGTAAGAACGGTTGTAATAGTTGGGGAGGGTTCAGATGGATAAAAGAGTTCAATTTGACTTTGAAATCGTGTTTACGAATGGCGGTGGGATTCAAGGGCAGGAATTCCGCTTGGATATTGAGGGAGATGACATCACAGACCAAGAGTTGGCCCAGTATATTGTAGAGGATATGAGGTTACTGATGGTTGGAGACGTTAAGATATTCAATAAAAAAATAATAAATGAAAAACATAAACGAAAGCCTGTTGATGAGTGAAAGTGTCAAAGGAAGATTGGAGCTATTTTTTTAGGCAGCTTTTTATTATTCTGCCATTCGGGTGCCTCTAAAGCATTGGAGTAACGAGATTTCGTACTTATCTGTTACTTGGGCACCCCTATTTTTTTATAAGTAGAAACAAACAAAAAGACACCCTCCTGAAAGAGAGGGTGTCTGTACATTATGCAGCTTACTTGATTTTGTAGCTTGGGCTGACGATTTCTCCGCCTTCTACAATCAAATCTTCTTGTTTTTGTGCTTTTCCTTCAAAGAAGTTGTCCAGAATGGCTTTTGTACCGATTTCGATACGGTGCTGAGCTTCCAGGGTCATGCCAGAGTAGTGGACAGTCATGGCTTGTTTTGGCATTTGTCTCCAAGGATGATCAGCAGGAGCAGGTTGTGGGTACCAAGTGTCACCAGCGTAACCAGCTAAATGTCCGGATTTCAAGGAATCTACAAGAGCATCCGTTTCAATGATTTTTCCGCGTGCTGTATTAACGATATAGGCATCTTGTTTTGTACGGCTTAAAACATCGCGGTTGAACAGTGTATCCGTTTGCTCGGTCAACGGAGCGTGGATTGTGATGGCGTCACTTGTTTCAACCAATTTGTCGAAAGTTACATATTCCACTCCCAGTTCATCTTCCAAGTCTTCACGACGGTATGGGTCGTTGTAGACCAATTTCACATCGAATGGGCGCAGACGGGCAGCGACACGTTGTCCAATACGTCCGAATCCAAAAATACCAACTGTTTTTCCTTCTAAGTCATGGGCATAAGCACCAACTTTTGGCAGGTTCCACTCTCCATTTACTGCTTGTTCGTGACCGCCTACAAAGTTACGGAGTAAGATCAGGATTTGCATGACAGCATGTTCAGCAACACTAACAACGTTACTTCCCGTTACTTCAGCAACCGTGATATTCCGTGCTGCACAAGCTTCCAAGTCAAAGTGGTCGGAACCTACGCCAGCCGTAAGTGCCATTTTAAGATTTGGAGCACGATCAATTTTCTCTTTTGTCAGGTAAGCAGGGTAGAAAGGGCTGCAAATGAAGATGGACATATCTGCCAAATGCGGCTCCAAAGATTCATTTGCATCGCTCAGTGTAACGAATTCATGACCTTTGCTTGCAAAATATTCATGAAGATTATAAGCTTTCTCAACGTTAAACAAATAGCCTGGAGATGGTTCTGGCAATTCTACTACTGGTGGTAATACTGCTACGATTTTCATATTGTGTTCCTCCTAGGAATAATGTTAGTTTGATTTTGTTGAAAAAATACATATAAAAAACCACCACATTTTGGTTAAGAGGATAGCCTGGGCCAATCCTTTTATCCAAAATGATGGTGGTTAGTTACTAAGCACATACGTACCGTATTCCATCCGCCTGTCATATTGAAAACATATCTTC
This sequence comes from Peribacillus sp. FSL E2-0218, assembly GCF_037992945.1. NCBI lineage: Bacteria > Bacillati > Bacillota > Bacilli > Caryophanales > Bacillaceae > Peribacillus > Peribacillus sp. FSL E2-0218. Next base: position 4,199,181 of record NZ_CP150304.1, on the reverse strand, counting down.
TGTTCCATCTATGGGTTGTTCAAAAACAAATATAGATACGACTTCATCTTTCTCTAAATCTACATCTGTAATAAGTTTTATAAATTTTGCTCCTACCAGTTGTTCCATATCAGTGGGAGTTAACTCACTGTACAGTTCTTTTATCATGTGTGTACGAGCATGTAAAATCATATTCCGTCCTTCTTCAGACCGTGTGATAAAACTTTCTACCGGACTTAGGCATCCACTCATATGAGCGACAACCCAATTTCTGGTGAATGTTACCTTGATCTTCTCAGGACCTTTTCCAATCTGTTTCTTTCGATAAGCTCGAATGAGATTGGCAAAATTCTGTTCAAGTTTTTGTAAAGATTCACTCATACAGCTCATCCTCGAGGCATGTAATTTTATCTGTATTCGTAAGCATATGTCTTACAAGAAAAATTATATATCATTACTAACCAAATGTAAATAGATATAACTAGATATAACTAGTTATAATAAGTTAATGGATTTTTAGGGTCTGCATATTTTCAGTGGGTAGAAAAGGGTAAAATCAACATATAAATACCCTTCTCCTCTGACATATCTACTTATATCGAATTCCATTGGACATTTCTTCTAAAACGGTCCAATTTACTATTCGAATCGAATTCTTATCCCTTTCAATCATTTTCTTTTGGGAAAGAGAAAGGATCACTCGATTTAAATGGCGATATGTAGTGCCGAGTAAATCGGCAATTTCTTTAATATTGGATGTCTTAAGCTCGATTCCAAAGTTAGTATCTGGTTCTGGTGCGATTGTGGACAAAAGGTAGCTCGCAAATTTGTTTTCCACAGATGCTAATACATTTACACGAGATGCCGTTGTACAAGTTTGAAGCTTATAGCTTAAGTGTTCTAAAAGGATATGCAAAAATTTTGGGTTATCCATTTCATGTTTTTTTATATAATCAAACTGCAGTCCAATGAACAAGCATTGATCCACTGCCTTAACTTGTGATTGGACGGGAACGTCACGAATTAATTCAATATCGCCAATAATGGAGAATGGGTGGATAAATCTGAGCAAGAGTGACTTTCCAGTTTCGATGCTTGAGGTTATTTTCACTTTTCCTTCCACTAAAAACAACAGCGATTTCATCTCCACTCCTTCTAGCAGAATGATTTCCCCCGGTTCGTATTGCTGCAATGTAAAGGGGAGTTGTTGGGGCTGCCTAAACATTTCTTCAATTGGATATTCCTTTAATTTTGTACCAAGCAGTCTTGGATCATTCATATATTTCATGGAAAACTCCTTTTGGGACATATGTCCTTTTCATTATAAAATAAACTGATATGCTAAGAAAAATAAAAAATTGAGGAGTGGGCATAATGAAATTCGTATTTGATTTAGATGGGACAATTTGTTTTAAAGGTCAGCCTGTTTCTGAAAAAGTCTTAGTTGCATTAGAGAAATTGGTAGCTGGGGGGCATGAAGTTATTTTTGCTTCAGCTAGACCTGTACGCGATTTACTTCCCGTCTTACATGAGCGGTTTCATCAGTTTTCGATGATAGGTGGCAATGGCTCAATGGTTGCATTAAACGGGAAAATCATCTCGACGGTCAGTTTTGATGAAGAAACAATCTCGAATATTGTTCAATTACTACGAGCGCATAGTGTTTCTTATTTGGTAGACGGTGATTGGGATTACGCCTATACAGGGCCAGCTAGCCATCCAATTAAGAATAACCTTGATCCACTAAGGCGTGCTAAAAACATAACATTGGATAAATTACAGTCAATCGTCAAAGTATTGATACTTACTTCGGATAATATGGAAGAAGTCGAAGCACAGCTTAGCAGGATGGATGTTGTTGTTCATTCTCATGGAAATGAGGGAGTGTTAGACATAAGTCCAAAAGGTGTTGATAAGTGGAGCGGGCTGCAACAATTGGGTGTAGAAGAAGGGGAGTATATAGCATTCGGCAATGATGCGAATGATATTGCAATGTTTCAGCATGCCATGTATTCAGTCATGATTGGTGAGAATTTGCAACTTGCCCCACTTTCCTCTGAAAAACTGTCATTATGTGGAGATACAGAAGACCACATAGTGCAAAGGCTTATGGAATTGGGAGAACTGACCTCAATAAATAAGTCTGTAAAAGTTTAAAAACAATCTAAGCCCAAGATGAGGGGTGAAAATTTCTGTAGCTAAATTCGATTTTTTCATATACATATAAGTGTAAATACCAGAATAATGAAACTACATCCGCTTACTATCATGTGTAACGCTGCTATATTCATATTTAATGTACTATAATATAAAAACCATTTTAATAAAAAGTACATAGGGGGTTGAGGGATGCTTGTATTGCTGTTTTCTAGTATCTTACTAGGTCTTTCGATTGCATTGCCGATTGGAACTATTTCAATTGAAATGATTAAACAAGGTTTGAAAAATGGTTTTATGCACGGCTGGAGTGTAGGTCTTGGAGGTATGACCATTGATGTAATCTTGATTATTTTATTGTTCGTTGGATTAGCACCAATTTTAACTATTCCATTCATTCAAGTGCCTTTGTGGATAATAGGTGCCATTGTCTTATTTCACATCGGATATGACAGCATCAAAAACGCCGATCACGAAATCACACTGGTAGGTGAAAAATCGGCAAAATCATTAAAATCTTCGTACAAAAATGGACTGCTTGTGGCCATATCTCCTGGGAACTTAGTTTTTTGGGTAAGTATTTTTGGAACAATCCTGTCAAACTCATTTGATTCGTCAAATATTTTTAATTTTTTCATTGTAAGTGTAGGTATTATCATAGGTATTCTCATACACGACATAGGGTTAATGGCGGTTGTTACAGGTGCTAGAAAATTCTTGAAACCAACATACATTAAACGTGCGTCCATCGTTGCTGGACTGGTTTTAATCGGATTCGGTTGTTATTTTTTATATAAATTTATTGATAGTATCCCAATGATAATGCAGAGAAGTTAGGAATGAAATCAATTTATCATTGACCAAACAACCAAAGCAGATAATTGGTGCTGATGTTGATATATTTAACGCTAATCTTTTAAAAGCATAAGTGTTTTTGTAGAACAAGGGAAGAAAACACCTCAAGTCAAGGTGATTCTCTTTCCCTTTTTCATTTAAAGTCCCTGTTGATTGTATCCTCCAAGATCATATAAAGAATGAAATGAGTAATATCAGCAGGATGGAGACAAGTAAGAATATATAACCGATTGGATTCCCGAAGTTTATGGCCCAGCCGACTCCGAACCGTTTTTCGACGAAAATGGAAGGATCATTTTTGTTCACATAAAAGATGCCTGCCTTCCAGTATTGGTCGTCGTCGACAAAGGTGGTATCCATCGTTTCCTCTTCTTCAGCCGTTACCTGAATGCGAGAGCCGCCTTGACCGACCTTGAAGGCATAGACGGCGGTCACGATTAGCATGATTGAAAGGAAGCCGAGTGGCACCGCTGCCATAAAAGCGGCATTCCCCATTCCGCCTTGAATGATCACCAGCTGTATGAAGCCAAACAGAATGGTGATCAGGACAGTCGTGAAAAACAAAAACCAGCTTGAATATTTACGGAATGCCAGTTGCTGGACTTGTGAAGATTTCTTTTTGGCAGAAGTCAGCTTGATGCCCGAACGTTTTGTCATCACATTTATTCCGAACATCATACCCTGGATGACCAATAGAATAAGCAAAAGGGAGATGGCGGAAAAGGACGTTTTTTGACTGAACGCGTCCGGTTGGCCGTCTATATCCCAATGAGTGGGAATCATGGCGGGCAACTGACTGTATTGGCTTGCTGTATAAACGAGCAGTCCCGCTGTAATGAGCGCGGGAAGGGCAAACATATAGGACGGAAGCATTTCATCTTTGGCATGGCTTGCGAGATCAGCTATCCGAACCGGTTTTAATCCTGCACCCCACTTATGGGTGCGTTTCAATTTCGTTGTTTTTGCATGGAAATATAGATACATGATCATACATAAAAAAAGAATGCCGAACTGGATGGCCAAACCGGCAAAAACGACTTGATCCTCGGAAAGTGTCCGGTTTTTTGCCCAGAGGAAATAGACAATCAAGGCAAGGAAACCGGTAATAAGTATCGTTGCTGAATAAAAGCGTTTATACGAAGAAATCGCTCGTTCCTTCATATGTTGTTCGGGAATGGTAACGCCAAATACAATCGACCCCTTCAATAAGAACGGAATGGCGGATTGCAGCAAAATGATGAAAGCCAGTGTAATAAGAAAAATCGATAATGACATAGGTCTTATTCCTCCTTCATATCTGAAAGTATGGATGAAGCGAGTTGCTGAATGTCCTCGGCATTCATACCCAGCACGATTGCCTCGGCAATAATCGGCTTCAGTTCCTCGACGATCCTCAGACGATGTTCTTGGGAAATGCCATCTCGAATGGATGGATTAATTACGGCTCCGGACTTCGGTACGATGCGGATGATTCCTTTTCTTTCTAGCTCATGGTAAGACTTATTGACTGTGTGCATATTAACCCCAAGGTCAGACGCCAACGATCTGACGGAAGGCAATACATCGCCCCCTTTTAATTGATCGCGTGCGATTAGTTCAATCAGTTGATTGGAAAGCTGCGTATAAATGGGAATATCCGATGAGGTTTCGATTTGGATAAGCATAAGTACCTCCTGACTGTTCTAATTGAAGTATAACACGTTGTTCTATATATTGTATAACAAATCTTTGGCTGGTTTCTGCGGGCTTATTTTCACTTGGGTGGATGATATAAGTGTGTTAGCTACCTTTTATTTATGCACCGGTCTAGTCAAGTTTATTGCGAAATAATGGGTTAATTATCCAAAATATTTGTTGTATTATGGTAGAATTTAAGAAACTAACTTTTTTAAGGGGCTTATCGTGCAAAAGACATTTCTTTTTGTTTCTTATTTGTTATTCCTCGTTCCTCTACTATTCATTGTGAATTTTCTGTTTGATATTGTTACACTCGAAAAAGTGCAAGGGTTGCCTATATTTTTTCCATTGGTAATTGGTCCTATTGGTCTCTTCTTCGCTTTAAAAGCACATTATATTCATAAAGATGTTATGACGTTTGTTTCTATTTTTGTAAATGCATGCTTATTCCTATTTCCCTTTATATATATGATTTTAGGGACAATGATATTTGGTGTTTGAATGATAGATTAGATTCTTTTCTAAAGTTTAAAGCCAGAATACATATCATAAGTCAGAGAGAGGAATCAATTATGAGAAATAAGATGTATAAAGCAGAATATATTCCAATATTGGTAGGGTGCTTGGTAGGGATATTGCTTATGATAGGTATATCCAGTAGACTTTTTCCGATGAAAGAAGTAGTCTTTTTTTTTCTAATGTTATCTTTTCTTTTTGGTTTAAGTTTCGATATCAAAACAGGTGCGTTCAAGAAGAAAGAAACTAAATTCCCGTTTAAATATTTTGTTTGGATTTGTCTATTTTCTTTAGTAAACATTAGCTAAAGCCTATGCTGTAATGAAATCATTTACTTGCAAAAATCTCTTCACATGCAGTCACGACATGTGTTACGAGAGTAAAAGAAATAAAGGCTGGGTATACGTATGTATATAGTACAAGATCATTTCTGGAGAGTGCAGTAAGTTTAATGAAATCCCTTTAGGGCTAAACTTATTATAAGGAAATTACATTTGGATGCAGGCTAATAGTAAAGGAGATGGAATCATTGTCAAACGTTAAAGTAGCAGTGATATTTTACAGTATGGGCGGAACCAATTTCCAATTAGCAAAATGGGCTCAAGAAGGAGCAAAAGAAGCAGGAGCTGAAGTGAAAGTATTAAAAGTACAAGAATTGGCTCCTCAATCGGCTATCGAAGGAAATGAAGCATGGAAAGCAACCGTCGAAGCAACAAAAGACGTACCGGTCGCGTCATCGGCTGACATTGAATGGGCAGATGCCATTATCTTCAGTGTCCCAACGCGCTTTGGGAATGTGGCATCACAAATGAAACAGTTCCTCGATACCCAAGGGGGACTGTGGGCAAGCGGCAAGACAGTGAATAAAGTCGTAAGTGCCATGACTTCGGCGCAAAACCCACATGGCGGTCAAGAAGCTACCTTGTTATCGTTATACACCTCCATGATGCACTGGGGTGCTATCATTGCTCCTCCCGGTTATACGGACCCAGTCCTATTTGGTGCAGGAGGAAACCCATATGGAACAAGCGTAACGGTCGGACAAGATGGCAAAATGATCGAAGATGTTTCAGGTGCCGTAAAACATCAAGCTAAACGTACAGTGACAGTAGCGGAATGGGTCAAAAAAGGAAATCAATGAATGCAATATAAAAAAGTCAATCGCTGATGAACTAAACCCCGGATGACGGACACGCTTAAAAGTGTCCCTTATCCGGGGTTTTTTTGTAAGAAATACATGGGATAATAAAGAAAAGTGAATCGGCGGTTAAAATGAAAAATACTATCAGGGGTTGAATGGTAATCCGCTACGAAGGGAGGTTGCTTAGGCAGATTTTTCTTTTGGAACTATTCGGGAGGTTAGAAGAATATAGGCATGATTCAATCTAAATCTTACCAAAAACAAGAATATAAGTCTATTTCTTTTTTGATAAATATGGAAAAATTATGATAGTGTCAATGAAAAAAATCTGTTTATCATAAAAGAAAAGAGGCGATTTTTGTTCATGAAACAAAACATTTATGATCACCCGAAATTCTTCGAGAGCTACCGGAACCTGCGTGAGTCGGAATTGAATTACAATGATTTACTAGAGCAGCCTACCTTAAGAGATATGCTGCCTGAATTAAAGAATAAAAAGGTGTTGGATGTAGGATGTGGTATGGGGGACTTCGCAAAATATTGTGTGAATGAACAGGCTCGAGAGGTTTTAGCAATAGACATTTCAAAGAATATGATAAACGTTGCTCAACAAAGAAACGCTCATGAACGTATTAGCTATGTACATATATCATTAGAAGATCTTCAGATAAGACAGCAGGATTTTGATGTTGCAGTTAGTTCGCTAGCTTTACATTATATAAGGGATTATGATGCTGTCATAAAAAAAATGAACGGTTGTTTGAAAAAAATGGGGGTCTTTCTTTTCTCCATTGAGCATCCGATTGCAACAGCTAGACGAAATATGGATAATTGGATCATTGACAAAGAAAACAATAGATCACATTATGCAGTTGATCATTACCAGGAAGAAGGTGAAAGGCAACAACATTGGTATATAGACGGTGTTGTTAAATATCACCGTACTTTTTCAACACTAATAAATGAACTAATCCTTAATGGCTTTCAGATTGAACAAGTAATCGAGCCTATTCCCGCTGATGAAGCAGCGGATAGTTTACCAAAAATCACGAATGAGTTGAGAAGACCATCTTTTATGATCATAAGGGCAAAGAAAGCTTGGTAATATCGGAGGTTGCTGCGGCAGCCTTTTTCTTATGGAACAAAAGGGCATTTTTTGGGTAAAGAAGGAAATCGCGAATGGTCGGGCGAAGTAGTTAGGATAAAAAAATTTAGGATGATTAAATTGAATGAGATTGTAAAAATTAAAGCCCTAAAATTCCCTGATATTCTCCACTATGAATGGGAAGTTATAGATGATAATGAGTTTGAATCAAACAGTATTACCTACCAATATCCCACAGAGTTAAAGATTGCGGCAGTAAAGGCATTGGCAAGGTTAAAAGAAGAAGTTGCCAAGAATAGATTCCCTTTTAATGCAAGCATCATTTCTCATATAAAAAGATAATTCAGGATAGCTAAAAATAATGAAATATCTCACAAAACTTCTAAGCAAAATCAATGGTTAGTCTGGAGGATTTATATGTCATTCGAACAATGTCATAGGATTGCTTCTTTGATGTCAGGATTCAATAAAATGTGGTTCTTTGCAGGTGGTTGGGCAATTGATTTAAGTATCGGCAGAGAAACAAGACAACATCAAGATATAGAGATTGCACTATTTCGGAAGGATCAGTTATATCTGAAGGAGTATCTGAAAGAATGGGATTTTAAGAAGGTTGTTAAAGGTACATTCCATAGTTGGAATAATGAGTTTTTAGAGTTACCTATTCACGAAATACACGCTTTACATAAATCAAATGGAGATAGATTAGAAGTGCTTTTAAATGAAGCAACGGATTCTGAGTGGAAATTCAGAAGGGAGTTAACGATTTCCCATCCGCTTATGTCGGTTTGGAGTTATTCTGATACAGGCATTCCTTATCTAAATCCAGAAATTGTCCTTTTATATAAGGTGAAAAACACCAGAGAAAAAGACCATCAAGACTTTATCGCGATAGTAGATAAACTAGATGATCAGCGGAGAAAATGGCTTCGGGGTGCCATACAATTGCACGAACCGGAACATAAATGGCTTCAATACTTAACATGATATTTCAATGAATGAACAGTGCTAACCTTGATTACCTGGAGCTGATCGGCAGCTCCTTTTTTTGCGGCTAACGGGACAGGTTAGTTGCATTACGATGAATGTTAAAGGGGGGATCATGTGAGTGACAAATTATTAAAGAACCGTCAGTTCCTTATCTTATGGATAGGTAATGCCATCTCTGAATTAGGCGGTGCTTTCGGTGCTTTTTGTAACTCCATTCTTCTATATCAACTGACGAATTCGCCGATGGCATTGGGGAGTATGTGGCTTTTGTATTTCTTGCCATCCCTTATCCTGCAATTGTTCATTGGTCCGTTTATTGATAAATGGAGCCGTAAGTGGTTAATGATCGTTTCTCAATGGACCAGGGGGGTGATTTTCTTGATTCCACTTGTTTCCTTGGCAGTTGGAAATCTCGAATCTTGGCATATTTTCGTCGTCCAAATAATAGCAGGCTTAATAACCCCCATTTATACACCTGCTAATCAAGCCATTACACCTACTATCATTCCTAAAGACCAATTAAGTGCGGCCAATGCTTATAAAGATGGCACCGTTAGGCTGATGACATTCTCTGCACCATTTTTGGGCGGAGTCGTTATAGAGCATACAGGCATAATACCGGCCCTGATTTTTGTTTGTGGACTGCTTATCATGAGTGGAACTCTTTTGTTTTTCATCCAGGAGGTAAGGACGGTTCAACATGTACGAAAGTCTTGGCTGGAACAATTTATGGAAGGAATATCTTATTTCTTTAAACAACCAGTTATTGTTTGGTTAGGAATCTTTTTGGCCTTCGTTCAATTTGGAGTGGGGGTCACAATGGTTGTAAACCTTCCTTATATCACAAATGAATTATCGGGCAGTTATGCAGAGTACGGATATTTTATGGCAAGCTTCCCATTAGGCTATGTAATGGGTACGATCTTCGCCGGGAAAATCAATAATAAAAGGCGCAGAGTTTTAATGCTGGGAGCATTAGTTATAGGGGGCTTAACATTCATTTCATTAGGTTTTACCCATAGTATCGCCTTTGCGTTAATCACCGAGGTAATTGCCGGAATAGCCATGGCTTTTTTTGGTGTTCATAACATAACCATTTTTCAGCAAGCTGTGCCAAATGAATTAATGGGTAAAGTATCCGCTGTCCGGCTTTTCATTATCAGAGGTGTTATGCCATTAGGCGTGCTCACCGGTAGTTTTTTGAGTGAAGTTTGGGGAATACGGCCACTATACTTTTTAATCGGGTCCATGATTTGTACCGTATCTTTACTAGGGGTGATACTTCCTTACTTTAAGATCATCGATCATTCTTTCATAGGTGAAAACATTCCGTGTTCTCGAAAAGATCATAAGGATATGCACTAATGCGATTTGCTGAAAATTCCCTGGAGAACAAACTAACATCGTATGTATCGGAAAGACCTTTCAACTAACGCGGCGATGTTGGCAGCGTCCTTTGTGTCCATCTTTCAATCGGATTATGAGCCATAAATTAATTTCCTGAATAACCATCTATACTAAAAGCCAAGATAATAACATTAGAAATTGGTAAGACAAATGAGGGTCCTATATGAACCAAGCTACTGTTAATGTTAAGTATAAGGTATCGCCATTTTATGTGTTTTTTTTAATGCATGGCATGCAAACTGGATTAGGGGCGTTGAGCTTTCAAAGGGAATTGGCGAAGTTCACAGGAACGGATGGATGGATCTCCATATTGCTGGCGGGATTGATCATTCACCTAATAATTTGGCTCATATATAAGATTTTCAAAATGGTTCCAGGTGATATCATTAACGCCAACCATCATGTATTCGGCAAATGGGTTGGCAGTTTCTTCAGCCTGTTGTTCATTTTGTACTTTTTTATATTGGGGATGACGATCATCGTCGGATATATACGTGTCATACATGTTTGGATGTTCGATGATGTCCCTGCCTGGGCAATGGCTGCGGTGTTCCTCATCCTGATTTATTATGTAATTTCCGGGGGATTCCGAACCGTTACAGGAATTACTTTTATAACAGTAATCGTTTCATATTGGCTTTTGTTTTTCCCTTTTTATGGTATTAGGTATTCGGATTTCACGGGAGTGCTTCCTATATTCAATCATACCTTTCTGGACATTCTGAAAGGAACCAAAAGTATCTCCTTAACGATGCTTGGTTTTGAAATGCTGCTGATGTATTATCCGTTCATAAAAAAAGCAGAAACATCACAAAAGTTTGCCCATGGAGGAGCATTAACCACTACTTTGCTGGCTTTAACCGTCTATTTCGTTTCAATCGCCTTTTATCCACTCAAGCTGCTTACCCTTACCCTATGGCCAACCTTAACCCTGACCAGCATTATTGAATTGCCCTTCATTCAGCGGTTCGAGTACATAACCATTTCTTGGTGGGCCATCATTATCATCCCCAATATGGTCATTCCCTTGTGGGCTGCCAGCAGGGGGATCAAGCGCTTATTCAATGTCCAGCAAAAATATCCCTTATGGATCATGTCCATCATCATCGTCCTGGTCAACATCCTTTATTATGATATCGATTTATTGTATATACTAAACAAAATAATTAATCCTTACAGCGTCGGCTTCATTGTTTTATATATACCGCTCCTATTTGTTTTATTAAAAACAAAGAAATTATTAAAGCGCTCTTAAACGTAATGGAACAAATTCTTTTAGCTGCCTTGTTGGCAGCTTTTCTTTATGGCCGTTTTCGCAACCTTTTGCAGTGGTGGTTGGTTCGGAAGATGAAGTCCGAACGGTGGTTCAACAAGTAGGAAACAATGGGTAATATATGATGTGGTTTATTCATACCCTGTTTAAAATGCTTTTTTTATTAAGGAGGACGGATGAATAAATTCCAGCCATTGATGTGGATTATGTTTACGACGATGATTGTCATATTAGTAGTGCCTTCCATTTTGGTAGTTTCCTTTTCAAATCATGCAAAAAAGAACCTGGATGCATCAACAAAGCAGGATGTGAGTGAATCGACGTACACGAAAGAAAATTCGTCTGAGCCATCCACCGACGTTTCGGTTTATAGGACAAAAACGAAAGTGATTGAGCATATTCCTTTGGAAGAATACGTGGTAGGTGTCGTTGCTTCAGAAATGCCAGTTACTTTTGAAATGGAAGCATTAAAGGCTCAATCATTAGCTGCTAGAACTTTTTTAGTTCAACAGATGATTTCCGATTCGAAAATTAATTTACCGGACGGTACGGATATCACCGATAATATTCAATACCACCAAGTCTTTAAAAACAAGAAAGAGCTAGCTAATGAATGGGGAAAGGATTATCAATCAAATATCTCTAAAGTTCAAAAAGCGGTCGATGCCACAAAAGGTCAAATTATAACCTTTGATGAGAAACCAATCGATGCATCTTTCTTTTCGACCAGCAATGGATATACGGAGAATTCCGAGGATTACTGGGGGAATGAAACCCCATATCTAAAAAGCGTTGAAAGTCCCTGGGACATCAAATCTCCAAAGTTCCAATACCAAACGGCAATTCAAGTATCCAAATTTGAAGAGCTGCTGGGAATTAAATTGAATAATGATGTCAATATCGGTAAGGTTATTTCAAAATCAACTGGGAATCGCATAAAGCTTATCGAAATTAATGACAAGAGATATAGTGGGAAAACCATCAGGGATAAGCTGAAACTCCAATCATCCGATTTCACGATTAAAAGAGAGGGCAGTGAGGTTATTATTTACACAAAAGGTAATGGCCACGGTGTAGGCATGAGCCAATATGGGGCAAACGGATTGGCTCAAGAGGGGAAGAGTTATAAAGATATCGTTCATTATTATTATCAGGATATAACCATTTCTTCAGTTGAACCCTTTATGAATAAAATGTATGTGAAAAAGTGAAATATCCCTCCATTATTCCCTGTAAAAACTTAAAGGTTAGGGCTGTGACGAGCAGCTCTTTTTGTTATAGAATAAAAGGCAGAATGATTGAGGCAGTACGTTAGTAAATCATGAAAGATAAAGAGGATATAAAAGTGGCAAGAGGGAAAAGAAAAGCAAAGAAAGGTTTTTTCAAGGGCATAATGGATGAAATTCTCGATTCAATCTTAGCTGAATTGGTTTTTACTATCTTGACTTTCATTCCAAAAATGATCATCCGTTTAGTAAAGCGTGTAATTGATTGAATCGGAGGCATTTCCAATAAGAATGGCTAATGGTAAAATAAGTTAGAGGTGATGATGTTGACTAGTATTGAACGTTATATATCTGACTTTATGATTTCCTTGCTTTTTCTGGTTTTTGGTATGGTTTTTTTGAATATCTACACCAATGCCCTGCCTTCCATTATACTTTTTGGTTACTTTTTTCTGCATTATCTCATCAGGGGCCTTTATCGCTTATTTAAAGATAAGAAACAGGGCAGTTTAAACTCATGAAATATACAAAACAGGGTCTGATTTTTTCACGGTTGTGTCCACTCCATAATAAGCAGGAGCTGCGGGTGCGGCCCTTTTTCTTATGTCCTGAAAATCATTAGGTTAAATGGCGGGATCAAAAAAATGGGGCATTGCCCAACATGTATCTCCTTCCAATACAAGAGCATCCACATAAGCGGATGCCCGACTTGGTCATCATTTTTGATTTTCATGGTATATTCTAGCCGAGAGCATAATTTCCTCATGTATATCCTTGAACCATTCAAAAGGCGAGTAGTTTGCGATTGCGCATTTTGGTAAAGAACCTACTTCAGTTTTGCTGATGCTCAATTGGGTGATAGTATCAGCGGTAATGACAGGTCCTTTATCAATAATCCTGTTATCCTTGTATGTCTTTACAAGGAACTCGAATGCATGATAGGCTTCATCTTCGGTTTCATAATCAAAAGAACGATGTTCCCCATTTTCCATGATTTCTAAAACATATAACGTTCTATTCTTAACCTCCACTTACTCACCTCCTTTTTTAAGAATATATATTCAATAAAAGGGGAAAATTTCCTTTAAAATAAAAAGCACCCATTGAATGGATGCTTTTCATTACATGATTCTTGAATCATTAGAGGTCCGAGAGGTTGATGGAGAGTATCGATTCCATATAATATCCTTTTTGGATGACGGCTTTAATGGCAAAGTGGCCATTTATCCGCTTCCGCACCCTGTAGAGGAGGGAGGCGATTTCTTCAGCTGATACAATTTGCTCAGGATCACCATTTCTTTCGGGCCAAACATGCTGGACGATCATTTCCTTTGAAATGAGATTGTCCAAGTTCTCATGAAGCAGCTTAAAGCAAATGAATTCCTTCGTGGGCATTTTAATGGGTGCTTCTTCATTGATGGTTACGGTCTGAAGATGTTCATTGATGGTCACGGTTCGGTGCATATCTGGATTCACCGGAGTGAAATCACGTGTTAAATCGTTGTCGATCGATATCATGAATTCAATCAATCCATTAATCAAAGCAATGGCATCACCCGGTTCAATGGCGCAGGGCTGACCAGGGACCAATCGCATCTGGTTCACGGATGTCCCGTGCTTGCTCGCCAAATCCTCGATGAAAAGCTTTCCTTCCAACAGATAAATACGGCAATGTTCCCTGGAAACGAAGTCATTATAAAGCTTGAAATCAGCTTTCGAGTGCTGGGTTGCACGTCCAATCAACAAGCTTTTCCCTTCATATACATAGGCGAATTCCTCGGTTTGACCTTTATGCAAGGTTCTCAGGACTACCTTGAAAGTTTTATTGAACATTTCCTTCATATCCCCTTAAAAGTCTGAATATTCACTATATTTTCATGGACTTATCATTTTAGCTACATGGCTATTTAGTGGTTGCAATCCTATAATTATAAATTATCAGACGCATACATCCTAACGAAAAATGAAAAAAATCAGAATTAGGCACGAAGACACACCCAGTAAATAAACGTTGTTGAAGCGGGAAAGCATCATTCGCTGCAAGCCAAACGGAAAAATGAAACAGCGAAGTGTTTAATTCAGGTACCCCATCGCAAATGCGGCCGGGAGGATGGTACTGCGTTCAAAACGCATTCAAAAGGAGTTGACCAAAGATGAGTATGTGGAGAGATAGAATCAATGCCTACAGTATCCTGCTGATGATCATTAGCATGATGGTTTACATCATTTATCCCCAGCCCCTTACCCTCGGTCTGTACTGCACATTTGGCATTGCCTTCATCACCCTGGCTATCCTGAATTGAGTCTAGCAGGGGATGTGAGAAGGACGTTGAAATTAATACCGGAAGTGACGCCGGTTAAAAATAATAAGTTTAGGCCTACCGGATTAGCGGTGGGTTTTTTTATGATAAAATGTACCTAAAATAAACCTTAAATGGTAGATTATTAAAGGGTAGGGGGTATTCGTTATGAAAAAAATACTGGTAGTGATCGGTACTTTCTTACTGCTTGGATTAATCATGAATCTTTATACAGGAACAAAGAAAATGGCTACCGACGGAATAGAAGTGAATACAACCTATTTACAAGACTCAAAGGTTTTGGTAGCTGCTATGAGTATCACTGGCAATATTCGTGAAGAGAAAACGCTTGATATACAAACTTTTTTAAAAGAAAACAATACCCTTTCAATAAAGGATGAGCAAACTGATGGTGAAATGGAATGTATAGTAAGAGATTCAAAGGGGGAAAAGGTATTCTCTGAAGTGATGAAGGGAGATGCCATTCGTTCATTTAAATCATTGTCCGGAGAAGGAAGCATCAAACTGGTCTTAAATAGTGGGAAACAACATGCAATGGTCATTATAAATGGGGATGGGCCTGATTTTGAATAGCTGATATCATTGCGTACCAGCATTAAAGCATATGTTCCATTTGCAGAAATAAGGGGATTCATGAACGAGCATAGGGTCGTCACCCATACTTAAAATGAGCCATTTCCATATGGAAACGGTATAATAAATTGGCAGAAGCAGACATTAAAAATGACTGCATTCTTTGGTTTTAAGTATGGTATATAGCTGAAATGATGAGCGAACGAGCATTCATACAAAACGACAAAACGAGAAAAGGAGAAGCCATGACTAAGAGTAATGAAACAGGATGGAATTTAGACAATAGTTATGCCCGTCTTCCGGAAAAGTTTTTCACGAGCACGAAGCCGACTCCTGTAAGCTCACCTGAGTTGGTCATCCTCAATGAACCGTTGGCAGCATCGCTTAATCTGGACGTTGAGGCATTGAAGGGTGAAGCTGGTGTGGCGGTGTTTGCCGGAAACGAGACACCTGAAGGCGGATCGCCTCTTGCTCAAGCGTATGCGGGGCATCAATTCGGTCATTTCAACATGTTAGGGGACGGCCGGGCCATCCTGCTAGGCGAGCAGATCCTTCCTCAAGGCGGAAGGGTCGATATCCAGCTCAAGGGTCCGGGAAGAACGCCGTATTCGCGCGGGGGCGATGGGCGTGCGGCACTGGGGCCGATGCTGCGGGAGTATATCATCAGCGAGGCGATGCATGCACTTGGCATTCCGACGACCCGAAGTCTGGCAGTGGTTACGACCGGCGAGTCGATCATCCGGGAAACAAGGCTGCCTGGAGCGATCATGACCCGTGTCGCTGCGAGTCATCTGCGCGTCGGCACCTTTCAGTTCGCGGCGAAATGGGGCACGATTGACGAGCTCAGGACGCTTGCCGATTATGCGATAAAGCGGCATTATCCCGATGTAGAAGCAGGGGAGAACCGGTATCTTTCACTGTTCGAGGAAGTGATCGAACGTCAGGCAAGGCTTATTGCCCAATGGCAGCTGGTTGGCTTCATTCATGGGGTGATGAACACCGACAACATGACGATTAGCGGAGAAACGATCGATTATGGTCCATGTGCCTTCATGGACGCTTATGATCCGGCAACGGTTTTCAGCTCCATTGACACCCAAGGCCGTTATGCCTATGGCAATCAACCGGTAATTGGCGGCTGGAATCTTGCGCGGTTCGCAGAATCCCTGTTGCCGTTGCTGCATGAAGACCTGGACTCGGCAGTCGAGCTGGCACAGGAGAAGATTTCGGCTTTTAAAGAGCTGCATCACGCCCACTGGCTGGCGGGGATGCGAGCGAAATTGGGGCTGTATAATGAAGAAACACAGGATGAAGCGTTAATCAACGGCCTCCTCAGCATGATGAAGAAACATGGCGCCGATTATACGAACACATTCCGCGCCCTAACGTTTGATAAATTGGAGGATACGGTCCTTTTTGGGGCACCGGAATACGTTCAATGGCATGAGCTCTGGCAGGCCAGACTGGGCAGGCAGCAGGAATCGAAAGCCTCAGCGAGCCAGCTGATGCAAAGCAGCAACCCGGCGGTGATCCCGCGTAACCACCGGGTCGAAGAGGCACTCTCAGCTGCCGTGGAAAAAGGAGACTACAGCGTGATGCAGCGGCTGTTGGATGTTCTCTCAAACCCTTACGAGCACTCCGCCAAGCAAGCCGAATACACCACATTGCCTGTTTCATCAACGCCCTATCGGACTTTTTGCGGGACTTGAGATCAGGTGAAAAAAAGACGGTATCCCGAGGTTTCGGGATACCGTCTTTTCATATGGCTGCGTATCATTTAGGTCCTTGTTTATTCGAGCTGAGCTGCTGAATCTGTTCATCGAGGACAGAGCTTGCTTTACCCAAAAACGTGGTGATGAGCTCCAGCTCTTCCGGCGTGTAGCTGGAAACGAGCTTAACCATTTCATTATGAAGCGGTAGATACGTGTTGTACACTTCTTCTTTATCTTCATATTCGGGTACGATGATCACCCTGCGCCGGTCATTGGGATCATTTTGTCTGCGGACGTATCCGAATTTTTCAAGCCGATCGACCAATGCCGTTATGCTGCCAGTGGTGAGGCCGGTTTTTTTGGCAAGTTCTCCGGCAGTGATCGGACCGGTTTCGCGCAGGATATCAACGGAGATGAAATCATGATTATACAGTCCAAGCGAGGTGGCGACATTTTGCTGATATAAAATCGTTCGGGTCCCTAGACCCCGCATGGCCGAGACGAAATATTGCTGTGAATCTGTCGTTGGGACTTGATGTGGGTTTGACAAAAGTGAATCCTCCTTTTAATATAAATATATATCTTGATGACAAAGATGTTTAATTGTCGAGATAATGAATGTTCGTTTATTCTTTATGCATTCATTCTAACGAAACATTTCACATGTTGTAAAGGAAGCATCCTAAATCAAAAGCAGAAAGCGAGGGAACGATATTGAAAATCAATCATCTGAATTTAACGGTAACGGATGTCCCTGCAACGCGAAACTTTTTGGAAACGTATTTTGGTTTAACCTGTATCGGAAGCAAAGGATCGGGTTTTGCGGCCATGTTCGATGACGATGGATTCCTGCTGAACTTAATGAAGGGCAAGGATGCACATTATCCAAAAACATTCCATATAGGTTTCCCCCAGAAAAACAAGCAGCAGGTGGATGAGGTAAATCGAAGACTGTCAGCGGATGGATACGAGGCGGGGCTGCCGAAACATGAACATGCCTACACCTTTTATGTTTCTGCACCAGGCGGATTCCTCGTCGAAGTTTACTGCCAAATAGCTAAGGAAGAAGCAACAGGACCATCCACAGTCGGCAGTTTGGAACGTCCTACAAGTTAGCCAGAAGGCCGTTGAAAGCTGTTCATGCATGAAGCCAATAATGAGCTTCCCCGATTCGAAGTGGCCGTGTATCCACATCAATCGGGGAAGCTTGTCTTTTTTTAGAAAGCAAAATACCCTGAATGAGTAGGAAGCCCAATCGAGATTAAAGCGACCAAATCAAGAGCCAGCTGCTGAATTCGTGAGTAAAAGTGTCGAATTCGCGAATAAAGTACCGAAATTCGCGAGTAAAAGGGCTAAATTCGCGAATAAAGTGCCAAAACTCGCGGATAAACCGAGGAAACTCAAGGTTAAAGCGACCAAATTAAGAGCCAATCACTGATTTGGCTAGAAAACAGAAAATTCTTCTAAATATTTTTAAGTATTATCCATACAATTCCAGTGAATTATTGCATAATGAAATTATTGAATTTGCTGTCGATATACTTATAGGATGACTTAAAGAAAAATTAATGAAGAAGGATGGTTCACTTTTTATGAAGAGAAATATAATTATCAAGATGATTCTCGTGATGATACTATCGCTTTCGATTGGTTTGGGCAGTAGTACGGTACAAGCTGCAGGTACTGATTCAATAAGTGATGGGACTTATACAGCTGGGGAGGGAATATCCGCTGGCTTAACTGAATTCAGTATTACAAGAGGGACCGCAATCATTACTATTACGAGGGATACGAACGAAATAATTAATGAAACGCTCAGTGATGATGGATACATGCCTACACGATTTACGGTACGCTTGAAAGCTGGAGACAAAATAGAAAGCAATCTATATGATGGTGCTTCCACTATGGACGTCCGGCAAATCCCGAAAGTAGACTTGAGAAACATATCCGCTGGTTATTATGAGATAGGCACCGATATTCCTGCAGGCACGTATGCATTGGATATTGACCGCCCTTCGGATGACTATGATGTGGCGTATATAAATATTTTGGATGACCGATATAACCGAAAAGATTCTCTTAACCTCTTCAACGAAGAAGATCCTTATGAGTATAGGGCTTCGGAGGGAGAAAAAATCTACATTTCTTCATTGGTCGGTACGATGAGTTTTAAAGAAAAGATCCTAGTTCCGAAAAGTATCACGTTGAGTAAGCCTAGTCTGTCCCTGTTAGTGAGCCAAACCGCACAATTAAAGGCTACGGTGTATCCGAACAGTGCCATTAATAAAAGTGTTAGTTGGACTGTCGGTGATCCCCGAATTGCGACAGTAGATGTGAAAGGAAATGTAAAAGCACTTAAAGCTGGCAGGACAACAATCACAGCTACTGCCGATGGTGATGCATCCATTAAAAAAAGCATCGAAGTTACAGTGACGAATATTGTTCCTACTAGTTTGAAATTAAGTAAATCAGCGTTAAACATCTCAAATAACCAAACGATTAAAGTAACTGCGACAGTAGCTCCAGGCAATGCAGCGAATAAAACGATTTTATGGAAAAGCTCGAATTCCAGAGTCGCTAAAGTCGATTCAAAAGGCAATATAAAAGGATTGGAAAATGGATCGGCGACCATAACGGCGACTGCCAAAGAGAACACGAAGGTCATGAAAACCGTTGCCGTAAAGGTTTCCACAAAAACGGTGAAGGTGAATAAATCAAGCTTGTCTATCATGGCAGGCAAGACAGGAACCCTGACTGCGTCCGTGTCACCCTCTGATAGCACGGACAAAACGGTGAAGTGGAAATCCGCTAATACCAAAATCGCCACCGTTGATAGCAAAGGGAAGGTCACCGGCAAACTAAAAGGGACGACCACCGTCACGGCAAGCGTTAAAGGGGCAAAGGATGCTAAGGTGAAGGTCACCATTACAGCCCCGGTCATGGCAAAATCAATTAAAGTGAACAAGACTTCCGCCACTTTGTTAAAAGGTAAAACATTGGCCTTATCCGCAACTGTTAGTCCTAGCAATACAACGAATAAAACGGTGAAGTGGAAATCGTCCCATACAAAAATAGCGAAGGTCGATAGTAAAGGGAAAGTGACCGCTGTGGGAGTTGGAACGGCCAAAATTACGGCGACTACTGTAAATGGAAAATCAAGCGTCACCACGATTTATGTACCTTATAGTAAAAGTTTAAGTGCAGGAAAATGGAAGGCAGGCAAAAATTTGCCGGCAGGACGTTATAAAATCACGACAAAATCGGGCAGCGGCAATTTATTTATCGCGGATAATAGCTACGATCGCTATGTAAATGAAATCCTATCAAATGAAGATGATGGTTATAGTGTAACGGCTGTTACAACGGATATTAAATCGGGGGACAGTATTGAAATAGCTGGACTGGACAGTGTACAGTTCACCAAAGTATCCCATGTTAAATCGAATACCCTGCATGCTGGATACTGGACAGTAGGCAAAGATATAGCAGCGGGAAGATATAAAATAACGACACCAAGTTCAGCAGGAAATTTATTCATTTACAGGGGAGACCATTTACTTGTAAATGAAATCCTCTCCAATGAACGTGATGATTACATGGTAACAAGTGTAACGACCACGCTGAAAAATGGAGATCGCATTAATATTTCTAGCTTGAATAAGGTGGATTTCACCAAAAAATAGCATTCCAGCAGAGGAAAAAAGCTGTCGACATCATGTCGGCAGCTTTTTTTTAATCTTTGCGAAGCTCCCATTTATTCCGGATGAAGCTATAGATCATGCATGCGACGATGATCGTGAAGGATGTTAAACCGCTGAACCATATGCTTTGAAATTCACTTGCATAAGGCTGGATGATGTAGGAGGCAGCGATGGCCAAGACCGCACTTATCGGAATGTAATTGGCGACTTTCCCTTTGCTGAACACAATCACCAGGATGGGGGCGAGCAAGGCCGAATAGATATTCCCGGAATAAAATAAAAGCTCCAATAGGTTTGGGGAATATAAGAGTGTAGCCATGAATATCAATACGCCGATACTGATTGATAGAAGGTAGGCCATCCTTATTTTTTGCTGGTCAGTCGTTCTGTCCTGGAAGGGATCGATCATATTGGCGACAATCAGGCTGACCAAGGCATGCAGGCAGGCTCCGAATGTTGACGTGATTGCACTGAAGGCACAAAGCACGAACAGGATGAAAAAAAATGGCGTCGTGATCTTGTTTGCCAGCCCCTCTAAAATGGAGTGGATATCAGTGAAGCCGCCAGTGAAGATCACCATGATGAACAGTGATGAAAATGAGAGCGGGAATATGAGCCATATCAGGCCGGACAAGGAAAAGGTTAAGGGAACCTTTTTCAGTTCGATCATGAACAAACGCTGCCATGATGTCAGATCAAAGAAAAATTGGCCGAATCCGACGAGCAGTCCGGCAAAAATGAAACTCCATAAATCATATTTATTGATCACGAGCATATAGGGATGATACAGGCGGATTCCATCATAAACGGGCTGGATGCCTTCTTTGACGAAAAAATATAAAGGAATCAAGATGACGGCGGCAAACATGAAAACGACTTGAAAGGCGGCGAAACGATGAATGAGCTTCAACCCGCCGAAGCCTGCAAAAAGAACACAAAAAACGAAAAAGAAAAATAAACCGACATACAGCGGTGTATCGAAAAGGAATTGACAGAGGGTGGAGGCGGCCATTCCCTGAATGAATAAAATGTGTAAGCTGGTTATGACCAGGATGACCAGCAAGATCCAATATCCCAGTGGATGCAGCCTCGTTTTTAAATAGTCGCCCATGGTCAATCCCACCGGAAAATCCTGCCGAACCCGCTTGCCGATGAAGCTGAACATGAACAGGGCGATCGCCCCCATTATCGCGTAGCCGATTCCACCGAACACGCCATACTTCACCATGGATTCAGGAGAGGATAAGATGGTGGTTCCCGTCACCCAGCGTGCCAGGAGGGAGATGATTCCTAAGCCCATTCCGATTTGGATCGGGCCTTGTACGTATTCTTGAAATGTCCGTGATCGCAATGGTCATTTTCCTTTCTCGCGGAACTCCTTCGGTGTAATTCCCTCTATTTTACGGAATAACGTGCTGAAATAATGCTGACTGTTGAAACCGGAGTGTTCAGCTACATCCGAGATGCTCCAGTTCGTGTTAGTGGTTAACGCCCTTTTAGCGGCTTCGATTCGATAGTGCATTAAATATTCGGAAAAGGAGGTGCCGACCTCTTCATGGAATTTCCTGCTCAAATAAGTCGGGTTCGTATGTACTTCACGGGCGATGTCCGAAAGCGAGATTTTATCCGCATAATTTTCATGAATGAATGATAGCGAATGATGGATCAGGCTTGAATAGTTTTGGGTTACCCCGCTTTCTTGATACTTGGATAGCACTTTATGCAATTCACTTTCAATCACCGGTTTCGTTAAGTAATCAACAACCCCGATCCTGATGGATTGCTGGGCATAGTCGAAGCTTTGATGGGCGGTTACCATGATGATTTCCACATCTTTATTGAGTGCCCGCAGATCTTCACCGAATTCAAGGCCCGATCGCCCTGGAAGGTTAATGTCCAGGAAAGCGAGGTTGATTTTGTGATTCTGGTTGAGGGTAAGGGCTTGAACAGCATCAGCGGCTTTATGGAACTTCCAAAAAGGGAATATCGATTGGATCATATATTCCATTTGTTCAAGGACCAGTGGTTCGTCATCAACTAATAATACATTCATTCCGGTGCCTCCTTCTATTTCGTATCAAAAACAAGTGGCCAGGACACCTCCACCTTTGTGCCCGATTCATCAGAAGCTATCGTTAAATGTGCACGAGTGCTGAAATACAAGTGTAGGCGTTTTTGGATATTGTCCAGGCCATGTCCGCCATCCTCAGCAGCGGAAGTGGCGTTTCCGATGAACCCATTATCCTTCACGACGAGATACATCGTCTCCGATTCCAAATGGAATTGAATATGAAGAAGGGCTGCCCCGACCTTTTTTTCCAAGCCGTGCTTGAACGAATTCTCCACTAATGTTTGCAGGATGAAAGGGGGCACCAGTGCGATGGTTAAGTGGTCAGGGCACGACATGTCGATCTTAAGCCGATCTCCAAAGCGAATGCTTTGGATGTCGAGATAATGCTGCGTGTACTGAATTTCCTGGGCAAGGGGAATCAATGGCTCGGAAGCTTTGTATTTGAATTTCAGGAATTGCGAAAAAGCCTCCAGGGCTCGGATCAATTCGGCCTTCCTGTCCAGGCGGGCCAAGCCCAATATGACATTCAGGGTATTGAAGAGAAAGTGTGGCTGGATTTGCTGGTTCAGCTTGTTATATTGCGCTTCCTGCAGGGCTTGCTCCAGCCGGATCTCTTTGTTTTTATTTTCAAGCAGGTCGATTCTCTTTTCGAATATGAATAGAAATAAAAGAGCGATAGCCCCCATGATGGGAGCTAAAATGAAGAGCATGATAATTATGGTGAATCCCTCGTAACTTAGCATGGAGAACCTCTGCTGGTTATATTTTTGAATTATTTTGTCTATGAGTATCTTACTAAAGACTTCTGCGGAAATCTACAATTTATGACACAATGTGACAAGCCACTTGATGATTTTGTGTTGATCTTTTCAATTCCGGTGCCTTCGTTTTGCAGATGTCCATGACAAACGGGCACCGTGTATGAAAACGGCAGCCGTTCGGAGGGTCGATCGGCGAGGGGACATCACCCGTCAATAGGATCCGTTCCCTTTCCTGCACGGGATTCGGTACAGGGATCGCAGACAGCAAGGCCCTTGTATAAGGGTGCTGAGGCTGTTCGAATATCGACTTTTTGTCGGCGATTTCGACGATCTTTCCTAGATACATCACCATGACGCGATCCGAGATATGGCGCACGACCCCTAAGTCATGCGATATGAAAAGAAAGGTAAGTTCGAATTGCCGTTGCAATTTTTTTAATAGATTCAGCACCTGCGCCTGAATGGAGACATCGAGTGCAGATACCGCTTCATCGCAAATGATCAATTTAGGATCTACGGCAAGTGCCCGTGCAATCCCGATCCGCTGCCTTTGACCGCCGCTGAATTCATGTGGGTATCTTTCCAGCGATTCAGGTCTCAGGCCGACATGTCCCAATAATTCCTCAATCCTGCCCCGGCGATTTTCTTTAGGCACTACATTTTGAATCGCTAAGGCTTCTCCGAGAATTTGCCCGATCGTCTGTCTAGGATTGAGGGAGGCGAAGGGATCCTGAAAGATGACCTGCAAATCCTTCCTCGTACGCCTCATATCCTTTTTTCCTAAACGTAAAAGGTCCTTGCCCTGAAAGTGTATCTGCCCGCTTGTAGGTTGATCCAATCGAAGGATGGCCCGTCCGGTTGTCGATTTACCACAGCCGGATTCACCGACTATACTTAACGTTTCCCCCTGATAAATATGGAAGCTGATGTCGTCGACGGCCTTTACATGGTTAACGGTCCTTCCGAAAAAACCACCCTTGATCGGGAAATATTGCTTCAATTGATCTACTTTAAGCAAAACCTTCTTGTCTTCCACCGTTGCTCCCATCATTGAACCCCCACTTTCTCTTCCGCTTCATATTCTTTTTCCCATTGCGGGGTATACATCCAACAGCTGACCAATGTGTCGGGTCCGATTGATTCGAGATCCGGTACGGCTTGTTCGCAAATGCTCTTCGCATGTGCACAACGGGGTGCGAAGCTGCAGCCCTTGGGCATATCATACGGACTTGGAACGGTCCCGGGGATGGTGGTCAATTCCTCCTGATCCAAGTCGAGGCGAGGAAGGGAGTTCAATAATCCGATGGTGTAAGGATGTTTAGGGTTGGTGAAAATTTCTTTCGCCAAGGTGTATTCAACCATTTTTCCGGCATACATCACCGCCACCTTATCGCATGTTTCATACACGACACCTAAATCATGCGTGATTAAAATCACAGCCGTTCCGAAATCCTTTTGCAGCGATTTTATCAGTTCCAGGATTTGCGCTTGGATCGTCACGTCAAGCGCCGTCGTAGGCTCATCCGCTATCAATACCTCAGGGTGGCAGGCAAGTGCCATCGCAATCATGACCCTTTGCCTCATTCCGCCGCTCAGTTCATGCGGTTCCTGCTTTGCCCTTTTTTCAGGGGAAGGGATTCCGACAAGCTGAAGCATGTCGACCGCTTTGTTCCACGCTTCTTTTTTTCCAAGCTTTTGGTGAAGCCGGATGGCTTCTGCAATTTGTTCGCCCGCTGAATATACCGGATTCAATGAAGTCATCGGTTCCTGGAAGATCATCGAAATTTCGTTTCCGCGAATCGACCGCATTTGTTTTTCGGTTTTGGCAAGCAGGTCCTCTCCTTTAAAAAGGATGCTGCCGCCGGTGATTTTACCGGGAGGGGATGGAATTAACCTTAACAGGGATAAGGAGGTGATGCTTTTCCCGCTTCCTGATTCCCCTACGATTCCAAGCGTTTCTCCTTTGTTCAGGGTGAAGCTGATTCCATTCACGGCTTTGCTTATTCCTTCGTCTGTGAAAAAGTGAGTTTGTAAATTTTTAACTTCCAGGATTTTTTCATCAAACTGTTTCATCACGTACCTCCTTAGTTTAGGTCTATTCGCTTGTTAAAGTATCGATAGAGGACATCGACAGCCAAATTCATGAATACGAAGATGACGGAGGCGATAAGGACACCGCCTTGGACCATCGGCAAATCCCTCGTTCTGATGGCATCCACGATCAATCGTCCAAGTCCGTTGATGGCAAATACGGACTCGGTCAATACGGTGCCGCCAAGGAGTGCACCGAACTGGAGGCCAACGACCGTAATGACGGGGATCAGCGCATTTTTCAGCCCGTGCTTATAAATGATGACATGCTCCTTCAATCCTTTTGCTTTCGCGGTACGAATGTAATCCTGACGAACGACCTCAAGCATGCTTGACCTGGTCATCCGGGCGACAATCGCCGCTCCGCCGGCACCAAGGGTTATCGCAGGCAGGATCATATGCCTGAAGGTCCCCCAGCCTGAAACGGGAAACCAATGAAGATTGACGGAAAAAAAGTAGATGAGCATCAGCCCTAACCAAAAACTAGGCAGGGAGATTCCTAATAAAGCAACGATCATGATGGAAATGTCAGCTGCAGAATATTGCTTGGTTGCCGAGATGATTCCGGCCACCATTCCAAACACGACAGTGATGAAAATACTGGCAAGTGCGAGTTCAAGGGTAATTGGCAAGCGGACCATAATCTCGTCCAGGACAGGGCGGCTGCTCCGGAGGGATTCGCCGAAATCGCCTTGTACGGCATGAATCACATAATCAACGTACTGATAGATGATGGGGCGGTCCAAACCAAGCTGGTGCCTGATCATTTCTATCGTTTCTTTTGTCGCACCTTCACCTGCAAGCAGGGTTGCCGGGTCACCGGGAACCATCTGCATGATGAGGAAGACGACTAAACTTACTCCTAACAATACCGGTATCGTTTGCAAAATGCGCCGGACGATGAATACGAACATGTTCTCTCCTCCTTATTTTTTCATTCTTGGGTCCAAGGCGTCCCTCAACCCATCCCCGAAGACATTGAAGCCAAGTACAAGTGTGGATATGGCGATGCCCGGAAATAAAGCGATGTGCGGAGCGCTGAACAAATAGTCCCGTCCGCTGCTTAACATCGCGCCCCATTCCGGTGAAGGAGGCTGGGCTCCTAGTCCGAGGAACGACAAGCCGGCTGCCGAAAGAATGGCCGTTGCCAGGCGCAATGTCGCTTGTACGATGACGGGTGAAAGGATATTAGGGAAAATGTGCTTGAATATGATCGTGAAATCGGTGGCTCCCAATGCACGAACGGCGTCAATGTATTCAAGCTTCCTGACCGAAAGTGTGGAACCCCGTACGATTCGGGCGAACATGGGGATGGAAAACACACCAACCGCTACCATTACGTTGATTAAGCTTGGTCCCAGGGCGCTTATGATGGCAAGGGCCAGCAATATTCCCGGGAAGGCAAGCAGGACGTCCACGATCCTCATGATGACCGTATCGATCCACTTTCCATAATAGCCAGCCGTCAATCCCAAGAGGATGCCAATGAAGGCGCCGAAGAAAACGGAAACGAATCCCACCGTTAAGGAAAGGCGAGTCCCATATAATAACCTGCTCAAAATATCTCTTCCCTTATCATCCGTCCCCATCCAATGCTCTGCCGTAGGTGGCTGAAGCTTGTTGACCAAATCGATTTCATATGGATCCTGCGGTGAAACGACAGGTGCAAAAATGGCCAATAAAATATAAAAAAGTACGATGTATCCGCCTACCAATGCCAACTTATTTCTTTTGAACTTTTTATAAAAGGCTTTCCAGTTTTGTAGTTTTGTAGATTTGTTTTTGTTTAGCTTCAATCCTGGATTCTTGATAACGACCTCTGGCTTCATGACAGTTCCTCCTTTTCTTTCATTTAATTTATGCAAAATAGGTATCGAAGTAAATATGATGCCTGAAAGCAGTAAAGATAATAAAAAAATGAGTAAAGATTCTGAAAATATAAAATTTTGTTTTTTCTTATAATTTGATTATGCCCAATGTGCTCATCGTAAAAGTTGCGTGGAAATCAAAGGGAAGTAGGAAAGGGAGGAACAACTATCATGAGAAAAGGTATAACTGGATTACTATTTGCATCGTTATTATGTATCTCGACGGTTTTATCTGGATGTACATCAGATCAAACAAGCAGCAAGAAGCCAGAAAGGGAAGCGAAGGAAGGGGGAACATTGGTCGTTGCGCGGCTCTCTGATGCGACGACACTTGATCCGCATTTCATTACGGACATTCCTTCGGCAAACGTCGTCTATGAAAAGGTGTATGAAACATTGGTCGTTCCTGACAAGGACATGAAACCACAGCCATTGCTCGCGAAGGAATGGAAACAGCTCGATGATAAAACATGGGAGTTCAAATTGCGTGAGGGCGTGAAATTCCATGATGGGGCACCTTTCAATGCTGAAGCGGTAAAAACCAATTTCGACAGATTACTGGATCCGAAGACTTCTTCGCCACAGGCCGGGAAATTGGAAATGATCAAGGAAATCAAGGTAGTGGATGATACGACTGTACAGTTCAAACTGAAATATCCATATGCTCCCCTACTTTCGATATTGGTCAGTAATGAAGGAAGCATTTTAAGTCCAAAGGCGATTAAAGAGCATAGTGATAAACTTGGCCAAAATCCGGTTGGGACAGGACCATTCGTTTTCAAATCGTGGAAATCGGGAGAAGCGATCGAGCTGGAAAAGAATGAAGACTATTGGGGGAAAGAACCGAAGATCGATGGGGTCGTATTCAAGGTCGTCCCTGAAGATGCAACGAGAATTGCGATGATCGAAACGGGTGAGGCACATGTGACCGATCAAGTGCCCGTGACGGAAATCGATCGCATCGAGGCGTCGGACACGATGGGGCTTTATCGCACCGAAGGACTTGCCGTCGAATACTTAAGCTTCAATGTCAAGAAAAAGCCGTTCGATGATGTTCGTGTCCGGAAAGCGGTCGCACATGCCATCGAAGTCGATTCCATCATCAAAGGGGTATATAACGATGTTGGTACAAAGGCAAATTCAACGATGAGTCCGAAGGTTTTCGGCTATGATCCGAATATAAAGGGATACGATTATGATATTAATGAATCCAAAAAGCTATTGAAGGAAGCCGGAGTCAAGGAGGGCATGGAAATCACTTTAACGACAAGTGACCGTAAGGAAAGAATTAACATGGCAGAGGTGATTCAATCCCAATTAAAAGGAATTGGAATCAAGGTGAAAATCCAAGTTCTTGAATATGGAGCTTATATTGATGCGACCGCCAAGGGGGAGCATCAGGTTTCCATAGGCGGCTGGGGCAATGCGACAGGCGACGGGGATTATAATCAATTCAATCTTTTTGATAGCAAATCCCAAGGTGCAGCAGGGAATAGCTCATTTTACAGCAATCCTGAAGTGGATAAATTGATCGAAGCGGCACGACAGGAATCAGATGGCGATAAACGTAAGGAACTTTATTCGAAGGCACAGGAGATCGAAAGGGAAGAGGTGCCGTATGTTCCGATCCGGAACTATGAGCATCTGGCTGTTTATGGCGAAACGGTTAAAGGGCTTTGGCTGAACCCGGCAAATTATTTAATGCTCGATGACATAACCGTTCAATAAGGAATGGATCAAAAGAAAAGACAGCATACGATGGTTATGCTGTCTTCTCGATTAGGAGGGGAAATATGATCGATCTGCTGCTCATTCACGGAACTGTAATTACGATGGATCCAAACAGGCGAATCCTTTCGGATGGTGCCATCGCCATAAACGAAGGACGGATTTTAGACGTTGGCATAACCGGAAAACTTACATCGAAGTATGAAGCGAAAAAAGTGATCGATTGCAGCCATCAATGCATATTGCCAGGATTGATAGATGTTCATGGTCATGGGGGGCACTCGATGTTCAAGACCATCGCGATGGAGAATATCGATTTTTGGATGCCGATCATGACGAATACGTATAAACATTTTGTAACCGATGATTTTTGGTACTACGAAGGAAAGCTCTCCGCCCTTGAGAGATTGAAGGCGGGTGTGACAACGGGTGTAAGTGTGTTAGGCTCGATGCCGCGATCCGATGACCCGATTTTCGCCATCAATCATGCGAAGGCTTATGCCGAGGTGGGGGTGAGGGAGGTTATCTGCACAGGTCCCTGTAACCCTCCATGGCCTCATTCATTCAGTCGATGGGTTGATGGGAAAAGAATCGTGAAGGAGGTTACCTATGAAGAGGTATTAAAGGGAGCGGAAGCAGTGATTGAAGCACTGAATCATGCAAATGAAGACAGAACAAGGGCCTTCATTACACCTTTTGTCATCGTCACATCGGTTGACCCCTCCAATCCCACAGCTCCTGACAGGCTATATGGGCTAAGTGATCATGATCTTTATCAAGCGAAAAGAATTCGGGAAATTGCCCGTAAATATGATACGAGGATTCATTCCGATGCTTTTGGCGGGATGATCCATTTAGCGATACAAGATAAGCAGAATGCCCTGTTGGGTCCGGATGTCCATTTACAGCATTGTCGCGGCATTTCCTTCGATGAGGCAAGGATACTGGCAGAAACGGGGACGAATGTCAGTGCCTCGCCAGGTTTTGGACAGGTGCTTGCCCGAACGCCGATCACTGAATTATTGGAAATGGGGGCAACGGTGGCGATCTCTACCGATGGAACCTCGCCTTCGACTAGCTTTGATATGTTCCAGGCGATGAGGAAAACCCAATTTGTTCACCAGGCGGCACTACGGGATTATTACTATTTACCCCCAGGAAAACTGCTAGAAATGATTACGATCGATGCGGCGAAATGCATTGGCTGGGATGATGAAATCGGTTCGCTTGAGATTGGGAAGAAAGCGGATGTAATTACGGTCAATTTGCATCAGCCGCATCTGACTCCTGAATTCATGCATGTTCATCGGCTTGTCTTCCAAGCAGTGGCGAATGATGTGGAGCATGTCATCGTCGATGGGAAATTAATCATGGAGGGGAGGGAGGTCCGAACCGTTCATGAAAGTACCGTACTCGACGAAGCGAATGAAGAAGCCTTTTCGACGATCGAGCGTGCGGGGCTGGAAAAGTATATGAAGCCGACGAAATATTTCTGGGGACACGCCAGGGCCTATGTCGATGAAAGGAGATATGACGAACGGGAAAACGCTGCGGCATTGCGGAAAGGGGAATAAAATGAAAACGAAGCTTAAAGGAAGATACGTAATTGGTCATGATGGCTGCGATCATGTCATTTTGGAAAATGCGGAGGTCGTATATGAAGGGGATACGATTTTGTATGTAGGAAAAAAGTATTCGCAAGAAGTGGATGCGGTATTGGACGCCGGGAATGCCATCATTAGCCCCGGCTTCATTGATTTGAATGCGTTAGGGGACATTGACCATGATATCTTGCATTTTGAAGCTGGCTCCGATAGACAGAAAAATCTGCTTTGGTCAGAGGACTATATCAAAAGCGGCCATCCCGAATGGATGTCCAAAGAAGATGAAGCTTTCAAATCTCTATATGCATATTCACAGCTCATCCTTCATGGCGTGACGACGGCGATGCCGATTACCTCCGTTTTTTATAAAAGCTGGGCCGAAACCTATGAGGAGTTGGCAACTGCGGCGGAGCATGCAGCTGGATTGGGGCTAAGGATTTACTTGGGGCCAAGCTTCCAATCCGGGATCAGGGTCGTCCAGCCTAACGGCAAGGTAAAACTGCACTGGGATGAAAAGGCCGGTGAAGCTGGATTACGAAGGGCGGTCGAGTTTGTCGAAACGTTCGATGGAGCCTATGATGGCCTGATAAGAGGGATGCTTGCCCCAGAACGTGTAGAGTGCCAAACGGCAAATAGTTTAAAACAGACAAAATACTATAGCGATAAATTGGGTGTACCGATCAAGCTTCATGCTGCCCAGGGGAGCTTTGAATTCGAGACGATATGGGAAGCTCATCACGTGACACCGATTCAATACTTGTACGATCTTGGTTTCCTCGGTCCAAGAACGGGAATTCCCCACGCCCATTATATTTCAGGATACAGCCGAGCGAAATATGGCCAGAGTGATGACTTGGCGCTTCTCAAGGAAACGAAGACAACGGTGATTCATTGCCCGCTGATTATCGGCAGGCATGGCGAGGCGCTGGAATCCTTCGCTGAATATAAAAGGGCAGAAATCAATATAGCCCTTGGAACGGATACATTCCCTCCAGATATGTTCCAAAACGTAAGGGTAGGCAGCATGCTTTCACGAATGGCGGAAAGTGAAGTGGAAGGCTCCACGTATGCCGACTTGTTTCGGTCCGCGACTCTTGGTGGAGCCGCTTTTCTTGGCAGGGACGATTTAGGCCGGATTGCCCCAGGGGCAAAGGCCGATATCATTGCGGTCAGCCTGGACAGCTACCATATGGGTGTCATGGATGACCCCATCCGAACCATGTTTATAAGCGGCACCGGGAAGGACGTTACCTTATCCATCATCAATGGGAAGATCGTCATGAAAGATCAAATGATCCCCGGCCTTGATTTGAAAGAGATGAATAATAAGGCGCAAAAATATTTCAATAGGATGAGAAGCGGATATATGGAGAGGGATTATCAGAAACATCCTGAGCAACAGTTGTTTAAGCCCTCATTTAAGATGGTAGAATCAGTTGCTCCCCAATCAGGAATAGAGAGAGAAAAGAAGTAAAGAAAGTGCAAAATATAGTAAATATTTTCACGATAAATAGTAAGAATATTTTCTATAATTAGATAAATATACAAAAAAAGAAATCGGGAGGTCATGGTCCATGGCAGGTAATCTTGGCATAGGAAGGCTTATTCTAGTCATGTTCATCGGATTGATCATTACAGGCTGTTCTTCTAACAATGGTGTAAGTGAAACGGCAAACGATTCGAGCGTCGCATCAAAGGAAGGGGGGACATTGGTCATTGCCCGTTTATCGGATGCTGAAAATCTGGATCAGCAGTTCATGTCCACGATTAATGCTGCCAGTGTCACGCACCATAAGATCTATGAAGGACTGGTGCAGCGGGATAAAAATGGCGAGATACAGCCTATGCTCGCAAAATCGTGGAAGCAAAAAGATGACACCACTTGGGAATTCAAGCTAAGGGAAGATGTAACGTTTCATGATGGTATACCATTCAACGCAGATGCAGTAAAAAAGACGTTCAATCGATTATTGGATCCGGCAGTTGCCTCTCCTAGAGCGGTCGTATTTGAAATGGTGAAAGAAGTGAAGGCGGTTGATGAATATACCGTGCAATTCATACTTAAGGAGCCATTTTCCCCGCTGCTTTCAATCTTGGCGAATCACGAAGGGGGAATCATCAGCCCGAAAACGATCGAGAAGTATGGCAAGAAAATTATCCAGGAACCGAACGGCACAGGTCCTTTCGTATTTGATTCATGGTCCCCGGGACAGGAAATCACCTTGGTGAAGAACAAAGACTATTGGGGAAATGAGCCAAAGGTGGACAAGGTCATTTTCAAGGTTGTCCCTGAAGATTCGACGCGGATATCGATGATTGAAACCGGTGAAGCACAGATAGCGGAGCCTCTTCCGATAGCGGTCATGGATCAAGTGGAATCCTCAGCGGCAATGGATGTTTACCGCAGCGAGGGATATGGTACCGAATATTTAGGGTTCAATGTCAAGAATGAACCATTCAATGATGTCCGGGTCCGTAAAGCGATTGCCCATGCCATTGAAATGGATTCGATCATTAAAGGCGTCTTTAATAATGTCGGAGTAAAGGCGAACTCGTTGATGGGCTCTAAAGTATTTGGGTATAATGCAAGTTTGGAAGCCTATGATTATAATCTCAAAGAAGCCAAAAAGCTGATGGCCGAAGCCGGATATTCAAAAGGCTTGGACGCTACCATCCTTACAATGGATAGTAAAGAAAGAGTCAACTTGGCCGAGGTCCTGCAATCGCAACTAAAAGGAATCGGAATCCACTTGAAGGTACAGGTCATGGAGTACGGGTCGTTCGTGGAACAAGTGAATAAAGGGCAATCGGAAATGTTCATCATCAGCTGGAGAAACGCGACAGGTGATGCCGATTATAATCAATACAATCTAT
This sequence comes from Peribacillus sp. FSL E2-0218, assembly GCF_037992945.1. Taxonomy (NCBI): domain Bacteria; kingdom Bacillati; phylum Bacillota; class Bacilli; order Caryophanales; family Bacillaceae; genus Peribacillus; species Peribacillus sp. FSL E2-0218. The sequence goes on along the minus strand of NZ_CP150304.1, from coordinate 4,165,548 downwards.
TTCATACGAATTCACAGGGAGCGGCCGGCAATACGTTCTTTTACAGCAATCAAAAGGTTGATGATTTGATAGATGCGGCAAGGAAAGAAAAAGAAGAACAAAAGCGCAAGGAATTATACGCCGAGGCCCAGGAAATCGAAATGGCGGATACCCCATATATTCCGGTAAGGGTCATTGAAAACGTAGCTGCGGTCGCAAAGGATGTAAAAGGCTTCTCGATCAGCCCTTCAGGCTATCTCGAAATTAATGAAGTAACGATAAAGTGATGAAAGCAATGGGTCCGCCCCAATATAGGCGGGACTCCGTTTGCTGATGAAAAGGTTTCTGAGATTTCTTCAGAAGCCTTTTTGTTTTAACTCGATTACTGTGATGTGACTTTCCACGGCACTCTGGATGAAACGAAAATTTGGTGCTCAGTCTAAATTGGCGAGTAAAGGCACGAAACTCGCGAGTAAGGTGGCCCAGTGGAAAGGGAGCGCCTGTAGCGGAAAGGAACAGTCCAAGTCCAATCCATCCCAACTTGGGGCAATTTATGCAATATGTAAAAATAACATAAAAATGAGTAAAAATTCTGAAATTATTCAATTTGCAGGAGAGCTATAATGAAAGGGACGCATGTTCAATATGTAGTGGAAGGGTGAGTTCAATGTCACGATCGTATTGGTTGACGAATGTTCGGCTGGAAAAAGGCTTCACGTATAATGAAAATGAAGTGATCACCGGTACGGAAACCGGGAATTATCACATTAAGATTGAGAATGGGAAAATATCCGCGATTTTATCGGCTAAGGAATCTTTACCAGATCAAGACCCGCAGCATGATGCAGGGGGCCTGCTGATGGTTCCTTCGTTTAAGGAAATGCATATCCATATTGATAAAACTTACTACGGCGGGCCATGGAAGGCTTGCATGCCTGCCATAAACGGGGTGAAAACAAGGATAGAAGAAGAGCAGGCGTTACTTCCTCAGCTGTTGCCTACCGCCAAGGCAAGAGCGGAAAAAATGCTCGATTTATTATTGGGTTTCGGATCTACGCATATACGCACCCATTGTAATGTAGATCCCGTAATTGGCCTGAAAAATTTAGAGGCCACCGTTCAGGCTTTGGAGGGATACAAAGATAAATTGACGTATGAAATCGTCGCCTTCCCCCAGCATGGCCTTTTACGTTCGAATTCCGTAGGGCTGATAAGGGAGGCCATGAAAAATGGGGCAAACCTGGTAGGCGGTGTCGATCCCGCCACCATTGATGAAAACATCGAGCGATCACTTGAAACGATCATGGATATTGCGGTTGAATCGAATTCGGATATCGATGTCCATCTTCATGATCCGGATCAGCTTGGGCTGTTTACGATGCAGCGGCTCGCTTCCATGACGGAAGACGCAGGTTGGCAGGGAAGGGTGACGGTGAGTCACGCCAGCGGGTTAGCAGATCTTTCGGTTGCAGAGGCAACGAGTATAGCCGAAAGGTTTTCGGAATTGGACATCTCGATTACCTCCACTGTGCCTATCTTCAGAACGATCCCGATCCCGCTGCTCCGTGAAAAAGGAGTGAAAGTCGAGCTGGGCAATGACAGCATCACGGATCATTGGACTCCATTCGGAATCGGTGACAATCTTGAAAAAGCAGGTCGTCTTGCCGAGAGGTTCCGCATGATTGAGGAACGTTCCTTGGCAAGCAGCCTGCAGCACATAACAGGCGGAAGGACGCCATTGAACCAAGAAGGAGTCAGTACATGGCCGAATGTTGGCGATGAGGCGAACATCGTCCTGCTACAAGCAAGCTGTTCGGCAGAAGCAGTGGCTAGGAGGGCGGAGCGGGCCGCTGTCATCTTCAGGGGCAATGTCGTAAGCGGGTCGATTTCAGCTTTTGCGACGACAGGTGTTTAATCTTCTATTAAAGAGAGTGATGAAATGTATAAAGCATACTGGCTTACCAATGTTACGCTTGATAGCGGATATGTTTATGAGGATGGGAGCCTGGAAGGAACGGAAACCGCATTATACAACATCCGGATAAAGGATGGGGTGATCGAAGAAATGCAAGTGGCCCAAGGCCTGCCTTTGATGACGGATCTGCCCGTACAAGATGCCAAAAAGCTGCTTGCCCTTCCCCCTTTTAAAGAGATGCATAACCATCTTGATAAAACCTATTTAGGACTTCCATGGAAATCGTGCACCCCGGTGCCGAATTTAACGGAACGATTGAAATTGGAAGCGGCGGAGCTGGCTGAATTGGCACGGACCGGGCAGCATCGTGCGGAACAAATGCTTCAGCTTTTGCTGCAGGGCGGCGCGACGCACGTCAGAACTCATGTGAATATCGATCCGTACATTGGTTTGAAGAACTTGGAAGAAATTCAGAAAGCGTTAGATTGCTTCAAAGGCAAAATGACGCATGAAATCGTGGCTTTCCCGCAGCATGGATTGCTCCGGACGAATTCGACCGAATTGATGAGGCACGCGATGAAAGCGGGGGCTTCGATAGTGGGCGGCTTGGATCCTGGCGGAATCGATCAGAATATTGAAGCCTCCCTCTATGAAATGATGAACCTAGCTGTTGAGTTTGATGCGGATATTGATATCCATCTGCATGATCCGGGACATCTTGGGTTTTATACGATCAAGAAACTGGCCTCCTTGATCGATGAAGCGGGATGGAAAAACAGGGCGGCCATCAGCCATGCCTTTGCACTCGGTGATGTTTCCCTTGAAGAATCCGCTGGAATGGCGGAGGAATTAGCAAGTCTGGGGATTTCCATCATGTCTACGGTTCCGATTAACCGGGTCATGCCCCGAATCGATGTATTGCATGAAAAAGGTGTTCACGTAGCTCTTGGCTGTGATGGGTTTTATGACTCATGGTCTCCATTCGGTACAGGCGATATGCTGGAAAAGGCGGGCCGGTTGGCCGAGAGTTACAAGTGGAAGGATGAGTATGCATTGTCTCAATCGCTCCAATTCATAACAGGAGGCATCAGGACACTGGACCGTGAAGGAAACCGTCTATGGCCGAAGATGGGGGATGCGGCAAGCATGGTACTGGTGGAGGCATCATGCTCTGCCGAGGCAGTGGCAAGAAGATCAAGAAGGGCAGCGGTCATTTCCGGTGGTAGTCTGATTTACGGTGGATTGAACAGGGAAACGGCCTTGGCGAAGAAGTGAATTAAGAAGGGATGAGAGGGATGGATCATATCTTTTGGTTGAAGAATGCACGGTTGGAATGTGGTTTCCAAAAAGAGGATGGAAGAGTGACGGGGACCATTACCGGCCTATTTCATCTGTTGATCGAGGATGGAAGGATCTCGAGAATGGTCAAGGATGGAGAGCCGGTTCCGAATGATGTGCCTGTCGAGGATGCAAAAGGGTTGCTTGTGCTGCCTTCGTTCATTGAAAAGCACGTACATCTTGATAAGACCTTGATGGGGGATGTATGGAGAGCGTGTACCCCTTCGTCCGGTGTCATTGAGCGCTTTGAAAATGAGAAAAAAGTGCTTCCGACCATTGCGACAAGCACACGGAAGCGGGCTGAGTCATTATTGGAAGTGCTTTTAGCTTCTGGCTCGGCGCATGTCAGGACTCATGTCGATATTTACCCCGAAGTTGGCTTGCAAAACCTGGAGCAAGTGCAACAGGCTTTGGGAACCTATTCCAACCGACTCAGCTCGGAAATCGTGGCATTTGCCCAGCACGGATTGCTGCGATCGAATTCCGTCAAGCTTGTCAGGGAGGCTTTGCGAAATGGAGCAGGAATCGTGGGGGCAGTCGATCCGGCAACGATCGATCTAGATATTGAAGCATCACTTGTGCAAATGATGGAGCTGGCAGTGGAAGCGAATGCCGATGTTGATCTGCATTTACATGATCCTGGTCACCTCGGTACGTTCACCATGAAACGTTTGGCCGCTTTAACCAAGCAAGCAGGCTGGGAGGGCAGGGTAGCCATCAGCCACGCATTCGGCATCGGCGACGTATCCAAAGCAGAAGCTTATGACCTGGCCGACATTCTGAGGGATGCCGGGGTTTCCATAGTCACAAGCGTGCCTATCAATAGGCAAATGCCGCCAGTGGATGTATTGCATGAAAGAGGCGTTGAGGTTGCAGTAGGGAATGATAATATCTTCGATGTATGGTCACCGCTGGGGAATGGTGACATCCTGGAGAGAGCTGGCAGGCTGGCCGAGCGTTTCAAATGGGTGGATGAAGTTTCCCTCGCTCAAACATTGAGGTACATAACGGGCGGAAAAACGCCGCTTGATGAACAAGGGAACCAGGTATGGCCGAAGGTTGGGGATGCGGCAAGCCTGGTGCTGGTTGACGCCAGCTGTTCTGCCGAAGCAGTTGCCAGAAGGTCTGAGCGAAGAGCGGTCATGTACAATGGAAATATCGTTTCCGGTTCACTTAGTAAACAAAAACGGCCCATCGACGTGAAGGGCTAACCCGAAAAAGGATTTCTGGATATTTCCGGATTTCCTTTTTCGTTTTGTGTCTGGAACACATGACGGGCTTCGTTTGCCATTCGTTTCAATCTCGTGTACTTTTACGTACTTGTGTTATATGCTTGGAAAGGAATTTCTTTTTGCTTTATTGGTTAATCAGTTTTGTCCGTAATGGTCCTATATGCTGTAAACGAAATAAAATGGAAGATGATTTTACCGGTTAACTACGCTCTTTATATTCCAAACTAAAGGAGCTAGGCGATAGCCATCATTCTTCAAAAAAACGGAACCGGAGCTTGCATTTTTCACGCACCGTTCCAATATTTTCTGCATGTGCACTATCATTCGGCATTCACGTTTATCAGCATGGGCATTCCCGTCGCCTTCCTTACCGGGAAGGATCCATGTATTAACCATAAGCTAGAAAAGTATCATGTTCAAAGGAGATGGAAGCAATGAAAAGTTGGGGTTCTTCCGTGACTCTATTTTCTTCTTTTCAATGGTTATTTTTTATTTTTGCCAATACGGTGGTCGTGCCGATATCGATCGGGGCAGCTTTTGATCTTCCCACCGATGTTACGGAAATGACGATGAGGAGCTCGCTCGTTTTCACGGGGATCGCCTGTGTGATTCAAGGGTGGAAGGGTCATAAATACCCTATCATGGAGGGGCATTCCGGACTATTGTGGGGAGTGATGCTGAACCTCGGGTTATCTGCGCCATCGATCGGCCTCAGTTATGTGGAGATAGGAGGGGGAATCGCGACTGGCCTCCTTGCGGCAGGTGTCGTGACCATGATCATTTCGGCCTTCAACCTGATTAGTTACGTCCAGAAGATTTTCACTCCAATGGTCATGACCGTTTACCTTTTTCTCCTGACCTTCCAGCTCATCTTCGTCTTCTTTAAAGGGATGTTGGGAATTACGGATGCGGGGGAAATTAACATTCCAGTCAGTTTCCTTTCATTGGGGATTGTCCTATTAGTAAGTATATTGAAGATTAAAGGCCCAAGGACCATTAGTAATTTCTCGATTTTGATCGGTATCATCGTCGGGTGGATTTTTTATGCGTTGCTCTTTCCATCTACGGGGGCCGGATCGGGGTCGGCAAGTGCTTCTTTTTCATTATTCCCGTTGGGTACGCCGAACCTGGAATTCGGCATCATAGCGATCGCCTTTTTTGCCGGCTTCCTGAATTTATGTAATACCTTCGCTTCGATCCAGGCTGCATCCGAGCTATTGGGGGAGGAAGCATCGAATAACCAATATCGCAAATCCATATTCATGACAGGCGGGTTCACCATTTTATCGCCATTGCTAGGCCTTGTTCCATATACGCCTTTCACCTCCTCCATCGGATTTCTGCAAAGCACTCAAATTTATGAGCGGAAACCCTTTTTACTGGGGGGCATGCTGTTGACCATAATCGGACTGATCCCTCCTTTTATTTCTTTCCTGGCAACGATGCCGATAACCGTTGGGAATGCAGTATTGTTCGTTGCGTACCTTCAATTGTTCGGCACGGCCTTCAACAGTGTCAAGGGGGAGTATTTCACTTCGGATACGATCTTCAGGCTTGCCGTACCAGTATTGATCGGCGTGAGCTTGATGAACGTACTTCCGGGAGCTTTCGCGAATATTCCATCGCTTTTGCAGCCGTTTTTAACGAATGGGCTCATCATGGGCGTCATAATATCGATCGTTCTGGAAAAAGCGGTAAACTGGAAGCGGTTTGAACAACTTCAGAACTAAGCTGTAGACTTCATAATTGAAATTCAGCATGAAAACCAGGGGGATTCCAGCCTTCTGGTTTTTTTAGCTTGGCTCCGGGAACCGGCCGTACGGTGAAAATAGGCTTTTGTATCAGTGACAATACCAACTCCCCTTACATATTTTGTTGGAGGGAGTACTTGACGTGGTTCGGACTCCCAGCCTATTACATTGTGATTTTTTCTGTAACGAAGCACTACCTTATTAATGACTATATGGAGGTTATATAAATGAATGAGTTTCAAAATCAACTTCAAATGCTGAATGTTGACGATTTTCAAGTAACCCAGCCGGTTCCATGGGAACAAAATCAACCACAGTATTCCATGGAGGATTCCCGTCTTATAGGTGTTGGCTGCTTTGGTTGTTTCTTGTGCTTTGGCTGCTTTGGCTGCGGCGGGTGCGGCGGACGTTGTGGCGGATGCGGTGGACGTTGCGGCGGGTGTGGCGGTCGTTGCGGCGGATGCGGCGGACGTTGCGGCGGGCGCTAATGGTTCGAATTTTCTTACGGTCCCTGCAGTGATAGTGCAGGGACTTTTCTTTTGGTTTAGACATAAGAGACAAATTGTCATACATAGGATGAAAGTGAAGTGATCAGAAGCAGAACTTAGAAAAGCTTCGGGTCAGGAGGTGCAAAATGGTCAAGTTGACCCCTTCTATGCGATTGAAAGTGAAAAGGGACACGTTTTTCTTCCCTGAACCAAACAAAGGTGTATATTTCAGGAATAATATAAGTTCGTTCACTATGGAAGGAAGCACGATCGTCCAGTGGATCGAAAAGCTGCTGCCGATGTTCAACGGGAACCATTCGCTACGAGAGCTGACGGATGGATTGCCTGGACCATACAGGAGCCGCGTTATGGAAATTGCCGAGGTGTTGTACAGGAATGGATTTGTTCGGGATGTAAGTCAGGACAGTCCCCATCAATTGAGCGATCAGGTTCTAAAAAACCATGCCTCCCAAATCGAGTTCCTCGAAAGTTTCGGTGACTCTGGCGCTAGCCGTTTTGAAGCTTATCGAAAGGGAAAGGCGCTGGCGATCGGCTCTGGACCGCTGTTCCTTTCCTTGGTGTCCTCGCTGTTGGAATCCGGTCTGCCCAAATTCCACGTGCTCATCACGGACACGGTACAAACTAATCGGGAGCGATTAAAGGAAATCGTAGCCCATGCGCGCAGCATGGATGAAGAAGTGGCGATAGAGGAGGTTGTACGAGGTAAGGATGCAAGCAAAGGCTGGCAGGAGGTCATCCAGCCATTCGATTCGATATTATATGTATCACAAGAGGGCGATATAGAGGAATTGAGGGAAATCCATTCAGTTTGCAGGCAGGCGGGAAAGGTACTATTTCCGGCTGTGGTCCTCCATCTGGTGGGCTTGGCAGGTCCGCTTGTCAGCCCACAATCCAAGGGCTGCTGGGAGGCAGCTTGGCGCCGTTTACATCAAACGGTGCTGGACGGGGATCAAGCATCCGCTTCGTATTCCTCGACGGCAGGGGCGATGCTTGCAAATGTCATGGTTTTCGAGTGGTTTAAAGAAGCCACAGGTGTCACGGCAGCAGAGCAAGATCATCAATTCTATCTGTTGGATATGGAAACTTTGGAGGGGAGCTGGCATCCGTTCCTGCCCCATCCTGGAGTGACGGGACACGGGGGCGCTAAATGGGTAAAGGATTTCGAAAAGCGCCTCGGGCAAGCGTCTGGCCGGGAGAAGCCAGGTCAAATGTTCATGCTTTTTGGCAGATTGACATCCAAGCAATCGGGGATTTTCCATAGCTGGGAAGAGGGAGACCTCAAACAGCTTCCGCTGGCCCAATGCCGCGTTCAGGTTGCCGACCCGCTGTCCGTCGGTCCGGCACTGCTTTTGCCTGATATCATCCGTTGTGAACTGACACATGAGGAAGCGAGGCGGGAGACCGGGCTTTCAGGAATCGAGGCCTACGTATCACGAATGCTCAGCCAGCATGTTGCGGCCCTTCCTCCCCTGTCTGGTTTGGGTGATATGAAGGGACCGATCGGAGTCGGAGCAGGGGAAACATTTGCTGAAGGTGTATGCAGGGGATTGCAAAGCTGTTTGGATGAGGAGTTCGGGAACCGGAAGTTCAACGAGGAGGCTCTTGTTCCGGTGCAGTTGACTGAGGTGGATGACGAGCGCTGCACGTATTATTTACAAGCACTGACCCGTCTGCAAGGTGAACCGATCATCGGCCTTGGCAGTGATGTATCCGGTTTTCCAACAGTTTGGGTAGGAACGAGCGATGGCTGGTCGGGAGCTGTCGGTTTGAATGTCACGCTCGGATTGCGTGAGGCGTTGAAAAAGGCCATCATGAAGGTCCAAAATCAAACCATTTGCCTTACCGCTTCAGATTTCGCTGCATCATCCGAGCATCCGGCAGAACGAGCAGCAGAAGACCTTTTGATTCCTGCATGTGAAGGGCCAGCGACTTCCGAATTGGTACGCTCCGCGATGCAGGTAGTGGAAGAGGGAGGAAAGCGGCTCTTCGTTTTCGAAGTGGAAACGGAAATTGTTTTGCAAGAAGAACTGGCAGGGGTGTTCGGGGTGTTTTTGCGAGAGGGGGAATCAGGGTGAAAGCTGACGTATCGGTTGTCGGGGAAGGCGTATTGGCCGACCAGATTCATCGGGACTTATCCGGCACATATCAGGTCCATCGCCTATCCGATTTCACGGCAGGAATTCCTAAGGACACCGCTTTGCTCCTGGTGCTGCAGGATGCCTGGGATCCCGCCGTCCATTTGAAGGCGGAAGAGATGGCAAGGTCACAAAACATTCCTTGGCTGAGAGGGTTCGTATCATTTGGAGAAGGTGTGGTCGGCCCGCTGGTGCGAGCGGGCATACCCGGCTGCTCCCAATGTGCCGACCTGAGGCAGCTCATGGCCGGGCGTGACCGAAAGGAAATGTGGGGCATCAAAAAGCAGCTCCTGGAAAATGGCGGGATCGGGCGGGATGCCGCAGCGTCGCGCTCAGGTCTGTTGCAGATGTCTCATTTGATTGGGGAGGAAGTAAGGAAGGCGATGGGCGGCGATCAACCCCGTTCTGAGGGGCGGGTGGCATTCATCCATCTGAAAACACTTAATGGGTCGTGGCATTCATTTTTACCTGATCCATTGTGTCCGGTTTGCAGTCAATTGCCCGATGACTCGATGAATCGGGCAAGGATATCCTTGCAGCCAAGCCCGAAAATCAGCCCCGGCAGTTACCGTACCCGTTCAATGGAGGACCTGGGTAAAGTTTTGGCCAGGGATTATTTGGACACTCGCACGGGTTTCCTCAATAGTAAAATGATAGACCTCATTCCGCCATTTGCCGATGTCAGTGTTAATTTGCCTTTGTTCATAGGCGATGAGGGGACGGCTGGGCGGACGCTTTCCTATGCAGCAAGCGAGATGACGGCCATATTGGAGGGACTTGAGAGGTATTGCGGAATGGAGCCGCGCGGCAAGAGGACCGTGGTGCATGACAGCTACAACAACCTGAAAGATCAAGCGCTTGATCCAATCAAGATAGGCGTTCACGCAGAGAAGAATTATGCACAGCCAGATTTTCCGTTTCAACCGTTCGATCCTGACCGCTCGATAGATTGGGTATGGGGATATTCGTTCATGCAGGAGCGGCCGATTTTGGTTCCAGAGCTGCTCTCCTATTACAGCTTGGGCTGTGGAAACGGGTTTGTCTATGAAACCTCCAATGGGTGCGCTCTTGGCGGCAGTTTGGAGGAGGCCATTTTCTACGGAATCATGGAAGTGGCGGAACGTGATTCGTTTCTGATGACATGGTATGCACAGCTTCCTCTTAACCGGATCGACCCCTATTCGGCCAATGATAAAGAGCTGGAATTGATGATAGACAGGGCAAAGGCAGCCGCCGGATATGATATCCAGCTGTTCAATTCGACGATGGAACACGGTATTCCGAGTGTATGGGCACTGGCGAAAAACAGGAAAGAAAGAGGATTGAATCTCATATGTGCGGCCGGGGCCCATCTTGACCCGGTCCGGGCGGTGAAAAGCGCGGTTTTCGAGTTGGCGGGCATGATGCTGACCCTTGACGAGAAGTTGGAGGAAGACAAGGAGGAAATCGAGAAAATGTTCCAGGACTCCTCCCTTGTACGGAAAATGGATGATCATGGCATCCTGTACGGTTTGCCGCAATCGGAGGCACGACTGGATTTTTTATTGAAACCGGAACGCCCCTTGCGGACGTTTGCTGAAGAATTCGGGGAAATCGAGAAACATCAGGACTTGACTGATGAACTGCAAACTATTCTTGAGGAGTTTCGCCGCTTGAAGCTCGAGGTGATCGTGGTGGATCAGACGACGCCTGAAATCGAGCGTAATGGATTACATTGCGTCAAAGTGCTGATTCCGGGAATGCTGCCGATGACATTCGGCCATCATCTTACACGGGTGACAGGACTTGAGCGGGTACTCAGGGTACCAATGGAACTTGGATATGTAAAACGGCCGCTTGCATTCGAACAGCTCAACCCGCATCCGCATCCGTTTCCATAAAGGTGGATTAAGGAGGTAGGGGGATGAGTTTAGAGACATTTCTTCATAATTTGCATTTTGACATTGAAAAGGCAAGTCCGCCTGATTGGGAAGTGGATTGGGATGATGCACCGCTTACGTTCAAGCTTTACCGTGACTTGCCACAGTTCCCATTGTCGCTGGAGGTTCCGCTTGCACTGGATGGATCCGCCAGGTTTTCGAAGCCTGACGGAAGCGTAATCGGCCATTTTCTTTGGTATGCCTATGGTCTTACCCAAATCAGCCAAGCGCAGAGAGCCTCGGATCCCGATGACCTGATGCAGTCATTCCGGCGCTTCCCCCCATCAGGGGGAGCGCTGTATCCAAGTGAGCTGTACGTATACTTGAAGACGGAGGAATTCCCGGACGGCGTGTACCATTATGATGCAGCCCACCATCGATTGGTGCTGTTGCGGGAAGGGAATTTTGATTCATATTTAATCAAGGCCCTAGGTGACCGCTTCAATGCATCCGCTTGTTTTGGCGCCGTATTTGTATCGACGATGTTCTGGAAAAATTTTTATAAATATAATAATTTCTCATATCGGCTGCAAGGTCTTGATGCTGGCGTGCTTATCGGACAACTGCTGGAAGTGGCAAAACGGTTCGGCATGAAGACGAGGGTGTGCTTTCAATTCCTGGATCGTGCCATCAATCATCTTCTTGGACTATCGGAGGAGGAAGAAAGCGCCTATGCGATGATTGCCTTATCGAAGGAACCAATAAAACTGGAGAAGGATGAGGATACAGGGGAGGATGCCACTGCGACCGATTTGTGTCTGGAATTGCCCCTTATCCGGCCGGAACACTATGTTCGATCGCTTGTGGTCAGGGATTTCCCGTTGTTAACGAAAATGAATGGAGCATCGATGATCGAATCCAGTCAAATGATTCGGCCTGTTGAAGCCAGGGAACAAGGGGAATGCGAGGGACATGTAATCGCCCTGCCTATCGTGAAGAGAATGTCCTATGATTTGGCATCGGTTTGCAAAAAGCGCTTTTCCCCGGAAATGGACTTCATTTTAGAAAAGGTAAGTCAAGAGCGGCTCGCCCTTCTCCTTCAAGAGGCAACAGCCGCGTTCACCTATCAAAATGACCTGGATGAAGACAATGAGCATCGCGTAACCATCTATGCAAGCTTATATAATGTAGAAGATATGGAGGATGGTGCCTACCTGTATGAAAGGACGACACATTCATTGAGGCTGATAAGGCCAGGAGATCATCGGGCTCGATTGCAGTGCGGAATGTCCCTCGATGTCTTGAATTTTCAGCAAGTCCCGATCTGCATCCATGTGGCGGGTGATCGGACGTACTTCAAGTCTCAGCTTGGATACAGGGGATACCGGATCCAGCAAATGGAGGCGGGGATGCTCGTGCAACGAATATTGTTGGCGGCATCTGCCCTCGGAATGAATGGGCATCCGCTGCTGGGGTTCGACGTCAATATGTGTGATGAGCTTTATAAGATGGGCGGATCTCAAGGGAAAACATCCCTGATCCAAATCCCGATCGGAGCGTACCGCAATCGCCCATGGCTTAAGGGGGGACTGCATAGCTAAACGAATGAAACGAAGGCCACCGTCCCTGTTTGGGAAGGGTGGCCTTCGTTATTTGGAGGGAAGTAAGATTCAGTGGGTGTCCGTTAATGCCTGCAAGGTTTTTTCCCTGATGCCGATCCTGTTTTTATAATCCTTTGAAACCAACTCGGTATAAAGTAAATCGAAAAGCAATAGGAGCGGCAGCAAGGGAGAGATGTTCTGCCCCATATGCATGCTGTTTTTGCTTGTGACCAATAACGATAGGTCACTTAACCGTGAGAGCTCGGAATTCTTATTGCCTGTGAAAACCAAGATCAGGGCGCCTTGCTTCTTGGCGATTTTCATCGCGCGGATGACCTCTTTTGTCGCACCGCTAATGGAAATGCCGATGACAACACTTTCCTGGTTGCTTAAAGCGGCATCCATCATCGACTGATGGGGGTCCGTTATCGCTTCTACAGACAGGCCGATCCTGAAAAACTTCGATTTGAACTCATGAGCGGCTATACCTGAGCTGCCAATTCCGTAGACATGTATCCTTTTTGCATTCGTAAGGAAAGAGACCGCTTTTTCGATATCCTCATAAGAAGTGATATGAAAGGTATCATCGATGATGCTCATGTGATCTTGATATAATTTCGCGAAATAATCGACCTGCTTGAGATCCTTCATATGTATCGGCGAATTGCGAAGGTCGACGAATCGTTTTAACTCATGCTTAAACTCATTGAAACCGGAAAAAGCTAATTTCTGGCAGAAACGAGTGATCGTTGCCGGCGAAATATGCAGTTTTTTGGCGATTTGACTAATGGTTAACTGACTCACTTCCTCAGGGCGCTGCAGAATATAGTTGGCTAATTCTTCTTCCGTCTTGGTGAATTTACTCATGCTGCATTCGATTCCATATATGAGGTTTTCTGCTAAATATTCCAAATGACCACCCATTCCAGGCAAAATAGATTCTATGTATAGTTTAATGTATCCAGGAAGGACGTCAATAACCGATATCTTTTAATGATGGCGATCGATCGTCAAACCTGTCATATTTCAGCCTGTTCAAACAAGGAAGGCGGATTTCTTGCTTGGAAGCGTTTTATTATACTGGACAAAACAATGAAGTTGTAGGAAGATATTCTAATGGAAATCAGCCAATTCAGTGGGTGGAATGAAAAAATACTCCATTTATCCGTATTTCCCGATGCCGTTTTCGCGAAAAGATGAGTGTATCATCCAAGGATAATGGGAGAAAAAAACCACTTAAATATTATTCCTATATAAAATTATAAAATCTAGTATAATTAGATTGTCCATTTCTCTAAGAATGAGGAAGTTGCGTTACGTACCTTCCGTGGGACTGGATTGGTTAAGGTTCACCCCAATAACGGAGCCAAGATTCCTTGTTTTCTGATCAATGAAAAAGATCGATTTGAAAGTGAATGATGGGGTGTTATAGTATTCCTTGGAAAACATTTTTGAGAAATGTATGGAGTTAGGGGAGTGTTGCATATCTGTTGTCCAAACTACAGGATGGTAGGGGAGCGGGAGCGAAAGAAAATAAGGCTCGTCCCAGGTTAGATGACGATGGAGCCAACCGTTCCAAAACTGATGTGATGCACAAATTGAAAAAATTACTTTTTAAAAACATGGGGGATCAAGGAATGATAGATGAGAAAGCAATCCGTATTGAGAAAGACTTTCTTGGTGAAAAGGCAATTCCGGCAAATGTGTACTATGGAATTCAGACTTTACGCGCTGTAGAAAATTTTCCGATTACCGGATACAAAGTCAATGAAGAGATGATTCGTGCATTGGCGATGATAAAGAAAGCGGCGGCGTTAGCCAACATGGACACAAAGCGTTTGTATGAGGGTATAGGGAATAGTATCGTGAAGGCTTCTGATGAAGTGATTGAAGGGAATTGGCATGAGTATTTCATCGTCGATCCAATTCAGGGCGGCGCCGGCACATCGATGAATATGAACATTAATGAAATCGTTGCCAATCGGGCCATAGAACTGATGGGGCACGATAAAGGCGACTATAGCAAAGTCAGTCCGAACAGCCACGTCAACATGTCACAGTCGACCAATGACGTCTTCCCGACGGCCATTCATATTTCGACACTGCGATTATTAGAGCGTTTACTGGAAACGATGACGAAGATGGGGTCCGTCTTTAAAGCGAAAGCGAAACAATTCGATCACGTCATCAAAATGGGCCGTACTCACCTTCAGGATGCCGTGCCTATTCGTCTCGGCCAAGAATTCGAGGCATATAGCCGTGTGCTGGAGCGGGATATAAAAAGAATCAGCCAATCACGCCAGCATCTATATGAAGTGAACATGGGAGCCACAGCAGTCGGAACCGGTTTGAATGCCGATCCGCGTTATATCGAAAACGTCGTGAAATATTTAGCTGAAATCAGTGAAATGCCGCTTGTTGGTGCAGAACACTTAGTGGATGGCACACAAAACACGGATGCTTATACCGAAGTATCGGCTGCCTTGAAAGTATGTATGATGAATATGTCAAAAATCGCGAACGACTTACGTTTGATGGCTTCAGGACCAAGAGCTGGATTAGGGGAAATCACGCTTCCTGCACGTCAACCAGGTTCATCGATCATGCCTGGAAAAGTGAATCCGGTCATGCCTGAATTGATCAACCAAGTAGCTTTCCAAGTAATTGGGAACGATAATACGATTTGCCTCGCCTCTGAAGCAGGTCAATTGGAATTGAACGTAATGGAGCCTGTACTCGTATTCAATTTATTGCAATCGATCAGCATCATGAACAATGCCTTCAACGTATTCACCGATTATTGCTTGGCAGGTATTGAAGCAAATGAGGAACGCTTGAAAGAATATGTCGAAAAAAGCGTTGGCGTGATCACGGCCGTCAATCCGCATCTAGGATATGAAGTCGTTTCACGTATCGCGCGTGAAGCGATCTTGAAAGGCAAATCCGTTCGCGAGCTTTGCCTGCAGTATGATGTGTTGACCGAAGCAGAATTGGATTTGATCCTAAACCCTTATGAAATGACGAAGCCGGGTATAGCGGGCGCTTCTCTTTTCGATCGGGAATAAGGAATAAGTGTAGAATGAGATGTTTCTTCGAAGAACTATGCCTTGAGTTAGGGGCATAGTTCTTTTTTCTAACGGAGCGGTCATGCCGTTAATTATAAGTGCCCGAAGACCACATATTGGCTTTTACTAGGAATGTCGGTGTTATTCGCGATTTTGCTGGTGCATCCATAAAATGTCCGCCTTCTTCATTCCCTTCCCTTAGGGGTTGTTTTAGTTAGGGATAACAGTTGTTGCATACAAAAAGAGATGGTATGAGTTTTACTCATACCATCTCTTCGTTTAACGTTTTTTTCAAGTTCGACGTATCCCATGACTCTCACTCATTGAATCGCATCGACGAATCTTTTAGTGATTTGCTGGGGCCTGGTGATGGCGCCCCCGACTACTACTGCATGTACGTTCATATCCAATACGGAACGCGCGATTTCCGGGGTAATGACATTCCCTTCAGCGATGACTTTTGCCTTTTTCACGGCGCTTACGATTTCCTTCAGCACAGCATAGTTGTCGTGATAAATTTTCTGGCCGCTCGTTTCGTTTGTATAGCCGTATAAAGTAGGCGCGACAATGTCGAATCCTAATTGGTCGGCGTATATGGCCTCCTCTTTGGAGGATACATCGGCCATGAGCAAAACATCTGGATATTTTGCCCGTATTTCATCGTAAAACTGCTTTAACGTTTTGCCGTCCGGCCGTACACGCGCAGTCGCATCGGTCGCAATGATTTCTGCTTTCGTTTCCATCAATGCATCGATTTCCGTCATGGTAGGGGTGATATAGACATCGTTTTGTCCATAGACCTGTTTAATGATCCCGATGACTGGCAGGTCGACATTTTTCTTGATCTCGATTATATCGGCTACAGAGTTAGCGCGAATGCATTTCGCACCGCCTTCCTTTGCGGCGACAGCCATGCGCCCCATGATGAAAGAACTGTGCAGCGGCTCATTCTCCAATGCCTGACAAGACACGATCAATCCCTTATGAATGGTATCCAGCACATTTTGCATGTGTAACACTCCCTTATCGTTTATCTATCCGCTTAGTGGCCCAAATACTCTTCCACTTCATTTTTGATGATCGTTACTTGTGGTCCGTAAACGATTTGAATGCCTTTTCCTTGTTTGACGACGCCCTTGGAACCGGTTTGTTTGATGACGTCTTCTTTTACCAAAGCTTCATCCTTTACCGTGACGCGCAAGCGAGTTGCACAGCAATCGACGATCTCGATATTTTCCTGTCCGCCCAAGCCCTCGACAATGGTCTCGGTTCTTTCCGATGCCGCCACTTGTTGCGAGACGGCTTGTTCCTCCTCTTCACGGCCAACCACTTTTAAGTTCTTTCTCTTGATCAAGAACTTGAACGTGAAGTAGTAAAGGAAGAACCATGGAATGCCCACTACTAGGACATAAATCCAATTAGTTTTACTGATCCCCTGGAGTATCCCGAATAAGGTGAAATCGATAAAGCCTCCAGAGAAGGTTTGACCGATCGTGATATTGAATATATCTGCCATCATGAACGCCAAGCCGTCGAATATGGCATGAAATACATAAAGGATCGGAGCGACGAATAAGAAACTGAACTCCAACGGCTCGGTAATGCCCGTTAAGAAGGACGTTAAGGCTGCTGAAAGAAGCAAACCGGCCACTACCTTCTTGTTTTTTGGTTTAGCACAATGATAGATGGCCAATGCCGCTCCAGGCAAACCAAACATCATCGTGATGAACCGTCCTGACATGAACCGTGATACCCCTTCATAGTACTTGGTCGTAGTTGGATCGGCCAATTGGGCGAAGAAGATATTCTGCGTTCCGCTTACAAGCTGGCCTTTGATCTCCATCGTTCCGCCTAAAGCAGTTTGCCAGAAAGGGAGATAGAAGATATGGTGAAGCCCTAACGGCCCAAGCATGCGCAAAATGAATCCGTAGAAGAAGGTTCCAATCGTTCCTGTGCTCGTTACCAGTGCACCAAGCTGGTTAATGAAAAGCTGGAAGTAAGGCCATACGACAAACAATAAGGCTCCGACCAGGATGGATGCGAATGAAACGATGATGGGGATGAAACGGGAGCCCCCGAAGAATCCCAATACTTGTGGAAGCTGAATTTTATTATATTTATTATGCAAAAATGCCGCGGTGATACCAACTATGATACCGCCGAACACCCCAGTCTCCAGTGTCTGGATCCCAACAGCCATTCCCTGTCCGGCACCAGCCAAATTATCCTTGGCAAGCTCCCCGGTTATTTGAAGCAGTGCATTGATCGAGCTATTCATCACGAAGTAGCCGATCATGGCTGCCAGGGCAGCGGTCCCTTTATCCGAACGCGCTAAGCCTACGGCGACGCCGACGGCAAAGATGACAGGCAAGTTGGCGAAAACGATATTGCCTGCAGAGCTCATGATCGTGAATATAGCCTGCAACCAGGCAAAATCCAAAAATGGATAAGCCTCAACTGTATTAGGATTGGAAAGAGCACCGCCGATTCCCAGCAATAATCCGGCCGCTGGTAAAACGGCAATCGGGAGCATAAAAGATTTACCGAACTGCTGCGCTTTCTCAAAAGCTTTCTTCATAAAACATTCCTCCCTTATTCATTGAGCCTATGACCCTCTTTATTTATTGGCTAAGCTATACTTGTATATTAATTCCCCATAAAAGCGTTTACAATAAGGAACCAAGAGATATCAATTGTTTTCAATAAGGAGCAAATTTCTCTGAAAACATTTTCAACACATGGACGGGCATGAAAATCAAAACGGGTAAAGACTTCCCAAAATAGGTAGGATCAGTGGATGTGGCTCGTTGTAAAGTTATATGAATATAGTGAAGGATCATAAGGAACTTACTGATATAATTCGGTTATTGGTATTTAAATGGTCGATTTTCAGGGATTTGAACATTTTTTCGTATCAAATCCGAATATTATCTTGTGCTATTGAAAAAAAGTATATATAATTACCTCAAATGATAGTTTTGGCAGGTGAAAAGTCATCTTACCGATAAACACTAATGAAACGAAGAAATTGCTTTCTCATATGTATAATGAGGTATCGAAGGAATTGTTCGGTTTTGGTACGACGGTGCTCAAGGTTACCGTTGAACTGAATGTGATCACATTTCAGGCCAAACATCGCCGTGCACCACGCTCCGAGGCTTTGGAGGGAGAAGTTCCCAGCCTGAAGCAGGAGGTTGATTTTCATATGTCACTGCTTTATAAAAAGAAATTGAGACAAAAACTGGAAACACAAACGGATTGGGAGATCGAAGCGGTCTTGAGGGATTATGACTCAGCAACGCAGCGGGCTTTCACCAATATTGTATTGAAGGAAACTATGTAATCCTATAAATGGATTTCGCTCCGGATATATCTGGAGCGAACGCCGCAAAAGTACCAAAATGATAAGTTTTATCTTTGTTTACAAAGAAAAGACAATCTTGGGTAGAATGCTAATTCTATTTAAGATTGTCTTTTTTTACATGTATGGCTGTAAAAAGGGAATTTTATACAATATAAAATTGGAGGGTTCGATGATGAAAAAAATAATTAGCTTATTCATGATGTTCACAGTGTTCACACTAGTTTTAGCGGCTTGCTCCTCAAAGGAGGAGGGAAAGGAAAAACCGGCCAAGTTAGTCGTTTCGACTTGGGGATTTGCCGATGATTTCTTCCGCCCTGAGGTCTATGAGCCTTTTGAAAAGGAGCATAATGTCAAGATCGTCGTCGATTCAGGAAATAATGCAGATCGATTGAATAAGGTACGCCAAGCAAATAGTGACGTGGATGTCATCTATTTATCCGATTATTATGCACAGCAGGGGATCGATGAAGGGTTATTCGAAAAAATCGATGCTGCAAAGGTTCCGAACATGAAACAGATCTACGACCAAGCGAAGGCCCCGAATGGCGCCGACTATGGTCCGGCCTATACGATTGCCCAATTTGGGATTGCCTATAATCCCGATGAAGTGAATGCACCGATTTCCTCGTGGAAAGATCTTTGGAGCAAGGATTTGAAAGGGAAAATCACGATTCCATCCATCACTTCAACGACTGGCCCGATGTTTTTGGATGCGGCTTCGAAAGTAAGCGGAAGTAAGGAATTCAATGAAGATAAGGCCTTTGCCCAAATGAAAAAGATCATGCCGAATGCGGTAAAAGAGTACGGGCAAACATCCGAGTTCGTCAACATGTTCTCGCAAGGGGAAATCGCGGCTGGCCCGATCATGGAAATGTATTTCGGTGATTTACAGGAAGCCGTCCCGAATGCGAAGTTCATTGCTCCGAAAGAAGGCGGATACGCGGTCATGAATACGGTGAATATCGTAAAAGCCAGCGATCAAAAAGAATTGGCTGAAGAGTTCATGAATTACATCTTAAGCAAGGAAGTACAGGAAAAATCAGCGAAGGCGAAAATCGACTCTCCTGTCAATACGGAAGTGAAGCTGTCTGAAAAAGAGGCGAAAGGCTTAACATATGGTGAAGACGTCATTAACAGCCTGCGTGTCCTGGACATGAAGTTCGTTAATGAAAACTCGAAACAATGGATCGATCGTTGGAATCGTGAGCTTGCACACTAAGAATGGAATGAGGTTTGATGAATGAAGAAAAAACTGATTCTCGATGTGGATACTGGAATAGATGATGCAATCGGGATCATTCTCGCCGTGAAAAGCCGTCAATTCGACATATTGGCGATTACAACCGTAAACGGCAATGTATCACTTGATACGGCCACTCTTAACACGTGCAAGATACTCGATATGCTCGGCGAACAAGACATTTCAGTCATAAAGGGCGCAGATGCCCCCCTCATCAGGCCCTCCTTTTTTGAGCATAGGATCCATGGGGAGGATGGGATAGGGGGCGCCCTCGCGAACGTCCCCGTTACGAAGCAGCCTGATGATGGGTTTGCGGCTGATTTCATCATCAATTCCATTTTGAACTTTCCGGAAGAAGTGACGCTGATCATGACGGGACCGCTTACGAATTTGGCACTTGCGGTGAAGAAATGTCCGCAAATCACCCAGCTGGTGAAGGAAGTCATTTTCATGGGCGGAGTTGTACAAGGGGGCGGCAATGTTACGCCGACCTCTGAATATAACGCATACGTCGATCCGGAAGCAGCCAAAATCGTCCTGCATGCAGGGTTCCGATCGATCACCCAGGTCGGTCTCGATGTCACGAGAAAGGTGCTGCTGAGCGAGGCGCATATCCAAGCAATTCAAAATCAAGAGCTTGCTGACTATATAAGCGAAAGCACATCAGACTATCGGAAAAGGTATTTTGAGCGGAATGGTGTTTGGGCATGCGCCATGCATGATCCATTGGCGGTTGGCGTCGCTTTGCAAAAAGATCTTGTCACGACAAAAGAATATTATGTAGATATAGAAACAAAAAGTGAGATTTGTGATGGACAGATGGTTTGCGACTTTCAGGACCGGCTGATGAAGCCTGCGAATGTGCATGTTTGTCTGGATGTCAATGCAGAAGCGTTTTTCGACCTGTTCATTCGCACCATCCATTCATAAATCAAACGATCAGGGGGCTCCGAGGTGAAAAAACGCTATTTATACCTGCTGCTGTTGCCAGGGTTACTTTTTTTGACGGTTTTCATGATCATTCCCATCTTTTTGACGATAGGGACGACATTCATCCATGACAATGGTTTTTCGATACAAGGATATCTGGATTTTTTCAAAGATCGATACTTTATTGAAATCCTGCTCACGACACTTAAGGTGAGTCTGTTCACGACGATCCTTTGTATTCTCTTAGGTTTTCCAGCAGCCTATTATATTTCGAAACTAAAACAACGAAAAAAAGCGATCATGCTTTTGCTGACGATTTTTCCGCTCCTGACGAGCCCGGTCGTCCGCTCATTCAGCTGGATGGTGATCATCGGTAAAAACGGTGTGGTGAATAAATTGCTTATGGGCATCGGCTTGATCGACAAGCCGCTTGACATATTGTATACGCCGACGGCGATCATCATCGGCTTGGTCCATTTATTCCTGCCTTTGATCATCGTAACGCTGGTAGGCGTAATGGAAAACATCGAGACCGATTTATTGAAGGCGGCGGAGAGCCTTGGAGCTTCACGGCTGGCCGTGTTTTCAAAGGTGATCATCCCGCTTTCCGTTCCAGGCTTGGTCATTGGCAGCATCCTCGTTTTTGTAGGAAGCTTCACGGCGTATACGACGCCAGCCTTATTAGGCGGGAAGCAGCGAGTCATTTCGACATTTCTTTATCAAAATGCCATAACCTTGAATGAGTGGCAGGTGGCATCGATCGTCGCGACGATCATGATTGCCGTAACCGTCCTTATCATCTCGATCATGAATGGTTTGGCAAAAAAATTAAATCCAAAGGGGTAGAGGTGTATGCAGGAAAAAAATCGAGGATTGGCCCTGTTTACTCTCCTGGTGTTTCTCTTTTTACTAGGGCCTTTACTGATCATATCCGTTACGTCATTCGAGGGCGGAAATATTTTGAAGTTCCCGCCAGAAGAGTTTTCTTTAAGATGGTATGAAAATATTTTCAAGGTGGACATGTTTTTAGTCGCATTCAAAACGTCCATTCTTGTTTCGCTTGCCGGCAATCTATTGGCGCTATTACTGGGAGTTCCGGCTGCTTATGCATTAAGCAGAGTTGATTTTAAAGGGAAGTCCCTCATTAATGCGTTTTTCGTTTCGCCGATCTTAGTTCCGGGCATCGTGCTTGGCTTTGCGTTTTTGCGTTATATTGTGGGAACGTATCAGCTTCCGATCCATGCGGCCCTGTTTGTCGGGCATACAGTCATCATGCTGCCGTTCATCATCCGCGTGATTTCCTCAAGCCTGTCAAACTTCGACTTTTCCATCGAAGAAGCGGCCGAGAGTCTTGGGGCAAGTAAGCTGGGGACATTCTTCACGGTCGTCCTCCCGAATATAAAATCAGGAATCCTGGCAGCCGTGATGATTGCCTTTTTGGAATCCTTCAATAATGTGGACATTTCCGTTTATATGACGGGTCCTGGAGTTAGCACGTTCCCGATTCAGATGCTGACGTATGTAGAGAATTATTTCGATCCGACCATTTCGGCCATTTCCGTATTGCTCATGTTCATAACGGCATTCTTCATGTTCATGGTTGAACGGCTGATGGGCTTGTCTTATTTCACAAAACGATAAAGGAGGTAATGATGGATGGCGTTATTCACTTTACAAGATGTATCTGTAGCCTATAACAAACAGAATATTTTAAAGGACTTCAACCTGGAGATTGAAAAAGGGAAATTGGTCTCCCTCCTTGGCCCGAGCGGCTGTGGGAAAACGACGACCCTGCGTTTGATCGCCGGCTTTTTACAGGCGAACGAAGGAAGATTCTTATTCAAGGATAAGGATTATACGAAGGTTCCCGTCAACAAGCGGAACTTTGGCTTTGTATTCCAAAACTATGCTTTATTCCCGCATTTGTCGATTTTCGATAATATTGCCTTCGGTCTGCGCCTAAGAAAGAATTCAAAGGCTGAAATTGAAAAAAAAGTAATGAATGTGCTCGAAATCGTAAATTTAAAAGGATTTGAAAAACGATATCCCCAAGAGCTTTCCGGCGGGCAAAAGCAGCGGGTCGCGATTGCGAGGGCGCTGGTGATCGAACCTGATATCCTCTTGTTTGACGAGCCATTGAGCAACCTGGATGCGAACTTAAGGGTGAATATGCGGGTCGAAATTCGCCGCATCCAACAGGAACTGGGGATTACGACGGTTTATGTTTCCCATGATCAGGAAGAATGTTTTTCCATATCCGACCAAGTGGCGATCATGAATAAAGGGGTCATCGAGCAGCTGAGTGATCCTGCGACCATCTACAAATATCCTGAAACCAAATTCGTCGCGGATTTCATCGGCTTCAAGAACTTCATTGACTTCGATAAGCGGACGGATCATGACGGTAAAATTGTTCTGAATAAATCCGGCTACTCCTTCGTATTGGATAAGGATGCCCGGATGGCCAATCATGCCGGGAAAATAGGCGCGATCAGACCGGACGATCTGTTGATCAGGGAAAAGGATGATGCCGCAGCCGTGCAGGAAAATAGTGTATCCGGGCGAGTCAAGGTAAGCACGTATCTTGGAAGAAGCTATCAATACGTCGTTGAAACGCCAATAGGGGATTTCATCGTCAATAAGGAAATGACGGAATCCTACCGGATGGGTCAGGAGATCGTCCTTGAAGTTCCGAGAAGCCAGATGGTGCTTGTCGATTAGGTTAGGGGGGGAAGTTATGCGAATGGATATGCTTATAAAAGATATCAACATTTTCAACAGTTACTTTAAGAGGTTCATGAAAGGGAACGCGGCCATCAAGGACGGCAGGTTCTATTATATTGGAGCTGGGGAGCCGGATGCCTTCGCTGCCGATCGGATTCTCGATGGAAAGGGGAAGTATCTGATCCCTGGACTGATCGATATCCACCTGCATATTGAAAGCACGATGGTGACACCGGCCACGTTTTCCTATGGCCTCATCAAGAATGGCGTGACCACAATCGTGCCGGAACCGCATGAAATGGCCAATGTCTTCGGTATTTCCGGAGTGAAGGAAATGATCAAGGCGAGTAAAGAGTGTGTCGCGGATATGTTTTATGCCATCCCGAGCTCCGTCCCTGCGACATCGATGGAAACGACGGGCGGTTCCATCGAAATTTCCGACATGGACGAATTGATGCAAACCGAGGATATTATCTGTCTCGGCGAAATCATGAATTACTATGAGGTCATCTCCGACCCCGAATGCAAAACGAATAAAATCCTGTCCCACATCCGCTCCCATTATCCAGATCTGATCATAGAGGGGCACGTTCCAAAGCTGCTCGACTTGGACTTGCAAAAAATCATTCATGCCGGAGTGGATTCAGATCATACGCACCAGACCGTTGAAGGGTTGGATGCGCGGATCGCTGCCGGGATGTTCATTGAGATACAAGAGAAATCGATGACTGAAGAAGTGATGGATTATTTGAAGGAAAATCAAGTGGATGAGCATTTCTGCTTCGTCACCGATGACGTCATGACCGACTCTTTCCAAAAAAGGGGGCATCTGAATGTCCTGTTAAAGAAAGCGATCCAAATGGGCATGTCCCCGGAAAAAGCGATATATGCTTGTACGTATACACCGGCACAGCGGATGCGGATGCATGATCGCGGCGCAATTGCCCCTGGAAAGGTGGCTGACTTCCTGCTTATCTCGGACTTGCAAAGCTTTGACATCGAGCAGGTATATAAAAACGGCGAGCTCGCTTATGATTCGTCACAGCCTTACGTGCAGGAAGCAAGCGGCAAGCAATTTCCGGAACACTTCTATCAAAGTGTGAAGCTTGCGGACCTGAGCGAAAACGATTTTCACCTATCTGTACCGGATGAGCAGGGACAAGCTAAGTGCCGGATCATCAATGTGCAGAATGGTTCCACCTTCACAAGTGAAACACATGATTGGCTCACGATGGAGAATGGTGAATTATGTTGGGAAGAAAGCCCCTACGGGTTGATTGCCACCTTCGAACGGTATGGGAAAAACGGCAACCGGGCCCACGGCCTGATCACCGGCGAT
This sequence comes from Peribacillus sp. FSL E2-0218, assembly GCF_037992945.1. Lineage (NCBI taxonomy): Bacteria > Bacillati > Bacillota > Bacilli > Caryophanales > Bacillaceae > Peribacillus > Peribacillus sp. FSL E2-0218. Next base: position 4,140,567 of record NZ_CP150304.1, on the reverse strand, counting down.
GTTTTGAAACGGGGAGCGGTTGCCACCACCTATTCACATGATAACCATAATCTATTGGTGATCGGCCGCAATAAGCAGGACATGGTGATGGCCGCTAATGAAGTCATCAGGAACCAAGGCGGCGTCTGCAGTGTCCATGACGGCAAGATCCTCTCGATGATTCATCTCCCAGTGGGGGGGATCCTTTCCGAAGAACCGATGGACATCGTATCGGAACAAGTCGAGCGACTGACTGACTCGCTTAAATCGTTAGGCTACGAACATTATAATGTCATCATGTCATTAAGCACCTTATCGCTCCCAGTCAGCCCGGCCCTGAAAATAACGGACCATGGATTGATCAACGTAAATGAAGGGAAAGTAGTCCCTCTCATAATAATATAAGAAAAGGGATTATCCGAAGGTGGATAATCCTCTTTTCCTATTTAATGTTGAGTATGATTTCAAAAAAATGGAAATATATGATAAGATAAAAGGACAACTGAGGATAGAGTGGTAGGTCACATACTTTTCCATCTAATTATGGATGGGAAGGAGGTGACTGCATGATTCATTTCTTATTGAACATCATGATAGATATGGGTAAAGAGATCGTTGTTGCAGTAGCAACCAGTCTTGTCCTGTCTATGTTCGCCAAGAAACGGAAAAAGAACCACTCATCCTCCCAAGATGGCAATGGTTCTTCTTCTGACGATTAAATTAAGTTAGTTGTGACCAACCACTCTTGCTAGTTGTCAGCCTCATGTTAGCGCATGGGGCTGTTTTTAGTTTATGACAATATAAGGATAACATACCCCGATTTTAAAGTAAATATTCAGACATTGAAAACAGAAGTTGAGGACCCGGATCCATTTTGTCGTCATCATTCATAAAAAAAAGATTTGTGCTTTGCTCGTGAATTCGGGAGCCTTACTCGCGAAAAACGTGCGTTTACTCGCCAATTCGGACCCTGGCCTGCCTGACTGGCGAGCTATTAAAGTGCTCGATAAATAAATGCGGGCTATCGAGACTACAAAACGCCCAAACACAATTGTGCAGTCTCCCCATTGGGCGCAACGTAAAGAACCATGAAATTATACCTTCAAAAGTCCATTCGAAAATAGTTTGACTCTTTCTTACTAATATGGTATGTTAGTTCCAATTCTTAGAAAAGGTGTGGTGTTTTATGTCGGGAGTAGGTATCAACTAATTCAGTTGAATAAGGTTTTTTAATCACTGATAAGTCAGTGGATTAAGTATGCCTTTTTTCACGGTGCAATTATGCATTTGTGAATGCCTACTTTAAGACTGCTTCCTTTTCCATAATTCGCGTAACATGTAGGTGTTACGGCGAAATTGCATGGTGGGATTTGTCCTATCATGCTTTTTTGTTGTAGATCAGGTTTATTTGACCTGCCTATTTTGTTATCGATTTTAGGTTCTTATCATTGATGAGGCCGTGCCCGCAGGAGCTTTCTACTCAAATGGCTTGTTCATTTGTAAAGGTAGGGGGGACTTTTGCGGGCATTTTTTGGATTTAAGGAGAAAATCACACTCATTCAAGGAGGATCATGCTATGAATACGATGACTTATGAAAAATTACAATATATCCAACTAAAAGAAATGGTGAAAAACCATTGTGTAAGCGGCTTAGGGAAGGAATTGTTGGATCGGCTTCAGCCAAGCGGCGTGTTGAAGGTTGTTAAGAACCGTTTGAACGAGACGACGGAAGCGAGGAACTTATTGAACGCGGAAAGCCATATTCCTTTAAAAGGCATTTCCCATGTTGGTCTTCATATCGACAAACTGGAAAAGGGAATGATCCTGGAGCCGAGTGAACTTGTGGCGATAGCCGACTTTTTGAGAGGCTGCCGGAATATCAAGACGTTTATGACCGATAAAGCGTTCTTTGCCCCAACCCTGCATTCGTACGCGCATTCGGTGACCGAATTAAGGAGCATCGAGGAAGAGATCCAATTCACGATAAAAGGGAATGCGGTTGCTTCGGAAGCCAGCAGGGATTTGAAGCGGATTCGGAATCAAATCAGCAAAATGGAAAGCAAAATAGAGGAGCGGCTGAATAAGTTCTTGAAGAGCGGGGCCAATAAAGAGTTCATTCAAGAATTCTTCATCAGCAAAAAAGATGATCGCTACACCATCCCGATCAAAGCCTCTTATAAAAACCAGGTGGCCGGAACGATCGTGGAGGTTTCGGCCAAAGGGGCCACCGTGTTCATCGAGCCAGCCACCGTGACGAAGTTGAATGCAGAATTGGCCAGCTTCAAAGCGGAGGAAGCGATGGAGGAGTATCAGCTATTGGCTACATTATCAGGCACGGTTTTCGAGCAACTGAAACCGATCAAAATCAATATCGAGCTCATCAGCCAGTATGATATGATCTTCGCAAAAGCCAAGTTCAGTAAAAGCATGGACGGGATTGAACCGAAAATCAATGGTCATGGGTATATCCGGCTAACAGGCTGTAAGCATCCGCTTTTGCCCGCCGAGAGTGTGCCATTGGATTTCGAAATCGGCCAGGATTATCGCAGCTTGATCATCACAGGACCTAATGCCGGCGGGAAAACGGTCGTCCTGAAGACGATTGGCATCCTTACGCTGGCTGCGATGTCCGGGCTTCATGTTGCCGGAAAAGAGGGAACGGAGCTGGCTGTCTTCGATCACATATTCGTCGATATTGGTGATAACCAAAGCATGGAAAATGCGCTGAGTACGTTTTCGTCGCATATGAAAAACATTTCGGAAATCATGCTTGCTGTGTCCAATAACTCGCTGCTGCTTTTCGATGAAATCGGGAGCGGAACGGAACCGAATGAAGGCGCGGCTTTGGCGATTGCGATACTGGAGGAGTTTTATCAAAAGGGATGCATCACCGTTGCGACGACCCATTATGGGGAAATCAAGCGCTATTCCGAAATTCACAGCGACTTCATGAATGCGGCGATGCAGTTTAACAGTGAAACATTGGAGCCGAAGTATAAGCTGCTGATCGGTCAATCCGGCGAAAGCAATGCCTTGTGGATCGCGAAAAAAATGGATATACGCCAAAAGGTATTGCAAAAAGCAAAACACTATATTGACAATAAAGACTATAACTTGGAACGTGTCCAGGAAGGAAAAATCAAAAAAGCGAAAGCCGAAACCCCTTCCAAAAAAGCCTTACCCCAATTTGACATCGGTGACAAGGTAAAAGTAAGCGGACTTGACGGATATGCGATCGTCTATAAAAAGAAGGATTCATTCAATCATGTCATTGTCCTTTTCGAAGATGAATTCAAGGAAGTTCATGCAAATAAGCTGGAGCTTGAAATAAAAGCCGCCGACTTATATCCGGAAGGCTATGATCTGAACGCCCTATTCGTCAGCTACGAAGAAAGGAAGCTGGATCATGACCTAAAGCGGGGGTCGAAGAAAGCCTTAAGGAATGTCGCGGCGGATATGCGGAAGAAGCTAAACGAATAAACAACGTTAGGCAGGGGCTCTTTGTGGATTCATCCTTAATTTAACTTTATTTCCCGTGTATATCGTTACCTGTAAAGGCGATGTGAGAAAAGACTGGGAAATCAAGTGAAATCCTAAAATAGGGATTGGGCGTAGATAGGAAAGGTATCAAACAAACAAAAAATTTATGGAAGAAGTGTTAGTAATAAGCAAATTTACTGACTATTAAATTTGATGGAAATGAACGATAAAATAAGAAAGGTGATGCAAACAGCCTCCGAAAAGGTTGATTGTATCACCGGAATCTTTAGCTTTTTGAATGATCAAACATCTTTAAAATAAAAATGGCACTTAGAAAAAGGACTGGAATTCCTACAATAAAATAATAAATACCTTTGGGCATATACATTTCATAGAAATATAAAAATAAGACCACCCAGAGAAATAGGATAAAATATTTGGTTAAATTTTTCATGAATAATTCGTCATATCTCTTTTATCGTATTAGTTTACTACCAAATTTAATCTCCCTCATTTTTCTTTCCTCTTGTGAATTTGAGCGATTAAGATAAATATCAAACCTAAAATAAACAAGGAGATAAATAAATGGAAAGACTTTATATATCTGAGCGGAAATAATCCTGCAGCAAACAAGGATATTCCAGCCAGAATATAAAATGTCAGGACCTTACTATTCATGATTCCTCCTAATAAGTACTAGCTTTGCTGACTCCACTATACATGTTTTTTCAATTGCTGGGTTCCTAAAATGATCGGTACCGTTTCAGATATGGTACGCCCTCCAATGATGTGCTGGGCTGAGCGCAAAAACAAAATTCGACAAAGATTTCAAAGCTGTTGTAAGATGAATGAAAAAGCCAGAAATGGAGGTGATGAGTTGGTTCATTTATTACCGTCGCTGTTTGAAAAAGTGGGGATCATCGTGATTGCTGCGTTCCTGCTTTCTTATATGAAGCCGTTTCGGCAAATGATCGGCCATGAACATCAAATGTCAAAGAAAATCATGCTCATCGTCCTTTTTGGAACATTCGGCATCATTAGTAATTATACGGGGATTGAAATCGGAAATCATGAGATGCCCGTGGGAGATTGGCACACCGAAATTGCGCCAGAAAATGCGATTGCCAACACCAGGATCATGGGTGTCGCCATCGGCGGCTTGCTTGGGGGGCCATTCGTAGGCTTGGGGGTCGGTTTGATTGCTGGCCTTCACCGTTATACTCTCGGCGGTTTTACAGCAGGGGCTTGTGCCGTGGCGGCAATTTTGGCTGGCGTCTTGTCAGGTTTTTTAGGAAAAAGGCGGCAAAGGCATGGAAGGATCACCCCTTGGTTTGCCCTCCCGATTTGCATGGCCCTGGAAGCGATCCAAATGGTCATCATCCTGGCAACGGCCAAGCCATTTGAACGGGCCTGGGAGCTCGTTCAGGTAATCGGACTTCCGATGATTTTCATCAATGGCTTTGGCACGTTACTGTTCATGCTCATCATTCAATCGATTACGAGGGATGAGGCCCGGACGCGGGCGGTGCAGACGAATTTGGCGTTCCTGATTGCGGATCAGACATTGCCTTATTTCCGCCAGGGCTTGAATCAAAGCTCCTGTAAGAAAATTGCCGAGATCATCCTTGGGCTGACAGAAGCCGATGCCGTGGCCATAACCAATCGGAATAGCGTACTTGCTCATGTGGGGGCAGCTTCCGATCATCATGTCCCGAAGGAGGGAATCGCGACGGGTATAACGAAAAAGGCTCTTGAGCAGGGTGAGATCATCGTCGCGAAAACAAGAAAGGATATTTATTGCTTTCAAGATCAATGTCCATTGCAAGCAGCGGTCGTGCTGCCCCTTCAGGTCCAACGGAAGACGGTCGGGACGTTGAAGATGTACTTCAAGCATCCCGATAAATTAAGCCAAGTGGAACAGGAGCTGGCTGAAGGGCTGGCCAAGCTTTTTTCCACCCAGCTGGAGCTCGCTAAAGCGGAAATGCAGACGGAGTTATTGAAAGATGCTGAAATCAAGGCCTTGCAGGCACAAGTCCATCCGCATTTTCTGTTCAACGCAATCAATACGATTTCCGTTTTATGCCGGACGGATGTGGAGAAGGCAAGAAGCCTATTAATGGAGCTAAGTGCTTTCTTTCGCAGCAACCTCCAAGGCGCAAGGCAAATATTGGTGCCGCTTGAAAAGGAATTGGAGCATGTCCATGCATACTTATCGCTGGAGCAGGCCCGATTTCCGGATAAATATGAAATCGTTCATAACATAGAACCAAGTCTTAAGGAGGTTCCACTGCCTCCATTCACGCTGCAGCCGCTCGTTGAAAATGCCATCCACCATGCCTTTTCGCAAATGAGAAACAAAGGTGAAATCCTCATTGATGTATCTTTTCAAGAGGCGGCGATGTGCATAACCGTGAAGGATAACGGAAAAGGGATTTCAAGAGAGAAATTAGCTGAATTGGGGAAGCGGACTGTCAAATCGCCGAAAGGTACAGGAACGGCCCTTCATAATATCAGTGAAAGGCTGGAGGGCATCTATAAGGGCCAGGCCAGCCTCTCGATAGAAAGTGAAGCGAATGTTGGAACAGAAGTGAAAATAACCATACCACTCAACGAAAAAGGAGCATATGACAGCGATGTTGAAAGCATTTATCGTAGAAGATGAACCCCTCGCAAGGGATGAATTGAAATACCTTCTGAAGAGAAGCAGGCAAGCTGAAGTCATCGGTGAGGCAGAAGGGATAGAAGGGGCCATCAGGGATATCCCCAGCTTAAAGCCGGATCTTGTTTTTATGGATATTGAGCTGGCTGACGGCACAGGCCTGCAATTGGCTAAACAATTGGCCGGGCTTGACCCAGCACCAACGCTCATTTTTGCCACGGCTTATGACGAATTTGCCCTTCAGGCCTTTGAATCGTATGCATTTGATTATCTATTGAAGCCCTTTAATGAAAAGCGAATACGCCAAACATTGGACAGGCTGAACAAAGTGCGCAAAGCAGGGGAGCGCGAAACCAGGACAAAGCCGCCGCATCGCAATGGGGCGGAGCAGACAGGCAAACTGGCTGTTGAAATCGATGACCGGATCGTTTTGATCGACCGGGATTCGATATTATTCATCGGGCTCATTGAAGGAAAGACAATCATCAAAACGGAAGAAAATGAATATAAAATGGGCGATCCGCTCATCGTGTTTGAACGGAAGCTTGACCCACGCTCGTTCTTACGGGTGCATCGCGGGTTTATCGTCAATGTCATCCATATCGCCGAGATCCAGCCCTGGTTCAATTCGACGTATAATCTCATCATGAGCGACGGATCGAACATACCCGTGAGCCGCACATATGTAAAGGAGCTAAAGCAGCTTATTGGTTTTTAAAATTTTCATAATTCTGCATTTTAGTATCTTTATATTGCAATCCAGCCCTCATTATCTGCATTGTAGCTTGAAAACCCTTTGCATCCGCTTACATCGTGATATCATCAGTCTACGATGTAAGAAATAGAGGGGGTTTTCAAAATGAATGCGGTTTCAATCGTCATAGGCTCGATTTGTATATTAATGATCGCTTACCGTTTATACGGGACATTCATAGCACGGAAAGTACTGAAGCTGGATGATTCCAAGCCGACTCCGGCTCACGCATTGGAAGATGGAAAAGATTATGTTCCGACCAATAAATGGGTGGCATTCGGCCATCACTTTGCCGCCATCGCAGCGGCAGGTCCGCTCGTCGGTCCGATTCTTGCGGCACAATTTGGTTATTTGCCAAGTTTGCTATGGCTATTGATCGGGGCTGTCATCGGCGGAGCGGTCCATGATGCCGTCGTGCTGTTCGCATCGATGCGTAAAGACGGAAAATCGCTATCGGAAGTGGCCAAGGAAGAACTTGGACCGGTCGCAGGCTTCTGTACAGGACTTGCCATGCTTTTTATCATCACCATTACGATGGCAGGACTTTCTATGGTCGTCCTGCATGCATTGGAAAATAACCCATGGGGAACGTTTGCTGTCGGGATCACGATTCCCATCGCCATGGGAGTCGGGCTGTACCATAAAAAAACAGGCAATTTGAAAGGCGCGACCATTGTCGGCTTCGCGCTCATCATGGCTGGGATCTTGCTTGGTCCGAACATTCAAGGAACGGCCCTTGGTGAACTATTGACACTCGAAGCAAGCACGCTGGCCCTCATTTTGCCGATTTATGCTTTCTTTGCAGCGGCATTGCCTGTGTGGCTGCTGCTTGCACCGCGCGATTATTTAAGCACCTTCATGAAAATTGGTGTGTTTGCCGCTTTGATCATCGGCGTGTTCGTGGTGAATCCAGAGATCCAATTTCCGGCATTCACCGAATTCGTCAATGGCGGAGGCCCGATTGTCGCCGGTCCTGTGTGGCCATTCATTTCAATCACGATTGCCTGTGGGGCGATTTCAGGATTCCATGCATTTGTCGGCTCCGGTACAACGCCAAAAATGCTGAACCGCTGGAGTGATATCAAATCCGTCGGTTTCGGGGCGATGCTTGTGGAATGTGTCGTGGCCATCATGGCATTGATTGCGGCAGTCTCCCTGCAGCCAGGTGATTATTTTGCCATTAACTCTTCACCTGAGGTCTTTCAAACATTAGGCATGGAAAAAGTGCACCTTAATGAGCTAAGCGAAGAAATCGGCATTAACCTTGAAGGACGGACAGGCGGGGCCGTAACCCTTGCTGTCGGAATGACCTATATTTTCACGGAGATTCCCTTCTTTGAAAAATTGGCTTCGTTTTTCTTCCAATTCGTCATCATGTTCGAGGCGGTGTTCATATTAACCGCGATCGACTCGGGGACACGTGTGGCCCGCTACTTGATCCAGGACTTCTTCGGCGAGTTCTATAAACCATTGAAGAAAGTCGATTGGCTGCCCGGCAACATCTTCGCCAGTGCATTAGCCTGCTTCATCTGGGGCTATCTGCTCTATTCCGGGGACATCGGATCGATCTGGGCACTATTTGGCGTATCCAACCAGCTCATGGCTTCGATCGGCCTCATCATCGGGGCGACCGTCGTCTTGAAAATCGCCGACAAGCGCTGGTATATGTGGACATGCCTCGTGCCCCTCGCCTACCTATATGTAACGGTTAATGTAGCAGGATACTGGATGGTGAAAAACGTATACTTGAACCCGGACGCTGCAGGCTTCAGCATCCTGAATGGAGCATTGTCGATCATCATGCTATGCCTCGGCTTGGTCATTCTCATCTCCGCCCTAAAAAAATGGCGCGAGCTCTGGAAAATCCCGCAAGCCGAACTACTGAAACAATCAGCCTGAAAAAATGATATAACCTAAAAAAGGAAAGTATCAATACCCCCAAATTTGTTAATGATAACAAATGAGGAGGTGTAATACGATGGCTAAAGATGTTCTATGTGAGGTAAACAACTGTGTACATTGGCATTCTGGAAACAAATGTAATGCTGAAGCTATTTATGTAGTGAGTCATAAAGGGAATCATGCATCAAATAGTAAAGAAACGGATTGCAAAACATTTGATCCAGGAGTTTAAAACCTCGGGGGGGAACCATCAACTGGTTGCCCTTCTTCTTTTTTATTATTGATAATAAAAATCATTTTCATTCAAGGAAAATGAAATTCCTTTTATTTTTCTTCCTCACTTCGTAAGATTGAGCGATACATCGGGAGGTTTGATCGATATAATCGTGAATGAAGCAGCTTTACTTTACTTTTGAAATGGTCAGCCCGTCACCAAGTGGAATGAGTAATGACTCCAAGCGAGGATGATTGGCGACAGATTCATTGAATTTCTTCATGAATTCAGTATAATGCTTAGGTTCAGCTTCCTGATCTGCGACACTGCCTCCGACAAGGACATTATCCATGACGATTAAAGCACCCGGTTCTGCCAGCTCTATGCAATGGTGAAGGTAATTTTCATAATTGTCCTTGTCAGCATCTATAAAGAAAAAATCAAATTTCCTGTTATCACGAACAAGTTGTTCAAGGCTTTGCAGTGCCTCTCCGGTCATATACGTTACTTGATCGCCAAAGCCAGCTTTTGATAGATGGCTTTGTGCCAAGGCTGCGTAATTTTCCTTTAATTCAAGGGACGTTAATTTCCCTTCGCTGCCGAAGCCCCTGGCCAGGCAAATTCCGCTATAGCCCCCAAGAGCACCTATTTCCAGTACATGTTTCGCACCTGATATGGATACAAGCATGGTTAGGAACTTCCCTGATGAAGGAGATACCGATATGGAAGGCATCCCGTTATCTTTTATCGCAGCCACGACTTCTTCCAAAAGCTCATCTTGGGTATGAAAAACTGAATCGATATAGTGGTTAATTTGTTTCATTCTGAACCATTCCTTCCTCATCATGATTGATGGCTTCCTTTTCTTCACTTTCTTGTATTTCAAATAATTGTGTGAATTCGTTGATTAACATATCGATGGCTTTTAACTCACCGACTAAGATTTGATTAATGGATTGAAACTCTGGTTTGTCTAACTGTTCCTTAATGGTTGAACGTTTAAGCTTCATCATCTCTAGAAAAGCGAGAGCCCGTCCGCGGCGAAACGTTTTTGGGCCGCGATGGTGTGAACCATGTCCTTTTCCTCTGTGATGTCCATCTTTTTTTAGATCCTTCATTTTTTCATCTCTCATAGCATTCCTCTTTCTGTATACAAACGTATACATGTTTTTTCTTGTTCTAACTGTATACTTATGTATACAAATTGTCAATGAATGAACAAGAAATCCCACTAAAATATGTGTAAAAGCCAAATTCGCGAGAAGGGCTACATTGGGGAGTAAATATACCGAATTAGCGAGTAAAGTCGTCAAACTCGCGAATAAAGCTCCGATCCAGTGAAAGAGAGCACTAGTCTTCCGGTAAAAAGAACATGCACTGATAAAAGTGTGTCCAAAATGTGAATTCGTTAATTAGAAGAGAAAAAAGTACTTACATCCAGAGAATTTTTTTTGGTATAGTTGCAAATAGACCGGTTGGTACAAAGAGAAGGAGGAGGCTTTCGGCTATGGGTACAAATCGTTGCCGAGGTCCTGCAACGATTTTTTTTCGGGAAATGTAAGAAGCTTTTGCAGATGTGTTCAGAGACATCGGGTTTGCGATGGCTATCAAATATATTGAGGGAGTTTTTAAAAAGTGAATAAACAGGTAAAAACAGGGCCGATAATGGCGGCTCTTTTAGTCGCGGGGTTTGTCGGGCTATTCAGTGAAACCGCATTGAACATCGCATTGGGTGAATTAAGCCATATTTTTGATGTAGATGCGACGACCATCCAGTGGCTGGCTACAGGCTACTTTTTGACACTCGGCATTTTAGTGCCGGTAACAGGAATTTTAATGCAAAAGTTTACAACACGCCAAATGTTCATGGCGTCTTTATTTTTTTCAATTGTCGGTACGATTGTCGCGGCTGTCGCACCAGAGTTTAGTGTGCTATTGGCGGCACGTGTGATACAGGCAGCTGGACTGGCGATCATTTTGCCGTTGACGCAAAATGTCATCTTCACGATTTTCCCGCCGCATAAACGTGGAGGGGCAATGGGGATCATGGGATTGGTCATCTTAGCGGGTCCAGCCTTCGGTCCTACCTTGGCGGGGATGATTTTGGATACGTTATCGTGGCATTTCATATTCTGGTTTACGCTACCGTTTTTATTATTTTCGCTTATTTTTGGCTATATTTTCATTCCGAATGTTAATGAAATCCGAACGGTTACAATTGATTTCTTGTCGGTTGTGTTATCGACGATAGGCTTTGGCGGTATTGTGTACGGGGTAAGCGCAGGCGGCGATCTCGGCTGGGCGAATACGACGGTCATGGGCACAATCATCGTTGGGATCATCGCACTCGTTTTGTTTGCGTTCCGTCAAACGAAGATGGAAAACCCGCTGTTGAATTTACAGGCATTCAAGTACCCACTCTTCGTGCTGGGACTTGTGATGAACATGATTACGTTCTTCAACATGTTATCGATGCTTGTTGTGCTGCCGATGTATATGCAAATGGCGTTAATCGTCTCGGCGTTCGCCACTGGCTTGATCATGCTGCCAGGCAGTTTGTTAAACTGCGTATTCGCGCCGATCATCGGGCGGCTATTCGATAAATATGGCCCTCGTGCCATCATTATGCCTGGGACGATATTGGTTGCGATCGGATATGGGCTATATGCCATGTACGGAACGGAAACGGCACTTTGGATCGTGGCAGTCACGCATATCGTGATGATGCTTGGCATTGGCATGGTCCTTGCTTCCGTCCAAACGAATACATTGAATGCCTTGCCAAGACAATTCTATCCAGATGGTATCGCGATCACGCAAACCTCCCAGCAAGTATCGGGGGCCATAGGCATTGCAGTCATGATATCGCTTTTCTCTGCGAAGCAAAGCAGCTATCTGACTGATTTCGCAAATGACCTGCCAACAGCTGCTGCTACGGGATCATCACTTGTATTTAAAGTCAGTTTACTGCTTGCCGGCGTTAATGTGGTGCTTTCATTATTCATGAAAAAACCGTCTGGACATGGAGTATGAGAGTATGATTGTCTAGTAGACAAAAGGTTTCGGTCACTCCGAAACCTTTTTTTATTTTTGAGTGGACGTACTCAGCCCTCGAACGGATGACTTCGTTGCCTTAAGCATGGTTGCAGGATTGTGCACAAAAAAATGTAGAGTATAATATTGTGCAGTCGATGTGACAACAAACGAACTCAGAAACCGTTCATTTCTAATGAGAAGTGAGATATTGTAGAGGAAGGGAGAGGGAATGAGCATGTTTTTAGATGAAAGAAGCGCCCATTTATTAAGGCTATTGCAGCATTCGCCAATTTCGAAAATGAAAGAGCTTGAAACACAAACCGGTTTGACGAGAAGGCAAATTCAATATGCCCTGACTAAAGCGAATGATTGGCTGCAATTTCAAGGTTATGAGCCGATTCAATTCAGCCGTGAAACGGGTTATTCCTTTTCTGGAACAATCAAGGATGAAGAATTGAATGTTAAGCTGACAAAACGCAATTATATATTTTCAGAGATGGATAGAGAAAGAGTTTTTTACCTGCTGATTTTGTTAAGCGAGGAGGAACTGTCCGTCTACCATTTCCAGTCACTTACCGGAATATCACGCAATACGGTGTTGAAGGATTTAAAGCGGTTAAAGGAAATACATAGAGACAAGGCGCTTAAAATCCAGTATTCGAAGCAAGAAGGATATGTGGTGAAGGGAGAAAGCCGGGTTAAACGATATGTCATCGAACATCTGGTGCATGATGTGCTGAACAGCCCGAATCGCGAGCCGATCATGGAGTGCATCTGGGGGAGATACGAAAGCCGGATCATCGCCATTCGGTCGCAGCTTGAAAGGGTCGAGCGTGAATTGGGCATCACCTTCACCGATGAACGGCTCCATGAACTGACGTATTTGTTTTTATGCACCGATCAGCTCATTGGAAAAGGGGAAGCGTTATTGGCAGACCCAAGCTGGGAGCCATTTGTTACGACTGACGAGTACAAAATGGTCGAGGAAATGACCAAAACGGATGCCTTTCAATCGGCATGGAGTGAAACGGAAAACCTATATGCGACTTTACATTTATTAAGCATGAATCGTACGAAGGACATATCGCCTCTAAAGGATGATGAGATCATTCAACAGCTATTGGAGGAGATCGTGGAAGAGTTTGAAAGGTTGGCTTTTGTTCACCTGAAAGACAAAGAGCAGCTATGCCAACAACTATATGTTCATTTTAAACCGGCATATCATCGCCTGCGGTACGGTCTCCCGCAAATGAATCCGATGACCGGCCGGGTCCAGAAGGTATATCCTGAGCTGCATCATTTGACAAAGAAGTCGATGTGGGTGCTGGAGAAGGAGCTGGATTGTCCGGTATCGGAAGAGGAAGTGGCCTACTTCACGATCTATTTTGGCGGCTGGCTGCGCAGGCAAGGAACGACATTGGATGATCGAAAAAGAGCGATAGTCGTTTGTCCGAATGGTATCGGTATCAGCAATATCCTCATTTATACATTGAGGGAGCTGTTTCCCGACATTTTGTTCCTGGATGTTCTGTCCGTTCGAGCTGCGGCCGATTACACACTCTCATATGACCTTGTCTTTTCAACCGTCCATATGCGGACGAACGCGACATTATTCGTCGTGCCACCCATTCTGGAAATGCAGGATAAGCATACATTGCGCCAGCAGGTGATGCAGCAGCTGTACGGATATACGGCGGAAAGTGTCGATGTTGCAGCATTATTGAAGCTCATCTCCAAGTATGCCACCATCCATGAACAGGATCAGCTTGAAAAGGCACTGCAGTCGAAGATGTATGATCGTACACCAAAAATTACTCAATTTTCATTAAAGGAGGCAGAGAAGCCTGTGTTAGAAGAACTGCTCAATATGCAAACCATTCAATTACAGCCGCACGTTTCCGATTGGAAGGAAGGCATTCAGGTAGCGGCTAAGCCTCTCGTGGATCTGGGAACCGTCGAAGATCGATATGTGGATGCCATGATCGAGGCGATAGAAACGAATGGTCCTTATGTAGTCATCACTCCCGGGGTGGCCATTCCCCATGCACGGCCGGAGCAGGGAGTCCGGTCCTTATCGATGAGCTTATTGAAGTTGGATGAAGCCGTCGACTTTGCGCCGGATAAACCGGTACGCTTGATCATCATTTTGGCTGCGGTGGATAACGATTCCCATTTGCGCGCATTGATCCAGCTCACTCAATTATTGAATGAACCAGCCAATATTGAAGAAATCCTGCGAACTTCAGACAAAGAGATCCTTATGGAGTACGTTCATAAATATTCGAAGGAGGAAGCGGAATGAAAAAAATCATGGTAGTATGCGGGAACGGATTGGGCAGCAGCTTCATCATGGAGATGAATGTGAAAAAGGCATTGACGGAAATGGGGAAGACGGCGGAGGTGGATCATACGGATCTGGCATCGGCCAAAACGGTTCAGGCGGATATATTCCTCGGTGCCGCGGATATTGTCGGTCAGCTGGATGATGGGACGCGTACGATCGTCACATTGGAAAACATGATGAGCATTCCGGAAATCAAATCTAAATTGGAAGTCCATATCGGATAAAAGGAGAGATTGATATGAAAAAAATCATGGTAGTATGCGGGAACGGATTGGGCAGCAGCTTCATCATGGAGATGAATGTGAAAAAGGCGTTGACGGAAATGGGGAAGGCGGCTGAAGTGGATCATACGGATCTGGCATCGGCCAAAACGGTTCAGGCGGATATATTCCTCGGTGCCGCGGATATTGTCGGTCAGCTGGATGATGGGACGCGTACGATCGTCACCCTGGAAAACATGATGAGCATTCCTGAAATTACATCGAAATTAGCTTCACATCTATAAGAAGAAAAGATAAAGAAGAGGGGGAGAGGCAATGCTGGAGCTTATCATGAATGACATCTTGGGTACACCATCGATACTGGTCGGGCTGTTTGCGCTAGTCGGCTTGCTGTTACAACGGAAAGCTACTGCGGATGTTGTATCTGGAACGCTAAAAACCGTTATGGGCTTCATCATCATTGGAGCGGGTGCGGCCGTACTCATTGGCGCCCTTGATATATTCAGCCAAATGTTCGATCATGCCTTTAATGTTCAAGGCGTCATCCCGAATAACGAAGCCATTGTTGCCGCGGCACAAAGTGATTTTGGGACTTCGACTGCCTTGATCATGGTTTTTGGGATGGTCGTCAATGTTTTACTAGCACGCTTCACGCCATTTAAATATATATTCTTGACGGGACACCATACCTTATTCATGGCTTGTTTACTTGCTGTCACCCTATCGGTCGGTGGGCTTGACGGCGTTGCGCTCATCTTTGTTGGTTCCATTCTGTTGGGGGCATGCATGGTGTTGTTCCCTGCGCTCCTTCAGCCATACGTGCGGAAAATCACCGGAAGCGATGATTTTGCCATCGGCCACTTCGGGACGATCGGATATTTCGTTTCTGCAACCGTCGGAAAATGGTTTGGCAACAAGGAAAGAACGACGGAGCAAATCAAAGTGCCTAAATCGTTGGGATTCTTGAGGGACACATCGGTCGCTGTCTCCCTAACCATGACGATTTTCTTCGTGATCGTCGCATTGTTTGCCGGGCAGGATTATATCGAAACAAAATTATCCGGCGGCTCGAACTTCATCGTATTTTCTTTCATCCAGGCAATCACATTTGCAGCCGGCGTCTACATCATTCTTGCAGGGGTACGGATGCTGATTGCCGAGATCGTCCCAGCCTTCAAGGGGATCGCGGATAAAGTCGCGCCAAACACAAAACCTGCGCTGGATTGTCCGACCATCTTTCCATTCGCACCGAATGCCGTGATCATTGGGTTCCTATTCAGCTTTATAGCTGGGTTATTGTCGATGTTCCTTCTTCCGGTAATCGGACTGAAGGTCATCGTTCCGGGACTCGTTCCCCATTTCTTTACCGGGGCGGCAGCGGGTGTGTTCGGAAATGCCACAGGCGGCAGGCGCGGGGCGATGCTCGGATCATTTGCCAACGGTATCATCATTAGCTTCCTGCCGGCGATCCTCCTCGTCTTCCTAGGGGATGTAGGATTTGAAGGAACGACATTCGGTGATTCCGACTTCGGCGTAGTCGGTCTCCTGATTCTAAGTGTGATGAAGCTGTTAGGATTATCCTAACATGTTATACTGATTTATGAAGAAAAATAATGGAACGAAACCAGCAGCCTATGATCTATATGAGAGTGGGCTGTTGGCATTTCATGATCAATTCTGAGGTGATGTAGATGACGATTGAAGCAATCGTGCTGGATTTGGATGGCACGACATTGAACGAAATCAATACGGTGAACGAAACACTGATCCAGTACATAGGGGAACTTAGGGAAAGGGGAAAGCTGGTGTTCATTGCAACGGGAAGGACGCTGGAAGAATTGAAGGACGTTGTGCCGTCTCATATGCTCGTCGATGCCATGGTGACCGCGAATGGGATGTCCGCATTCATTGAAGGCAATCAGATCATTGAACACGCCCTGCCGCCACAACTTGTGGAGCGATTGGTTGCGAAAGCGGGAGCGGAAGAGATGTATTACGAAGTGCATCCGAACGACGGAGCACGAATGACGTTAAAAAAAGATAAAGGCTATATGGTTAAACAAGGAATGGTGCAAAAGCCTGCTACAGTCGAGGAGAATGAATGGCTCTCAAGACAGGAGGCAATGGAAGGGAAAATAAAATGGGTGGAACAAATGGATACTGACAGCGTCGCCAAAATCTACTTTTTCAGCAATGACATCCATACCATGGAGAAATGGATAGCCGAGCTGGAATGGATCAAGAAGGAGCATGCTTTCACAACAGCATCCTCGACCCATCATAATGTGGAAGTGACCGTGGAGGGCGTTTCGAAAGCAACGGGCGTTCAAATATTGCTGAAGCATTTTCAGGTGGAGCCCCAAAATATCCTCGCTGTGGGTGATGGTGAAAATGACCTTCCGCTCTTTAAATTCGCCGGACGCTGCATTGCCATGAAAAACGCCACTGATCTTGTCAAAGAACAGGCAGATGAAGTGACGGAGTATTCCTATAGAGAAGATGGCCTGTATCGCTTTTTGAAGGGAAAGTTTCAATGACCCATACTTGTTTGATCTGTGCCCATTTTAGCGATGGGCTTTTTTTTTGCTTCAAGGACGCCAGGACCGATTTCATAACCGGAAGAAAAATTTGTAATATTATGATATATTATAAGAGATGGAAATCGATTACCGTTCAGGTTGAAAAATATCTAGGTTTTTAGTTTTTCAGGATAACAATTTGTAAGCGTAGAAAGGATTTTATAAGTATGAAAAGATTGACGACAGAAGATGTGGCAAGAATTGCTGGTGTTTCACAGTCAACTGTTTCGAGGGTGTTGAATGACTATCCCTATATTAAGAAGCATACCCGTGAAAAGGTTCTGGCTGTCATTGAAGAACTGGGGTTCACAAGGGATGAAATTGCCCGAAGCCTTGTTGAAAAAAGAACGAAGTCGATAGGGTTGATATTGGGGAGCATTTCCAATCCGTTCTTTGCCGAAACGGCCGAGGTCATCATCGAAAGGGCCCAGCAATTGAAATATGATGTAATCGTATACAATACCGGTCATAAAGATGAAAACCTGGAGCAGGCGATTAATTTGCTGATTGGTAAGCGGGTGGACGGAATCATCCTCACAAGTGTGAGTAAAAACTATACTGAAAAAATCAAGAAATTACATGATAATGGATTTCCGGTATTATTATATAATAGCTTCCTGGATATCGAGGATGTGAACTTTATCGTCATGGACAATAATAAAGGGGCGAGGGTAGCCGTCCAGCACCTATTGGGATTAGGACATGAAAAAATTGCGAAAATATCCGGGCCTTCCAAATACTTAGCGACTTATGAACGAACGATGGGCTATAAACAAGAGCTTACGGACAATGGATATGCAATCGATGACGATTTGATTTTCAGTAGTGAATTTTCCTATGATAAAATTTATTCATTCACGAAAAAACTGCTGAAGAAAAAAGACAGGCCGACAGCAATCATCGCCGCATCCGATCAAATGGCCCTCGCCGTTTTAGGTGCAGCCTCCAGCCTCGATATGAAAATCCCGGATGATTTGTCCGTTGTCGGGTTTGATAATATAAGGCTAGCTTCCAATGAATTCATCGGGCTGACCACCATATCGCAAAAAATGGATGAAATGTCGTTGACGGCTTTGGAGAAACTGATATATCTAATTGAACATAAAGAAGAAGAAGCAGCGGCATCGATCCAAATATTCCTTGAGCCTGAATTGATGATCCGCCGTACAACGGGACCCGCCCCAAAACAAGACTGAGTGTCATGACCGGCTTTGGGGTGGTCCTCAAGTATGTTTGTTGAAAATTTCTTCGTAAAAAAATAATCTAACTATTTACAAAAGTCGGAAAGTTGTATATATTTTAGTTTGTAATCGATTAAAACACTGCATCCCATTTTTTGAATACGTATTCAAAGGCAAATGCTTCATTCCGGAATTTACAAAAATCTCTTCGATGAGATAAAGATGGGTGATAGATTGGACATTAATCAAATATTTCATTTAAACGGTAAAGTGGCGATCATAACCGGCGCAAGTAAGGGGATCGGCAAAGATTTGGCCAAAACCCTTGCGCAGGCCGGGGCCCATATCGCCATAGTTGCCCGCAATAAAGAGCAACTCGAAGAAGCTGCACATGAAATTGAACGAATCGGTGTGAATGTTTTACCCGTTCCTTTTGATTTAACGAAGGTGGAAGATACGGCACAGATGATGGACGGAATTTACAAGCATTTCGGTCAGCTCGACATTTTAATAAATAACGCAGGAATTAACGTGGCAAAGCCAGCGGAAGAGTTAGCACCACAAGATTGGGATAAGGTGTTGGACATTAATTTAAAGAGTGTATTCTTCACGAGTCAAGCAGCAGGCAAGTATATGATCAACCAGAAAAAAGGGAAAATCATCAATATGTCCTCGCAAATGGCGTTTGTCGGCTATTACAAGCGGGCAGCCTATTCCTCCAGCAAAGGGGGAATCACCCAGCTTACGAAAGCGCTGGCAATAGAGTGGGCGCCCCATCAAATCAATGTCAATGCCATAGCCCCGACTTTCATAGAGACACCGATGACAAAGCCGATGTTTGCAGATGAAGCCTTTAGACGCGAAGTATTGGGGAGGATCCCTCTTGGCAGGCTTGCCAAATCGGAAGACCTATTCGGAGGTGTGCTCTATCTGGCATCACGAAGTTCGGATATGATGACGGGCCAAACCTTGGTGATTGATGGCGGGTGGACCGTCTGGTGAGTTTTTTTGAATACGTATTCAAAGGAGGATGAAACATGTCAATTAATCAATATAGGCATCATATGAGCCATGATTTTCGAATGCCTGCCGTTTTCCGATTCGGTGCCGGGGCATTTGCAACATTGGTGAAAGAAATAGAAACGCTTGGTTCCAGGAAGGTGGCGATCGTTAGTGACAAAGGGCTTGAAAAGGTAGGCGTAGTCCAAAGAGTGGTCGATTTGATTGAACCGCTTTCCATTCCAACCGTCACGTATACGAATATTGCCGGCGAGCCAACGTTTCAGCTATTGCAGGATGCCGTAGAAACGCTTCAAGCCGAGAATTGCGACTTGATCATCGGGATTGGCGGGGGAAGTGCGCTGGATGTCGCCAAAGCAACAGCCGCTTTATGCGGAAAAGACAATTTGGCTCCCTATTTAAATGGGGAGGAAACGATCAAATCGAGAATGGTGAAATGCATCCTTCTGCCGACAACCTCCGGAACAGGTTCGGAAGTGACGATGAATGCCATTTTCGGCGATGAAGAGCAGCAAGTCAAAAGAGGGCTGGTAAGTCCAGTGTTCCTTCCTGATGCAGCCATCATCGATCCGGAGCTGACCATTTCCTGCCCGCCTCGAGTGACCGCGGCATCAGGGGTGGATGCGTTTACCCATGCGATTGAATCGTATATCGCCATCAAGTCGACACCGCTCACGAAGGTTTACTCGGAAAAGGCGATGAAGCTATTCACTTCGAACATTACGGGAGCTGTCCACAATGGAAGTGACTTAGAGGCGCGGATCGGGATGAGCTGGGTAAGCTCGCTTGCGGGAGTGGCCCTTGCCAATGCGGGGGTTGGGGCGGTGCACGCACTCGCCTATCCGCTAGGCGGAACATTCCATATTGAGCATGGAGTCGCAAATGCTCTCTTAATGCCATTTGTTTTCGAAGTAATCGGAAAAACATGTACGGAAGAAATGATTGAAGTAGCGACCTTTTTACAGCTGGGTGATTACAAATCACGACCGCATCAAGCATTGAAGGCAGTTGTTGATTACATGTATCAGCTTCTGGAGGATCTGGATTTACCAACATCGTTATCTGAACTGGGGATCGATGAAGGCTCATTACCGATGATGGCGGAACAAGCTGCTAAAATCGATCGCTTGCTATCGAATACTCCTTATAAGCTAAATGAACAAAAGATTCTTGGAATCTATCAAAGCGCCTTTAAAGGAAGGGAGGGAAACTAAGTTGATTGGTACAGATTCTAATAGAAAGAAATTATTCATCGGGGGCGAGTGGCTGGAAGGAAACAATCATTACGAGCTTCGGTCTCCTTTCTCCGGTAAGGTGATCGCACAAGTTCCTTTGGCAGAAAGGGAAACCGTTTTAAACGCGATCGAATGTGCCGAACGTGGTGCGAAGGAAATGAGAAAGCTAACGGCGCTTGAGCGTTCAACCATTTTGGAACGCGCAGCCGCACTATTTCAGGAAAGACTTGAGGAATGTGCATTAATACTCGCTAAAGAGAATGCCAAGCCATTGAAGGCCGCAAGGGGAGAAATCCTCCGCACGATCGAGACGTATAAGTTTGCGGCGGAGGAAGCAAAACGGATCCATGGTGAAACGATTCCGATGGATGCCGCTAAAAACGGCAAAGGCCGTTTCGCTTATACGAAGCGTGAACCGCTTGGCGTCATTGCGGCGATCACACCCTTTAACTTTCCGTTTAATTTAGCGGCACATAAGCTGGGCCCTGCGTTTGCTGCAGGTAACGCAGTCATATTAAAGCCAGCTTCACAAACGCCGTTAAGCGCAATCATGGCCGCGAAAATCTTTGAAGAAGCAGGCTTGCCTAAAGGAGCTCTCAATGTCGTCACAGGTAAGGGAAGCGTCGTCGGCGATGTTTTGGTCACTGATCCCAGAATTAAAATGGTTACGTTTACAGGAAGTGTCGACGTCGGTTTGGGAATCAAAGAAAAAGCGGGTTTGAAAAAAGTGACATTGGAGCTTGGTTCCAATTCAGCTGTCATCATAGACAGTGCTGATGACTTGGATGCCGTTGCAGCGCGTTGTGTCGAAGGTTCCTTTGCTTATTCAGGTCAGGTATGCATCTCGATCCAGCGAATTTATGTTCATGAAGATTTACATGAAGCATTTTTACAAAAATTCACTGAAAAGACGAAGCAGCTTAAAATGGGCGATCCGGAATCCGAAGATACAGACCTTTCCGCACTAATTCATATCAATGAAGCGGAACGTGTGGAAAAGTGGATTGAATTGGCTAGAATGGCTGGAACGGAAATCGTTTATGGCGGGCAAAGAACAGATGCAGTCCTTCATCCAACCATTATCAAAAATGCAAGGTCAACACAGGAAGTAAGCTGTCAAGAAGTATTTGCGCCAATCGTGTCAGTGAACGCCTATAAAACCTGGGATGAAGCCATCGACCTTGTCAATGATTCCTTATACGGCCTTCAAGCAGGGGTTTATACAACTTCGATGCCAAAAGCGTTCGATGCGGTCGAGCGGCTGGAAGTGGGCGGTGTCATCGTGAATGATATCCCATCATTCAGGGTTGACCATATGCCATATGGCGGTGTGAAAAACAGCGGCACGGGCAAAGAAGGGGTTAAATATTCAGTGGAGGAAATGACGGAATTGAAGCTTGCCGTCTTTACGCTTTGAATAAATTGAAATTTTAAAAAATAACGAAGATGGAAGGGGAAATTAAAATGACAGTACAAGAGCCAAAAGTGAAAAAAGCGGTAACGAATGAGGAAATGGAAAACAATTGGATCGTCCGTTTCGATCAAATGAAAGCAAAAGGAATACCGCTTATGTTCATCGACAGCATCATTCCAGGACATCAACGCCTCAACTATACATTAATCGGGGATACAGCAAGTGAAAATGATAACTTCACACCGGAGATTACGGAGCCGCATGGTTTTCAAATCGGAATGGTGAAGGCCCAGAAAGGCAACGGACCTGCTTACCATACGCATGACTATATTGAATCCTTCCTTCCTCTTTCAGGGAAATGGCGTTTTTACTGGGGAAAAGGACCGGATGAAATTGATGGTGAAACGATCATCGAGCAGTGGGACTTGATTTCCTTGCCGCCAGGTTTATGGAGAGGCTTCGAAAACATCAGTGAAGAAGATGCCTGGATCTTCGCCGTGCTTGAACAACATCAAGTATTTGATGGAAAAGACCCTTACTGGTCGCCAAAAGTGATTAAAGATGCTGCTAAATATGGCTTCCACGCCAATGAATTAGGAAAAATGATTAAACCGGATAACTTCGAAGAACTTGAAAAGGAAATCGCCGATAAATTGAAAATGGGTGAAAAATAAGCATGCAAAAGGTACCGCTCATTCTGCTTCCTGGAACGCTTTGTGATGAACGTTTATGGGAATCGCTGAAACTATCGGATCTTGCAGATGTAAAAGTATGTGATGTGTCCAAAGCTGATACGATCGAGGGCATGGCAAAGTCGGTATTGAAAGAGGCACCTGATCGGTTTGCCCTTGCGGGGTTATCACTGGGCGGCATCATCTCTCTTGAAATCATGCGAATCGCACCGGAGCGGGTCCTAAAGCTAGCGTTGCTCGATACAAATCCATATCCTCCCCAACCTGAACAAATCTCAGGCTGGGAGAGGCTCATCGAAATGGCCGATAACGGTCTATTCCTCGATATTACACACAACCACCTGCTGCCGGTGTTGATCCATCCAGACCGGAGAAATGATGAAGCATTGGTCTCAACGATTATCGAAATGGCTGAGAAAGTCGGTAAAGCAGGGTATATCAATCAGTTAAAAGCCGTGATGACTCGCTCTGACCAGCGCCCCATTCTTTCCTCCATTGAATGTCCGACCATGATTCTGACAGGAAAGGAAGACGTCGTGTGCCCTGTCCATATGTCTGAATTCCTGCAAGAAAATATCCGGGAAGCGAGACTGGAAATTGTGAATCATTCAGGTCATTTAAGTACGTTAGAGCAGCCAGAAAAAGTAAGTGCCTTATTGAGGGCTTGGTTATGGAATGAATACGCTTTGTAGAAAGTGAGGGAAGATGATGAAGAATGAAGTAAAGGAAAAAATAAAGCAAGGCGAACAGGTTCTTGGAGCATTTATAGGCATTCATTCACCGCCCTTAGTCGAAATGATCGGCTATGCCGGCTTTGATTTTGTCGTAATCGATGATGAGCATGGCGCCTTCAGTCCCACCGAGCTTGAGAGTATGATCCGTACGGCGGATTCATGCGGGCTTGTCCCGATCGTCCGGGTTTCCTATGACCCTTCCAGTATTCAAAAGGCCTTGGATCGCGGTGCAAAAGGTGTACAAGTACCGATGGTCAATACAAAGGAAGAGGCGCTTGATGTCGTGAGCAGGGCCAAATTCCCGCCATATGGAAATAGGGGGGTATCGTATTCGACGAGGCCCGCACGCTACGGAAAAGAAAGTGGAAAACCTTATTTAGATGAGAGTAATGAAAATGTTATGATAATTGTGCATATTGAAACGCAAACGGCAGCCAGCAACTTCGAAGCCATTGCCACAGTACCTGGAATCGACTTAGCCTTCATCGGCTCGACGGACCTCTCCGTGAGCATGGGCCATTCCGTGGAAGGGGCCAGTCACCCTGAAGTGCAAAAGGTCATCCATGGACTTTTCGAAAAAGCGAAGGAGCTGGATGTGCCGATTGGGACGGTTGCCGGTAATGGTGCTGCCGCTAATGGGGCATTTGACAAAGGTGCACAATACGTTGGGGTCATATTGAATAATGTGATTACCTCTGCGTTAGATGATGTCGTCTCGGCTAGCAAACCAGTGCAACCTATCAAATCATCTTGAAGAGGAGTTAATCGCATGACTAAATCCACAGAAACCATCGATGTGAACGAGGAAAAAGATTCAGTACAATCAGCTGTAACAAGGAAGGTGCTAAATTCCAATAATGGGAAAATCCATTATGGAAATAGCGAAGAAGTTAATAGGTTGGGGTTTCATGATTTTAATGAGTATAGGAAAAAGCTGAATCGAAAGCAAAGCATGGATGGTTTTGATCCTCAGTACTTGGACATAGTGGATTTCATCATGAAAATCACTCACCAAATTTGGGAAGAACGAGGCATTGGTGTCATTTATAAAACGTACCATAATAATGTCACCATGCACTGTGGGTCTTTAAATCTTCAAGGAATGAATGCAGTCATCTCCAATACCTTGCAAACCTTACATGCGTTTCCAGACAGGAGATTAATAGGAGGAAACGTTGTTTGGTCTGGTAACGATAAAGAGGGCTTTTATTCCTCCCATCGAATTAATTCGACTGCAACGAATTTAGGGGACTCGCTATTTGGACCATCGACTGGGAAAAGGGTGAACTTCAGGACCACTGTCGATTGTGCCGTGCACTCGAATCGGATTTATGAGGAATGGGTAGTGAGGGATAATCTTCATATTGTTCAACAGCTAGGCCTGGACCCTCATGAAATGGCAAAAATCCTGGCAAGAAATACTGCAAATTCCTTTCAGCAAAGCTATGGCTTAAGCGAGACGATGAATGGTCAATTGATGCCTGCTGTGTTCGAACCGAAATCCGCTCAATTCGAAATCGGTGAGTTCATTCAGGATATGTACAATAAGATTTGGGAGTGGCGTTTGTTTAATCAATTACCTGACTATTACGCGGATCACGCGGTGGTACATTATATTTGCGATAAAGACCTTATTGGCTACGATCAGATTCAAGGGATGCTCGTAAGCCTGTTTGCATCATTCCCGAACGCTAAGTTTTTAATGGACCGTGTGACCTGCAACCCGGGAGATGATCATGATGCTTGGGATGTATCTGTAAGATGGCGTCTCCAGGGACTTCATGAAGGAATCGGCTGCTTCGGGCAACCGAGCTGGAAACCGGTTGATATTCTAGGTATCACTCAGCTGCGCGTGATTGGCGGCAAAATAGTCGAAGAGTGGATGACCTTTGATGGATTGGATGTCCTCAAACAGATTTACATGAACACAGATGATATGGAAGAATCACCGCAAAAAGAACTGTAAACTTCCGAGAGTGTATCGGGCACTTTCGAAATGGGTGATTTTATCATGGAACAGCGATCTTTCAACCAAGTAAGAGCTTTTATAGAGATAACGCTACCGGTCATTTTATTGACGATAAAACGCTCGAATCCAGTGAATGTTGGCCTATTTTTTTGCTTCGTATCCTGCCGCCCGATTTTGAAAGGGTGACCTGTACCCAAAGCGGTTCCGTTAATGAAGGTTAAAGGAAGAGCATTCTTTGGTCAACCAAGCTATGAACCTATTGAAAACTAGCGATTAAACTTGTAGAAGAATGGATCATTTTTGATGAGATGGATATTTTGAATCAAATTCATGCCAATCAAGAAACAGGGGCCAAACAAATGTAAGGGGATGTGTGAAAAATTGACAAAAGTAGATGATAGTAAAGTGATGGAAAAGAAAGAATCACTAGATAGTAACAACACACCTAATAATATAGTTCTTCATGACAAGGTTTTTTACGGAGATAATGCAGAAGTGAATCGTTTAGGCTATGCAGATTATAACGAATATTCGAAGAAAACGATACGGAAACAAAGCATGAGAGGTTTCGATAAAACCTATGTAGACATTGTGGATTATATTGTGAAATGCACCCACCGCATTTGGGAAGAAAATGGCTTTGGCTTGATCTATTCCCACTACCATAATGAATCGATTTTACATGCGGGATCACTTAATCATTATGGCATCAATCATGTCCTGTCAAGTTCCATTCAAATGCAGCATTCTTTTCCAGATCGCAAGGTAGTCGGGGAACAAGTCATATGGTCTGGGAATGATCAGGATTCCTTTTATACATCTCACCGCAGTATGTCAATGGGGACAAATTTAGGGGCGACGAGCTTTGGACCAGCGACAGGTAAAAGGGCAACATTTAGAGTGATTGCAGATTGTGTTGTTCATTCTAACAGAATTGTGGAAGAATGGCTTGTAAGGGATTATCTTCATATCGTTAAACAATTGGGATATAATCCGGTCGAGATTGCTAAAAAACTGGCACGCACCTCTCAAAAACAGTCTAGTTTCGGAAGACCTGAAGCAATGGAAGGTCAATTCATGCCAGAAGTATACACTAACAAGCACGAATGTTTCGATATTGGCGATTTTGTTTTAGAAATGTACAATAAAATTTGGGAACTGCGATTATTTAATCATGTAAAGGATTTTTACGTAGATCATGCAGTGGTCCATTACATTTGTGATCAAGATATCGTCGGCCACAATAAAATCCAAGGATTGCTTGTTAGTTTATTTGCATCGTTCCCAACGGCCAAAGTAATCTTGGAAAGAGTTACGTGCAATCAAGGTGAAGGCAATAAAGAGTGGGATGTGGCTGTAAGATGGAGATTGCAAGGCATTCATGAGGGAATTGGCACTTTTGGTTTGCCGAGTGGAAAGCCTATCGAAATTCTTGGAATCACCCATCTGAAGGTTCGCAATGAAAAAATCGTTGAAGAATGGATCGTATTTGATGGAATAGATGTATTAAGGCAAACCTTTTTAGATACAGAGGATGAACCCATTTAATTGCTGCATGTCCCCGATTTTTCTTATTTGATGCGGTATTCAGACGCCATATATATTCCTGCGAAAAGGAGCCTTCTTTTTACTTTTAGGGGGAGAGTAATGGAGGTTTCTCCTTTTGATTTTTTTTATTTACATTAGTTAGAAAATTATTTATATTCGATAATATCCAATATTTTGAATGCGTATTCAAATGTAACATTTTCCTAATGTTGCAAAGTGGGCAAAAAAAAGATAGACGAAGCAGCTTAAAGCGTTTACAAGGTCTAGATATCTTGCGTTGAATGTAAGGAAGCTATAACTCTATTAAAAAGGATGGTTATCCACTATGGCAGAAAAAAATTCAGGTTCAATCGAAATGGCGGTAAAAGAGGAAAAAGCAGGTTCAATCAATGTGGCTCCAAAAGAAGGAAAGGCAGCAAGGAAAACGAGTCAACCAATTAAGAGATCGCCCAACTACATCTTCTATGCGGATGCTGATGAAGTGAATATGCTGGATACGAAGGATGACTCCGATTACATAAATATTGAAGAAATGTATCAAAAGAAACAGCGGATGAACGGTTTTGACCCGGAATACAACAACATCGTCGATTATATCGTAAAAATCACGCGTCAAATCTGGAAGGAAAAAGACATCGGCCTGATTTACGATACGTATAGCACAAGTGTCTCCGTTCATAAAGGGCTGATCAATAGTCACGGCGTTAACGAAGTCATATCAGGCACGCTGCAAACCTTGCATGCGTTTCCCGATCGGAAAGGACTGGGATGGAGTGTAATCTGGTCAGGAAATGATGAAGAAGGATTTTTCACCTCCCACCGGGGACGTTCGGTTGCGACGAATCTTGGAGATAGCTTATACGGCTCGGCCACCGGAAAGAAAGTGATGTTCAGAACAAGCGCCGATTGTTTGATCTTGAATAATAAAATTCACGAAGAGTGGCTTGTGATGGATACCTATCATCTTGTTTTACAGCTTGGCCTGGATCCTGTCGAGGTGGCTAAAAAAATGGCCAAAAGCACGCTGAAGCTCGCTCCATCGATTCAATTCGGCTTTAATGAGACAGCGGAAATGGGGCTCCCGCCAAAGGTCTTCACGCCATCATCTGATGAATTCGAGATCGGGGAGTTCATGCAGCTTGTATTCAACCGCATCTGGGCACGGCGCTCCTTTAACTTCGTTCGTCAATATTATGAGGAAAATGCCGTCGTTCATTATGTCTGCAATAAGGATGTCATTGGAGCGAGTGAAATTCAAGGAATGTTCATGAGTTTGTTCGCCTCCGTTCCGAACGGGAAAGTGATCGTGGAACGGGTGACGTGCAATAAACGCGGCTCGGAAAGTGACTGGGATGTAGCGGTGCGCTGGAGAATCCAAGGGATGCACGAAGGAACAGGATACTTTGGAGCGCCTAGCGGAAAAGCCATCGATATTGCTGGAATCAGCCATTATAAAATCCGCAATGAAAAAATCCTCGAGGAATGGTTATTGTTTGATGGGATGGAAGTATTGCGCCAAATCCATTTACCGAATGAACAAGATTCCGAACAACATGCTGAAGCGACAGTGGAAGATGGGAACTTTACCGGCGTATCATGATTGATCGGTTTTTAGCGGCTGTGCTGCAGCAGGTAATGACACGAATAGGAGGAAAATGAGATGGAATATATGAAGAAAACGGAAGCGTTGGAGCAGACCTCTTCAAATGATGTAGAACAAACGGTAAAGTCCATTATTGAGCATGTAAAAGCGGGCGGAGATGCGGCCGTACAGGAATACGAAAGGAAATTCGGCCAATCCGATCGTCCGGTCCGGGTAAGTGAAGAGGAGCTGGATCGCTGCATGAGGACGCTGCCAGATGAGGTGAAAGCCCTCATCGATCGGGTCGTGGATAGGGTCAGTGAATTTGCCAAGGCGCAGCTGAGCTGTCTGACACCATTCGAAAAGGATTTTGGAGAAGGAATCAAAATGGGGCATCGAATCGTCCCGATCGAAAAGGTAGGTGCTTACGTACCAGGGGGGAGATTCCCTTTATTGTCATCAGGGCCCATGGTCGTTGCCCCGGCAAAGGTGGCCGGGGCAAAAAGAATCGTTGCCTGTAGCCCGGCCAATTATGAAGGCGGCATCCATCCAGCTGTTTTATATGGATTGATTCGATCCGGTGCGACAGACATTTTCGCCATCGGCGGTGCCCAGGCGATTGCAGCGATGGCGTATGGAACGGAATCCATTCCCGAAGTGGATATCATCGCAGGGCCAGGAAACCGCTTCGTGGCAGAAGCAAAGCGCCAAGTATTCGGGAAGGTCGGCATTGACCTTATTGCAGGACCGAGCGAGGTCATGGTATTTGCCGATGATTCCGCATCACCGACGAAAATCGCGGCTGATCTGCTTGCCCAGGCAGAACACGATCCTTACGCACGGGCCATTCTCGTTACGACTTCCCGGGCGGTTGGCAAGGAAACGGAAACCGAAGTCGCACGGATTTTGAAATCCTTTTCACCATCATCGCCCGCTCATGAGTCATGGGAAAAAAGAGGCGAAATCATTTTGGCGGAATCGCTGCAGGAAGGCCTCGATATTTGCAATGACTATGCCATAGAGCATTTGCATCTGCATATTGAAAAAAGCCGTGATTTGATGGATAGGTTATATAATTATGGATCGTTGTTCCTCGACGAAGGCAGCTCCGTCGTCTTTTCGGACAAGGTTTCCGGCACGAACCATACCCTGCCCACTCAAAAGGCAGCAAGGTATACGGGCGGATTATGGGCAGGAAGCTATGTGAAGGTGATGACCCATCAGGAAATTACAGGCCAAGGCATTCAATTCCTGGCCTCCCATGCAGAAGACCAATCCCATATTGAAGGATTGGAAGGCCATAAACTATCGGCCACGGTCAGGATGTCGTGAAATGAATGATATAAGGCAAGCTCCATAAAGCTTCAAGCCCCCCTTTAAGGTGGATGGGGGGCTAGGGCATCATGAGAGAAAAGAGCGCCTTTCCGAACGTAGGGAAGGCAAGGGAGGGGAATGAAAGGGTGGAATATATGAACCGAACCAATAAAATGAACAATCGAAAAGAGACCATTTTATTCTTTATCATTAGCTTACTGTTCTTTGTCACCATTTCGGCATTTGATCCATTTATCTCCTCTTACGCTAAAGATCTCGGGTTCGATTCCGTCGTTATCGGCAGCATAATCGGAATATCGGGGATTGTCGCCTTATTGACCAGACTTCCAATAGGGATACTTTCAGATATGTTCCATAAACGAAGATTGTTCATCCAATTGGGGTTGTTGGTCACGATCGTCCTGTGGACGTTAGCCTTTTTCATCCCAAATGCAACAACCTTGTATCTCGGGAAGATTTCGGACGGACTGACAGGTTCGACCTGGGTGATTTATAACGTCATGTTCGCTTCCTATTATGGCGTGAAGGAAGCTGCGAAGGCTGTCGCCATATTGAGCGTCGCATCGCCGATTGGCTCAATCCTGGGAACGACGACCGGTGCGCTGGTGGCCAACAGTTATGGCTATCGTTATAGTTTTTTGGTCGCTGTTGCCGCAGCGATCCTTGCGTTGATATTAACCTGCTTCACGAAGGATATAAGTATTAAAATGAAGGTCAAATACGATAAGAAAATACTCATCGAGCAAGTTACCGATAAAAAAATCTGGATCATTTCCGCCTTGGCAACGGTTGCCTTGATGGTGACCATTGCAACAAGGGATACGTTCACACCTCTAGTAGCAACGGACCTGGGCGCAAATCCCTTGATGATCGGCATGCTGGCCAACACGCATCTGATCATATATGGGGTAGCGGCAGCATTATGCGGAGGCTTTTTTTACAAAAAGATCGGGTTGGTGAAAACGGCGTTCATAGGTGCAGTGTTGCAAGGTGTGATCGTGATCGCGATTCCCTATGCCCAAAGCCTGTCAATGCTGTTCCTCCTGCAAGCATTTCAAGGCTTTGGATACGGTTTGATCTTTACGGTCGTCACCTCCTGGGCCGTCGAAAACATACCGGAGATCAAGCAATCCACGAGACTGGGCTTGTTCCAAAGCCTCTATTCCGGGGGGATGTTTTTGGGCCCTGTTCTTATCGGGATCCTGATCGAAATGTTTTCAAGGACGACCGGCTTCCTCATCATTGGCATCTTGTCGATCGTGTCCACGATTCTGATTAGAGGAACGGTCAAACCTGCCAAAGGGCAATCTTCCGATCAAATCTATCCTATTATAGGAGATGATGACGAAAAGAAAATGAGTGTACGCTGAAATGATAACGCATACATGAAAGATGAAAAGGTGAACCCTGGAGGGGTTTGCCTTTTTTATTTTTGAGCCGGTTCCCATGAAGCACATCAATGTCATGAGCAATTAAATGCATGAAGGCTTTCTTAATGACCATAATGTTTTTTATTCACAAAATCGTACTTATGTTGACGGTATCAGTCCATGACTTTATCATAACAACAAGATAATGATAATCATTTTCATTTAAAACTTCATTGCTAAAACAGAAAGGGTGCAAAAAATGCGGGAATCGAAGAAAGCAAGAACAGTAGGGGGAGGAATATTCATCCTGTTATTCACGGTCATGATGATATTGTCAGGATGCAATACCTCTCAAAAAACGACAGAAGCAGAGAAAACAGCAAAGAATCAAGACATTAAAACGGTCAAGCACGAAATGGGAGAAACGGAAATCAAGCATACTCCGAAAAAAATCGTTACCCTTGAATTATCTTTCGTTGATTCTTTAAATGCTCTGGGATTGGAACCTATTGGAATATCAGATGATAACAAAAAAGAGATGATTACAAAACTAGTAGGGAAAGAAATAGATTATACCTCTGTAGGAACGCGTGAACAGCCTAATTTAGAGGTCATCAGTTCTTTACAGCCGGATTTGATCATTGCAGATGCCGAGCGTCATAAAGGAATTTATAAAGATTTGCAACAGATTGCCCCTACGATCATCTTGAAAAGTCGGGAATCGACGTATCAAGAAAACCTGGATTCTTTTAAAACGATTGCAAAGGCAGTCAATCAGGAAGAGGCTGCAGAAAAACGTTTAACCGAACATGAAAAAACGATCAAGGACCTTAAGGAAAAGCTTACTGTCGATACAAACATGACGGTTCTGCCAGCCGTTGTGCGGGATACTTCCTTCCAGGCTCATACATCATCTTCCTATGATGGAGAATTGCTTGAACGGATGGGATTGAAAAATGCCATTCAGCAGGAACAGCCGCATGCTGAGATGAATCTGGAGCAGCTTGTCGAGATTGATCCAGATATCCTGCTGTTGGCGAACAATGAGGGCAAGCTGCTGACTGATGAGTGGAAGGACAATCCTCTATGGAAAAACCTGAAGGCTGTAAAAAACGGTCATATTTACAGCGTTGATCGTGATTTATGGACAAGATACCGCGGGGTTGTATCCGCAGAGGCCATTGCCAAAGACACTTTAAAAATGCTTGATGAAAAATAAAGGAATAAAAGAGGAGTAAGAGAACTGATTCTTACTTCTCTTTCCAGTCGTTTTAAATTTTGTTAGGAAGTGTGTTGTGTTGTAAATGGAAATTTTAGGTAAAAATAAAATGAAAGTATACGGTACAGCTGTAACTGGAGTGGTTTTGTTAATGTTAGGAGTCTTGTCCAGCATTACGGTGGGTGCAGCCGATATAGATGTATCAATGGTGATGAAATCCTTTTTTGCGATGGATTCGTCCAAGGAACAAACGATCATCAGGACCATTCGCTTGCCGCGCGCCTTGGTCGGCGCCTTAGTCGGTGCAAATTTAGCGGTTGCGGGTGCCCTCATGCAGGCTATCACCCGGAATTCACTAGCCTCGCCGCAAGTTTTTGGGGTGAATGCCGGAGCCTCATTTTTTATTGTGTCCGCCTTTGTCTTCTTTCCTACGCTCTCTTCCGTCTCTCTTGTTTGTCTTGCATTTGCTGGGGCAGCAGTGGCGGGGCTGTTGGTCTATTCTTTTGCTTCGGGAGGGGGAATGACACAAGTAAAACTGGCATTGGCCGGGATGGCTGTTCACTTTTTTTTATCTTCTTTAACGCAAGGAATGATCATCTTTAATGAGCAAGCGAAAGACGTGCTCTATTGGCTAGTGGGATCGATCAATGGAAAAACATGGACGCATGTCAATTTGATTCTCCCTTGGTCCCTTTCTGGGTTATTGATTGCTGCCGTGTTCTCCCGATCGGTTTCCATCCTTGTCTTAGGAGAAAATATGGCCCAAGGACTTGGTCAGAAGGTTCAACGAATCCGGATTCTAGCAGGAATCTTGGTGATCATTTTGGCCGGTTCTTCGGTGGCCGTCGCAGGTCCAGTCGGCTTCGTTGGACTGATCGTTCCTCATATCGCCAGAAAGCTGGTGGGTGGGGATTATCGAAGAATCATTCCCTTTTCGGCCTTATTCGGCGCTGTATTGTTAGTATATGCAGATGTTCTCGCCCGTTTTATCGCCTATCCGTTCGAGTCGCCGGTAGGCATCGTAACAGCCATCATCGGTGCGCCGTTCTTCCTTTATTTAGCGAGAAGAGGGAGGAATATTAAGCAATGAAACCAAAACGGAAAGTGAAATCAAGGTTGCGTCCAAATTCCATTCTCCTGATGCTGACCATGATTACGTTGGTCCTATCGATGGTGAGCCTGGGGTTAGGGGCCATATATATATCACCTTTAGATATCATCCAACACTTGCTTGGAGAAGGGATGCAAAGCCAGGCATTCATTCTGCACAACTATCGTATACCGCGCATTTTAATTGCTGTGATAGTGGGAGCCGGATTGGCAACGGCTGGAGCCATCTTGCAGGGAGTCCTGCGGAATCCATTGGCTTCTCCCGATGTGATCGGGGTAACGAAAGGGGCCGGATTGGCGGCTGTTATCGTAATCGTTTTATTTCCGCAATCACCCCTCATCATCCTGCCTCTTTCGGCTTTCATAGGAGCGGCGATCATGGCGGCCATTTTGATGACATTCGTTTATAAAAAAGGAGCTCAACCGAATACGATCGCTCTGGTGGGAATTGCTTTAGGGGCCATTTGTCAAGCGGGCATAGAGTATTTCATGGTCAAATTCCCGGATGATGTCAATACGACACTGCTGTGGTTGACGGGCAGTTTATGGGGAAGAGGATGGGATCAAGTCTTCATATTGCTGCCATGCCTTATTCTTGTCCCGGTATTGATTGCCTTAACTTCTAAAATGGATGTGCTGAGTCTTGGCGACGATATAGCTACAGGTCTCGGTGAAAGATCAAAATCCCTGCGCTATATATTGCTTAGTGTTTCGGTCATTTTAATTGGAGTATGTGTAGCTGCAGTTGGTTCCATCGGGTTCATTGGTTTGATTGCCCCCCATATTGCCCGAAGACTAGTAGGATCAAAATTCAAGGTATTGCTTCCTGCATCAGCTCTCTTTGGTTCAATCTTTCTGCTCGTCGCCGATAGCCTAGGGAGGGGATTATTCCCGCCAGTAGAAATACCCGCCGGAATTATCACAGCGGTGATTGGCGTGCCGTATTTTTTATATTTATTACGTCGTGAACGAAAATAACATAAGGAAGGCTGGCGGTTATGACAACATTATCAGCAGAGCATCTTTCTCTCTCTTATGGAACGAATCGAATCATTGAGGATATCGATTTAGACATCCCGGAAGGTAAAATAAGCATAATCATTGGATCCAATGGATGCGGCAAGTCCACCATCCTGCGGTCCCTTGCTCGATTATTGATGCCTCAGGAAGGGACGATCTATTTAGATGGAAAAGCGATCGCCCTTCAATCCTCTAAGGAAGTGGCAAGGAAATTGGCCATTCTGCCTCAAGCTCCCGAGGCTCCTGAGGATATAACCGTTAAGGAACTGTGCCATTATGGCAGGCATCCTCATAAGGGGTTATTTTCCAGGAAGACCCTGGAGGATGAGGCCATTGTGGACCGGGCGTTATCCGCCACTAAAATGACGGAATTCGCTGATCGGACTTTGGATGCCTTGTCTGGAGGGCAAAGGCAAAGAGCGTGGATTTCAATGGCCTTGGTACAAGAAACGGACCTTTTACTATTGGATGAGCCGACAACGTATCTCGATCTAGCACACCAAATCGAAGTATTGGAATTACTGCGCGATCTAAACCAAACCTATGGACGTACGATTGTCATGGTGTTGCACGATTTAAATCAAGCAGCACAATATGCCGATCATCTGATTAGCATCGTGAAGGGGAAAATCTATAAAGAGGGACCGCCTGGAACGGTGTTTACGAAAGAAATGATTAAGGACGTCTTTAGACTGGAATGCTGTATTATCGAAAATCCTGTAGATCAAACACCATTATGCATTCCAATTGGTTTATCACAAAATCTATAAAACGTGTTGCACAATCAGGGGGATATCCATCTCCCTGATCTTTTTTCATCATGATAAAATAGATGGAACTTGATAGTGAAGGAGACTTACGATATTGGAAGCCAGATGCGCAAAATTCTATGAGTTCGGGAATCCGCAAAACGTGATAAAAGTGGAACATACATCTATACAAAAACCTTTAAGTGGGGAAGTCCTCGTTCGGATGACCACCCGTCCGATTAACCCGTCTGACCTGCTGCCCATCAGAGGCGCCTATTCCCATCGAATTCCCTTGCCAGCGATCCCAGGTTACGAAGGCGTCGGCATTGTGGAAGAGGTGGGTCCTTTTGGTTCGAAAGACCTCATTGGCAAACGTGTTTTGCCTTTGCGCGGCGAAGGAACGTGGCAGGAATATGTAAGAACCTCTGCCGAACTTGCCATCGTCATTCCCGATTCGATCGAGGATCATGTTGCGGCACAATTATATATCAATCCGTTGACGGCCTGGTTGATTTGCACAGAATCGTTGGCGCTGAAGCCGGATGATGTATTGGTCGTGAATGCCTGCGGATCTGCGATTGGCCGTATCTTCACCCAGCTATCGAAGATCCTTGGCTTCAAGCTGATTGCCGTAACGAGAAACGATACCTACACCGCTGAACTGCTCAAACTCGGTGCCGATCTTGTAATCGACACGTCCAGGACAGCATTGACCGATGCCGTGATGGAATGGACGAGTGGGCGAGGAGCGAATGCGGCCATCGATTCTGTGGGCGGCAATGCTGGCTCTGAGCTGGCTTTTTGTGTTCAGCCTACTGGCATTCTGCTGACGATCGGTCTGCTATCAGGTCAATCCGTCAATTGGGCGAAAATTTCTAAAGCGACAAAAGTTCATGTTCAGATGTTTCACCTAAGGCATTGGAACCAGCGGGCGTCCGTTCAAACCTGGCACGAAACGTTTGACCGCTTGCTCGGCTTCATTGCCGATCATAGCTTGAAACTCATGCTGCCTCATTCCCACTATGACCTTCGGGATGTGCAGGAAGCCATTACTGTCGCCGAAACTTCCTCCAGCAATAGAGGAAAGGTGTTTTTAAGCAGCTGATTAAATGGAATTAGCTTCCTAAGGTAAAAGGTAATCGCCCCTGATAATATGGAATTACTTGAATACCGGTAAGAGGCTAGGGTAGAATGCGGAATAGACACATGTTGAGCAATGATACGACTTTGGAGGAGATACGAATGAAAACGATATATATGAATGCTACTTTTTTTACCATGGATAAGGAAAATCAAATCTTTGAAAATGGCATGATGGTTGTGCAGGATCAAACCATCTCCTCTATCGGTCCGCATTCAAAAGAGCAATTGAAGGATGCAGATCAAGTGATCGACCTTGGCGGGAAATGGGTGATGCCAGGTCTTGTAAATGCCCATTCACATATCGTGATGACGCTATTGCGCGGAATCGGGGATGATATGCTGCTCAAGCCATGGCTTGAAACGAAAATCTGGCCGATCGAGGCCCAGTTCACAACCGAAATTGCCTCAGTAAGCACACAGCTTGGCATCTTGGAAATGATGAAATCGGGCACGACGACCTTTTCGGATATGTTCAATCCAAATGGAATAGATGCAGGGGCTGTCATGGAAACGATAAGCGAAACAGGCATGCGCGGAGCCTTCTCCTACACGATTTTCAGCTTGGGTACCGAAGAAGACCAAAAAGCGAACCTCACCGGGGCTGAACAGTTCTCGAAAGCGTATAAGAATTTTGCCGATGGCCGCCTGACCACCATGGTCGCACCGCATAGCCCGTATGCCTGTACACCTGAAGCCATTTCCGAGAGTGCCCGGATCGCTAAGGAAAATGACTTGATGGTGCACATTCACGTATCGGAAACGGACTTTGAAATCCTCGACATCGAAAAGCGGTACGGATCCCGTCCTGTCGAACACCTTCGCCGTCTAGGACTGTTCGACCAGCCGACCGTGATGGCCCATGGTGTCGTTCTCAATGATGAAGAACGGTCGATATTAAAACAGCATGACGTCCGTGTTGCCCACAATCCAATCAGTAACCTAAAGCTCGGATCGGGGATTGCCGATGTTGTCAGCCTCTTGGATGCAGGCATTAAAGTGGGCGTGGCAACAGATGGCGTAGCTTCCAATAACAACTTCGATATGTTCGAGGAAATGAGGACGGCAGCCTTGCTGCAAAAAGGCATCTACAAGGACGCCACTAAATTCCCAGCCCAAACCGCACTGGCCATGGCCACCAGAATGGGCGCCGAAGCAATCGGCATGAGTCACACCGGATCACTCGAAGCAGGTAAAAAAGCGGACTTCATCACGATTTACCCTCACGACAAAGAACATCTGCAGCCGCTAAGCGAAGCTTACTCACACTTGCTCTATGCCGCACGCGGAAACGACGTATGCGATGTATACATCGATGGCAAAATGGTCGTCAAAGACCGCGTCTCCCTCACCATCGACGAAGAAAAAGTCATTGCCGAAGCCAATCGCCTGCAAGGAACCCTTTCACGATAAATAACAATGAAAAGAAGCTGCACGTACAGCTTCTTTTTTTTATGGATGGAATGATGCAAAGGCGGATCGGCCGAATTAATCGAGGTGTAGGACGAAATATTCGTATGTAGGCCGGAAAAAACGGGGGTTTGGTCGGTAAATTCGAATGTGGGACGAATTAAATGGGGTTTGGGACGAAATATTCGATTGACCGCAATAGTAGCCAGCTAATGTTAAACGATGAACTGGTTAAACAATCTTTGCTAGCATCGACAATTTAATTCATTTTATAATGGAATATGTTGTTAATGTGTAGTATACATGATTTTTACAGCATGCTTCATGTACATGTAAAGTGATGAAGGGAATGAAAAAAGAAGCTTATTCTTTTAGAGAAGATTTGCAGCAGTTGGAGAAAAGTGTCCTCTTATTTAACAATAAAGAGTGCAAGTACCTGTCATTATTATCCCAACAAAACGAAAGAGAGTGATGAAGTTGATATTTAGAACCATAGATATCGATAAAGATAAGGAAACAATCGTTGCATTCAGGAAGGATTCGTATGTTGTAAGTTTTGGGTCTGAAGAGGGTTTTGGAGATGAGCGATCGTATTTGAATAGAATTAAAGAAAGGGTGCGCCAATTTCCGGATGGGCAGGTGATCATTGAACGGGATCAGGAGCCGATCGGACAGATGGAGCTTCAAATTCGGGAATATGAAGGTACTGAAATTGGCTATGTGAATCTGTTTTATCTTATTCCCGAATACCGGAGTAAGGGGCTTGGCAAGGAATTGGTCGGCTATGCAGAAACCTTTTTCAGGAAGTTCGGGGTATCCGAATATCAGTTAAGGGTGTCTCCGGATAATCAACGCGCGGTTCGGTTCTATACGAAGTCAGGAATGGTGAAGCTAAGGGAAGAAAACGAAAAATATCTTGTATGGAGAATGAGGAAATCTTTATAATAAATTATATTGATATAATAAAAAAATAATAAATAAACTATCCTGTCAAAATTTTTTGAATGATGAAAATGGTGGTTGACTTTAGCTGGATTTGAAGATATAGTGAAGGACATAATTAAATATAACGTTATTTCTTATCAAGAGATGTGGAGGGACTTGGCCCTATGATACCTCGGCAGCGGGTTTTTACTTTTGTAAAAATACTGTGCTAATTCCAACGGACGAAAGTTTGAAAGATAAGAAGGAGCTTTTCTTAGATAATTAAATTAAGAGTTTACTCTTTTTTATTTCTAAAAGAGGCCTCTTCTGTCTGATGACGGAGGAGGCCTCTTTTGTTTATTCATGCAAAGCTCTTCTCTGATAATGAAATCGAAAAAACGAACAACTGGGGGGAGACAGGATGATTGAGTTTCAACATGTTAAAAAGGTTT
Organism: Peribacillus sp. FSL E2-0218; assembly: GCF_037992945.1. Taxonomy (NCBI): domain Bacteria; kingdom Bacillati; phylum Bacillota; class Bacilli; order Caryophanales; family Bacillaceae; genus Peribacillus; species Peribacillus sp. FSL E2-0218. The sequence continues at coordinate 4,101,294 of NZ_CP150304.1, read as the reverse complement.
ACGAAACGAAGAAGCAGACCGTCGAAGCATTGAAAGGCATCGATTTGACCGTCGAGAAGGGGGATATATTCGGTGTAGTCGGTTATAGCGGGGCCGGGAAAAGTACGTTGATCAGGCTAGTCAACCTGCTGGAACATCCTTCAGAAGGTAGGGTAGTCGTCGGCGGGAAGGAGCTCACTTCATTGAGCCCGAAGGAATTACGGGCAGAAAAGAAGAAAATCGGGATGATCTTTCAGCATTTCAACTTACTAAACTCGAAGACCGTTTTTGATAATATTGCTGTACCGCTGGTTTTATCGGGCACGCCAAGTAAAGAGATCAAAGAGCGGGTAAGCGAGCTGCTTGAGTTCGTCGGCTTATCGAGTAAAGCAAAGAGCTATCCGGAACAATTATCCGGCGGTCAAAAGCAGCGGATTGGGATTGCACGGGCATTGGCCACCAACCCATCGATCCTTTTATGTGATGAAGCGACATCCGCATTGGATCCGCAAACAACGAGTGCCGTGCTGCAGCTCTTGAAGAAAATCAATAAAGAATACAATATCACCATTCTGCTCATCACCCATGAAATGTCCGTGATCAGGGAAATTTGCAATAAGGTGGCAGTGATGGAGGGAGGCTTCGTGGTTGAACAAGGCTCCGTGTTCGAGGTGTTTGCCAAGCCCAAAACGGCTATCGCCAAAAACTTCGTGAGAACGGTGATCCATGATGAGATTCCGCAAAGTTTCCTAAAAAGGATAGGGACGCACATTCCGATTATTTGGAAAATTAATTTTATTGGGACTACTTCCGGCACCCCGCTGCTTTCTACGATCTCAAAGAAATATGATGTTCACTTAAGTGTTTTATCAGCCAATATTTCTGAAATTCAAGAAACGCCGTTTGGGAATTTGATCATCGAAGTGACGGGTGACAAGCAAGAGGTAGCCAAGGCTTATCAATATATTAAAGATGAGGGGATTCTCGTCCAGGAGGTGCAGGTAAATGGGTAATACACTTTGGGGAATGGAAATAACGGCAGAGCAGCTGTCGACCGCTTTCGGCGACACTCTTTATATGGTAGCCCTCTCGTTGATTTTTTCCGGGCTGATCGGGCTTCCGCTTGGCGTCTTGCTCGTCATAACAAGGAAGGGTCACATCATGGATAATAAATGGATCTTTAATGTATTGAACCCAATCATAAATATTGTGCGATCGGTTCCTTTCATCATCTTACTTGTCGCAATCATTCCTTTTACTAGATGGATCGTAGGCACTGGAATCGGTTCGAATGCAGCGATTGTTCCGCTTGTTTTTTACGCCGCTCCTTATATTGCCCGGCTCGTCGAGAACTCCCTGTTGGAGGTGGACAAAGGAATCATCGAGGCAGCCCAGGCAATGGGGGCAACAACATGGCAGATCATCCATCGCTTTTTGATTCCTGAGGGACTTAGTTCGCTGATCCTAACCTTCACAACAGCGACAATCGGGCTTGTCGGAGCTACTGCGATGGCAGGGGCCGTTGGTGCTGGCGGGGTCGGAGATCTAGCTTTGGCTTACGGTTATCAAAGATTCGATACGATGACGATGGTCGTCACGGTAGCAGTGCTCGTGATCATCGTTCAATTACTGCAATCCACCGGGAACTTCGTTTCCAGAAAAATCAGAAGAAGATAAATATATCAGGAGGTAGGAGACATGAAGAAAATTTTAGTAACGATCATGGTATTGGCATTTGCGCTCGTGACGGCAGCATGCGGAAACGAGAAGGGGGCATCAGGCAGTTCAGATGATGTGAAAACCGTGAAAGTCGGAGTCAACAGCGGGGATACGAGAACGTGGGAGTACATTGTCGAATTAGCCAAAAAGAAGAACCTGAATATCGAGCTGGTCACGTTTAATGATTATATCCAACCAAACCTTGCCTTGAGCGAGGGCGAAATCGATGCGAATTCATTCCAAACGGTCGCCTATTTCGATGAATTCATTCAAGATCAAAATTTGAAATTGGAGGCCATCGGGTCTACCGTCATTGCGCCAATGGGCCTTTATTCGAAAAAACATAAAAGTATAAAAGATATTCCAGATGGTGCCACTATTGCCGTTCCGAATGAAGCAACGAATTGGGGCCGCGGCTTACTCCTTTTACAGGAAGCGGGCTTGATTACATTGAAAGATGAATTCAATGGGTCGGGATCAGCGAATATCATTAAGGATAATTCGAAAAACTTGAAAATCAAACCTGTTGCTGCCGGAAGTACGCCACGTTTGCTGGATGATGCCGATGCTTCCACCATCAATAGTAACTTTGCCGTGGAAGCGGGACTTAACTTAAAAGATTCATTATTCCATGAAAGTAAAACGGCGAAACCGTATATCAATATCATTGCCGTCAAAAAGGGAGATGCCGATCGTCCTGAACTGCAAAAATTAGTCGAACTTTATCAGTCGAAAGAAGTGGAAGCGTTCATTAAAAAAACGTATAAAGGAAGCTCGATTCCGGCATATGTGACGGTCGATGAATTATTGAATTACCAAGATTCCTGGACAAAACCAGCTAATGAAAAATGATGTAAAGATCGAAAGAGCCGGATGCAATATAGGTAGCTGTCCGGCTTTTTCATTAACAGAAAAGGGGAGATAGCAATATGGGAATTGAATTAGTGAAGTCGCCTCAGCAAATCATTGCCGATCACATCGATGAACATTCCAAATTATATGTGGAAACGAGTCAGGCGATCCATGCCAAACCAGAAATTGGCAATCAAGAGTTCTTCGCTTCGGATACGTTGACGAAATTGCTTCAAGCGGCGGGTTTTGAAGTGACCCGCGATATAGCTGGACACGAAACAGGATTCATCGCCAAAAAAACCTCTTCCAAGCAAGGACCCACGATTGCCTTTTTAGCCGAATATGATGCACTGCCGGGGTTAGGTCATGCCTGCGGCCATAATATCATCGGGACGACGAGTGCGGCGGCAGGCATTTCCCTCGCTCAAGTGCTGGAGGAAACAGGCGGTCAGGTGATCGTGTTTGGAACGCCTGCCGAAGAGGGAGGTCCCAATGGAAGCGCAAAGGGCAGCTTTGTGAAGCACGGCCTATTCGATGAGGTCGATGCTGCGATTATTATCCATCCGGCCGGAAAAACGGGTGTGACAAGTCCATTTTTGGCTGTCGATCCTCTTGATTTTCACTTTTACGGAAAAGCGGCACACGCTGCGGCTGCACCGGAACAAGGCGTGAATGCACTCGATGGGGTCATCCAGTTGTTCAATGGCATTAATGCTTTGCGCCAGCAGCTTCCATCCGAAGTCAAGATTCACGGAATCATCACCAATGGCGGGGAAGCGCCTAACATCATTCCGGAATATGCTTCCGCGAGGTTCTACATCAGGGCGACAACATGGAAATTATGCCAGGAAGTATCCGGAAAAATCCGTGATATTGCAAAAGGTGCAGCACTTGCCACAGGAAGCACCGTCAAAGTCGAACGGTTCCAGAATGAAGTGCTCGATTTCATCATTAATCCGGTTCTGGATGAGGTGCTGAAGGAAGAACTGACTGAATTAGGAGAAGCGGTGGCACCAAGAAAAGAAAATGGTTTCGGTTCGACGGATGCAGGTAATGTTAGTCATGTGGTCCCGACGGCCCATCCTTATATCAAAATCGGGCCGGATGAGCTGATTGCCCATACGAATGAGTTCCGCGACTGCGCCAAATCCCCAAGAGGGGACCAAGCCATCCTCACTGGTGCAAAGGCACTTGCCCTTACAGGGTATCGATTGATTTCGGATAAAGACCTGTTAAATAAGGTAACGGCTGCATTTCAGGAAGCGAAGCAAAAGGCTGAATGAAATTTTGAAAACAAGAAAAAAGTTGTTGACTATGAAGCAGAGAGTTTGTAACATAAGAGACAATAATACTTAGTAAACTAATAAGAATTATAGGTTAATTGACCGGATAACCGGAGACTTTTTCTTTCGTACAAAGAGATGTCTCCGGTTTTTTTTATGTCAGGTCAAGAGAAGTACGCAGTGGTGTTCATAATAAGGGAGGGTTTTATTATGGGGATGAGATTACGCAAAGCAGTCGAAACGAAACGGAACTTTCTGATCAATAAGTTGATTAACGAAGGGATTTATAAAAAGAACGACATCCATCTATTTGAATGGACCTTGACCGATTTAGAGGAGGAATATAGGAAATTAAGGAAAACGAAGCAGATTGAAGCCAATCCAGAGGATCATCCCCCCTGTATGATCGAGCATTGGGCCATCCACTGAAACAAGCAAATAAAGAATAGGAGCGGGTGAAATGAAGAAGGATGCGAAAGAAAGACAACGGGAATTAATTTATAAACTTAGGATCCATCACCTCTACAAGAGTGAAGAGCAGCTTTTGAAGCTACCCTTACATGAATTGGAAATGGAATACAAACGGGTGCAATCGGACTGTCATCCCCACAGTGATTCGGGTTCGATTAACTGGATTCATGCAAAACGTTAACACTTCATGTTCCGCAAAAAATCATTCATGATGCTAAATGCCTTATCGGCTGATTCGGCATCATAGTTGGAAGTATAGGAGTCACTAACTTCCACTGAAAGTATGTATATCGATAGGCTTAGCTTTTAAAATTGAAATCAATTCGTCCACATCAAAAGATCGCTCTTCTTGAGCAAAGAATAGCAGTACAGGGCACTGTGGCACCAATTCGCTATAATTCCTGATCCGAGAACCGTAAAATCCAACGATTCCATCGACACATTCTTCCTCACTGCATATCCAGGCCACAGTCGCACCTGCACTGAACCCAATGATGAAAACGTGTTTGTAGCGGATAAGTATTTCATTCAGGGCCCCAGTGATACCAACCTTCTCTCGAAAATGTCGATAAGCTGCCTCTTTTTCAGAATAACCAAAAACTAGCTCTCGTTCCTCGAATTCGGACAAATGACAGCGAAACGCTGATTTGCCAATGCGTCATAAACATCATGCCTATTGAAAAACTCGAATAGGGCGAATCAAGACATGCCACAAGAAAAAGGAAATAAGTCTTACAGAAAGGAATATAAATTATGATAAATGATTCAGGAAGCAACAACCATTTTCCATCTATCCAGTTAAGGACGGGAGGATGATCATGATGCCGATAAAAAAAGCCTACGGGTATGTGACAAGAATCAATAAGGGAGAGACACAGGTATTGGTTTTCCAACATCCCATAGCTGAAGCGGGGATACAGATACCGAAGGGTACAGTGAAGTCTCAAGAAGATGCGTACCAAGCGGTGATTAGGGAAATAAAAGAAGAAACAGGTCTGGAAAATATTCGTGTCGAGGATTTAATTGCCGAGGATTTGTGGGAGAACGCAGATGGCGCCATCCATCATAGATCTTTTTATCAAATCCGTGTATCGGACGTTCCTGATGAATGGGACCATCAGCCACAGGGCGGCGGAGATGAAGCGGGGCTGACCTTTCATTTCTTCTGGATTTCATCCGAACATGAAGTGGAACTTATTAAAGGACATGGAGATTATTTAAACCTGATATTCACCTAACCCATCCGTTTATTACAAGCGGCCAAGATCATCCTTGATCATGGCCGCTTGTTCTTTATGATCAGGTTTGATTTTCGGTCATGAACGTTTTTACGGTTGGCGGCTCATATGTATTGAATTGATCAAGAAGTCCACTTGGTTCAACATCTACCAGCGCCATGGAACGGAACTTTTCATGCAGGAACTGTTCGTCGGACATATGATTGAATAAAGCGACTAAAGGATCATAATAGTGATTGATATTTAAGAGTCCGCAAGGTTTTTGATGAAGACCAAGCTGAGCCCAAGTGAATATCTCAAAAAACTCTTCCAATGTTCCTGGCCCGCCTGGCAAGGCCAGGAACCCATCTGAAAGCTCGGCCATTTTCGCTTTTCTTTCATGCATGGATTCCACGACGATCAGCTCGGTTAAGCTCTTATGTGCGATTTCTTTTTTCTCTAGAAAATCGGGCATTACGCCAATCACATTACCGCCTGCTTCCAGAACGGAATCTGCAACCGCCCCCATGATTCCGACACTTGAGCCCCCATAGACAAGGGTAATCTCACGTTTTGCCAGCTCCCTGCCCAGTTTTTTAGCTTCTTCAACATAGACAGCAGATGCACCTTTGCTCGATCCACAAAATACAGCTAGACTTTTCAAAATATCACATCTCCCATTTAGTAATCTTCCTTTCTTATCATACAAAATTCAAGGGGGTTTGTTAAACTTGAATGATTTAATGAAAGGTGGATGCATAGGAACGTCACTGAATTTCAACATGGGGTAAAAGAAAATTATGAAGCCCGATGATGGTCGGGAGTGGGCATCTTCATCATTCGCATTGGCTTTTTGGCAGAAGAAACCGGGGAGGGAGCTCGAGCCATTCGCTCCCTTAAGATGGGGTGGGATAGACCCAATGAAGTTAATGGCTCGTTTGAAGTGAACAAACAGCAGCTAACCGAGAATTGGGGGATGTGCAGGGAAACATGAGCGTGATTTGAGAATGAATACAATCTTCCTTTGGAAAGAAGTGTTGAGTGCCCATAAAAAGAAACGATCTGAACGCTATAATCTTAGATGGCATTCAATAGGTGAACAAAGGAGTAGAAGAGCTGTGACCATCAGTTCTTCTTTTTTGGTTCTAAAGAAGTGTATGTATATATTTTTTCTAACATTATAGAAAGAGAATAAGTCTTTTTTCCTTATTCCATCGAGCGTAATTCACAAATTTTGGGTACTACGCTCGATTGAGATTGGGTTTTATTGGGTATACACTAGCATGGATAGGAATGAACGTTCATTCCGCATTTTCTGGATGAAAGGCTGATTCAATATGATAACTGCAGCAAATAAACGAGACAGCATCGTGTCCAGCGCATTGGAACTATTCGCCGAAAGAGGATATGATGCGACGACGATCCCGATGATCGCCACGAAGGCAGGGGTCGGAGCGGGTACCATTTATCGTTACTTTGAAAATAAAGAAGTGTTGGGCAATAAGATTTTTCAAGGGTATGTGGATATTTTTACGGAGACAATCAAGAGCGGATTTCCACATGAGGATTCCATTCGTAATCAGTTTCATCACATTTTCAAGTCAATGGTCCATTTTACAAACGAGCAGGACCAAGCGCTTTATTTTATAAAAATCCATAGCGGGGCCCATTTCTTAAATGAGGAAAGCCATTCTAGTTTTCAAAGTCTTTTGGATCTATTTAAAAACTTCTTTGATTTAGGTAAGGATCGAAAAGAAATCAAGCAGCTTCCCTCTTCCGCCTTGATCGCCATCATATATGGAGCATTTCTTGAACTGCAGCGACTTGTCCGTATCGGGGAGTTGGTACCTGAAGCGAAACTTTTGGCAGATGTGGAAGAAAGCTTTTGGGATGCTGTCCGCCTGCATAATTGAGATAGGTTCGATTTTTCAGCCATTAAGCGGAATGAACGTTCATTCCGAAATATTAGTAAATAGAGGTGCTAAGCATGACAAAAACAACTCAAATACCACAGCCAAAGACATATGGCCCTTTAGGGAGCCTGCCTGTCATCGATAAGGATAAACCGCTTCAGTCGTATATGAAGCTGGCGCGGGAGCTTGGACCGATTTTTCAATTTCAATATCCGGGCCGAATCGGTACATTCGTATCAAGTGCAGCACTAGCTAAAGAAATTTGCGATGAAACCAGGTTTGATAAGAAGGTTGGTCCGGCACTGCAAAAAGTGAGGGCATTTGGTGGTGACGGCCTCTTCACAAGTGAAACGGCGGAGCCGAATTGGAAAAAGGCGCATAACATTTTGCTCCCTAGCTTTAGTCAGCAGGCCATGAAGGGCTATCATGCTAAAATGGTGGACATCGCCGCCCAGCTGATCCAAAAATGGGCTCGCTTGAATCCGGCAGATGAGGTTGATGTGCCTGAAGATATGACCCGTTTGACCTTGGATACGATTGGTTTATGCGGATTCAATTACCGCTTTAACAGTTTTTATCGCGATACCACCCATCCGTTCGTGGCCAGCATGGTCAGATCGCTCGATGAAGCGATGAGTCAAACACAGCGGCTCGGCATCCAGGATAAACTGATGGTCAAATCGAAAAAACAATTCCGCGAAGATATTCAATATATGTTTTCGCTCGTGGATGAATTGATTGCCGAACGAAAGCTAAACGGCGATCAAGGCGAGGATGATCTTCTTTCCCATATGCTCAAGGGCGTCGACCCTGAAACGGGAGAGACGCTGGATGACGAAAACATCAGATATCAGATCATTACATTCTTGATCGCAGGACACGAAACGACGAGCGGTCTCCTATCATTCGCCATCTATTTCCTGATGAATAACAGGGACAAATTGAAAAAGGCGCAACAGGAAGTCGACGAAGTGCTCGATGGCGGAATTCCGGATTACAAACAAGTCAAGAAGCTGAAATATGTCCGGATGGTGTTGAACGAAACGCTTCGCCTATGGCCGACAGCTCCGGCATTCACTGTTTATGCGAAGGAAGACACCGTGCTTGGCGGAGCATACAAGGTGAACGAAGGGGATGTGTTCTCGCTTCTCGTTCCTGAACTCCATCGTGATTCATCCGTTTGGGGCGATGATGTCGAATCGTTCATTCCGGAACGTTTCGAGAATCCAAGCTCGATTCCTTATCATGCGTATAAGCCGTTTGGAAACGGGCAGCGCGCCTGCATCGGACAGCAATTTGCACTTCATGAAGCGACGCTTGTGCTCGGGATGGTCTTACAGCACTTTGAATTGATTGATCATAAAGAATATCAATTGGACGTTAAAGAAACGTTGACGCTTAAACCGGACGGATTAACGATGCGCGTATCACCAAGGAAGCCGTTGATGTCGCTTACCGTTGATCCTCCTGAACCGGTTTCAGCAAATAAAGGAGCCTCGGCCCCTTCAGTCACATCCGCTCATGGCACACCATTGCTCATCCTGTTCGGATCGAACATGGGAACAGCTGAAGGAATGGCCAGAGATCTCGCAGAAACAGGGAAACAACAAGGATACCATACGGAAGTTGCCCCTTTGAATGATTATGTCAATCAACTTCCCCGCGAAGGAGCTGTCCTGATTGTCTCGGCTTCTTACAATGGAAATCCCCCTGATAATGCGGATGACTTTGTTTCAGCGTTGAAGGAAAGCGAGGATGGCAGCTTGGATGGAGTCCGCTATGCCATCTTTGGATGCGGAGACCGTAATTGGGCTACCACTTACCAACGCATTCCGACCTACATCGATGACCGGCTGGAACAAAGTGGAGCCATTAGATTGTCAAAAACAGGCTATGGAGATGCAAGTGATGATTTTGAAGGGGACTACGAGAATTGGACGGACGCCCTTTGGCCAAATCTTGCTAGCACCTTTAGCATTGAAGTCAATACGGATGATCGGGAAACAAGCTCGATTACGATGAACTTCGTCAGTGATGTAAGCGGCACACCACTCGCCCGCACTCATCATGCCATTACATCGATTGTCAAAAGGAATGTGGAATTACAACATGCGGATAGCGGAAGAAGTACACGACATATCGAACTGGCGCTGCCAGATGGCGTCGAGTATCAGGAAGGCGACCATCTCGGGGTCCTTCCGCAAAATCCGGCGGAACTTGTCGAGCGAGTGCTCAGTCGATTCGACCTGAACGGCCAAGACTATATCAAGCTTACAGGTGATTCTGGAAAAGCTGCCCATCTCCCTACGGAAATACCGGTAAAACTAGCGGAAGTACTATCAAACTATGTCGAGTTGCAGGAACCCGCCACCCGGTCCCAAATACGGGCCCTTGCCGCACATACGGTATGTCCACCGCATGTAAAAGAGCTTGAAGCGCTGCTGGATGATGGCACCTATAAACGAGAAATCTTGGGCAAGCGCATGACCATGTTAGATTTAGTTGAAAAATATCTAGCATGTGAAATCCCATTTGCAGGATTCCTGGCATTGCTGCCGCCTTTAAAGGCAAGATACTACTCGATTTCAAGCTCCCCGCTGCATAAGGAGGGGCAAGCGAGCATCACTGTCAGCGTCGTCCGCGGAAATGCATGGAGCGGTAACGGCGAATATAAAGGCGTTGCTTCCAATTACTTGGCGGGGCGCGCTGAAGGCGATAAAGTAGCCTGTTTTATCCATACACCGCAATCCAACTTCCAGCTTCCGAACCAACCTGGAAAACCGATCATCATGATCGGACCTGGAACAGGAATCGCGCCGTTCAGAGGATTCATTCAAGCCCGCCGCGCCCTGAAGGAGAAAGGCGAAACACTAGGAGCCGCCCACCTGTACTTTGGCTGCCGCAATCCGGAACACGACTTCCTTTATCAAGAAGAACTCGTCCAAGCCGAACAAGATGGACTCGTAACCTTGCACACAGCCTTCTCAAGATGCGAGGGCCAAGAAAAAACATACGTTCAAAACCGCCTCGCGGAGAACGCTCAAGACATTCTTCCTTTATTAACTGAAGGCGGACACCTATACATCTGCGGAGACGGAAGCAAAATGGCCCCTGATGTTGAACGAACATTGATCGAAAGCTACAGGCAATTCCAACAAACAACCCAGCAAGAAGCATCCGTCTGGCTGCAGTCGTTAGAAGAAAACGGCAGATATGCAAAAGATGTCTGGGCAGGAGCATAAATCAACAAACAAGCAGCGACTCCCACAAGGGACTCGCTGCTTTTCTCTTTATATACCAAAATAGCATTGATGAGTACGCGCCGAAATGGAAGAGCAAAGCCTCAAGCGCAAACTCACGAGTAAAATACTTGAATTCACGAATAAAATGCCCAAACTCACGAATATAGTAGCTGAATTGGCCAGTAAGGCACCAAATTTGTGAGTAAAGCACCTAATTTCATCGACGAATCGCCAAAACTCACGAATAAACGCGGCTAATAGATGTAATCCAAATTCCTCAAACTGGACATAAAACGGTCCAATGGTGTAAAACCAATGTTATATGAGTTGCGACTTTCATTTTTAAAAGGTGAAATCGCTTCGTCACGTCTTTAGGCGGCTTACAGGTGGAGGGGATTGGTTATGTTTAAGTATACGGTTTGTTTTGTGAAGAGAAAGAATGAAATCCTGATGCTCAATCGGGAGAAGGCTCCCATCATGGGGGTGTGGAACGGGGTGGGCGGCAAGATCGAAAAAGGAGAAACTCCTGATGAGGGGGCGATGCGTGAGGTGTTCGAGGAAACGGGCATCCGTGTCGGGCACTATTATTCTAGCGGAACGGTAACGTGGCAAACTGCAGGGGCTGACCGGGATGGAATATACGTTTATTTGTATGAAGCGGATGATGATTTAACATATGAATCTCCCCAAAAAACACGAGAAGGGATTCTTGATTGGAAAACGATTGAGTGGATTCTCGCGCCTCATAATCTAGGGATAGCGGAGATGGTCGGGGAGTATTTGCCGGTTTTATTGAAAGAAGAAGGCACCTACTCTTTCATTTACAAAAATGGTCAAACCTATCTTTCGTAATCTTCCTAAAAAGAGATACTACCATAGTGAGTAGTATCTCTTTTTAGTCTATTTTTCGAATATCGTCCCTTTTTTGAAAGGTGATGTTTTATAGGTGAACTTCATCAGAAGGATATAGGCCATGCCTCCCACGACAACACCTATGATCCAGGCGAGTTCCACTTTCAGGAAGGCGGCTCCTGCGCCAATCAGCATGGCTAGCAGTGCGCAGGGATTATACCCGGCGAATGGTCCATCTTCTTTGTACAAGTCGGACACCTTCATTTTTTGCTTTCTTAATAGATAATATTCGACTAATAGAATAGAAACGATCGGACCTAAAAATGCAGAATAAATCAGAATGAACATACCGAGGCCTTTTGCCGAGGAATCCTGCACAAGCACCCAAGGAAAGGAACATGATGCGAGCAGTCCGGTGACGATAACGGCAGGCTTATATTTCATGTTTGTCAGTAAAGTAATGACATAGGTGGGCGGAATGATATTGGCCACCATGTTGACCGCAATCGCACCTATGACGATGAATGCAGACACACCGACTGTAATATAAGGATTATCCACGACTATGGCGAACGCCTTGACCGGATTGGATATGCCGGTAGCCGAGGCGAGCATGACACCGATGGTCAGGACAAATCCGTACGCAATTAAAATCGGCGAAAAGTATAAAAATCCACGTTTTGAATCACTAATGCCAGTTTTTAGCTCTCTTGAGTAGTCCGCTGCACTTAAAAAGATCGCTGCATAATTTCCCAAGAACATCATGATGAATGCAAAGAAAGGCAGACCCCATGAGCCTTTGGCATGCACCCATTTTTCTGCGATCACTTCGCTATGGGATGTCAAAAGAACACCGAATACATAGACAAGAGCGAGCATGATGACAAGCGATGCAAGCATTTCCACCCATTTGATGGCATGGAAGCCATACAGGGAAAGCGTGATTTGCACCAGTTGAATCACGACGAAGCATATGAAGACATTATCAAAAGCGCTGCCTGTCATGATCTTGACGATTTCATTTAAGGCGGTACCGCCGATCCAACTTTGGAAACCGTACCAAATGATGGCGGGTATGCCACGCAAAAGTGATGAGAGGATCGCGCCCTTCATCCCGAAAGACATCCTGAGCTGTACAACATAAGGAATTCCCGTTCTGTATCCAATTCGATCATTTAAAGCAAATATGGTGGAGATGATTGCAATGGCAATGGCCGCTGCTGTAAATGTCTGAACGATGTTTAACGTAGCGGTTCCGGCTACGATCAAGCTCGCCCCAAGTGTCATATTGCCTAAATTGACACCATCACCAATCCACATGAAAGTGTAGGAAATTGGACCGACCGTCCTGCCTTCCTCAGTTTTAGGCAGTAATGATTCATCGACATCGGCAGCCTGGCGGATGGCCCCCTCTTCTAGAACGTGTTTTTCTAAATGTGCAGACAATATACAATCAACTCCTTTTATTGTGAGACTAATTAACTATTTTGTGTCAGGAAAAATAACATGTAAAAAGTATATAAAATATTGAATTATTAGTCATTAGAATAATTGTGAAATTTCAGTTAATTAATTGTGCTAATTAACTAAAAATGATAGAAAGCCATACAAATCAATGGAAATAACAACTCGTGAATACCTTAGCCCCTTAGACTTAAGAAAGTGACGGAGTGATGAAGGCGCGATTTACAATAGCACATCCATTCCAATGAGGTGGAGCCTATAACCTATATTCGATTCCGGGAGGGAGGTTTTTTTGATGGAAGAATATCGATCGTTGGGGAAGATTGAGCATTTTAGTCAGTTATTTGTGCATGATACCTTTTGTCATAGAGGGTTCACAGCTCATGAAGGTGTTTATATGGGCCATTTCGCAATATACCTGAAAAACAAGGAATATATGTTAACGCTTGCTAATCTAGTGTTGATAGTAGTGTTTTTTTAAACCATTTATAAGGCTACTACTCGGAAATAAAGTGGAAGGAAGATTGCATGAAGCTTTTCAAAGGTAGGTCTGCAACGGAGTCGGCCCATTGGAAATAATGAGCCATACTTGGTTTTTAGATTGCTGCATTTGGATTGCAGTGAATTTTGGATAACATGAGAAAATGAAACGGAGGTGATTTTGAAGATTATCCAAGGCAACCACCCTTGAATCAGGGTGGTCATGACCATTTTTATTTCAGTCCAAGCCCACTTGTTGTTCGCTCCAATGCCAAAACCGGTCTACAAGCTCGTCATCCTGGGCTAGCTTTGAAAGCGGGGCTTCTTTTTCATCATAAAAATAAGAGCCGGAAATCGTCTGGACGCGGTCGCTTGTTGCGAGAAATACAGCTGTTTGTGCACCTCTTTCAGGGGTTCTGAAAAAGGGGACCAATAGCTTGATGAATCGCTTGCCGAATCCGGTGTCCCGATCGACGCCTATATTCGTTGCAACCGCCCCGGGATGCAAGGCGTTTACGGTGACGGATGTATCTGCCAGTCTTTTGGCCAATCCTTTCATGAACCAAACATTGGCCAGCTTGGAACGCCCATATCCTTTAACGACATTGAAGCCTTTGTGAAAATAAGGATCGTCAAAATCGAATGTCCCCCATTTATGTGCTCCTGAAGAAACGATGACAATCCGCCCAGCTTCAGATCGTTTTAATTCATCAATCAGCAAATTGGTCAGCAAAAAATGGCCGAGGTGATTCACTCCTAACATCGATTCGAACCCATCCTTCGTTTCCTGCCGTTTTAAGGTGACGACACCTGCATTGTTAATCAATAGATCAAGAGAATCATGATTTGCCTTAAACGTCTCTGCAAAGTGGTGAATGCTTTCGATGGATGCTAAATCACCAATCATTAGTTCGATACTGCTGGACTGGCTTTCTTCCTTGGCCAATTCAAGCGCTCTTTTCCCCTTCGCTTCATTCCGGCATAGCATGATGACGTGCAGGTCTTTCTTGGCAAGGGCTATCACGGTTGCCAAGCCCATTCCTGAATTGGCTCCCGTTACGATCGCTAGTTTCTTCTCCATCGTTTTGCTCCTTTTCTTTTTCAAAATCGCCTTTATTGTAACTTGTTCCCTGATTGGGAAAAATGAAAACTCTCCAGCTACCGTCTTCTGGACTGGACTTTCGTTTGTGTTCATCCCATACATTTGCTTAATGATCCTTGGTGGGCGGTTTCGATCGTATTCATGAGCATCCACCTGCGAACTAAACGAATGAATCCACTCATTAGGGGCCTTTTTTCTTGATGCTATAGTATCCCTATTTTGGCAAACAAGCAAAAAAAACGGTGGAATAAATCTCGGAAAATCTATATCGTAGAGTGGAGGCAAGGCAATCGAAAAACAGTGTTGTAAGGCTCTGGCCTATCACGCGAGTTCACAGTGTGGTGTTGATGAAGACCCGCCGGATAACCAGTGTAGTTTCAGGAAAAAGGCATCATCAGCGGGCCATTCGGTTGAATGTCTTGAAATTGAGCAAGAAGGGAGCGTTTCGATGGGGATTTTAATGTCGAATGGGAAAAATATCGAGGTGAACTGTTTGAGCTGTGCCGTAACAAGCGGCTTAGCCGAGCCGGAAGGCGGTACCATCATTGAAACGGAATATTTTCACGCCCACCAGGATGTAGCATACCCGATCAAAGGGTTGATCATTTTAGCATCAAAACGCCATATTAAGTGTCTGGATGAGCTGACTGAAGAAGAAAAAATCGATTATATCAATCTATTGACTAAAATCAGGAAGGCTCAAAGAACCGTATTGAACATAGAGTATGTGTATTATTTTTACAATGAAGATACGACGCACCATTTCCACACTTGGATGGTTCCGAGATATGAATGGATGTACGAATTCGGCCGTTCAGTCGAATCCGTAAGGCCCATCCTTTTGCATTCGAGGAATCACTTGAACAGTGAGGAAAATTCCAAGGAAGTGTTGCTTGCGGCAGCGGAGCTAACTAAGGAATTGAATGGAAAATGAATGTCTGGCAGGCTTGGATGATAGGGAAACTGGATTTTCCGGAAGTATAAAAGATGAAGGATATTCTATGATGCGGATAAGGAGGCTTCTTGGCAGCCATTCTTTTAAGACAAACGAAGCAAAAATCGGTTGTATTTCACAATATAAGCTGATCAAAGGAAATCGGAAGTACGGATAGCTTGGATGTTTTCTTTTTGCTTATCTCGCTTTCGCTTGTCATGTAGATGATTGTATACGACCTGTTTCATGAGGTAGGTGGAAATCATTCGATCATTGGAAGCTTCAAACGAATGAGGCGATTCCCACAATTTCTTGAAGGTAATGAACAAAAGATTCTCGGCATTGATTTCAGAACCCGTCAGTTTCAGGGCAGTATTTTTTAACATGTTTTCATATTTGTTGTAAAGCTTTGTAAAGTAAAGTCGATCCCCGTTTAATATGTGGTTAATTACTTCTTGTTTATTCATCATGGCTGTATCCCCGTTCCTGTTTATAATTATAGGTAATAAGTACCTCCCTTTGCGTCAAATGAAACCTTTATTTGAAAAATATTGGAATGTCGCAAAACGCATGCCCGGAAAAGGGGGCATGCGTGATTAGTCATTCCTTAATGATTTCCAACTTTTTCAAAGCTTCCAGAGTAACCGCCTTTGCCGTGCTTCCGCTGCCGTCCAAGTTCGTGGCAAAAGCCCATGTCCCTTTGTCCGTTTCGATGTAACCGACATACCAGCCCAATCCCATATCAGAGAGGCGCGTACCTGTTTTTCCATGAAGGACATAATCATCAGCTTCTTCATTGATCATGATTCTCTTTACCGTTCTCATATGCTGCTTATCGATGGGCAGTTTTTCTTTCACCAGTTTTTCGATAAATTGGACCTGTTCCTTGGCAGATATGTTCAGGCTGCTGTCCAGCCAGAAATGATCGATCCCGCCAGATATATCATGATTGCCGTAATCGAGCATGTTCACATATTGCTGCATGTTTTGTGCACCTATGTCGCGGGCCATTTCTTGATAAAACCAGATCACGGAATACCTCATGCCTGAAGCAAGCGAATGGTCCCTATTCCAATCTTCGAACTCCCGGATCACCCCATCCCACCGCTTCACTTCATATTCATCGCTTACGGCCTTTGTCTGCAGGCCGATCAATGCATTCGCCACTTTAAACGACGACTCCGGAGTATAACGAACGTTACTTCTTTTCTTATTGTACATATATTCTTTATCCGTTTTTACATTTTGGATGATCATCGTGCCATCCACACCGCCGAAGAATTCCCCAATCTGCAGTTCCTTCACCTTATGACCGTTTGCACTAGCATGAACCGTGCTCACAGAACCGGCGACCAGCAGGACAAGAATGAAACATAACGATTTGATATTCATTACACACTCTCCTTTAAGGGTTGGAATGGTATTTTTCCAAAAAATAGGACAATAATTAAATTATATATATGATCTAAGAGAAACGAAACCATTAAATCATGACAACCAAGCAGGGATGCGGCAGGAAGCTGATGAATATATGGGGTGAATGCTGGAAGGGGGGCCTATATATGGAGGTTAATTTAGGGAAAATAAAGGGGATCGAAAAAGATGTGACATACACCCAGATTGAAAACGGAGGTCCCGCTGTTTGTTTTATGTTTTCGGGTGCTGGTTACACGTATGACAAGCCATTATTTTATTATTCGACAATGACTCTTCTTCAAAATCGGTTTGATGTCGTACATATTCATTATTCTTACGAGCAGGATATAACCAAGCAGCAGTTGGTGGATATCACTAAAGTTATGGTTGGGGATTGTTCTCCGGTCATTGCGAAGGTATCTCAAAAAAAAGAATATCAAGAAACTATGTTTTTAGGTAAATCACTTGGTACCATCCCCCTCATTAATGGCTTTATGAAAGACGAGCGGCATATCGATTCCAAAATGGTTTTGCTTACGCCGCTACTGAAGTTCGACCCGGTTTTTGAAGGGGTAATGAGCAGCAATCATCCCATTCATCTAGTGATTGGGGAAAAAGATCCTCACTATGTTCCAGAAAAAATTCAAAGGATCAAAACTAAAACGAACATCAGCATGAATCAATACCCTGATACTAATCATTCATTGGATATCGAGCCTTTTCATACTTCAAGGTCGATAAAGGTTGTAGAAAGTGTCATGAACGGGTTGGCGGAATTCATAAAAAGCAAAAGCTGAGCCTTACCACAACAAACTCCATGTTTTAAATCAAGGTGGTGAACGAAACATAACGAAATTGATTTCATAGGGAGGATGAGTAATGAATAAAGGCACAGATCTGCCGCCAGAGTTGGCGAAGCCTGCACAGCGGGCATTAGCAGGGGCTGGGTATGTACAGCTGGAACAGTTCACCAAGCTGAGCGAGGCGGAAATTCTCAAGCTGCATGGGATGGGGCCGAAAGCGTTGGAGCAGCTTAAGCGTGCACTTGCGGAGAAGGGGTTAACCGTACGGGATGGTTCATGAATTGGTTTTACTCGATGAAAAGCCCAGTTTTTCGCTTGTATCAAGTGGAAAAACTGGGCTTTTTATTAATTGATAATATTTTTTGCGGCAGGAGCAAAGCCTTTTATCATTTGTGTCATATCCTGTGGCGCTAATTGCGGCACTTGATAATAGCGATGCTTGTTTTGATAAAGGAAAATTTCATAGGCCATTTCAACAAAGTTAGGTACACTGTCAGCGATGACCCTTCTAAGCACAGGGTTGGTGATTTCGACAGCAGTCATGGCAAGCAGTGACCCCGTTGATTTGATAAGTCCGAGCATGTGACCGGAAACACCTTGTTCATTCATCTCGTTTACAGATTGATTCGGTTTTTTAGGCTGAGAAGGCGTGAGGCCGTACGTGACGGCATTATTTTGGTGCATTTCGTAAGGCTGGGATACATGCGATGGTTTTTTTCCTGTCGTGAAAGCTTCTACAGCAATGTTATACACATCTGTTACGAATGTATACTGATGGTGAAGGATCGCTTTCAGGTCTTGATCTTTAATGTGCTGGTCAAAGAGTTGGTATTGATCTAATACATTTATGAATCCTGAAAGGACCTCGTGAGCATCAAACAATTCATGACCACCATGGTTCATGTTCGGCACCATGCCTTGTGGCTGTTGGGTATTGGACATATTAGGCTGATTTTGCAAAAGTATTACCTCCCATATTTTTTAGCATACCTCCTTAAGATGGACAGCGATGCCTGAAATTATGTATGTGTTGAATGAGAAAGAGGAGAGGCTTGCTCATTCTGGATCATTCCCTTTAGATTTTTTCTTTACGTCGAATTCGTCCTGCAGTCGATACAATTCGACTTTATATTCTCTTGTGATATCGGTTACAAAATGATTGACATCGTTTTCATTGCATAGTATATTGTAGCTAACGAGAATAAGGATTGTTACTGACTCGATCAGGCATTACCTATGTTGAAAGTGCTTGGATTTTTTTATGCATTTTTAAGATGGGATTTTTTACGTTCCTTTGATGTGGGGGAAGCTTCAATGAAGTTTGTTAAAGCGTTCAATAACAATGTAGCCTTAGTGGAGGATTCCTCAAATTTAGAATGGGTCGTGATGGGAACGGCTGTTGGCTATCAGAAGAAAAAAGGGGACATGATTGATGAATCCCTCATTCGGCGTAAGTTTGTAGCTGAATCTTCGACGGTCCGTAGACCACTTGCACAAATTCTTGACAGCATCAAACCGGAAATCCTTGAGGTATCCGTAGAAATAATCAAGCGAGCCGAAGCTGAAATTGGCGTAACATTCAATACGAATATTTACTTAACTCTTGCGGATCACTTGAATTTCGCCATTGAGCGGAGCGATGCAGGCATTGAATACGCGCAACCAAGCCGTTGGGAAGTGAAAAAGCTCTATCATAAAGAGTACCAGGCGGCAGTGAATGCGATTCGATTTGTATATGATCAACTCGATGTACTTCTTCCTAAAAGTGAAGAAACATTCCTTACTTATCACTTCGTCAATGCCCAAAATGCGCATGCGAAGATTGAAGAAACGATGAAAATGACTGAGGTGATCAATCGAATCATCGACATCGTTCAGTATCACTTTCAAATTAAACTAGATGAAGATTCCATGAACTATTCCAGGCTTGTCACGCATTTACGATTTTTCGTCATACGTCAGCTTGATCACGAACAAGATGGTAACCCACAAGTCGATAACACTTTACTTGATGTGGTGAAAACGAAGTATATGAAGGCATACCAGGCAGTCGGGAAAATTGCCAACCTGCTGCTTAAACAGTACGGCTGGTCACTATCATCGGACGAAAAGCTTTATTTAACACTGCATATATGGCGCGTCACCAGTCGTGCTGAAACTGAATAACCGTTATCTTCACTTGAGGATTGCTACTGACTAGATCAGGCATTACCCAAACAGACTAAGCATGTGATGAAAACATGCTTGGGCATCTGTTTGGGTTTTTTATTGGAAAAAAGGGGGAAATATTTTGGCTACACACAAGGAGACAGCTAAAGAGATTGTGTTGAAAATCGGCGGACGCGAAAATGTGGATCAAGTTTGGCACTGTGTTACCCGACTGCGATTCAACCTTCAAGATAAGAACAAAGTAAAGCTTGATGAAATTAAACAAATTGACGGCGTCATGGGTGCCCAGTTTTCTGGCGATCAGTTTCAGGTCATTATCGGAAACAAAGTAGCTGAGGTTTTTGAAGAAGTGGAGCCGCTTGTTGGGGTTGGCGGTTCGTCTAATAGTAAAAATAGAGAGAAACAAGGGGGAATCAGTCGGATCTTGGATACGATCTCCGGGATATTTACCCCGATCCTTCCAGCGCTTGTCGGTGCTGGCTTGTTAAAAGGTTTTGTCGCTTTATTCATAACCTTTGGTTGGTTTAGTTCAAAAAGTGACACATACGCAGTACTCAATGCAATTGGTGACGGGGTTTTCTACTTCCTGCCCTTCTTCTTAGCCGTTTCAGCTGCACGTAAATTCAAAACAAACGAATATTTAGCACTTGCGATAGCTGGTACATTACTTTATCCCACTTTTGTTGATGCAACACGAGGTATCACGGATATTTCGAATTTTACATTATTTGGATTAAGTTTCGTTTCCATTCCCGTTGTGAACTACGCTTCTAGCGTTCTTCCTATCATCTTAAGTGTTCTGTTATTGAAATATGTATACAAATTTATTCGTTCATGGATGCCTTCATCGATTACGGTGATGTTTTCCCCATTGCTTGCGCTGCTTATCGTCGTGCCTCTCACCCTCTGGTTGATTGGGCCGCTCGGTACAAATATTGGGAATGGACTATCCCAAGTATTTGCTTGGCTCTTTGAACATGCGGGCCCGGTGGCTGGTTTGCTGATGGCTGGATTGATGCCGCTGATCGTTATGACAGGCATGCATTACACGTTCGCACCAATTAGCATTCAGAACATGTCTCTTTACGGGTTTGATAATGTCCTGGCACCCACGATGTTCATTAGTAACTTGGCTCAAGCTGGAGCTGCCTTTGGCGTAGCGCTGCGGACTAAAAATAAGGAATTGAGACAGCTTGGAATATCCTCAGGAATCTCGGCGGTGATCGGGATTACAGAACCGGCAATGTATGGAGTCAACATGAAATTAAAAAGACCATTCTACTATGCGATGATTTCTAGTGGATTGCTTGGTGCTTTTGCTGGTTGGTATGGATTCAAAGCGTTTACCATGGGGGGACTAGTCGGGATATTCTCCATTCCGACATTCGCGGATCCCAGTGGAGAGGCGGGTAACTTGATCGTTGCTCTCGTCATGCTTGCATTAGCGATCATTCTACCCATTATTCTGATTTTGATCTTCGGGTTTGAAGATATTGCGACAGAAGACCAAACTAGTGGAGCTGGGAAAGTTGAAAAAGGATTGGCAGAAGCTGCATCTACGATAACCAGTATGGAAGGTGAATCAAAAACGGCCGATGTATTTTCCCCGTTAACAGGAAAAATCGTTCCTTTAAAAGACGTTTCAGATGCAACATTCGCGCAAGAGATTATGGGAAAAGGGATTGCCATCCAGCCAGCTGATAATCGTGTCGTCTCTCCAGTCCCAGGAATCATCATGGTGTTGCCGGATTCTCAACATGCAGTTGGCATAAAAGGAGATGATGGGCAGGAAATATTGATTCATATTGGGATTGATACGGTTTCTCTTAGAGGAAAACATTTTAAAGCACTTGTTAAAGAGGGAGATCGTGTAATCAGCGGCCAGCCGCTGATTGAATTTGATCGGGATGCCATCCAGGCAGAAGGCCTCGACTCCGTTACGATGATTATAGTGACAAATACAGCAGATTATTTAGATGTCCTGCCAGTCAATGAGAAGGGGCAGATATTCGAAGAGGAACAACTACTTTCGATAGTGAAATAAAGCAGACTTGGAGGGCAAGGGTCTTAGCCCTCCATAATAAAAAATAAACAAAGGACGTGGAGAATATGGCAATGACGGATACTGGATTCAAAAAAGGATTCCTCTGGGGCGGCGCAACCGCAGCCAATCAACTTGAAGGTGCTTTTGATGTTGCAGGCAAAGGACTTTCTACAGCGGATATGATTCGCTTCGTTCCAAAAGAAGAACGCAACGGCTATTCTATGGACGTAAAAGCGGATTACATTGAAGGCGTTCTTGCAGGGAAAATAAAGGATCGTTTTCCAAAACGTACAGCGATTGATTTCTATCACCGCTACAAAGAAGACATGGCGTTATTTGCAGAAATGGGATTTAAAACACTTCGCATTTCGATTCACTGGGCGCGCATTTTTCCGAATGGCGATGACCAACAACCGAATGAAGCAGGATTGAAATTTTACGACGATCTTTTCGATGAAATGTTGAAATACGGCATTGAGCCGCTTGTAACTCTTTCACACTATGAAACTCCGCTTGAATTGACGCGGAAATACAACGGGTGGCATAACCGGAAGCTTATTGGATTCTACACGCGCTATGCAGAGACCGTGTTTACGCGCTATAAAAACAAGGTGAAATACTGGCTCACCTTTAATGAAATCAACGTCATTACACACAGTCCTTACACAGGTGGCGGTGTGCTCGTTGAAAACGTTCCGGACAAGACATTCGAGCAAGTAGCGTATCAAGCAGCCCACCATCAATTTGTCGCTAGTTCCCTTGCCACGAAGCTTGCCCATGAAATCATTCCCGGAGTACAAGTAGGATGCATGCTTGCACGCATGACCACGTATCCTGTCACGAACCATCCGGATGACATCTTATTAGCGCAAAACCACAATGATATGAACCTATTCTTCACAGACGTTCAAGTGCGAGGAGAATATCCGAAGTTAATGGAGCGTTACTTTGAGGAAAATGACATCGTGATTGAAAAGAAAATAGGCGATGATGAGATTATTAAACAGTATCCTGTCGATTTCATCTCATTTAGTTACTACATGTCTATCTCTGTTACTACACAAGGTGAAAAAGAGAGTGTTCTCGGGAATATGGTGAAAAATAGTGTTAAAAACCCTCACCTTGAAACATCCGATTGGGGATGGCAGATCGATCCAAAAGGGCTTCGTTATACATTGCAAGACTTCCATAATCGCTATGGAAAACCGCTGTTCATCGTTGAAAATGGTCTTGGTGCCCATGATAAGGTCGAGGAAGATGGCTCCATTCATGACCCGTATCGTGTTGACTACTTAAGACAGCATATTGAACAAATGAAGGAAGCTGTCAAATACGGCGTTGATTTGCTTGGCTACACGGCATGGGGGCCCATTGATCTAATCAGTGTCTCAACGAACGAAATGTCCAAGCGCTACGGCTTCATCTATGTGGATCAGGATGATGAAGGAAACGGCACACTTGCACGCTCGAAGAAAGATTCGTTCTACTGGTATAAAAAAGTGATCGAAACAAATGGAGAAGATCTATCTTAATCTTCCTATAAACAAAGGAGTCCGCTATAAGCCACTTGTAGCGGACTCCTTTGTTTATTAGTCCCTTTTCGTAAAGATTTCTTATTTAAGGCGAAGCTACTAAATGTTGATTGGAGCAGATTGCGAGACTTCGGCGTCAGGAGTGCCCGCCCTCTCGAAAAAGCGGCATTGAGGGAAATCAACCACAACACACTACTTGAGAAACAGAAATAAAGAATCCTAAAAATTGCTATAATATAGAATAACGACAAATTGAACGACGAAAGGAGAAATCATGGTAGGAGCCAAAACTTTTCATACAATTGATGAATATATCTTGCAATTTCCCGAAGAGGTACAGGAGATTTTGAAAACGGTAAGGAACGTGATAAAAGCTGCGGCACCGGAAGCTAGTGAAAAGATTAGTTATCAAATGCCCACGTTTGCCATACATGGCAACCTGGTCCATTTCGCGGCTTATAAAAACCATATCGGATTTTATCCGACACCGAGCGGGATCTTGGCCTTTGAAGATGCTTTATCGGACTATAAACGGTCGAAAGGGGCCGTTCAGTTTCCGCTCAACAAGCCGATTCCTTATGATGTAATAAGTGAGATCGTTACATTCAGGGGGAAGGAGAATATTAAAAAAGCCGAAGCCAAAGCGAAAAAGAAATAAGTACGTTCAGCGCCATTTTCGAATCGGTTAAAAAAGGGGCGGTTTTTCCTTATGAAGTATCGCTTTTTCTTGTGCCGGAATGTGTGTAGAATTTGATCGCCTTCTGCTTGCCCTGCGCTCCGGAACCTGATAATTCTCAAACGTGGTCGACTTATGATAAGCTTGTATTATCGGAATTAACAAAATATTAATGATTTTGTTGGCGAAAGTCCTGCGTGCATGCATCAATTGTTAGAAAGGTGGCAACGATCATAACGGCTATATTAATGGAGGAGTTTAACCATGCTTCTGGATTCGGAACGAAATTAACTTGGCACTCCGAGCCGAAAGCATGGAGTATTAATGCGGAGGATTCGATTTTAGTCATTAAAACGGATAATCAAACCGATTTTTGGCAAAAAACTCATTATGGCTTTCAAGCGGATAATGGGCATTTTTTATACCATGAGGTAAACGGGGATTTTCGTTTAACGACGAAAGTGAAATCCAATCCAGTCAATAGATATGACCAAGCGGGCTTGATGGTGCGCTTCTCAACCGAGACATGGCTAAAGACGTCGGTTGAATATATCCCTGATGGCCAAAGTAAATTAGGTGTGGTTGCAACAAATCAAGGGTATTCTGATTGGTCAAGCCAGGAAATTTCAGAAGACGGGGCTCCGCTATTTTATCGCATCACGAGAAGGGACAACGACTTTTATGTGGATTATTCATTGGATGGCACTTCGTGGAGCCAAATAAGGATGACCCATCTCGTTGAAGAGGCAAGGAAGATGAAAGTCGGCCTTTATGCCTGCAGCCCGCAAGGCAAAGGGTATGAAGCAGCGTTCGATTTCATGAAGGTGGAAAAAATAGATAAGGAAACAAAGGTTTATTAATAGGGCAAGAGATGAAGACTTTTTGTCTTGATAAATTCGACTGGAAAGAGGAAGGGGTCTATTATGTTCAAGAAATTATTCGGAAAAAAAGATAGTGTGGAGCAATTGCTTGCACCGATAAACGGACAAGTCATAAAGATGGAGGATGTTCCAGATCCGGTGTTCTCCGGGAAGCTGATGGGAGATGGGATCGCGATCCTTCCTGAGGAGGGCCTTGTCGTGGCTCCGATAGATGCAGAAGTGGTCCAGGTTTTTCATACGAAGCATGCAATAGGACTTAAGACGAAAAATGGGATTGAATTGCTGATGCATATCGGGCTAGAAACGGTGAACCTTAAAGGTGAAGGATTCGAAGTCCATGTCGCAGAAGGGCAGCGTGTAAAAGCCGGGGACAAGCTCGTTACATTCGATATCGAATTCCTTAAATCGAATGCACCAAGCATTATCACTCCGATCGTCATCACGAATGGTGAGCTCGTTGAAAAAGTGGAAAAAACAGCTAACAGCGAAGCGATCATGAACGAAAC
Organism: Peribacillus sp. FSL E2-0218; assembly: GCF_037992945.1. Classification (NCBI taxonomy): domain Bacteria; kingdom Bacillati; phylum Bacillota; class Bacilli; order Caryophanales; family Bacillaceae; genus Peribacillus; species Peribacillus sp. FSL E2-0218. The sequence continues at coordinate 4,075,759 of NZ_CP150304.1, read as the reverse complement.
GGAGATTATGAAAGTTTATTTAAAGTAAAAAATTAAGGGTTTACTAAAGTGTAAACCCGCAAAACATCCTTTGTAGCGATTATTGCAAAGGATGTTTTTATGATCATGAACTTTATTTATCCACCCAGCAAGATAGACCTTTCAGGAATACGCACGCTGCATTCGCTCAATGTCTATAGCATATTAAAGATTTAAGATGGGTAATGAACTGGTTCATATTTTGACTTGGACCGCTATCAGTGCTGCCAGCAGGATATTCTAAAAAAACAGCGAATAATAGGTGAGTGAACAAATAAATCAAGCGAGGGTGAATAGGATGAGAGTTCAAGCAGAAAAGATATTCGTTAACCTGCCTGTTAAAGATTTGGATGCTTCGATACAATTCTTCACTAAAGTGGGCTTTGCCTTTAACGAGCAAATGACCAATGAAAACGCAACGTGCATGGTTATCAGTGAATCGATTTACGTCATGCTATTGGTTGAGGATTATTTCAAGACGTTTACGAAGATGGAAATCCCGAATTCGGAAACGAGTGCGGAAGCGATTGTCGCCCTATCGGTAAATAGTAAGCAAGAAGTCGACGAAGTCGTCACTAGGGCATTGAATGCCGGCGCACAGCCCTATAATGAAGCCATCGACCATGGATTCATGTACGGTTGGAGCTTCAGGGATTTGGACGGACATCTTTGGGAAGTATTCTACATGGATGAAAGTGGGTTCAGGCAAGAATAAGCCAAAACGAACACCCCTTCACTTAACATGTACGCCTTATATAAGACATGAAAAAGGTGATGCTGTCTGTATTTTGCAGATGGCATCTTTTTTAAGCTCCATTACCCTCATAAACCAATACCCTAAAGAAAGCTGCCCAGTTCGTGCTGGCCTACGAAAGTATAAACCTCAAAAACTGTGGGTTAAATGGTCCTTTCTAAATGTTTAAGCTGAGTGTAATGAAACGATCGATGTATAAAATATGAAAACTATAGGCAATCGAACTTCTATCTCCATTCCCTTGTAGAGGGGATGAAATGGCATTACGCATGTTACCCTCAGTTTTGACTACGGGCTGTCCCGATCTTCTCCTATTGGTTTAATTGTTAATAATTAACTATATATGATACTATTACCTTTAGTTTGTTTTAACATGGGAGAAGGTATTAGATGAAGGCAATTTTCCGCACTAAGTTTTTTTATGTAATTATTTTGGCCGTGTTGTTGGCTGCTGGTTTTGGTTTCACCCATTACGAGCATGGCGAGAAGAAAGAGACATTGACCGATGCTGAATTTTATTCAACATTAGAGGCTGGAAAGGTGACATCCTTGAAATTGGAGCCGAAAAAAAGTGTATATGAAATAAGCGGCCGCCTGAAAGCTGATGGAAAGGATCAATCTTTTAACGTAATTGTCCCGAACAGTGAGTTCGCGCTGAATACGATCAATCGAGCTGCGGACGAACATAATATAGAACAAATTGTCATGATACCGCCAGATACTGATGTAAGCGGGTGGGTCACCGTTCTTACAACGACATTGCCGTTCATACTCCTTTTGATCATGGTTTTCGTCATTGTCCTCATGTTACGGGTGATAAAAAGATGGAACCGTCCACGATATTAAAAAAACTCGCTTTTCCTACTTGGAAAGGCGAGTTTTTTTATCAATATATCAAGTTTGGCAGGATCACATCATGTGAGTCCAGCCAAGACGAACAGTTGCAGAATAAAGCCAGAATGGTGATGGTCCAATTCTAGATCAAGCATGGAAATTCATAAATAATGGCGTTTTATTGTAAATACTATTCCGAGCCTATTTTGTAATCTTATGGTAGTCAACTGTAACCGGACTCCGGATGGCGTTAAACCAGTTGACTCCAATTTTAAAGAATGGGGGGATCACCATAAAAAAATGTGAGCATCAACAGCTGTCGACAATCAAACAGTTAAATGGACCTACGTTGATCATGTGCACAACATGTAATGAAATCATAAAGATCGTTAAGGGATAAAGCAAATCTGGAAGAAAGATAACTCCATTACTTTTTGCCCTCGTTTGATGGGTTCTGGTTATCCTGACATTCTTGATCACATATGAATACATGTCAAAAAAACTAAAAATTATAAATAATCCTGTTTTATTATAAATACTTTCTTCTTTTTAAGCTGTAATCTAATGTGGAATAACTTTAAGGGGGAAAAGAAATGGGGAAAGCAAAGAAGGGTTGGATGCTGTTAATTGCTTCAATGTTGGCAATCTTTTTGTTGGCAGGGTGCAATAGCGAATCATCCGGCTCAAGCGGTGGCACTTCGAAAGGCAAGGGGGATAAAATCGTTGTAGGTTTCTCGCAAATTGGTGCTGAAAGCGGCTGGCGAACAGCGGAAACCGACTCCATAAAAAAAACGTTGGGCAATGACCCCCAATTTGAATTGAAGTTCTCGGATGCTCAGCAAAAACAAGAAAATCAAATCAAAGCCCTTAGAAGCTTTATTGCTCAAAAAGTGGATTTGATTGCATTGGCTCCCGTTGTTGAGTCCGGCTGGGAAACGGTTCTGAAGGAAGCTAAAAATGCTGGTATCCCAGTCATCTTGTTAGATCGTGGAATTAAAGTTAAGGATGAATCACTTTATACAAGCTTTATCGGTTCCGATTTCATTACAGAAGGTGAAAACGCTGCCAAAGAGTTGATCAATTTGATGGGCAAGGATTCGAAGGTGAATATTGTAGAGCTCCAGGGAACGGTCGGAGCTAGTGCGGCAAATGATCGCATGGCTGGATTCGCCAAGGAAATCAAAGCGAATGCCAATTATAAAATCATTAAATCACAAACAGGTGATTTTACACGTACGAAAGGCAAGGAAGTAATGGAAGCATTTTTGAAATCGGATGGCGATAATATCGATGCGGTTTACGCTCATAATGATGATATGGCATTAGGGGCGATACAAGCGATCGAAGAATATGGATTGAAGCCAGGTAAGGATATCAAAGTGGTATCGGTGGATGGCATTAAAGATATTTTCGAAGCGGTCATCGCAGGTAAGTCAAATATTATAGTCGAATGTAATCCATTATTGGGACCTCAGCTTGCTCAAGCAGCGAAAGATTTAAAAGCTGGAAAAGAAATTGAAAGATGGATCAAAACGGATGAAGATGTGTTTGTTGGGAAAGATGCGGCAGAGGAAGCTTTATCATCACGACAATACTAATAGTAAGCGGAAAAATCGGAATTGTTTCTTAACAATTTCGATTTTTCTATGGTATCAACCGTTGGGAATTTATTTTTTGATTATTATGAATTTTATTGAAAATGAGCAACACATTGGTAATAATATAACCATGACCCAAGAAAAGGGAGAGGGAGAGTTCACTATTGCGCTCAAATTGCTAGCACATTTCAATAACAGCAGTATCCGATTTAAACTATTTTTCTATTTTTTTATCATCATCATCTTGTGTATCATGACCCTGAGTTTTTTTGGCGGGGAAATATATAAGAAATCCATTGAAAAGGAAGCGAACAGGCACACAGATCAGATGATTGACCAAGTATGGAACCACATTAAAGTACTAATTCAAGAGAATGATAATATTATGTATTACTTAGCGAACGAAGAATCCGTTGGACAATTTTTGGAACAAAAAAAACCAGCTGAAAAGATAGAGCAAAAGGCGAAGGAAAAAATCCAAATCTATAAAGACAGGCATCAGGAAATAGCAGGAATCATTCTAGTGAATCGGTACGATCAGCTGATCAGTAATGAGATGACGAGGATTTCCAGAGATCCGCTTACGAAGGAGTCTTGGTATAAAAAGGCGATACAAACACCAGGAAAGATCCAGTTGATTTCAAAGCCGATCGGCAGGAATCTTACAAACACCTCGGATTATCAAGTCAATAATGTGCTATCACTGGTCAAAGCCATTGAAAACCCGACAACCAAGGAAGTTGAGGGCGTCATTTTAATTGACCTTAAATTCGATTTCATAAAAAGCGTGATAGAATCGATCAAGCTTGGTAAAAGCGGCTTCATTTTCATCATGGATAAAGAAAGCAAAGTGGTTTATTCACCGGTTAACTCGACGGTTTACCGCATCCATCCAAGCTGGCTGGCGAACGATGAATCGCCGCCGATCGAAAAAGAGATTGAGCATGACAAGTTCCAAATCATTTACAATACGGTTCCCGATATCGGTTGGAAGATTGTCGGGGTGTTTTCGATTAATGAAACGACCAAGGTCGTATCCAAAGTTCAAGGACTCACTTTGATCATCGCCATCATCACTTTAATCATCAGTTTGATCGTGTCTTTATTCTTTGCGAATACGATAACGAAGCCATTAACAAAACTCAAGACATTAATGGGGAATGTGGAGGAAAGACGATTCGACCTCCGTTTTCACTCGAAGTATGACGATGAAATTGGTCAGTTGGGCAACAGCTATAATAAAATGATCCAGGAAGTGGAGGAGCTCATCGATCTTGTCTATAAGGAACAAAAAAGTAAAAGGGAAGCAGAGCTTAAAATATTGCAAGCGCAAATCAAGCCGCATTTCTTATACAATACATTAGACACCATCCAATGGATGGCAAGCGAGTATAAAGCCGATAAAATCATAGAAATGGTCAATGCACTGACAACCTTATTCAGAATTGGCTTGAATAAGGGAAATGAATTCATAACGGTTGAAGAAGAGGTCGAGCATATAGTCAGTTACCTTACCATACAGATGACCCGCTATGAATCCAAAATAGGATATCAATTGGATGTGGATGAAACGGTAAAAAATAACCAAGTGCTGAAGCTTATTTTACAGCCTTTGGTCGAGAATGCGATCTATCACGGAATAAGGAACAAAAGAGGAAAAGGAAAAATCTCGATCAGCATATGTAAAAGGAACGATCAGCTTTTATTTGCCGTTAGGGATACAGGAGTCGGAATCGAGGCGGAGCCCTTGAAAAAATTGAATCATGCTTTAAAGAATATGAGTGGTGACCATAAAGGTTATGGCTTATTTAATGTAAATGAAAGAATTCTGTTGTCATATGGATCGCAATATGGATTACAAGTATTCAGTGAATATGGAACGGGGACAACAGTGATAGCGATACTTCCTATAATCAATAAATAAAGCGCTTGCAAAATTTATGGGCTGTCGTGGAGGTTTTATGATGTGGGAGTTATTAATTGCCGAAGATGAAACAACGATAAGGAAAGGACTTAGGTTCGCAGCTGACTGGGAGGATTACTCCGTTCACGTAATAGGAGAAGCGGAAGATGGTGAAATGGCATTGGACATGGCCATCGAATTGAAGCCCGATATTTTATTCATTGATATTAATATGCCGTTTCTAAATGGATTGGAATTGATGGAGCAATTGCGAAAAAACCTTCCAGACGCCATTTTTATCGTCATATCGGGCTACGATGAGTTTGGCTATGCACAACAGGCGATCAAGATGGGTGCATTTGACTATATAATAAAACCTGTTAACAAGGATGAACTAATCAAAACGGTGAAAAGGGCTACGGAACATCTCGAAAAAAACAGCAGAAGTAAGCGGCTTGCGCAGCAACTGGAGGGAAATAAACCACTGCTTAAAGAAAAATTCCTGCAAAACTGGTGCTCAGGTTCATTTACCGAAGAAGAAGTCCATGAACAGTGCCAGCTACTGGAGCTGAAGCTTGAAGGCCATATAGGGATGTCGGTTTTCAAGGTAGTCAGAGGAATTGATGACGGTGGAGCGGAGCGGTATTGGAGTGATAGTTTAATAAACTTTTCATTGAAGAATATCATCAAGCATATTTTGAATGCGTATCCAAACGTTGAGCTTTTTGAAGACCATTCAGGCAATATTGTCGTACTTATCCCAGGCGTCAATATGGAACAGCTGCTCACACAGAACAGGGAAATAAAAGACTATGCCGAAAAATTCTTGGGCAAGGGGATTGTTTGTGCCGAGAACATGTTTCATGATCTCCTAGCTTTTCCAAAGCAATATACCGAGTTAATTACAGAGGTAAAAACCTCCAAAAGTTTATCGCCGATGGTTTTATTGGCTAAAAATTATATCGATCAACACTATGACGAGCATTCGATTTCATTGAAAGAAGTGGCTGCCATTGTACAGGTGAGCCCTACGTATTTAAGCAAGCAAATTAAAAATGAATTAGGGGTTTCGTTCATACACTATCTGACGAAGGTACGAATAAATAAAGCCCTACTGCTGATAAAGGACCCTTATCTAAAAATCTATGAAGTGGCGGATATGGTCGGGTATAGTACTCAGCATTACTTTTGCAGTGCCTTCAAGAAGATGATTGGCATTTCACCGATGGTTTATAAGAGTGGAGTAAAGAGTAATGACTAAAAAAAGGATATATCGAAATATAATGATTGGATTAAGCGTCTGTTGCTTACTCCCATTATTGCTTCATTACAAGAATACCGAGAAGGAGGCCAAGGAAGAGAAGGAAGTAGACTATGTCATTGGTGTTTCACAGCCAAACCTTCTTGAACCATGGCAAGTGCTGATGTATGAGGAGTTAACGGAAGAAGCTGCGAAACATCACAATATAAGAGTGATTTATACGGATGCGGCGCACAGCTCGGCGCAACAGATAGAGGAAATCGAAACATTGAAGTCCTATGGAATCGATCTGTTGATCGTATCCGTCGATAATACGGCTGCCTTGACGCCTGTCATATCGAAGGTGTATGAAGAAATCCCTGTCATTGTCCTGGGGAGGGGAGTCGAAGGGTACAATTATACCCTGTATATCGGCTCAGACCACCATTTCATAGGCGAGATGGCTGCAGAGGCTGCCATGCAATTGCTGGGCAATAAGGGCGGGGACATCATTGAACTGCAAGGTGTCGCGAGTGCCTTGCAAGTGGAGGAAAGAAGTGAGGGTTTCCGGGAGAAAATAAGTGAAAACTCGGCTTATAAGATAACCGATTCACTTGTTGCGAACTGGCAAAGAGATAAGGCCGAGGACAAGCTGAAGGGACTATTGCGCTATCGCCACGATCCGCCTGACCTGATTTATGCGTACAATGATGCAATGGCTTTAGGGGCCCGCAAAGCCCTCGAAGCTTTGCATCTGAAAGGAGTTTACATCATCGGCAGCGATGGGGTTAACAAGCCGGATGGTGGATTGCAATTAGTAAAGGGAAAAAAGGTCGATACGACATTCATTACCCCGACTGGTGGAAAAGAAGCCATTCAGTATGCGATTGAAATTTTGAATCAAGAAGCGGAAATCCCGAAAAAAATAATAGTCAGGAACCATCAAGTGACACCGAAGAACGTAAATGAATATCTACAACAACGGGATCTATCCACTAACCATCAGGAAGAGAAGGATGTAAAGGTCACATTGGGGTTTGCGCAAGTCGGTAAGGAAAGTGGTTTTAGGGCGGCCAATACGAGTTCGATCATTGCGGCAGCAAAAGACGAAGGGGTAAACCTGAAACTGAAGAATGCCAATAATGATCAAGAAAAGCAAGTGGAAATAATAAGGGGATTTATCAAGCAAGGGGTAGATGTCATCGCCTTTTCCCCGAAGGTCGAACATGGCTGGGATGAAGTGCTTCAAGAAGCAAAGAATGCCGGAATTCCCGTCATCCTCTCTGATCGAGAAATTGAGGTGAGGGATTCCTCCTTATGGACTTCCTTTATCGGTTCGGATTTTGTTGAGGAAGGACGCAGGGCTGCCCGTTGGTTAGTCAATGGGAGGAAGACACCGGGAAAAGAGGTGAACATCATTGAATTGGAGGGGACGAGCAATGCCGCTCCTTCCATCGGCAGAAAGGAAGGGTTCGAAGAAGTTCTGCATGACCATCATTCCTATCGGATCCTGGATTCATTAATAGGGGATTTTACGTATCAAAAGGGGAAGGAAATGATGGCCGCCGCCTTGGCCCGCTATGGCCGGGACATCGATGTCGTGTACGCACATAATGATGATATGGCGATTGGTGCGGTTGAAGCCATTGATGAGTATGGTTTGCGGCCCGGGAAAGATATTAAAATCATTTCCATTGATGCAACCAAAAAGGCATTGACTGCATTGAGTATAGGCAAGCTGAATTTCTCGGTGGAATGCAATCCATTATTGGGTCCCCAACTCATGAAATCGGTTAAAGACCTTAAAGCGGGGAAAGAAATTCCGATGAAAATCATTACTTCGGAAAAAACCTTTACGAAAGAGGAAGCGAAGCAGGAAATTTTGATGAGGCACTATTGATTGCCAATGGTTTTGGAGAATCTGTACTTCGACCGTTTCATTGCACTTTGCTTGAACTTGAAGAGGGAATTCCGATTGGCCACAGTTTTAAGGGTTTGTACATGATGGATTTTACATTTGCCCACCGATTTGATGGTTGTAGAATGACCGTTTCATTGCCCTGCAGGCACTCCCTTATCCAGAGGCGGTCCTTGAGCCTCCTCGGCAGGCATCTGCATGGTTTCCCATGGACCGCATTTCCTAAGCGGGAGTGTGACGCTTATCGTTTCATTGCTTGAAAACAGGGCGGAATCCCTTTTGTCTAGAGGCTGGAGCCGTGGTAGTTCATACCATGGCTCTTCTTTATGCGTATGTAATGTATTCGCTGAAATTTGTAAAAAAAGACCCTTTTTTTTAAATACATAAAATTATCGCCACTTTATACTTAATTTAACAATTTACATGTTCATTAAATAGTGATAAAGAAGGTGTTATAGATGGGTCCAATTTTACTGAAGGCTGAAGGGATCACGAAATCGTTTCCAGGTGTTAAAGCATTATCGAACGTCCATTTCAATTTGCAACGGGGAGAAATCCACTCTCTTATGGGGGAGAATGGAGCCGGTAAATCGACATTGATCAAGGTGCTGACAGGCGTACATGAGAAAAACGGAGGCACGTTCTATCTGGAAGGTGAGAAGATAGAACCAGGGTCTCCCGAAGAAGCACAGCATTTAGGCATCAGTACTGTCTATCAGGAGATAAACTTGTGTGAGAATCTCTCTGTTGCAGAAAATATCTTCATAGGAAGGGAGCCGATGAAGAAAGGGAGAATCGACTGGAAGGAAATGAACCGAGGAGCAAAGAAGGTACTCTCGGAACGTTTGAATATTCACATCGATGTAACAAAGATTTTATCTTCCTATTCCACGGCGATCCAACAAATGGTGGCAATCGCAAGGGCTGTCGATATTTCCAGCGGTGTGCTGATCTTGGATGAACCAACTTCAAGTCTGGATAAGAACGAAGTGAAGCAACTGTTTGAGGTGATGCGAAGCTTAAAGAATGAGGGGATGGGCATCATTTTTGTCAGCCACTTTTTAGATCAAATCTTTGAAATTACCGATCGAATCACGGTGTTGAGAAATGGTGAACTCATTGGTGAATATGAGACGAAGACGATCTCCAGGGCAGAGCTTGTATCAAAGATGATTGGCAGGGAATGGGGAGAGGATTCTATACGAGATAACGAGAAAAAGAGGCATATTGGTCAGGAAGTCTTTGTGGATGCGAGCAGCTTGGGCAGGCAGGGAACGATAAATCCGTTTAACTTAAGCCTGCGGCGAGGTGAAGTCCTAGGGTTGGCGGGATTGTTGGGTTCGGGCAGGACCGAGGTAGCCAAACTGATTTTTGGCATAGAAAAAGCGGATGAAGGAATCATGTCCGTCGATAATGAAACGATCAGGTCGATGAACCCTAAGCTTGCTGTGGATATAGGGCTAAGCTTCTGCCCGGAGGATCGCAAACTGGAGGGAATCGTCAACGATTTAACGATTCGCGAGAATATCATTTTAGGATTGCAAGCTAAGCGAGGTTTATTCAAGTACATTCCGATGAAGGAACAAAGGGATATCGCACAAAAATATATCGAGTTGCTAAGAATCAAAACACCTAGCATGGAACAAAGAATCGATAATTTGAGCGGCGGGAATCAGCAGAAGGTTATCCTTGCGAGATGGTTGGCGACAAATCCTAAATTATTGATCTTGGATGAACCGACACGGGGAATCGATATTGGCTCAAAACGGGAAATCCGCAAGTTGATATTGGATTTGGCAGCGGCTGGAATCACGATTTTGTTTATCTCCTCGGAATTGGAAGAAGTGGTAGCCTGTTGTGATAGAGTCATTGTGCTGCGTGACCGAAACATCATTGGTGAATTACAAGGTGATGAAATGAGCGAATCCAAAATCATGGATATGATTGCAAAGGGGGCTGAGAGTATTGAATCGATACCTGTTTAGGCTGGCCCAAACGAAAATATTTTGGCCGCTCGTAGCCTTATTGGTCCTCCTGCTCCTGAATTTCTTTTTGATTCCTGGGTTTTATTCGGTTGAAATGAAGAATGGGCATTTATTCGGTAGCCTGATTGACATTTTGAACCGTGTCATCCCGTTATTGATCATTTCCATCGGCATGACTTTAGTCATTGCAAAAGGAGGGATCGATATTTCGGTCGGTTCCGTTTTGGCCATTTCAGGAGCCTTGGCCGCCTATATCATGGAAACCTCCTCCGTTTGGGTTGCGCTGATTGCAGCCGTCGGCGTCGGGATCGTATGCGGCATGTGGAACGGGGTCCTTGTTTCCATATTTGAGATACAGCCGATGGTCGCCACGCTCATACTTCTGACGGTTGGCAGGGGAATCGCCCAATTGATAACGGGTGGACAGATTTTAACGATCGATGATGAAATTTACAAATATATCGGCTCTGGATTCTTTATGGGGCTGCCATTTTCGATATTCATCGGCGGTGCCATTTTACTGATCATGTTCTATATGAAGAAAAGAACGGCGATGGGTTTATTCCTAGAATCGATCGGCAATAACATCACGGCAAGTAAATTCGCTGGAATTCAACCAAGGAAAATCATTTTTCTCGTCTATACCATTAGCGGAGTGTGTGCAGCGATCGCTGGAATCATTGTCAGTGCAAATGTAAGCAGCGCTGATGCTAATAACGCAGGATTATGGATGGAGCTCGATGCCATCTTGGCCGTAGTGATCGGCGGTACCTCGATGCGCGGGGGTAGATATTTCCTTGGCGGAACGGTGGTGGGCGCTTTATTCATTCAAACACTTTCGACAACGATCTATTCGGTCGGGATAAATCCCCAAATCGTGATGGTCGTCAAAGCCTTTGTGGTGATCATGGTATGTCTAGTTCAGTCAGAGCAATTCAGAAGCATATTTTTGCAGTTTAATAAAAAGAAGGTGTCCGTCTAATGAAGCATGTGAAGTTCGGAATTAAAGAGAATCATATATTCATAATGGCGACAATGGCATTGATCGTCTTGTTATACGGATATGGCTCGATTGCCTTTGCGGGGTTTTTTAGTACACAGGTATTTCTGAATCTATTTATTGATAATGCATACTTAATCATTGTAGCTACCGGTTTGGCCTTCGTCATCATTACTGGCGGGATCGACCTATCCGTCGGGGCCTTGGTTGCCTTCATCAGCATGGTTTCTGCCTCGTTGCTGGAAGCAGGCGTCAATGGGTATCTGGTGATGGCCCTTTCGTTACTGATTGGAATCGCCTTCGGTGCCTTCCAAGGCTATTTCATTTATCGCTTCGATCTCCATCCCTGGATCGTCACACTAGCGGGGATGTTCCTGGCAAGAGGTGCAAGCTTCCTCATCAGCACGGATAGCATCGTCATCACCAATGATACGTACAGTGCCATTTCGCAAGCGAAGGTCTATTTGATCGGCGATCATTACATTTCAATAGGGGCGGTCGTTGCCATCATGGTTGTGGCTTTTGCGGTTTATATCGCCAAATGGACGAGGTTTGGCCGCAATGTATATGCCATTGGCGGCAATGTCAAATCAGCTGCGTTAATGGGCTTGCCTGTTAAACGAACCACTATCCTGGTCTATGTTTTTTCAGGGTTTTGCTCGGCTTTGGGCGGCGTGGTATTTACCTTATATATGTTATCGGGATATGGTCTCCATTTATTGGGGATGGAAATGGATGCGATTGCAGCCTGTGTCATTGGCGGAATCCTGTTAACCGGGGGGTTTGGCTATTTAATTGGTCCGACACTGGGTGTAATGAGCATGGGGATCATTCAGACGATCATTATGTTTCAAGGTACACTCAGCTCGTGGTGGACAAAAATTGCAGTCGGGTTTTTACTGTTTGTATTCATTCTCCTCCAACGGCTCATCGTCATGAAAAGAAGGAAAAGGAAAGTCATTCGTCTCAAGAAAGTACCTAGCCATGTAAAAGTCCAGTCTCCATCACAGTCAGTTTCAAGTGAATACAAGTAGGTGTGCGAATCAGCATCGTTCAGGAAGTCCCAATGCTCTATCAGTGGGGCTTCTTTGCATGTCTTTCCAATCGATAGAAATGGCCCGCCTTCGCTGGGTTATTAATCGATGCTGCCAATGGACCTAGCACATGTCATCCACATTGGTGACACCGACCTATCTGTTGGAAAGCGATATGGGACCCCCGATGTGTTCAGGCGGATGGAGAAAAAACAATTATCTGAAAAGTGTAAAATGTAACTGCTTTTTACAAATAATTTTTCTTGAAGGCTTGGTAAAGTAGTAAGGGAAAGGAGTAGATATCGATGCATTAGTTGAGTGGTGTTTCGGATTATGATTTTGGAAGCGGTAACATAATGTTTTGGCAATGAACGTACTTAGGGGAGGGAATCATTTCATTATGAAGAAGACATGGATGGGTTGTTTATTCGTTAGTTCTATCGTAATCGGCGGCCTTAGTGGGTCACCTGCTTCAGCAGCCGGGGATGCTGCTGATGGGAACCACGGGCTGAAAGGGGAGTATTATACTTCAACCAAAGCCGGAGTATTCGATTTCAACCGATTGAAAACGACAATAATGGATTACAATATCGACTTCTCGGACCTTAATCCAGCACTACAGCAATTCACGGGGCAAAGTGATGCCGCAGCCGTGAGATGGACTGGGAAAATGATCCCTGAGCATTCTGAGGACTACACGTTTTATATGAAAGGCGACAACGGGTTCAGATTATGGATCGACGGGAAACTCGCCATCGATTTTTGGGAAGATAAATGGGACATTGAACAAAAAAGCAAGGAGATTGCGTTGGAAGCAGGCAAGGAATACGACATAAAAGTTGAATATTTCGAACATGAGGGCGGAGCGAATTTAAAACTATTATGGTCGAGCGACAGTGTGGCAAAACAGATCATTCCTAGCAGTGCCTTTTATTTGCCTGAAGACTATGAAATGGACGGGACGGTTCAATCTGCACAAGTCCTTGAAGATGGCAAACAAGTGGAGCTGACATTTGCAAGCCCATTAGATAAATTGCCTCGAAATCTTAAAGATCATGTCGCTGTCAAATTGAACGGAAGAGATTGGGAAGTTGAGGATGTCGCTTTTAAACAGAATAGCAAGTCTACTGTCGTCATTCACACTAAACAGCCCATTTACGAACGGACAGGCAATCAAGTCCTGATCACGTATGATGGAAAAGGTGCCTTGCGCTCGGATGGGAAGGATGTTCCAACCTTTTTGAACAGGGTGGAAAATCATTCACAATTCAACATTGAAACGAAATGGGCAGATAAGGTCAATAAGGAGAACGTGCTGCCAGAATATCCAAGACCTCAATTGGCCAGGCAAGATTGGATGAATTTGAACGGCGAATGGGAATTCCAAGGTGCCTCTGATGGAGATTCGCTGCCGACAGGGAAAAAATTAAAAGAGAAAATCCTCGTGCCTTTTCCAGTCGAATCAGCTTTATCCGATATCGAGAGAATGGAAGAACATATGTGGTATAAACGTGATTTCACCTTACCGGATAAATGGAAGGGCGATCATATTAAATTGAATTTCGGAGCAGTCGATTGGAAATCCACCTTATATGTGAATGGGGAAAAGGTAGGGACCCATACAGGCGGGTATGATGCTTTCAGCTATGATATTACAAAGTATTTGGTGAAGGGAAAAAATGAACTGATCCTGGAAGTGCATGATCCAACTGGCGGCGGACAGGCGAGAGGTAAACAAACTCGTGTGCCAGAGGGGATTTGGTATACACCAGCATCAGGTATTTGGCAAACGGTATGGATCGAGCCCGTACCAAAGGCTAATATAGCTTCGTTGAAAACGACACCTGATATAGATTCCGAGCAACTGAAATTAAAAGTAAACGCAGACGGTGTGAAAAACGAAACCGTGGAGGCCATCGTCTATAAAAAAGGCAAAAAAGTGAGCACAATAACGGGCAAGGTAGGCAAGGATATTGCCGTGCCTGTTCCCAATGCACGCCTATGGACAACAAAGGATCCGTTTTTATATGACTTGGAAGTGCGCTTAAAAAAGAATGGCAAAACAGTTGATACGGTAAAAAGTTATTTCGGGATGCGGGAAATTACCATTGGCAAGGTAGATGGTAAGCTGCGTCCGTTAATCAATGGGGAATTCATATTCCAGATGGGGCCATTGGATCAAGGATATTGGCCAGATGGAAACTATACAGCCCCAACAGATGAGGCATTGAAATTCGACATTCAAAAGACAAAGGACCTTGGCTTCAATATGATCCGAAAACACATTAAAGTGGAGCCAGCCCGCTGGTATTACTGGGCAGACAAAATGGGCATGATCGTTTGGCAGGATATGCCGAGTCTAGAAGGCTCATCAGCTGGAGGCAGGGCTACTGCAGATGAAAGGAAGCAATATGAAAAAGAATTCAAGGAAATGGTCCAAGAGAAGTACAACCATCCTTCCATTGTGCAATGGACCGTCTTCAACGAAGGTTGGGGACAATATGACACGGTGCGTTTAACGAATTGGGTAAAAGGGCTTGATCCTACTCGTGTCGTAACCAATGCAAGCGGCTGGACCGATTATCCTGTCGGGGATGTCATCGATTGGCACACCTATCCGAACCCAAGGTCACCGAATGTCGAGGAAGATAGAATTGCGGTCATTGGTGAGTATGGCGGTTTAGGATTGGATGCACCAGGCCATGAATGGGGTACGAGTGGCTGGAGCTATGCGAAGCAATCCAATAAGGAAGAAATTACGGATACGTACATCGAGTATATCGAATCATTAAAAGGATATATTCATGGCAACGGGTTAAGCGGGGCCGTTTATACGCAAACAACGGATGTTGAAGGTGAGCTTAACGGGTTGCTCACATATGACCGAAAAGTGACGAAAATGGATGCAAAAAGAGTGGCTGCGGCAAATCAGTCGCTAATAAAATCCGCTTCACCAAAATACGTATTAAAGGAAGAAATAGATAAAACGAAAGCGGTATTGAAGAGCGCAAAAATGGGCAGCACGCCTGGAACCTATCCGAATACGGCAATCTTTTTCCTGAAGAAATCGATAAAAAATGCCGAGGCGGTCTATGACAATAAAAAATCTACATCTGAGGAATTCTTTAAGGCGGCAGATCAGTTGAAAAAGGATATCCAAAGCTTTAAGTACGAGGTGAACTCTCCGATTGCCAAAAAAGCGAAAGTGGACCAATTTGATGGTCAAGTGCTGGATAAAAAGTGGTCGGTGTTCAACGAAAGCCTGCCTAATTGGAGCTTGAAGGAAAACCCAAGTCACCTAACGATCACTGCCCAAGCTGGTGATTCATTTCAGGAAGGCAATACACTTAGTAACCTCTTCCTGCAGAAGGCTCCAGCAGGAGACTTTGAGATAACGACGAAAGTTCATGCAGCAAACAGGAATAACCATGAACAAGCAGGTCTTTATGTGTGGCAGGATCAGGATAATTACGTGAGGCTTGGTCATGTCTGGGATAATGGATTGAAACTGGAAACGGCAAAAGAAGAAGCGATGAAATACAGCAAAGCCCAAAACCCGGCATCACACCCTGGTGATGATACATTATTCCTGAAGATTAAAAGAGTTGGCGATGTCTACTCCACCTATTATTGGGTGAATGGGAAATGGGAGAAAGCGGCAGATCCGATTACTGCCAAGCTGAAGAATGTGAAAATCGGCATCTATGCAGCAAGTCCTGTCAGCGGGAAAAATGTGAAGGCGAATTTTGATTACTTCACTGTTCAGGATATTCAATAAGAGTTAGATAGACACCCCATGTGAAACCGCATGGGGTTGAAGTAAATTAGTCAGCATTTCGAATCACTGGTGAAGGGAGACTCTTCAGAAACCTGGCAAGGTACATGTGTTAGGAAGGAAATGTACCAGTGCAGAACAAGACCGAGATGCGAGGAAAAGCAGTAAACCAGGCAAAATAAGAGCTTCATAGCGAACCCTTTTCGTAAACAACTAGATCATCCGTAAAGGTGGAAGAAGTTGAGTGCAAGCCTCGTTCATTCTATTAGATAGGAAATGTCGAACCTTCGCACCCCTTACCGAACAAGTAGGGGCTGCTGAAAGGGATAGTCACGTCAAGCGTTCCTCCTCTTTCGTTTACACAGCCAAACATGGGCTTTTTTTATGCGGAAAATCATAAAAATTCTATGTTTATTGTAAATACTTACAGAAGGTAACCAATTATGATGGATGTAAATGATTGCACTGCCATTATTAGCGGGCGAAGGAAGGTTTTTTATGAAGAAAAACGTATGGCTATATATTGCTCTCTTACTCGTTGCATGCTTTGCCGGCTTCCAGGCTGTAAATAATTTGACAGCCACCAAGGCCGAGGTAGGCGAGTCTCAAGGTCTAGATGCCAAGGGCTTGGAAAAAATCGTGGATCGGGCCAATTCCGGACAAAAAAGAAAATCAACAAATGTCAAAGCACCCTCATTTACACTGAAAGCATGGGATGGCTCCGAGTATGTGTCAATCGGAGGAAAAGGAAAAAAACCGGTCGTCTTGAATTTTTGGGCGAGCTGGTGTGATGCCTGCTCGGTCGAAGCTGTGGAGCTTAAGAAGCTTCACGAGCAGTATAAGGACCAGATCGATTTCTATGGAATTAATGTGACAACGGAGGAGCAGCCCGAAAATATTAAAGCTTTCGTTACGGAAAATGAAATGAAATACCCTATTTTGCTAGATGAGCATAAACACGCGGCCGATCTTTACGAGCTGCATTCGCTCCCCACCATGTTCTTGATTGATAAAGACGGTTATGTTGTTGATACCTTCCACCTTGTCGATCAGCTTGAGCTGGCAGAGAAGATCGAACGTCTTGCAGGGAAGTGAATGGCCTAATTCTAACAAAGGAGGTGAGCGATATGAGGAAAATCTACATAAGCGGAGGGGGCTAAGCTATGCCGATAAAAGTGAAAGAGTTGAATATTATTACATTCATAGTGAGGTGGATTCGTTGAAAGGAAAATTAACGATCGTTCAGCTTCTGATTCTGACTTTATTCATATCGTGTGCGTTCCCCTTTTCGACGCAAGCGGCCATACCGAAAAAACATGAAATACCCGATTATTTCGCGGATCATTTCGATAAAACGATCATTAATGATAAATGGAATGTAATCGAGGGTCCATGGTTTATCGATTCAGGCAAGCTGACTGTCAGTAAGGGTGCGGGATATAAGGCCATCGCCAATCAGACATCCGTTCAAGATGTTACGGTTGAGACCGATATCAGCCTCGCGGATCACAATGGAGATGCCGGGGTATTATTCCGGGTTAACGGTGCCGTGCCCGGCGTTGATCATGTCAAGGGCTACTATGCGGGCGTATCGGCAAACGGATCCGGTTCCGTGTTTCTCGGTCGTATGGACAATAATTTTACCGAATTGAAACGGACGGCGGTTACAATTGAACCAAAAACCTCCTATCAGGTAAAAGTGATAGCCGTTGGCAGCAAAATCCAAGTCTACTTGAATGGTGACCTGGTGCTTGAACAAACCGACAGCACATACAAAGATGGCCGTATCGGCATTAGGAGTTACAACTCCGAGCCTTTCTTCGATAACGTCAAGGCAAGTGTCCCGGACGGCAGCAGCCTATTCCAGGATCAGTTCGACAATGCTCCCAATCAGGCCATCCATTCTTGGAATATCGTGAATGGAAGCTGGCAGCTATCCTCAGGATCCTTAAGGGTAAATAAGGATGAAAACAATAAGATCGTCGCTAAGGATAAGGTGTTCGATGATATGACTTTGGAGGTTAACCTGAAAATACCTGATGATAAAGAAAAGGGAGATGCCGGTCTGTTATTCGGGTTGAAGAAAGTGTACCCTGGAGATGCCAAAGCAAACGGCTTTTATGCAGCAATTGGAGAGGATGGCAACGTTACGCTTAATGAATGGAAACATAACAAGCGATTGGTACTGCAGTCAACGAAGGTGTTTGATCGCATCGAAGCGAATAAGCCTTATCATCTGAAAGTTGTAACAAGCAAAAATACGATTAAGGTTTACGTGAACGATACAGTCACTCCGGTGATCGAATATAGCGATAAAGGCAGGGCGCTTAACGTTAAAGGCGGAGTCGGATTGCAAGCTGACCAAGCCGAAGCGTCTTTTGATAACTTCATTGCCAGCGCATATGTCGTACAGGAAAGAACCTACAAACAACCGGTCTCCAACAAAAAACCGCTCATTGAGACGCCATTTACCCCGCTGCCCCTAGGTTCGGTGCAGGCCAAAGGCTGGCTGCTCGAGCAGCTTGAGCTTCAGCGTGACGGAGCTACGGGCCATGCAGAGGATTTGTACGGTGAATTGGGAACGAATGCAGCCTGGCTTGGCGGCAGTGCCCCGGAATCCGATTGGGAACGGCCTGTTTATTATTTGAAAGGCTTGGTTCCTCTTGCTTATACCTTGAATGACAAGGAACTGATTGCCACCTCGCAAAAGTGGATCAACGCCATTTTGGCGAGTCAGCGGAAGGACGGATCGTTCGGTCCGGAATCCAATGATGATTGGTGGCCGCGCATGGTAGCTCTATATGCGATGAAGGATTATTACGAAGCGTCAGGAGATAAGCGCATCCTTCCATTCATGACGAACTACTTCAAGTATCAAGCCGCCAATTTGCCGGCACAGCCCCTAAAGGATTGGGGCAAAATCCGGGTTGGAGATAATATCGATACCGTCCTTTGGCTTTATAATCGAACGAATGAGGCATTCCTGCTGAAGCTGACGGATACGCTTGCAGGGCAGGCCTACCCGATTGCAGACATATTCAGCAAAAATGAATTTCAAGACTTTGGCAGCGACTTTCAACCGATCCATTCGGTCAATGTGAATGAAGCCATTAAAATGCCTTCCATTTACTATCAACGATCACATTCCAAAAGCGATCGGAAGGCTTTCAATGCCGGAGTCAAAAATTTAGATAATCATAATCAGATTACCGGCATGACCTCAGGTACGGAAATGCTAGCTGGAACTTCTTCCACGCAGGGAGTGGAGCTTTGTGCAATTACAGAGCGGATGCAAAGTAACGAGGAAGCGGCGATGATCCTTGGCGATCCGCAAATTGGTGATGACCTGGAAAAAATAACGTTCAATTCCCTTCCAGGCGCGATGGATAAGGAAATCAAGAACCATCAATATTATTCACTGCCCAATCAAGTGGAGAGCAACCATGCAGATCATGGATTTAAGCAAAACTATTCCAATGGCATGATGCCTTCGCCGACTTCGGGTTATCCTTGCTGCCGCTTCAATATGCACATGGGATGGCCATACTTCGTGAAGAATATGTGGGCAGCATCTGCAGATGGGGGCATTGGAGTCATTGCGTATGGCCCGAGCCAGGTATCTGTAAAACTGAAAAAAGCGGACATTACCATCAAGGAGAGTACCAATTATCCTTTTGAAGATAAAATCAAATTTAACATCAACACCTCAAGAACGGTGAAGTTCCCGCTCAAGCTGCGCATTCCCGCGTGGTCGGTGCAGCCTAGCATAACGGTGAACGGAGAGCCTGTTAAAGGTATAAAAGCGGGTGAGTATGTAAGTATCGATAGAAAGTGGCAGAGCGGTGATAAAGTGGTTCTGCAAGTACCGATGAAATTAAAAACAACAACATGGATCAATAATTCGATCGGAATTGAACGCGGTCCGCTCGTGTATTCCCTGAAAATGAAGGAGAATTGGCAGGTTAAAGACAAGCCGATTGCCCCAGCGCCAGGTTTCGATGCATCTGCTTTAGGCTTTAATGAGTATACGGTGAAAGCTGATAACTCATGGAATTACGGCTTGCTCATTGATCGCGAGGATCCGGAGAAATCCATTGATGTGGTTACAGGGCCGATGCCAAAGAATCCATTCAAACAAGCGACGACCCCGGTTAAGTTGGTGGCGAAAGGGAAAAAAATTCCGACATGGGGCAAATCCCCCAATAATGTGGAAGCCGCGGAGCCGCCTGTAGGACCGATTTTCTCTAAGGAACCGACTGAAAACATTACGCTTGTGCCTTATGGAGCACAGAACCTGCGCATCACCTATTTCCCTGAAGTGACCGAGAAATTGACGGATACGGGTGCAGCAAAATATGAAGCGGAGAAAGCCGAACTTTTTCATGCATCGGTAAGGACGAACGAACCCAATGCCTCGGACGGGAGCTATGTAGGGGGGATGGATTTTGCCGACAGCCAGGTGAATTTCAATTCTGTCAATGTTCCTAAAACAGGTAAATATAACGTCGATATTTGGTTTGCCAATGGACTTGATCCCTCCACGGGAAAAATCATCGTCAACGGTGAAACACACGTATTGAAATACCAAAATACACGTAATTGGGGACGCTTCATGGCAACCAAATTGGAAGTGCCATTGAAAAAAGGCACAAACACGATCACATTCATGAAGGATAAAGGGTTTTATGAATTGGATTATATCGTGGTTAGGCCGCAGCAATGAAGTGGTCGTTCATTCCAGCATTGCACACCAATTAAAACGATTAATGAAAGGACCCAGTGATTCCAACACTGGGTCCTTTGCATAAGCGCCGCCCTTCTTGGCATGTTTTACAAAACTCAAATGAATGAATGAAAAAAAATAAATTTTAAATTGAAGATTGCTGAATAATTTGATAAAATAAAATAAATGAAAAGACTATGTGCAACTGGCGAAACGCGGATAACCGTGAGGGAACACATAGTGTCGTAGCCGTTCGCCTGGGCAGAGGTAAGGGATTATATCCCTTGCCTCTTTCTGTTTATTATCAGACAATAGTGAAGTCTAAAGGAATACAGATTTTCATGAACTTGGATAGCAGTTAGGCTTGAAATCTTGTTATCATCAAAACTATCATAATTGAAAAGAGGAGCAAACGACATGAGTACAATCACTTTAGAAAAAGCGAAAACGATCAAAACGTTAAATAATATTGCACAAAGCGGGTTAAATGTATTCAATAAAGATGGCTTTACGATTGATAATGACAGTGAAAACCCTGATGCCATCGTTGTTCGCAGCTTTAATATGCATGCAATGGAATTGGGTGCCGATTTGAAAGCAATCGCAAGGGCAGGGGCGGGAGTCAATAATATTCCGGTCGACAAATGCACGGACCAAGGGATTGTTGTTTTCAATACTCCTGGTGCGAATGCCAACGCAGTAAAAGAAATGGTATTGACTTCATTGATGGCCTCATCTCGTAATCTCTTTGCCGGTGTTGCCTGGACAAAGACGCTGGATGGTGAAGGAGAACAAATTCCAAAGCTTGTAGAAGCAGGAAAGAAGCAATTTGTCGGTAAAGAAATCAAAGGTAAGACGCTAGGTGTCATCGGCTTAGGAGCGATCGGTGCACTTGTAGCGAATGATGCACTTGATTTGGACATGGATGTCATCGGGTTTGACCCGTTCATATCTGTCGATACAGCCTGGAATCTATCACGTAATGTACAGCGTGCGATGACGCTTGAACAGTTGTATGCGGAATCGGATTACATAACGGTACACGTTCCATTGACTGATGATACTAGAGGAATGTTCAACCAAGATACATTTAGCATCATGAAGCCGGGCGTTCATATTTTGAACTTCTCACGCGGTGAGCTTGTGAATGAAACCGATATGCAAGCGGCTCTTGAAGGAGGACAAGTCGGTCAGTTCATTACAGACTTCCCGAATGAAAATGTGCTGAACATGAAAAATGTCGTGCCGATCCCCCACCTTGGCGCTTCTACGCAAGAATCGGAGGAAAACTGTGCCATTATGGCCGCTCGTCAGGTGAAGAGCTTTTTAGAAACAGGGAACATTAAAAACTCCGTGAATTTTCCTAATACATCCCTTCCTTATACAGGTAAGCGACGTGTGGCCGTATTCCACGAGAATGTTCCTAATATGGTCGGGCAAATCACACTGGCTGTTTCAAGCTTGCATTTGAATATAGCTGATATGGTTAACAGAAGCCGAGGAGGCTATGCGTATACGATGATTGACCTTGACGGTGAAGTGAGTGGCGACCTCATTCCTGGTTTGGAGGAAAAAATCAAGCAAATCACGGGTATCGTTACGACTCGCATCCTTTAAACATACTTGAATGGCAGGAAGAGCTGATTGAAGTCTCCCTGCTTAGGTGAAAAAAGTCAGTGAGGGTCTCAATTCCTTTTTTAGGAGTTGAGGCTTTTTTATATGTCGCTAAGGGTGGTGCCGCAGGAAAGAATAATAGGAGACTCATATTTTACCTGGAATTGCCGTGTTGGAAAGGATGGAAAGGGAGGGATATGACATAAGCGTGGCGAAAGTATTCTATAGACATGTGCTGCACAAGAAGCGAGCACCCGGACAATAAGGCTTAACCTTAAGGGAATGATGTTGAAGGCTGGGCGCGTTAAGAAAAGCTGCACTCTTCAAAAAGAAACGGATATCGTTTTAAAAAAATCATGAAGGGGTGTCAAGTATGCACAAAAAAGGTTGTTCAAAATCGGTGTGCCAGTGTTTCATAGTACCTAACTATATTTTAGAGAATATGGCCCTGAATGATGTGGAAGCGGCACGGGTCAGTTTAGCGAAAAGCCGGCAAATGCGCAGGCGCAGAATCTTTAAGGAATATGATATCAAAGGTGTCACCGCTTTAACCGATGCTGGTTCGGGCAGGCATGGTGAGTCGGCACGGCATGTATATGATTGCAAGGGCGGAACGAAGCTGAGGGTGAATGAGGCAAGGAAAGAAGGGGACCGGTCAAGCGGTGACCATGTGGTTAACCAAGCATACGATTATAGTGGAGTCGTCCGTGATTATTTCAAGGAGGTCCTGCACCGCAATTCCATGGATAACGAGGGCCTTGATCTCATTCTGAACGTTCATTATGGGAATAAATTCACGAATGCCTACTGGGATGGCGATGAAATGGTATTTGGTGATGGCGATGGAATCATCTTTAGCAATTTTGCCGATTCACTCGATGTCATTGGTCACGAGCTTACACATGGAGTAACGCAGTTCACGAGCGGATTGGAGTATGAAGGTCAGTCAGGGGCCTTGAATGAACATCTTTCAGATGTGTTCGGTGTTACCATAAAGCAATATCATTTGAAGCAAACGGCGGCAGATGCCGATTGGCTGATTGGTGCCGATATAATGGGACCCACACTGAAGGGACAGGCGCTCCGTTCGATGAAAGCACCAGGTACGGCATTCGATAATAAGTTGATGGGGAAGGATTTGCAGCCGGATCATATGAGGAACTATTATAAAGGCGAGCGCGATAATCATGGTGTCCACATCAACAGCGGGATTCCAAACAAGGCCTTCTATCTTGTCTCGATGGAGATTGGAACGGACAAAGCAGCCTTGATCTGGTTCGATGCGATGCAGAATTTATTTGCGACAGCGAATTTCAATCAATTCGTCCAAGTTGTCATCAAGGCTGCCCAAAAGCTTGCTGATGGCGGAACAGTGCCTCATACAGCGATAAAAACGATTGAAGACGCGTTTAAAGCTGTTGGGCTGCCTGAGTAGGTAAATAGAAACGAACGGGAGGCAAAAACGGACATGCTCATCCAATTTAGCTGTGGCGGGGGAATGGCCAACCTCGATTTGAATGTGGTAATAGATACAGAAGAATTACCGCAGGGGAAACATGAGGAATTGCAGCATTTAATGGAAAAGGCCGATCTTTCCAACCTATCCTTAAGTAAAATCGCTGGGGCAAAAGCTCAAGGAGCGGATGCGTTTTCATACAAGCTGGATATCGCGGGGGAAACGAAGAAACAATCCTTCTCCTTTACAGATGTGACAGCTCCAGAGAAGGTACGGCCATTATTGGATTATTTACGTAATCTGGCGATTGAAGTGAAGCTAGCGGAAGAATAACGAAAGGCTGCCGGGATTCCACGGCAGCCTTCTTCTTCTATTTTACTGGCTCCTTATTTACTAGATTCATCCGCCGGTTCAACTGTATACATATTCAATATAGGGTTAGGGTTATTCCAGGCACTTTCAAACACGAAAATGATCTTATAATTCTCGTTATCCGTATAAGTGACATAGTACATCCCCTCTTGCTCCTTTGCACGATCAGGCTCTCCAAGCAAATTCTTTACCTCCACTAAATGAATCGTTTGCAGCTGCGGACTAAAATCATCAATGGCCGTGATCGTTTTTCTGCTGGTTGACCCGTCATAGAGGAAACGAACATGATGGCTCCAATAATTGGCTGCAACTGTACTTAGATCTTCCGGTTTGCCCCATGATTTTTCCGCTTTTTTCAACGAATCACCAACAGAAAAAGGTCTGCTGTTAATTGACTGCTGAGATTCAGAGGCTACCCTCATGATTTTGCCAATCAAACGATCAGGAGCGGACCTCGCCGTTTCTGAAGCTGCATGGACACTTCCACCGCTAAACATGACAGCCACAAGGATTAACATGGTGATGCAACGGACATAACCACTCATGTGTTTCAAGCTTGAACACCCTTTCTGCAATTGAAATTGACGAATTACTTAAATAGCATACGCCATTTTCCTGAAAAAAGAACACTCGTGCAGCACCTGCACATGTTGCTGGCATGATGGGATGAAATCCTTCAGGAAACAGCATGTACAAGCTGAAATGATTCCTTTTATGAAAGGAAGGATGATTACAAAGGCACAGTCCGACTCAAATTCCATTACAGATCAAACTTTATTTTTTGGTGTGGTGATTTCTTTACAAAATTGTCATCTTTTTTTACTTTTTGGCATGGTATTCGCTATTAATTCACAAAATGGACACAAACTATTCACTAAATTAAGGCGGGAATGATTTAGTTAGAAAAAGAAATGAAAAATTATATCTTTTAAGTGAAAATTTGTAAAGAGTAAACCAGTCCAATAGATAATTGAGTTACAAAAAGGAATGAATTTTAGAAGTGCAAAAATGAGAGTAGTTTTACAAAAAATGCTTAAAATAGGATAATGGTCGCAGAGAGGTGATAATCATGACATATCAGGAAATGAAAGTGTCGATTTCAGGAAACAGTTTTACCCAATTCGGGAAAAGAATATTAATCTCACAAATTCAATTCTCGACATTGGAGGCCATTTTCGAGGTCGATGAGTCGGTTCAAAGGAAGCTCGATCATAAACGAAGGGCGGAAATCAGGGAGTTCATCATAGAATCCGTTTCAGAAGGGGATTTCTACTTTTCGCCGTTCATCTTCTCGAGCAGGGGAGCGATCAAAGAAGTGCCCGAGGGCGGGGAACTGCCGCCAGGAAGTAAAATCTATATACTGGATGGCCAGCACAGAACGTATGCCCTCATTTCGGCCATCAGTCATTTAAGGGCACGCAAGGAAACGGAGGAAGAAATCGGTCACTTCTCCGAGGCCAAAAAGCTTCAAAGCCAAATTGATAAGCTAAAGACCTACCCCGTCACGATTCAAATTTATTTAAACCTCGAAACGAAAGAAGAAAGACAGCTATTCAATGATATCAATACAAAGCGAAAAGAGCCGCATGTCGGATTGGTGATGAAATATGACCAGCGCGATGAATATGCTGAACTGACAAGAATCATCGCCGGAAAATTGGAAAGCAAGATGGAGATAGAGACCACGCTGTCCAGAATAACAGTGAGCAGTTCCGCCTTGACCTCGCTGACGATCATGAGGCGCTGTCTCATCGCTTTATTCGAAGGGAAGATGACCGTCAACACCAGTAAAGCCAAGCTTGAAGAGCTCTCAAAGGATGAAATCCTTACGGTTGCCCATGCATTTTTCGAAGCATGGCTGGAAATCTTTCCGAAGAAGATGACAGACCGGAAGACATTCACTTCAGGCTATTCCGGCATTCAGATAGCCCTTGCCCAAACAACCCAGCAGCTCCACAAACATCATGAAATCCCCTATGAAGAAGCAATCGATCACCTGCTGCGGCTGAAGACGTCCTGCACTTGGAAGCATGGTGACGAGCTGTTTTCACACATCTACGACCCCGTAAAAAAAAGAGTCAAAAACCATTCCACCACGAATGCCATCCAGAAAACGGCTCTCCAGTTCAAACGGAAAATCGAAGGAGGATGGATCCATGATACTAAGTGAATTGGACCGGAAGCGAAGGACGATTGTCTCCTATTCTGTCATGGAACTGGTCGACATGTATCGCAATGGTCAAATTGCCACAAGGGAAACGAACCAGCCGCGCATCCGATCGATCAAGAATTATCTTTTGGAAAATGCATTAACGAAACAAATCTACCTGCCTCCGCTCGTTGCCAATTGCAGGGAAGGAACCCTCGCCATAAAAGAAGCCAATCAGCTCTCGATCATCGATGGAACTCAACGAATAGCGGCCTTCGCCCAATTGGAGGACAGTATCCTTAAAGCATTAAAGAAGGATGAAGAGAAAGTTAAACAAGCATACAAACTCGATTCAATCTTGAAGGACACCTCAATGGCCGTCCAGGTATTCGAAGGGCTTACAGAGGCGGAGGAATCACAGTTATATTTGGATCTTAATCTAAAAGGCAAGAAAGTGGCCCTATCGAAACGAATTTCATTCGACTCGCGAAACAACCTCAATGTCATCACCAATCAGGT
Source organism: Peribacillus sp. FSL E2-0218 (assembly GCF_037992945.1). Classification (NCBI taxonomy): domain Bacteria; kingdom Bacillati; phylum Bacillota; class Bacilli; order Caryophanales; family Bacillaceae; genus Peribacillus; species Peribacillus sp. FSL E2-0218. The sequence continues at coordinate 4,048,867 of NZ_CP150304.1, read as the reverse complement.
GCTTCATACCCACCAAGCATTAAAAACAGCCGGTGTCGAATTCGAAAAACGTTCCATCAACCGTCCGGCAAACAAGAACCTGCTTTCCCTATCGCAGCTAAGGCAGGTCATCGGCATCTTCATGACAGGCAGGGTATACGTAAACATTGAAGAGAAGGTATCTTCCTGCCCGCTTGCAAACAGCGAATACATTACCCTCGTTCATCTATATTTTAATGAACTATTCGAATTGTTCCCGCCTGAACGAATGGGGGATCACGCGCAATGCATGCTCGCCAGCTATCCGCTTTTCGTTGCGGTTACCTTATATGCGAATGATAAGATGGAAAACCAGACTATCGAACAAAGAAAACGGTTGATTTCCACAAGGATGTCAAAACTGAAAGCGGTGGACTGGAGACCGGCGAATCCGATTTGGATGGAATTTAGCGGAACATATAAAGGCAGACCGTCCGTATTTCAGCTAAGCAACGATAAACACAATATCAGAGCGATGGTCCGTTGGCTGTATACCCTTTAAGGGAGGTGAGGAAAATGTGAAGGAGCCAAAAAACCCCTAGGTGAGAAAGTCATGGGAGACAGTCACCTAAGGGCATCGAGCAGGCGTATACCTGACTCTATGTCTTAGTATACTCCTAAAAAATCATTATGGAAATGGGGAGTGAACGGAATGATGATACGAAAAAAATATGTAATGAATAAGGATACGGTAGCGATGATGGAGCACTATGATTCGAATGGTGCGGAGCAGGCGATGGTGGTGGAAGGGGAAAACACGTTCCTTGTTGCACAGCCGCGCCTTGACATCCTCAATCATACGCTCAATCACTTTGGACTGGATCTTGATGGCGGCCTTGCAGGAGCCAAATCGGTGCTGGGCGGAAAGTACAGATTGCCAGTCTGCATCAACGCCCAGCTTGGCATGGTCTGGTTTTCCTCCCGTTCATTCCGATTAGGCGGGGGCGTCTGGTTTTCCTACATTCACGTCCATGACCTCGAGGAAATGAACGAAAAAGAAACCCTGGTCCATACAGACTATGGACATTGCCTTCCTGTATCCTTAAGCAAAAATCAACTCACCTTCAAAAGGGACCAAGCATCCTATCTGCATACCACCTTCCACGAACGCTCTTTAGGCAAAAAAACCTTTTATTACGAGCCTGGAAGCGGAGTCACCTTTTGCAAGGAACCTGGGGAGCTGCATTACAGGGTGAAGCGGAAGGAATAATGAAATCCGAGACGAAGACCGCCGAATCGGCGGTCTTTTGCTTGCAATAATTCATTGGTCTTCCCTGTCTGCCAGTTTCGTTTTAATGAACTCAATCCACGTTCGGGTAGCGAAGGAGATGTAGTTGCTCTTTTTCCAGGCAATTCCCACTTGCCAGTTTATAGCGGGGGTTAGGGGAATCGTAATCATCTCCTTATTACTAATATCCATCTCTTCCAAGTCACCTTTGGGGAGGACCGTTATGCCTTGATTGAAGGAAACCATTTCCATGATGAACTTCCACTGCGAGGTTTCACAAATGATATTCGGTTCAAAGCCATTCAGACTGCAAGCCTGCATGATCAACTCATGAACCTGGTAGCCTTCGCGAAAGATGATGAAGCTTTCATCCTTTAAATTTTCCCAGGAGACCGTTTCTTCTTTCGCAAGTCGATGGCTTTGATGAACAACAAGGCGTAAATCGCCTTTCATGAACGGAATGCTCTCAAAATCATCCTCGATGGGCAAAGGCATCACCACTAAATCAAGTTCACCTTGAAGTAAGGTATCCTTTAGATAAAGGGCGCCATCCTCGACGAAACGGACCGTGATGAAGGGGTATTCTTTGTGGAATTGGGCCATCAGTTCAGAGAAAATCTCCGTGCCGAGTGTTGAAAAAATGCCCATTTTTATATTTCCCTTTTTACTATTCTTGATATCATCCAATTCATCATAGAAATGCTCGATGGATTGGGAAATGCGTTGGCCATATTGATAAAGTAATTTTCCTGTATCGGTCAGTTCGATTTTTCTGGTGGTTCGGGTTAATAGCTTAGCATCCAATTCCTTTTCTAAATCCTTGATGGATTTACTAATATTTGGCTGCGATAAAAATAAATGTTCAGCCGCTTTGGAAAAGCTGCCACGATTCACGACTTCGGTAAAATACTGTATTTGTTTGAAATCCATCTAAACACGCCCTTATTTATTACTAATACTTATATAACATATCATTATTATATATTTCACTTATATGTATGGGAATATTATATTTGAATAGTAGTGAGCTTAAACGATTTTGAATCCAGTGGTTCGGGATTGGAAACAGTAAATTGATCATGTCTAAGGGGATATGAAAGGGTATGATTTTGAGCTGAACGCACCTACCATGAGGAAATGAACTCTTGGGCTATACTATCACTGGCAACCGAATGAACAGGTTCATTGGTGTTTTTTTCATGAATGTTCTGTTGTGGCTTGCTGCTATTTCTTACAAAAAAGGGGAAAACAAAGTATGGGTACAATCGGTATTTTAATTGCGATTGCTTTAATCGTCCTTATGGCAATGAAGGGCTTTAGCATCGTTTTTATTGCCCCGCTTGCCTCCATTATCGTCATCGTGACGAATGGCATGAATTTCTTTCCTTCTCTAATCGGAACTGAAACGTCATTCATGACAGGGCTGACAGGGTTTTTAATCAATTATTTTGGCGTATTTTTATTAGGTGCGATTTTAGCGCAATATATAGAGAAAAGCGGTGCGGCACAAGCAATCGCACAAAAGGTTTTATCCATCACTGGTACGGAAAAGCCCTTTTCCGTTTTAATTGCGATTTATGTGATCAGTGCGATTTTAACCTTTGGCGGCATCAGTTTATTTGTCGTCTTATTCGTGGTCATCCCTTTGGCGAAGCCATTATTCAAGCAACTGAATATCGGCTGGAATTTAGTCGTGATTCCCGTATTTCTGGGGATTGGAACATTCACGATGACGATGCTTCCCGGGACACCTTCGATTCAAAACGTCGTCCCAACGACATACCTCGGCACGACATTAACAGCAGCGCCGTTAATGGGAATCGTTGCAACCTTGATTTCCATTGTCATCGGGGTCATTTATTTGAGGTATACATTGAAAAAAAGCTTGGCAAACGGTGAAACCTTTGAACCCTATGCAGAAAAGGATGAAGAAAAGATTATCTTAAAAGAAAAGATACCTTCTTTCATCATTAGTATTTTACCCATACTGGTACTGATCATCATCATCTTTACAGGCAGTGCCTTGAAGGTTGCCAATATCGTATTGATTGGCTTGGCGGCAGCGATAGTAGTAGCCGCTGCATTATTCCATAAATACATTCCCTCACACAAAACGGCACTTAGCTTAGGTGCGAATGGCTCGATCACGCCGATTTTCTTTACGGCCGCGGCCGTGGCCTTTGGTGTCGTGATCACCATGGCACCAGGCTTCAAGGTGATTTCCGATTTCATATTAGGGATTCCGGGGAACCCATTGATTAGCTTATCAGTCGCCTCAGCGGCACTCGGCGCGATAACAGGCTCTTCATCAGGCGGCTTGGGGATTGCGATGGAAGCATTTGCGCAGTCCTATCTGGCGCTGGGAGTGAATGCGGAAGCGATGCATCGCATTTCGGCGATTGCCTCATCCGTATTTACAGCCCTCCCGCATGCAGGAGCTATCCTATCGATGTTCGCATTAACAGGCCTGAATCATAAAAACGCTTATAAATACTCATTCTATAGCACTACATTACCAAACTTCTTTGCGCTGATTGCCGCATTGATACTTGGGATCATTTTTTATTAAGGCAAAAGGATATTCCAATGAAGGAGGTGATGAAGGATGGAGAAATCAATGCGTGAACAAGTGATCGGTACATGGGCATTGGTATCATACGAAACGCAAGATGCAGCTGGAAACACGATTTATCCTTTGGGTAAGGATGCTAAAGGATTCATTATGTATAACCCAGATGGATATATGTCTGCGCAACTGATGGCATCTGGTCGCCCTGCTTACAAATCAGGGGATCTGCACACAGGGACACCGGAAGAAATGGCAGAAGCAGCACATGGGTACCTGGCTTATTCAGGTCCGTTTGAAGTGGATGAAGAAAAACAGGAGTTAACACATCATATGGATGTCAGCATGAATCCAACCTGGCTCGATCAAGCGCAGCCGCGGCTGGCGAAGATTGAAGGTGATCATGTGGTCATTTACAATGCTCTTCACCCAGAAGATAAGCTTATATGGAAAAAAGTGGCGAAACACTGAGGATTAAACGAATATACGACAAAGGGAGATCAAAATCATGACTAACGAACGCACAGTAATCGTAACAGGGGCAGCACAAGGGATTGGGTACGCTATTGCAGAATCATTCATTAATAATGGCGATTTTGTAGCTATATTCGATTTAAACGAAGCAGCAGCGATCAGTGCAGCTGAAAAACTAGGCAATGCAAAGGGCTATAAAGTAAACGTGGCTGACGAACCAAACGTTCAAGCGGCTGTTCAACAAGTCATCGCTGAACGCGGCACAGTAGATGTACTAGTCAATAATGCGGGACTTCAATTCATTTCTCCAGTGGAAGACTTCCCTGTTGAAAAATGGGATCTTGTAAATGATGTCATTCTAAAAGGAACGTTCTTATTGACCAAGCATGCGCTCCCAGCCATGCAAAAACAGAAAAAAGGACGCATCATCAATATCTCCTCAGCTCACGGCAGAATTCCTGATGCATACAAATCCGCTTATTGCGCCGCCAAGTTCGGCCAAGTTGGTTTTACGAAAGTAACGGCACTGGAAAATGCTTTGAAAGGCATCACCTGCAACACGATCATGCCTGGTCCCGTGCGCACGGAGCTAATTGAAAAACAACTGCCAATACTTGCAGAACAAGATGGAACGACCGTAGAAGAAGCACTGAACCATCATATCCTAGGCAAACAATGGATCAAACGCTTACTCGAACCATCTGAAATCGGCGCAACAGCCGTATTCCTAGCCTCAGATGGCGCTGCTGCCATCACAGGTGAAGAAATCGGTGTTGCAGGCGGAATTTAATGATCGATAAAAAAGGGGATGATTTCATTTGAAATCATTCCCTTTTGTTATACCTGCATCGTCACCACTGAGTGCCGCTTATCGTTTCGTTTGTGACAACATCCCACGTTTGTATAAATCTAAATGATCCCGCCTTCATGGCTAATCGGCCGCTGCCTATTGAATGTAATTTCAAAACTTCATTAATTTGGGAATATAGTTGTTGTAAAAAAGGATATGATCCATTATGATTAGTAAAAAGTTAATTTTTAGGAAGGGGATTACATATTTTGAAGCGTTCAATTACTATTTTACTATCTTTAGGCCTGGTTTTGGGGGTGTCTTTTGGAGCTCATGATGTTGCCGGTGCCAAAACAAAGGTGAAGACCTACAAAAACTGTACGGAATTGAATAAGGACTACAAAGGAGGAGTCGCTCGTACATCTTCCGTTAAAAATAAAGGTGGAAAAACGAAATATAAGCCCCATGTTTCAAAGGAGCTATACGATGCCAATAAAAAAAGTGATCGTGATAAAGACTGGATCGCTTGCGAAAAATAAGAATCAGTTAGCGGAGACCTTTTAAAAGAAAGGTCTCTTTTTATGTTGCTTGTAATAAAAACGTCTGCATATAGCAATAAGTTTAAAGCATGTAATGGTCTGATTTCATTCAAATTACTCTTATTCTTTATTGGAAAAATGGTAGATTATAGGGAGGGGGATTTTGCCTACTTTATTGGAAGCGAGGGATCGAAGATGAAGCCGAGAGTAATCATTTACAAGAAGGTGGATCAACAAGTGTTGGATTATATCCAAAATACATGTAAAGTCGTATATTTCGAGAATCTTGATTCGGAAAATTATCCTGAATTTCTGCAAGAGTTGAAGAAAGCACAAGGGATATTAGGGTCTGGATTAAAAGTGGATAAGCACTTACTGGACCAGGCACCGGAATTGAAAATTGTCTGTAATTCGTCGGTCGGCTACGACAATCTTGATGTAACGGAGCTGTCTAAACGTGGAATTATGGCGACGAACACGCCTGAGGTCTTAAATGAAACCGTCGCCGATACGATTATCGGCTTGATGTTATCTGCAGCGAGAAGAATGCCTGAGCTCGATCTATTGGTTAAGTCAGGGGAATGGACATCCTCAATGGGCGAAACATGGTTTGGAGTGGATGTGCACCATAAGGTATTAGGCATAATCGGTATGGGCGGAATAGGATCTGCCGTTACAAAAAGGGCTCGTTTTGGCTTCGATATGGATATCTTATACCACAACAGATCTAGAAATGAGGAAGCGGAGCAAAAGTTTGGGGCTACATACTGTACGATGGAAGAATTGTTAAGGGAGTCTGACTTTGTCTGCTTGATGACACCACTTACTCCCCAAACCGAAAAATTGATGGGTGAACAAGAATTCAAGCTGATGAAAAAGAGCGCCATTTTCATCAATTGCTCAAGAGGGAAAACGGTCGATGAGGATGCCTTGGTCACTGCGCTCAAAACAGGTGTAATTCGCGCGGCAGGACTGGATGTTTTTGTACAGGAGCCTGTCCAGGAAGACAATCCGTTGCTGTCGATGAAGAATGTCGTTACCTTGCCGCATATCGGTTCCGCAACATCCGAAACCCGATTGAAAATGGCGATGCTGGCCGCAACCAATCTTGTATCTGGGGTAAGTGGGAAAATTCCTCCTTCCTTGATCAAAACGGGTGTACAGGTAAAGTGAGTTGTTAGCTGGCGTTTATGAATGAAGCTGGATAGCCTTTTTTAGGGCTATCCATTTTTAGTCCGCGGATGTTTGCTTCGGCATGTTCCGAAGCAAATCGTGATGCGGTGTCGCAGCAACCATGAAAGTAGCGGGAAGCGAAACGGCGAGGTTTCCAAAGCTCAGCAGACATAAAAATAACCAGTCAAGCGAGGCTCAACTGGTTACTGACTTTAGATTTGAATGTAAAAGATGATTAATTTAGGCAACTGATCGGAAATATACATTGATATAAATGTTCGATTATGATAAGTTAGTATAGAAACACATTTATGATAAATATATAAACAGTTTACCCCTTACTTTAAGTATAAGGTAAAGCTCACCTCTAGTCAACCCCTATTTTTATTTTTCGAAGGAGTGTCTGATATGAACAATGAAATTCGGCAGGAGCAGGAGCGTTTGGATGAGGTGCTCGAAACAATTAATCAACAAATCGGCAAAATAGAAGGAGAGACCTCACAACGCAAAAAAGAAGTTGTGAATATCCGTAAACACTTTTGGGATGATCTCAAGGTGAATGTGGATACATTCGATGACTACCTCGAGACCATCATCGGCTTAAGGCAACAGGCTCAAGCCTTGTCAGTAAGCGAAGGTGAACATAGATATACCTCAAAGAGACTATCGACATTGCGCCGCATGAAGGAAGCTCCCTATTTCGGACGGATAGATGTCACGGAAGAGGGGTCTTCGCTTACGGAGCATATTTATATAGGGACCTCGACCCTTACAGATCCATCAGGAGAAAACTTCATCATTTACGACTGGAGAGCCCCGATTTCGAGTGTTTATTATGACTATCCTCCCGGTCCGATGGAATACTCTACTCCCGGAGGCGTGATTAAGGGGATGCTGGAGAAAAAGTGGCAATATATCATCAAGGGTGGCGTTGTCGAATCCATGTTCGATACGAGTCTCACCATTGGAGATGAGATCCTGCAGCAGGTGCTGGGCAAGGGAAGGGATAAGCATATGCACAGTATCGTCTCCACCATTCAACGGGAGCAAAATAAAATCATCCGGAACGATCGCGGACGCCTGCTCATTGTTCAAGGGGCCGCTGGGAGCGGTAAGACATCGGCTGCCCTCCAAAGGATCGCTTACTTGCTTTATAAGAATCGAGATAAATTAAAGGCCGATCAAATCATTCTATTCTCTCCTAACTCCATGTTTAATAACTACGTATCCAATGTGTTACCGGAACTTGGCGAAGAAAATATGCAGCAAGTAACATTCCAGGAATACTTGGACCATCGTCTGGCCGACTCGTTTCAAGTTGAAGATCCTTATGAGCAATTGGAGTTTTTATTGACGGAAGCGGATGCTCCTTCCTATAGTACCAGGACAGCGAGTATTCAATTCAAGGCATCACTTCGTTTCTTTGAGATCATCAAAACATACAGACAATCACTGGAACGATCTGGAATGATCTTTAGAGGTGTAAAGTTCCGCGGGAAAACGCTTGTCTCCGCCAAACAAATCACAGAAAGATTTTATAACACAGACACCACACTAAGTTTTCATAATAAGATCGATAAGCTGAAAGAGTGGTTAGGCGAGCTGCTTGATGAAACGGAAAAGCTTGAGCTGAAAAAACCCTGGGTTGAAGAGGAAATCGAGTATCTTAGCAAAGAAGACTATCAAAAGGTATACAGCCAAATACAAAAAAAACGCGGCGATACTGAGGATTCCTTTGATGATTATGAGCAAGAGAATGAATTGCTCGCGCGGATGATCGTCCGCAAGAAATTGAAGAAGTTGCGCAAACGGATAAAAGCTCTTCAATTCATCAATATTAAAGCAATATACAAGCAACTTTTTGACGAACAAATAAGGAACGAACAATGGAAGGGCGGTAACACACCTGCCGAAAGGGAAATATGCTTATCCACGCAAAAAATGCTCGACGAAGGGAAGCTTTATTACGAAGACGCGACTCCTTTTTTGCTGTTGAAGGAGCTCATTCAAGGATTTCAGACGAATACGTCGATAAAATATCTGCTTGTAGACGAAGCACAAGATTATTCCCCCTTTCAATTCGAGTTTTTGAAAAGGTTGTTTCCTTCTGCAAGGATGACCGTGCTCGGTGACTTTAATCAGGCGATATTCGCTCATGCCAGTGAAAGGGTGAATTTCGAGACGCTTACAAGTTTATATGGAATGGATAAAACAGAAAGTATCACCTTGGAACAAAGCTACAGATCGACAAAGCAGATCATCGAATTTACACGGGAACTAATTCCTGAAGGCCATCTCATTAAGGCAATTGACCGTGAAGGAGAAAAACCTCTGCTGACCCAAGTGTCTAGCCGGGAGGAATTGCACGACAATATTGTATCAAAGGTCAAAGACTGGCAAAGTCGTAGGTACAATACGATCGCGATTATATGCAAATCTGCTGCGGAAAGTGCCGCTGCATTCAAAGCGCTAAGTCCCATCAAAGATATGAAACTCGTCCAGAGAGGGACAAATGAATATGAACAGGGCGTTGTCGTTATCCCTGCTTATTTGGCCAAGGGCATCGAATTTGATGCTGTCATCATTTATGATGCATCTGCGCAAACATACGGTGATGAAAGCCTGCGTAGATTGTTCTACACCGCATGTACGAGGGCCATGCATAACTTACAGGTATATTCGGTTGGCGAGCCTAGTCCTTTCTTGCTCAACGCTAGCGCGGACAGCTTACTTGCGACAACCAATTAACGAAGAAGCTGATTGATTTTAGGGATGTTTGACGCCTGTATAGACTTAGTTCTATGCAGGTTTTTTAAGGGTTCATTTTAAGCTCCTCCTATCATGGGGGGAACGTATTAACATACAGAAAGGGGGGATCTCATTTTTAATTTATAACGGTTCGGACATAATAATCGTGGAGGTGAAGGAAATGAGCAAAAAGTCAGGAAGAGGCCGAATCGCACCAAGTGTTAACCCACAGGGACATGGAAAAGATGTCGAATTCTCCACAGAGCCCAAAAGCGAGCTTGAAAATAAGGCAAAAAAGTCCAATACAAAATAATCGTATTTAGTAAAGCAAGCCCTTCTCTTTAATCGAGAGGGGCTTTTGAAGGAGAAATGCGAGACAAAAGCTGTAGCTAGGCCCACTCACAAAACGGAATGAAACCAATTTTATTCCATATTCATACGTTTTCAAGGCTGGGAAATGTGAAAGAATATAAGGATAGGGTTACCGTTTAAAAAAATACCAAATACAGATAGCGCTGTGCTACATTAAAGATTGGATAAATATAAATGGAGAGGATCCACAGATGAAAATAAACCAATTAATAGCGAACAATATTAACGAACTGGATGCAGTATTGCCAGGCGATCAATCCTTGGGGATTGCCGGGTTATCTGGTTCAGGGAAAACGACCTTTTGTCAGGCCATAGGGGAAGAATCGAAGAAGCGTCTCGTTTCCTTATTGCCGAAGTCTGAATATCAATATTTATTTTCTGATATTATGGAAACCAATTTCAGCGCCATCAAGATGGAGGAAATGCCGCTGGTCCTTTTTCTTGGAAAATCGTCCATCTCATCCAATCCCCGTTCGACCATTGGCACCCATACTGGTGTGTTTAAAGAGATTCGTGTTTGTCTTGCTGAAAAATTCAATCTTTCTCCAGAAGTTTTTTCCTTTAATAATGCTTTAGGCTGGTGCACCGCTTGTAAAGGACGCGGCACGACGAAGAACGTCGAATGTCCGAAGTGTGAGGGAAAGCGTTACAATCCAGAAGTCGAGCAATATACGATTGAATTATTCGATCGCCCGCATACTATTTCCGATATCAACGAGTTAAGCATCGAATCGATCCTTTCACTTTCAGAGATCTTACATATTAGTGAAGCCAAACAGCATATTCTCCAAAATATAATCAATATGAATATTGGTTATTTAAGCATGAACCGGATCATGGGGACCGTGTCAGGCGGAGAATTAACCCGGCTTTACTTGGCTGAATTCCTGGCAACAAGCGAAAATACCGTGATCATCATTGATGAAATCTCCGTAGGGCTGGATCATCAGACCCTTTTGAAAATATTGGAACAGATTAAGTCATTAGGTGATAAGAATCAAATATGGCTCATTGATCATTCAGACACGGTGTTGGATAGCACGGACGAGCAATTGTTCTTTGGACCCGGCAGCGGGAAATATGGCGGCAAAATTGTGGAGGAATCACCTCGTCCCAAGCCGATCAGCTGGGAACGAAATGAGGCAACGCCAAATGAATTCTACCAATTTCATGATCTTTTTTGCCGAAATATACAAATGGAAGAAATCCACCTTCCTAAGAATAGACTCGTTACCTTTACGGGTGAGTCGGGCTGCGGGAAATCCACACTTGTCAATGAATGTATCGCCAAAGATTTTCAGGTGCGCTATCCAAAGGATAAACTCGTCATGGTCGGGCAGGACCGAAATAAATCGATTACCAGTCGCTCAACTGTTGCGACGTTTCTTGATATCAAGAAGAAGCTCACCAAATACAGGGATGAAATTGATGATATCTTTCAGCGTTCGATCGAGGATATCATCGAAGAACTGCCAAATGAGGACATCACCCATAAGCGCTTGAGCCTATTAATCAAGCTTGGGCTTGGGTATTTGACGTTAGAGCGAAAAACCCAATCGCTATCGACTGGCGAATTTCAATGTGTTCACTTAGTTTCGGAGCTGTTCGCGAAAACAAGGAACCCGCATACGCTATTCATTTTTGATGAGCCTTCAAAAGGGTTATCGCAAAACATTTTAAATCAATTCATCGATAGCATCAGGGTCATCCTCGAGGATGAATCGGTCTCGATCATCATGATTGAACATAATCGGTATATGCTGGAAGGCTCGGATTATATCGTGGATTTCGGAAAAAGACAGCTTGAGCCAGTCCGGCATCTTGATGTTGTCAGCCATGATGAATACTATCGCCATAACAATATCGAAGATCGAGAGGAGCCCCTGCATATCTCCTCTGCACTCCGGTCAAAAAGCGGCATCCATTATTTGCAGGAAAACCAATTGGACCATTTCAAAAGGGCAGAGAACATCTATAAGGGCGGCATCCTAAAAAGCTTGTCGTCGATGGCCCGTTTAATTTATGGGGAATACGAATCTGACACGATCGCACCCGTGATCGCGATCGATCTTGAACGGCACTTGTACAGCCAATATACGTTTCTATTTGAATTGGGCGGCATGATCAATCATCTGGTCGCGTCACACCCGACCAATAAAGATACAAGAAGCTTCGATTTTTATTCTAAAGAGAATCATTGTCCAAGCTGTTCGGGCCGCCGTGTCATTGAAAAATTTGATATCGATGTTGTCATTCAAGATAAAAACGTACCTTTCTGGGATGGCTTATTACATCCAGACGTGATGGAAGTACTGAAATATTATCAATATCCAAAGCTGCAATTTTTGTTTGATGAAATCAAGAATGAGCTCGGTCACGACATGAGTAAAAGCTATAATGATATGACGGATGCAGAGAAGCAGACGTTCTTATATGGATATTGGGAAAAGTCCTTTTATGATAAAGCAGGCAAGGCCTCTCGTACTTGGGAAGGCTTCAATCTCATCATCGGACGTTATATGTTCATCTCGAAATCGATCATTAAAGAGCAGATGAAAGCATCTAAAGAGAATATCACCTGCCCGATCTGCCTTGGAACGATCTTGAACCATCATAAAAAGCTGAAATTTGCCGACATGGACATTCGTGAAATCATCCAACAACCAATGGATGAAGTCATCAAAATAGCAGGGAAGCTGCCAGAGCTGGAAAAACTAAAAGCGATTGTAGGCGGCGATATCGCATGGACGGAGGATGTTTCATTCCTTTCCCGTGAAACACAAGCCGCATTGAAAATGCTTGAGCTGGAACTGGCAAGCTTCCAAGGCTATGAAGTGGTCCTGCAAAATGCGCTGCCATTCTGGGCCGGCATCACAGGCAGCATCGAAGCCATCAGCACCAAAAACCAGATCACCATCTGTGATTTTGCCAATATTAACGAAACAAGAGAAACGATCATTGATAAATATTTCACCAATGGCAAATATAAAAAACTAACCTATGTTTATGAGGCGTTTGGCTACAAGAAAATCGTGACGCAAATCAATAAAATCAAAGCAAGTCATAAATGCCCGTTTTGTAATGGGAAGAAAGCCATTTCCGAGGATGGCCTCCATGACGGCGTCCATAAATTAACGATACCTTGTGTGAGCTGTCATGCCAGTGGCATCGATGATGAAGGACGTAAAGCGATCGTCGAAGATATCGATGTGGAAACCTGGCTGACAGGGAAGGTAAGCGATGTCGTGGCTGAAGGTGAACGTACCGAAGCCGTTGCCGATATTCCGATTTTCAACCGGATTCGTGAATTGAACAAACGTGACATGATGGCGGTTCATGCATGCCTTGAACGGAAAGCATAAATAAGACGGCAATCCAATGAAAAAAAGTCCGCCATGAACGGCGGACTTTTTATATGAAAAGATTGTTTACTTATTTTGCAGAAGTATCTTCATCATAAACAGGAAGTCCTACAGTGATCGTTGTTCCTTTATTCGAAGCGCTATTAATATGAAGCGTGCCATTCATCGTTTGGATCGTTTTGACAGCCACCATCGAACCTAGCCCTGTCCCTTTCTCTTTGGAACTGTAATAGGGCTCGCCAAAACGATGTATTTGTTCTTTGTTCATGCCAATTCCAACGTCCTTTATTTCGATAATGATGTCGTTATCATTTACATAGGAAACGATACGCAGTTCCCCGCCGCTCGGCATGGCCTCTATCCCATTCTTGATTAAGTTGAGGAAGCATTGCTTGAAATGCTGAGTATTGCCACGAGTGACACCTGGGGCCAGCTGTTCGGATATCGTAACTAAATTCATGTTTGCTAATGGTTTGATCATTTCAATGACATAGCCTATTTCACGGTCGATGGAAATGGAATCGACCTTTTCAATGGCAGGTTTGGCGAATGCCAAGTATTCACTAATGATGGATTCCGCACTATTAAGCTCCCGAACAACATGCTGGATATATTGCTCTTTTTCATCTTGGGTCAGATCGGGTGCTTTTAGCAGCTGAACGAATCCCTTCACAACCGTTAAAGGGTTTCTGACTTCATGAGAAATGCTGGCCGCAAGCTGACTGACGACCTCCATCTTTTCAAGCCGCACCATTTGTGTTCGGATTAAAATCGCATCCTTTAAAATTTCCATGATATACACAGCTAAACCGATGATGAAAGGAGGAAGAATGATGAAGTAAAAGATATAGGCCTCCGTTATTCGAAAAGAATCAGACATAGCGAGTGCAAGCAAGCTTGTTAGGATGCCTAGGAATACAATCAATAAGATCGAGCTATTTAGCTTACTTTTTCTGTTATACGCATTGAATTTAGAAGAAAATAGAGCAGTAATGACGAATATAACGATATAAACCATTAAAGTAAGGAGATTGAACCCATTCATAACAAACCTGCCAGTCAAGAGAATGACCAATAGAACAGCCCCGACAGGCCAACCGCCATACAGTGTCCCGATTATAAAAGGGATTTGCCTGAAGTCATGAACACAATATTCATCGATATAAATAGGGAACTTCATACATAATAGGATCGGAATGCTCATGCATGTAGTGATGAGGACCTTGCCATACTGACATAACCTTTTGCCGTGATCTAATAAAGTGGAATAAATTAAAATGCTTACCAGGATATAAAAGAGATTATCTAGAATGTGTTGATTAATATAAGTGAAATTCATCGGATTCTCCTGAAAAATTACAATTTGGTCTACCTACAAGAATAACACTAAAAAGGAGGATTTGAATAAAGTAATTTATTGTAAGAAAGATATTTTGAAAAAGAAAGATTCCTTTGCAATGTAAGTCAACGATCGTAAATCAATCGAAAAAGGCTTTGGAATCCACCATTCCAAAGCCTTTACTTTTGTTTTACGTATTGAACCATCCATCATGACACCGATATTACTCACTTTCAGCCTTATAGCTAATCAGTTCGAGTTTCGGGCTGCTTTAGTATGTTGGTAAAACGGTATATTCACTTCCGGCGGTTAAACTGTATGGTTAAAATTACCGTGGAGGAAGGGATTAATTAACGTGTTCGTCTGTTGATATCATTATGATCTTAACATTTTGTTCTTCGAGTTTCTTTGTGTAACTTCCTGTCATATCAAAGTCAGTGATTATCGTATCTATTTGATTGATTGAAGCGAATGAGGCAATCGAATTTTTATTGATCTTAGTATGATCAAGCAAGGCAACCACCTTGTTGGAGGCGCTGACCATGGCTTTTTTCAGTTCTACCTCATATACACTGAAATCCGTTAATCCTGATTCGAAAGTAAATCCATTAGCGGACGTAAACATCAGATCAATATTAATTTGGTTAAGAATATTTATTCCTAAACTGCCTTCTAAGGAAAAGGAACCTTTTTTTATAATACCTCCCAATAATATCACGGTGATATTGGGATTTTCATTTAACTCTAATGCAGTATTGATGCCACTTGTAACAACGGTCAGTCTAATTGGCATTTCTTTTATCGTGCGTGCAAGTTCAAGAGTGGTTGAGCTTGAATCGAGCATAATGCATTGCCCGTTTGAGAGAAGCTCAGCAGCTTTCTTTGAAATGGCAGCCTTTTCATAGCGATTCTTTAATTCTCGTGTAGTAAAGCTTGTATCGCTATCTTGTTTTTCGGATAGTATGGCTCCTCCATGTGTTCTTTTTAGAAGGCCTTCTTCCTCCATTTTGGATAAATCCGTACGTAATGTCGCTTCAGATACTTTAATTTCTTCTGAAAGCTCTTTTATGGTTACCCGATGCTGATCTGTTAGTTTTCCGAGTATGATTTTCCTTCGTTCTGACGCAAACATTTTTTTCATGTTATCACCTATATACCTAAGTTATTTTATCCAGTTTAGCTGCAAAAGCGGATTACTAGTCAAGTTATATATATAAGAAGCATTTATGATTCAAAAGAGGCTGAATGGAATCGACTAATTGAATTTTCTTTCAATATTATCATACATCATTTTTGTATATTTATCTAAAGTAATTGAAAATCGAAAGAAAACGAAAAATAAAATGAAAATAAACGATAATAAATATTGACCCTTCAATAATAAATGTAATATACTGAAAATAGAAAACAGAGAAAAACTGTAAATGTTAAGAGGCTTGACTGAAAATTTTCATTTTACACCGATTATGTAAGCGTTATCCAGGAAAAAATATTCGAGGAGAGATGTTGAATGGTCCAAAGTCATGAAACAGCGGTACAAGAAAATAAAAATAATCAATCAACCCCAGCAACAATGAAAGCGGTTGTGGCTTATTCCCCAGGTGATTATCGCCTTGAAGAAGTCCCTGTTCCGCAAATCGGAGATGGTGAAATTTTAGTCAAAGTTGAGGCATGCGGTATTTGTGCCGGAGACTTGAAGGCGTTTGACGGGGCGCCAAGCTTTTGGGGAGACGATCAGCAGCCGGCATACATTAAAGCGCCAATGATTCCGGGTCATGAATTCATCGGTCATGTTGTCTCACTTGGTGAGGGAGTCAAAGGAGACTTTAAAATTGGTGACCGTATTATATCCGAACAGATCGTTCCTTGCTGGGACTGTCGCTTCTGTAACCGAGGCCAATACTGGATGTGTGAAAAACATGACTTGTATGGTTTCCAGAACAATGTAAATGGCGGTATGGCCGAATATATGAAATTCACAAAAGAAGCGATTAATTATAAGGTGCCGGAAAATCTTCCAATTGAAAAAGCAATTCTGATTGAACCTTATGCGTGTTCCTATCATGCCGTTGAGCGGGCACAAATTCAATTGGGAGATGTGGTTGTACTGGCAGGGGCTGGAACACTCGGACTGGGGATGATAGGTGCAATCAAAAAATCAGGACCTGGCAAATTAATTGTCCTTGACCTGTTTGAAGAGCGTTTAGAAATGGCGAAACAATTCGGTGCGGATATGGTATTGAACCCAGCAAAAGATGATGTAAACGCGATTGTAAAACAGTTGACGGACGGTTATGGCTGCGACATCTACATTGAAGCGACTGGAGCCCAAAAATCCGTTGAACAAGGGTTGAACATGATTCGTAAACTGGGGCGTTTCGTTGAATTCAGCGTATTTAAAGAACCGGTAACAGTGGATTGGAGCATTATCAGTGACCGGAAAGAACTTGATGTACTGGGTTCTCACCTTGGTCCATACTGCTATGAGCCCGTTATTAAAGGCATTGCTAACGGTGATCTTCCTACAGAAGGCGTTGTCACACATGAACTTTCACTTGAAGAATTTGAAAAAGGATTTCAACTGGTGAAAAGCGGAAAAGAGTCATTAAAGGTCATCTTAAACCCAAATCTATAAAACTATCATAGTCGAATAGGTTCCTTCTTCGTTTCGGAACCTGTTTTTTGGAAATGAAAAGAGATGAAGAGGAGGAAAAACGATGAATCAGGGACTATTAGGGAAGCTGGGGATGGATTCCAAAATGGCAATGGGGTATCTTGGTGTACTGCTGTTTATGATGGGTGACGGTTTGGAATTGGGATGGCTATCTTCCTATCTAATCGATAATGGATTAAGTGTTCAGCAATCTGCCCTTCTGTTTAGTGTATATGGTTTCGCTGTTGCCATTGCTGCCTGGCTTTCCGGCGTCCTAGCTGAAGTATTGGGTCCTCGCAAAGCCATGTCCTTCGGGGTGGCTCTATTCATAGCGGGAACTCTGGTTTTTTTAACGTTCGGTCTCCCTACAATGAATCTGGCAATCATGCTTCCTACCTATTCACTTCGGGGACTTGGTTACCCTTTGTTTGCCTACTCTTTCCTCGTTTGGCTGACCTATTACGCGCCGGCAGAAAGACTAGGAACGGCTGTCGGCTGGTTCTGGGTCTCGTTTGCCGGAGGATTGAATGTTCTTGGAGCTTATTACTCCAGCTTTGCCCTTTCTTATCTAGGAGAATTGAAAACGCTTTGGAGTGCCCTTGTATTTGTGACACTTGGAGCCATTATTGCCATTTCCTTAAACAAAGATAAGGAAAGTAATGGAAGGAAATTCAATTCTAAAGCGGAAGCACTTAAATATATTTCCAAGGGAATCACCATAGCATTCGAGCGTCCGAAAGTCGGGCTTGGAGGCATCGTTCGTACGATCAACACGGCAGGCGCATACGGATTTGTTGTGTTTCTTCCAGCTTATATGATGGAAATTGGATTTACCCGAACTGAATGGTTACAGATTTATGGTGCATTATGGTCCAGTAATGTGATTTTTAACCTGATATGGGGTATTATCGGCGATAAATTCGGTTGGCGCAACACAGTTATGTGGTTTGGCGGTGTAGGATGTGCTGTATTCACAGCGGCACTCTATTATACTCCTTTCTTTCTTGGAGCGAATTACATGGCGGCAACAATTGTTGCCATTTGTTTCGGTGCTTGTCTTGCTGCATACGTGCCCCTTTCCGCATTGATCCCATCACTAGCCCCGGAAAACCGCGGAGCTGCAATGTCCATTCTGAACCTGGGTGCTGGTCTGAGTACATTCGTTGGTCCGGCTCTTGTCGGTCTTTTCATTGGAAGTGTCGGAACTGTAGGCATCATTTGGATCTATACAGGATTGTATTTGATCAGTGCGTTCATGATGAAATTTGTTACATTACCTAAAAAAATAGAAACAGAAACAGTGGATACGTCTTCTAACATGCCAGTAGTGCAATGATTGAACGATCATCATCATTTTCTATCGAATTCACCCGTGAACAAAGATATATGCAAACGAATGATAATATTTATCGATTCAATAATGAAAAAAATGAAGTGGAGAATGATGATAATAAAGCGGAAATAACATGAAAGGGCGTTGTATAATGAAAATTGGGTTAGGTTCTGATCATAATGCTTTTAATATGAAAGATAGTTTGAAAGATTATATTCAAGAATTGGGACACGAAGTTGTGGATTACGGTTCTGAAGATTCATGTACCGAGATTGATTATCCAGGAGTAGCTTTTCAGGTAGCTAATGACATTAATGAGCAAAAATTGGATCGTGCCATTTTAGTTTGTGGTACAGGTATCGGAATGGCGATTGCGGCAGGAAAAGTCCCAGGTATTCGTGCAGCTCTTTGCCATGACACATATTCAGCGGAACGTTCGCAAAAAAGTAACGATGCACAAGTGTTAACAATGGGTGCAAAGGTGATTGGAATCGAACCAGCTAAAAATATAGTGAAGGTGTATTTAGAGTCTGAATTTCCGGGTGGTAACTCAGCAAGAAAAGTTCAGCAAATAATGGATAAAGAGCAGGATTTTTTGAAAGGAGCTGCAGCAAAACATGAAAAAGCTCATTAATGATCCAATGAGAGTTGTGGAAGAAATGATTGAAGGATATGCAAAAGCTTATCCGAAACATGTAAGGCAATTAGCTGAAAACGACCGTGCACTTATTACGGCGAAGGAAACAAGAGACGGAAAAGTAGGCGTTCTCATCGGCGGTGGATCGGGCCACGAACCAGCATTTATTGGGTATGTGGGTGATGGCATGGCTGATGGTGTTGCCGTAGGGAATATTTTTTCTTCTCCTCCTCCGGATCCCATTTTGGAAGCGACGAAAGCCATTGATAAAGGAAAAGGCGTTATTTATATATATGGCAACTATGCAGGGGACGTAATGAACTTCGGCATGGCGGCAGAACTGGCTGATCTTGAAAGCGATATCCGTGTTGGTTCCGTGCTTGTAACGGATGATGTAGCTTCCGCGCCAAAAGAAGAAAAACAAAAACGCAGAGGGATCGCAGGGGAATTTTTCGTCACGAAGGCAGCGGGGGCTGCAGCTGATAAAGGATATAACTTGGCTGATGTTGTACGAGTGGCTCAAAAAGCAAACGATTACACACGGACAATGGGCGTCGGTTTAACACCGTGTTCACTACCACAAACAGGAAAGCCGAGCTTTGAACTTGCTGATAACGAAATGGAAATCGGTCTTGGTCACCACGGTGAACCTGGACTCGAAAAAGGTGACTTGCTGCCGGCTGATCAGGTGGTCGAACGCCTTATGCATGACATTTTGATAGACATGCCAGTTGTATCAGGAGAAAAAGTAGCTGTTCTTGTAAACGGATTAGGCTCCACTACAAACATGGAACTATATATAATGTTCAGACGTGTAGAACAAATTTTAAGTGACAAAGGCATTATAATACACCGTTCCTATGTAGGAAGCTACAGCACATCTCTTGAAATGGGCGGTGCGTCTGTTACCATTACAAAATTAGATGAAGAATTGGCAGAATTTATAGACCACCCTGCAGACTGTCCAATGTATGTCCAAATATAAGGAGGAGCTAGCGATGAAGATAACAGCTGCAGAATTCAAGGCCTTTTTGAAAAACGTTGTAACGATGATTGAAGAACAAAAAGATTACTTGTGTGAATTAGACCGGAAGCTGGGTGACGGCGATCATGGAGTCACGATGTCCATTGGCTGGCAGGCGGTTAACGAAAAACTGGATGGCGAACTGAAAGACGAGGAGGACTGCTCAAGAATTAGCATTTTAGCAGGCCGTACGTTTTTAAGTGCTGTCGGGTCATCTGTTGGTCCTCTATATGCAACTGGTTTTATGAGGGGTGCGAAAGCATTTCAAGGAAAGTTGGAACTTGGAGATCAAGAATTAAAGGATTTCTGGGTGGCTTTTGTGGATGGAATCAAGGAACGGGGCAAAGCGGAAGTTGGCGATAAAACGATGATAGATACACTGCATCCAGCAGCTGAAAGCTTGCAATCGAATTTTGCACATACGAATGACTTCGTTGCCTCTTTTACGGAAGCGGTGAAAGCGGCAGAGCTAGGAATGGAGTCAACAAAAGGATTGCTTTCTAAGCGCGGACGTTCAAGCCGTCTTGGTGAACGCTCACTTGGGACGAAGGATCCTGGTGCCGCTTCTTCTTACATGATTCTTAACACTTTTTTAACAACCATTAAATCGGCTCAAACAGTATAATTCAACACATCCAATAAAAAAAATTCACCGCATATCGAAAATATTTTGATTGTTTCGACTTATGGAAATGCCAAAATATGCGGGTGAATCTCGCTTATAAATGAATAAAAATACACAATTATGAATAACGAAGGGGCTGATTCGTGTTGTCTATTGTGAACGTTAAGCAAAAAGAAGATGTTCAATCACTAGCCGGTGACTTTTTGGCCGTCGCTCAAAAAGCGGCAATTGCGGCCTATCCTTGGATTGGAAAAGGCAATAAAATCGGTACGGACCAAGCTGGAACGACAGCAATGCGCGATGAGATGAACCGCATAAATATGAATGCGTCAATTGTCATTGGCGAAGGTGAAATGGATGAAGCACCGATGCTGTACATCGGTGAGAATCTTGGTGCCGGCACTGAACCTCAAGTGGATATTGCCGTTGACCCAATAGAAGGGACGACCCTCGTTTCAAAAGGGCAAGATAATTCGCTAGCAGTTATTGCTGTAGCTAAACGTGGCACCCTCTTGCATGCACCGGATATGTATATGGAAAAAATGGCAGTCGGCCCGGAGGCGAAGGGCTGTATCAATATCGAAGCGTCCCTTACAGAAAACATGAAGTCCGTCGCAAAGGTACTTGGCAAGGATGTAAGTGAACTGACAGTCATGATGCAGGAACGTACGCGTCACAATCATTTAATGAAACAAGTATTTAATCTCGGAGCAAAAGTTCGATTATTTTCAGATGTGGATATTACAGGAGCAATAGCTACAGCGGTTGACGAATTGGATGTCGATATCCTTGTTGGAACAGGCGGTGCCCCTGAGGGTGTGATTGCTGCAGTTGCATTGAAATGTCTTGGCGGTGATTTCCAAGGTCGACTTGTTCCCAAATCTGAAAAGGAACTTGTACGATGTAAGAAGATGGGGATTGCCAACCCTCATGCTCTGTTGACGATGGATGACATCGTGAAATCCCATGATTGTTTCTTTGTCGCAACAGGGATTACAGACGGCCCTTTATTAAAAGGTGTCCGCAAAAGGAACCATAAGCTGATAACACACTCTTTCGTTGCGACAGCGGAGCAGTCGCAGTTTATCGAAGCGCGCCACAAAGTTCCATTCATTTGAAATTGGAGGAACCGACAAGACTACTGCACTAATACGTCAAGAGTTACCGACCCTTGTAAGAGCAGGCGTATGAAAGTGTGAAGTGCGGAGTTTATGTTTTAGCTGATCAAAAGAAACGGCGTTAGCTAGCTACTTGCCTCCAATTCTGAAGTGGCTCTTGCTGTTGCAGCTCAACATACACTAGGAAAAGAAGGTTTTGAAGTTACTGTTGTCAGTATGCCAAGCTGGGATCGGTTTGAACAACATTCCAATGAGTATAATACCTTATGTCAAATCGTAAAAGGACACTTTTACGATTTTTTTGATTTTACCTTCTTCTTTAAATTAAACTGTTTGGATTTTCCTGAAAAAGTAAATATAATCGAGATAGAGGTGATGTTCAGTGAAATCGTGGAAAAAAGAGATCGAAATAAACGCTCCGATCGAACATGTATGGAGGTATCTTGACGGTTCTGTAGAAAATATGCAAAAAATCATGCCCCAAGTGATTGAACAAAAGCCCATCAAAATAACGGAGGAAGTGGTCGGGAGCATATATCGCCAAAAATATAGAGAAGGCAAACGAACAGAAGAATATGATATCGAAACACTCGCCTATACCAATGAAGCGGATGAGAAAAAGCTAAAAGTAGGCTTCATCCTTGCCAAAATGTTTGAAATTACAGCTTTATACGAAATGAATAAAATCAATGACAGCAGAACTTCCTTTACATACACAGTCAGCAGCCGCCCGTTAAAATGGTACCTGAAATGGTTATTACTATTCGCCACCGATAAAGTGGTCGTTGAATTTTTGGACCGTGTCAAGAATGTAGCTGAAGCGGAGTCCAGTGGAGGATGAATAAGGTTACTTAAGATGCAATCAATTAATATTCATTCATTCATTCATTCATACTCTATCAAACCCTTGGCACTTCTAGTGTCAGGGGCTTTTTATTTGTGGGGGAAGGTAGAGCAGGATAAACCATATAAAGAAGTTGAAGAATAGCCTATTTAATTTTATTTGAAATTTGCTGGGGGGAAGAATCCAACTTGAAAGACATGGTCCGAGTTGGATTCTTTTTGTTGTAAATAGTTCTGGATGGAGGTCGCTTTTATACTTTCCTAGTGGCCACTTCAAATTCAAGGGACAAATTGGTCTCCATTTGCTAGCGGGACAGATTAGAAGAAAAAGGTTCAAGGTACTTGGGTAAATAGAACGTATTTTTATAATATTTTATTGCTGAATAGCATTTGTAATAGGGGAGATAGGAGTATATGATTAAATATCAGAATATTATGTATGTTAAAATAATAATTTCAATTGACATTTTTCTTTTATTTGGTAATATTTCTTTATTATTCCATTTAAATTATTCATATCATCACTGATAAATTGCCAATTTGTCATTCTATTAATAATTTAAGTGGGTAAAAAATAAAATGACTTAGGTGGTTAAATCATGTATGAGAAAATCATTAACGGTGAGCTAAATAAACTAAAAGAAAGCGGGCAATATCGCAGTTTTGTCACGTTGAATCGTATAAATGGTCAATATCCCTTAGCCAAGTTGAATGGTGACGAAAATGGTAAACCGGTAGTGGTATGGTGCAGCAATGATTATTTAGGGATGTCCCAGCACTCACTAGTAACGGATGCCATGCACGATGCAATTAATATGTATGGGGCTGGCTCTGGTGGATCTCGTAATATAGGAGGGACACATTATCAATATGCGGAGCTGGAAAAAACGCTTGCAGAATGGCATGGCAAAGAATCGGCTCTTGTTTTCCCTACGGGTTATGGGTCAAATGATGCCACACTGCAATGTCTATTAAAGCTATTCTCAAATTGTATCGTGTTTTCGGATGAACGTAATCATGCGTCCATTATTAATGGTATTGGCAGTGCTAAAGTTGAAAAATCGATATTTAAGCATAATGATGTAGCTCACTTAGAAGGATTATTGGAAGGACAACCCCTTGATAGACCAAAGATCATTGTTTTTGAATCGGTTTACTCAATGGATGGGGATATTTCGCCGATCGAAGAGATTGTAGCCCTTGCTGAAAAGTATAACGCGATTACTTTCCTCGATGAAGTTCATGCCATTGGAATGTATGGACCCAGAGGTGCAGGGATTGCTGCAGAACTTGGCATTGCCCATAAAGTGGATATCATTCAAGGCACTATGGCCAAGGCCATTGGCGTAATAGGAGGGTATATTACTGCTTCTGTTTCAATAATCGATGCGGTTCGTTCGTTTGCATCAGGCTTCATATTCACCACGTCCCTGCCACCCGCAGTCATAGCGGCTTGTCACGCGAGTATTCAACATCTGCTATCATCGGATAAAGAGCGGATCGTACTGCAAGAGAAGACAAACACTTTAAGAGAGTATCTAACGAAGGCAGGCATTCCGATAATGGCAGCAAGCGAGACTCATATTCTTCCGGTTTTAATCGGAGATGCGAAGAAATGTAAGGAAGCAGCCAAGAGACTGCTTGAAAACCATCAGATATACTTACAACCTATCAATTCACCTACAGTAGCTGTCGGTACAGAACGCTTTAGGGTGAATGTCACACCCAATCACACTGAAGAACAGATAGCCCATTTAACCATTGCTTTAACGGAGGTTTTCACTTATTTTGATATTCCTTTCTCCAAAAGATTGGATTCAGTAAACATATGACCAACTTTATGTACATATTTTGTTTAGTAGTATGGGGGCTTAATTTTATTGCAGTAAAGATACAAGGTACACCCGTTAGTTTAGAATTATCTTTAACCTATCGTTTAAGTTTGACGGCAGTCTTATTCTTGATTCTGTTGTGCATTCTTAAACCTGCAGGTAAACCAAAGAAAAAGGATATTCCATATATTATCGTATTTGGAATATGTAATTTTGCCTTGAGCTATTTATGTCTTTATTACGCGACTATCTTAAGTTCAGCAGCCATGGTTACATTGATATTTTCATTGAAGGTTATTTTAACACCCATTGCTCTTCGGATTTTTTTGAAAGAGCCTTTGCATTTCCGTATCTTGATTGGCGGAATAATCGGTGTGCTGGCTGTGTGCATCGTTATTTACCCAAGCTTACATGACATTCATGGTTTTCAGGATATAAAAGGTATCATGATTGCCGTTCTTGGGACCATCCTGACGGCATTGGGCGATGCGAGCTCAGCTCGAAATGCCAAGAAGCAGGTGAACCCAATCTATGCTAATGTACTTGGGTTTGCAGCGGGGGGCATTCTTTTATGGGCAATCGTGTTCATTAAAGGGCAAGCTGTTAGTCTGCCTACATCCCTTTCATATTTATCTGCTTTGTTTTATTTAACGATATTCGCCTCCTTTGGGGCCTGGCTGTTCTACCTAAAGCTTGTAGATAAAATAGGTGGAGCGAAAAGCGGGTACATGGTCGCTCTTTTCCCAGCAATAGGAGGTTTGGCTTCAGTAATGATTGGTGATTCCGATCCCTCCATTTTCTTGGCTGCTGGCTGCCTTTTCAGTTGCATAGGGGCTGCGATTGCATTGGGAGTGGGCACGCGCAAGGGGAAGGTAAAGCTGAAAGAAGAAAATTCGATTCACCAATAAGGGTTTTGCTGTACCTATGCTGATGGCAATCACTTTATCGATGAAAGGCTGTTGAACAGTCTCAAAATCATGCTTATGTCGTGCCGACCATCATGAGCGGGGACTTTCGATTCGCCAATGGCTGAAGACCGTTGTAAAAAAGAAACCGCCAAGGCTTGGTGAACATCACCAATCTTGGCGGTTTTTGTGATAGGTAACGATTCAACCGTTTATGCCAAATAACCGGCGAAGTGCCTCAATGAAGTAGTTGGAGAAGAATAGGTCATCATGAGTTCCTTCTGGATTCAACTCAAATAATAGATTGGACTCCAAATAGCCTTCCTTGATGAATTCAAGGTGGGCCTTCTTCGTATAGTCGACCATATGCTTTTGTGCGGTTTCTTTATAAATGCCCTCCAATTCGCCAACATATAAATAGAGCTGATGATTCTGACGATTCACAGGTGGTTTGCTATAGCTTTTTCCTTGTCGTTCAATCTTTTCCCCCTGAAGATAGCGAAGAACATCCTCGTACCAAAAGGAAGGAGATAAGGAAATATACTGATGGAATACCTCAGGATGATAGTAGGAGGCGAAAATCGAAACGAGTCCTCCCAAGGAGCAGCCGGAAATGGCTGTATGTGAAGGCTCGGGATTCGTTGCATAATGGGCATCTATATAAGGCTTTATTTCGGTTACAACGGTATGTAAATAAGCGTGCGCCTGACCTCCAAAGTCAGTGCCTTGCGGGGCAAGCGAGGGGGCCGCCCATGGCGTATAGTCATCGTTGCGATGGATCGGGGCAATCCCGATGACGATCAGTGGTTCAATTTGACCGGAAAGAATCAAATGATCGATATAGTTTACAGCTTGCATGGCCGTTTTTCCCCCGTCATGCATATAAATCGTACGGTATTTCTTGGTTTGATCGTAACCAGAGGGCAGAATGACACATACCTCATGGTCGGCCACTTTTTTATTAAGGTATCGAATCATGCATGTGCCTCCATATTCTTCAGGTAAATAGTTGATAATGATAACCATTATCAACTATGATTATAATACACTCGCCATCATTTTGAAAGGCATTATTCAAATCATGGAGTGAAAACTTGTATCTGGTAAGCTTGATGATAATCATTCTTATCTAATTCGGTTATGAGAAAAGCCAGGAATTTGTTCTTTTTGGCTTTTTTAAAATGGAAAGAGGGAGCTGAAAGGGATTGGGAGTCTTTAACTGTTAATTTGTGTCTTTGCAATTGGTCCTCATTAATTGATAAAATAATGTGTCTTGATGAAAAGATGATGAGGAGCGATATACTTACAATGGAAAGTGGGATTTTATGATCAACCTGCATCAAGTGAGTAAGAAGTTTTCACAGTTTCAGGCCATTAAGTCTGTCACTTTGACCATACCAAGAGGGGAAATTCATGGCATAATCGGGGCAAGCGGAGCAGGGAAATCAACGCTGCTGCGACTGATGAATTTGCTGGAGACCCCAGATGCGGGCGAGGTGGAGATAAACGGCCAAAGCTTGACAATATTGAACAATAAAGGACTTCGAGAGGCAAGGAAGTCGATCGGGATGATCTTTCAGCATTTTAATCTTGTCGCAAACAAAACGGTTCATGACAATGTGGCAGCGTCTTTGGAGCTGGCAAGTTACCCAAAGAAGGAACGTCGGGGCCGTGTGGCAGAGTGCCTTCGATTCGTCGGATTGGAGGGTGAGATGGAGAAATACCCTGCACAATTAAGCGGGGGGCAAAAGCAGCGGGTTGCCATTGCACGGGCATTGGCAAATAACCCGCAAGTGCTGTTATGTGATGAACCGACCTCGTCCCTTGATCCAAATACAACGGCTGAAATATTAGAGGTACTGGCGAATATAAACGAACGTTTCGGTGTGACGATTGTGATTGTCAGTCATGAACTGGATGTCATCAAAAGTATATGCAACCGTGTAACGGTCATGGCAGCTGGTGAGATACATGACACTGTCATGATCGAACCGACGGGGATTGAAAAAAGCGATAATCGTCCAGAGTACTTCATCGAACAATTAGCTGAGAAGGGCGGGATCGGTCATGCCTGAGATTTTAGTGCAATATGAGGCAGAAATCTGGCAGTCGATTGCCGCAACGATTACGATGGTTGGTGTGTCCATCTTAGCTGCAATCGTGATTGGATTGCCGGTCGGGACCTTGCTGTTTCTTTGCCGGAAGGGCCAGCTGCTTGATAACCCGTGGGCTTTTTCGATTTTGAATTTATTGGTCAATATTATTCGTTCTTTCCCATTTTTGTTATTGGTCGTTTTTTTGATCCCGTTTACAAGACTCTTGATCGGCACAGCCATTGGTACGGCAGCGGCTTGCGTTCCATTGGCGATTATTGCGATTGCCCATTATTCACGTTTGGTCGAGCAATCTTTATTGGATGTGCCGAAGGGTGTGATCGAGGCAGCCATTTCCATGGGGGCTTCCGTGAAGGATGTCATCTTTCAATTTCTATACGTGGAGGCACGCTCAGGGCTGGTCCTTGGACTGACGACATCAATTATCAGCTTCATTTCCTATTCAACGATCATGGGCGTGGTCGGAGGCGGCGGTATCGGCGATTTCGCCATCAGGTACGGCTATCAGCAGTTTCAAACAGAGCTGATGATTTATATGATCATCATTATGATCATTCTCGTACAGCTGATCCAATTCATTGGCACAGCTGCAGCCAGAATGATCGACAAAAGATAAATAATGGAGGAAACCATCATGAAAAAAATACTCTTTCTCATGGCAGCAATGATGCTGCTTTTAGCAGGGTGCGGCAAGGCGAATGAAGAAAAAGAGAAAGAAACTGCGCAAAAAGAGGAGAAGGAAGAGGTAACATTGAAAGTGGCCTCACTCATCCCGCCGATGACGGAAATACTAGAGCTTGTTAAACCAAAACTGGCAGAGGAAGGCATTAACCTCGATATAGTCGTATTGAGTGATAATGTCCAGCCGAATACCGCACTCGCGGCAAAAGAAGTCGATGTGAACTTCTTCCAGCACGTTCCGTATATGGAGGAATTCAATCGAAACAAAAATGCCGAGCTTGTTCCAGTGAAACCGATTTACTTCGCCAATTATGGTGTATATTCCAAGAAATACGACTCCATGGATAAAATGCCGGAGGGTGCCGTCATTGCGATCGCAAATGACGTATCGAACATCGATCGGTCATTATCATTGCTGGCACAGCATAAAGTGATCACGTTGAAGGAAAAAAAGGGCCCATACTATACGATATCTGATATTACGGAAAACCCTAAAAATTATAAGTTTAAAGAAGTGGATTTATTGATGCTGGCAAGAACGTATGATGAAGCTGATGCGATCGTGATCACACCCGCTTACGCTGCACCGCTTGGTTTGACGCCAAAAAATGACGCTCTTCTCACGGAGGGTGTTGAAAATGACTTTGCAATTACCTTGGTGGCACGCAAGGATAATGTCGACTCCGAACCGGTCCAAAAGCTGGCAAAGGCGATGACAAGCCCGGAGGTACGCAAATTCTTAGAAGAAAAGTATAGCGAAACGGCCATACCGGCCTTTTGAATGTTAGGCAACGAAAGGGCCATTCCACTGGGAATGGCCCTTTTTTCTTGTTCTATCAAAGAAAATAATCGACTATAAAAAAAATTTATGTTGTATTATTTCAAGTTACATATTATGATGATTTTCGAGAATGATAATCATTATCAAATATATTTAGTCAAATTTATTCATCATACAGGAGGTGAATGTAGTAAGAAATGGCTACAAACGGAGCAAGTAAAAGTAATTACTATTATTTTGTTATTTTATTTTTAATAGGTTTGATTATGGTATCCGCCGTCTACTCGGTTTCGATAGGGCAGGTGCATATCCCTTTCAAGCAATCGATGGAGATCATGCTTCATACATTGACGAATGGCAGATGGGGTTCACTGAATGTCGAAAATGAATCCTATTTAAATATTATTTTACAAGTTCGAATGCCGCGCGTTATTTTTGCCCTGCTGATTGGTATGGGACTATCGTTGTGCGGAGCTGTGATGCAGGCCGTCGTGCAAAATCCGCTGGCTGATCCCTATATCCTGGGCATTTCATCAGGAGCTTCCCTGGGGGCAACCTTTGCCATCCTTGTCGGACTTGGAAGCGGTGCGATCCTATCGCAATTCGGAGTGGCATTCGGAGCATTTACAGGGGCCATGCTGACATCGATAGCGGTACTGGTTTTATCGAGTATCGGCGGTAAAGCAACATCAGTCAAGCTCGTCCTATCAGGTGTTGTCATTGGTGCATTATGCAGTTCCTTCTCAAGCCTGATCATCTACTTCGCCAACAATGCGGAAGGCATTAAAACCGTCACCTTTTGGTCGATGGGAAGCCTGGCATCATCAAGCTGGGGAAAAACACCGATCCTGGCAATCATCGTATTGCTTGGTTGCGCGTTGTTCCTCTTCCAGCATCGGGTGCTGAATACGATGCTGCTAGGCGATGAATCCGCGATCACGCTAGGGATTAACTTAAGCGCCTATCGTAAATTTTACATGATCGTTACAGCCCTTATCACGGGAACGATGGTGGCATACGCAGGAATGATTGGTTTTGTAGGGTTGATCATCCCTCATATAACTCGGGGGATATTTGGTGCAGACCATAAACGATTAACGTTAGGAACCATTTTGTTGGGCGGACTGTTTTTAATTTGGGCGGACATCTTGTCAAGAACGTTGATCACCAATGTTGAACTGCCCATTGGAATCATTACATCTGTTATTGGTTCGCCATTATTCATCTACATGATTGTGAAAAAAGGCTACAATTTCGGAGGGTGAAACATGCAATTAATCGCGAAAGATATGGGAATAAAAATTGGCAAGAAGGAAATTGTGAAGGACATATCAATTCTAGTAAAGAAACAACAATTTGTTGGCTTGATCGGTCCGAACGGCTGTGGCAAATCAACTCTATTAAAAAGTATTTATAAAAGCCTATCCCCTCATAAAGGTACGGTTCTATTAGACGATATGGATGTTTTGAAAACCTCTGAAAAGAAGGTTTCACAGCAACTGGGTGTCGTGGGCCAATTCAATGAAGTGAATTTCGATCTGACGGTGCACCAAATGGTCATGCTGGGCAGAACGCCGCATAAGAAAATGCTGGAGTCCGATAAACAAGAAGATTTCATGATCGTGGAAGAATCGCTGGCACGAACCAATCTGCTTGATTACAAGGACCGCAGTTTCCTATCACTTTCCGGCGGTGAGAAGCAAAGGGTCATACTAGCAAGGACGATTGCCCAGCAGCCGAAATTCATGATATTGGATGAACCGACGAATCACTTGGATATTCGCTATCAGATCGAAATTTTATCATGTGTAAGGAATTTACAAATCGGAGTGCTTGCAGCCCTACATGACCTGGAAATGGCTGCCCATTATTGTGACTACCTTTATGCCATAAAAGATGGAGAAGTCTACGCACAGGGTACGCCTGAAGAGGTCCTGACACCTGACACAGTCGAAGCATTGTATAAAATCAAGTGCCAAACGTATATCAATCCAGTTACGAATGGATTAGGTTTTGCGTATGGCGTATAAAATAGGAGGAAGACAATTGAAAAAGAGATTATTACTAGGAGTCGGGTTGGCGGCGATGTTAACGCTGACAGCCTGCGGAACATCAACCAAGACTAGCTCTGAAGAGAAACAGGAACCAAAAAGCCAATACCCATTAACCATTGAAAACTTCACGAAAGCTGAAGGCGGGACAACGTGGGAGAAAAAGGATCAAGTCTTCGATAAAGCACCTGAACGAGTCATGGCTAATACAAGACCGGCAGCAGAACTGTTATTGCATCTAGGATTAGGTGACAAAATTGTCGGTGTCGGCGCAAACTTCGGAGCGCCCGATAAAGCAGTCGAAAAAGAATACGATAAACTAAAAATGCTGAGTGACGAGTATGTAGGGAAAGAAGTTACATTAGGAACGGATCCAGATCTAGTCTACGGTCGCGGCGGTTTATTCGATAACGCTGATTGGGGAGTGGGAACAGTCGATTCACTTAATGAAATGGGCGTTAAAACGTACGTGCTGAATTCATCCGTCACGGGAGGAACGTATAATTCCATCTATAAAGATATTGAAAACCTCGGTAATCTGTTTAATGTACAAGACAAGGCAGATGGTTTCATTAAAGAACTAAAGGCTAAACAAGATTCGATCACTTCCAAATTATCAAGTATTAAAGAAGAAGAAACGTTCGCTTATTTACATATGAGTGATCCGAAAGAAGTGTATGTATACGCAGCTCATGACGAAACCTTCTTTAATGACTCATTTTCAATGGTTAAGCTAAATAATATTTTCAAAGATGAAAAGGGAGAGGTTAGTGTAGAAAGGCTGATTGAAGCTGATCCGGATGTATTGATCATTCCTGATTGGAGCACCGCTGATGGAGTAAGTGCAGATAAGATTAAAGCAGCACTATATGCAAATGAAAAGCTATCCAGCATGAAAGCAATCAAAAACAAACAAATTTATGCCGTCGATTACAACTATATGTTCAGCTATAGCTACAGTACGATAGAAGGAATGGAAATGTTAGCGAAGGAAATGCATCCAGATTTGTTTAAATGATCGTTACGGATCATATCATGTTAGATTAAGATTTTAATAGGAAGTGAATGAGGGAGATTTTCGTTGAAAATAGGTTACTTTCACGGAAATCTTCTTTCTTACTTTAAAGGAGGAAATCCTGGTTGTTATGTTAAAAGACTTTTTTGCTTACTATAAGCCGTATAAATGGTTATTCATCATTGATTTTTCTTGTGCGATTTTGGCCGCCTTACTGGAGCTCGCCTTTCCCTTGGCCTTCAATAAGGTGATCGATGATTTATTGCCTACAGGTAACTGGACCTTTATCATCTGGGCGTGCATTGGTTTATTGGGCATTTATGTAGTGACGGCCTTCCTGCATTATGTCGTTACATACTGGGGGCATATGCTCGGAATCAATATCGAGACGGATATGCGCAGAAAGCTATTCAACCATGTTCAGAAATTGTCCAATCGCTTTTTTGATAATACGAAGACAGGCCACCTCGTTTCACGGATGACCAATGATTTAATGGACATAGGGGAAATTGCCCATCATGGACCTGAGGACTTGTTCATTGCCGTGATGACACTGTTTGGCGCCTTTGGTTTAATGCTCTCCATCAATTGGAAACTCGCTTTATTAACATTCATCATCATTCCATTCTTAATTAGCCTATCCATTTACTTTAGTAAAAAAATGTCACATGCCTTCAATCAAATGTTTGCGGATATTGCAGATTTCAATGCAAGAGTCGAAAACAATGTTAGCGGCATTCGTGTCGTCAAGGCATTTACGAATGAAACACACGAAATGGAAAAATTCGCAGTGAACAATGGCCGTTTTCGTAAAACAAAGCTTGTTGCCTATAAGGTCATGGCCTGGAATTTCTCTATTAGTCATATGCTGATGAAGATCATTTCATTGTTTGTCCTAGGGTGCGGAACTTGGTTCGTCATTTATGGACAAATGACGTTTGGTGAATTCATCGCATTCGTGCTGCTTTCCAATGTATTCCTGACACCGATTAACCAAATCAACTCCGTGATCGAAACCTATCCAAAGGGAATCGCAGGCTTCCGCCGTTATTTGGAATTGCTGAACACGGCACCAGATGAGCTCGATGCACCGGATGCCATCGATGTGAAGCATGTAAAAGGAGACATCACATACAAAAATGTCACATTCGGTTACGAGGGAAAAGGAAACGTCCTCAGCCATATCACTTTCAGCGTAAACAACGGCGAAACCATCGCCCTTGTCGGCCCGTCCGGAGCTGGAAAAACGACGATTTGCAGCTTGCTTCCGCGATTTTATGATATAGATTCAGGCGAGATCGAAATCGATGGCATCAACATCAAAAGCATGACCATGGAATCCCTGCGTCATCATATCGGAATCGTCCAACAAGATGTCTTTCTATTTGATGGAACGATCAGGGACAACCTTACCTATGGAAAACTGGATGCAACCGACGAGGAAATCTGGGATACAGTAAGACGCGCCCAGCTAGAAGAGATCATTCACAATATGCCTGATGGCTTGGACACATTGATCGGGGAACGCGGCGTCAAACTATCAGGAGGTCAAAAACAAAGGGTCTCCATCGCCCGCATGTTCTTGAAAAACCCGCCGATCCTCATCCTTGATGAAGCCACATCTGCTCTGGATTCCGAAACGGAAGCAGCGATCCAAAAAGCCTTGAACGAACTATCCAAAGGGAGAACCACACTCGTGATTGCCCATCGACTGGCGACGATCAAAAATGCCGATCGAATCCTCGTCATCACCGAAGAGGGAATAACCGAACAAGGAACTCATCATGAGCTGATTGAAGTCGGCGGAAAGTACAGCAAGCTTCATCAAGCACAGTTTCAATGGGTGTAATCAATCAAACCTCTGACTTCTGTCAGGGGTTTTTCATTTATGGGGTTATCGCAGAAAACAAGCTGGAGGTTCCAAATATGAAATTCTCTATTTCATTTTTGGAACTGACCGGTCATATGATTTTGTAATCATTATGCCAGTAAAGGAGGCGGTGGGAATATCGATCCTAACGTATCTTCTTATTGGCTTGTATATGACCGGAAAAGGTTATTATTTAGACGGACACGCTCCAGAAATATTGGTTTTTGGAAGTTTCGGTTTTTAGGGCTTACTGTATTAATTCAGGCGGTTTGAATGCTAGCTTTACTAGGCGAATTGTCGAGTAAGCACCTAAGATGGGCGGAAAGTACAGCAAACTTCATCAAGCACAGTTTTAATGGGTGTAATATATCAAACCTCTGACTTTTGTTAGTGGTTTTTCATTTATGGGGATCCAAATATCGCAGAAGCAAGCTGGAAGTTCCGAATGTGAAATTCCCTATTTCATTTTTGGAACTGACCGGTCATGGTATTTTGTTATCATTATGCCAATACAAATCAGTAATCGAGGGGTTGGGGGAGGCTTAAGAAGATGCTAACGGAAAGTATGAGTGTCTATTTATATGAGCCGTTTTACATATCGATTTTATTGCTGCTGCTTGGAATATTATATATAGGTATTTTAGTATATAGTTTTACAAAAGTTACATTTACTATCCTAGGCTATGGTTTAATCGGAATTTCCATATTAACGTATCTTCTTATTGGCCTGTATATGACCGGAAAAGAATATTATTTAGATAAGGATGCTCCAGACATATTGATTTTTGGAAGTTTCGATTTTTTAGAGCTTACTTTATTAACCTATCCTTATATATTTCTTACTTTGGCGGCGGTTCTCGGTAAAAAAGGTGAGTAATTAAATCTTAGCAAATTAAAAGAAGTATCAAAGAACTCCATGTTCTTGATACTTCTTTTTTCTTATTCATGGCGTTCGTAAGCTTTCTCCTACGCTGCCTTCTTTTGTTGTTTTTGGTCCAAGCGATAACTTAGGAACGTTAGCAGACTTGCACAAATGGCAACGAGCCCACCGACCCATGTCACATTCAGTAAACTTCCCTGATGATATACGACTCCGCCGAGTGCGGAACCAAAGGCGATACCGACATTGCTTGCGACTGGCATCAGGGAAGCGGCCAGCCCCGTAGCTTTTGGCTGATAAATGCCGGCAAGGTCTATCAAATAAAGCTGGGTGGAGGTTGTTAAAAGGATGGCCATCAATGACATCAACCCAATATTAATCAACCCAATGATCAAACTATTTGTGGTCCAATATAAACCAATCAGAACGACTGCCTGCACGAGGAACACGAACCGGAGGCGTCCGATTGCATTGTGGCTGGCAATTTTCCCTGCGAGTATGTTGCTGAAAATGGAAATGAATCCGTAGCCGAACAGTATCAAACTGATTGAACTGCTTGGTGCTTCCATTCCTTTCAGGATCGGAACAAGATACGTATAAACGGCATACGTCGCGCCAAAACCAAGAGATGGAATGAAAAAAGCCATCAAGATTCGCGGATGTGTCAGCAAAGCAAATTGCTCACGCATTGAACTGCGAACGGTACTGTGCATAACAGGCAATACGAAAAAAGCTGCCAAAAACGCAATAGCTCCGAGAAAAGTCGTTAACAGGAAGGAGGCATTCCAATTGTACCAATCAGCAATGACCGTGCCTATCGGTACCCCAATCACGTTTGCGAGCGTAAAACCGCCAAAAACGAATGATATCGCCAGTCCGCGTTTAGCAATCGGCATGGTTTCACTGGCAACAGTCATCGCAAGCGAAATCAACACGCCTGTTACGATCGCCGTCAGCATCCGAAGGGCAAGGAGCATGGTGTAGCTCGACGAAAACACGCACAAAGCATTCAGGACGATGAACGAACCGATCAGAAACAACATCCATTTACGCTTTGGAAAATGACTTGTTGCCGACATCACGAGTGGTGTAGCAATGGCAAACGTAAGCGCAAACGCAGAAACGAGTGTACCTGCTTTGGCATTCGTGATATGGAGACTCGAGGAAATATCGGTTAAAATCCCGACAATAATAAACTCGCTTGTCCCGAGAACGAAGGTTAATAAAGTGAGTGTTAAGATGAGCAACCAATGTCGCTTCGTTAATTCTGTGGTGTGCATAAAAACCTCTTTTCTTAGCTGAATGTAAAAGTATACAGAGCAGATAAACAATTTACCTATCATACCATAAAAACATTTTTACGAGGAAAACCATTGCTTAGTTATCGTTGGTTATTTATTGGTAAAAGATGTTGTGTTAAAAACCTCACTAAATATGGTGTGAATTCCCCTTCAAATCTTGAATAAATGAAGAAACTCTTCTAAACTATATATAATCCACAATTTAACAATAAAAAAACATACATACAAAAAAATCTAGTTAGTAGAAAAGCAGTTGAAAGGACTTTCCACTATGTCACTGATATACGAATCTCAAACACTTTTATCTGCCATGCAAACGCGTGTCGAACAATATAAAACGATACAAGAACAGCTCAGCGAATTGAAAAAAGGATTCCAGAGCATCGTTACTTTGGATCAAGAGCTGCAAGGGCAAGGCGCCGAGGCCATCAAAGGGTTTTACAAAGCGCAGATCGATGTCGTCGATGCCTGGCTGCGCCTGATCCATCGGCATATTGCCTTCTTTAGTGGCATTCAAGGCGACGCAACCGAAGCGAACCTTCATGAAACCGTGGTCACGGTCCCTTTTTTAGAAGAAGAACTGGATAACGCCAATCGCAATGCCAAGGAAATGGTCATAGCCCAGAAAAACGACCTAAAAAAAATATTCGCCGAAATTGATGACATCATTCAGTTACAGCCATTTTCCGATGATGCGTTCTTTGAAAATATCGAGAAAGCTGAAACAAAACGGACCCAAACGATAGACAAAGTAAACGAAATCGATCATAAATGGACGACTGAATATGCCAAATCCGAAGCGGACCAAGTTGCATTAACGGCACTAATGGAACAACTGAAACTATCCAGCACAAGAGGAGGAGAAGTATCTCCGCTCTACTTTAACGCAACAGCCTACAAAAATAGCGAAGCCTATAAAAACCTGGAAGTAAGGAAAAAAGAAACCGCGGAATATCTCCAGGTGAAACAAGCGGAAGCGGAGAATCGCCGAATCAAAGACCTGAAGGCCCAGCTCGATCGTGTCATAGATCCAGACGAGTACCTCAAAATCGCCAAGCAAATCGGCTACGAAAACCTAGCACCCACCCAGCAACAGCTGGTCATGCAGCTAGAAAACGCCAAACAAACCGCAGACATCGCCAAAGGAATCGGCGTTGGCCTGTTCGATGTAGGAAAAGACTTCGTCACAGGCATTTATGACCTCGTCACAGACCCAGGGCAAGCGGTTGAAGGCGTAGCAAACTCAATACTGCACCCAATTCAAACCTATAAATATATCTCCAAAGCCATATCAGATTCATACGAACGAGATATGATAAATGGCGACGCCTACTCCCGCTCCCACTGGGTAACCTATGCCCTTGGAACAGTTGTCACATCAGTGGTGGGGACAAAAGGAGCGGGTGCTGTAGCGAAAACTGGGGTAGCCACAACCAAAGCCGCTGCAGTAAAAGGCGCAACGAAAGTAAAAGAACTAGCCTCGATTCCTAATTTGTTGCCTTATAATCCGAAAAACCAGCTGTCGATGGCAGGTGGAGTACCTTATAATGTGGTTGATGGGGTTGGGTTGAAGGAACGGTTGGTTTCGATGGCTAGGGTGGAGTCTGAACTAAATGGTAAGAGTAAGGGTAAAATTGATTATGATTTAGCTAAAGATTATATTAGAAATGTCGAGACAATAACAGGATTAAAGATTCATAAATCTCAAACGGAACAATTAAAGGAAGCCCTAAGAAATCATAAATTTGAAAAAATGACACCGATTGAGACTATTAAACATAGAAACAAGTTTAACAGTGTAAAAGACAAACTAATAAGTGAATGGGAAGGAAAAACAGGACAAAAATGGCCCCGTTATACTGAAGAAGTTTATGATAAGAACGGTAGAGTCGCAAGAGATATCGGGCAACCTTATGATGCGCATCATATTATAGAAAATAATTTTGGTGGTCCACATGAATGGTGGAATATACATCCTGCCAAATTTCCTGATGAACATCAGGCAGGCATTCATGGTAAAGGATCTCCATCAAATAAATTGTTTCCAAGGAGGTAATTGATAGTGGCTAAATTTGATTATATTAAAAATAGTAATCATAAGTTTTTTCCATTAAAAGAAAAAGACCTTATTAAAGCGGAGGAAAGACTCGGATTTAGATTTCCCTCTGAACTAAGGGAGTTTTACTTAGAAGTTGGTTATGGTTTTTTTAAAGGCAATAATGAGAATTCAATAAGTAGATTAATGGATCCTGATACTATTGCAGATATTACACTAAGGGAAGGTATCTATGAGTATGACCCTGACTTAGAGGGGATATATGAAGAAGCAGACAAACTTGTTTTTTATGAAGTAAACGAAGGTGTATATTTAACACTTGATCTAAATGATACTCAAAGGACCTCTGTACACTTCTTTGACAATAAAATAGCTGATTCATTAGAGAGTTTTATAAAAAAAGTTGATGAAGACAATGAATACTTTTTTGATATTTGAGGATTATGTTTACCCTTCAAAACGGTTTAAAAGAAAGGAGGAGTACATATGCCTCAGTGGAAAGACTTATTGATAGAAGTAGAAAAAATTGAAGGGAAATATGATGGTTCACTTAGGAATTCAGTATCGAATTCAGAAATTATAAAAATGAAACAAACCATTCAGCAGAAACTTGGAAACATTATTATTCCTGAGTCTTATATTGAATTTCTAAAGAAAGTAAATGGATTAGACTTTAATGGATTAGTAATCTATGGGGTTGATGAAACGCTACTTGATAACGAAGTAGATGAAGAGGTTCAGGGGTTTATTGAAACAAACGAGTTTTGGTATGAAAATGATTGGCAAAAGCAATACATATTTATGGGGGATTCTGATATTGCATGGTTTTGTTATGACCTAAATGAGAGAGTATATGTAGAACTTGATAAACCCTCTGGAACTTTAATTCAGTTCTTTGATAGTTTCGATTCTATGTTGAGTGATGCACTTGAAGCAAGCCTTCTGTAATTCTATACGTCGAAAGTTATAAAGAAGGATCATATAATGCTAGGATTGGGTGACATGACATTTTTTCCGAAGGGAATTTTAATAACAAGGCAATGCACTTAATTAAAGTATAGTTAAGCTAAAAAAACATAAACAAAGCACTTGATTGTCTAAATTAGGCAACAAGTGTTTTTTACTATTAAACAAAAACACTATTCACGACAAAGGCATGGGGCCATTATTTGAAGCATCAATTAGAAGAAGCTAATTTAGCAGGATTCTTAACACTGGATGAAAGAAGATATTATAACTGCTGAAATGGATGAAAATTAAAGAGCAATGATGAAACCTGCACTACTTCTAATTAAATCTTAATTCGAATCTAAGAATTAATAGATCAAATCTATTAGTCCTTTTTTATAATCTTATACATATTCATTTGAATAATTATTTTATCATATATAAATCAGGTATTTACTGGTAAAATATTATTAGATTCCAAGATTGAAGATTTAAAAATGAGTCTTCTGAATTATAATTAAATATATACATAGATGGAGGTTTCTGTATTGCTTTTAAAAGATATAAGTATACAAAATTATAGGAAGTTTAAAAATGAATCATTTTCAATGGCTGACGAAGTTACTTTGCTTGCGGGTGCTAATAATAGTGGTAAAACCTCTATGATTAATTTAATTGGTTCGGTATTGCAGAATGGTAAAACGGCATTTCTTATTTCGGACATACCAGTTAAGCTTTCTAAGGAATGGGTTGATAAAGTATATGAAACATTTTACAGCTGCTTTGAAGAGAACCAAGATATAGTGCCAACAGTGGAAAAAATCACGAACAAACTATTTGATATGGATTCTCCTACTCCTAGCAAGGAGTTACTAATACCTGTGACATCAATACGGATTAAAATCGATTATAACGAAAAAGACGATATTAGAAATTTTGCCGATTTTATTATGGATTTAAATCCTGATAATAGAAGTGTTTATTTTGAGTATTCATTTGAGCCAACTATAATTTCCTTTGGACAAGCTTTAGAAGATAATTTCAAAAAATTGAAAAATAGATACACTAAGACTAAGTCTTCAGATGATACAACAATGAAGATTGAGCAATTTAAAGAGATGATATTGTCTACATATGAAGCAAGTATCCTTGAGAAATGTTATTTTTGCGACAGCGACTTTACAGATACAAATAAAGTAGAAATTGAAGTTACTACATTTAGGAAGCTCTTTAATTATAAATATATTAATGCGGGTAGATCTCTCGATGACCAAAACAATGGTAACTACAGAAGTTTAAGTAAAAATATGGTGGAGCTTGCTAAGCATAATGAAAAATTAGGTCCTTTATTAGAAGATTTGCCTGATCAAATACTTAGTCCCATACGAGATGCGCAAATTATAGATACTGTCAGGGATGCTTCTATTAAAGGTCTTAGCGAGGCAGTGAAAACTATTGCTAAAGCAAATGGTGGGAATACAGCTAGTATGATCCTTGATATAGATATCAATGAGGATACGATAACATCCCTTCTTAATCAAATAACCAACACGAAATATAATTATGAAGGATATTATCTTAACGAAGCTTCCCAAGGGCTTGGGTATAGCAATATGATATATATACTTTTACAACTAGAATCATATAAACGTAAAATTAATCCCTTATTAGTAAACCTATTCGTGATAGAGGAACCTGAATCGCATATGCATCCCCAAATGCAAAGGATTTTCGGGAAATATTTAAAAGAATATTATCTTGAGAAAAAGATTCAGGGGTTAATAAGCACTCATTCTGGAGAAATGGTACGCCTCACCGAAATGAAAAATCTAAGAGTTTCACGACCAAAAAATCAGTTGGAAAGTAAAATTTATGATTTCTCTTCTTTTAAAGATAGTTTAAGTGGCGATACCACTCTTGATAATTTTTATGATTGGTTTTATGAAATTGGATTTTCTGATATTGTTTTTGCGGATAGAGTCATTCTTTACGAGGGCGATACGGAACGATTGCTCATAAGGAAGTTATTAACCTTAAATAAGTATAATGAACTTAATCAAAAATATATAGCGTATGTTCAGGTTGGCGGTGCTTACGCACACAAATACAGTAAGGTAATTGAATTTTTGAAAATAAAAACACTTATTTTAACTGATTTAGATTACAAAAAAAGTGCAGCTACTGAA
This sequence comes from Peribacillus sp. FSL E2-0218, assembly GCF_037992945.1. Classification (NCBI taxonomy): domain Bacteria; kingdom Bacillati; phylum Bacillota; class Bacilli; order Caryophanales; family Bacillaceae; genus Peribacillus; species Peribacillus sp. FSL E2-0218. Next base: position 4,007,405 of record NZ_CP150304.1, on the reverse strand, counting down.
CAAGCTGTAAAAGATTCTAAAACTACAAATGCAACGATTAACAGCTACTACTGTAAGTCAAAAAAAGAAAAGGAAAATCCAACAGTCCGAAAGCTATATGACTGGAAAGAAAATAAAGAAAATGAATTGTTCGAAGGATTAGCTCTAGTTAGCTTTCAAGGCAAACCAGAAAAGTATGCGCGTACTTTAGAGGAGGCTATGCTTTCTATATATTATGGTTTTGATGCTCTAGAGAAAAAAGATAGAAATGTTTGGATTGAACTCAGAAAGAAAGATAAATTAAAATTTACTATTCCAAATCCTGTTAAATCAAAAGAAGGTAATTCAGAGACTGATATCCTAGATGATTCAGAGTATGATAATGTAATTGATGATCTGGAGTTTGATAATGTAATTGATGATTCAGAGATCGATACACCAATTGAAAATAATGCTAAAACTGATGAAAAATATAACATTAGAGATATTGTAAGACATACCGGAAATTCAAAGACTGATTTTATGTATTCAGTTATTCTAAATGGTTTGATTGAAAAAATGCTTCCTAACTATATAGAGGAGGGATTAAATTGGCTTCAGAAATAATGGATAATATCTTTCTCGTTAATGCGCCTGCAGGCAGTGGGAAAACTACGAAAATTAAATCTATGATCGTAAATCATAAATTAGAATCTCCGGATAATAACATACTTTGTATTACTTATACAAAAAGAGCTGCTGAAGAGTTAAAAAAAGGTCTAAATTTAGAGGGTATTCATATAAGTACAATTCATTCATTTCTCCACCAATTCTTAAAAATATATTTTCGTAAGAGTGAATTAAAAGAATTGTACTTAGAATTGTTCGGTGATCTTATTAGGGATAATATTGTAAATATAGAACAGAAAGAAAATATAGATGCTAGAAACCAGAGGTATATTGATAAATATGGGAGTTTATCTTTTGATGTAGTAAAAGCAAATATAGGTGCCATTTATTATAATGAGTCTTCTAACGATTATTTATACAAAGGAGGTTTATCTCATGATAGTTTAATATTGTTTTCAGAAAAGCTTTTTGAAAAGTTTCCAAAGATTAAGAAAAGGTTAACACAAAAGTATCAAAGGATTTTTATAGATGAGTACCAAGACTCATCTTCAAGTGTACTAAGAATGTTTTATAATGCAGTTATTGATACTACTTCAAGCCTTTATTTTCTTGGTGATAAGATGCAACAAATATATACGAATTATGATGGCTCGTTTGAAGATGAATTAAAAACCCTGAATACAAGTATAAAACTCGATATTAATTATCGATCAATACCGGATATCGTTTCTCTTCTGAATAATATCTATAATGACAAAGAAAATGAACAAAATCCATCTCCCAAAAATAATGTGCTAAAACCTGACCATCCCCCGAGAGTAATATTATCTAATAATATTCAAGCTAGATTAGAGTCAGAACATTCAATTTATCCGGATGCTTTGTTACTATTTTTATTAAACCAACAAAGATTCGATTCAATAGGGGCGGGAGAATTATATAGACAAACTAAAAGAATGGATAAATATTCACACGGAAAACAAATCACTGCTGTTGACGTCTTATCCGATAATACTAACGAAAATTCAGATCCTCTTTTCAAGTTGCTTTTTGTAGTGGATAAAGTTCTGTGTAATTATAAGAATTCTAATTTGGGGATTATAATTAAATATATCAAAATGAATCGTAAAATATTTGATATAAATAAGTGCACAATAACTAGTCATGAGGATATAGTTAGCTTAAACATGATATTGAATCAAATATCTGATGCCTTTCAAAAAGAAAGCTCAATAAACGATTTTTTGTTAACTCTAAGCAACATAAGCATTTTCAAAACTAATTATTTAGATAGTATAGATGAAGAATATACAAGAGTATTATCAGTTGAATTAAAGGAATTTAAGGCATTATCGAATTATTTGAGTGACCCAAAAGTATCAACACAGCATGGTGTAAAAGGAGAAAGCCATAATTCTGTATATTTTATAGCTGAAGATTCTCTTTCAAAACCTATAGTTCATATGCATAATTTTTTCAAACTATGGACTAATACGGAATTAACTTTAGATTCGTTAGAGTCCTATTATTACGATTATAATAAATGGATTGAAGATACAGTTAGTCATTTAGGTTGTAAACCTTCAGATTTAAAGAAAGATTCCCATAGTACTAATGCAATGTATCTAAAAAGTAGGGTTGAGGAATTATGCAAACATTTTAAAGAGAATCCTATTTTTAAAAGTTTATGTGAAGAGCCTTATAATGAATACCTTATTAAACCTAATGTTACAAACATTAGAAAATGTTTCAAGGGTAGTACAGTATATGGTGTTCTGTCTGCGTTTAGACTTTTTTATGTGGGGTGTTCAAGAGCAAGAAGCAATTTGACTATTTTGATTGATAAGTCTAAGGTTGAAGAATTTTATGAAAATATAATTGCTAAGTTAAAGAGAACTGGTTTTAGTGTTGAAGTTGAAAGTAATGCTAAGATGTATGTAATAGATTCGCTTAAGCCGACCAAGGCTATTCAAAAAATCCCAATCGTATGATTGGGATTTTTTTGCCTATGCAGCTTAGAAAGAGAATTGTTCGTTTGCTCTAAATCTTTCTAAGGGAAAACCTAATCACTTTCGGTGTACAATTGAACAGGGGAAAAATTACAGTATGTAATGGGGAGCATCTGCCGATAAAAGAATTAAACTTTGCTGATTATAGGCATATAACTTCATATAGTATTACCATTGATAATTTAACAAGTTTGCAGCTAGGATTGATAAACTAACAGCTATTGGGATTGATCTAGGGGATACACCATCATGGAATATCTCAATTGATAGCTGAGGGTTTATGCTGATTATTTGTATGTTTCTTCACTTTTTGGAGCAACGAATAAAGGCATTAAGATCAAATGATTTAGAACTTATTGATGAACTAGACCATTTGAGTTTGTATATTGAGCATAACCTCTACACTAAAACTGCTGAATTGGGAAATGGTAAGATAGAACTTTGGCATGGGTATAGAGAGGAGTTAGATAATTACTTTTCAATGTTAGTATTTCCTCGTTGAAACGCCTAAGAAACCTTAACAAGGAATTCCTAGAAGATACAAGGAATTATAGAAATACTCGATAAACAGAGAAAAAGTGGATTTATCAGAGTTGCCATTGATCTACTTGATTTAAACGGTAATACACGAGTAGAGGTTAATAGTAAGATGAATACCTTGATGAAAAGACAAAAAGAAGTAAAAAGGGACATGCCTTTAAGTTTGTTTGGAGAAATCATAATTCCTTTCATTTATAATCAGGATGGCAATAGTAGATTTGTGAAGAAAAAGCAAAAGATTATGTACTTGCAACAATGTTATAACCAAATGATAACCCTAGGTTAGCTATAGCTATGTATTTAGATTACAACTCTAAGAGTAAATTATATAACGTGTATTTCAAATTTACTAAAGCTGAAATACCACCTGAAAAAGCTACAGAGTTTAGTGAATTAACTGAGAGGTATGCACCACATCGCATACCATCATATTAAAAGCAAAATGGTGTAAAGAAGATTGGAAGAAATGATTCGTGCCCGTGTGGAAGTGGTAAGGAGTATAAAAAATGCTGTGGGGATTAAAATATATTTACTTAAAAGGAAGATATAGTAGATAAAATGAAATATCTTCCTTTTAAGCATAAAAAAGGAACATTAAGAATTGGCTAGTATGATATATTTTCTAGGCTCATAAGAGGCAATATTATCATTAATAAAATGATGGGGGTATTTTTAAATGGGGACTCAACCTACTAATGCAGGAATAGATTTTCAACAAAGAGTTTCAGGTTGGATATTATTTAACATGGTAGTGGATATGGATTTAGCAAATTCTATTGATATAAAAGAAAATACATATATTGAAAAAGTTGCTTTTGAAACAAGGGATATAATTGATGATCTTGTAGTAACAACCAAGGATAACGAAAAGTTATTTTTTCAAATGAAAAGAACAGCATCGCTTACAAAAAGTGAAGATAGTGATTTTTATAAAGCAATTAACCAGTTTGTAAGACAATATATTCAAGAAGGCAAATCGTTGAATAATTATATATTAGTAACTACCTCTAATACCTCTAATCCAATCAAGAATGATCTTAGAAAAATATTGAAAAGCATTAGGCTCAATCCATTAACATTTATTGAAAATCCCCTTAACAAAAGCGAAAAATCTGTGTTTGATAGATTTAAGAGTTTAATTAGAGAAATTTATATGAAAGCTACAAGTGAAGAAATGAGTGAACAACAATTTTTGGATTTTTCCTCCAAAATGATAATTTCTGTTCTCGATATTGAAGATGGAATGGCTTTCGAAAAAAGTGTACTAACAGCACTTAGTAGTAAAATAAATACAGTGTCTCCTCAATTCTTTTGGTCTTTTCTAATCTCTACTTCTCTAAGTTTGGCTTCAAGTAGAATGTCAGCCTTATGTAAAGAGCTAAAAGATAAGTGGAAAGAATATTTAGATAATCCAAAAGAGAATGTAAGTAATGAAGATGTTGTCGAGGGTTTTTTTAGTTTCATACTAAATGAGGATGATTTTTCAATAGGGAAAGATGTAGTTCTCGTTGAAGGAAACGAAGAATTAGGAGAAGACTTTTCAAATAAAATGTTACTTATGGAATTATATCGTTTTGATGAAGATGGCTCAAAAAGGGTACAGTATATTGACAATAATTATGTAGTCTTAAAGAATGGCATTAGAATGAAGGTTTTACATAGAACTGCAACAAACACAGGGATGGAAAGGTATTTAACGGAAAATGATGAAATTCTTCCATATAATGAACTTATTATTGCTCCTGCTAAGGGTATCGAGAATGTTGAGCAAGAGTTACCTGTAAAACTTCATAAAGAATTATGCCAGAAATACATAAAAGAAAATAAAAAAGGGTTTATGAATTGTTTGCATTGTGGAAAAGGTATTTCAGAAAAATCTTATGCTATTGAGATTGATGACTTATATGAAAAATCAATTCTTGGTGTTGTTCATTTTGATTGTTTAAGACCAATTGATAGAGTTTTAGGTTTCATTACAAGTGATTTATTTGAGGAATATAATTATTTAAGAAAGTTTGACTATAACTTATGGATAAATAGTATCAAGGACTCTCAAGCTATGTTAAATAATTTAAAAGGCTCTAAAATTCCCCCGTTAGTTCATATGGCATGGAACCCATATGGAGGAAGTAATAATCAATTTAACAACTGTATAAAGATAAATCTATCAAATGGAGATTTTAGATATATATTAGATAGAGGTAAGGTTGATAGATTTAATAAAAGCGAAGCAAAGAAAACTGCAAAACTTTTTAATGAAAAATTTGAGAAAAACAAGGATAGTGACCCTTTTGGTTATACATCTGTAAATAATATTTATGGAACTTACTCATATTTAATAGAAATCAAAAATGATAATGAAGATTTTTTAGAATGTGTTTCAGCTGAGGTTGAAAGATATAATAATCATATTGGGATTCAATATAGTAATAATAAAAATTATTATGCTCCTCTATTAACTATTACCCTTTTAGAAAATGAGGAGTTACTTACTTTAAACGGATGTTTAGTTTTTTTAAGTGATCCTATGACATTAAAAAATTACCTAAATAATTGGGAGAAGACAGGCATAGATCTAAAGGAGTATGAGTTAAATATTCTTTCAGCTGATGAAGAGTTTGACAATCTTATGAGAGAGTATGATAGGACAGACATCAAAGGAGTAATTGATCCAATATTAGATATTAGAGGAGAATTTAGTCAAGGAGTTATTCTTGAGAACATAAATAAGCTCCCTAGGGTTAGAAGATGATATATATTGAGTGAATACTTTCTGACTGAGACCATAACTTTTGCTTAATACAACTAAATGATTAAAAAGCATTGAGATAGTGGGAGTTCTCAATGCTCTTATTTGCCTCTTAAACAACTATGGTGAACCATATCAAAAAGATGGTTAACAAAAAAAGTATTCCAAAAAAATTGACACATTAATTTTTACATTATTTGGAGTGAGTTACAGCTGACCTTGTTAGCTATTTTTATATGGAAAATTCTATGTTACCATTATCTAAATATTAGTTTTCAAAGTTAAACAATGTATCTTTTTATATCTTAAACATTCTCTTTTATTTCACCACAGTCAGGAGCCATCCCATGAACATCGAGAAAAAGCTAATTGTCAATTCAGACAAGGGTAATTTGTTAAATGAATTAATTTCTTCTATAAATGAGTGTGAAAGGTTTTATTTCAGTGTGGCTTTTATTAATTATAGTGGTCTTCAGCTATTGTTGGATACTTTCAAGGGTGCAGAGAAAAGGGGAGTAAAGGGGAAGATTATTACTTCGACTTATCTGAATTTTACTGAAGCGAAGGCACTAAAGAAGGTAAATGAGTTTAGTAATATTCATTTGAAGATTTTTGAAACAGATAAGGCAATCGGTTTTCATACGAAAGCGTATATTTTTGAATTTAAGGATCGTTATAAGGTGATTATTGGTTCTTCGAATATTACGCAAAGTGCTCTTAAGAGTAATATTGAGTGGAATGTGGAGATTATTGCTAAAGAGGATGCTCAATTTTTAAAAGATGTTCTTAAGGAATATGATGGCTTGTGGAATAGTAGTGTCGTAGCGGATGACAATTTCATAAGTAAGTATGAAGAGTTTCTGAGTAAATTAAAGGGCTATACGAATACACAGCAATTTATTTATGAAAGCTCTGAATATATTATTCCTAATAACATGCAAAAACGTGCGGTTGAAAACCTTGAAAGAATTAGATCATTTGGGGAAAAAAAAGCCCTAGTTATCGCGGCAACAGGGACGGGGAAAACGTATATGTCTGCTTTTGACGTAAAGGGATTCAAGCCTAAAAGATTATTGTTCATTGTACATAGAGAAGAAATATTAAAAAAGGCAAAAGAGACCTTTGAAAAGCTCTTACCAAATGAAAAACTGACATTTGGATTACTGACTGGAAATCAAAAGCAAAAACATGCTGATTATATTTTTTCTACCATACAAACTTTGTCTAAATGCTACGAGGAATTTAAACGAGACGAATTTAATTATATTATTTTTGACGAGGCTCACCATGCAACAAGCCCTAGCTATCAAGCCGTGCTAGAATATTTCAACCCTCAGTTTACATTAGGGATGACAGCTACTCCAGAGAGAAGCGATCAACAAAATGTTTTTGACCTATTTGATAATAATGTTGCCTTGGAGGTTCGTTTACATGAGGCTTTAGAGGATGAACTGGTCATTCCCTTTCATTATTTTGGTATTACTGACATTGAGGGAATTGATTTAAGTGATGTAGATATTGATGATGTAGCGGAGATCACGAAGCGATTAAAGGTTAACGAGAGAGTCGATTTTATTATTAAGAATATGAACTTCTATGGTCATGACGGAGACAAAAGAAAAGGTCTAGGGTTTTGCGTAACCGTTGAACATGCACAATATATGGCCCAGGAATTTAATAATAGAGGGATACAAAGTATCTGTTTATCTGGAAATGACTCAGTTGAGCTGAGATCGTATTATATAAGTAGATTAGTAGATGACCATGATGATTTGGAATTTATTTTCACCGTTGATATTTTTAATGAGGGTGTGGATATTCCTTCTGTAAATACTGTTTTAATGCTTAGACCTACTAATTCTCCGATTGTTTTTATTCAACAGCTGGGAAGAGGACTTCGTAAGCATAAAGACAAGAGTTTCCTAACGGTACTTGATTTTATCGGCAATCATAGTAAAACGTTCTTAATTGCCATCGCATTAAATGGAAGCCGTTATTATGATAAAGAGAGCTTGAAGGTTGCGATTGCGACTGGCTTTGCCAACATTCCAGGTTGTACACATATTCAAATGGATAAAATCTCGGAAGAACGGATATTAGCGCAGATTGATAAGGAAAACTTCAATTCACTCAAGTATTTGAAGGAAGAGTATTTTGAATTTAAGAAAATGAATCAAGGTAAAATGCCTTTATTATTAATGGATTATATGAAGTTTGACGGAGCTCCAGATCCGATTAAGTTTATTAATCGTGAAAAAACGTATTTGCAATTTGTAGCTAAGGTAGAAAAAAACGATTCCTTGAAAAGGCTATTACTAGACGAAGCATTTGAAGGTGTATTAAGGGAGTTATCAAGTAAGCTGCCTTTAAAGCGAGTGTATGAGTTTGCGATTGCTAAATATCTATTGGATCATGATGAGATTTCTTTAGAAACCGCAAAACATGAGATATTGAAGTTAGTTAAAGAGGTAGATGAAGATAGCGTATTGCATGCCTTGCAGTGTCTAAATCAGGATTTTTATGATCCTGGTCAGAAAAAGAGGAACTTAAAGTTATTTGCTTTTGAAAATGCTCATTTATCTAAGACAGCAACTTATGAGAAGGTTCTAGAGAATGATGAATATAGAGCATATATCGAGGATCTTATTATTTATGGAGTCTTTAGATATGAAAAGGAATTCAAAGAAGACTACTATGGTGTGCCACATTTGAAGCTGTATGAGCAATATCAAATGGGTGATGCTGCATTATTATCAAATTATCGCAAAAGTCATAGTGCTTTTAGGGGTTCTGGTTTACTTTCAAATGGAAATGACTATTTCTTGTTTATTGATTTACACAAGGAAGAGGATATAAAAGAAAGCATTAATTACCACGATGAATTTATAAACGAGAGGATGTTTCAATGGCAGACACCAAATAGTACAGCCCCAACCTCTGAGAGAGGGAAGAATATTGTATTCAACCAGGATAGAGGGATCCATTTACATTTATTTATTAGAAAGTATAAAGAAATAGATGGAAAGACAGAACCTTATATTTATATCGGGAAGGGTAACACCGTAGAATATGAAGGAGAAAAGCCAATTACCGTTAAGATGGAATTAGAGAATGAAGTCCCAGCTAGTTTATATACGGAGTTCACTAAAAGAGTATAGTCTTCTCATTTGAGAAGACTATTTTTTTCATTGATCAATTGTTCCACAGCGGGAATGTCAGCAGGAGCCCATATTAGGGAACTTAAATTTTCTCGCTTTAACCATATCAGTTTAGAATGCTCATTGGCTGTTGGGGTACCTCCAATAATTCTACATTTTATTGACAGTAGGTTAATGATAAAGCTTTCATATTCATGTGTAGTATCATTAAAGATTGAAGCCTCTGTTTCAACCTGGCATTGTAATTCCTCATCAATTTCTCTTTTTAAAGCAGTAAAAATATCTTCTCCCTTTTCTACTTTTCCACCTGGAAACTCCCACATGTTCGGGATGCTCATATCTGGAGAGCGTAACGCACATAGTATTTCATCATTTTCATTTTCAATAATGGCTGCAACTACTTTAACTTGCTTTTTCATGTTATCCTCCTAGGTTTTGCTATGATTAAATAATATCATGATTAAGAGTGGTTTGTTATAAATACAAAATTTGGGTAAGTGATATAATTGTAATATAAACTTTGAAGGAGGCCAATTTATGCCAGTCCACAATAAATTAGTTCGTGATCGGATTCCTGAAGTGATTGAAGCTACAGGTAAGAAGTTTACAACGAGAGTGCTAGATGAGAAGGAATACATAGAAGAATTGAAAAAGAAGAGCTTTGAAGAGCTACAGGAATATGTAGAGACTGAAGGTAAAGAGGCTGCGATTGAAGAGTTGGCCGATGTGCTAGAAATCCTTCATGCTCTCGCTGAGTATCATGGGGCTTCTATCGAGGAAGTGGAGGAAGTACGAAAGAGGAAAGCAGCTAAACGCGGGGGATTTAAGGAGAAGATTTATCTGGTTGAGGTTGAAGATGAGTAAGGTCCAATTAATTACTAATCAATTAGGGACACATCTATTGAAGCAGATTGATTCTGCTTCTTCTATTTGTATTTTAACCTCTTTTGTAATGAAATCTGGTGTTCAATATTTGAAGGAAGCATTAAAAGCAGCTGCGGAGCGTGGAGCGGAAATTAAAGTGTGTACGGGCGATTATTTGTTTGTGACCCAGCCAGAAGCATTAAGGATGCTGTTAGAGATTGATGCAAGGATTGAGGTCAGATTATGGAAGAGTAATGGGGTCTCCTTTCATCCTAAAGCTTATTTATTTCAGAAAGAAAATCAAGATAGCCTGTTCGTTGGATCATCTAATCTTTCACGTTCGGCCTTAAGCAATGGAGTGGAATGGAGTCTTTCTGTTAGTGATGATGATGCAGTCTTTTCGCAAGGGCTGCATCTATTTTTAGAAACGTTTTATAGTGATCAAACGATTCCTTTAAATCAAGAAACGTTGAAAAATTATAAAGAAAGCTATGACAAGTTTCATATCACTAATCCAAATCTGCCAAAAAAATGGACAGAAACAGAGGAAATGGATTTGATGCTTCCAAGTGATGGTGATGAGTCTTTTCCAACAACAGAGATCATTCATGAACCATCTGTGCCATACGGGAAGATATCTCCTCGATTTGCGCAAATAGTAGCATTAGAGGAATTAAATAAAACGATGGAAGAAGATTATGATAAGGCATTAGTCGTAATGGCGACAGGGTTAGGAAAAACATATTTAGCTGGATTCTTTGCGCGCAATTTTAAACGAGTGCTGTTTATTGCCCATCTTGAAGAGATTTTATATCAGGCAAAGAAGTCATTCCAAACGGTTATGCCCGAGGAGCGCTTTTCAATTTATAATGGCAAGGTGAAGGAAAGTCATGGACATACCATTTTTGCGTCGATTTACACGTTAAGTATGCAGCGGCATTTGCAAGTGTTTGATCCTGAAGAATTTGACTTGATTATCGTGGATGAGTTTCATCATGCAGCGGCTGACTCTTATCAACGGGTATTGAATTACTTCAAACCGAAATTCTTGCTTGGGATTACGGCCACTCCAGATCGAAATGATAACAAAGATGTATACGCTATCTGTGGTGGAAATGTTGCGTTCCGAATTGATTTTCTTGAGGCTATTCAACGGAACTGGTTAGCGCCGTTTAAGTATTTTGGTGTGTATGATCATACAGATTATAGTCAGATTACTTGGCTCGGAAATCGATATGATGAACAGGAGTTGTTACAGCTTCAACTAAGGGATGAGATGGCTGAAAAGGTATTGAATGCGTGGAAGGACAAAAGAAAGACTCGTACCATAGGTTTCTGTTCATCCATTAGGCAAGCAGACTTTCTTTCTGCCTTTTTTAATCAAAACGGATTTAGCGCAATTAGTCTGCATTCAAAGCAAAAAGACATCAATCGAGATGAGGCAATTAATCAGCTGGCAGATGGAGTCCTTGATGTTATTTTTACGGTCAATTTATTCAATGAGGGAGTCGATATTCCGGCGGTTGATACGCTGTTATTTGTTAGGCCAACAGAATCTTTAACGGTCTTTACCCAGCAGATTGGCAGAGGGCTACGGCTACATGACTCCAAGAATCATTGCGTTATTATTGATTTAATCGGTAATTATCGAAATGCAGATGTTAAATTAAGCTTGTTTGATACAGATCCGAATAGGAAGGCTAAAGCCATTGAACCGGTTGTTCCGGAGTTATGCGAGATACAATTAGATATTCAAGTTATTAATCTCTTAAAGGAAATGGCAAAAAAGAAGCAGCCTAGACGAGATACATTAGTAAATGATTATTTCCTATTAAAGCAGGAGTTAGGAAGCAGACCATCTTATTTAGAATTACATTTAAAAGGTGCCTCTGAATCTCCGCAGTATCGGCAGGAATTTTCTTCATACTATGGTTTCTTGGAGTATGCTAAAGAGCTTTCAGAGCAAGAATCAGACATCTTTCACCGCTATAAGCAATGGCTAGTGGAGGTAGAGAAAACAGGTATGGCGAAGAGCTATAAGATGGTCGTTCTACTAGCAATGCTAGAGCGTGGAGAGGATAGCTGGTTCAAGCCCATCACTTCTAAAGAAGCAGCACCATTTTTTCATAGCTACTTAACAGAAGTAGAGTACCGAAAACAAATCGACTTTGCTGACAAATCCTCTAAAAAGCTTTGGGATTACGATGAAGCTGGAGTTAGTAAGCTGATTTCTACTATGCCTATGGCTAAGTGGAGTGGCAGCTCTAAAGGGTTAATTTCTTACGAAGATGATATTTTTAAGCTGAACTTTGATGTCAGACCAGAGGATCAGAGGGTTTTGTATAATATGACCAAGGATATTTGTGAATATCGACTTCATTTTCACTTTGAGCGGAAGGGTAGCTAAAATGAATGATATATCCTCCTTATATTTTCACCTTACAATTTATAAGGGGGGATTTACAAATTAATTCACAAAACCTTGCACAATTTGAGAAATCATAAAAACCAACAAACTTGAAATCATAGCTCCGACCAAAATATTATAGCCTGAAATAAAGTCATGATAGAATCCAATTGTTCCAATCAATAAAAATATCAGAATAAAAACATAGGATAGAGAGAGAGAAATTAATATTTTTCGAAAAATACGTTGATCTGCTACAACGTAACTATCGTTCCACTTATCATTCTTTTTCTTGACTAAGAAATGAATGACTTGATAACCCATAATAAGACAAGCTATCCCCCACATAACCCAGAAATTACTTCCTGTTTCATCTACAAAGATTGAAAAAGATGAATATCCAAAGCATAAGAATAAGCACAGGTAACTCACTAAAATCATCCACTTTTTCAAACGCATAAGAATCCCTCCTGAAATTAATCTGTTTTTTCTTCTAAATTACAGAGGCTATAAATATAAGACAAATTCTTATCTTGTTCTTTAAGAATATCATGTTTTACTATTGGCCAATCAATATGAATTGAGAAAAGAATAGAGGCTACCATGTTTAACAAATGGTAGCCTCTATTTTTTCATCAAACCCATCACCCCTCCCGAGCTACCTCCACTTTCTTCCTTACACTAGCACCCTTCCCAAAAACAACCGAAAGTACCACAATCACGGCTATTACAATCGTAAAATAGGTGATGGATTCGTTTAGGAATAGGGTGGCGAATAGGATCATCAGAAAGGGCTGCAGGTATTGGATTTGGCTGACTCTGGCTATTCCGCCCATGGCCATGCCGCTGTACCAGGCGACGTAGGCGAGGAATTGGCTGACGATTGCGAGATAGATGAAGCTGATCCAGGCTTGGATGGGCGCATGGAGCATTTCCGATGTTACGCTTAGGGCGACCGGAATGATGAAGAAGGGGGCGCCGATGATGATTGCCCAGGCGATCACCTGCCAGCTGCCTAGTTCCTTCGCTAATTTTCCACCTTCCGCGTAGCTGAGGCCGAGGATGATCACGGCTGTGAGTAAGGCCAGGTCGGCATATTGCAGGGAACCGAATCCAAGGTGGAGGGCATAGATGATGACCGCCAAGGAGCCGATTGCGCTTGAGATCCAGAATTTGAGCGAGGGGATTTCGCCGGCCCGAAGCATGGCAAATCCGGCTGTCGCTAATGGCAATAGCGCCACTTCCACTGCGCCATGGGAAACGGGCAGGTCTTCCATGGCCCACGAGGTGAGGAGCGGAAAGCCTAAAACGGCGCCGAGCGCAACGATCAGGAGACTTTTGAATTGTCGGGGTGAGGGGAATTTTTCCTTGCGAACGATCAATACGACCGCGACTAACATGGCCGCAACGACCGTTCTGCCTAAGCCGACGAGGGTCGTGCCGAAATGCTCGACGGCAATCCTCGTGGCAGGGAGCGTCAGGCTAAAGCAAATCACCCCGACCAATCCCACTAATAACCCCATTTTTTCTCTTTTTTCTCCCTGCATTCTATCCAGCTCCCATTCTGTTAGTTGTTTCAGATTTGTACCATTTATCAAAATAGTTTTGCTATAATTAACATAATATGAGTACAGAGATGAAAAATAAACCAGTTTTTTGTTAATCTGTCCTGGTACAGATGGAGGGAGGGCGACAGAATGAGCTCGAAATACGAAAAGATCATGGCGGACATGAAGCGCCGGCTGGAGGAAGGGGTGCTTACTGCAGGGAGTAAGCTTCCTTCTGTTCGGCAGGTGTCCGTGGATTATGACTGCAGCAAGAACACGGTCATGAAAGCTTATGATGAGCTTGAAAAAGAGCATGTCATTTATTCGGTTCCGAAAAGCGGATATTATGTGGTCAATGACTTTCAACAAGCGAGGGAGGAGCAGGAGGTGATTGATTTTTTGTCTGCCGGTCCGGATAAAAATATCATGCCTTATGTGGAATTTCAGCATTGTTTGAATCAGGCGATTGACCAATATAAAGAAGAGCTTTTTGCCTATTCCGATCCACAAGGGCTGTACTCGCTGCGCGTGCAATTGGTGAAATATCTGCAAAGTTTACAGGTGTTCACCGAGGCGGAAAGATTGGTCGTTGTATCTGGCTCGCAGCAGGCCCTTCATTTATTGGTATCCTTGCCGTTTCCAAATGGGAAAAATAATATTTTAATTGAACAGCCTACGTATTTCGGCTTCATCGAGTCCCTCCATCTGCAGCAGGCTACCGTTTTTGGTATAGAATTAACGATGGAAGGAATCGATCTTGAGCGGCTGGAATACATGTTTCGAAATAATGATATAAAATTTTTCTATATCGTCCCGAGGTTTCACAATCCGCTTGGACATGGTTATACGAATCGTGAAAAGAAAAAAATCGTTGAGCTGGCGGAAAAATACGATGTCTATATCGTCGAGGATGATATTTTAGGAGACCTTGATCTTGATTCGAAAGCTGATCCGTTATTTTCCTTTGATCCTTCGGGGCGGGTGATTTATATTAAAAGCCTTTCGAAAATTTTTCTCCCGGGGTTAAGGATTGGTACGGTCGTTCTGCCAGCAATCATGATGAGGGATTTTTTGCAGGCTAAATTCTGTATGGATTTTACGAGCTCGGCCCTTTCCCAAGGTGCGCTGGAGATCTATTTGAAAAGCGGGATGTTCAATAGCCATCTCAAAAAGGTAAAAGAGGTGTACCGGAAGAAGATGCGCATCGTGCAAGAAGCCTGTGAAGCATGGCTGCCGGCTAACACCAGTTTTTCGAAACCAGCTTCAGGTTTTTATCTTTCGATCAGCTTGCCTGAGAATGTAAAGGCGAAGCAGGTCGTCCAGCTGCTGCACGAGCAGCATGTCTATGTGGATGATGCCTCCAGGATGTTTTTACCTCCATATAAAAAAGAAAACCTGATCCGATTGAGTATCTCCCAGGTGAATGACAGCCAAATTATCCCGGGGATCAAGCTGTTGGCTGACTGTATTGCCGTCCTTGACAGCAGGAAAAATCGTAGGCAGCCCACTAACTTCTTGCCCATTTAGGATTACCGCCACAAAAATAGAGCCCTCCAAAATTTTATGGAGGGCTCTTCATTATAAACCGTTACGGCAGCACATTGCCTGCCGCGCGATAGATGCTATACCATTCTTCGCGTGTTAGCTTGATTTCGGTTGCCTGGCAGCAATCCCTTAAGCGGCCTTCATTCATCGTTCCGATGACCGGCTGCATATGCGCGGGGTGGCGCAGGATCCAGGCGATCGCAATCGTCGTGTTGCTGACGTCATATTTGCGAGCGACTTCATCAATCTGTTTGTTCAATTCAGGGAACTTCTCGTTTCCGAGGAATACGCCTTCAAAAAATCCGTATTGGAACGGTGACCAAGGCTGAATCGTGATATCGTTCAGTCTGCAAAAATCGAGCACACTGCCGTCGCGGTTCACGGCTTGTTCATTTTCCATGTTCACATTAAAGCCATTGGAAATCATGTTGGCGTTCGTGATGCTTAATTGCAGCTGGTTGGCCACGATCGGCTGCTTGACCGATTTTTTCAGTAGCTGGATTTGCATCGGATTTTGGTTGGAAACGCCGAAATGACGCACTTTTCCTGAGTTTTCCAGAATATCGAAGGCTTCCGCCACTTCTTCCGGCTCCATCAACGTATCCGGGCGGTGAAGGAGGAACGTATCCAGATAATCCGTTTTCAGACGCTTCAGGCTTGCGTCCACCGATTCGAGGATATGTTCTTTGGAAAAGTCGAACATCCCTTTGCGTATACCGCATTTGGATTGCACGATGATCTTTTCTCGGATGCTTGCGTTCATCCCGATGGCGTCGGCGAATATTTCCTCGCATTCGCCGCTGCCATAAATATCGGCATGGTCGAAGAAGTTCGCGCCCAATTCCAGCGCCGTTTGCACAAAGTGCTCCGCCTCGGTCTTGTCCAGCGAATTGATTCGCATGCAGCCGACTGAAACGACCGGCACCTCTAATGTACTGCTTCCAAGTTTCATTGTCTTCATTGAATGATATCCCCCTTATTTGTAATCGCGTACATGGTGTGTGAGTCCGTCACCTGCAAAGCAGGCCTGTCTTCACGTCACGAGTAAATCTGCCTCTCTTTTTGATTGTGACACACACTGCCAGTAGTTATCAAGATTTAGCAACCGGTTACAGAATTCGGTTGATGTTCGGCGGATGCAGGGGGTGCCTATGACGCAGGTTATTGTGACGGAATTCCTTTACATACTGGGGCAGCGCCAATGGCATTCTAAACTAAATCTAAATTAATGAGAACAAAAGGCGCGCGACGCCTGCGGGAAAAACGTGACCAATTAATTTATAGGGGGAGGTGTAGAAAGCGCCGAGGAGGCTCCCGGACCTCCTCTTGATAAGCGAGTGCCTGGAGTTGGAGTGAAAATGCAACATTACAAATTTATACAATCTAAAAAAAGCAGGCCAAACTCTACCATCATCGAGTTGGCCTTTCGTGTTTTAACCTCTACGGATGAATCGTCACCAATGTCCCGATCGGAACGATTTTAGATAATTCCTCGACATCCTTGTTGTGCATGCGAATGCAGCCCTTGGATACGGCTCTCCCGATCGAGCTTGGATCATTCGTTCCATGAATCCCGTAATGTTCCTTGGATAAACTCATCCACATCGTACCGAATGGGCCGCCGGGGTTGGGGTCTTTATTGACGATGATGAACTGGCCTACAGGGGTTCCGAACAATATCCTGCCAACGGCGATCGGGTATTGTTTTTGCAGGACGCCATCCTTCAGCAGCCGCAGTGTACGGTTGTTTATCGAGACATCAATTTGATAGGGAAGGGAGTCAGGTGGTGGAAAGCCGGGTATGACGATTGCTTGACCAGGGTAGATGACGTTAGGGTTTATGGTCGGGTTAGCCAGGATGATCGCTGCCAGCGGCGTCCGGTAGTCTTTGGAAATTTGCCCGAGCGTTTCCCCTTGCTTGACTGTATGGATCATCTAATCACCTCCATGGGATATCTTCGTTACCTTACATTGTATGTAGAGGAGAAAAAGTGTTTCGTGAAGCTGCTGTTATCTGTTTTTAATAATACGTATTGGTTCAGTAAATAAGCAGAAAAGGAACCGACATCAATGTTTGATACAATGAATTTTTTATCGAGTTGGATTTGACAGTGAAAGAGGGGGAATATAGGTGGAGGAACATGTGAAAAAGGCGCTAGTGGAATGGAATGAAGAAATTAGCGATGTGCTGAATGGAATTGAAAAGGAATATGAGGACGTGAAACGGGAGCTTCAGGTTTATTCCTATAAATTCAATATCACCAAGCAGGTTGTCCCATCGACGATCAATGATGAAATTATCCGCAACATCCGTGAGATGTATCATAAACCGTTTGAACAGAAGCTGAACGAGTTGAAGGGATCGATCAAGGAGCTGGAGGAAAAGAGAAAGGTTTTCCACATGTTCGTTGATAAGATTGCGAAGGTTAGTGAAAGAGAGGAAGATAAACCGCAGGCATCCACCATCTAAGAGGGCGCCTATATCCCCGCTGCTTTGCTTTGTCCTTGTTTACATACGGCACCAACATGGGTATCATGCTATAAAAAAGGAAAGTAGGGTATATGATGTGGAATGCGGTCTTTTGGGGAGGGGTTTCAGGTTCTGCTGTCCTGCTTGGCGCACTTGCGGCCATTTTCATTCCGATCAAGAAAAACGTCATTGGCTACATCATGGCATTCGGAACGGGGGTACTGATCGGGGCGGCTGCTTATGAGCTGCTTGCCGATTCGGTGGATGATGGGGGCATCTGGGCAACGGCAATCGGCTTTATAGCCGGGGCCGTCGTGTTTACGGTCCTGGATTTCCTTGTTTCCAAAAAAGGTGCCGATCAACGGAAACGATCGAATAATAGCTCGTCGAAGGAAGCGGGCCTGGCGATTTTCATCGGGACGGTGATGGATGCCATCCCGGAGTCGATCATGATTGGCGCCAGCCTGTTAAGCGGCGGCTCGGTAAGCTGGCTGTTGGTGATTGCCATCTTCATCAGTAATATTCCCGAGGGGCTCTCTAGTACGACAGGCTTGCTCAATAGCAACTATTCCAAAAAGAAAATCATGCTGCTGTGGTTTTCCGTGCTGGTCATCTCGTCCCTATCCTCGATGGGCGGCTATCTGTTCCTTGACCATGCCCCGGATTATGCGATGGCAGCGATGGCAGCCTTTGCAGGCGGCGGCATCATCGCCATGATTGCGTCCACGATGATGCCGGAAGCCTATGAAGACGGAGGGCCGATCACCGGGATATTCACCGCTGCCGGCCTGCTCATCTCCTTGATTCTTGATTCGATGTGAAGCATGGAAGGGTCCCCTTGATATGTTGGGGGCTTTTTTTTGTGCCGGATCACCATGATAAATCTATCATCGTCGAGAAAAATTGCTGGTGTTAAAATATCATTTCAAAACATATATTCAACTAATGCGATGGATTAGATTTTAGACATTGGGGAGATGGAGAGATGAACTTCGAGATGCAAATAGCGAATATGCTGGCTGATCAAATCAAGGGTTTTATTGAATTCGTCCAAAAACACCATCAAGATAAGAACAATATCTTTTGTTTACATATAGATAAATTGTATCAATTGAAGCTGCTTGTCGAGGAGTTTAAGTTTCAAGTATGGGCCGATGAATTGAAAAGGATCAACCGGTTCACCTGGGATGAAAACTACACGCATTTATTGGTTGATAGATTCAGAAAAGGCTATATCATCATCGAAGAATACGTAGGAAATAACTATGATGATTTATTCATTTTCACCGCCAGACTGCACACATTGAACAGCCTCAGCTTGATATTGTGCGGCGAGGAATGAGGCTTACCACAAGGAAAGAGACGCTAGAATAGTGGTCTGCGCCTCTTTTGCATATAGAGCTTATTTGCTTGAAACCGTGGAGATATATTGTTTGACCACTTCATACACATAGCCTTGATTGGCGGTTGCTGTATTCGGGTTATATGTACCGCCATTCACTTTATTATTGGATAGCACCCGTATCCCTAGGAAGGGCACATCGTACGCTTTGGCGATTTGGGCAGCGGCGGCACCTTCCATCTCTTCTACGGATGTACCATATTTCGTATGGAACCATTTGATCCGATCGACTTCATTATTCCAAACGTCCGCTGAACCGATCGTGCCATCGACAACCTTCCCTTTTGTGTATGTTTCCTTAACGGCATGTGCGGCCGCAAGCAAATCCTTATCTCCCTCGTAGAAGCGTGGTTTTTCAGCATTAGGGTCTTCCCCTGCACTTCCTTCAGACGCCATTAGATCCATCGGCTTCCATATAGTTGGATCGATGCCCTGGTTTTCAGCTTTATCTGCGGTCTTTAATGAACCTAGGTTTACCGTTTTTTGGCCCAAAACAATATCAAAAACGTTTAAGCTTGGGTCATGTCCTCCGGATGTTCCTTGATTGATGATGGCGATGGGGTTATATTTTTCAATCGCCACGGCAGTAGCGGCAGCGGTATTTTCCATCCCTTTACCCGTTTTGGCGACGATGACAGGGTAATCATCTAAAGTTCCCTTATAAAAAACGAAATCCCCTGATTTTTCTTCTTTCACATCTTCCAATTTCTTCGCGAAATGTTCAGCCTCGATCGGCATCGGACCTTGCACCATGATCGGCCTTTGCGCCTTTTTTTCTTCCGTTTCATTTTTTGGTGTCGAACTGCAAGCTGCAACCATGGACACAAGCAGTAATGTAATGATTCCTACTATCGAATACTTTTTCAACAGGATGTTTCTCATCGTAATCTCTCCTTTATATTGGATGCACCCGCAGGTTTGGCCTGAAAGAAAAAAGCTCCAGAACGGCAGAATGATCCTGTCTCCTGGAGCTGCGAACGTCAAAGCATCGGATAATAAAGCAAAAACGAAGAACATGCTAAATCATGACCTGCTCGAATAAGAAGAGCGGGAGGATGCTTCAACTCGTAGTCCAGTTCTTTCAGATGGGAACCAGGTAGAAACGCTCAGACCATATTTCCA
Source organism: Peribacillus sp. FSL E2-0218 (assembly GCF_037992945.1). Classification (NCBI taxonomy): domain Bacteria; kingdom Bacillati; phylum Bacillota; class Bacilli; order Caryophanales; family Bacillaceae; genus Peribacillus; species Peribacillus sp. FSL E2-0218. The sequence goes on along the minus strand of NZ_CP150304.1, from coordinate 3,987,004 downwards.
AGCCTATACGAGTAATGATAGGTACGATTATCACTTTGCTAATATAACAAAGGAATGATCGAATAGCAATGAAAAAAGTGAACGTTCATAAAATAGTGTTGCATAATGTTCGTGTTTTGTGTATGATTTTTTCGAAAACTCACAAATTCATTGAGTGGAAAAAGGATTTTTGTAATGGTGAGAAGAGTTAGAAAAATATAATGGGTGTACTCTTTTATGTTAATGGGAGGGATAGTGTGAGGAATAGAGGGTCAATGATCTTAATGGAAAAAGATAGCGTAGCCTTGATTAGAAGATATAGGGAAGGGACTGCTTATTATGTCTTCCCTGGGGGAGGCATCGAGAAAGATGAAACGCCTCAAACAGCGGCAAGAAGGGAAGCCTTTGAGGAATTGGGGCTGGTGGTGAAGGTTAAAGAATGCGTGTCAGTCATTCATTATAATGGGGTACAATTCTTTTTCTTAGGCGATATCGAGGAAGGTGTTCTCGGAAAGGGAAAGGGAGAAGAGTACACGGAGGAAAACGGAGTAAGAGGAACCTATCAGCCGTTGTGGGTGAAACTAGAAGACCTTTCAACGTTGGATGTGCGTCCAAAAGAAGTAGCCGAAAAAGTGCAAAGGTTATATAAAGATTGCTAACTCTACAATTAGAAAGGACCATTCTAGTCCTTCCTAATCTAGGTTTGCAAAAAGAGCTATATCAATTTCCTTCATGTTCGACTGTAATCACGACATTTCCCTTTTTATGTCCTTTTTCGACATAGCGATGGGCTTCGGGAATTTGCTCGAACGGGTAGCATTTGTCGATGACCGGTTTTAGTTTTCCTGTTTCGATGAGCCCTTTGAGGTAGAGTAAATCGTCGGTAAGGATTTTGGCTATTCCTTGGCCCTCGACTGACACGTAGCGGCCATTCGGAGTTAGGAGCTTCTTGCAGCTTGCCTTGGAGCTTTTTCCGACTGCATCAAAGATGACATCGTATCGCTCCGGGCTTTTCGTGAAATCCTCTTTGGTATAATCGATGAGTTTATCGGCTCCAAGCGATTTCACCCATTCAAAATTGGCGGCACTGCATACGCCGGTAACCTCTGTGCCTAAGATTTTGGCAAGCTGTACCGCCGAAGTCCCTACAGCTCCGGAAGCACCGTAGATGAGCACCTTTTGTCCAGCCTCGATTTGTCCTTTTCGAAAAAAATGCAGCGCTGTCGTTCCTCCGAATGAGAGGGCGGCCGCCTCCTGATAGGAAAGGTTGGCCGGTTTCATGGCCACGGCCCCATCCTCAGGCAAGCATGTGTATTCGGCATAAGCGCCAAAATTCATGCCTGTCATCGCAAAAATCGCGTCGCCGTTTTTGAATTTTTTCACCTTCGCTCCCGTTTCAACCACTTCCCCGGCCAGCTCCACGCCGAGGATGGCTTTGCGCGGCCTTGTAAGTCCCAGGAAGATCCGCATCGGGAGCCAAAGCAAGAAAGGGCTATGGAAACGGCGGACTCTTATGTCTCCTGAGGCAACTGTAGTCGCATGTATCTTTACGAGGATTTCATTGTCCTTCGGTGTGGGTTTTGCCACCTCCTGGAGCTCCAGTACATCGGGTGAACCATATTTGGTGCATACCATTGCCTTCATAAGCCAGTCTCCTTAGGAATCGAATCAATCTGTTCATCTTATGATGAAAGCCTCCATACATGCAAAAAAGCAGTGAATTTCGTAAATTTCACTGCTTTTCCTTTTCATTTGGATGATTGTCGCACTGCACGAAATGAATCCCTTCCTCCAGCAGCTTCAATAACTCTTTCAACGCGTAGGATTGGTAGGCGTCTTTTTTGGTGATGATCCCAAGTTTCCAATAAAGATTCGAGTGTTTTAGCGGCTTGATTGTCACATTTTCATTGTTTTGCTTACGATAGATCGATCTGGGCAGGAGGGTGATGCCCAGCTTGGATGAGACGAGCTCGATGATCAAATCCCATTGTGAGCTTTGGTATGAAATGTCCGGGGTGAAGCCATCCTTTTCACACGCCTGAATGATGTAGTCATGCAGGGTGAAGTCTTCTGAAAAGAGGATGAATTTCTCATCTTTCAGTTCAGCTAAAGAGACAGCGGGTTGCTGCGCAAGTCTGTGTTCTTCATGAAGGAATAAGACGAATTCGTCTTCAATGAAGGGGGAGATATGGAAGGTTGCATCACTGGCTGGCAATACGACGATGCCGAGATCAATTTCGCCATCTTCGACAAGCTTGCCGATCAGCTTGGCTCCAAGCTCCACCAACTGAAGGGAAACCTTCGGATAGCGTTCCTGAAAGCTGCGGGCAATTTCCGGGAAAAACAAGGTGCCGATCAGCGGAGGGATGTCAATTTTCACCTCGCCGGTCGTAATGTCCCTCAGGTCATCGAGGAGCACGTTCAATTCCGATAATGCCGCGAAGGCTTTTTGGCTTTGCTGATAGACGATTTGACCGGCATCGGTAAGGCGGAGGTGTCTCGTAGAACGGTCGAATAGCTCGACACGCAGTTCTTCCTCTAGTTTTTTGACAGCTTTACTCAAGGAAGGCTGGGTTAAATAAGATTGGGCCGCGGCATTTGTAAAGCTCTTGTGAAGGGCTACCTCCATGAAGGATTTTAAGTCTCGGAATTCCATATCTCTCTCGCTCCTATTTATTCGCATTTGGCATGGATTGTATTCTTTTTATTCATTTTACTTATAAATTAAGTGGATGTAAACTATATGAAGATAAAAAAAGCAAGTATATATTACCCTATATCAAAAAAACATTCTCTTTTCTAAAAGGATCCAAAACAAGCTTGCATTCTTTGTTAGTAGATATATTCCTTACTTATTGCTTGGCTTATTCATCTTTTTCGGAATACGGTCAAGGAATGGCTTTAAATTATCTTGGCATAATAAAAGAGAGTGTCCTGATAGATCATGTTTACAATTCTTTATGGGGTAGAGGCTGAAGTTTTCAGCCGAGAGAGATTTACACATCAAGGGGGAACTGGGATGGAAAGCAAAATGATTGATATCACCATGAAAAGAGGTGGTTCCGTGTGTTAAGTATCATTGTTGGCTTAGTATTGCTGATGGCTTTAGCCTATTTGGGATGGTCCATTATTTGGGTAGCACCATTGGTTGCTGGAGTAGTCGCATTAATGAGCGGATTGAATGTATTCGATACGTATACGGGCACATATATGACCGGATTGGTCGGTTTCGTTCAGAAATGGTTCCCGATCTTCTTACTCGGAGCGATATTCGGGAAGTTAATGGAAGAAACGGGCGCAGCGAAATCCGTCGCCAAGAAGGTAACACAAATCATCGGTAAAAAGAGGGCGATTCTGGGTGTATTGATCGCTTCCGCTTTATTGACATATGGCGGCGTTAGCTTATTTGTCGTCGTGTTTGCCGTTTATCCGATTGCGCTGGCTCTCTTTAAAGAAGCCAATGTTACGAGAAGGCTGCTTGTTCCGACTTTCGCGCTTGGGGCATTCACGTTCACGATGACAGCCATACCGGGTACACCGCAAATTCAAAACCTGATACCGATGGAATATTTCCACACGACCCCAACTTCGGGGATGATCATCGGGATCGTCACTTCATTGATCATGGCCGTTGGCGGGTATTTCTGGTTATCTTATAGGGAAAAATCACTTTCCGCCAAGGGAGAAGGCTTCATCGCAACAGACGACTCGGTCACGGCTTCAGCCGAGGACGAAAAAATCCCTAATTGGATCTTGTCTTTGGTTCCACTTCTGATCGTTGTCCTATTACTTAATGTTGTGAAATTAGAGCCGATTTATGCCTTATTATTAGGGGTCCTGAGCATAATGCTCATTAATATCAAGGATTATAAAAAGTTCATATTCTCTGTGAACGAGGGAGCAAAAGGGTCGGTTATGGCGATCCTGAATACGAGTGCTGCCGTTGGATTTGGCGCTGTCATTGCGGTCATACCTGCATTCGATAATATCACTTCCTGGCTGCTGAATATTTCCAGCAATCCGCTCGTTGCCGAATCACTTGCCGTCCAGATCATGGCCATCATTACAGGTTCTGCTTCAGGCGGTATGGGTATTGCGCTTAATGCACTTGGCGATACGTTCTACAGCTTGTCGCAATCGACGGGAATCAGCCCGGATGTATTCCACAGAATGGCCGCAGTTGCTTCAGGTGCATCCATTTTCCCGAACAACGGCGCGCTATTAACACTTCTAGCGGTAACAGGTTTAACACATAAAGAAACATATAAGGATGTTTTCATGGTAGCCTTCATCATCCCGACCATTGCGATGATCGTCGGGATTATCATGGGTGCCATCGGAATCGTCTAATCAATAAAAACGTAAACAAATAGGAGGAAATTTATCATGGTTGAAAACAAAGTCGTCATCATTACAGGTTCTGCTCGCGGTATTGGATTTGAAATCGGCAAACATTTCGCTCAAAGCGGAGCGAAAGTGGTTCTATCCGACATTAATGAAGAAATGGTAAAGGAAGCGGCAGCATCCCTTAAAGCGGAAGGCTTCGAATCGATCGGTATCAAAGCCGATGTAACGAAAGAAGAAGATATCGTAAACATGGTGAAGGAAGCTAAAGAAACATTCGGTTCCGTAGACATCGTCATCAACAATGCCGGGTTGCAGCACGTATCGCCAATCGAGGACTTCCCGACTGAAAAATACGAATTGATGATCAAAATCATGCTGACGGCACCGTTCATGCTAACGAAAGCCGTATTCCCGATCATGAAGGAACAAGGCTTCGGACGCATCATTAACGTTTCTTCCATTAACGGAGTCATCGGCTTCGCAGGTAAAGCGGCTTACAACAGTGCGAAACACGGGGTGATCGGTTTAACGAAAGTTGCTGCCCTTGAAGGTGCAGAGCACGGAATCACGGTCAATGCATTATGTCCTGGATATGTGGATACACCGCTTGTTCGCGGACAAATGGCAGACTTGGCGAAAACACGCAATGTCCCGCTTGAGGATGTATTGGCAGAAGTCCTTCTTCCATTAGTGCCTCAAAAACGTTTATTGGATGTTAGTGAAATTGCTGATTATGCATTGTTCTTGGCAAGCGATAAAGCGAAAAGTGTAACAGGACAAGCTGTCGTCATCGATGGCGGCTACACAGCTCAGTAATAGGAATAACGTATAACAACTGAAGGTGAACCCTTCCGTCCAATTTAAATGGACGGAGAGGTTCACTTTTGGCGTATATATGACTGATTTGGGGGAATTTTTCAAAGTTGGATTAAAGGGGGATTTACATGGACTTACTGATTATTTTACTATCGTTAGGATTGCTGATGTTTGCAGCCTATCGCGGTTATTCCGTTATTTTATTTGCACCCATCTTTGCACTTTTACCGGTTTTTTTCATCGATCCGAGTAACATCCTTCCGTTCTATTCGGGTGTATTCATGGAAAAGATGGTCATTTTCATCAAAAATTATTTTCCCGTCTTCCTATTAGGGGCCATATTCGGGAAAATCATTGAAATGTCGGGAATCGCCGAATCGATTGCGAAGACGATCGTGCGCCTGATCGGGACCAAACAAGCGATGCTGACGATTGTCCTCTTGGGTGCGATCTTAACCTATAGCGGCGTGAGCTTGTTTGTAGCGGTGTTCGCGATTTATCCTTTTGCCGTTCAATTGTTCAAGCAAGCCGACATTCCGAAAAGGCTGATGCCTGCAACCATCGCACTTGGTGCATTCACGTTCACGATGGATGCGTTACCCGGCACACCGCAAATCCAAAATGTCATTCCAACAGCCTTCTTTGGTACGGACATTTATGCCGCTCCATTACTTGGCAGCATAGGCGCCATTTTTGTCCTATCGGTCGGCTTGACGTATTTGGAAAGCAGAAAAAGGCGTGCCAAGAAAGCCGGAGAAGGCTATTATGGCACGGCGGAGGAAAAGGAGGCGGCCGCTGAATCGGAAAAAGGCGAGCCAGCTCCGGATTTACGAACCAATCAAACGGCATTACGGCAAATTTTAGCCTTCGTTCCCCTTGGATTAGTGGCCCTCATGAATAATTATCTATCGAAAGCGATACCGAAATGGTACCCGAATGGATTTGATTTTTCAGCAATCGGGCTTGAAACCTATTCCGTGGATGTAGCGGCCACCGCTGCCATCTGGGCGGTTGAAATCGCCTTGGTCGTCGGCATCATCACGGCCCTTGCTTATGATTGGAAACGAGTGACGAAAAACATGAAGGAAGGCCTCAATACCAGTATTGGTGGCTCCTTGCTTGCCGTCATGAACACAGGATCCGAGTACGGCTTCGGGGGAGTCATTGCCGCCCTCCCAGGATTCGCCAAAATCAGCGACAGCATATCCGGTGTATTCTCGAATCCGCTCGTCAATGGTGCAGTCTCCACCAGCGCACTCGCAGGCATAACGGGATCCGCCTCAGGAGGAATGGGAATTGCACTAAGCGCCATGGCCGACAAATACAATCAGGCCATCGCCGCGGCAAACATCTCACCCGAAGTGATGCACCGCGTCGTCGCCATGGCATCAGGCGGCATGGATACCCTCCCGCATAACGGAGCCGTCATCACCCTGCTTGCCGTCACCGGACTAACGCATCGACAATCATACGGCAGCATCTTCATGATCACTGTCATCAAATCACTCGCTGTCTTCGTCATCATCGCCCTCTACACCTGGTTTGGCATCGTGTAATGATGACACAGCATGAACTCGCGAGAAAAGTCCGAATTGGCGAGTAAAGCGCCGAAACTCGCGCGAACCCGAAAAAGGACCCAAGCGTAATGGGTCCTTTTTTTATAAAACTCGAAAAATAAAGCAAGGAATGCATCCGCCCATAATAGGGGAAGGTATATATAAGCTTTAAACCTAACAGGGGAGAGGGATGGAATAATGGATCGTACGCTTGGTTACTTACGTGAGATCTTGTCAAACTATACGGATCAAAATCCTGCAGCGCAGGGCATATATAATAAAATCAAGGGTGGACATCTTCAATCAGAAGAAGATCTCATCAATGTGCTTACCGGTAAAGAAGCCAGTTTCCTGAATCATATCCTGCCGCAGGAAATCAAGCATGCCAAAGAGTCCAGTGATACGGAGCGGGTCACTCAATTATCGGAAGTTTATGAACTGATTTTGATGTAATAAAACCTTGTCCATGATGTGCATGGACAAGGTTTATTTCGTTAATCCATTTCGCTCAGTTTATCCATGTGGCTTGCGATCATGGCGATGATGGTGCTTGCCTCTTCCTTGCTGAAAATAAAGTTGGTTTCATCCTTTAACAAGTCATCATCCGCTGTTCGAATCCGATTGATGCGCTTTAGCACGCCATCACCGGTTTCCTGGACGATTCCGAATTGATAGGTGACCTCCACTTCATTTTCCTTCATGTAAGCGGTCACTTCAGGCGTTTCCCAATCGACATCAATTTCGTAAATCTCCACATCATCATGTTCTTCTAATGCATCGGCATCAAGATCATTTTTATCTTCAGTCTCGTTTTCTTCCAAATAGATATGGAAGCTTTCGTGCACAGCATCCACGATATCTTCAATATCAGCCAAAACCACCTTGCTGACCTGGCCCAATTCCTGCTCGAAGAATTCGAGGTAAAATTCTTCATTATGCGGATCGAAAAACACCGAGGCGAAATAATCCCTCTCATGGTCATCGAGCTCTGTATAAAATTCGATGCGTGGATGCTTAGATCCCCGCTCCACGATCATGCTGCCATTTCGGTCGTACTCATCGCAAATCGAGGTAAGATGATCCTGCAATTCTCCGCTTATTCTGTCGAACCATTCTAATGACATGACTGATCCACTTCCTTTCTCGAATATTATTTCCCATTAAAAGGTGAACATATCGTTCCAGTTAAAACCAAATGCCAACTTTTTACTAAGACCATGCTACTTTCGGCTCGGAATAATGTATATAGAGTGCGAAAGGGGGTGAGAGACATGGCCAACCAAATTCCAGTATCCAGTACGCTCCGGGTCGATTTTGAAACAGGGCTGAATGAAAAAGGGAACATTACCTTCAAACGTAAATCCTTCACCAACATCAAGACCGAGGCGACGGCTGATCAGTTATTTTCAACAGCTGCGGCGATCGCAAGCGTGCAGACTTATCCATTGGGCGAAGTGACGAGGGTCGATACGTATTCATTGATGGGCTAATTGGTGCATGAAACCGACCGGAGGGAGGTGATGTCAAGTGGCTAAAGTGTTGGAAATGATATTCGAGACGGAGGAAGGAAAATCAGCGACGATTGCCGTAGAAAATCCGAAAAATCCGATTCATGTAAATACGGTTAAACTGGCAATGGAACAAGTCATTGCTGGGAATGCTTTCATTTCTGCCTCAGGTGGATTCGTTGGCGTGAAGGGAGCACGGCTTGTTGAGCGGAATGTCGAGGATTTGGAGCTTAACTAACTTAGGAAGTGTTTCCTTGACCGTACACCCTGGAAGGTGAGGTGAAGAAAAAAGTGGATCAAATCCTGCCGTTTGTCAGTGATATTGGGTTTCCGATCATTGTTACCCTTTATTTGCTTCATCGGATTGAAACGAAACTGGATACCTTGAACGAAACGCTTGTAGAGCTGCCAGATCGTCTGCGAGAGGGGATTCCAAAATCGGGATAAAGAAGGGGGAAAGCATCATGAGTGGTAGCATTCATGATGCTTTTTTCGACGAAAAAATGAATAGACATATAAAATCGCCGTTAAATGTAAACAAGACCGTGGGCATGCACTTCCTCATTTTTTTTAGGTTAATGAACGTGGCAGCACATCGCAAAGTGTGCCCCGAGTTTAAAATGGGTAAAGGAAAAAAAAGATACACCTATCAAAGGAAGAGGTGTTGATGATGTGGATGACTCATTTTTCATTTCCAGGCTTAAAACAACGTGGAGTTAAAATCACCACTCGGCAATCATTGCTGGCTCTCGGGATTGCAGGGATCGCTTATCTCGTTTCGCATAAGAGGCTGCATCGGGCCGTGATCAAGACGACGTCCTTGATGTGCAAAATTGAACGGAAGGAGACTGCCATAAAGCTTGTCTGGCCGGATGAAGGGCGATTTTACCGGGTATTTAGAGGTTTACAGCCGATTTATAGCGGGACGGAGCCTTATGTAGCGGAACAAGGTCTGGCAGCAGGAACGATCTATACGTATATGATCGAGAGCCTGGATGGGGAGAAGCAAGTCAAAAAAAGGATGAAAATACAAACATCGACGACCGCCGAGAATAAAAAGGAGGATAATATCCTTTTGGATCTGGTCTTCACGACGATTGTCGCCAAAGGTCAAATCAGCCTCGAATGGGAACCGATTAAAGGGATAGAGGAATACATGATTTTCCGGAACGGCGTAAAGGTCGGGAAGGTGCATGGATGTTCCTTCAGTGATCGGAGGATTAGCGAGAACCAAGGATACACGTACACGATCAAAGCGAGGCGTCCCCTCCCGCGTTCGGAGCAAGAAACATATGCCGTTAAATCGTTTTTGGCGAGTATGGTCGGCGTCTTTAAAAAAGGTTCTTCCCAAGCACAGGCAGCGATTGAGGAAATAACGAACACCAAAAAGGTAGGACCCGTGAAGCAGCTGTTGCAATCGGTTAAAGAAAGCAAGGCGGATGACCAAAAGCTGAGACATTGGCGGCTTCGTTATTCCACCTTTTTACCGGAGGAGTGGCTGAAGAACCCCAACCTTGCTTCCAAGGTTCCATATTTTAAAGGGGACAATCGGGGCTTCGATCCCGATTCATCCCGCTATAGGACCAGGGTCGATCTGACGATTCAAGAGAAGGAGAAGGATGCGGAAATCGAGTTTTCCAAAGCGGTCGGAAAAAGTGAGGCATACGACAAGGATTTTGTTTTTCTCGAGGAAGGTGTGGCATCTGACGAAGACATTGTAGTGAAACACGTGTTAGCCAATAAAGAGAAAACGACGATTCAACTGACACACTCTGTCGGGAACCCGATCATTCTTTCTCCTGCGGTGGATTATAAAGTGATCGGGACCTTTTACCGAAATGGCGAAATCAATATTGCCGGCTATCATGACCAGGCACCCCATCACGAAGTTTATCTAAAGGAAACAGATGAACAGGAGTGGGAGCCCCTGCATCAAGCGAAGAGTAAAGGCCTTGAAATGATGGCCCGCCCGACGGCCAATCATCTATGGAGATATTCCACCTTTATACAATGAAAAGGACGGAGAGCCGCTGATGGCTCTTCGTCCTTTTTCTTTTCTTATAAAAAGCGCTTCCGAACACTAGGCGATGGCAGCATACAGCTTTCTTCCTTCTTCCCGAACCATTTGTACCGGTTTTTGGCAATGAAGTCATAAACCATATTCCGGATGAAGCTTGGAACGACGATGAAACCGTAACACAGCTTCCATGCCCCTTGTAACCTGCGGGAAATCCTCAAGGCTGCAGACGATTTATAATGGGCTTGGTCCTTCTCGATCAGCACCATGCTATCAATGTCCGCAGGAACATCGTACTTTTTCAGCAGCTCCTGCCCTGCCTCGCTTTGAAGAGAAGCAAAATGAAAAAGCCCCTTCGGATCCCGCTTTATAATGAACTGCACGCTCGCATCACAAAAGTTGCAATCCCCATCAAACAATATCACCGGATTCATGAACATTCCTCCTAAAGAGAGACGTTTATTCCATTCCTGCCTATATCATACACTACCCGTTTTGGGAAAGCGAAAACGTATGGAACTGCATGGAGTTTTAAGATGGTGGAAATGAGGGTTTGTTCCGGAAAAGTCACTAAATGGGTTGGAGTGAGGAGCGCGTTTATATTTATTGGTCCCGATCATTTAACTCAGCTTGAAGTTGATGCATCTGCAAGGGCATGTTCGAAGCAGTCGGTCCCTTTCCTGATCACTGCAAATTATATGGGGACGCATTTATTCTGAGTGGTTTCCGTTATCAAATTATGAACAAATAGAACTGCCGGAAATCCTTTGGAACGAAAATAAAGATAGTACTTCACCAACATTTAGAAGTGAAATATGTATGCCTGTGGAAAAGGTGGATCCAGGCAAAGGAACTATGAAGGATCCAGGAATAAAGGGTAGGTAATATGTACAAAATCTAGCTATAATGATGGTTAGAAGGGGTTTATATTAGGAGGTTGAAAGCGTGGATATCCATACCAAAAAGACGGCGAGTACAAAGGAAATTGCTGTTGATGTGTGACAGAAGGGTTATTGGAGGAGGGAGATACTGTAACTTGGGAAGCCGTTCACGTTGGAATCAAACAAAGGCTGAAGGCCCAAGTGACATTAATGGAAAAACCAAATAAGTTTGTGGACATTATGGTGAAGGGAGCCTTCCATTCCTTCTAACACACACATCTGTTCATAGATGAGCAGGGCGGGACTATAATGATAGATAAATTTCAATTTAAATCACCGTTCGGTCCAATTGGAGTTTTAGCGGATAAGTTGTTTTTGGAGAAAAAGATTGCTGAGAATATGCACTAACCTTTTTAAACCAGAAGGCTGGAATTGCAATTGACTGGTGGAATAAAACTCTGCGAGTAATAGAATACCAGTTATTAAAGAACAATCAGGTGCGTTAGCTGAAGATCGAAGCTGTTATTTATCACCAGCACCTTTGTTGTCAGCAATTGGCTCGGCTCAGCGGTACAACCTTGTTTTAGGCCCGCGGATACAACCGGCCTTTGATTATCGTTACGATCAAATCGTTTGGCAGCGATTGGATCTTTTATTGTTTAATATAAGAATAACACAATCAGAACAAATGTTCCAGTGTTTAGTTGCGGATTTATTACATTTTTTTGAAAAATTACTCAATATGTTTTCGGGCTCTATGGCGGGACGTGCCATCAGGTTAAAACAATACGACTATTTTGTGTCAACTCTACCTTATCTATGAGTTGCTTTGGCGGCGTTTAATAGAGTAAATGAACTGCAGGATAAAAGAAGCTAATTTCTTTTATCCTTTTCATTTTGCCACACTGCAAACTGGTCAGGATAACAGAGGTCAGGTATTTGACGGATATACGTTAATGATTTCATCCAGTGCAAAAAAGAGTATGGCGCAAATAATCGCCGGTATAAACAAGCCTGGCATGATGAAGTATGTAATCAGTCCAAAGGCTATATGAATGAATCCAGATAACCAGATACGGATCGTGAAAAACCTGATTGAAATAACTTCAGCCATAAGCGAGGCGGGTAAGCCGTAAATGAAATTTCCCAATAAGCTATAAAAAAGCACAGCCATAAGAAGGGAAAGGTGATCACCAGATAAAATGGATGATGGTTCTTCGAAAATCGAGATTAGAAATAGGCCCAATGTAAAGGTCAATGAGGAGTACAGTGCCGCTTTCATTTTTCTGCATTTGTCTTTGAACATAAGCTTCCTGATTGAAGGGATTGAAAATGCCATCGTTAGGGCAGCAAGTGAAGCCTTGATGATTATCGGCGTTTCTGAAACAAGTACGATTAGCAACACAATCAGCATGGAGAAAACAAAAATATAAGAATTTCCTTTTATCATACATACCTCGAGCCTTTTTAGCTTCATTGTACAATAAGCCGAAGCTAGCAGGAATGGGTTACATGCTCATTTTTTCGGGCCATGGAGTGAGTCACGTCTTCTTTCACGATAAGATCTCCGTCATGAAGGAGGCCCGAAACTAAAAACGTCCAGTTTGCTCTTGAGAGGTAGTTGTGGGTGGTTCATACAAAGTTTCTGGTGATTATTGTGTCATTATCCTAATTAGAACATAAAGTGAATTAACCCATTTAATTTTTCAAGTTCTAAAACAAATAAGGAGATGTTTCTATTGTCTAATTGTGGTCATGAATCAAATTGCGGTTGCGATAACGGTGTTGGCGGTTTTGGTGGAGGTTTCGCTTTTATAGTCGTTTTGTTTATCCTCTTAATCATTGTCGGAGCGGCTTGCTTCGGCGGCGGTGGCGATAACGGTGGCGGTTATGGCGGCGTTCAAGGATATGGCGGTTACTGCTAAAACGTATTAAGAAAAGCCGACCTTTAAATGGTCGGCTTCTTTTATGGCTGATTCTTATCATGAAGTAAGCTTTTTAACGGAATCGATGATGTCATCCCAGTCTTCACGATGAATTTCATGCCCCGATCCCTCAAGTGTCACGAATGAAGCTTGAGGGATTGCTTTTGCAAGCGCAAGTCCATGTTCGTATGGCAAGGCTGGATCTTCTGTCCCGTGGATGATGAGGACAGGCGCCGTGATCTCCCCCATTCGATCGTAATATTCGTCCCCGCCGGCAAGCATGGCATGATTGAATCTGCTTGGCAGCTGTTTGGCGCGCTCTGCTTCTCTTTTAGCCAGTTTATACATTCTTTCCTGCTCATAAGGTTTCGAACCGGCCAGCGTTTTCCAGCCATCCGCAAGAAAGGCGATGACCGACTCCTTGTTTGCCCAATCCACGGAAGCGCTTTTCGCGTGATGATCCAATATGCTTTGGTCCATTGGCGGCAGTTCTTCCATGACAGTCCCGAACACACTTGATGCGATGAGCGTAAGCGTAGTGACGCGTTCCGGATATCTTAAGGCAAGGATTTGGCCGATCATACCGCCCATGGACATGCCGACGATATGAGCTTGCTCTATGGAATGAGCGTCCAGGACACCCGCGGCGTCGTCAGCCAAGTCCGTTATGGTATAGTTGGAAGTGCCGGGTTCATAAACGGTCGATCGTCCCAAATCCCGATGATCGTATCGAATGACAAACCTCCCCTGCTCGGCGAGGCGGATACAAAAGTTCTCATCCCACCAATCTAAAGAAGACATCGCTCCCATGATCAAAAGCACAGCAGGGTCTTTGGAGTTTCCGAAACTTTCTGTACATATATCGACTTTATTTATTTTCACGATTTGTTCACTCATGTTTTACCCTCCGTATTAAATATGATTTAATTGCGCAAATCCATACATTCTTTCCGGAGCATGATTGGCCAGCCCTTTTAATTAGCGCAGTCTAACCCACTTAATAATCATGACGAAGCCTCCTTTTAAGGGTCGTATCCCTATATTACTGTAACATGAGGGAATTCTTTGTTCCACCATTTTCTTCCACTTCTTTTCCAATCCAAACGACTGTCTAGTTATCCCATGAATACAAAAAAGCCCGAATGATGAGCACCTTTGTTGGTGTTGTTTAATCGGGCTTATTGCTGATATATTTTCTTTTTATTGAGCTGTATATCCGCCATCCAATACAACTGCCTGGCCTGTGATGCCCCGTGCTTTGTCGCTTGCGAGGAAGATGGCGTAGTCGGCAATTTCACTAACATCCAGAAGGCGTTTTTGAGGCACTAGCGGAAGAAGGACTTCTGCCAATACATCTTCTAGAGGAACATTGCGTGTTTTCGCCAAGTCTGCCATTTGTCCGCGGACGAGCGGAGTGTCTACATATCCAGGGCAAAGGGCATTGACGGTTATGCCCGATGCGGCGCTTTCCAAGGCGGCGACTTTCGTTAAGCCGATGACACCATGTTTGGCGCTATTGTATGCCGCTTTGTTGGCGAAGCCAATTAGACCGTTGATGGAAGAGATGTTGATGATCCTGCCGAAGCCTTGTTCTTTCATGATGGGCAAAACGTTCTTGATCGCGATGAAAGGAGCGGTCAGCATGATTTTGATCATCAGTTCGAACTTTTCGGTTGGAAATTCTTCAATCGGCGCCACATGCTGAAGGCCGGCGTTATTAATGAAAATATCGATTCGTCCATATTTGTCTTTAGCTTGATTGATCAGTTGGATGATATCGTCTTCAACGGTTACATCTGCTTTTAAGCCGATAACGTCCAAGCCTTTGTTTCTTAGATCTGAAGCAGCTTTTTCAACTGTGTTTTGATCAAGATCGGATAAAACGACCTTCGCGCCATTTTCGGCAAAGATCTTTCCAATTTCAAACCCGATTCCTCTAGCCGATCCGGTAATGATCGCCACTTTGTTGTTAACCATCTTACATTCCTCCAAAAAAAATGTAATGGTCCAATCTGTCCATTTTAAAAAAAGGGAGATTCCTCAAGATAATGTTGGAAATGAATAGGGAAGTTATAAAAATATGGGTTAGGTTAATGAGTAAGAGTCTATCATGATTTTTGGCATAACAAAAGAATTTTGTTTTTTCGTTATCGGTGGCACGAATATTGCATGAATGAAAGGTGAGGACATAAAACGGAAAGGGGAATTAGGATGATTAACAAAATAGCGATTATCGGTTCAGGTGTCATGGGGAGTGGGATCGCGCAGTCATTTGCCGTTAGCGGGTATTCCGTCACGATTAACGATATCCAGGGAGAATTCTTAGCGCATGCCAAAAACCGGATTTCTGAGAATCTATCCCTGCTGATTGCGGAAGGGGTGTTGACCGATCAGGAAAAGCAAGACGCTTTGGCGAATATTACCTATAGCATTGATTTGGGAGCGGCCTTAAGGGAAGCCGATTTTATCATTGAAGCGATCCCGGAAGTCATCGAGCTGAAGTTGAGTCTCTATCAGCAAATGGAGAACATCATCAAACCGGATGCGATTGTTGCTTCCAATACATCGACTTTTCCGATTTCCCAATTGATGGAGAAGGCTTCGTTTGCAAACAGGATGGTGATCACGCATTTCTTCAATCCCGGCCATCTGGTTCCATTGGTTGAAATTGTTCAGCATGACGAAACAAAACCGGATATCGTCGAGACAACCCTTGCTTTGATGCGTAAAATCGGCAAGTCTCCGATTCTCTTGAAAAAAGAAATACCGGGCTTCATTGCCAATCGCCTCCAGACTGCCTTGATGCGGGAAGCCTTTCATCTATTAAAAGAGGGTGTTGCCGATGCTGAGGATATCGATACGGCGATAACGGCCGGACCAGGCTTTCGCTGGGCATTTACCGGGCCGATCGAGATTGCCGATTTTGGCGGACTGGATACATGGCAGCGTGTTTTTGATAATGTTTCACCCAAGCTTGATCAGAGTAAGGAAGCTCCTGTGTTGATTCGTGATTTGGTGGAGGAAGGGAAGCTTGGGGTAAAGTCGGGAGAAGGGATCTTTACGTATGAAGGATCTGCCGCTTCCGAGAAAATCGATGAGCGGGACCGACATTTCATTAAACTGGCAAAATTAAAAAGGGAGAAGGAGGAAGTATGATGAGAGAAGTAGTGATTGTAGGGGCAGCTAGGACACCTGTTGGTACATTTGGAGGAAGTCTTGCCCATGTTTCAGCGGTTGAATTGGGAGTTGTGGCAGCAAAGGAAGCGATCAAACGGGCAAAAATCCCGGCTGATTTGATTGATGAGGTGTTGGTCGGGAATATCCTGTCTGCTGGATTAGGGCAAAATGTGGCACGTCAGGTTGCGATTCATGCAGGCATTCCGGAAACGACGCCGGCTATGGCCGTTAATAAACTTTGCGGGTCCGGACTCCGTACCGTCATAATGGGAGCACAATTCATTGCCCTTGGTGATGCGGATGTGATTCTTGCTGGAGGGATCGAAAGCATGAGCAATGCCCCGTATTTACTTCCCACCTATCGTTTTGGCCAGAAAATGGGGAATGCCGAAGCCGTGGATTCCATGACGTATGATGCCTTAACGGATGTCTTCAACCAATATCATATGGGCGTGACTGCGGAGAATATTGCCGAGCAATGGGAAATCAGCCGGGAAAAGCAAGATGAATTCGCTTTGAATAGCCAAATGAAGGCTGAAAAGGCCCAGCTTGAAGGACGGTTTGCAGATGAAATCGCCCCTGTTGAATATAAACGCCGCGGAAAGACGATCTTGGTGGACCAGGATGAACATCCGCGTCATGGGCTGACGATCGATCAGCTAACGAAGCTGCGTCCTGCTTTTAAGGAAAACGGAACGGTGACGGCCGGCAATGCATCGGGAATCAATGATGGGGGAGCGATGCTGGTCCTGATGTCCAAGGAAAAAGCAGACGAACGGGGACTGGAAGCGCTGGCAACGATCAAATCCTATGCCAATGCCGCCCTCGATCCGAAAATCATGGGCTACGGGCCAGTTCCTGCGACAAAAAAAGCTCTAGCGAAAGCGGGAATGACAATCGATGAAATCGATTTGCTGGAAGTGAATGAAGCCTTTGCGGCGCAGTCACTCGCCGTGCTTCATGACCTTGAATTGAATCCGGGGAAAGTGAATGTGAATGGCGGGGCGATTGCATTGGGTCATCCGGTAGGTGCATCTGGTGTCCGCATCTTAGTGACTTTACTGTATGAAATGAAGCGCAGGGACGCAAAAACCGGCCTTGCCACCCTATGTATTGGCGGCGGACAAGGAACGGCGCTGATTGTGGAGCGGTAATCCCTTGACTTCAATTTCCTATGATATAATGAGGGAAAATTCAGACGGGTTAAGGAGAATAAGGATGGCAAGCGATAGTGAAACTGTTCATTTGGAATTAGTGAAGGCGATAGTGGAAGAATTGCCTGTAGGTGTTTTGGTAACGAAAAACGAAAATGAAATCTTTTTATGCAATCGCATATTATCAGAGATATTCCCTGAGGATCAATTTGATCGGCAAATAAATGTGCTGATGGAAAAAAAGCTTAGACCAGCTGTCAATACGCCCATCCGTTTGAACGATCACAATGGGATTGTCAGAAAAACCATCATTCAAATCGGTGCTGAGCAGTATCAGATTTATCTACTATTGTTTACGAATAATAAAAGTGATTTTCTTAATGTCGATAATCATGAAGAAATTCTGTTCAAGGATATCATTGAATTTGCCTATGACGGGTTGGTGATGGTCGATACGGAGGGGTATGTCCAAATGCTGAGCCACGCTTATGCGGATTTTCTGGGGGTCGATCAGGAAAGCTCCATAGGGAAACATGTAACGGAGGTCATTGAAAATACGCGGATGCATGTGGTCTCCAAAACAGGCAAGCAAGAGGTCGCCGAATTACAGAAAATAAAAGATAACTATATCATCGCGACACGCTCCCCCATACGGAAACAAGGTAAATTAATAGGAGCGGTCGGGAAGATTCTTTTTAAGAATGTCGGGCAATTCACCGCTCTTTCCAAGCGGATAAACTCACTTGAAGTAGAGCTGAAAAAGTACAAAGGTGATTTTCGCGAGAGGAATAAAGCCTCCTATACGTTTGATCATTTGATGGGCAGAAGTCCCGCATTCATGGAAGTGAAAGGTCAAGCCAAAATTGCCGCGAAAAGCGATTCGAATGTGTTGATCTTGGGCGAAAGCGGAACGGGTAAGGAGCTGTTTGCCCATTCCATCCATAATGATAGCAGACGGGCGATGGGCGTGTTCGTCAAGGTGAACTGTGCCGCCATCCCGGCAGAGCTGCTGGAGTCGGAGCTTTTTGGCTATGAAGAGGGTTCCTTCACTGGTGCAAAAAAAGGCGGAAAAGCAGGGAAGTTCGAAGCAGCTGAAGGGGGAACGATTTTTCTCGATGAAATCGGTGAGCTGCCGCTGCATATGCAGGTGAAGCTGCTTCGTGTGCTCCAAGAAAAAGAAATCGAGAGGGTCGGATCGACGGGAAGCATTCCGATTGATGTCCGGGTAATCGCTGCAACGAACCGCAATTTGGATGAAATGGTCTCAAAAGGGGAATTCCGGCTTGATATGTATTATCGGCTAAAGGTCATGCAATTTCAGGTCCCTTCCCTGAAGGAGCGGCCGGAGGACATTGAAATACTGGTCAATCATTTTGTCGAAAAGTACCAGAGCCTCATGAAAAAGCGTGTAATCGGGATGAGCGACCAAGCATTACGGCTGCTGCGACATTATGGGTGGCCGGGCAATATTCGTGAGCTGGAGAATATCATTGAACGGGCAATGAATATCGTGGAAGAAGGGGAAAGGATATGTTCCAAGCACCTCCCGAAAGAAATCACGGGTCAGAAGGAAGCGGTCACGATCCGCACCTTAGCCGAGGTGATGGATGAGACCGAGCGGGCTGCCATCCTTTCCTGCCTGGAAATGACTTCTGGCAATAAGTCGGAAACGGCAAAGAGACTAGGGGTCAGCCGAACGACGCTTTATGAAAAAATGAATAAATATGGTTTATGATGATAGGAAAATAGCTGTTTGCCCATCTATTTAAATGTTAAAATATTGGTAATTGGGTGGGCATCCGCTCAGAAGCAATCCCGGAAGCGTAACGTTTGCGCCTATTTTATCCTTTCAAAAATCGTGGTGTGTCAGGGAATCCGTACATAAAACAAGATAGTTTTGAGATGTTGTATGAAAAGGCTTACACTTTTTAACCTTTTCTGCTTATCTGTAAGGAAAACCTGACAGTTACCAGGGATTTTAGCTTGTCCCATTTATAAAAACGTAACGAATAGACCTTGAAATCAAGTTGGCACGACAATTGCATTATTAAATTAGTGAATGGCCAATCTGTCATGATAAATGCTGTTTGCACGTAAAATGAAAAGAAAATTCATCATTCACCAAGAAAGTTGAAAGCGTTATCAACGCTTGGAAAGTTTGGGGAGATCATTCAGCTTGACTTGGGGAAGGCAGGCTTGGATGGAACAAAGGAAAAAATATGGGATTTAGGGAGATTGATATTTTTTACTAAGAGATTTCCGTCTCATTTTGGGGCAAAGGGAGAAAAAAGAAAAGGGGGAAATGAGTTGGTGATTCAAATTTTAGCCATTGTCGTGGCGCTGGGACTTTTAATCTTTTTAGCCTACCGGGGCTATCCGGTCATTATCATAGCGCCGCTTGTTACATTGTTGGCGGTCATATTATCCGGCGGTCACTTGCTGCCGAGTTATACAGAGACATACATGACGTTCGCCGCTAACTATATAAAAGCGTTTTTTCCGATATTTTTATTAGGGGCCGTATTCGGAAAGGTCATGGAGATGAGCGGTGCAGCAGCATCCATTGCCAAGACCATCGTAAAATCACTAGGCTCGAAGCAGGCCATCCTGGCCGTCGTGCTTGCCTGTTCGGCGCTGACATATGGCGGGGTTTCACTGTTTGTCGTGGCATTCGCCGTTTATCCATTTGCAGCAGCCATTTTTAAAGAAGCCGACATTCCAAAGAGATTGTTGCCGGGAACGATAGCCTTAGGCGCTTTCACTTATACGATGGATGCTCTTCCTGGAACACCTCAGATCCAAAATATCATTCCAACGAATTATTTCGGAACGGATACCTATGCAGCTCCCATCATGGGGATCATTGGCGCAATCCTTGTATTCACAGGAGGAATGCTTTGGCTGGAACGCCGTCGTAAACAAGCGGTGGCAAATGGGGAAGGGTACGGGGAAGGGCATATCAATGAACCCGAAAGTGCAGAACAGCAAAACCTGCCTAACTTCTGGCTCTCCCTCGTACCGCTCATCCTTGTCGTCGCTTTCAACTTCGCTTTCAGCCGCAGCGCCATTTCGGTTAAGCATTGGTATGACGGATCGATGCTGAAGGAAACATTCAACATTGCCGATGTAAGCACAGTCACTTCATCGTGGTCGCTGATCGTTGCCCTCACAATCGGTATCATAGCCGCCATGCTTTTGAATGTCGGACGCATAAAGGTCAAATTGGCAAGTGGTTTGACGGCTGCTGCGATGGGATCTTTGCTTGCCATATTCAATACCGCATCTGAAGTCGGTTTTGGGAATGTCGTAAAAACGCTTCCTGGATTCTCGGTCATTCAAAACTGGGTGTTCAATGCAAGCGGCAATCCACTCGTTTCCGAAGCTGTTGCCGTCAATGTACTGGCAGGGATCACCGGATCGGCATCCGGCGGACTTTCGATTGCGCTGGAAGTGATGGGAAGTCACTATATGCAGGTGGCCCAAAATGTCGGGATCACCCCGGAAATGCTTCATCGAATTGCATCCATGGCATCCGGCGGGATGGATACGCTGCCGCATAATGGCGCCGTCATCACCTTACTTGCCATTACGGGGCTGACACATCGCCAATCGTACAAGGATATCTTTGCGATTACGGTCTTGAAAACAGTGACCGTGTTCATCATTGCTTTTGGAACATCATTGTTTATTTAAAAGAATAGATTAGGAATGGAGATGGGAAAATGAGTAAATTGTTATCATCTTTTGACAGCGCTATTGAACATATCGAGAATGGAGCTACCATTATCGTTGGCGGGTTCGGATTAAGCGGAATTCCAGAAAAACTAATCATTGCTTTGCGTAACAAAGGTGTAAAGGATTTGACGGTCGTCAGCAACAATTGCGGGGTCGATGATTGGGGTCTGGGACTTTTGCTTGAAAATAAACAAATCAAAAAAATGATAGCCTCCTATGTCGGGGAAAATAAATTGTTCGAGCAGCAATTTTTAAGCGGCGAGCTGGAGGTCGAGCTAGTTCCCCAAGGAACGCTTGCTGAGCGATTAAGAGCGGGCGGAGCGGGCATTCCTGCCTTTTATACAGCCACGGGAGTGGGAACGGAAGTCGCCAAAGGGAAGGAACATAAAGAGTTCGATGGCCGCACATACATCATGGAAAAAGGGATCGTCGGGGATTTTGCCTTTGTCAAAGCTTGGAAAGCGGATCATTTCGGTAACCTCGTATATCGAAAAACAGCCAGGAATTTCAATCCTGTCGTTGCCACAGCGGGGAAAGTCACGTTGGTCGAAGTGGAGGAGCTTGTGAACACAGGGGAGCTTGATCCGGATGAAATTCATACTTCAGGAGTTTATGTACAAAAAGTGCTTGTAGGAAATGACTATGTAAAACGTATTGAAAAACTTACAACTGCTAACGCATAAAAAGGAGGAGTATTCAAATGACAAGACAACTGATTTTAGAACGGGCCGTTAAGGAAATCCAAGATGGGATGTGTGTGAATTTAGGGATCGGGATGCCGACCTTGATTGCCAATATGATCCCAAATGACTTCAATGTCATGCTTCAATCGGAAAATGGCTTACTCGGAATCGGACCTTACCCACAAAAGAACGAAGTCGATCCGGATTTGATCAATGCAGGGAAAGAAACGGTAACGGCCAAAGCGGGGGCATCCTTTTTTGATAGCGCTGAATCGTTCGCGATGATCCGCGGCGGCCATATCGATCTAGCCATTTTAGGCGGGATGGAAGTTTCGGAGACTGGGGACTTGGCCAACTGGATGATTCCTGGCAAGATGGTCAAAGGAATGGGGGGCGCAATGGACCTCGTCCAAGGCGCAAAACGCATCGTTGTCATCATGGACCATGTGAACAAGCATGGTGAATCCAAAGTGAAAAAGAGCTGTACATTGCCATTGACAGGAGAAAAGGTCGTCCACTGCCTGATTACCGAATTGGCTGTTTTCCATTTTTCCGAAGCGGGAATGGAATTGATTGAATTGCAAAATGGCATAACACTTGATGAAGTGAAAAGCAAAACAGAGGCTGACTTCACCATAAGTCCCTCTATTGAAATCAGGGCATAAGATTAATAAGAACTATTAGACTATTTCCATTCGCAACCAGGCGAATGGAAGTGGTCTATTTTTTGTTGCACCTCTTTTGTTTCATGATTCCTCATGCTACTTTTCCGTTAAAAAGGCTTATATAAAGGGTGATGGAAACGTAAAAGGGAGGGATGGCATTGAACGTGGAATTACGAACATTATTGGATCGATCAGTGAAGAAGATGGGTATAGGGATGGATGCAGTAGTGAAGGCATCAGCATTGGAGATGATCGAACGGGCTTATACAGAAGGGATCGCTGTACAAATAAGCGCAGGTTACCGCTCTTTGGAAGAGCAAGCCGCGCTTTATGGTCAAGGACGAATCTACAGGTACAATGGAAAAAATTATAGTGATCCGGCTAAGCCTGTTGTGACGAACGCTAAGCCAGGCCAATCTTATCATAATTTTGGACTGGCCATCGATTTCTTCCTTGTGAGTGATGATGGCAGGAAAGCGATCTGGACGGTGGATTCAAGGTGGCAGCGTGTGGCTGCGATAGGTAAAAAGTTAGGATTCGAATGGGGCGGAGATTGGCGTACATTCAAGGACTATCCCCACTTGCAAATGACGGGTGGCTTAACCCACATACAATTACAAGCAGGGAAGAAACCGCATCTTACCAACCTATTCAAAACAACAAAGGGCAGTAAAGGAGATAGCCAAATCATTTCCATTCAGGAAACAGTAAATAGCCGCTATAAAACGAATCTGGCGGTCGATGGTTTTTTCGGCCCCAAAACTCGATCAGCTCTTTTAAAAGGAGTACAAACGGAGCTTAATAAGCAATATAATCATAGACTTGCGGTCGATGGAAAATGGGGGCCAAAAACCAAGGCTGCGATGGTCACATTGAGTATAGGAGCTACGGGCCCTATCACATGGATACTGCAAGCAGCACTCTATATGAAAGGATTCGATCCCGGGCCACTTGACGCACGATTCGGCAGCAAAACCGAGGCGGCATTATCCAAATTTCAAAAAGCAAGCAGCATTTCTGGGGATAGCCAAGCCAACAAAGAAACATGGAATAAATTGCTTGCTTGATAGAGTATGATCTTGGCGGATAGGATGGTAAACCCATCCTGCCCGCCTGAAGGCTAATTCGTCCCAGCCCAAGAATAATTCGTCCTATTCGGGAATCATTCGACTTTCCCGGGAAATAAATTCACCTAAACCTAACAGAATTCGACTTTTCCCACTTGAAAAACAGCCGCTATTGTTTCATTCAAGCTCCAAGCACCAATCATGGCATTGCATGAAGCTCCCTGGCGGATATTCGAATTCACATTCGGAGATGAGGTTGAAGTCAAGCTTGCGGCAAAGGGCATTGGATGCGGCGTTATGGACGGATGGAAATGCATGAATGGAGCTGTATTTGCGTTCGTCCTTGATTTTGGCGATGACAGCTCTGACGGCTTGTGATGCAATGCCTTTCCCCTGAAAAGAGTGGAGGACACTCCAGCCGATTTCATACACATTTTCATCGTTCCAGACCGTTTGCCAGTAGCCTACGGAGCCAACAGCTTCTTCCTTTGGCAGGATGATGCTGAACATGCATCCCCTGTTTCCGATTTCAAGGTATCGTTTGTGGCGTTTTTGGATTTGTTCTGCACTCTCCGGACCACCAAGATGCTCCATCATTTTCGGTTCATTGAGTTGAAAAAGTAAATCAAGATCCTTCTCTTCCCAAGGTTTAATTTCTAATTTGGTTTCATTCCTTTTTAAAATACCATTCACCCCCTTTTATTTATAGGTTTCCCTGTAAAAAGGGAAACTCCTTTCTTCTCTTCAGAAGCTTTATCATTTCTATGATTCTATTTACCATTAAATGATATAATTTACAGGTAATTCTATCAAGTGACAGAGAACGGAGATGAAGAAATGAAATCTTCAGTCAATCAGTTTTCCACGCAATTTGAATGGATATTGAATGTGATAAATGTGGGTGTCCATATCGTGAATAAAGATGGGGATACGGTTTTTTATAATGAAATGATGGCACATATCGATGGGCTGGCTCGTGAACAGGTGCTCGGGGAGAATATCTTTCAGCTTTACCCGTCCTTGACCGATGAGTCGAGTACGCTGCAGGCGGCGTTGGACAAGGGCATCGAAACGAATGAGTCGATTCAAACGTATGTGAATGTAAAGGAGAAAAAGATAACGTCGATCAATAGCACGTATCCGCTATATGAGGATGGCGAGATCATCGGGGCAGTGGAGATCGCCAAAGACATTACCAAGGTCATGAACATGTATGATCAAATCGTCGATTTACGCTCCCAGCTTGCCGAGACCTATAAGAAAAATAAGTACTTCGAAGGGACGGCGACTTATCATTTCAGTGATTTGATCGGGAGCAGTCCCGTTTTTCAAGAAGCGATATCATTGGCCAAAAAATCGGCCCGCAGCCATTCCCCGGTCATGATTTATGGACCGACGGGAACGGGGAAGGAATTGGTAGCGCAAAGTATCCATAATGTAAGTGCCCATCGCCATCAGCCATTCATTGCACAAAACTGTGCGGCCGTCCCAAAGGAATTAATGGAAGGTCTGTTGTTTGGCACGACGAAAGGGGCTTTCACGGGAGCAGTGGATCGACTCGGGATTTTTGAACAGGCCAATGGCGGTACGCTGTTTCTTGATGAATTGAATAGCCTCGATCCTGGATTGCAGGCGAAATTGCTGCGGGTGCTGCAGGAGGGTGAGGTGCGCCGCGTCGGAGGAGCGCAGGAGCAAAAAATTAATGTGAAGATCATTGCGGCGATGAACATTTCTCCAGAAGAGGCGCTAGAGCGGGGAATCATTCGCTCCGATTTGTTTTTTCGCCTGAATGTCGTGACGATCGCCATGCCTTCTCTTAAGGAGCGTAAAACAGATATAGCGGAAATCGCCCATCACTTTATTCAGAAGTTCAACAAATCATTTTTTTCGGACGTGCGCGGGATCAGTCAGAAGGCGATGAATCGGCTTCTTCAGTATCCGTGGCCCGGAAACATTCGTGAACTGGGCCATGCCATCGAATTGGCCTTTAACGTCATGGATACTGGAGAGGATAGGATTGATGAGCATCACCTTCCGGCCTATCTTTTTCCTTCAGGCAAATACACTCCCCCCAATGCACAGAGCCTGCCGCCCACATTAAAGGACAAGGTGGATTTACCTGCCGTCCTTGAAGAACTGGAAAAGGAAATGATCATCAATATGTTCCGGAAATACAACGGGAATATCAGCAAAACGGCTGAGTCCCTCAATATTACCAGACAAGGATTACAATATAAGTTAAACAAGTACAAGATTGAAAAGGTGTATACGGCGGAATGGAAGGAATCAAGAGGATAGAAATGAAGGTAAAGTATTTTGTATGAGATGCAAAGAATTTGGCTGCAAAATATTGGGCGTTTAGAAAAGAATTTTGCGGCCCGCCCGCCCGCATTCCCCTCTTATTCTGATGTTTTCCTTCTCAAAAGAGTTGGCATCATTCTTGCGAGAGTATATCGATAAGTTCTTAGAATAAGGGGAGGGGATTTTTAACATGAACATGATGGGAATGGAAATAAAACATAAAGAGTACCTTGGCGGGCGCAGGCATTATCATGATATCGAGCTTTGGAAGGACGTCAAGGAGGAGCAGTGGAACGATTGGATCTGGCAATTGACCAATACGATCAAAACCTTGGATGATTTGAAAAAGGTCGTCAATCTGACTCCGGAGGAAGAGGAAGGAGTCCGGATCTCGACGCAAACGATTCCTTTGAATATAACGCCTTATTATGCTTCTTTGATGAATCCTGATGATCCTCGCTGTCCAATTCGTTTACAGTCGGTACCGCTCTCGGCAGAAATGAACAAGACGAGATATGATTTAGAGGATCCGCTCCATGAGGATGAGGATTCACCAGTTCCAGGCTTGACGCATCGGTATCCGGACAGGGTGCTGTTCCTCGTTACGAACCAGTGCTCGATGTACTGCCGATATTGCACGCGCCGCCGTTTTTCAGGCCAGGTGGGAATGGGCGTTCCAAAGAAGCAATTGGATGGAGCGATCGACTATATAAGAAATACACCGGAAGTGAGGGACGTGCTGATTTCCGGAGGGGACGGATTGCTGATCAATGATAAGATCCTCGAATATGTATTGAGCAACTTACGCGCCATCCCGCATGTGGAGATCATTCGGATCGGTACACGGGCCCCGGTCGTTTTTCCGCAGCGGATTACGGAAAATTTATGCAATATTCTGAAGAAGTACCATCCGATTTGGTTAAACACCCATTTCAATCATTCGCTTGAACTGACCGATGAAGCGAAAAAGGCTTGCGATATGCTCTCCATGGCAGGCGTCCCGCTCGGTAATCAGGCGGTCATCCTCGCTGGCATCAACGATAGTGTCCATATCATGAAAAAGCTGATGCATGACTGTGTCATGGCCAGGGTAAGGCCTTACTACATTTATCAATGCGATCTATCCGAAGGGATTGGCCATTTCCGGGCCCCGGTTTCAAAAGGATTGGAAATCATTGAGGCGCTGCGTGGCCATACATCGGGATATGCGGTGCCGACCTTTGTGGTGGATGCGCCTGGCGGCGGAGGAAAGATAGCCCTGACTCCGAATTACCTGCTATCCCAAAGCCCGGATAAGGTCGTATTGCGGAACTTCGAAGGTGTCATCACGAGCTATCCGGAGCCGAAGAATTATGTTTCCGGCAGTGCCGACGCGTACTTTGATGAAGTGTATGGCACCGAAGACCGAAAAGCAGCCGTGGGGATATCCGCGCTCATGACGGACGAAAAATTCAATTTGGTGCCAGAGGGCTTGCGCCGTCTTGATAAGAGAAAGGCCTATGAAAATGCGGCAGAACATGCCTCATTGAAGGACCGTCGCGATAAACGGGATGAAATGAAGGAGAAATTGAGGAAAGCGCAAGAAAAAAAGAATGCCCTGGCCCAAAGTGAACCAGTGGAGCCGGAAGGCAAGGAGGGATGAAGATGGACTGCTTGTGGTGCAATGCCCCTAACGTTGAAGAAAGTGAAAAGAAGGACTGTTTCTGGATCATGCCCGATGGGAAGCGATCGATAAAGCTCCTGCAGGTTCCTGCCATAAACTGCCCGGAATGTGGGATATATGTGTCCGATCATAGGAATCAGAAGGTGGATGAGGCCTTATCCATACATGATCTGAGTCAATATCCTGACGAGTTCGCCTATGATCAGCTTCTTGCGGCGCCAGTCAAGCAACTATTCAATTGGAAATGAAATCGCGGGAGAAGCGGATGATAGCCATCCCTTCTCCCGCAATCATATCAACCTTTCGCTTTTTAGGTAAATGGATCATGAATAATCGGCTAATTTCTGCAGTATGATGGTTTATGTATGATATTACTGAAGATGAAAGGAAACGGGATGATGCAAACGAAAGAAGCATATCGCGGTACAGGAATTGGAGTCATTTTCATGGCGTTCTTCGGTACGCTGTGGGCAGGTATCGGTGTAATGGGATTGCAAGAATGGGGCTTTCCGTACGTGGAACTCGCCGCCATACTGGTTGGATTCCTCCTGCTTATCGGAGGCATTTCACTGTTACATGCGGCACAAGAAATGCCGCATCAAATTACAGGGAAGCTGAAGCGAATCCGATTCTGGTTCAATATCGTCTTCATCGCCGAAGGTTTGCTGATCGGGGCAGCCATAGCCATCTGTAACGCGACCCATCAAACCGATCTTATACCTGGCGTCATCGCTATTATCGTGGGCCTGCATTTCTTACCCCTGGCATCGCTTTTTCAAATCAAGCTCTACTATTTGACCGGAACGCTGCTTTGCTCGTTGGCACTTATCACGTTACTGGCCGCTCCAAGCGCCTTCATGCTTGGAGGTCATGAAATTACTGCAAAATTATCACTGCTCGGCTTTGGCTGCGCCCTGATCTTGTGGTCCACTGGACTTACCTTAATGCTCCGTGTGAAGAATGCAACGGGATCGGTTGGTCACACCGAAGACCATCCAAGCTGAATAACTTTCTCAAGAATGTTTCCAAGCAACTCCTTCACTCAGGGAAAGCGTGTACCATTTTGAAAGAAGTATATATCATTCACCACTTTATAGAGTTCGCCGTTCTTTGTGAAAAGGGCACTTCCATCTGGAATGGCATATATTTTTCGTTCAGTTGAAAGGGGAAGCAATTCTCCATCTATCTTAGCTTCGTAATGGACTTCAACGCTGAACTCAACTAATGCCAAGCCTTTGATCATTATCGTTTCTGGATAGTCTGTATCTTTCGTCATTATGCAATCCGTGCAGAAGGCTAACGAACCCGCACTATATCCAATCAATAAGCCATTAAAGTTTTTCAAGATCGGTGTAAGGCCTTTATTTTCCATGACAGTGATCAATCGTTCTGGCCTGCCGCCAATAAAATAAAGAGCATCATATTCGTTTAGGGCTTGTTGCATCTCTTGCTCCGAAAGGTTTTCTCTCAATAAGTCAACACTAGCATGTTCCATGATGGAAAAGGCTTTCTTGACGGTTGCCAGCCAGCCTTCGTACCGGGAAACATCGGTTGCAAACGGGATTATTAAAATTTTGGCATGGGGCTTCATCATGTTTGAAAGTTCCAGGTACACTTCAGCTAATTCGGAATTCGCGTGATTGCCGCCGCCAATGAAACAAATGTCCATCTATGGATCGCCTCCCAGTCGTTAGAGCAAATTAATTCCTCATCCATGTTAACAGCCTGATGATTTGAAAGGGTTCATTCCAAACCAGGATGAAGCTTAAAAGAAAGAACGCGGCGACAGCCAAAAATTTCGTCTTTCCTTTTTCCTTTTTGAATATGGCCGCGAAACTTAATAGCATGCCGAGTAATAATGCCCCGAATCCGAAGACCATTAAAAAATCGAAGGCTTTATTGCTGACAAAAGAAAAGCCAAATGCTGCGGCACCCATCACGGCGAATCCGATCGACCAGCTGCTTAAATTTTTCATGGGACCCTCCTTTTTTTACTAATTATACCAATTGGTAGAGTGCTAGGATAGGGATTATTCATTTGGTAAAAGTATTATTTTTTGGAATAAAATGTTGTAACTTTCAGAGATTGGTTGTAATATGTATAACAATATAAAAATCGATTTGCAATAGCATAAGCCATGATGAGGACAACAATCATTTTTACGGTCTTAAGAGAGGGAAGGATAGCTGCGAACTTCCTGGCTTAGGAAAATGATTTACCGCCTTTGAGCTTTTATTGGTGAACGAGAGTAACCGATATCGTCTAAGCTACGTTACAAGCTCCAGAGCCATAAGTGATGATACTTATGGGAAATTGGGTGGAATCACGGGTAACGCACTCGTCCCTTGCTTAGGGATGAGTGCGTTTTTTTGTTTATAAAACCATTGCGATGAAAAGGACAATAATCATTTTTACGGTTTTCAGAGAGGGAAGGGCAGCTGCGAACTTCCTGGCTTAGGAAAATGATTTACCGCCTTTGAGCTATATCAGTGAACTTTTAGTAGCTGATATCGTCTAAGCTGCGTTACAAGCTCCAGAGCCATAAGTGTTTTCTTGCTTATGGGAAATTGGGTGGAACCACGAGTAAACGCACTCGTCCCTTGCTTAGGGATGAGTGCGTTTTTTTTATTATTCTAAAGGGGTGTTCATGTAATGGATGAAAAAATGATCAAAATCCGATTCCCGGATGGGAAGCAGAAGGAATATCCGATGGGTGCGACAGTGGGAAGCGTGGCAGGCTCCATCAGCTCAAGCTTAAGGAAAAAGGCAGTTGCAGGAAAGCTCGATAAGCAACTGGTCGATCTACATTTCCAATTGAATGAAGATGCTGAACTCTCGATTTTAACACTTGATTCGGAGGAAGGACTGCACGTGTTGCGGCACACTTCGGCACATATTTTGGCCCAAGCGGTGAAGAGACTTCATGGCACGGCGAAACTGGGCTTGGGTAAGGTCATCGAGGATGGGTTTTACTATGATTTTAAGCTCGATCATCCTTTGAGCGCAGAGAGTCTGCAAGCCATTGAAAAAGAGATGGAAAAAATCATAAACGAAAATCTGGAAATAAAAAGGGGGGAGGTTTCTTATGAAGAAGCGGTGAAGCTATTCGAAAGTCAAGGAGAGTCATTCAAGCTGGATATTGCGAGGAACATCCCGAACGGTGAAAAACTAACGATTTATCAACAAGGGGAGTTTATAGACCTTTGCCGCGGACCGCATCTTCCCTCGACATCTTTGGTAAAAGCATTCAAGTTGACACGTGTTTCAGGTGCCTATTGGCGGGGAGACAAACGAAATGAAGTTCTTCAACGGGTATATGGGGTCGCCTTCGGAAGGAAAAAAGATTTACAAGATCACTTGGATTTTATGGAAGAAGCAGCCAAGCACGATCACCGGAAATTAGGGAAGCAGCTCGAACTATTCATGTTTTCCGAGGAAGCCCCTGGAATGCCGTTTTATTTACCGAAAGGACAAATCATCAGGAATGAGTTGGAGAAGTTCTCGCGTGAGCTCCAGGGCGATGCTGATTATGACGAGGTTCGCACGCCGTTCATGATGAATCAGCGGTTATGGGAAAGATCGGGCCACTGGGATCACTATCATGAAAATATGTACTTTACTGAGGTCGATGAGACAAAATTCGCGATGAAGCCGATGAATTGCCCGGGTCATATGCTTATCTTCAAAAATAACCGCTATTCCTACAGGGACTTACCCATCAGGATGGCCGAGTTCGGTCAAGTCCATCGCCATGAATATAGTGGAGCATTGAACGGAATGCTTCGGGTCCGGACATTTTGCCAGGATGATGCTCACCTATTCGTCCGGCAGGATCAAATCGAGGGGGAGATCAAGCAGGTGTTTCAACTGATTGACGAAGTGTATCGTACATTTGGATTCGAATATTCCGTGGAGCTCTCGACTCGACCAGAGGATTCATTGGGAGATGACTCCCTTTGGGATGCCTCTGAAGCAGCCTTGAAAAATGTGCTTGCCGA
Source organism: Peribacillus sp. FSL E2-0218 (assembly GCF_037992945.1). Classification (NCBI taxonomy): domain Bacteria; kingdom Bacillati; phylum Bacillota; class Bacilli; order Caryophanales; family Bacillaceae; genus Peribacillus; species Peribacillus sp. FSL E2-0218. The sequence continues at coordinate 3,955,531 of NZ_CP150304.1, read as the reverse complement.
TATCGGCATACCTTATCAATTAAATGAAGGCGACGGAGCATTTTACGGGCCGAAAATTGATTTTCATATTAAGGATGCATTAAAACGGAGCCATCAATGTGCAACCATTCAACTTGATTTTCAAATGCCGGAAAAATTCGATTTGACTTACATCGATGAAGAAAATGAAAAAGTCCGCCCGGTCGTCATCCATCGTGCGATTTATGGCTCGATTGATCGTTTTTTTGGTATCCTGATTGAGCATTTTGCCGGGGCTTTCCCGGTATGGCTTGCCCCAGTACAGGTTCAACTCATCCCTGTCTCGCATGTTCATATTCCATTTTGCCATAAACTCCAAAAACAGCTGAAAAGACTCGGCATAAGAGTGACAACAGACGAACGCAACGAAAAGCTGGGATATAAAATCAGGGAAGCCCAGATGGGGAAAATTCCATATATGCTTGTCCTTGGCGATAAAGAAGAGCAGGAAAATCAAGTCAACGTCCGGAAATACGGCGAGAAAAATTATGAATCAAGTTCAATAGATGCATTCATCAACAAACTGCTCCAACAAATAAAAGTACGCAGCAACTAGGAGTGAACTCTCACGTAAATCACGAATAGACGGCGAAATTCCAGGAGAAACACGAATTCGCGAGTAAAAGCATCATACCTTCGAGAAAAGTTCCCATTTCCGTCAAAGCGCCCCCCTGTTGATAGCAAAAGCCTCTGCTCGGGGGCTTTTGCTATCAACAGGGGGTGTTTCGTTTATGTAAATAGTACTTTTGCGGCCTGAATGGCAAAGTATATGCCGATTCCGATTAGGGATAGCCCGGAGATGACGGATATGCCAACAAGGATGGGTTTGGATAAAAAACGTCTGAAGCTGCTGGAGATGATGGCCATTGTAGTATCCCAGGCTAAGAGGCCGAGAAGGATGCCTGAGCTATATAGAAGTATGTGATGAAAGTCGTATTTAGTCGTGGTGTTTGCCAGGATCGAGCCGTAAATACCGAGCCAGAACAAAATGGATAAAGGGTTCGAGAGGGCCATGATGAATCCTGATGCAAAAGAAGAAAAGTGGGATTCTTTCACATTCCGTGCATTCACTTCTATTTTACCTGCACTAAAAAGGCTTTCAATACCGGTATAAGTCAGGACAAAAAAGCCAAAAAGCCATAAAAATGTTTGCATGAAGGAGTTTTCCAGAAAGCGGCTGACCCCGTAATAGACAAGGACCAAATAGACAGCATCCGCTAAAATGGCACCCCAGCCGAAAATCCAGGCGTGCCAAAACCCTTTCTTGATTCCTTTGTCCAATTGCCCGGCGTTAATGGGGCCGATTGGTGCCGCTAAGGATAGACCCAGCAATACATAGCTAAAAAAAATGGCCAATACAACATCACCTCATCATGAAATACATCTGCTTAATTGAATGTATTCACGAAAATGGACTTGTACCACTTTTTTTGACTTGGAAAACGAACCATTCATTATCCAAGGGAGCCGCTGAATAAATCTTTGCGCCCTACAACATATTAATTAAAGACATCAAAATTCAATGAAGGACGATTGAGTCATCAATTTTTTTTGCCTTTGTATGCTGAAAGTCGTGTTTATAATGGATGAGGAGTGTAGGTATGGAAGGTCATGAGAAAAATAATGTCAGCATATGGTGCTTGATCAGTATGGCGTCAATCCCATTAGTTATGACACTTGGAAATTCAATGCTTATCCCGGTATTGCCCATTTTTGAGAAAAAGGTGGGGATATCTTCATTTCAATCAAGCATGGTCATTACAAGTTATTCGGTAGCTTCCATTTTTTTAATCCCTATCGCAGGTTATTTATCCGATCGTTTCGGACGGAAAATGGTCATCCTGCCGAGCCTGGTTCTTGCTTTGATTGGCGGTTTGGTTGCAGGATATGCATCGTGGAAGATCGATGATCCATATACTTGGATCATCATTGGGAGAGTGCTGCAAGGGATCGGTGCTTCTGGAGCCTCGCCAATCATCCTGCCTTTAGTCGGGGACTTATACAAGGATGATGATGAAAAAACGAGTTCGTGCTTGGGCATCATCGAAACATCGAATACATTTGGAAAAGTGCTGAGCCCGATATTAGGTTCCCTTTTTGCCGCATTTATATGGTTTTTACCCTTTTTCTCGATTTCCTTCTTCAGCTTGATCTCAATCGTCTTAGTCTTTTTCTTCATTAAGGTACCAAAAGAAAAGGACGAACCGAAGAAATTAAAGGAATTTTGGCATGATACGAAACAAATCTTCAAGAAGGAAGGCAAATGGCTGTATACCGTATTCCTGATTGGTGTATTTGTTATGTTGGTTTTGTTCGGGGTCCTTTTCTTTTTGTCGGAAAACCTGGAGAAAATACATCATCTGCATGGAGTCAAGAAAGGCTTCGTCATCGCGATTCCGCTGTTTTTTCTTTGTGTTTCTTCCTATATTGCAGGAAAAAAAATCAAAGGTGAATTGCCGATCATGAAAAAGATCATCATGATCAGTTTGGCAACGCTGTCGATCAGCCTGGTCTTTGTCGGATTCACTAAGGATAAGGTATTCCTGCTCCTGCTCGTTACGAGTCTGGTGGGCATCGCAATTGGTGCTTTACTGCCGACGCTCGATGCCATCATCACCCAAAATATCGAAAAGGAACAGAGGGGGACGATAACCTCTTTTTATATGTCCTCAAGGTTCATCGGGGTCGCAGCGGGCCCACCGGTCATGTCACTTGTGATGAAGAACTATCTAAACATGAGTTATATCATCTCTGGAATCATGGGCATTTGCATCGTATTGATCGTGCTGAAATGCATTAGTTCGGATAAAAAAGAAGCGGCCCAGTAAAAAGGCGGATTCCGCTTTATCAATAGTATGAAGGATGGAAGGGGGGAGCGTCATGGTAAAAGCCAATTGTACTCCAGCTAAAGGGAAGAAAAACATGGAGGCATCTAATTCAGGCGGGCAAACTGGCGATATGAAATGGTGGCAGCTGTCATTGGTCGGTGTAGGATGCACGATCGGTACTGGCTATTTTCTTGGATCGACGATCGGGATTATCACAACGGGTCCATCGATAGTGTTTTCCTTTATATTGGCTGCCCTTGGTACGTATATCGTGTATAACCTGCTTGCCAAAATGACGGCAGAAGACCCTCAAGAGGGCTCCTTTTGTTATTATGCCAATAAAGCATTCGGCCGTTGGGCTGGCTTTAGCTGCGGCTGGAATTATTGGTCCTCGAATATTTTGATCATGGGCAGCCAGTTGACCGCGTTGTCGCTTTTATCGCAATTTTGGTTCCCGAGTGTACCGCTATGGTTATTTTCCGCCGGGTTTGCTTTTGTTTCAATCGTTGTGGTATTGATGGGAACAAAAGGATTCGATAGGATTGAAAACCTCCTTGCGATCATAAAAACGGCTGCAATCGTCATGTTCATCATCCTTGCAGCATGTGCCGTGCTCGGTTGGTTCGGTCTCGATGGAGAGAAGCCGCCGTCATTTCCCAATACGTATAATGAATTATTCCCAAAAGGGCTGAAAGGATTTTGGACATCGCTCATTTATGCCTTTTATGCATTTGGCGGCATTGAAGTGATCGGATTGATGGCGATGCAGCTTAAAAAGAAAGAAGAGGCACCCAAGGCAGGGACGATCATGCTGTTGGGACTGACGATCATCTATGTAGTCTCATTGGGACTGGCTGTCACGATGGTTTCGCTAGGGGCGTTCAGTGAGAAGGAGAGTCCTTTTGTAACCGCGTTGGATAGTTATCATCTGGCTTTTTTTCCTCATGTTTTTAACGGGGCCATCATCGTGGCTGGATTTTCGACGATGACGGCTTCATTATTCGGTGTGACCAATCTATTGGTAACGATTGCCGATGATGGGAATGCCCCTTCGTTATTCATGCAAAAGATTAAAAAACTCAAGGATCTGCCATTGCCGTCACTATGTCTTGGGGTGCTGGGGCTTTTAGGCTCGATCATCACTGCCCTGCTCCTGCCAGGCAAGATTTATGAATACATCACGACAGCTGCCGGTATTTTACTATTATATAACTGGTCCTTCATCATCCTTTCTTCTTTCAAGATCTTGGAAAGCAAAGCGTGGAGCAAGGCCACAGGCGTTTTTGGCATGCTGTTGATTTTTGCTGCGGTCAGTGGGACCTTGCTCGAAAAGGAGATCCGTCCCGGATTTTTCATAAGCCTGTTGTTCGTGGTGATAATCGGACTTGCGGCCATTTTCATGAAGTTCAAGGTTTGGAACAAGAACAAGGCGATGGCGGCGAAAATGAGGAAATCGGAACTCGATTGACTTACGGAACCCCGGCTGCAAAAGTAGTCGGGGTTTATTCTTTCAACCGAAACCTTTTGGCGGAAGGATCGTAAGTATAGGGGTGCTAAAAAAAGTATCAAGAGAGATGAGGATAGCGGTTGAAAAAAATAGGCATTATTTTACTTACCATGCTGGTGGTGGGACTGATGGGGTGTGCACCAGCGAGTCGGGATGAGACGGACGAGCATCCTGAAAAAGAAACATTGGAAGGCGACAAGGTTGAACCGGTGAAAGAAACGGCTAAATCTACTTATTCGGTCGAAGGCTATATAGCTGAGGTGAATTCGAATCTGGAATTGCAATCCGAAGCCTTGATCAACAATCTTCAGAAATTGCATACGTACACCTTTTATTCACAGGTGGAATTATTGGATTTCGTATCCTTTCCAGAATCCTCGGAGCTGTCGATTACCATGTTCTCGATGGATCGACAGGCGAATGAAGTGTTTTACGACGGGAAAGATCCTGCCATATTTGGGGGGAGTGTGAGCATCATCGAAGGTGTGAACTATGGGGAACGCTTTGGCGGCCAATCAGAAGAGTTCTGGGAATTTTACGAAGCCAAAAGTGAAGAAATCGAGGAAGAAGAGAAGCGGGCATTTGCAAATTGGTTCGCAGAATGCTGGGAAAAAGCAAACGGGAAATCGGTGCCGCTGCCCGCTTACTTCTCCATCCAAGATGATACGGAATCCTTCGATTTAAAGAAAAATGATTGGATCATGGATGAAGAGAAATGGTCTTATTAAAACCTGGAAAAGGCAGCCAAATGGCTGCCTTCTTTTTTTTCATTGAACCAGACAAGCGTTAATGCTTTCCTCAAAGTCCTTCATGTATGTTTGAACTTGCTCCGAATATTGATTCTTTAGGGTGAGCAGCAGGCTTTCTATCAAAAATCTTCGTGGAGTGTCGGACTGCATCAGCTCATCCTGGATAAAGTCGACCAGCTCAATGGCCCTTGTCCGATTTTCACCGCAGGGAAAAGCTGTATTGATCGCCTTTTTTAATTCCAAGGTTGCCTTCAATAAATCATTATGGCAAGGGTAAAGATTGTTTTCAAACTTCGGGAACCACGTATCCATTAAGTCGGGATCAAGAATTTGTTCCTTGCTTTTTGCCGCCTCATCGACTGTTTGGATGATTCGGTTCATGCAGTAGCGGATAATTTGTATCTCCGGCTTCGGGACTTCATTCGCCTTATGATTGAAGTAATTCATATGGGTCATCATCGAGTGGAAAATGATGACGCAATCCAGAAGATAGTTTTTTTTGCTTTCCCCGAATATATCGAGGAAACGGCCATGCATCCAGCGTATGCTCAGCAAAAGGATTTGATTGATGAATTGCTTTAATTCTTCATCGTTGGAAACGCGGACTTCTTCGATCAGGATCAGCAATTTGCTTTGCTTGTTGCCCATCATTTGCAGTTCGAGCTGCTGAATGAAAATTTCAATATCGGCTGAATCTTGGCCATCCAGCAGTTTTTCCCGATCATGGCGGATCCTTTTGTAGAAGGATCGGAAAATGGCGATAAATAATTCACCCTTCGAAGGGAAATAATTATAAAATGTACCTTTTGAAATGCCGCTGCCGTCTAAAATATCTTGGATGGACGTGGCTTGGTAGCCCTTTTCAATAAATAGCTTATGAGCCGTATCGATGACATTCTGCCTTCGATTCTTCATCGTATCACCTTAATTTCTTTATACTGCTTGTATAAATGTAATCGTACTCTATTTTTAATCACAGCACAAACCCTTATTTAAACCATGAAATTTTTATTGCAAAAAATAGACCAGAGGTATATTATTGATTTTATGAGATTGGGGTGTACCCGTCGTATAATTAAATGAACCAATTGTTTGAATGGAGGAATAGATAAAAAGTGAGTACTGCACAAACAAAAGAACAAAAGGGCTCTTATGGCATTTTGATCATCCTGATGATCGGTGCGTTCATATCGATATTAAATTCGACCCTTTTAAATATTGCACTGCCATCAATTAAAACGGACTTGGGAATTGAGACATCAACAGTCCAATGGCTGACAACGGGCTATATGCTCGTCAATGGAATCATGATTCCCACAACAGCCTTCTTAATAAGGAAATATTCGGTACGTAATCTCTTCCTGACAGCCATGCTGCTATTCTCCATCGGTACGATCGTTGCCGGTGTAGCGGAAGTATTCCCATTATTATTGGGGGCTCGTATGGTTCAGGCTGCGGGTTCGGCAATCATGATGCCGCTATTGATGAACGTGCTGTTAACTTCTTTCCCTGTCGAAAAACGGGGATCGGCCATGGGATTATTCGGTTTAGTCATGATGTTTGCCCCTGCAATCGGGCCGACGCTTTCAGGCTGGATCATTGAACATTATGATTGGAGAATGCTGTTCCATTTCATTACTCCGCTTGCGTTACTCGTGCTCATTTTTGGTTTCTTTAAACTAAAAGACCATAAGGATAAAGTCGATATTCACATTGATAAAATATCGGTCATCCTTTCAAGCTTGGGCTTCGGCGGCTTGCTGTACGGATTCAGTTCCGCAGGCAGCAAGGGCTGGGATAGCCCATGGGTATATGGGACACTTTTAGTCGGTGCCGTTTCCCTGGTTCTTTTCATTACACGCCAGCTGAAAATGGAAACGCCGATGCTTGAATTCAGGATCTTCAAGCACCCAATGTTCGCGCTATCCGCAACGATTTCAATCGTGCTGAACATGGCAATGTTTTCTGGGATGATCTTAATCCCGATGTATACACAAACAGTGCGTGGCATTTCACCATTTGATTCAGGATTATTGATGCTGCCAGGTGCCTTATTAATGGCCTTGATGTCACCGGTTACCGGTAAGCTTTTCGATAAGTTCGGTGCCCGCATCCTTGCTTCAATCGGCTTGCTCATCACTGTAGCAACTACGTATTACTTAAGTAAATTATCAATGGAAACATCTTATACAGAAATTGTCATTCTGTTTTCCGTTCGTTCATTCGGGATGTCAATGTCCATGATGCCGATCATGACAAATGGATTGAACTCGCTGCCAGCCCGTATGAACCCGCACGGTACAGCCATGAACAATACACTGAACCAAATCTCCGGTGCCATCGGTACAGCATTGCTTGTTACGGTCATGTCTAACCGTGCAGCTTCAACCGGTGAGGAACTAATGACGAAAGCAATGAGCCAATTAACAAGCCAGCCCTCCGCTGAGGTTATGGCACAAATGAAAGCCCAAATCGGGATGCAGGCCATGCTGGATGGAATTAACTTCTCCTTCCTTGTTTCTACCTTCATTGCGGGCGTGGCGCTGATTTTAACCATATTCATCAAGCGTGCCTGGCCGGCTGAAGAAAAGCCAGCCGAGAAAAAAGAACAAACCGCTTAATGTGAAAAAGCCCCCATATGATCTGCTTCGGCAGCCATATGGGGGCTTTTTCCATGCCATTTCAAAAAAGTTCCGGGCCATCATCCCCAGCCATTTTTCTGTCCGGAATCGAACTGTTGTTTAATGGCAAGGTGAAGGCTTTCAGATAACTCTTTGACTTGTAACACCCGGTTCACTTTATCACGATTGAAACGGTCATGGAATTTGACGTCATTGACCAAAGCAACCGAAACCCGCTGCGGATGGGGCTCGATCAATTCCATCGCGTCATGCGGCGAGATCATCCCTTCCTTCAGCACCCTTAACAGGAATCCTGTGTAGCCCGTATTTCTAACTTGGACGATCAAGCTGGGCACCTCATATTTGGCCGCAAGTTTATAGCAGGGATTACGCGGCTCGGATATTTGGACAAGGGCTTCGCCAATTGAAAAAATATCACCGATATGGGCTATATCTTCCGTCAGGCCGCTGACCGTGAGATTTTCGCCAAAAAGGGCGGTATCGACCATATTATGAAAAACAGGCCTCCAATGTTCATAATGGTCTAACGGGTATACACATAAGGCCTTATTTTCCCCGCCGTGATGTTCATAGGCTTGTTCATCTCCAGCCAAACCCACCTTGCTTAAGAATACTGGACCATTCACTGGCTCCTTTTTAATTGCGGATCGATACACCTTTTTTCCGAATTGGTAGGTTTCCGTTTTCCCCATATTCAAGGATTTCACTTCATATCGCTGTACAAGCATCTCCACTCGCCCTCCATCTGCGCTTGTTTTATGACCATTATACAAAAAGGCGAAGAGCCGTGCCATTTTGTTGGGAATGACACGGCTCCTTCTTAGATCATGAGGTCACATCGTCGTGAGCCACTTTAGCATGCTGGATATGACTGGTTATCCAGCCGATGACCGCTGCAATAACGAGGTAAGCAAGCAAGATCACTATTTGTGTTTGCAGGTTTTCCCAGCCGCCTAATGAAATGACTTCTTGAAGCTCCTGCAGGGAGTGGGCCATAGGTAAAAATTGACCGATTTGCGTCAATAATGACATGCCCAACTCGCCTGGGAATGTTCCGCCGCAGGTAGCCAATTGGAAAACAAGAAGGGTGACGGCTGCGAATTTCCCGACCACGCCGAATACGGTGACCAGCATGAGAATGAACGTCATGAAGGTAAAGGAAACGATGATGCTTGATAGGATGAATACAGGGACACTTGCGACATGCAAGTGGAAGCCAAGTAGGACGACTGCATCCACCAGCAGTGCCTGGATCAAGCCGATTACATAGACAAGCCCCAGCTTATTTGTAAAATGGACCGTTCCGGTCACCTTGAGATTCTGTCTGCGGCCGAGCGGCAAGATATTTGAAGCCATGATGCCTCCTACATAAAAGGCTAAAGACAGGAAATACGGTGCAATTCCCGTTCCATAATTAGGAACCTCGGAAAGATTGGATTGGACCAATTCAACAGGTTCAGAGAACATCGTCGTGGTCGAATCATCATACTGCAAACTGGCCGTTTTGTCGGCGGCATCATTTAGCTTCGTCGATAACTGCTTCGATCCGGTTTCCAATGAAGCCAGTCCGTCTTGAAGATCCATCGTGCCGCGTGCGAGCCTGTTGCTTCCGCTTGCAAGTGAATCGATTCCGCCCTGTAAACTGGTGAAGCCGTTTGACCATTGCGAGAACCCACTGGCAAAATCAACAGACCCGTCATGTAATTGCTTAGCCCCAGATTGGACTAGTGTCATTTTATCGCCGAAGGTTTTCATCCCGGCCTGAATCGCATCTTGCCCATCAGCCACTTTGGCAGCGCCCTCGCCCAGCTGCTTTTGTCCGGACTGTAACGTGGCGGCTGCTTTGGATAATCCATCCGATAGGGCAAGAATCTGCTTGAAGTCTTGCTCCTTTATTGCATCAGGGTGACTCTTGCCATACTCAGCCAATTGTTTTTTTAGCGTATTCGCCGTTTCGGCTGCCTGGTCCTGGCCTTGGCTTAATTTTTCATTACCGGCTGACCAGTTCTTCACCCCTCGGTTAAGATCCTTCATCCCATTTTCCAATGATTGATGTCCAGTCGAAAGCTGCTTCATCCCGGAATACAAGCTCTGGGAACCGTCCGAGATCCCGTCGGCCCCGTTAGCCAAGGCATCTTGCCCATCCACAAGCTTGTTGCTTCCCGATTGCAGCTTCTCGGCACCACTATTCAAAGCTTGAATGCCGTCCGATAAATTCTCACTGCCGCTTTTCGCAGCCACCGTTCCTTGATGAAGCTTTTCCGCCCCAACCCCGGCGTCGGCCAAGCCTTTTGAAACATCCTGGAACTTCGAGAGGATGCCTTCCGAATAGACTTTTGTTATGCTTGCATTGATTTTTGTCGTCATCTTTTCAACCGCTGTTGTGCTGATCTGTGAGGCAACGAAGTTCTTGCCAGGATTGACCGTATATAAAAGCTTGGCCGTTTCCGGTTTTTCATCCATTAATGTCGTGACGTTCTTGGAAAAATCCTTCGGAATCGTCACGACCATATAATAGGTACCTTTTTTAAGGCCGGTATCAGCCGCCTTTTGCGAGATGAAGTGGAAGTCCAATTCTTTTTGCTTTTTCAATTCCTTGACGAAGTCTTCACCCGCTTCGACCGGCTTATCATCCATCATCGCGCCTTTGTCATGATTGACGACAGCTACTGGGAGCTGATCTAACTGTCCATAAGGATTCCAATAGCCTGCCAGGAAGAAACCTGAGTATATCAAAGGAACGACCAAAAGGAAGATCAACGCGATTCTCCCGTGTTTGTGCATCCACATTGCTTTAATATCATGTAATACAAGTTGTATACCTTTCATTATCGAACCTGCCCTTTCCAACTAAATGAGATTATTTCATCATAAGGGCTTTTTTTAATGCTGTATAATACATAATTCATTATGTAATAATAGATTTAAATCTATATGAAAAGAGTGGGGAAAGTGGAATTATTGCAGCTTCAGTATTTTCAAACCGTAGCGCGCCTGGAACATATGACGAAGGCCGCCGAAAAGCTTCAAATAGCCCAGCCCTCCCTTAGTAAAACGATATCTCGCCTCGAGGAGGATTTGGGAGTATCACTATTCGATAGGGAACACCGGAAAATCAGGCTCAATGCAGCCGGGAGAAAATTCTTGAACAGGGTTGACCGGGCTTTTGCCGAACTGAATGAAGGCAGGCGTGAAATCGAGGAATTAACCGATCAAGGCCAAAAGAACATCACGCTGGCCGTCACCATTCCCAGGGTCCTGCCTGATTTATTGGGCACTTTTCTAACCAAATATCCGGATGTCCGCTTTCAGCAATTCCTGAAATCGATAACATCCATGAAGCAGCTGCTCATGGAAGGAGAAATCGATTATTGCATTTCGTCCGTCCCGATTGAAGGAGCAGATATTAGGTGGGAGCCCTTGATCACTGAAGAAATATACTTGATCGTGCCACCGGATCACCGATTGGCAGGCAGGGAAAGTATTGAACTGCATGAAGTGAAGCATGAACCGTTCATCAGCATGAACACAGGCTTCGGATTTCGCAGCCTAACCGACCAATTTTGCCTGGAGGCCGGTTTTGTCCAGCACATCGCGTTTGAAGGCGATGAACCGGCTGTCATCTCCGATCTGGTCAAAAAAGGACTGGGCGTCGCCTTTGTATCCGAACTCACCTGGCTGCACCAAACGGGATCCTCTTCACATAAAATCCGGATAACCGAGCCGATGTGCCAAAGGACGATCGGTCTATGCTGGTCGGAAAAACGCTATTTCACCCCAACAGCCCAGCAATTCCGCCTATTTGTCATCGACTACTTCTTAGCGGTCAACAGCCTTAGGCTGAAGAAGAAGGACGAATAAAAGGGTGAGGCGGCCGAAAAAAAGGGCGTGAGGGCCGAAAAAAAGGGTGTGCAGGACGAATTAAAGGGAGACGGCCGAATTGGATGGCATGAAGGCCGAAGGAGGGGGAAGACGATTGCAGAAGATAGAAAATAGTGAATTTGGAAAGCTGCTGCCTTACCTATATAAAAGGAAGGAGCCATGCCCGACATTTGCTTTCTCGGTCCTGGAACGGTTCATTCCTGGATTTGTTTATGCCGATGATTCCGATTCGCCCAGAACGATTTTTGTGGGAACGGATTCGGGTTTGTATTTTGTTGGCGGTGCGGATTCAAACGATGAGTTTCATAAGCACTTTTTGAAGTTTTGCAGCAGCGAGATGAAAGAAGGAAGGCAGTTCACGCTTTTTTCAGGGAATGGTGGTTGGGACAGGCGTATCTTGGATTGCTTCAAGAAAGAACTGAAACAAAGCAGCCGATATTCCTTTACCTTTCATCCCGAAGAGTACGATGTCGAAGAGATTCATCTGCAGGAATCATTCACTGTACACAGGCTTGATGCAGCAACGATAAGGAGCAGCCATGAGTTCAACCTTGAATACTATGAGCGTTTTTGGGGTTCGGCTGAACATTTTCTGGAAAAGGGATTTGGCTATTCCGTGATGAAGGGGGATGCGGCACTGGCAGGTGAGTGCACGTCGATTTTCAGGGGAAAGGTTTATGCTGAAATCGATATTTATACCAATGACGAATATAGGGGAATGGGTGTAGCCAAGAAGGCGGGCCAAGCCTTTATTGATCATTGCTTAAAAAATGGGATGATACCACGCTGGGATTGCAAAGTTGAAAATCTTGCATCCATGAAGTTGGCAGAGCGTTTGGGGTTCCATGAGCCTAGCAGCTATTCCATTTTTGTGAAAAATCAGCAACAATTATAAAAGGGAATGGATGGCGCCCATAGGCCTATGACAGCTAACTGGTAAAATATGTTAAACTGGAGGGGGGAGTGGATTTCATGCTGATTTTAGTGCCGTTGCTGATCGCTTTCATACCGGGAATGGTTGTTTTGACGCTCACTTGGTGGCTTCGTAAAAGAGGTTTTTCGCCCTTCATAATAAAGCTGCCAGGGACCGTATCAATGATGGCTGCCTTCATTTTATTTTATATCGGATATGTCCAAATTAGGGGATTTGAGGGGGCAGCATACGGGATTCTATCCTTTTTCCTCATTTTATTTGCTTTTCTATCGTTCATGATCGGAAAAAAGGTTCGTGTCTAGTATTGGAAGGAACAAGAGGGGTGCCCGGTGCATGCCTCTTATTCCTGTCCGCCCTCTTTAAATGTATTGCTTATTTTATAGACAGCATCAACTGGTTTGTTCGTGATGATCTCAAGCAATTGTTCAGCCATATAATCCGCACTATATTCAAAGCCAGTGTGGACCCATTCGATGATCATGCCCAAAATGGCATAGGCTTGGTAGCTGGAGGCAAGTTCTTTATTAATTTTAGGGTTCGGCCGATAATCCTCCAGGTCCTCCAATGGAAGCTTCTTTAATTCCTCACAAATTCGATCATGTAAAGTCGGCAATGCGTTCGACTTTAGGACGAGTGTATAAATGTCGGCAAAGGTAGCGACATGTTCGAATATTTTGATCACTGAAGCCGTGAGCTCATTGATCGTGAACACATCGACATGTTTATAAGGCTCGCGGTAAGAGATGATCAAATCGGCGATGACGTCCTCCATCACTTCTTCAAGCAGCTCCTCTTTGTATTGATAATGTTTATAGAAGGTGCCGCGGTTCAGGTCGGCGAGCTCCACGATGTCTGTAATCGATATTTCCCTGAAATCCTTCCTCTGCATCAACGATATGAGGGAAGCCTTTAAAGTCTTTTTGGTTTTCCGGATTCTTCTATCAATCCCCATGTTTTGATTAGTCATTTTCTACACCCCTTGTTCCGTTAATGATCAAAATCATCCTGACTGTTCATTGTTCAACATCTTGAGCTGCATTTGCTGATTGAATAACGTTATGGAAACTAATTATACTATAAAGGAAGGTAGTTAATGAACATCTGTATACTAAGTTACATTTTTATAACATCATTCATTGGGGGAGATTAGATGAAATTACAGGACAAGGTTGCCGTTGTCACAGGTGCGGCTTCAGGTATGGGTAAACAAATCGCAAAGCTTTATGCAAGAGAAGGTGCCAAAGTCGTCGTTTCGGATGTGAACCTAGATGGCGCGAATGAAACGGTCGAAGAAATTAAAGCGGCTGGCGGGGCGGCACTTGCGATTAAAACGAACGTGGCATTGGAAGAGGATATTCAGCATTTGATCGATACGACGGTGGGTACGTTCGGTACGGTCGATATCCTCGTCAATAACGCCGGCATCATGGATGGCATGGAACCGGCAGGTGATATTGAAGATGCTAAATGGGAGCGGATTTTTGCCATCAATACGACGAGCGTCATGCGCTCGACTAGAAAGGTGCTGCCGATCTTTTTGGAAAAACAAACAGGCGTCATCATCAATATCGCTTCCGCCGGCGGTCTACATGGCGCTCGTGCAGGGGGAGCATACACGGCATCGAAGCACGCAGTGGTGGGCTTCACGAAAAACACGGGCTTCATGTACGCGGACAAGAACATACGCTGCAATGCGATAGCACCGGGTGGAGTTGAAACCAATATCGGCTCAAGCATGACGAATATCAATGGATTCGGTGCATCGCGTCAGCAATTGGGAATGGCCATCAATCCCCGCAATGGAAAACCTGAGGAAATCGCGAAAATCGCTTTGTTCCTGGCTTCTGAGGATTCAAGTTTCGTCAATGGCACCGTCATTACAGCGGATGCAGGGTGGAGCGCCTATTAAACGAGTGATCAATTATAAAGACTTCTGCAAATTACGGATTGCAGAAGTCTTTTTTTATGGAAGCGTAGAGGAAAAAGAGGGAACGGCGGACCATTAGCAGAAGTTATAACGGAACGGAGGGATCATATGGTCACATTCAGGAATGCAGAAACGACGGACTTAAGCGAAATCGTGAAAATGCTCGCCGACGATGTATTAGGTCAGGAGCGGGAGCGATATGAAAACCCGCTTCCAGAAAGCTATATCGATGCCTTTCAATCCATTGATTCCGATCAGAACAATGAATTGATCGTTGCCTGCCTCGATGGGCGAATCGTCGGGGTGCAACAGATTACCTTCACTCCATATCTTACGCATCAAGGCGGTTGGCGAGCTACGATCGAAGGGGTGAGGACAGTAGCTTCAGAGCGGGGGAAGGGCATTGGAAGCCAGTTGATTCAATATGCAATCGAGCGTGCGAAAGCGCGTGAATGTTTTATCATTCAGCTGACGACAGATAAAAAGCGGGAAGATTCGCTGCGTTTTTATGAACGCTTAGGATTCACGGCCACTCATGAAGGGCTGAAGCTGAAGCTTTAAGGGGGTGATTGCATGATAAAAGGATTATATGAAGCGCATTTACCCGTGCGTGATTTGGCTCGTTCGATAGCATTTTATGAAGCACTTGGCTTGCAGCTGGATCACAAGGTGGCGGACGATTTGGCTTTTTTATGGATTGAAAAAGATAAAAGCTGGCTCGGTCTATGGGAAACGGAGAAAGCGGAGGTTGAGTATCATCCTTCATTGCGCCACATTGCTTTTCAAGTATCCTTGGAAGATTTGAAACGCTCTGTCGCATGGCTGGAAGGCAAGGGGTATAAGCCGAGGGAGGCTTTTGGCTTTGAACCGGTCGAGCCTTTCGTGATGCCTCATGGGGAATATGCGCATGCGAAAATCCATTTCAATGATCCGGACGGCAATAGCTTGGAGCTCATTTGCAAGCTGGAAAACCGCAAAAAGATCATGACACGGATGTATCTAAGTGAATGGGAACGAATGCAGGAAGGATAACTTCCATGCGAATCAAGGAGGAAGCTCATAAAATGAATCAGAAAGCGGAATTATATTGGAATGAATTTTGGGAAAAGAAAGGCGCAGAAATGCCAAAGTCAGTCAGTGCGTGGCAATTCGGCGCTGATCCCGATCAGTTGGCTCAATTGGTGATCGACGGGATAAAAACGGCAACGTGCTCCGGTCATGTTTTTTATGAAGAGGAAAATGAACCATTGCCTTCCGTAGGCGATTATAGCATTATTTTAAGCAGCGAGGATATTCCTTTAGCGATCATACGAACAGTGAATGTCGAAAAGTTGCCGATGAATGAAGTGAGTGAGGAGTTCGCGATTGCAGAAGGTGAAGGCGATGGAACGTATACATACTGGTGGAATGCACATGAACATTTTTTTAAAGAAGAACTGCACAAAATCGGCCACACCTTTAAAGAAGATATGCTCCTCGTTTGTGAGCGGTTTGAACTGATACATGTGAAGTGAACGCTGAAAGCCTGATGATGGACGATACAAAAAAAGAAGGAGCAGGACCTGACCTGCTCCTTCTTTCTAAATTAATCGAGAGTAAATGTATCCGTGTGTTGTTTGTTATTCTTTTCCCATGTTACGGAAATTCTATAGGTTAATCCCTTTTTAGGAGCATCTGCTTGGTAAAAGTCAGGGTAGACTAAAGGGTTAATTTTGTTGACTTTACCATCCTCGCTTTCACCAGGAGTAAAGTCGGTTACCTCAACTAAGACTTTATCACCTTCCTGGAAAATCACCTTTTTAACTACGGCATCTTTATTCTTGCTGCTCTGCTTAATAGAAGCCACCCATCCATACCCTTCACTAGGATCTCTAAGTTTTTTGTAGGTTGCTTTCCACATGCCATTCTCAGACTTCCCCGATATTTTTCCTGAAGAACTATACATATAAAGCCCTACAAAGATCACAAAAAATAATATTCCGACAATGAATATATTTTTTTTCTTCAAACATTTCACCTCATCGCTGGAAAAGTTCTCATCGCTTTAAGAAAGCATCTTTATTAAATTTTCCCAAAATAGTTATATATTGATTATAATTAAGGGTGCCGTCCGAACAATAGGTCTAAAGATCCATTTCTTTAGTCGGTCGTGCTTATGTTGTTTTTTTCTAGTCAAATGGGGTGTCAATCTGACAATCTATCATTTTCCTGTAGGTTTAGTCGTCCCTACATTTGAGGCACAGAAAACGCCAACCTATCGGAAACACACCTTCACTTTATGGTAAGATTAAGGTTGCTAGTATGTTTTTTGCAGAAAGCGATGAATTTGGAAGTTGATGGACTGTTCTTTTGAAAGGAGTGTTTTACATGCAGTTGACGATTATGGCGACGGGGGACAATGTGAAGGCGATCTCTTACTTATTGTCGAAGAACCCGAATAACCTCTATGAAAGAAATCATAAAGGGCATTTAGTGCGCCTTTTTTATAGTAAGTGCTCGGAAACGGAATTGGAGGCGACCATCTTTGTTACCCCCGACCCTCTGGAATTAGTGAAAAGCGATGCTCATTCGTATGATATCACCCACTACATAAATGATCGCGAATTTGCGGTTAGCAGCATTTTTTGCTCATTGATCAGGTCTGCATTGGGGACAGCATTGAATGGACAGCCGAAGGAGGAATACGCAGAGTGGGTGACACATCCGTTTGCGTTCCAGTTCGACTTCGGTCCGGTCGTTTCTGCTCTTTCGGACCGGCAATTATGTGATCTATTCGAGCCGATTGGCTATGAAGTGAAAATTACGCGTCCCGAAATCCAATATTCCTTCGATATGAAGGATAAGAGTTCGGCAAGGTTTATTTCCTTGAAGGGCCTGAAGACGTTACAGGAAGGGTTGAGGCATTTGTTTGTCTTGATTCCGGTCATCGACGATTATAAGCATTATTACATTGACGAAAAGGAAATTGAAAAACTTGAAAGATATGGCGAAGGCTGGCTAGAGAATCATCCCATGCGCGATTTTATCTATCGCCAATCCCTTAGATTCAAGGAAGTATACAGCATTGTCGAGAACAAGAAACCTGAAAAGAAGCAAGCTGAAAAAGAAAGTAAGGTTCGGTTGAATGACCTTCGCTATGAAAGAATCGTGGATACGGTAAGTGAAATGAATGCAAGAAGCGTGGTCGATTTCGGGTCAGGCGAAGGAAAGCTTTCCGTACGGCTCGGGTTTGTCAAGGGGATCAAAGAAATCCTGGCCGTCGAGCCATCCCAATCCGCATCTCTCAAAGCATTAGAGCGATTCGATAAAGTGAAGGATAAAGAAAAATTCGTCGTGCCCGAGACACTATGGGGCTCACTTTTTTATTATGATGAAAGATTGAAGGACAAGGATGTCATCATTTTATGCGAGGTCATCGAGCATATCGACGAGCACCGCCTTCCTAAGGTGATGGATACGATCTTGCACGATTATCAGCCGAAAGCCCTGATCCTTACAACGCCAAACCGGGAATATAATGAGGTATACGATATGGAGGACGTTCTTCGACATACGGATCATCGTTTCGAGTGGACAAGGGCGGAATTTCAGCAATGGTGTGCAGCGCGGAATCATCGCGGCTACTACGACCTTCGCTTCGAAGGAATTGGTGATGATCATGTCACACAAGGCTGTCCGACTCAAATGTGCGTTTTTGAAAGGAAGGTGGACGAATAATGCCTATCGTATTGCCCTATGCAGGAATTGTCTTGTTGGTTGGTCCATCCAATAGCGGTAAAACAACTTTATTAAAAAGCATGATCGAAAAAGAAGAGATTGTACCCTCGGAGGTCATAAGTTCGGATGATTTCAGGATTATGGTCAGTGACATCGAATTCATTGATTGGCGTGATCGGGCAAAGGACGAAGCGGAGAGTCTGATGGACGAATATCAAACGATTTCAGCGGAAGCTTTTTCCATGATGGATGCCGTCATTGAGGCTAGATGCCGCTTGAATAAATTGACCATGCTCGATGCAACCAATCTTCATCCAGACGATCGGAAGCGATATATCGCGATTGCCCAAAAGCATCATGTACCCGTTCAGGCGATTGTACTCGATACCCCTGAAGAAGTATTGCTTGCAAGGGATGAGGGAAGAGAGCATCCAAGGGGAAAAAGGCGTATCAAACAGCAATGCCAAACGTTCAAAAGAGAAAAGCGAAATTTGAAAAAAGAAGACTTTTCATCGATCTACACGATTAAGGAAGCAGAAAACCTTGACGTCAGCAGGAATACGAATCCTCTTGAAAAAGACATCGGGCACGGTATCGATATCATCGGAGATATTCATGGCTGCCATGAAGAGTTGATCCTCCTGCTTGAAAAGCTCGGCTATCAAAAAAATCAGGAAGGTCTTTATCTGCATCCGGATGGACGGAAGTTCGTTTCAGTTGGAGATGTCATGAGCAGGGGGCCGGAGTCGCTTAAAACGATGCTCTTTTTCCATGAACATGTTCAAAAGGGCGTTGCCTACATGATTGACAGTAATCACGGCTGGAAGATTGCCAGATGGCTGGATGGAAGAAACGTCACCTTACATCATGGCGATGAAAAGGTGGCAGAAGACTTCAAAAGGTACGAAGAAGAGCATGGCAGCGAAAAAACGGCGGAAACGAAGCAGGCGCTTAAAAAATTCCTATTGCAGGCGCCTTCGCATTACGTATTCACCAAGAATGGCGTGCAGACCGTGATTTGTGTGCATGCCGGAATCAAGGACGCATTCATCGGAAAACAATCCGAGGCGATAAGCGACTTTTGCCGGTATGGCGATACGGATGGCTTCGATGAAAGAGGAAAGCCCGTGCGCAAGGATTGGTATAATTCCCATAAGAAAAGCACGCTTATCGTCTGGGGACACGATCCCAAGCCGCAGCCGCTTTTGATCAACAATACCATCAATATTGATCAAGGTGCCGTCTTTGGCGGGGCACTTACCGCCTTCCGCTATCCGGAAGGGGAAGTCATATCCGTACAAGCGAGTCAAAACCATTCCGGCGATGACGAAAACCCTTTGAAAGAATGGGAAAGAAACAGGCTGAATCCGCCTAATCTCGGGAGATTCATCAACGGCTATTCGGTCTTGACAGAAAAAATGGGTGAGATCAAGGTCCAGCAGGACATCGTAAAATCGGCCATCGATAAGCTGTCCCACCATACGATACCAATTGAACAATTGATCTATATCCCGCCGACGATGAGCCCGACACCGAGTCCATCTTCAGACGCTCACTATTTGGAACATCCAAGAGAGGCGATCGACTATTATAGAAGCAATGGGATCCAAACCATGATTGCGGAAAAGAAGCATATGGGCAGCCGTGCCATCCTTTTCCTATTCCGGGATATGGAAGCATCGAAAACATATACCGGCTTTGAATCATTGGGAGTTATCCATACGAGAACGGGAAGGCGTTTCTTCGACGTTCAGACGGAGGAACAGCTTCTCTTCAAAATCAACCAGGATTTGCATGAAAGCGGCTATTTTGAAACGTATGATACGGATTATGTCCTACTCGATGCTGAAATCATGCCATGGAACTTAAAGGCAAAAGAGCTCATCAGCCGTCAATATGCCCATGTATCCGAAAATGCGATTCTTGACCGCACGATGCTAAAGGACAAACTGGAGGCAGCGTCTCTGGAAAATGCCGATATACATGGCTGGCTGGAGGAGTATGAGCTGAAACTGGAAAACGCCCATACGTTCAAAGAAGTTTTTCAAAAGTATTGCTGGGACATTGAGGATATGGATTCGATCCAAATCGCACCATTCCATGTGCTCGCCCATAGTGATCAAGCCTTCTTCGATAAGCCTCATACTTGGCATATGGAGAGAAACCAGGAGTTCGCAAAGTGTTCAAGTTTATTCGTCGAAACCGAATATAAATTGATCACGGATGAAGCGAGTGAAGAAGAGGTCATTAAATGGTGGGAGGATATCACCAGCGAGGGCCATGAGGGGATTGTCATCAAGCCTGAATTCTTCATGGCAAGAAATAAAGGCAAGCTACTGCAGCCTGCGATTAAAGTAAGGGGAAGAAAATATCTGAACATCATTTATGGCATGGACTACTTGCTTCCGGCAAACCTGGAGAGGCTGAAAAACAGGAATACGGGCAAAAAGCAAAAATTGGCCCTGAGGGAATTCTCCCTGGGAATCGAGGGCATTCAACGATATGTTAAAGGTGAATCGATCGAGCGTGTGCATGAATGTGTCTTGGGGACGCTGGCCATGGAGTCGGACCCTGTAGATCCTAGATTGTAATGAAAGAACATGGGTTGCTGCGGCAGCCCTTTTTTTATTGAAGGGAAGCAAAGCTGAAACATTCATTTTTACAGAATAGTACAAAATGGTGGAGGCATATCATTTCTTAACGGAATGCTGCTGTTTCCCTTCTTGTAAATAATGCTTGTAAATTGGGGCTGGTTACGTTGTATCGGAATAAAAATGCCGCTCTGGTCATCATTTTGTGCATCCTGCTATTCCTCTACCTTGTTGTGATGGCCTTTCGCCATATTACGGTATACTTCGTGTATAGTTCAGGCATCGGGCCTTTATTATTTATCGGTTTGATCATCTCGGCGATCATTTTGCTTTTCTTCAGAGGTTTCAGGTGATGGCCAAAAAGTTGGGGGCTGCAGTGGCAGCCTTTTTTTCTGTGGGGTGTAATCCTAAACTGCCATACCGAATATATTCCATTAGTAATCGATCGGTTTATCATTGATGTTAATCGTTATTCCTTCCGTTTTTCCATGGGGTCTTTCCGTGTATGTTAATTCGTTCCGGTCCGGATAGTGTGGGACCTGATTTTTCGTATGGCTCGCAGGGGGGCCGATGACGACCGACTCGTTAATGGGCGCCAATGAATCGGCGATTTTCTCGGCATTGACGCCATAGGAAAGCTGGAACACCTCTGGCGGCGTCAGACGCAACATGTCGGATCCTTCCGCCGTTTCGAATTGATCATTGTTAAAAAAGAGGTGGAGATGCAGTTCTTGTGAAACGGGTCTGATCCAATGCCACCAAGCCATCGGAATGAAGACGACCTGACCGGGTTTGGCTACATAGTTATGCAATTTCTTCGTGTCGGGATCAACGATGGAGATCAGGGCCTCGCCGGAAACCACGACATCCAGCTCCCAGGCATTCGGATGCCAATGAGGTTCCCGTATATGTCCCTTGGTTAGATACAGGTCCACAAAAGCCCCGCCGACCATTGCCGGTAACTGGGTCGAGGTGACTTCATAAGCGACATTATTTGGATTGCGCTCGAAAAAAACATTATCTCTTGAGTCAAAAAAGAGATTCGGGGTACCACTTGATTTTTTTAGGTTCTTGTTATCTGGAACATAACCAGGATTCACGGTCAATCTCCTCCTTACTAATGTTGGTGATGCTTATTTTATATGTGAAAATCTTGGGCGATGTGATTTGTGAAATGAATATCATGGATTGTTTGAAATTGTGAGAGAGAGGTGTCGACGAATCGATCCAAAGTAGGTATTTTTTCATTAATGAATATTAAATTTTAGGTAAATCGTTATAAAACCCCTTAGTCAACATTAGTAATATATGGTAATATAAAAACTGGAATAATTTAGTTGACTATGATATCAGGGGTGGTGTGTACGTGGAATTTCTTACAAAGTGGTCGTTCAAGAACAAGGCTGCCGTTTCATTGGTAACCATTTTTATTTTAATGATCGGAATCATCAGTTATTTTAAGCTGCCGATGGAATTTTTACCTTCTGCCGATAATCCACAAGTTACGATTATCACGATGGGTCAGGGCACGGATTCGAAAACGATGGAAGCGCAGGTTACCGAACCGATTGAAAGCGCGGTTACGGGAGTAAAAGGAAAGAGTGCCATGTACTCGACCACTGGCGATGGATTTTCAAAAATCGATCTTTCCTTTGAATCAGGGTCGGATATGAAACAGGCAAAACTGGATGTTCAAGAGGCTTTAAGCAGTGTGGCGTTGCCGCAAAGTATGACAAAGCCTACCGTTACCCAGTTAAATACATCCATGATTCCGATATCGTTCATAGCTGTGACGTTCAAGGATGGCTTGACAGCTGAAAGCTTGGATCTTACGAAGAAGGAACTGGAGCCTCTATATAAAGATATTAAAGGAGTTTCGGATGTACAGACATTTGGAATCTCCCAATCGGTCCTTTCTGTCAAGGTCGATAATGAACAATTGTCTAAAAAGAACGTCTCGATCCAAAATGTCATGAGCGTACTGAACGGACAAGATGCCGCTCTAGCCGTTGGTGAGAAGGTGATCGATGGGAAGACAAGTAATATTAAGGTCATCGGTGATGTAACGAGCATAGAAAAAGTAAAAGCGCTGAAGGTCACATCAGATGTCACACTTGGAGACATAGCAAAAGTGGCAGAAGCGAAGGATGGTAACCTCATCAGCCGTTTTAACGGAAAAGAAAGCATCGATATCAGCATCATCAAGGACAGTCAATCCAATGCTGTCACAATCAGTAAAGAAGTTGAAAAGGTAACAAAGGAAATCAATGAAAAGTACAAGGAACAGAAATCGACCGTCTATTTATCTACAGCGGATATGGTGGAGACCTCCGTCCATTCGATGGTTAAAGAAGTGCTGCTCGGTGCACTATTCGCCACGATCGTCATCATGGTTTTTTTACGAAATGTACGTTCTACCTTCATTACGATCGTATCGATTCCGTTATCACTTGGCTTTACTTTATTTTTGCTTTCATTGTCGGGGGTGACGCTGAATATCTTGACGCTGGGCGGTGTTGCGGTAGCGATTGGACGCTTGGTGGACGACAGCATTGTTGTGATTGAAAATATTTTCCGGAAAATGCAGCAGGAGAAGATATCGGTCCAATTGGTAATGGATGCGGTAAAAGAGGTCGGAGTGGCAATCACGGCTTCAACGCTTACGACGGTAGCCGTTTTCTTGCCGGTCGCTTTATTGAATGGCGGGCTTCAGGAATTCCTGCTTCCCTTCGCTTTAACCGTCACGTATTCTTTGCTGGCATCTTTGATCGTCGCATTGACGGTCGTTCCATTGATGAGTGCGGGATTGCTGAAACGGGCGAAGCTACCAAAACATCGACCGGCCAAGCATTTTACGAAGCTTGTCACTTGGTCATTAAACCATAAATGGTTTGTCTTGATTATTGCGCTGCTCTTGTTCGTCGGTTCGATTGGTACATATTTTGCGATGCCAAAAGGGGCGATCGATCATTCTTCAGCTGATTATGTATCCGTGACATTAACTTATCCAAATGATGAGCCCTTTGATCAAGTAAAAGAGAAGGCAATTGAACTCGAGGGAAAAATGCGTGATTTGAGCGAAGTGGATAATGTGTTCATGCAATTAGGAAACTCTGCCGAAGCGGCTCAATATGGCGCCGTCACCTCGCCTACGGAAGCGACTTTCGGTATTTTAGTCAAAGATGAAGCAAATATGGATGCAATATTGGAGGAAATCGACAAGCAAAAAGAAAACTATCCCGAGGCAAAGCTTACAGCCAGCGCTTCCTCATTCATGATGGGGGCTTCAAAGACGAACATAACGATCGATGTCATTGGCAAGAATGTGGGGGATTTGGAGCGGACCGCCAATAAGATCAAAGGAAACATTCAAGATATTAAGGGAATTGAGGATGTTGCAACGAACCAGGATGAAAAGAAAACCATTTATTCTTTCAAGGTGGATCCGGCCAAAGGAAACGCAGAACAAATAGGCCAACAACTGGGTGTCATGCTGAATGGAACCCCGATTGGCCATATGAAGCTTGCGGATAAGCAGACACCGGTAATACTAGAACCTATTTTGGATCCGAAAAAACCCAATGACTTAAAGAATATTCCCATTATGACAGATGGCGGTTTAGTCCCAGTCTCAAAAGTCGCTTCATTGACGAGCGAAGAGAGTGCCACGACACAGTTCCATAAAGATGGAGAAACGTATCTCCGATTGACGGCAACAGTAGATCCGGCTAAACTGTCTGACATTTCAAATAAAGTCAATGCTGTGATATTTGGAGACAAAGAGACCAAGGGCCTTAAGATTCCCAAGGATGTAGATATTTATGTCGGGGGAGCAAGTGCTCAGCAGACGGATGATTTTTCCGATTTGTTCCTGACGATGTTCCTATCGATAGGCATTGTCTTTCTGATCATGGTTCTTACATTCAAGTCAATGAAGGCACCAATCGCGATTCTATTTTCATTGCCGTTCGCTGCAATCGGCGCAGTGCTGGGATTGGTCATCAGCCGGATTTCCGTGGATATTACAGCGCTTTTGGGCGCACTCATGCTGATAGGAATCGTCGTGACTAACGCGATCGTGCTTCTCGATCGTGTCAGGCAAAACGAAGATAGTATGATCATCCGGGATGCAATCATTGAAGCGACAGCTACAAGATTCCGTCCGATCATCATGACGGCTGTAGCCACCATTTGTGCCATGCTGCCTCTTTTATATAAAAAGGCCGAAACGGGAAGCCTCGTTTCACAAAGCCTGGCCATCGTTGTCATTGGCGGGCTGGCAGTTTCTACGCTGCTCACACTCATCGTCATTCCATGTATCTATGAATTGCTGTACTTCAAAAAATCAAAGAAACAGAGAATGAAAAAGAATGAGCCCGTCAGCGAGAGCGCCGAAATGTAAGGAAGCTTTATCAAAAGGTTTGCAGGGAACGAGACGCCTTCCCTGCAACCCTTTTTTCTTTGGAACTGTCAATCATTGCAAGGCCAACGGAGACTATTCGTACCAATGACTTGGGTGAAAAAATCATAACCGGCCTTTCCGTTCATCCTGAATCAAATTTATGGGGATATATAATTGACAATGAGAATCATTTTCATTTATAGTAGAGGTATAATGAAAGCTATTCTCCATTAGGGGGCGATATAGATGAAGGTATTCATTGGTTACGTCAGTTTATCCGGTAATACCGAGAAAATGGCTGTAAACATAAAGAATCGAATGCTGGCTGTCGGCTGTGACGTATATATGGAAAGATTGGATACGGTAGAAGTGGAAACGTTGAAGGAGTTCGATTTGTCCTTCATCGGTTTATATACATGGAATCAAGGAGGTTTGCCATATGAGGCAAACGAATTTTATGAAGAGCTCGATCAAGCCAACTTTCATGGAGTGAAGGTCGCATTATTCGGTGCAGGTGACTTGAGCCAGCCAAAGCCTTGCGGTGCCATCAATATCCTCTCCAATAAGATGAAGCAATGTGGATTTGCTGTTTATGATCGTGTTTTGAAAATCGATCAGGGAGCACCTGCACACGATCGGGTAAGGCAATGTGAAGACTTTGCAGATCGGGCTCTTAGTTGGGGAAGCAAAAGGAAGAAATGGCGGTATCTCGTTTGGAATCGGATGCAAAATAACCATAAGTACCGAAAGACTGCCTACTTATTAAGGAGGGTGATGGATGATTACCCAATTAAATAATAAGAGAGAATGGAAGAAAGAAGAACTTATCCAAGAACTTCTGAAATTTGGCCTATTCAAGAAATATAATAAACAGCTCTACGAACTGCCGATGGTTGTCCTGCAGAGAGAATTCAATCGTTTGAGAGGTGAATGAAAGCATGTCTAGGAGAAGAAAATCGTATAAAGAACTGCTAAATGAAAACCGCGAGCATTTGTTGCATGATAAAACGGAGGTCGAGCGCATTTTTACAAAAATCGATCAAAAGGCCGTCGTTGAAGTCAAAAAAACGAAGCAAGTGCACTCATGAGTTCATGTAAAACCGAAATCCAGCGTTGATTTCGGTTTTTTCTATGGAATGAAACGTCTATTCTTTCAGTATGTTATAATTTACCAATAGGGCTAGGTTGCTAAGAAGGTCAACAGCCGGCGTCCAAAATGAAACGATAAAGAAAGGGTGGAATTTAGTTATGAGCGGGAAAAAAGGGCTGGTTTTCTTATTGCTATGTTTAATGGGTGTAAGTGGCTGTACCGCAACCAATGTTCCGGAGTCCCAACAATCCCCTAAACAGAATCTTTCCAATGATGCGCCCGGCTTTGTTGCGGAAGAGGATTTTGAAGAGGTCGATTGGGAAATGACGGCCGCTGAGTTTGACACAAATACAGGCAGCGCCATGTCAGGAAATGAGAACAAAGTCGGCATAATCGGACCTGAATTAAAGGCAAACGAAATCCAAAAATGGCTGTGGCACTTTTGGGGGATGGATGAGGGGCCATTGTCTCTTGTCGGCTATCATAAAGAATCGAAGGATATCAGTCCCGTTTTCAGTGAAGGAGTTTGGTCAAGGAACGGGATTGGCGGCGGTAAAATTAATGGAGCGGATGCCAGCCTGCCCACTAACGTTGTGTTGCCGAAAGCAGGTAAATGGGCGATATTGGTTTATATCGATGGCCAATTATTCGATACTTTGGTAATCGAGGTCAACGCTTGACTATCAGTCAGAAGACCTTCGGCTCTCGTGAACACTTATTACCATTTTATTAAAAATAAGTAATTTAAACCCGATAAATCAAGCGCATACGTTATAATGAATGTGCTCCATAGAAAGATAGTCGGAAAATCAGCTGATGATTATATGAATGGAGGTAATAGGACAGTGAAGAAAAAATTATTGGTGATGATTCCTGCCGTTGCCTTGATGGCTGCGCCACTAGGTACAGGGGCTGCATCAATTACCCACGCAGCTTCAAAGGATAGCCAAGTCCAGAAAATCGAAACGAAGGCGGAAACGCGTCCGACCCTCCGCAAAGGCTCGCGCTCAAGCTATGTAACCGACCTGCAGCAAAGCCTTAAGGATGTTAAATATACCGTGGGTGTTGATGGCATCTTTGGTACGCAAACGCAAAATGTCGTTAGGGAATTTCAAGTGGAGCACAATCTGAGCTCGGATGGTATCGTCGGGCCGAAGACATGGGCAGCCTTGGATGAAAATAAGGTCGAAAGAAAACAGTTCACGGATAAGGATGCAATTGCGCTAGGCAAGAAAAAGCTAGGGAGCAAAATCGTATTTAGCGGTGACGGCAGATTGCTGAAAGATGGAAAAGGAAAAGCTTATTACCTATTTAAAGCTGCCAACCAGGATTGGATCGATCAAGGCGGTACAGGTACGATCGGCTGGTTCAACATATATAAAGATGGCCGAGTAGTGGAGCAATAAGCAGTTTTGGTATAAAAAAAAGCAACCCCCTGCACACCACCAGGAAAGATGCGTGGAGGGTTGGGTTACTTTCATGATCTTAGTGGCTACTGACTTACGACGGAAAGCCGCCACTCGTTATGCAGTTTGCTGTTCAGTCAAGACGCTGGTTAAACCAGTGTCTTTTTTTATGTCTGTTTTCTTTGTTCCTATTCACCCAGTAATGCAGTGAGGTTGATTGTCACTCCCGTGCTTGTTATTTTTTGGTAAAATCTAGATTTTCGTCGTTGCATTCCGATCGATTTCCAGTTTATTTTGTTTCATCCCTTTATAAGAGGCGACCACAGGAATCAAGCAGCATAACGCCATGGGTAAACAATAAAGAAGGTAGAAGTGCCCTCCGTTTTCCATTAGGGGAATATAAGCTAAGGAAGCAAAAAGTAACGCAGCGAAAATGATCGCAAAAATCCCGAAGGACTGATGGTAAAAGGCATGAATTTCCCTTCTTCGTTCTTCTTGGTTAAGTAGGGCTTTGGCCGCTTTATTCGTTCGAAGGAATAGGTACACGGATATCAGGAGAAACAAGGCGGAAAAGGGTAAAGCTAAAGCAAATAGAGAGACGTCTAGGATGGAAAGATAAAAGCTGGATAAGAAGAACACCTCTGACACACCTAATGGGAAGCAATAATTGAAGATGCTTATTTTGTTATTCATAAAATCCCTCCTTCTATATAATAGTATGCAACTGCTTACAAGTTCACGACTTTGTCACATTTTTAAAAAAAATAAATGTCCAAGTTTCCAGCATTTCAGCCGCCAGGTAGGGTTATTTATTTAAACTGAATAGCAGCCTTGCTTATTACGAATAGTAGTAACATATCGGGTAAGGGGGGATGGTCAGTGGCTGCCAAAATGGCATGGAAGGGTTTTTTACTTGTTCTTTTAGTATATTTTCTTTATGTAGTGGTGGCGGCAGTGGTCATTTTCTGCTTTCCCAAGGAAAAAGAAGCAGGCAGGATGACGGATCACATAAGTACCTATATGGGAACAAAAGGATCAACCGTCGATCGTGTGCAGCTTCTTGAAGACGGATATGAATCAGGACTGGCCCGCATGCAAATGATTCAGGAAGCGAAGGAATCGATCGATGTTGCCTACTACTCCATCGCAAAAGGGGAAACGAGCGAACTGCTTCTGGGAGCTTTGATCGAAGCAGCCGATCGCGGCGTCAAGGTCCGGATCCTCCTGGACGGAATTTGCCATGGCCTGAGGGGTGAATTGCGGAATGCCCGCTATGCATTGTCATCACATGAAAATATCGAATTAAGGTACTACGAAACCTTCAAGCCATTCAGGCCATGGACCTGGCACAATCGGCTTCATGACAAAATCATGACAGTGGACGGCAAGTTAGCCATCATCGGGGGCAGGAATATTGCCGATAAGTATTTGGCAAGCAAGCCGCCTAAGGATTTTGTCTACGACCGCGATGTCCTGATTTTTAATGCGAAACAAGAAGAAGACAGTGTCATCGTTGATATGAAGGGCTATTTGAATGAATTATGGAATCATCCATATACGAGCGAGGTTTTTGCGGATCTTTCCAAGAAACAAACGGAAAAAGGAAAAAAGATGAGGGCGAGATTATCCAGTCAATATCGTGAGGCCCGGCATGCGAATGCCGATTTCGTTCATCCGATCAACGATTGGAACACGTCAACAGCCACTACGCAAAAAGTTTCTTTCCTTCATAATCCAATCGAGCGTTTCTATAAATATCCTTTTGTGTGGAAATCATTAGTGGATATTGCAGCGGAGGCGAAGCGATCGGTATTCATCCAGAGCCCTTATATCGTCCCGGCCGACATGTTGGAGGAGTACGTGCCAAACCGGCTGGATGCTGAAGCCGAGTGGACGATATTGACCAATTCGGTGACTTCGACTCCGAATGTGATCGCTTTTTCCGGTTATTTAGGGCTTAGGGATCGTATTGTCGAGACAGGGGCAAGGCTTTATGAATATTCGAAGCTGTATTCATTGCATGGGAAGTCAGTAGTATATGATGGACGGTTAAGTGCAGTCGGTTCCTTCAATTTGGATTCACGATCTGCCTTTTTAAATACGGAATCGATGGTGATCATTGATAGTGAACCATTCGCCTCGCAGTTAATTGAGGCGATGGATTCGAAAATTGCGGATAGTACACTAGTTGCTGCCGATAAAAAATATATCGAGCCACCGGAAGACATAAAAAAGGATGAATCCTACTTTAAAGCCACCTTTTTGAAAGCTCTCTCTAAAATAACGGTATATTGCAACAGGTTCATTTAATGCCATGGAATCGCACCGGTTTGGTATACTTAGGCTTCCATCCACAATATCTATCCGAAGGAGAAACAATCATGCAAACTTTACAGCACCTTTCGAAACATATCGTCTACCTGACACCGGTCCAAAAAACGGATCGGCCGGTTCTTGCCGCCGTCACGGGAAACAAGAAAACGCTCCTCATCGATGCCGGTAACTCCGTGGGGCATGCACAGCTCTTTCAGGACGAATTGCTTAAACATGATATAAGCGGGGATTTGCTTGTATTGACCCATTCCCACTGGGACCACGTATTCGGACTGGAGCATATCCGAATTCCAGTCATTTGTCACGAAAAAACCTATCAGCATATTAAGGAAATGCAGCCGCTCTCTTGGGAAGATCAAGCTCTTGACGAGCGGGTTGAAGAAGGCACGGAGATCCCATTTTGTGCGGATGCCATCAAGCTGGAGCTTGGAAGAAATCGAGAAATTTCCATGCCGCTGCCCGATATCAGGTTTGAAAAAAAGCTGACGATCGATCTCGGCGATGTAACCTGTATCATTGATCACGTCGGCGGTGATCATGCCAAGGATTCCTGTATCATTTATGTTCCAGAGGAAAAAACATTATTTCTTGGAGACTGCTTATACGCCAATCTCTATGCGGAAAAATGGAATTATACCGCTGAACAGGCCTCGAGGCTCGTCGAGAAAATGGAAGCCTATGATGCCGATACATATATCCTTTCCCATCATGATCAGCCTTGCACGAAGCAGGAAATGGAGGCTGAACTATATTTGATGAAACAATGCACCAGAGCTGTCGTCGAGCATCGAGGAGATCGAGCCAAAATCGAGCGGGATTTGGCAACAGAGGCAAACCGGGAATTAACGGAACATGAACTCGAAACGATTGGTTTTTTTGTGAATGGATACGTTGAATGAAAGGCAATATGAAGAGGGGAAAGGGGAGAACGGAAAGCGTCATGACCGATGATGCCGGAATCTCCATTCGGCCAAGCGTTTAATCCGATAGCAATTAAAAGAATATCTCCCATTCAGATGGGGAAAAACTGCACACCAATTATGACAGATGTCTCAATTGATGTGCAGTTCCAATTAATTATGGGCTTTTTCCAGTGCCAGCTTTATCCCAAAACCAATCAGAACGGTTCCAGTCAGTCCTTCAAAAATAGCCTGCGTCCTCGGCTTTTTCATAAAAGTGCTGATCTGGTTCAACAGATAGATATAAAAAATGAACCACAACGCCGTCAAAACGGTATACGTTATCCCCATGATCAAAAACGGCAAAAAGGTCTTATTGCCCGGATCCACGAACTGAGGCAGGAAAGTCAAGAAAAACACGGCCACTTTAGGGTTGAGTAAATTGGTAAGAAACCCCTGCTTGAAGCATGAATGGCTCTCATACCTGCTTTTCGCGGGTACCACTGTGCCATTGTCGGCTTGATTATTCTTTAATCCCCATAACGTTTTGATCCCTAGATAGACCAGATAAACGGCCCCCACATATTTGAAGACGGAAAACAACAAAGCCGACTTCACGATGATCGCAGAAAGACCAAACACGGCTGCTGAAGTATGAATAAGCAAGGCGCAGCAAGTGCCCAGCATCGTCTTAAACCCACCCTTCGTCCCATCGGTAACCGTATTCCTAGTGGCTATTGCCGTATCCGGACCAGGCAAAAGAATGAGAAGAATGCACATAAGCACGAACAAATAAAAGTTATCCATATACGGACCTCCATTCTTGTTGTTGAATTCAGAAGATTATAACATAAACAAACACAGTTGAGGGAGCGACGAAAGGTAAAAATTCATCAATGGGGCGTTTTATTTATGAATTTCAGCCGTTTACTCGCGAGTTTCAATAAATCAAGGCTCGTGAAATCGCTTATCTTTTAATCGGGCGTTCGAGCGTTAATATTTCATCTTCAAGGGAAGAGTATTGCTGTTCGACGACATGTTTGACATCATGGACGGCGGCGTTATAGAAATGGGGGGCGAGCGATTCTTTAACGAAGTCCAATACTCGTTCTGCAGCGAATTCAGTTATTTCCTCATCTCTTTCTTGCGAAAAAAAATATTGGATATCGGCTATCATTAATTCCTGTTGCTCTTTTGTTAGCTTTATAAACATTCAGAACACTCCTTGAAATTAGTTTAGTAATTCTAACTATACATCTGGAGCCGAGAAAATCACAGGCTGGATTTCCAAAAAAATTTATGTACATAGCCCGTCGGCGACACAGTAATAAAAAGAATGGCTCCCGCATGATCCGGGAGCCACTTCCGTTTTTTCGGATGATCCCATTCAAGGGATTTTTTTCAATGCAGCACGAACCGGGCTTCCATCTGCATGAACCAATGGCAGGGGAAGGGCAGCCAATTCATAATTCCCGGGATCTATCCCGTCCAAAACAAGGCCCTCAAGAATGTGAATTCCATGGACGGCAAGTTCATGATGGGCAGACAGCTCTTTGCTGTCCAATGGATCGACCGAAGGTAAATCTAGGCCAAGAAGCCGAATGCCAAGACCTGAAAGATAAGTGGCTATTTCCGGTTGGATAGGGGGAATGGTTTCCGGAAATACGCTCCTATCCTTCCAAGCATCCGTCCGAATTAACAGCCGGGTCACGCCTTGCAGGTCGTGATTGGCCAAATCAGTGACGCCTATGTTCGTCCTGTTTGGTAAGTGGATGACACGGGAACACCCGATATATAAATCGAGATCCAATTCAATCACCCGTTTGCCCTCATTATCAAAATGAAACGGTGCATCGATATGTGTACCAGTATGGACGCTCATGCTGATGTGGCCTACATTGACCGATCCGCTTTCTTCCTTGCTCCAGCTTACTTTGTATGAGAATGGTTTATCGCCCGGCCAAGTTGCGACTTGTTCATCCAGTCGCTGTGAAATATCAATCCATGTACTCATGCGTTACCTCCAGCAGTATTCTTCTTAAAGCTTCGTTCTTAAGCTCCAAAGTTCTGGGAAAAAGTGTTGGTCGAGAGCCCTTTTTAAATACGTAACACCGGATGATCCACCGGTTCCGGTTTTGTTGCCAATGATCCTTTCGACCGTACTCATATGATTGAAGCGCCATAATTGCTGCTGGTGGCCGATGTCCACTAACTTCTCTGCGAGCTCGTATAAGTCCCAATATTGCTCGACATCGCGATAAACGGTCAGCCATGCATCCTCGACACTGGCATTCGGTTCATATTTTTGCGACCAATCGCGACTGATGGCGTCTTGATCAACAGGCAGACCACGCGCGACAAGAGCGGTGATCGCCTCGTCATAGATGCTTGGCTCATGAAGGGCCTGCTGCATTTGCTCATAGAGGTCGGCCTCGTGCTGATAGACTGCTAGCGTATGGGCATTTTTGTTTCCCAGCGCAAATTCAATCAGGCGATTTTGATAGGATTGGAATCCTGAGGATTGTCCCAGTTTATCCCTGAACTCCATGTATTCAGCCGGGGTCAAGGTTGCAAGGACATTCCATGACTGAATCAGCTGCTGTTGGATTCTCGAAACACGTGACAGCATTTTAAACGAGGGCTCCAGATTGTTATGGCGGATGCACTCCGTCGCAGCTTTCAATTCATGTAAAATGAGTTTCATCCATAACTCACTCGTTTGATGGATAATGATAAAAAGCATTTCATCATGATGATCGGAGCACCTATGCTGACTCGATAAAATCTGATCGAGGTGGAGATAATCCCCGTAAGACATCGATTTTTGAAAATCGGTTTGGATATTTCTT
Organism: Peribacillus sp. FSL E2-0218; assembly: GCF_037992945.1. Lineage (NCBI taxonomy): Bacteria > Bacillati > Bacillota > Bacilli > Caryophanales > Bacillaceae > Peribacillus > Peribacillus sp. FSL E2-0218. Next base: position 3,921,756 of record NZ_CP150304.1, on the reverse strand, counting down.
TCTAGTCCAGATCCGTTTTGTTCCTTGTCATTCCTATTCTTCATTCCGCTAATCCCCTCACTTTTCATATACAAAGACGGTGATATGTCATTCTAATTTATCTTTTTATTGGGAGATTCCTGTCCTGGATGCTGGATCGAATTTCTTTTTTTCGAAACGAAATAAGCAACAGATAAAAATAACAGCCAAGGAACCCCGAATTGAAGCATGATTTTGAAATCCGTAAACCAAGTCGTAATCATCAGGCAGAATAAAAGGCCTGCACCTAAAATGGTTAGATAGGGAAAGCCAATCATTCTTACCGGTAGCCTACGGCCGCCTGATTTCTCCCATTGCACCCTGAAATACAAATGGGAGATGAAGATCATGAACCAAGTGAAGATGGCACCGAACATGGAAATGCCCATCATGAAGGCATAGGAGGAACCTGGAAGTAAAGCATGAACACCTGCAGCAATGAAAATCCCCATTGTCGAGACAGCCAGTGCATTTGCCGGAACGTTCCTTTTGTTTAATTTCCCTAAAATGCTAGGTGCATTTTCCCGCCGCGCCAACGAAAACATCATGCGTGTCGAAGCATAGAGCTGAGCATTCATGGCAGATAGCGCGGCCGTTAAAATGATGAAATTCATGATTCCGGAAGCACCGGGGATGTTCAAGATCTCCATCACCTTTACGAAGGGGCTTTCCTCGATTCCAGCTGTTTTCCATGGAACGATCATCAACATGATCCCAATTGTCAGGACATAGAAAGTGGATAAACGAAAAACCGTAGCTTTTAATGCTTTCGGAACGGCTACATCGGGATCTTTTGCTTCGCCTGATGTAATCGCTATCATTTCTGTTCCAAGAAAGCTGAATAATGAAATGAATACGGCTACCCACATTCCCCACCAGCCAAATGGGAAAAAACCGCCTTCATTCACGAAGTTCTCCGGTCCTATATGTGGCTGTTCGGATGTACCGAGTAGTACATAGGCTCCAAGGAGGATAAAACCAACGATGGCACTTATTTTAAGAAAGGAGAACCAATATTCAAATGTAGCGAAGGTATTTACGCTAGTGGCATTTACATAAATAAGGACACCTGCAAACAGTAAAATCCATACGATTCCCGGTACGGCAGGGAACCAATATTTCATATACACGCTGACTGCGCTAACTTCCACGCCAACAGCCAAGACATTGCTTATCCAGTAAGAATAGCGAACAAGATAACCCGCCATGGGATTCACGTACGTTTCAGCAATGGCCCCAAACGATCCGGAAGTGGGATGAGCCACTGTCATTTCTGCCAAACAGCCCATCAACAGCAGGACAATGAACGCCCCCAGTGCATAGCTGAGCAATACGCTTGGACCTGCCGCTTGAATGGCAAGCCCGCTGCCAAGGAATAAACCCGTCCCGATGGCACAGCCCATGGCAATCATCGAAAGCTTATTGGTTTCCAATGATCGCTTCAATCCTTTTTCTGGATCATCTTTCCTATTCAATTGTATATGGTTGTTCTCCATATTTCATCCCCTTTCTTTATGTAAAGCCAATCAAACCTTTGGGGGAGGGTGTCCCCCAGGCTTTATTGTCATGCCACGACTTCACGTTCATTTTTATACTTTTCATATTGTTTTTCTGTCATGATTCTTTTGAGGATTCGGACGACTTCCCAAACTTCCGCGTAGGAGGTATAGAGCGCAACCGGAGCTAGGCGAATGATGTTGGGCGCCCGGAAATCCGGTATCACGCCGTTAGCTTTCAATGCTTTGCAAATGCGTGCAGCTTCTTTATGCTCTAAACTGACATGGCCGCCGCGCCGCGCTTCTTCTCTAGGCGTCCCGATGAAAAACCCCATGTCCTTCAACTCATATTCGACCAAGTCGATTAAATATTGATTGATTTTGAGAGATTTTCCCCGGATGTTTTCAATTCCTGCCTCCATAAAAATTTCCAAGGATCCGATTAAAGGGGCACAGCTTAACACATTCGGTGTCCCAATTTGGTAGGCACCAGCGGAATCGGCTTGAGTTAACGTATGCTCCATATCGAATTGTTTTTCTTTACTTGAGCTGAACCAGCCGGCCAATCCAGGCATCGTCCCAAAGTGTTTACGGTTTACATACAAGCCGCCAACGGCGCCAGGACCGCCATTCAAATGCTTATAATTGCACCAATAAGCAAAATCAACATCCCATTCCCTGAATGAATGCGGGATCGCACCAATCGAATGGCATCCATCGAATCCGATCATGATTCCTCTTTCATGGGCTTCCTCGGTTAGACGTTTCATATCCAATATTTGGCCGCTGCGATACAGGACCGTCGGCAAGATGATGAGAGCGATATCATCGGTCATGGCTTCGATGATATCATCCTCTTCAAGGAATCGGCCGTCCCGGCTCTTCACTCGGATGAGATGGGTTTCCGGATCGAGCCCATGAGTGCGCAGCTGGCTTTGGAGTGCGTAAATATCTGTCGGAAAGGTCAGCTCATCCGCCAGGATTTTTGTGCGGGATCCTTCAGGCTTATAAAAGGTGGACACGAGCTGATGCAGATTCACCGTAGTCGAGCCGGTTACGATGACCTCATCGGCGGAAGCACCGACCAAATGGGCCATTTTTGCCCCCAGTTCCTCAGCCATGAAAAACCATGGGTGTTTTCCCTGTGTCCACCCGTCGATCCCATGTTCCTTCCAATCCGATAAAGATTCCAAAAGAGTGCGCTCAGCCCTTTTTGAAAGCAGACCTAAGGAGTTCCCGTCCATATAGATGGAATCAGGCTTTAAATAAAACTCATTCCTAAATGCATGAAGGGCATCTTGTTCATCCAGCTGTTTCGCGTAATCCAACGTGTATGTTGTAACCATAGTGACCTCCTATATAAAAATACTTATCTTTCTAGGAAAATCGTAGCAAAGAATATGACATCATGTCAATAAAAAAATCAGAAAATTAAAACAATAAAAAAAGACTGCAATTTACTGCAAACGTTTTTATTTCAATGGAAATCCTTTATGCTAGATATAAGGGGGGGGGGGCATGCATGATTGATGGCCAAGTAGGGGATAAACGTCATTTACGCTCGATGATGACACGGCAAAAGCTATTGGAAGCTGCAAAAGAAATTTTTCTTGAAGAAGGGTATCAAGCCGCAGTCATATCCCAGATGATCAAAAGGGCGAATATCGGATATGGAACGGCCTATGTGCACTTTAAAGGAAAAGAGGATCTATTAATAGTATTAATGGAGAATGTGATGGGGCAATTCTATGAAATTGCCGAGACCTCTTTCTTTCCGAAATCAAAAGACGAAGCGAGACAAATCATAAACAACCAAGCCAAGGCTTTTTTATTAATGGCAGAGGCTGAACGCAATATGCTCCAGGTTTTCGAACAGGCCATAGGAATGTCGGCCGTCATTTCAGATAAATGGAAAGCCATCCGCCTGAAATTCACCCAGCGGATATCAAAGGACGTCGCCTATGCACAGCAAAAAGGACTGGCAAGAGCCGAATTGAACCATGAGATTGTTGCAAAAGGCTGGTTTTTCACAAATGAAATGTACCTCTGGGAAATTGTCCGGAACGAGCATCAAAGCTCTGTCGAAGAAATCGCTCAAACCATCACCTCCGTTTACGTCGAAGGCCTATATGTATAATGGATAACGCTAAAAATCTTTCGGTTTAATACAACCGGAAGATTTTTTGTCTTTTATCGCCAGGCAATAATGAAGCAACGGAAAAAACGAGCCGGGCGCCCAATTCGCGAGTAAAACTGCCAAATTTCCGAGTAAACCGCCCGAATTCGCGAGTAAAGCACCCAAATTGGCGATAAAGCCAGCCAAATCGCGAGTCAAACCGCCAAATTGGAGAGTGGACCAGCTTAATTTTCCTTCTCAGTGTTGGGGGACTTATATACGCTACGCCTTAGGTCTTATATGAAAATATAGCTAAGGCTCATTATACGAATTTGGAAAAATAGATAAGATATATACATGGAAAGGAGGACGAAAACGATGAAGAAATTTGGTTTGTTTATTGTAGGTTTGATTGCATTGTTCGTGCTGCTGGCGAATGTGGGTCCATTGATCGGTTTGGCGATTTGCTTGGCGATTTTATACTTTGGGTTCAAGCAGTTCATGAAGTCCGATTCGACAGGGGCCAAGGTCGCGTGGGGGTCAGTTTGCGTAATCGTGCTGATTGTTTCTATTTCCCATATTCCGGCGATTTTGGGATTGGTGGCAGCTTATGTACTTTACCTCGTCTATAAAAAATGGAATGACAATGATGAAAATGCATCAACTGAAAATGATCCATTCTCCAATTTTGAAAGAGAGTGGAAAGATTTGAATAAGAACTAATAGAAGGGATGGATAGGTAATGGGTAATTTATTTTCTAGAATGAAACAAACGATTTCGGCGGACTTTCATGATTTGCTAGATAAGAAGGAGCAAAAGAATCCGATCGGCATGCTGAATCAATATTTGCGGCAGTGTGAGCAGGAGACGGAGAAGGTCGGCAAGCTGCTTGAGCGTCAATATCTTCTGAAAGAAGAGTTTACGCGTGAATATAATCAAGCGCAAAGTTTAGCTGAAAAACGCAAAAACCAAGCCGAGGTTGCGAAGCAGTCCGGTGAAACGGAGTTAATGGAGTTTGCCCTTAAGGAAAGCCTGCACTATGAAGATCGTGCGCAAAGCTTGATGGAGGCGCATAAGAGTGCGGAGGTTCAGTTGGCTGAGCTGGAGCGTAAATATGAAGAAATGAAGCATAAGCTCAAGGATATGCATTTAAAGCGGATGGAATTGATGGGCAGGGAAAATATTGCCCGGGCAAACCACCGGATCAATCGAGTGTTGGATGCCGGCCGCACGGAGGCCAAACCGGTAGCGATGTTTGAAGAGATGGAGCACTATATTGACCGCATCGAGCATAAAGTCGATGCCGATTATAACCGGCATACCATCGATGCGAGAATCGCCCAGCTTGAAAAGGAATTGGAACAGAAAGAAGCGTAAATATTATTCATGCATGGCTGTGATCCCTTATCCTCCAAATGCGCAGGATGAGGGAAAACGCTCTGTTAGAACCTAATCGATTCGTGGTATTCTTAAAAGGCGCGGGTGACTGCGCCTTTTAAGAGTATCATGATCAATTACAAGGGAGGCGGGCCGATGTTGAACAAAATGAAAACGGATTATATGGGTTGGATCTTCCTCATCGGAATCGTCTTGCTTTTTTTGGAGATTTCCTTCAAGGGTGGAGGCTTACTGTTTCCGCTTGCTTTTTCGGTTGTCTTAATCTATTTGGGCAGGAAATTCACTAAGCGGACAATCGGGAAGATTTTATTTTTTACAGGACTGATCTCACTGATCATCACAGTTTTGAATATGTTCGTTTTTAAGTTTTTCCTTTTCGCCATTCTCATTTATTTCTTACTTTTATATTATCAGTCGAAAAAGAATCCCGATTGGATCAACCCGATCATCACCAATGAAGGGTTTGACGAAGAACAAGTCCATAAGGAGCCGTTATTGAAAAGTGGGCATCTCTTTCAAAATAAGTTGTTCGGCCATCAACAAACGGGTGAGCAGGTATACGAATGGAATTCCGTGAATGTTCAAAGCGGGGTTGGTGATACGGTCATTGATTTGAGCCGGACGATCCTGCCGAAAGGGGATGCCGTCATTTCCCTTAGGAATATCATTGGCAATATCACGGTCCTCATCCCGTATGGCATCGAAATAAGGGTCCATCATTCCATCATGGCGGGGAGAGCGCGGATTTTTGAAAATAAGCCTGAATCGAGGGTCTTTAATCAAATCCATTCTTTTCAAACAGCGGGCTTCGATGAAGCGGACCATAAAGTGCATATCATCACGTCCATCCTTGTTGGGGATTTAGAGGTGAAGCGGGTATGAGCATCGTGACACGCCAGATCTTGAGTGCCCTAGGTGTTTCCTTCGTTCTTTCGCTTCTTTTGCCGGCGGTGATTTTCTTTATTTTCCCGCTGTCCGACTGGGGCTTGTTATGGGAGAAAGTGGTCATGGGGCTTCCCTTCGTCATTTTCCTGCCAAGTCTGGTCATGACGGCAGGGCTGATTTATGGAGCCGTTTCAGGAATGTTTTTTAAAAGGCAGCTGCAAAGGGTGGATGAAGGCCTTTACTTGCTGGAACAGGGCCGCTTGCCTTCACAGCCGGAAACCTATCCGATCTCGGAGCTCGCGACCATGGTGGAACGGATGAATCAAATTCATAAGCAAATCAATGAACAGACAAAATTATCGCAAAAAATGGCCAATGAAAAGGCGATCGACCAGGAGAAACAGATCCAGGAAATCGTTTCCCAGGAGCGAAACCGCCTGGCGCGGGAGCTGCATGATTCTGTGAGCCAGCAATTGTTTGCCGCTTCGATGTTCATGTCGGCCATTACAGAGTCACAAACGGATATGGATAAAACGGAAATGAAGCAATTCAAGGTCGTGGAAGAGATGATCCATCAATCTCAGCTCGAGATGAGGGCGCTCCTGCTTCACTTAAGACCCGTTGCGTTGAAGGGAAAATCATTACAAGCGGGAATGAAGGAGCTCCTCGAGGAATTGGCCCAAAAGGTGACCATGGATATAGATTGGAAGGCGGAGCCGGTTATCCTTGATAAGGGGATTGAAGACCACCTGTTCCGGATTTTACAAGAATCGATTTCCAATACACTGAGACATGCAAAGGCGACCTCGCTTGAAGTGCTATTGATCGTTCGTGATGGCTTGATCATTTTCCGGATCACGGATGATGGCATCGGCTTTAACACGGAGGAGGCAAAAGCCGGATCTTACGGACTGCAAAACATGCATGAGCGGGCCGTAGAGTTGGGGGGGACCATGCAGCTCGTAAGCGTTCCGAATAAAGGGACAAAGCTCGAGGTGAAAATCCCCTTGATACATACAGGAGGTGATCAGGATGATTAAAGTATTATTTGTCGATGACCATGAAATGGTTCGGATTGGGGTGTCGGCCTATTTAACGGCCCAAGCGGACATCGAAGTGATCGGGGAAGCGGACAATGGTTTGAAGGCAGTCGAACTGGCTTTGGAATTGCGTCCGGATATCATTTTGATGGATTTGGTCATGCCGGAAATGGATGGCATAGAAGCGACGAAGCGAATTATCGAAAAATGGCCCGAAGCCAAGATCATCATCGTGACAAGCTTCCTGGATGATGAAAAAGTGTATCCGGCCTTGGAAGCCGGGGCAACGAGCTATATGCTGAAAACCTCGAAGGCAAGCGAAATTGCCAGAGCCGTCCGGTCCACCTTCCAAGGACAAAGCGTACTGGAGCCTGAGGTGACCGGGAAGATGATGGAGAAGTTACGCCGCCCGAAGAAAAACGAGCGGCATGAACAATTGACAAACCGTGAAATGGAAATCCTGCTTTTAATGACACAAGGGAAAACGAATCAGGAAATAGCCGATGAACTATACATTGCCCTGAAAACGGCCAAGGTGCATGTTAGCAATATATTAAGTAAGCTTGAAGTGCAGGACCGCACCCAAGCGGTGATTTACGCATTTAAGCATTCACTCGTCGATGATGAACAATGATGCAAGAAAAAAGAGCATGTTTTAAAAACATGCTCTTTTTCTTACAGTTCAATCAAGCTTCCTCTGCCGTGTCAAGCCTTGTGCCGTATATGCGATAAAGCACCAAGGCGAAAACCATGCCGATAAAGGATATCGAGGAGATGAACAAGTATAAAGTCTTGCCTCCGAATGCCTCATAGATGGATCCGCCTACATAAGAAGCGATGATTCCCGATACCCCGAAGAATAATAGCGCCAGTACAGTCTGGCCTGTGGCGCGCCACTCCACCGGTACGATGCGGTACAGGTACTGAATCGCCGCAGAATAGAAAATCGGGAAAGTCAGTATTTGCAAAACCTGTAAATAAGCCAGCAGATGCGGATCGGTAATCCAGGCAGAGACGAAATAGCGGATAAAGAAAAACGCCGCTGCAAACGAAATGATGATGATTTCCTTGCCTTTGCGCAGCCACCAGAAGCTTAGGGCGAATACGACGATTTCACTTCCGGCCGCCAGGAACCAGGTCAAGCCGACAAGCTTGGCGCTTCCGCCAAGCTCCCGGATATACACTCCTAGGAACGTATCATTCATTCTTGCAGGAACAGCACAGATAAACACCAACAATAAAAAAAGCAGCGTCTCCTTATTGCTGAAAAAGTGCTTCAGGCTCTTCAAGGTGACAGGTTTCCCCGACACCGGTGCATCCGGCATCATCCAGCTAATGATGAAGCTGATTAGCCCGATCCCGGCAAAAAGAAAGGCCAGGCTGTTTGCTCCGAAATAGGACATCACATAGCCAGTGATCAGCGATATGACCGCATAACCCAATGCGCCATAAGTCCGGATTGAGCCATAGCTGATTCCGGATTTCTCCGCAATCGTAAAGTTGAGGCTTTCCGTCAGGGGATCGATCGGCATCAAAAAGAAATAGAGCAGCATGGCAAACAGAATCAGCTGAAGATAGCTGCTTGAGTCATATAGAAAATAACCGATTACACTGGAGAAAAAAATGAGCAGCAGCAGGACTTTGCGGATCGTCCGCGTTTTGTCGCTGATCATTCCCCATAATGGCTGGGTAATCAGGGTGACAAATCCTCCTGTACCGATGATGAATCCGATTTGGGCTGGCCGCAAGCCTTGATCTGCCAAGTACACGGGAAGAAATGGAATGAAAATGGCAAGCAGTCCAAAATATAAAAAGTTAAAACTTTTTAATAATCGTAAAGCTTTCATAAAAAAAATGATACCTCGCCTGTTCTATAGATTGGATGGGTTCAACCTTGCTATTGTAACATTGATGACAGATTTTGAAAAAAAAGTTTTTATGGTCCATTCAGCCGAAATCTGATTCTTGCTGGAAAATAGTTACTTTACCTTTTTATAAATGGATGAAGATGATAAAATTAACACTAAATGTTAACGTGGAGGGATGTATGGGAGTGATCGATCAGGATACAAAAGTGGTTCAAGAATTACAGGAGCTAAAGCAAAAGGTCAGCCATCTGGAAGACTTATTGACTGAGCAAGCGAATAAAAAGGAAAAGCCAGGTGTCGTTCGAACCTTTTTGGACGCAGTGGTGTCTTTGCTATTTGGATTATTTATTGTGGGACCCGTTGCAGTGGTCGTGATCGGGGTGCTGATGGTTGCGGCATCATGGTTGGGGCTGGATAGTTGGTAGTTTACGAGAGTCGCGGAAAATAGAGGAGCCGAGGGGGGATTTGGCAGATGGATTTAACTATTTTTTTGGCATTCAGTGCGGGTATACTATCGTTTATATCTCCATGTTGTTTACCGTTATATCCTGCCTTTTTATCTTATATTACAGGTTTATCGGTTAGTGAGTTAAAAGAAGGAAGCAGCACCTTCAATCGAAAGGCATTGCTTCATACTTTTTTCTTTTTGGTCGGGTTTTCCATCATATTTGTGGTACTTGGGCTTTCGACCACGATTTTTTATGACCTTTTTTATGAATATATTGATTTGATCAGGCAGGCAGGGGCTATATTGATCGTCATGTTCGGACTGATCCTCATCGGATTTTTCCAGCCGAAATTCTTGATGAAGGATAGGAAAATCCATTTTAAAAACCGGCCATCGGGATATATCGGTTCGATACTGATTGGTATTGGCTACGCTGCTGGCTGGACTCCATGTGTCGGTCCGATTTTGGGGGCAGTCATGGCTCTCGGTTTATATACGGGACAAGGCCTGCTCTATATGATTGCTTATATTCTTGGATTTTCCATCCCATTCTTCATCATGTCATTTTTTATCGGCAAATCAGGCTGGATCAGGAAGTATAGTCATAGATTAACTAAAATGGGCGGATATCTCACGATCGTTATGGGGATTTTCTTGTTTTTTGATTGGATGACGAACATCACGACTTTCCTGACAAACCGTGTATTCGGCGGTTTTACGGGTTTTTGAGTTCTTGGGTGATACATAAAAAACGAAAAGAGGATGGCCGCTTAAAGCTTTGCGGTATATCCTCTTTTTTGATGAATCGTTTTAAATATATCATGCCAAACGGATCTCCCCCATTCGGAATCATTCCACTTTGCGAAAAAACTAGATAGATTTTGATTGCTCACAAATTCAATGGTTTGATACATTAGCCGGTTCCTTTCCACTTCAGGCACTCGCTTTCCGCGGGCGGTCGGGGAGCCACCTCGGCTCTTGCGCCTGCGGTTGTCTCCCCTAGACCGCATTTCCCGCAGGAGTCTCGCCCCTTCCGTTCCAATCCACTTTGCGTGAAAACGTAGATAGATTTTGATTGTTCACAAATTCAATGGATTTGTACCTTAGGCGGTTCCTTTCCACTTCAGGCACTCGCTTTCCGGGGGCGGTCGGGGAGCCACCTCGGTGCTTCCCGCAAGAGTCTCATGCCTCTCGTTCTGCTGTCCTTTGCATGGAAAGTAAAGTGATTTTCTCGGATATAACAACAAGCTTTATTTCGAATAGTATTTGACTGGTTCCATACAGTGGGCAACACAATTTGCTAATATTTTCGCCTCTTAAAATACTATCCTAAAAAAGTTATTGACAAAGCTACTCGGAGTCCGTATAGTATTGAATATTATAAAAATATTCAGATATAATTTTTTATGAAACGCAATGATCAGGAGTAGTAAAAGCTCATCATTCGGTAAAGAGAGCTGCGGGGTGGTGCAACGCAGTCCAATGAGACTTTGAACTTGCCTGGGAGTGGTAAAGCAAGGGGGTAAAGATTATTTTTTTCTCTTTGTTTTGACGGGTAACCTTCGTTACAGGGTTTTTAGAGCAGGGTTCTAAAAGAGCCAAAAAGAGTGGTACCGCGGTAAGCATAAGGCATATCGTCTCTTTCTTCATTTGATTATGAAGGAAGAGACGATATGCTTTTTTTGATATTTTGGGAGGTAAGGATATGGAAACGGACAAAAGGAATTTACAGAGGACCATGACTTCACGGCATATTACGATGATGGCATTAGGCGGGGCAATCGGTGCCGGTTTATTTAAAGGGAGCAGTTCAGCGATTGATATGGCAGGACCGGCCGTCATCCTTGCATACTTGATAGGAGGGATCATCCTTTTATTCATCATGCAGGGTTTAGCTGAAATGGCAGTCGCTAATAGCGGTGCAAGAACATTCCGGGATTTGGTTCAGTCGATTTTAGGAAAGTATCCAGCGTACTTCCTGGATTGGATTTACTGGAAAATGTGGGTATTGAACATCACGGCGGAATCAATCGTTGCGGCAATCTTCATACAATATTGGCTGCCTGGATATCCGATCTGGATGTTGGCGTTAGCTGTTTCCGTGTTAGTCACGGCGGTTAACTTGCTGTCGGTAAAGGTTTTTGCGGAAACGGAGTATTGGCTTGCCTTAATTAAAATCACCGTCATCATTGTCTTCATCCTGGCTGGTTTATTGTTATTGCTTGTAACGTTTGGCGACCATGCTGCAGTCGGTTTTTCCAACTTGACTGACAACGGCGGTTTCTTCCCGAATGGATCGAAGGGATTGATCACGGCGATGTTGGTGGTCATCTATTCATATGGTGGCACGGAAATTATCGGGGTCACATTGGCGGAAACGAAAAATCCTGAAAAAGTGGTTCCAAAAGCGGTTCGCAGTACATTGATACGGATCATTTCCTTCTATATCATCCCATTTTTCATCATCGTCAGCTTGATTCCTTGGAACGAGGTGAACGGTGTACCGGAAAGTCCGTTCGTGATGGTCTTTCAAATGATAGGGATTCCAGGCGCCGATCACATTATGAACGCCGTTGTTTTACTGGCGATCATCTCATCGATGAACTCAGGGTTATATGGTTCATCCCGAGTCCTGTATACACAAGCCGTGGACGGTCGCATCCCGAAAATCTTCTCCCGCTTATCCAAGAAGAAGGTCCCGGTATACGCAATTCTAATGTGTACGTCCGCTTTATATATCGGTGTATTGATTTCCTTATTTGCCGGCAGCAAGACCTTCGATTTCTTGATGGGATCGCTAGGATACACGGTCTTGTTCATTTGGTTGATCATCGCCTTCGCCCATTTGAAGTCACGTAAGCAGCAACAAGGAAAACCAAGTGCCTATGCGGTCAAATGGTTCCCCTATACGACCTGGGCTGCAATTATCGCATTACTGATGATTTTGATCGGCATCATTTTCACGACGTCGATGATCGTCACGATGATTACCCTTTGCATTTACATCTTTATTACCTTGACGTATGTATCGAAAAAACGTCATCACAAAATCTAGCATGCAAAGCCATGGCAGCTGACCATGGCTTTTGCTTCGGACATTCGGAAGGATGGGAAATCTGGCGCAGCAGTAGTTCAAGGGAATCATTAACATTTGCATATAAAGCGTCCATTAAACGAGAAATGTAGTATAATAATCCTTGGAAAATAACCATAATATTGAAAGTCGGCGCAAACTATGAAAAACAAATCTATTTTACCTTTACACCCGCTATGGTATTTATTGCTGTTGGTGGTTACTAGTTCCATTTATTCAATCATCAATCAATCGTCAGGTCATGCTGTCGATGTTACGACAATGATAGATGGAGAGATTCCTTTTATTAAAGAATTTGTCGTGCCATATTTATTGTGGTATCCGTATATTTATGGATTGCTGATTTACTATTGTTTCGTTGACCGGAAACACTATTTTGTGGCATTAGGCAGTTTAGTATCGGGGAAGCTAATTTGTTTTCTTATCTATTGCCTTTGGCAGTCGACAGTCCCCCGTCCGGAAGTGATGGGGAATGATATCTTCGCCCATTTGATGCGCGTCGTTTATAGTCATGATCAGCCCGTCAACTGCTTGCCCAGCATTCATGTACTGACAACATTCATCATGATGATCGTCGTTCATAAACGGAGGGAGCAGCATAAGTGGGAGCATGCCGGCGTAACGGCATTCGGAACACTGATTATCTTATCGACCCTATTCACGAAGCAGCATGCCGTTCTGGATGTCCTGGCGGGAATACTCCTTGCTTGCGGAATGTACGCTGCCATACAGTACATGTTCCAAGCCATATCTACTTATCAGGCAAACCATTTTCCAGCAAGGCAAATGAAAAAATGAGCACAGGCTAAGCAGCTGATTCATTTACAGAGTAGTCACTCTCGCAAGAGAAGAAAAACCATTAGTTTTTCTTCTCTTGTTCTTTTTTAGTAACTCATGTGGCATCATTATATTTCGGAACGGAAGGTTTTACCTAACTGGTTACCAAGACCAAAATAATGGCGGAAATTATAGATAAGTGGACTCCACTTAGTTGGATCAATATGATTTTCTTCAATAATGATGGCTTCATGAGCGTGTACATGTACAGCTTGCGTCTCGACAATGGCAAAATCAGGAGAGTGTTCAGGAATTCGAATATGCTTCACTGTTGCTTCGATTTGAAGTGGACACTCCATGATTCGAGAAGGTTTTACTGAAATGGACTCAATAGGTGTTAAGTTACTAAGAGCAAATTTGTCCTTTCCATACCTGAAGCCGATCTCTTTCTTATAATCTGGAACCGGATTTTTTCCTGTGTAAGGTGCCAAACTTTCTACATGTTCCCATAATGAAGGATTCGGAACATTGATGACACATTCGGGGTGTCGTTTTATGTTTTCTATTGCTTTTCCTCCAAGCCCAATTCCTAATATAATGCAATCACCTAAAGCCCATGACGATGACATTGGGCTGATATTCACCGTCCCATCCTCATTTAGCGAATTCAGTAAAATGACTGGAGTACCATAATAGAGAATTTTAGGTTTAATTATGCTTGAGTTTAGAATATCATTCATATTTATTACTCCTCCTATCCATATGATTTCCTTTATTGTAAAATATAAATATTTCGATGGTTATCGAAATATGGATTACATGATGGGGAGGATTGGCCAATTAATGAACGCAAATCCAAATGTAGCAATGATTGCAACTCTTGTAAGTGAAGCTTCTCGTGCAGCCATATTAACAACCTTATTGGATGGCAGATACCATACTACAAGTGAATTAGCCTATATGGCAGGAATCGAACCACAAACGGCTAGTTTCCATTTAGCAAAAATGGTGGATGTTAATATAGTGACGGTTGAAAAACAGGGAAGACATCGATATTATGGAATTCAAAATCAAGAAGTTGCCCAAGTTATGGAGTCGTTTCTATCCATAGCTCCACCAATTGAAATAAAATCATTAAAACAAGCTTCGGAAGCTAAAGCGATGCGTCTTGCCAGAACATGTTATGATCATCTTGCAGGGAATTTGGGAGTGCAGTTAACAGAATCTTTAGTTAAAATGGGTGTTCTTTATGAAGATAAGAACGGGTTTTCCGTTACTGAAAAAGGAGAGGCTTTCTTTTCAAATTTTCAAATTGATTGTAAAAAAATTAAGAAAAAGCGTCGTTCATTCACTCACAAATGTTTAGATTGGAGTGAAAGACGTCATCACCTGTCGGGAGCATTAGGAAATGCCCTTCTAGAAAGACTGCTAGAATTAAATTGGATTCAACGTTTACCCAATACACGAGCAATAAAAATCACGCCTGACGGAAAAAAGGGACTCAAAGAAACATTTTTTTTGCAGATTTAGCCTGTAAGAGGTTACTACCTGGTTATACAAGATAATGAAAGAAGTGAATTCGATTTCTATGTCCTCGACTCAAATGCTTAAAGGAATTCTGGAAGGCTGTTTACTGGCAATCATGAATGAAGGGGAAGTTTACGGCTATGAATTAGCCGAGAAGCTTAATAGGTATGGTTTTGAATCGTTAAGTGAAGGCACGATTTATCCGTTATTGATTCGTATGCAGAAAGAAAAACTGGTCCATACAACTTTAAGAAAATCAACAGCAGGACCTAGCCGAAAGTATTATTCCTTATCGGAAAAGGGGGAAAAGGAATTGGACATCTTTATTGAACGGTGGAATAGGCTGAGTTTCAATGTAAACCAGATAGTAAGGAACAAAGGAGGAATTTAGCGTTGCTTGATCTGAACACGTCGTTGTCCAAGGATAGTCAGCATTTCTTGGGAAATCTCAGGTTATACCTTATTGCAAATGGAAAGAATACGGATGAAATTGAGGAGATCATGGAGGAACTGGAGGTTCACCTTACAGAGGCTGAAAGTAACGATAAGAGTGTCGAACATATTGTAGGCAGTAGCCCAAAAGAATATATGGAGAAAATTTCTGCTGAAATGCCGGTTGATTTTATGGGCTCGCTAAAATATATCGTAATGATTTTATTCGGTGCAGCTTCCTATTTGATAATGGATAAAGCTCTAAATGGCGGAATCGAATTTTCATTTTTGGAGCTTATTGGTTATCCTTTAGCCGGACTTCTTTCAATCGCAGTTTATATGATATCTTTTAGGTATATGGCAAGTCACACAATATCCATGGTAAGGCAAAGTGTACTCCTATCCACCCTAGGCATAATTTCGATAGCGTTGTTTGCAAGTGTCATGATTCTCAGTGGAACACATGGCACACCTTTTGTAAAACTTGAAAATACAGGTAACGTTGTTGCCGTGATAGCAGCTATTTCGATATTAATCATTTTATCCATATGGAGTCGAACGTGGATTTCGATCATTATCCCCATCCTTCTTTTTGGTCCCACCCTTATAATGGACAACACCCATTATCAGGAAAGTGTAAAGGTGGTGTTGAGCAGCCTGATAACGATGCTCGGCATCCTGCTTTATTGTGGAATTACGCTCAAGAAATTGAAAAACGTGCAATCATAAATGAAAAGGCACCAAACTTCCTTTAGGGGAGGTTTGGTGCCTTTTCGCTTTACATTTCAGCTTCCACTTCCAAGGATGATTCTTGGCTGAATTGCTGCTTATCAAGGTCTCCCGTGATTTTACTTGTCAGGATACCTGAAGTCATGCTGCCGCTGACATTCACGGCCGTTCTTCCCATATCGATCAATGGCTCGACGGAAATCAACAGACCCGCCAAGGCGATTGGCAAGTTCATGGCCGATAAGACGAGGATGGCAGCGAAGGTTGCTCCTCCGCCTACTCCGGCAACTCCGAACGAGCTAATCGCTACAATCGCGATCAACATGGCAATGAAGGATGGCGTAAGCGGGTTGATGCCCACTGTTGGTGCGATCATGACCGCTAACATGGCCGGATAGATGCCGGCACAGCCGTTTTGCCCGATCGACAAGCCGAATGAGCCGGCAAAGTTGGCGATACCTTCGGAAACCCCTAGCTGTTTCTGTGTTTGGATGTTCAATGGCAGAGCACCTGCACTCGTTCTTGACGTGAAGGCAAATGACAATACAGGGAAGGCTTTCCTCATATATACCATTGGATTCAGCCCTGCAAGCGTGAGCAATAATAAATGGATGAGGAACATGACAATCAGGGCCGCATAAGAAGCTCCGACGAATTTCCCTAATTTCAGGATCGCGTCCAAATCACTTGTCGCTACCGTCTTCGTCATGATCGCCAAGATGCCGTATGGTGTCAAACGCAGGATCAGCGTTACGACGCGCATGGTGATGCTATGCAATGTATCTACTATTTTCGCGAAAAATTCAGCATGTTCCGGCTGCTTTCTTTTGACCCCTAAATAGGCCATACCAAGGAATGCAGCAAAAATCACGACGGAAATTGTTGATGTCGGACGAGCTCCTGTTAAATCGAGGAACGGATTTGCCGGGATCAACTCAAGGATTTGCTGTGGCATCGTTTTATCCTGAATGGTTCCGTATGTCTCGGATATTTGATCTCCGCGGCTTAACTCTGCTTCGCCTTGCTCGATTTGCACGGCCTCCAAGTTGAAGACAGTTGCCGAAGTGATTCCGACCGCTGCGGCAATCGCAGTGGTTCCAAGCAGGATTCCGATGATTAGCACACTGATCTTACCGATATTGCTCGTAAGCTTCAATCGTGTAAATGCGGACAAGATCGAGATGAAAACAAGCGGCATGACGATCATTTGCAGGAACTTTACATAGCCGGAGCCTACAATGTTAAACCAATCGACCGATTTAACGATTGCGTCTGACTGCGGTTCATAGAAATACTGTAAAAGAAGGCCGAACACAATACCTAATCCAAGGCCGGTAAAGACCCTTTTCGTGAAAGAGATGTGTTTCTTATTCATGTAGAATAAAACGCCTAAAAGAATGAGCATTATGGCAAGATTTAAAAACACGTAACCTATCATATATATTCCCCCTAATTCCGATTAACCTAATACGAATAATGAATATGATACAGCATCCCTTGCTTTTTTACCAGAAGAAAATTATATATTTTTGACTTTTCAAGTAATTCATGAATGCATCCCAATCCAGAGGAAGCTGGACAAGCTAGGGTGCAAATCTTCCATTATATAGTTCTCAGGAAGGATAAGCCGTTGGTTTTCTTGAATGATATAGAAGGCCCCATATGCTGCTTAGTGTTTTTTAGAAAGGGTGAAGGAATGATGGAGATATACATTGACAGGCTGAATGAAGAGGATGCAAATGAATTATATGCATTTGAGTGCAAGAATCGAGCGTTTTTCGAGCAAACGATTTCAAGCCGGGGGGATGATTATTATCACTTTGGTACGTTTATGATCCGGCATATGGAATTATTAAAAGAACAAGAGGATGCGATCTCCTCATGTTATTTAATTAAGGAAGACTCAGGAACGATCGTCGGCAGGATTAATCTTGTGGATATCGACACAATTAAAGGTACGGCTCAAGTCGGTTATCGAATCGGTGAAGCGTTTACGAAAAAGGGGGTGGCAAACGAGGCTTTACAGCTTTTGGTTAAGCTGGCACCGGAAATGAAGGTGACTCAGCTACATGCCAAAACGACAAACGTCAATATTGGCTCCCAAAAGGTATTGGCGAAGAATGGCTTTGAACGAATCTCCGTTAGTGAGGAAATCAGTGCGGATACCAGTGAAAAGCTAACACTCTACCATTTTAAAAGGAACCTATAATTCATTTTTAGCCGTTTAATGGACAGCCCACATGGACAAAAAAAGTTTTAGGAGATGCAATAATGAAAGAAATGATAGAATATTCAGAGTACCCAAGAACGAAGCAGTCGATTGCGGCGGATTTACGAAAGCTGGGAGTGAAGCGGGGGATGACGATACTCGTCCATTCCTCCTTATCCTCGATAGGGTGGGTGAATGGGGGGGCGGTTGCGGTTATCCAAGCCTTGATGGAAGTTGTTACGGAAGAAGGAACCATCGTTATGCCTTCTCAATCCGTCGAACTATCCGACCCTGCAAGATGGGGAAATCCCCCTGTTCCACAATCCTGGTGGAAGGTTATTAAAGAAAGCATGCCTGCCTATGACCCTCGATATACCCCTGTTACTAGAGGATTGGGGCAAATCGCAGAATTGTTCAGGTCTTTCCCAGGAGTGGAAAGAAGTGAGCATCCGAACTATTCCTTTACAGCCTGGGGAAGGGATAAAGATAAAATCCTTTATCCGCACCCTTTGGAATTTGGGCTAGGTGAACGATCTCCATTAGGGAAGCTGTATGATCGTGAATCCTATGTTTTGCAATTAGGGGCCCAATTCGACAGTACGACGTGCTTCCACCTTGCTGAATATCGGATAGAATATAAAAAAGTGATAAGCTTGGGCGCTCCCGTGTTAGTGGAAGGGGAACGGGTTTGGAAGGAATATCAAGAACTTGAATTCAGGGAAGAGCTTTTTACGGAGGTTGGCGAATTTTACAAAAGAGAGTATGAAGTGAAAGAGGGATATGTGGGTTCAGCATGTTGCCGCCTTTTTTCCATCAAAGAGTCGGTGGATTATGCGGAGAAATGGTTCAATGAGTTTGATTCCAATCGGAATGCTGTGCGGGAAATCCAAGCGAGAAAGGATGGTATATTATGATAGAAGGTTTATATGAAGCGCATTTACCAGTCGAAGATTTGGAAGTTTCCATTCATTTTTATAAGAAAATAGGTTTGAAGCTTGCTTGGAGGGATGAAGAGACGGCCTTCTTTTGGATAGAGGAGAACAAAAGCTGGGTCGGTCTTTGGGAGGGAAAAGAATACAAAACCCCTTATCATCCCTCATTAAAGCATATCGCCTTTCGGGTAACTTATGAAAATATGAAACAGGCAATGGCTTGGCTCCAATCCTTGCAAATAGAAGTGGTACCTTTTGGAGGAAGGACATCCATCGAACCTTTTGTCCGTCCGCAACAAGGGAATGCTTCTGTCTACTTTCAAGATCCGGATGGCAATAGCTTGGAATTGATGTGTCCGGTTGAAGTCCCTGATGCGTATAAGCAGATGACCGACAAGCTTTCATTGGAAGAATGGGAGGAACTATTGCTCAGGTGATGGGATTCTTACATACAGGAAAAAAAGGATAAATTTAGTATACGAGTATGAGCAATCAATACGGAAAGGCTGAAAGGCATAAAAGTGGACGTTAAACATTTTAAAGTGAACTTATTAACTCAAATGACCTTACTCATCATCTTCGTTGTTTTTATCAGTACCTTGCTTGTGAGCATTCTATTCTCTTCATTGCTGGAAGATATCGTTGAAAACTATGTGGGCAAGCAAGCAATGACCGTGGCCCAATTAGCGGCTCAAAACCCAAAGATCATCCAGGGATTCACGGAGGATCATCCATCGGATGTGATCCAGCCCGAATCGGAAAGGATCCGTCATACTACAGGTGCCGATTATGTAACCATTGCGAACCATAAGGGACTTCGCTACTCCCATCCAAATCCAGAATATATCGGGCAGCCTACGGCAACCAGTAATGATGCAGTATTCAATGAACACAAATCAATCATCTATCAAGGAAATGGAATTTCGGGACCGGCAATTAAGGCGAAGACACCTATCCTGAATGATAAAGGGGAGATCATCGGTGTTTCATCTGTAGGTTTTTTAGTGGAGAATGTGCAAAATCAACTATCCAATTATAAAATGAAAATCTTTCAATTGTCGCTGATCCCAATCCTGGCAGGAATCGTATGGGCCATAGTCATAGCTCGACGCTTAAAAAAACTTATATTAGGTTTAGAACCGGAGGAAATTTCTTTTTTGTATCAAGAAAGGGAAGCGGCACTTGATGCCATCCGGAATGCCACCATTACGATCAATATTGGAAAACAGGTTACTTCCATGAATAAAAGGGCACGTGAATTGTTCCCTGATCATCAGCTTATGGTGGGAAAGCGGATTGTGGATGGTCATTTAGCAAAACTCATCAAAAGTGTATTCAGCACAAAAGAGGGGAAGTTCAATCGCAAGGTACTTTTAGGGCAACAGCTGTATATTGTGGATTTGTCACCGATCTTAAATCATAATAACGTCAGGGGCGTCGTGTTAACAATAAGAACGGTATCCGAAATTGAACAATTAACGGAAGAATTTTCGGAAATCAAGGCCTTTTCAGAAAATATGCGGGCACAAAACCATGAGTTCTTAAACAAATTGAATACCATTTATGGATTGCTTAGCTTAAAACAGTATGATCGGGCATTGAACATCATCTCTTCTGAAGTGAGGGAGAGGCAGGATATCATATCGTTTCTTATGTCATCGGTTAAAGATCCTTTAATTGCAGCCTGTTTACTTGGGAAGAAAAACCGTTCAAAGGAATTGCAGGTTATGCTGGAAATAGATGAGGAAAGCAATTTAAACAGCACATTAAAGCCCGAGGATGCCCATCATTTGGTTTCCATTATTGGTAATGTAATTGATAATGCGATGGAGGCAGCCTGGCAACGGAATAAAAACAAGGGGAAGGTCAAAGTTTCATTTACGGATTTAGGGAATGAAATTATATTTGATATTGAGGATAACGGCCTTGGCATCCCGCAAGGAATGGAAGATATTATTTTTACAAATGGATATACGACGAAGACGGGGGAAAATCATGGAATCGGTTTGGCCATTGTAAAAAATTCCATTGACCTTTTAAGCAGTCAAATTTATATTGACCGCAGTAACTTGGGCGGAGCGAGATTTACGATTGCCTTACCGAAGGATACAAAAGCATGAATGGAGGCGCCTGCATGTCCAAAGGACCGATTACAGTTGTCATTGTGGAAGATGACGAAAATGCAGTGAACATATATAAACATTTCACCAATCAACTAGATCAATTCACTGTCATTGCCACCGCCAGTACAGGCAAGCAGGCATTAAACATATTGGATGTTGCCCAACCGGACTTGATTTTATTGGACATCTTTTTACCGGATATGAATGGAATTGAGCTTCTCCGGGAAATCAGGAGCGAGTACCGGGGGATTGACGTAATCCTGATCACCGCCGCGAATGATACCGAAACAGTCAGCGAGGCGATCAGGGGCGGGGCTTTTGGTTATCTTATAAAACCGATCATTATCGATAAGCTGCTTGCAACGCTCAATCAATACGAGCAGACGAGAAAGCAGCTGGAGAATAATAACTTGGTAAATCAAGAGAAAGTGGATACTCTTTTTCGGACCCCAAGTCATTCACCTACAGCCAATGATGTTCAAATGAATACTCTTCCCAAGGGAATTGACAAGCATACTTTGAAAATGGTCAGAAATAAGATTCAAAACGTCAATGGCCCTTTAAATGCTGATGAACTAGGTCAACTCGTTGGCATCAGTTATTCCACTATGCGTAGGTACTTGGAGTATCTGGTTTCCTGCAATGAAATGGAAGTCGAAGTATTGTATGGAGGTGTGGGACGGCCTGAGAGAAAATATAAGCTAAAAAACCGCTAATGAAGGAACTCGCTTTCCTCCTTAGCGGTTTTTCATTTTCAGGCGTGAAAAAAATGATTAAAACTCCATTTATGAAAAAAACTCTAATTATTTCCTTTATATGTGAAGAATGCGTAATGGATGATAGTCTCTAAAGAAAGCGCTATCACGTTTGACTATCGAAGGGAGTTTGAAGATGTTATCCATTTTAGGATTTTCCATGATTGCCGTATTCATGTATTTAATTATGTCGAAGCGACTATCTGCACTAGTGGCGATAATGCTCGTGCCAATCATATTTGGAGTGATTGGAGGATTTTTGACTGAACTGGGACCGATGATGCAGGATGGTGTTGAAGGGATCGCTTCAACAGCCATCATGATTTTATTCGCCATATTATATTTTGGAATAATGATAGACTCTGGTTTGTTTGATCCCCTTATTTCTAAAATATTGAAAATAGTAAAAGGGGATCCCTTGAAAATAGTATTGGGAACATCCATTCTCTCCATGACCGTCGCCTTGGATGGGGATGGGACCACTACCTACATCATTACTGTTTCGGCACTATTGCCCCTTTATAAACGCCTGGGAATGAACAAATTGATTTTAGCCACCGTAGCCATGTTATCCATGGGTGTAATGAACATGACACCGTGGGGGGGAGCCTCTGCCATGGCCATGGCTTCTTTGAATCTTGACGCATCTGAATTATTCTTGCCAATGATTCCTGTCATGGGCTTTGGCCTCATTTGGGTTCTTATTGCAGCCTTTATATTGGGTAAAATGGAACGAAAGAGATTGGGCGTAATAGAGATCGAGCATAATCACACGAAAGCTAATTCCGAGATAGCTGCAACAACCGTTTCCCGTGATTATCGCCGCCCGAAATTGGTCTGGTTCAATTTCATTTTAACGGTCGTGCTGATGGCATCATTAATCATTGATTTCATGTCTTTGACCATTTTATTCATGGTTGCGTTCGCCATTGCGTTAGTGGTCAATTATCCTGATTTGAAAGATCAGCAGGATCGAATCGCCGTCCACTCGAAAAATGCATTGGCCGTCGTGTCAATTGTCATCGCAGCCGGGATTTTTACCGGTATCATGTCCGGAACGAAAATGATCGATGCAATGGCCATTACGTTGGTCTCGCTGATCCCAGAACCGTTGGGGCCGTTTTTACCGGTCATAGTAGCATATGCCAGTGCCCCATTCACGTTCTTTATGTCGAATAATGCATTCTATTTTGGTGTGCTGCCCATTATCGCACAAGCCGCTGATGCTTATGGGATCAGCGCGGCGGAAATAGGGCGTGCTTCCTTGATCGGTCAGCCGATACACGTACTGAGTCCTTTGGTGGCGGCAGCACATTTGCTGATCGGTTTGGTTGGAACGGACTTCAGGGATATCCAGCGGTTCGCGATAAAGTGGGCATTGGGGACTGTCACTGTCATGACCATAGCTGCGATAATCATCGGAGTCATTTAGTGAAAAGGGAATGTAGTCGTATCTTACGGCCAAAGGTACTGATAATGGGAGGGTTTCTTAATGTGGATCATCACACTCTATAAAAGCAGAGGTATCGTCATGTATGAATTTGAAACGGAACAAGCCGCACGGGAGGTTTATTGTAACATTGAAGGGGATAGGATTCTATCAGAGGTTATTTACTTTAATGATCCAGGTGTAGCATAAAAGATTGGGTAAGAAGCATAATGATCGATGAATGGTCGTTGCAAAAGTGCGGGTCAAACACAAACCAAACAGCAAATTCACACCCCGAAATAAGCTAAGGCTTTATTGGGGTTTTCCCATTTTTTACGACGGTGTTACTAATGATTTTCGCGGTTGCCCCGGCCAAGGTTCATGACTGTATCCAATCTCGCATCATGTAAAGATTGCTGGGGCAGGAGGGGATCTAAACAATTCACGGCGGCTGTTAACTGATGATCACCAAGTTCAGGCAAGGAGATATTTATGGCTTCACCGGGGCGAAAAGGACCTTTTGAATAGTGCCGATTTGATGGTGGCCGCCCAAACATGCATCGATTCCAAAATATAGGAATCAGTAAATGGTATTTTTTTTTTCGTTCAAAGTATTTTTCAAATTAAGGGCGTGGACAGGTTCTGATAGTGTTCCAAAGACATGATAAGGGACTTGTTTTTCCTTTAACATCGTTCCTACTAAAGGTCCGAATGAATCTCCTGTGGAACGATCTGAACCAATACATAAAAAGACCATCTCTTGAGGGTGCGACTGATTGATTCCTGCGATTCGAGAAGACATCTCAGGCACTTCTGCTTCTCCATCCCTTTCCAATATGTATGGGGTGCAATCGTGTATTTCTTCTTTTGGCTTCCTTTTTTTCCTTCCGTTAAAAGGATACATGCCCGCACCCCTTTCCCCATTTACTAAAGAACCGTGACATCTTGATCAAGATTATATATTCCCCCAAAAAGATCCAGGGTAAAGGATAAAGCGATCAGTTATGGACTTTGCTCGCTTTTGTGAGTAGGAAGAAAAAGCTTCCTTTTCCCATTTGACCCTCACGTTGCGTAATACTTTAAAGTAAAAGATACGAAAGGAGGTAAGACACAGTGGCAATGAAAGTGAAAGAACTTGCTGATTTAGTGGGCATCAGTGTGCGGACCTTGCATTATTATGATGAAATCGGGTTATTATCGCCAGAGGAAACAACCGATTCCGGTTATCGGCTATATTCCGATGAAAATTTGGAGATGCTGCAGCAAATCCTGTTTTTCAGGGAACTTGACATGCCTTTGAAGGAAATCAAACAAATGATAAGCAGCGCCTCGTTTAATAAGCAGGAAGCGTTGAGACAGCATCAAAAAATGCTTATAGAGAAGCGCAGTCAGCTGGATAAATTGATCTATACGGTAGATAAGACGATCAAGCATATGAAAGGGGAAATCCAAATGACGGACAAAGAAAAATTTGAAGGGTTCGACTTCAGTCATAATCCATATGAACAGGAAGCCCGCAAGCGATGGGGGGATGAAGCTGTCGATGTATCGAATGCAAGAGTGGCGGGGCTGTCCAAAGATGCCCAAAAAGCCGTTTCGGACATATATACAAAACTTGCGTCCATCCGGGCGGCCTCTCCTCAGTCAGAAGAGGCACAGGCAGCTATTAAGGAATGGTATGACTGCTTGAACCATAACTTCGGCAAATATTCACTTGACGCTTTCAAAGGATTAGGGCAAATGTACGTCGATGACCAACGCTTCACGAAAAATATCGACCAATATGGTGATGGCTTAGCCCAGTTCATGTGTGAGGCGATGGCACATTTTGCCGACGTTAATCAAAAGTAGGGGTTCCTTGACCAGAAGACGAAAAAGCGGCGGAAGTCCACAAGCTTCCGCCGCTTTTTTGTACAGTCCATTATATTCTTGTATCTGGGATGATTTGTGTCGATGCTTCGAATAGGTCTTCCCGTTTTCCTGTTAAAGGCGGATAAATGACCGCTTGATTGATATTCATTTTTATTTTTTTCGCTTCTTCCCCTTGATATTGCGGAATGCGGTCCCAGCCATTCGTAAATAGGGCACCCCATGGACCTAAATCAAGGCAAGTGACATATTGTTCCTGCTTGTAGGGGATCCCCTCGATGCCGAGTAAGTCGCAGACAACGTTATGGCCAGCGACTTTTCCTTGAGGCATGGCATGCTGGCAGGTCATCAAGGCTGCATGATTTTCATCCGTCATTGCAAGAGCTGTATCTCCGGCGGTGAAGACGGAAGACATTCCTTTCACTTTCAAATTTGCATCGACTGGCATGCGTCCCAATTCATCCTTCTCTACAGGGAAATCTGCCGCCAACGGACTTGCCTTAACACCTGCTGACCAAATGGCCGTTAATGCCGGAATCCGTCCGCCTGATTGTAAAGTCACTCCTTCTGAATCTATCGAACTCACTGTTTCATTTACATAGATTTCAATATTCATATCGCGTAAAGCTTCTTCAACGATTGGGCGTGAATGTTCCCCCATGTCAGGTGCTACGGAAGATGTTCTTTGCACGAGGATAACTCTTACATCCGCTTCTTTATTTTCCTGCTTAGCCACTTTTTTCAGGCGGGCCGTCATTTCCGAGGCAATCTCAATTCCTGTAAAACCAGCACCCACAACCACCGCGGTATATTTGCCTTCAACTTTATCCGAGTCAACCAACCCATTGATATGATCATCAAGTTTGAGCGCCTCCTGATATGTATCCGTGGAAAAAGCATAATCACGTAATCCAGCGAGATCAGGAAGCACCAATTGACTGCCGGCCGCAAAGACCAAACGGTCATATGCAAGATCCATCTGCTCGTCTTTTTGATGGACAGACACTTTTTGTCCTTTGGTATCGATTTTACCGACTTCTCCTTCAATGAAGCGAACTCCAACCGGATCCAGGACCTGGCTTAAAGGGATTCTCAAATTTTGTGGATTCTGTTCGTAAAAGCGCGGACGGACGCCAAAATAAGGATCCCGGTTTATTAAAACCACTTCCACTTCCGTACGTTCCATTTGTCGTTCGTGCAATTGTCGTGCTGCACTAATTGCACTCCATACACCTGCAAAGCCTCCACCAATAATCACGATTCGTTTCATCAAAAATTCCTCCTTTTAATTATATATATAATAGATAATTGTTATCTGTAATTAGGGGTAAAAAAATGTGAGGAGCGTAGCATTGGAACGAAGGTTCCGCTGCTACCATTATCGCCGGTTCAATGCTTCCCGAAACCAGTTGACTCCCTCTTCGTGTTGGCCCTTCTGTTTGGATAGTATCGTTTCATTCAACCAGGCAATCGTTTTACTCTTGAGATGATCGCGCATCAATTCCTCAGCTTCGAGCATGACTACATTGATTGTACAAGGTGCACAGTTCTTGGGATCAGTTTCCTTTCCTTCAAGCAAGATACACTTTTGCCTTATTTCTGCACATTGGAAAAAAGGCTGGGTTCCCTCGATGGCTGCGATAACCTCCCAAAAATTAATCTTGCTCGGTTGTTTCGCTAATTCATAGCCGCCTTTAACACCGGGCATGGAACGAACGATACCTGCCTTTTTCAATTTTGTGAAAATCTTCGAAAGGTATGTTTCGGAAACGCCTTGAAATGTTGCCAATTCCTTAACTCCAATCGTTGTCCCCGAAGGAGTGTCAACAAAGTAAGTCAGGCAATGAAGCGCATATTCCACTCCTATACTGAATTGCAAAAAAAACAACCTCCTAATTACAGATACGGTTTATCTATAAATGAATGTACTTGATTTTGTGATTCCTGTCAAATGAAAAAGGGGATCAAAGAAATGATCCCTTTTCCACTTTGTCATCCTTTTTTTAGCAAATGAACGATTTCCTGCGCTTTTTCCAACTCCACGCCCTCAATGAGACCGTTGTTTTTCCGCACAGCCGTACCGAAATGATAGTAATCGGTATTCAATTCGGAAGATATCGAAAGGATGTTATCCTTATTCAGCCCGCTTCCGACCAATATCGCCATGTTGCCAGAGACGCTTTTCATCCGCTGAATCGTCTGCATGCGACTTGGGAGATCGCCGTGTCCTCCGGAGGTCAAAATCGTTGTAATTTCAGGATACCGAGCTAACATTTCCGCTGATCGGACGGGGTCTGGCGTATCATCGATGGCTCGGTGAAACGTGATCTCCAAGCCGGCACATTCCGCTATCAGCTCCTCAAGGTATGTTTGATTGATTTCATTTCCTTCATTTAAAACACCCAGTACGACTCCATTCGCTCCGAGGGAACGAATGATCCGGATATCATTTTTCATGATTTCCAGGTCTCTTTCTGAATAAGAAAATGATTGGCTATGCGGCCTTACCATCACGTTGACTGGAATGTTTACAGCACGGACGGCAGCTTCAACCAAGGCGTGACTCGGAGTTACGCCTCCCTCCGTTAAAGAACTGACCAGCTCGATGCGATCTGCCCCCGCTTTTTCGATTAAAATAACATCTTCAATGGTAGTGGCAATGAATTCTATGTACATGGATTGGATTTTCCTTTCCTGGCTCGCTTTATGTATAAGATAATTAAAACCATTAAAAATCGTAATGTCAATCGGCCCGAAATTTCTTCATGAAATATGAAACGAAATGAACATTCAAACGTATAAAAACAGAACAAATGAAAGGGAAAGACGGATGCAACGCATAGTCATTAACGGACTATCATCATGACGGAGGTTATTTAATTGAATAAAGAAGGTAAGGAAGTAACGAAATCAAGGTTTTATAAAATAGGAATGGGCTTCTTGATCATTTCCCTGCTCACCTGGATCATTCCGGTAATCGCACCTTTTACCCCATTATCGGCTGCGACCAAGGCAGGAGTCATAACCGGGGCCATCGTATTCGCGGAAGTCATGTTTTGGGCAGGGGCGCTATTGGTCGGCAAGGAAGTGGCTGCTAAATACAAAAGTTATCTAAACCCGAAAAATTGGCGGAAAGAAAAAGGGTGAATATGGAACGTAGGGAAGAGTGAACGATGGAACGTATTCAAAGCGGTTGGAAAGGAGTAACCATTGGATGGCTGATTGAAAGGTCTCTGAGAGGTGGGAATGTTTGAAAAAAGAGGGGGGACTCCCCTCGAATACGGCAACCAGTGATATCAAGTTTCTAGTAATAACAATCTAGCGATTTCCATTCATTGTTGTAATAATCTCTATTTATATTGAATCATGTCCTCTTCCAAATCAATCAAATCCCTCTTTGCCAATCCATAATCTGCATCATAGCCTTTATAGAAGAGCCCTCTTTTATTAGGTTCTGGAAGTGAAAACCACAAAATGGTGGCAATTAGAAATAAAACTGGTGAAAACCACATTGCTATGGATAAACTGGAATGCTCACTGATTAACACCACCATGAAGGGACCCATCAGTGCTATGATTTTGCCTCCAAAAAATAGAGAGGCACCCATACTTCTGAGCCGTTCAGGGAATAATTCAGTAAATAAGCTTCCCCATGCAATTTGGCTCGCATTTGCTAAATTAAAGAGAGAGCCTACCAGAGATAATAGGGTGATATTGGAAGGAACCAAAAAATATAGTGAGATCGATAGGGGTACTAATAGAAAGCCAAAGGCATTAAAAATACGACCCAATCGGTCTGATAGATAACCCCATATTAGTCCACTGACTGTACCTATTGTAGCGCCAGATGCTAAAATGACTCCAATATTAGTAGCATCAAATCCTCGAACCTCCCTTAGGTATACGGTAAGGAAGCCGCCAAAAAACTGTATTCCCAGAAAATTAAAGGCTGAAATTAAAGCACATGTAATTGTTAAACGCCTGTATTTTCCACTGAACATCTCGGTCCATGTCCCTTTTTGTATCTCGGAAATGTCTGGCTCCCGTTTATCATTATTACCATACGGGGTATATTTGTTCTCATCCGGAACGAAGAAAAACATAAAAATAGCAATTACTACTGGAGGGAAAGCACCTAACCATAAGATTTTTTCCCAACCTGTTTCCGACAGATAGGCACCGTATGCGCCCATCACTACCCCAGAAAAAGCAAAGAGGCTCTCTGCAATAGCATATACTCTTCCTCTTAAAGAAGATTTGAAAAGTCCCACCATTGAAGATACAGCTATGGTGTAATAGCCCCCCAAGGAGACCCCGATTAAAAATCGCATAAGGCACCAAATAGGATAATTAATAATGGACATATTAATGATGGTACAAATACCGCTAATGGCAGTGACGATGATCAAAGTAGTTTTTTTTCCAGCCCTTTGTGAAAACCATGCACTGAAAACAGCACCAATAAAACAACCTAACGATTGAAATGTGTAAAAAAGAGAAGACTGCTTTAATGATATCCCATAGTTTTCGACCAGGAAGGGCTTCACATAGTCAACCACGGTGAAATTATAACAGTAGAAAAAATATCCCAGTAAGATAAGGAAATATCCTAGCAATCTCTTTGAGAGGTTCAACTGGCTCATATGCCTTCTATTTTTAAAATCTACTGAATTCATCTTTTTCCTCCTTAGTATCATTACAATATAGAGAATGAAAATTAGCTTAAGGTTCATTTATACATAATGGATTGGATTGAGTTAAAGGCTTAGGTTGCAAAATAATTAGAAAAGATAAACCTATAAAAGATAACCAAATAGATTATAAAAATAGAACAGAATAACTATTGCAGTATTCTGGAAAAAAGGCTATTTAAAAGCATCAGCGTGTTATTCGGAGCTTGTAACGCGCTGATGCTAAAGAAAATCAGTAAGTATGATCTGATGAAAGTTCACCATAATAGGGATTGGATCATATGCAATATTTAATTAAGCCGTACAAACCTGTTTGATCCATTCCCCGCTGTACATGGTATTTTCATATAGGATTCGCCATTTACCTTCAATGAATCTTACTGTAGACATACTTAGACCCAATGATTTCTTGTTTTCAAGCGATTTCCCGGTTGGTGCCCCGAACTTACTGTAGCCTAAGTTCGTACCATCAAGATAGAAATGTCGCCATAATTTATAGCCGCCATGGCCATCCGGAACCGCAAACGCATCCGTAAATGTTAATTCAAGATCTGGAAAGGCAGCTAGCAACTCTGTGGTATCTTGAACAACCGCCCCTGCCCCGACAAGTTTATGGCCGTTCTCCCTAATAACAGAAACATCATTCGCATAGATATCATAAATGCTTCCCAACCACTTATAATTATATATAAGCAAGGTATACTGTTTAAAATACTCCACAATGCTCTCTTCATCCGTGATCGTCATATTGTTTATTTTGGCTTCAATCGCTTTCATTTCATCATATAGTTGATCTGATTTATACATTTTTTTAGTCTCCTTTATTCTTTTCTATTTATCCCTTTACAAGTATTTCTTCCTTCACTTCTAATTCACCGTTAGGAGTTTGATTTTCTTCTGGCAATGGATGCTCTTGAATTTTCTCAATCGAGCTTGACCTGATTCCTTTTAATATACGATCCATTGTTTCAGTACTTCGAGTGCCCCATTCTTCCACCACTCTCCATCTTCCATTCACGTTTTTTATTAAACATTCACATAAATCTACACATTCATGTGGAGGAAGAGAAGTTCCATTTCCTCGGCCATATTTGCTTATTCCGGTGTTCGTACCTGCAAAATGCACAGCTTGCCCAAATCTAAAACCTTCTTCTGGATTTCCTACCCCATGAATCCCATAGAACTTAAACTCCATATCCGGGAAAGCAGCGAGACATGCAAGTGTATCTTGGACAACTTGGTCAATTCCGATAAGGTCATTTCCTCCTTCACGATGAATGATCATGTCGTCATAATAAAAGTCGTAAATCCTTCCAACCTGTTTATACTTCCAAATTAGATGAGTATATGCTTCAAACAACTCACATACTTGTTCAGCGGTCTCGAACTTACAATTATCCACGATATATTCCAATCTTTTTCTTTCATTTACTATTTTGTCGACGTTCATACCCTTACCTCCAAGTAATGAAATTTTTTATTTAAACACATATTTACTTTTCTCTATGCGATCAAATACATCAATGCCGATTTGTAACAGAAAATCAACCATATCGATAAACACCCAGTTTTCGACGAGAAGATTGTCCTCTCTCCGGTAAAAGTCCATTACACGCATGGTAATCTTTTTATTGGTAGCCGGCAGACCAAGCCAACCATCTCCCGTATGAGTTGCGTAAATGCTGGGCCATCCGACAAAAGAGCAAAATTTCCCTTCTGCGTAACGTGTAATATGGTTTCCACCTAAATAATCCGGAATCCCTTCGCAGAAAGGGCCTTGGTGATAATCCATGAATCCTTTCAAACCCCGGGTGGTACCTGTACCGCCGGGACCATACCACATGAAGTCTTTGTGAAAATAGAGTTCCATTCCCATGTCATCTTTGCCTTTTTCGCGATAGTCATCCCGCAGTCCTTTGTAAATCATATCTTCCACCAGATTAAGTGTACGGGAAGACTCGGCTTCATCACATTCACTCAATAAAATTCCATCATGGCTAGCTGGTCCTGGATTGACAATCTCAGCACCCAAGGATGAGATGAACTTAAAGCCGGCCTGCCTCATTAAATCCAATAAATCAACAATAATACGTGTTTCCACTATTTTTCCGTCTTTCATTTTATGGAACTCCCCAAACCGTAACCAAACCGCTCCTTTAGTCGCTGGAATGTTGAGATAATCCTCTTCGAAAGTCCCTACAAAGTGGCCCGATGTGGAGACCCATTCACCCTCGGCTTCACTAAAGGAGCCAGAGAGCAGCAGAAAATCATTTTTCTCTAAATCCGGAAAAGATTTCAAAAGTGGTTTATAGAAACTCTCACTAATACTTTCTAACCCGTTTAGTTGGTTAATTGGATGTGGGCCATACCAAACCGCATCTTCATGAAAATACGTACTTAGAAGTTCATCGATGTTATCAACATTGGCTTGATGAAAGGATTTTGAAAAATTGTGTATGTTCCTTTTGTTTTTATTTCTTTCTTGAGTAAGGGGGATCATCTTAATCACTCCAATTTTTTATTTTTATTAAGGTAGAACTGTATATTGATTTACACTGCACTGAATGTTTGAATACGCATTCAATTTAGTGTAAATAAATAAAGAACCCAGAATTCTTCTAGAATTTGATATTGGAAAAATTAATAGCTTGCTATTCAAGTTGTATTTTAAGTTTAAAGTTTGAATTTTGTCAATAAAAATAATTTTCTGATTTTTTTGTTCTTTTAGTGTAGACACTTCTTAAATAATTTATTATGATGTTGCTTATAAACTCTGATAATAAAGGGTTAAGATTGAATTACACTGTCCTTTTTAGGAATACATATGTCTTTTAGGAGAATGGGCATTTTAGTTTTCCAGGATTGTGGCAAGACGATTTAATTGAAACGCTTTCACAGGCCATTGGGCTAAAGGCTGGAAGCAAGAGGGGTGTTTTCACGGTTGGGGAAGGGAGTGTGAAGCAAAAAAATCACTATCTTGAGTATTTGCAAGATGGCTAGTGTTGCTCATTTTGTTTTCAAGGCAGTAAGGCGATCCTAAGCTAATCTAAAGAATGGGGGACAGAGTATGATTTATTGAAAAACCCTATATGTTGGAGTGAATTTTGAATACGTATTCAAAGAAAAGTTCGTTGATTCAGATCTCGCCTTCAGTGGCTGATGGCATATGTTCCTAAGCTACTCAACCTTCAATGAAACATCTCTTCTTTAGACGAGTGGTAGTCTAATTTTCCTTCTTGTTACGAATAATTCCTTTAAGGCGAGACCCTACCCCCTAATCGATAGGGGTAAATTACAAAATATAACAAAGGTTGAACGCTGATACGCCATATCTGAATGAATCTTTTATGGGTAAAGAGTGCTTTATATTTTTTTCGATTACCTCACAAATTAAAAGGGGAATAGGCATGAAAATATTGAATAGAGATAATTTTAGTTTTGCCGGCATGCAAAGTTTTTATTGGGCAGGTTTCTGTATCCTCTTTGCTTATTTGACTCCTTATATGTATAGTCTCGGTTATAGCAACACACAAGTAGGGGTTTTGGCCGCTTCAATTTCAGTTGCAAGTATTATCGGCCAGCCAGTATGCGGCTATATGTGTGACCGGCTCCGGACAGTCAAGCATGTCATGGTTTTCTGTTTAGCTTTAAGTGCAGTCTTAACAGTCTTGTTTTTATTTGTCGGGAAGTCATTTGGGATGCTTTTAATTCTTAGTACCATCATTTCTTTTATATTTCAGGCATTATATCCATTAATAGATAGTTGGACAGTAACTGCCCGTTTGAAAAATTCAACTATTAACTATGGGTTAACGAGAGGAATTGGTTCGCTTGGATATGCGTTTACCGCAGCGGTAGCAGGGATCATATTTGATCATTATGGTTACAAATGGATGTTTTATTTATTCATTCTAACTGCATGTATTACGATTCTATGTGCTCTTTTCCCTCAAGACATTAAGCCAACTAGTAAAGATGATGATGAACAGGGCCAACTGAAAATGAAAGATCTTAAACAACTTTTGCTTAATAAGGAGTATTTTGGATTTGTATTAATCATGACTATCCTTTATATCGCCTATAAAGCAAATTCTACATTTTTGCCTGCACTTATGACAAAAGTTGGAGGGACAAATGCAGATCTTGGTCTCGCTTGGTCCATTTTAGGTTTAAGTGAAGTGCCATTTATTCTAATTTCGGGCTTACTGCTTAAGAAATATAAAGATACGAGTATCATATTTATTGCCATGATCTTTTTTATTCTTAGGGTGGGGCTGCCTATATTTGCAACCAATCCGACACAATTAATCTGGATGACTGCCCTCCAAGGCCTTTCCTATGGCTTATTTCTACCGGCTTCTGTTTACTATATTTCTAGAATTGTACCTAAGCATTTAACTAATTCCGCCCAAACCTTTGCAGTTGCATTGTATTCGGGGCTTGGAATTGCAATTGCAGGAATATTAGGAGGATGGATTGCAGATTCATTTGGCATCTATTCCGTTTATAAAATCGGGGGGATCGTGGTGATTATCATGACAGTCACTTACAGGATCATGCTAAATCTATTGAAGAAGAAAGGGGAATTACATGAAGTGAGACCGACAAACGTCGGTTTGGGTGATGCGGACCTAAAACAACATTTATAATTTCATTACTTAACACACCGATAATGAACGTTTAAATATAATCAAAGGAGCGAGTAAAGTGAAGGATATTTTAACGATTCCAAGACCGGAATACCCAAGACCACAGTTGGTGCGCCCTGATTGGGTTAATTTAAATGGAGAGTGGGCTTTTGAAATTGATCATGGAAAGAGCGGAAAAGAGCGAAATTGGTTCAACGCTAACCAGAAATTCACACATAAAATCAATGTCCCCTTTTGCCCAGAAAGTAGGTTGTCTGGAATTGAGTATACAGACTTTATGGCAGCGGTTTGGTATAAGCGGAGCTTCACTATACCTTCTTCATGGAATGATAAACGCATACTTTTACACTTTGGTGCAGTGGATTATGACACAGAGGTATGGGTCAATGGTCAGTCAGTTGGTACCCATCGTGGTGGATACACTCCATTCTCGTTTGATATTACAATGTATATCCAGTCAGGCACTAATATTGTTACTGTTTGTGCAGAAGACGATGTTCGTTCCGGATTACAGCCACGGGGGAAGCAGTGTGATTCTTATAATTCCTGGGGATGTGACTATACAAGAACCACAGGAATTTGGCAAACAGTCTGGGTGGAATGTGTACCACGAGCAGGATACATTTCTTCCGTGAAAATATCACCAGATCTTGCGAACGAATGTGTACACGTAGAAGCGAAAATAAATGGCGAAAGCAATAGATCATGGAGCTTTACTTCCGCAGTTGCTTACGAACAAAAACAAGTAGGCAGTCAGCAGGCTGTGGTTTCAGGACAAAGAGCAAGGGTAACCATTCCAATTTCTGATATTCATGCATGGGAACCAGGGAACGCTCATTTATATGACTTACATTTAACATTACTTTACGATGACCAAAAAGTAGATGAAGTGCAAAGTTACTTTGGCTTGCGGAGTGTTGCCTTGGATGGCATGGCATTTAAGATCAATGATAAATCCGTCTTTCAACGATTGGTGCTTGATCAAGGTTTTTATCCGGATGGGATTTATACGGCTCCGACCGACGAGGATTTAAGAAATGACATTGAGCTTTCCATGAAGCTGGGATTCAATGGAGCGCGCCTACATGAAAAAGTGTTTGAACCTCGTTTTCTATACTGGGCTGACAAACTGGGATATTTGGTATGGGGTGAGTATGCTAACTGGCTTTTTGACATAACAACAGCTACGGGATTAGAGAGGGTTCTGCCAGAATGGATGGAGGCAATGGAGAGAGATATAAATCACCCTTCTATTATTGGATGGTGCCCGTTTAACGAAACATGGGATAAGAACGGAACAAAGCAAAATGACGAGGTAGTTCGCATTGTTTATAATGTTACGAAACAATTGGACCCAACACGCCCCGTTATTGATGCAAGTGGGTTCTATCATGTCAGCACAGATATTTTCGATGTTCATGACTATGATCAAAACCCTGAAACATTTAAGAAACGGTACGAACCAATGAGGGAAGGAGGGAATGTTCATGTACCTTTTCCCGATCGTCAAAGATATGAAGGTCAGCCTTACTTCGTCAGTGAATTTGGCGGAATCTGGTGGGATCCGCTTGCTAAGAATGAGAAGTCGTGGGGTTATGGGGAACGCCCAAGTACAGAAGAAGAATTTTTCACTCGTTATGAAGGCTTAGTATCGGTTCTGCTTGATAACCCGAATATTTTTGGATTTTGTTATACGCAGCTATATGATGTAGAACAGGAAACAAATGGCCTTTATACGTACGATAGAAAGATAAAGTTTGAGCAGTCGGTAATTCAAAATATTAATAGCCGTGCGGCAGCCATTGAGAGCCCTCTCATGAAACCATCGAAGCCTGCCGTAAAGTCTTGATGATTTATAACTCTCAGCAGAATTGGATGGAGAAGCAGATTTTATGGGGAAGATCATTATTTGAATTTTCGATGAGATGATTGTATTTTAATTGCTTGTTTAAGCTTATGGCCATTTTTAACAAAATCCCGTTCTATTGATATGGTCAGGTTTAGGATATTCCTTTCTTTGTACAAGAAAATGAGCCTGTGGATTTATACGCTTAGGAAGGGAAAGGAATGGGATAAGAATAATGAAAGGAAAAATAATGGAAAGGAAACTATTGACATTAAAAGTGAATATCGATCCTACGAATATTTGTTGGCAATATGAACGAGGTTAATAGACTATATTGGACAGATTACAATGAATGGTTTTGTCAGTGATCACTTCGATATTGTAAAGACTGGATCCTCATAATCACTCATGGTATATGGGAAGGGAGATTCATAGGTCGTATATATGACACCTATAACAATGGAAGCATTGTGTCGAGTGGGGACAAAAATGTCACAGATGATGTGGTAGCAAATACATGTGCAGCGCATTTTGCATTTCCTGACAGAAAGATAGTACCGGAGCTGCTATATGGTCAGGTCATGTCTAGAGGGTTTCTTACATCACATCGGTCGATCTCCAATCCGAAGGATACTGGAAAAAGCAGTTTGGGACCTGCTACGGGAAAAAAGGTATTTTTTTAGGGGAATTGCTGACTGCTTCAGGATAAGCGAGCATGGGAGGGGAAATCAACCCCACCGCATTACTTGGTGAAGAGAAACAAATTATGTGAAACAGCCTGGTTTTTAAATGTGTTAAAAGGATGAACTGGATAAAAGCATCAGTAAGCTGATCAAGTAAATCTTCAGCGGCTGATTGACGCCAAATGGAGCCCCGCCAAAACTTTTTAGGTTTTGGCGGGGCTTTTTCTTATTGGATTTAAGTACAATGGCCTGTCCGATACCATTCGAAGTGATGGCCTAATGGCTTGTTTTCTCCGGTATATTTCCTTTTGGTCGCCTTTTTGCACTGAATTCCTCATAGGGATATATACTTTGTCTGGTAAGTGAAATCGAGAAAAACCCGATACATACTGGACTGCAAGGGAGGCAGGCCAGCATCCGTCATCTCATTTCCTTAATTAGGGAATTTATCACTTGTAAAAATATAACAAAATCGTAAGATGAACAGTGTGTAAATTTTGTAAAGGAGATGAGTGAAACTATGAAAAAGATGGTTTTATGTTTTTCATTAGTAGCCGCTTTCTTAGTCGCTTTCGGCACTCTGGATTCAATTTCCGGCAGGGCGTCAGCAGAAACCCACAACTATGATGGAAAAAGTCCTTATTATAATGATTGTGCCGATAGTGCCGTGACCAAAAAGTCTGTGAAGATCAATGCGAATGGCGCTACTGCCGATTTGGAGCTGAAATTCAGTAACACCTGCAAAACCGCTTGGGCGAAGATCACGCTCAGCAGGCCGGCTAAAGCGGATGGTGAAGCGACTGCATTGGTTGTCCGCAGCACCGATAATAAGCAATATAGCTGTGCTTCTCCCGGAGGAAATGGTGAGATCAACAAAGGGCAAACGACCTGCTATACCCCCATGGTATATGATTTAGACCCGCGAAAAGCGAAAGCGGTCGGTTATTGGCCGTATACAGCGGGGGAAACAGGCTGGTATTAATGATTTTTGATTCGCGGAAAGGATGAAGGAATTGAATAAAATGAGAACGATCGGGTTATCGCTATTGATGACCGTATCACTATTCATGCTGGATTTCTTGGTCATCGGTAATGATCAAGCATTGGCTGAAACCCATAGTTATGATGGCAAAAGCCCTAACTATAATGGTTGTGCAAATTCGGCGGTAACGAAGGATAAAGTATGGATCGATTCCGTTTCGTACGTAGAATTGAAATTCAGCACAACTTGTAAAACGGCCTGGGCGAAAGTGACTGTCACCCGTCCAGCCGTCTATAATCATGAAGCGGATGCCAGAATCGTCCGCAGCACGGATGGGAAGGCCTACACGTGCGAAAGCGCAGAAGGCAATGGCGTGGTGAATAAGGGTCAGACATCTTGTTATACACCAATGGTCTATGGCCTGGACCCAAGAAAAGCCCAGGCCCAAGGGATACACGCGATCCCTAATAGCGATGCGTATAATAAAGCGGTGACCATCTGGTTTTAGGGGCAGCAAACGGCATGAAAGCATCCGAATGATCGGATGCTCAGTTTGTAGACAAAAGGGGTTCGGAATTAAAAAATTCCGAACCCCTTTTGAAATTCCTTTGAAATTTTGATCAAAGGTTACGAGATTTGGGCTCTTCGAGCCACTATGTTAAGCCATTTTAGGACCTTGCCATGTCCAAGTGGCCATCTTCTTTACATTCATGGCAGCGAAAGTAAGCATCGCCTGCATCGACAATTTTTTAAGTCCCCTTAAAGTAGTCCAACGCATACCATGCTTTTCTTTTGCATCTGCGAATACACGCTCAATCGTTTCTTTGCGTTTCGCATATATAGGTTTTACCTCTTGATGATGACGCAGATGATCTGCTTCTTCCACATATGCTTGCCAGATATGCCGTGTCACTACTTTTTGATGGTCTTTGCTTTCCGTACACCGTGATAAAAATGAGCATGTTGCACAAATTTGTTTGGGCGATTTGTACTCGCGATAGCCCTCTTTATTTGTTGTTGAGTACTTTAAAGTTTCTCCCGAAGGGCAAAGGTAACAATCAAAGTGTTCATCGTAAACATAGTCATGTTTGCGAAAGAATCCTTCTTTTGTACGAGGACGTGTATAGGGTAAAGCAGGTGTGATTTCTTTGTTAAATAGGTAGCTTGTAATCGCTGGTGTTTTATAAGCTGCATCTGCGGCAACTGCTTCTGGTTTTCCAACTTTCTCAATCACTTGCTCAACAAGTGGCTCCAAAATATGACTGTCATGTGTATTACCAGGTG
Organism: Peribacillus sp. FSL E2-0218; assembly: GCF_037992945.1. Classification (NCBI taxonomy): domain Bacteria; kingdom Bacillati; phylum Bacillota; class Bacilli; order Caryophanales; family Bacillaceae; genus Peribacillus; species Peribacillus sp. FSL E2-0218. Next base: position 3,882,475 of record NZ_CP150304.1, on the reverse strand, counting down.
TTACAATCGTTCCCAATACAAAACCGTTGCCGTCTGCGGCCGCATGGAATGAATAGGCAAACTGTTTTGTTCGTTCATCTTTCACATAGTAGCCACTCTCAGGATCCGTAGTACTTTCTTTAATTGCTTTGGTTTCTTCCTTATCAAATTTATCTGGTGGAAAAGGCTTCTTTCCGTGGTTTTCACGATCTTGATTGATTTCTTCTTGAAGACGTCCTTGATACGCTCGTGTTTCTTTACGAACGATTTTCTTTTCAAATTTCCGTTTATTCGCACTGGCTTTCACATGTGTGGAATCCACGAAAACGTGTTCTACACTTATTAACTTTTTATTAGCAGCTGTCATTAAAATGCGACAGAAAATCTGTTCAAACAGGTCTGTATCTTTAAAGCGTCGCTCATAATTTTTTCCGAACGTAGAGAAATGAGGCACTTTATCATGGAAACCATAGCCTAAGAACCAACGATAAGCCATATTGGTTTCAACTTCTTCAATCGTTTTACGCATGGAACGAATACCGAAGGTATATTGAATGAAAGTCAGTTTAACTAAAATAACTGGATCAATACTTGGGCGTCCTACCTCTGAGTACATATCTTTCACCAAGTCATAAATGAAAGTGAAGTCAATGGCAGCCTCCATTTTACGAACCAAATGGTTCGGTGGCACCAGTTGATCTAAAGTAATCATTTCAAGTTGATCTCGCTGAATAGAATCATGTTTAGAAAGCATCCTCATCACCTCAAGTTTTAATACTTCAATTTTAAAACAAAAATGACTCCAGTCAAAAGTGTTCTATCTAAAAGGTAAGACAAAGTTGATTGGAACGGAAGGTACGAGACTCCTGCGGGAAAAGCGCGTCTAGGGGAGACCCCGCAGGCAAAGCCGAGGAGGCTCCCCGACCGCCCGCGGAAAGCGAGTGCCTGGAGTGGAAATCAACGTCTAAATTGTACAGGCCATAAAAATAAACAAACTCGATTTTCATCGAGTTTGTCTACAGTCTGAGCATCCGAATGATCGGATGCTTTTATTAGTTAAGAAGGTCTTCCCCCCCGATAGTTCGCTTCCAATTGAAGTAAATATTGTTTCATCTCCAAACCGCCGCGGTAACCGGAAATGGCGCCATTCTTGCCGATGACCCGGTGGCATGGCACCGTGATCAATACAGGATTGGCGCCAATGGCCGTACCGACAGCCCGAACGGCTGCAGGTCTTTGAATGAGCTGGGCAATATCGGAGTAGGAACATGTTGTCCCATAGGGGATTTGCTTCAATGCTGCCCAGATTTCTTGTTGGAAGGGAGTACCTTTTACATCCGTTGTAAATGAGAAGGTTTGCCGCACTCCTTTGAAATATTCTTGCAGCTCTTGGATATAAGGTTTTAATGCTTCTGGATTTTCGGCAAGCTTGGCCGTGGGGAAGTGCTTTTGCCTCCATGCGCCCAAGTCCTGGAATGATTGTCCCGGTGAACCTACATAGCAGAGTCCTTTCTCCGTCTTGGCGATATATAATGGCCCCGCTTCAGCATTTAGTATCGACCAGTCAACTGTTTGCATCCAATTCACGCTCCTTCGTTGCGATTTTGGCGGCATCTTTGCGGTAGCTCATTGGTGTAAGGCCCATCTTCATTTTGAATAATGTCATGAAATAGGGAGTGCTTGAGAAACCTACGGCCAAGCCTATGTCTGCCACGCTCAGCTCGGAGCTTTCGAGAAGGCTGCATGCTTTTTCAATTCGGAGGCGCTGAACGTATTCACTGGGCGTCATCCCCTTCACACGCTTGAAGGATCGTTGTAAATGATAAGGGCTCCCGTGGGCAATATCGGCGATCCTGTTCAATGTGAGCGGTTCACGGAAATGCTGGTCGAGCCATTCGGTTATCTGTTCAATCCAATCCTCCATTGGCAGATTCAGTCCTTCCGGTTTACATCGTTTACAAGGCCGGAAGTCCGCCTCCAGGGCCATTCTGGCATTTTTGAAAATCTTCACGTTTTCCTTATTGGGCACCCGGGATTTGCAGGAGGGCCTGCAAAAAATGCCTGTTGTCATTACTCCATATAAAAAATGATCATCATACGCTTCATCACAATCGACGATGGCCTTCCAATAATCATTAGGGATGTTCGAATCCACCATGCTCACCTCTCCTTTAGTATACAAGAAAGTGAAGATATGCAAACAAGGCGATAATATAAAAGCAAGATAACGTAATTCATTTTGGATAAAGTTAAAATCAATGAGAAGATTGTGATGTTGGAGTTCCAACTGCTCATTTATTGTCAGAAGACAGCTCTGGCCTTTATTTTAACTGTAACCCGGTATTTAAAGGAAAGAGTAAATTGATTAACATAAAGGAAACCGAAGAAGGAGGAGCATGAATGAACGAGACCTTTTATGATAGATGTGAATGGACCATCCTTACACCCCATGAATTTCGCTTTACGGAAAATCTTACATACTTATCAAGATCCGCCAATGAATGTTTATTCGACATTGTCGATCAAAAGATATATCGGGCCTTGTCTTTCGAAAACGAGAAACTTTTAGTGGAAATCAGTGCGGTGAATGAAACGGAGCTGCACGTTCGAATACCAGGACGGACGGAACCAATCGACAAGCGTGTTTTTGATGCTGTTTCCGCATACATTCGCAGCTGGTTCGATCTAGACACAAATCTCTTGCCCTTTTATGAGCTTGCAAAAAAAGATCCCTTATTGCAAGGGCCGGTCAGCCAGTTCTTCGGTTTAAGGAACATCGGCATCCCAGATTTATTTGAAGCTATTGCCTGGGGAATTCTCGGACAGCAGATTAATTTGACTTACGCTTATACATTGAAGCGGAGGCTTGTTGAATCATTCGGCGAAAGGATCGAATACGAGGGGAAGTCGTATTGGCTGTTTCCGACGCCTGAATCGATAGCCAAATTGACGATAGAAGATCTTTCCGTAATGAGGATGACCGTGAAGAAATGCGAGTACTTGATTGGTGTGGCCCAACTGATCGCGAAAGGTGAACTTACGAAAGAAAAGCTGCTGCTGGCAAACGATGTAAAAACCGCTGAAAAAATGCTTACGAAAATACGCGGGATCGGTCCATGGACAGCGAATTATGTACTCATGAGGTGCTTGCGGTTTCAAGCAGCATTTCCAATCGATGACGTCGGTCTGCATAATTCCATCAAGCTGGTCCTCGAAATGGAAATGAAACCAACAAAAGCCGAAATCCAAACATGGTCGGAAGCCTGGTCTGATTGGGAATCCTACGCAACATTTTATTTATGGAGACTGCTTTACTGAATCCACACAATTCGTAGATAAACCGGTGTAATTCGTAGATAAATCTCAAAATTTGCAGATAAATCAGTACAATTCATCGATAAATCAACGCAATTCGCAGATAAAATACAAAATTCGTCAATAAACCGGTACAATTCGTATCGATAGCTCTCCATTTTAGGAGATGAAATGTGGGTTGCTTCATAAATCGTTCGTTAAGAGCCCATACAACCTCGGTCCATATATCATACTGTATATCATTCAATCATATAGGGGTGAATGACCATGTATGTGTACCCAACATATCATTATGAAGATCAAGCGTATCAAGATCGAGTGTTTCCTGAACTACCAGGATTTCCAGGCGGACCACAATTTCCGGGTCAACCGGGATCATTGCCGTATTCGCAAGCACCGACAGCTCCGCCGCCATCGTTTATCCCGCAGCAGCAACAAGCTTCAACATTTGCTGTAGATCCGGGGGCGATTTCGTTTTGCTTATTCAGGAATACGTTCATTTGGTTAAATAATGGCGGGAGTTTCTGGTATTACCCCATTTTCGTCGGTCCGCGATCTGTGGCAGGCTTCAGATGGAATGGGAGATTCTGGACGTTTTTTGGAATCGATACAAGACAAATTAGATCTTTTACTTGTTTTTGAAAAAACGTTCAAAAAAATTCCCAAATCAATACAAGAAGTTTATATATGAACAAATTGAGAGGGCATGTTCGAACATGCCCTTATATACGGGACTATTCTTAAGAATGATTTTGAATTCCTCTAAATTCTAGGATTTATTTTTATTAAATTTTAAAGTAAATGCGTGGGCTGCTGATTAGTTGAATAGAGCATGAGTTGTATTGGTTAACCCATCCAATTGCCTTGATAAAACAACTATCTTTTGGAATTATCTTTTATAGTTTTTACAATGGCTAAAAAAACAATTATGGCAAAAATACCGATTAAACCTAATATAGTAGTTATAGTGGACATTCAATTACCCCCATCTTGTTATTCATCATTTTGAATGACGATTCTGAAAGAACCAAATGCTTGTTGACTCTCATAATTATTATCACTTACATCATAAGGGAATGGGAAGGCAATGAATTGAAAATTACTTTCAGTTTTAACATTGGGTAGGTTAAAATGAAAAAGGTGTCTCGTTTCTGGAGCTACAGTCGTATATAAGACTATTTTGTTATCTATAACAGTATCTTGTTCCCAATCCTTTAAAGCTATAATGGCATATCTGATTTCGGCATTTGAATCATTTCCAGCAGAGAGTATAAGTTTCTTGCCTTCTTTTTCAGTAATAATAGATTGTAGCTTTTTTTTACTATTCGTGACAAACAAATTTTCATATAAACCATCTCTAATAATAGCATCGGGTCTTACTTCACTATTTTCCTCCATAATATCAGAATCGTTGATTGAAAAACGCATGCTCAAAACTTCTCCTAGAACTGCCGCTCTATTTAAATCCTTTTCTCTCAAATTATACTCGGGCTTTTTCACGAGTAAGAAAGTTAATTCTCTAGAATTGGAATCAATGGATGTGGAAACTTTTATGTTTATGGAACTGTTCGATTTCATTTCAAAGAAATGTTTGTTTACTACCTGCTCCTTGTTTTCTACAATAAATGTTTTTTGTTTATAGTTATCAAAAATAAGTAATGCATATTTTCTGTCTTCATCCATATTGTGGTCTATTGAGACAACCACCGATACTTTATTGTTTTTACTACTAAGTGCCGTTCCATTATCTATATGTTCACCTTCCAAATTCTTTATACCATATGCAACCGTGTTTCCTATTCCACGATCTTCACTATCAGTAGTGATTGAAGTAATGGATTCTTTATTTGAAGGGAAGTAAACATTACTATTAAATAAGTAGTAAGTTCCAATTAAACCTAAAATAATTATTAATACTGTTTTGTAGTATTTTCTCATAATCAATTCTTCTCCTAAGTAAAAGAGATATGCAATCGGCATATCTCTTAGTCACCTCTTAATTACCAATATGCCTTTGTTTCATGATTAATATCTTTAAATCCTTTAAGCTTATACGTGTGATTCCCAATGGCCCAATCATTACCAGAGTAAACAGTTCCATTATCAGCTCTAACACTAGTATAGGTTGTTTTTTTAGCACTTGTTGAATTTGATTTGATTAATGCTCCATCACCATTAAACGTTCTTGCTTTAGCATAAATATAATCCTCTTTTACTGTAGAACTTGATTTAGCTACTGCATAGGTTTTGCCTAAAAGTGGTTTATATACATCTATTCTTGAAGAATTGGAGGGCTTGGCTGCTCTTCCGCTAATTAAATTAGTATTATCTGCTTGTTTGTTAGATTGTGTAACTTCTGAATCTACAAGTCCATCATTATTTGCAGCGCTTGCCCCCGTAGAAAAACCTAAAATTGATAAACCTAAAACTGTTATGATTAATGATTTTTTAAACTGCATAAATATTACCTCCATTTCTACTAAAATGTTATCACTTACTGTGCTGATTTACCTGCATATTTGTTAAATAATATAATTAATGATCTATATTTACTAAGAATGAACTATAGTAAATATTTACTATGTCACAAAAGTCCTTAAGGATCTTGAACGCTAAATTAATACAATAACGCGAAAATTTTTTGCGTTGTTCATATACATCCCCAGGACATGAAGACTATGAAAAAGAAACTACAGTTCATATGAAAAAAAAGAAAAATGATGATATTAGATGATAGGTATAACTAGAATGTTAAAAGACTGCAACAGGAGGTTTGCAATAATTGGGTATCCGCACAATGTTCAAATTTTAATAGAAATGGTAAAATCATTATGCTGCAATAAAATATAATGAAGGAACGTGAAAATAGGGGATGCGGTTGAATATGAGAAAAGTATCGCTGGAAACCAAGATTCTCGGATTAGTTTTATCGTTGAGCCTTTTTTTGATTCTCTTATTGGCGATCTCTTTTTCATATATGGAAGGAAGGCAAATCGCGAAGGATAAGGGCCAATTGGCTTTGGAACTTTCTAAAACGATCAGCTTCATGCCTACCGTCAAGGAGGCTTTTGAAACGGACGACCCGGCGAGTATCATCCAGCCGGTTGTCGAAAAGATCCGCAGGGAAACAGGGGCTGAGTTCATTGTTGTGGGGAATGACAAAGAAATTCGTTACTCGCATCCGTTGGCATCCGAAATCGGGAAGCGGATGAAAGGCGGCGACAATAGCAGGGCCATCCGCGAGGGCAAATATTATGTTTCCGAGGCGGCGGGCTCGCTGGGTCTTTCGATTCGGGGGAAATCGCCGATCTTCAATCAGGATGGGAAGATCATTGGGATAGTCTCGGTAGGATTTTTGGTCGAAGATGTCCGGGCCCAGATTTTCAAGGACCTTTCGAAAGAAATGTTTATATCTTTATTGGCGATCATGATTTCGATCATTGGCAGCTACATGCTGGCAAGAAGCATACGTAAAGATACGTTAGGACTTGAGCCATTTGAAATCGCCAATTTATATAAAGAAAAAAATGCGGTGCTTCAGTCGGTCAAGGAAGGTATTCTCGCCATTGATCAAAATGGATTGATCACCTCGATGAATCAGCCAGCGAAGAAATTGCTCGATATCAAGGAATCCGTCCGCCATTTGAATGTCGATGGGCTTTTTCCGTCGAAGTATTTATTTGAAGTGCTAAGGTCTGGGGAGCCCCAGGCGGATAAAGAGATTTCGTGGAAAGATAAATCGATTATCGTGAACTGTACACCAATCTTCGATAGTGAGGGAGTAAGCGGTGTTGTCGCTTCGTTCCGTGATCGAACGGAAATTGAGGAAATGGTCCATACATTATCGGAAGTGAAGATGCATTCAGAGGATTTACGGGCCCAAACCCATGAATTCACCAATAAGCTTTATGTTCTCTCGGGACTGATACAATTAGGGGAATACGATGAAGCAATAGATATGATTCAAAGCGAAACATCCGAATTGCATTCCTTGAACCGTGTGGTGTTCGAGCAGATCAAGGATTCTAAGGTACAGGCCCTGTTACTCGGCAAGATCGGAAAAGCATCGGAGAAGAAAATCGTCTTCGAAATAGATGCACAAAGTTACTTGGAGAAGCTTCCAGATCATATCAAATTGTCACAGCTCACCTTGATAGTAGGCAATATCATCGATAATGCGCTTGAAGCGGTTTCCGTCATGGACGAGCCGCTCGTGAAATTCTTCGCGACCGATATTGGAAATGATCTAGTATTTGAAGTCAGTGACAACGGAAAAGGAATAGCTGAACGTGATATTTCCTATATTTTCAATCGGGGCTTCACTTCGAAAAACAGTGGAAGTCCGAGTGGGTATGGACTTTCAAACGCCGATCAGGTCGTAAAAGAGCTGGAGGGCATCATCGAGGTTCAAAGTGAAAAGGGAAACACCATATTCACCGTGTATCTTCCTAAAAAACGGAGAGGAGGGTAAAAATGTTGAAGATAAGAGCCGTCATAGCGGAAGATGATTTCCGGGTGGCGGATATCCATGAAAAATTCTTGAAAGCCTTTGATGAAGTAGAAGTGGTCGGAAAAGCCGTCAATGCCAAAAAAACATTGCGGATATTGGAGCAAAAAAAACCGGATCTACTTTTGCTTGATGTGTATATGCCGGATCAGCTAGGTACTGAGCTCCTTCCCGACATTCGAAAAAACTTCCCGTCTGTCGATATCATCATGATTACGGCTGCGACAGACAAGGAACAGCTTGAAAAGGCGCTTCACTACGGTGTCGAGAACTATTTGATTAAACCAGTGGAAATGAAGCGCTTCAACCAAGTCATCGGGGAGTACCTTAAAAAAGTCCAGCTGCTGAAATCCAAGCAAGAGATCGATCAGGATTTTGTTGATCTTATAATGAAAAAGGGAGACGCTCCGCAAGAAACGAACGAAGCCGCTGCCCTGCCGAAGGGGGTCGACGAAATCACCTTGACGAAGGTGATCGAGGTTCTCGAAGCAAGCGATATCGGCTTGTCGGCCGAACAGGTAAGCGGTCAGATCGGTGCGTCCAGGACAACGGCTAGACGCTATTTGGAATATTTGATTTCTGTGAAGAAATGCAAAGCGGAAGTCGTATATGGATTGGTCGGCAGGCCCGAGCGAAGATATTATAAAATTGAATAGTGCCTATTGGATACCTCCTCTAATTGGAGGTGTTTTTTTGTTGGAATCAGGGACCCTGTTCACCTGTGAAGTGTCTCCGTGAACACAATGAACACAATTAACAAAATAGTTTTAAAACACAATAAATTGAAAACGCTTACAGATAAAGCGTTTTCCGATACAATTTATCTTATTAGAAGATGAGGAGTGATCATATGCTCGCTTTATTGGGATATTTGATGATTTTGGTATTTATGATATTAATAATGACAGGGCGACTTTCAGCCATGATAGCTTTGATTGTAGTACCAAGTGCTTTTGCGCTAATCGGCGGATTTGGCGGCGAGATGGGTGCAATGGCGCTGGAAGGAATCAAAAGTGTGGCGCCAACGGGAATCATGATTTTATTTGCGATTCTTTTCTTCGGCATTTTGATCGATGCTGGCGTTTTTGATCCGATCATTCGGACGATCCTTAAGCTTGTAAAAGGAGATCCAGTGAAAATTGCCATCGGCACGGCAGTCTTGGCGTTGCTGATTTCGTTGGATGGAGATGGTACAACCACTTATATGATAACGATATCCGCCATGCTTCCGCTTTATAAACGGATTGGAATGAAACCGCTTATATTGGCAGGCATTGCCGTTTCATCATCCGGTGTCATGAACCTTCTTCCTTGGGGAGGACCGACAGCACGGGTGATGACCGCTTTAAAGCTTGAAATGTCCGATGTTTTCACCCCAGTCATTCCTGCAATGATTGGCGGAGTCCTATTCGTCTTATTCATGGCTTATTGCCTTGGTAAAAAAGAAAGAAAACGGATCGGTATCATCGAAATCGATCAATCGATTGCGGCCCAGCATGCGGCAGCAACGGAAGATGCTTATCTTAAACGTCCTAAATTGATTATTTTCAATTATGCGTTGACGCTGACCCTTCTTGTGGCGCTGATCATGGAGCTTATGCCTTCGGCGGTCTTGTTCATGGTAGGTTTTGCAATCGCCATCACGGTCAATTATCCTAAGATCAGTGACCAAAAAGAACGGGTTGCCAATTACGCTGACAATGCTTTATCGGTTATTTCAATGATTTTTGCTGCTGGTGTCTTTACTGGGATTCTTGCCGGCACGGAAATGGTGGATGCGATGGCTAACTCTTTGATCCAGCATATTCCTGACCAAATGGGTGCCCACTTTGCCGTCATTACAGCCGTCATCTCCGCACCTTTTACCTTCTTCATGTCCAATGATGCATTTTATTATGGGGTACTTCCATTGCTTGCAAAAGCGGGAGCCGCTTATGGAATCGATCCTGCCTTGATCGGCCGAGCTTCCTTGTTAGGGCTGCCTGTTCACCTATTAAGCCCGCTCGTCCCATCTACCTATCTATTGATTGGAATGGTAGGGGAAGATTTCGGAGCCCTGCAGCGCACCTTCTTGAAATGGGCCTGCGGATCGACGCTTGTCATGATTGTGGTGTCTGTCATATTGGGCATCATCCCTCTATAAAACGTAAAGGTAAGGTCCCATTCGATCTGAATGGGACCTTTTTCTTTTGATCTCATGTTAAAATGGAACACAACCTGAATAAAACTGGAAAAATGAGAAACATTATGTTTGTCTTCCCTTCCGCGACAAAGTTAGCTTTAGCTTTTATTGAATACGGAAGGTACGTGATTTAAGATGAATGTAAAATATATCATTAATGAAGGGGAGAGAGTAAAATGGCTCACTTTAATATAAAGGTTGCAGTTCAAAAGTTCGGTAACTTTTTAAGTTCAATGGTCATGCCGAACATTTCAGCTTTCATCGCTTGGGGGTTAATCACGGCCCTATTCATTCCATCGGGCTTCCTGCCAAATGAAAGCCTTGCCAAAATGGTTACTCCGATGGTCACGTTCTTACTGCCGATTTTAATTGGGTATACAGGTGGTAAGCTAATTCATGATCACCGAGGAGGCGTAGTCGGTGCCATCGCGACTATGGGTGTCATCGTCGGGTCTGACATCCCGATGTTCCTTGGTGCGATGATCATGGGACCATTCGGTGGGTATGTCATCAAGAAATTCGATCAACTGATCGAAGGTAAAATAAAAGCAGGATTCGAAATGCTTGTCAACAACTTCTCGGCTGGGATACTTGGCGGCTTGCTGGCCATTCTATCATTCCTGGCCATCGGGCCGGCTGTTGTCGTCTTTACAGGATGGCTTGTAGCAGGAGTCGATTGGCTTGTCGGTACAGGCTTGCTGCCATTGACGAGTATCCTGATCGAGCCTGCGAAAGTATTGTTCTTGAACAATGCGATCAATCACGGTGTATTATCACCAATCGCTCTAGAGCAAGCGAAACAAACAGGATCTTCCATCCTGTTCCTGCTTGAATCGAATCCAGGACCTGGTCTTGGCGTCCTGCTTGCTTATTGTATCTTTGGAAAAGGAACGGCGAAGAGATCGGCGCCAGGAGCTGTCATCATTCAATTCTTCGGCGGGATCCATGAAATTTATTTCCCTTATATCCTGATGAAGCCGATGTTATTCATAGCGGTCATCCTTGGAGGCATGAGCGGAGTCTTCACTTTGGTTCTATTGGGCGGCGGCTTATTCGCGCCTGCTTCACCAGGAAGCATTTTTGCCATTACGGCCGTAACCCCGCATCATGCTAGCGCATATATTGCTAACTTTGCCGGTGTACTTGTCGCTGCAATCGTATCATTCGTTGTCGCTGCATTCATCTTGAAAACAGGAAAACAATCCGAAGAGAACATTGAGGATGCGGCGAAGAAAATGCAAGAAATGAAAGGCAAGAAAAGTTCTGTTGCCAATGTGTTCGCTTCAGAACCGGGAACAATGCCTACAAACGTCAACAAAATCATTTTTGCATGCGATGCTGGTATGGGCTCAAGTGCAATGGGAGCTTCGCTGCTTCGCAAGAAGGTGAAGGAAGCCGGAATGAATATCTCGGTAACCAATACGGCGATTTCAAACATTCCTGCCGATGCCCAAATCGTCATTACCCAGGAAGAGTTGACGCCAAGGGCCAAAAATAAAGTGCCTAATGCGTATCACGTATCCGTCGATAACTTCTTATCTAGCCCTGAGTATGATTCATTGCTTGCACGTCTTCAGGATGACGGTACAGATGAGCTGCATGAGATTGTCGAAGAGGCGGAAGAAAAGGTTCCCGGTGTTCGCAAGCATTCCATCGAACCGGGTATTGAGGAAGTAGAACAAGCTGATAATGAATTGCTTCGTGAAGAAAATGTCTTCCTCAATCAACAATTCGCCAATAAGGAAGAAGCGATCCGTTTTGCCGGAAGAGCTTTGGTCAAAGCAGGTTACGTTAAGGAAAGCTATATCGAAGCAATGATTGCCCGCGATGAGATGACTTCAACTTATATGGGAAATGATGTAGCGATCCCACACGGAACCGAAGAAGCGAAGAAGGATGTTCTTAAATCCGGATTCACCGTTTTACAAATTCCTGATGGGGTTGACTTTGACGGTCAAAAAGCACGATTGATATTCGGGATAGCCGGTAAGGATGGCACACATCTCGAAATCCTATCTGGCATTGCCGTCACATGTTCCGAAATGGAAAACATTGAAAAAATGGTCAAAGCCACAACAGCCAGGGAATTGATGGATATCATCAATGTAGAAAAAAATTAAATATTTCTCACCATGAATAGAAAAGCGTTTTACGCTTTTCTATTCAGTATTTTCTCGTGTTACTCCACCTGAAATGAGTTGGTAGCATGTATATTACTTCAAGGGAAAAATCAATCTTGGAATTGATCATAAAAACGTCTGGAAAGCATACGGCCGTTTCCATTGCCACACAATTGAATGTGAGTGTCCGCACGGTTCAGCGTGATTTGAAATCGATAGAAAAAATCCTGCAATCTTTTGAATTGCAGCTAACACGCAACACACATGAAGGGTTGTCCATCGACGGCAAGAATGAACAAATCTTTCGGCTAGTGCAGCACCTGATGGGGAATCATCCAATTGATCAGACGCCGCAAGAAAGAAAGCTGCACCTTCTTTTGGCTTTAATTCAGGAAGAATCGTATAAAACGCAAGCTCTTGCGGTGAATCTGGGCATCAGCATATCGACCCTTACCGTCTATTTGGACGAATTGACGGAGTGGCTAAGGAATTTCAATATCGTGATTACAAGGAAAAGGGGAGTGGGGATAGAGCTTGCCGGTACTGAAGAAAATAAACGGAAAGCACAGGCTGCCTATTTCCTACACTTCTTTAATGAAGAGCTGATCGAAAGCTTATTCTTGCTCCAAGAAGGGGAAATCCGCAAAGGGAAAATTCTCGACTATTTTGATCCCGACTATCTTTTGGCCATTGATGGCGTGCTGAACTCAACCTTCAATAGTATCCATTCACGTTTGGCCGATAGCGGGTATATAGGGTTGGTCGTACATATCTACGTAACTCTCCAAAGGAATGAAAGCCAATTTTATTTGGAGAAGGACTTCAAAAGACTAAGCGATCTCTCGGATGAGAATAACCTGATGGATAAAATCTGCAAGGAACTCAAGACCAAGCTCAAGGTTTCCTTTACAATCGATGATATAAGCTATTTGGCTGCCATCCTGAAAGGCTCCAAACTTCATGCCGCCGATGCCGTTCCGTATGACAGCGTGTTGCTGGGCCAGCTCATCAGGAACTTGATCAAGGATGTTTCAGAGCAGCTGCAAATCAACTTGACCAAGGATTTTCCGCTGTATCAAGGGCTTCTTGCCCATATGGAGCCTTCGCTTTTCAGGATCAAACAGGAAATGGGATTATACAATCCCTTAACGGAAGATATTAAACGAAAGTATCCCGTTCTCTTTTTAGCCGTTAAGACCGGCCTGGAAAAGGAATTCAAGGAAATCAAGGAATTCCCTGAAGATGAGATAGCCTTCATCGTCCTCCATTTCGGATCTGCCTTGGTACTGCGGGAAGAGGAAATTGCCATCAGGGCGCTCATCGTTTGTCCGACGGGGATAGGTACATCAAAAATGCTGGCCAGCCGGATCAAAAAAGAAATCATCGAAATCCAGACGGTTGAAATTAAAACGATCAAGGATATCCAGATGCACGACAGCCTGCAAAATTATGATGTTATCATTTCCACCGTTCGCCTTCCGTATATCGATATGGATTATATTCTCGTATCCCCTCTTTTGAGTGAAGAAAATATCGAGAATATCAGGAATTATATCAGGAAGAATATTGAAAAGTTCACGAAGAATAAACGATATCGGAGTCAGGCGGCCAACAAGGATTCGACTTCGAAAAAACCTGACGGCGAATTAAGGGAAGTTTTGCAGGAATTGAAAAGTGCCCAGGAAAGTATCCAGTCGATCATTGACAATTTCCGGTTATATCGCCTGCCGCATTTGAAAGGACATCCGGAGATCCTCGCAGAAATGGTTATGATCGCTGAAAAGGAACAATTGATCATCCATGCCGGTGATGTCATTGGAGCCCTGGACGAACGGGAAAAAAAAGGTGGTTTAGGCATTCCTGGCACAAGCTTGGGACTTTTTCATGCCAGGCATAAAAACGTGAAAGAGTTGATATTCCAGATCGCCCGCCTAGAGGAAGATTGTCTTGTCAAAGGAATGGACGGAAAAGTCGTCCATATGAAAAACTTACTGCTGATGCTGGCTCCTGAAGACTTGAGCGTGAAGCAGCAGGAAATTGTCAGCCTGATCAGTTCCAGCTTAATCGAAAGTAATGAATCGATCATGATTTTTTCATCTTCGGACGAAGAACTGATCAGCAAAAGATTGGAAGCCATATTTTTGGACTATTTATATACTAACTTGATAAAGGGATGATTGTAATGAAACAAGCCGTACATTTTGGTGCAGGAAACATTGGAAGAGGATTTATCGGAGCACTCTTTTCACAATCTGGATATCATGTCACATTTGTAGATATAGCTGAAAAAATCATCGATCAGTTGAATGAAAAAAAGCAATACCAAGTCAAATTGGCAACGGATCAACAAGAATCGGTCACGGTGGAAAATGTCTCAGGCTTAAATAGCTTGAACCAGGAAGATGAAATCATAAAAGCCATATCGGAAGCAACCTACCTTACCACGGCGATCGGACCGAATATCCTGCCCCATATCGCTCCTTTGATTGCAAAGGGATTAGCTTCAAGAGTGAAACAAACCGAAGAAAAGCTATATGTGATCGCATGCGAAAACCAAATTTCGGCAACGGACCTTTTAGAAGGATACATCCTGCAACACTTGGATCAGGAAACGAAGGCAAGCCTTGCTGAAAAAGTATCCTTCTTCAATTCAGCTGTCGATCGGATCGTTCCTTTGCAAAACAACGAAGGGTCACTGGACGTATTGGTCGAACCTTATTATGAATGGGTCGTGGAAACGAAAGAAAACATTCCTGCGGTGGAGGGGATGACGATTGTAAAAGAGCTTGCTCCATTCATTGAGCGGAAATTGTTCACCGTCAATACAGGACATGCATCGATTGCGTACCTCGGCTACCTTAAAGACAGCAAATTGACGATTGACCAAACATTGGAGGATGAAGCGATTGTCGAGCAAGTCAAGAACATATTAGGGGAAACGGGCGCCTACTTAATCCATCAATACGGATTGGATGCAGATGAGCATCAGCGCTATATTGAAAAAATCATTGCCCGATTTAAAAACAGCTACTTGAACGACTCGGTGAATAGAGTGGGCCGTTCACCGCTGCGCAAGCTCGGACCGAACGACCGTCTCGTACGCCCTGCCGTAGAAGCGCAGAAGGCCGGTCTTTCTTATACGAACTTGGCGAAGGCGATTGCATCCGCATTGCTGTTTGATTTCCACGAAGACGAAGAAGCGGTCAAGCTGCAAGCGATGATCAAGGAAAATGGTGTACCAGCCGTACTTAAGGAAGTTAGCGGCCTGGACGAAAACAGTGAAATAACGAAAGAAGTCATCACTCATTACAATGAGTTGCAAAAATAATGAACCTAAGCTCCTGAAATGTATTTTCAGGAGCTTTTAGTTTGTGGAAAAATTTAAAACCAACTAAACCACTAAAGTTAATTGACTACTGTCCAGGATTTTTATATGATAAGACTGACTGACTAATCAATCGGGAGGTGAGTACGGATTTCTACTCAAGAAAAGTTGGAAAGAAGAGAGCAAATATTAGTGATCTCGCAACAGCTTTTTGCTTCCCTTGGTTATCATAAAACGAAGATTTCCGACATCGTTCGCGAGGCGGGCATTGCTCAAGGTACTTTTTATTGGCATTTTAAAAGTAAAGAAGCGATTGCTTTGGAAATCATTGAACAGGGGCGAATTGGACTTCTGGAGGTAGTGGCGCACGGACACCGAAAATCACCTGGCACGGTGCAGGATGTCTTGAATTCCTCAGAAAAGCTATTCGTGGAGTTGTTTGATTTTTCGCAATCCAACCGATATATGATGGAAATGATATTCAAGGGAATTGATGGGGAAGAGTCACTTAAACAGGCAATCATTGAAACTCGCTTGAAGGTGGAAGAAGCTTTCGAGAATAATATTAAAAGAGCAATGGAGCTGAACATCCTGCCGGAAAGGGATCCAGGTTTACAAGCTGCCTTATTAATGAGTTTATTTGAAGGGATCCTGTCCAGGTGGTTATTCGGACCGGTCTCAGATGGCTCGAATATTAGAAAACGAACAACGGCAGAGCTGTCCAAGGAAATGGTTAGATTCGAATTTTACGGATTATTAGGAACGTGAAAAGGAGATAAAATAAAATGAAGAAAAAATATTCATACCTTACACTGGTTTTATTAGTGGCATTTACTTTGATTTTAAGTGCTTGTGGTTCGAAAGATGATAAGACTAGCGAAAAAAATGCAGATTTATTACAAGAAATCAAAGATCGTGGAACCCTTAAAGTAGGGCTTATGGGTACCTATCAGCCATACAATTTCTTGAATGATAAAAAAGAAATGGATGGATTTGATGCGGATATCGCGAAGGAATTGGCCAAACGGCTCGGAGTGGATGTTGAATTTGTTTCTCAGGAATTTTCAGGCATGGTGGCAGGATTGCAAACCAAAAAATTTGATGCAGTGATAAGCCAAATGACGATTACGGATGAACGAAAAAAACAAATGGACTTTACGGAGCCATATATCACAAACAATGTGAAAGTGATCGTTCAAGAAAAAAATAATACAGTAAAGTCTGTAAAAGATTTCAAAGGCAAGAACATCGGAGTGGGACTGGGAACGAATGACGAAACCTATCTTCGTACAGAGCTGCTTCCAGAGGTAGGCGATTTTACGATTAAAACCTATGATGACGTGATAACATCATTGAAGGATTTGGACTCTGGAAGAATCGATGCAACGATTAATAATATGTATGCGTTGAAACCAGTTGTCGAGAAAAATGGATTCAAGATCAAGGCTGTAGGTGAGCCGGTTAAATCTGATAAAGCAGGAATCGCGATTCGTAAAGGTAATGAGTCACTATTGAAAGAATTGAACAAGCATCTAGCTGATATGAAACAAGACGGCACATATAACGAGATTTTTGTGAAATGGTTTGGGGAAGAGCCGCAAGAATAAATCGATTATCGTGGAAAGGATACAAGCAAAGCTATGGATGTTATTTGGACGAACCTGCCATTTTTATTGAAGGGAGCATACTATACGCTCCTGATCACCATTATATCCATGTTTTTTGGATCGATTATCGCTGTGATCGTGGCGGTAGCAAGATTAAAAGGTAATACATTTATTAGATGGATCGCTCGCGCATATGTTTCCATCATAAGAGGTACGCCCACATTGGTCCAAATTATCATTGTGTATTATGGACTGGCTGATTACGGTTTTAATCTTCAACCATTGACAGCGGCATATATCGCGTTAAGCATCAGCATCGGGGCTTACCTGTCCGAAACCTTGCGCGGGGCGATTCAATCGATTCCTAAAGGGCAATATGAAGCGGCATATGCATCGGGAATGTCACCATATCAGACGATGCGCAGAATTGTTTTTCCGCAAGCGATTAGGGTAGCCATCCCGCCTGCTGGCAATACATTCATTGGGATGTTAAAAGAAACATCGCTTGTTTCCGTAATAACGGTTACCGAATTATTGCGATCTGCCCAACTATTAATTGCTCAATACTATGTGTACATGCCCTTTTATTTATCGATTGCGCTAATGTATTGGATCATGAGTACAGGATTTTCCTTTGTATTGGAAAGAATTGAAAAACGGTTATCAATATATGACTAAGTATGGTGAAGAAGAATGATAAACATTAATAACCTATCGAAAAGTTTCTCAACCTTGGATGTGTTGAAGGATATTAATTTACAAGTGAATAGCGGCGAAGTTGTCGTGATTCTTGGACCGAGTGGTTCAGGTAAAAGTACTTTGCTTCGGTGTATCAATGGCCTGGAAGAACTAACGAGTGGAACTATCGAAGTGAGCAACATAGTCGTTGATGCCAAAAGTAGTCAAAAAGTGCGCAATAAACAAATTAAAAAAGTCCGTCTTCATACGGGTATGGTTTTTCAACAATTCAATTTATACCCGCATAAAACGGTACTGGAAAATGTTATGGAAGCATTGCTGATCGTGAAAAAGTGGCCGAAAAATGATGCAGTGAGAAAAGGGGAAACACTGTTAAACAGAGTAGGTCTGATAGATAAAAGAGATGTGTATCCTTCCCGATTATCTGGAGGGCAGCAACAAAGGGTTGCAATTGCCAGAGCACTTGCAATGGAACCGGATATCTTATTGTTCGATGAACCAACGTCTGCATTAGATCCAGAGTTGGTGGATGAAGTGCTGGCTGTCATTAAAGAACTCGCTCTTGATGGAATGACCATGGCTATCGTTACGCATGAGATGACATTTGCTCAGGAAGTGGCTGATAGAATCGTCTTCATGTCCGATGGTGCCATCGTTGAAGATAGTCCGCCAGATGAATTCTTTTCACGCCCACAAAGCGAACGAGCCAGAAAATTTTTGAAGAAAATGTAGGTCATACAAGGGAAGCGGGAGGAATTATTATGAAAGTGGTAACAAAATGGGGAGGCCAGCGTGCTTTTACAGCGGTTGGGGATTCAGGCTATGAAGTCAATATGGACGCAACACCTGCATATGGAGGGGAAGGGAAAGGGTGTACGCCGACAGAAATGCTTCTGGCGTCCCTGGCTGGATGCATTGGAATAGATGTCACGATGATTCTGAAGCCTTATTTGTCATCTGTGGACAGACTCGAAATTGAAACAGATGGTACGAGAAAAGAAGAATTGCCTAAAGGGTTCACATCCATCGTCGTGACCTTCATAATCGATGGACAAGTGGACAGTAAACGAATCTGGAGAGCAATCAATCTAGGAAAAGAAAAATACTGTGCAGTTTCGGATTCTCTAAAAGCCGATATCTCGTTCCGGTTGATATTAAATGGAGAAGAGCAAACGAAAATGGGACCGCGTCAGGACGAAGTAGAACAATGATACCTATCAAAAGCACAGTAGTTAAACAACTACTGTGCTTTTATCGTTTTAAAAGAGAACCGCTAATTAAAAAAAACACTTGTAAATAGTAATGATTACGTTTTATAATGAAGCAGGCGAGAAATACTGGCAGCGATCATCGTTGCTAAATCGTAATCTTTATGATTTGGGTGAAGGAGGGAATCGTTTCAGCATTTAAATGCTAGTGCAATTCCAGACCAGTTCAGTGCAAATACTCGCGTTTGGCAGGATTTACGTAGCTAAGAGGACAGCATATCTTTACTATACATAAAGGCTGGAAGCACAAACTCATCGTTTTTAAATCGTAATGTTTTCGATTTAATAGAATGTAGGAATCATGGAGGAAACGGATGATGTCGAGAAAATATCAATCAATTATTATCTTATGTCTAACATTTTTTGTTTTGGCTGCTTGTGCTAAGGAGTCATCCAAGGAGCAAGGGAGAGGGGGGAAGGAGGTGAACTTGCTGTTTAATTTTGCGACGAGCTCGCTCGATCCCAATGTGGATACAAGTTATGTGTCCTTGCGGGCTGGCATTACGGAGACATTGGTGCATCTCAATGATAAGGATTTGACCATCGAGCCATGGCTGGCCAAAAGCTGGAGCAGCAAGGATGGTCAGTTATGGGAGTTCGAGCTTAGGGACGGAGTGACGTTTCAGAATGGAAGGAAGATGGACGGACAAGCCGTGAAGGCGTCGTTGGAGCGGGCGATGAAGGACAGCCTCGCGATCAAGAATGCCTTGCGTATTGAATCGATAACAGCGAAGGGAAATACGCTGACGATCAAGACGGAGGGGCCCTTTCCGGAGTTTCCATCGGAATTGGTCCATCCCAATACATCGATCATGGATGTAACGGAAAGCGACTTCATGAACAAGCCGATAGGGACGGGGCCATTTGCCGTCTCGAAATTCACCCCGGGCACGGCGGTTGATTTAATACGTTACGAGGCTTACTGGAATGGAGCTGCGAAGCTTGCAAAAGCAAGGTTTTCTTTTAATGAAGATGCCAACGCCCGGTCTCTTGCCCTTGAATCGGGAGATGCCGATATTGTCTTTCGGCCGGAAGTCGAAAGTCTTGAAAGTTTAGAAGCGATAGATGGTGTGAAGGTGGAATCGACCTCTACCTTCCGGGTGCATCAAATGACGATGAATCTGGAACGGAAAGCGCTGCAGGATATTAACGTCCGAAAGGCCATTGATGCTTTGATCGATCGTTCAACGATTGCGGAAACGATTTTGCATGGCCATGCAGAGGTTGCCAAAGGGCCGTTTCCATCGACGTTCTCTTTTGCTCCTGACTATCCGGAAAAAAAGAAGGGGATGGAGGCGGCAAGATCGTTTCTTGAGCAGGCAGGATATCAGGAAGTGAATGAGGTCATGCAAAAGGATGGCAAACCGCTAACGTTTACCCTTTTAACCTACAGTTCACGTGCCGATTTACCACTGATCGCACAAGTTTTTCAATCGGATGCCGGCCAATTGGGAATCGATGTCGATATCAAGCAAATAGAAATCCCGGAAGAATATATGGCCACCAACAGGGATTGGGATTTAACGACCTACAGTAATTTGACGGCTCCGCGTGGGGATGCCGGTTACTACTTGAATGCAACCTATCATCCGAATGGAGCCTTGAACTTCAGTGGGGCGGATGATGATCATCTGACGGAGATGATCGATGAGCTGAATATGACGGTCGAACAGGAAAAACGCTCGAATATCGCTGAGGATATTGCATTATACGTGGATGAACAAGTGTATAATTCATTCATTTTACACCCGAATACTCTCGTTGCTTATGACGCCGCTAAAGTGAAAAACTGGGTCACTTCCAGAAGCGAATACTACATGCTGACGAATGAACTGGATGTGAAGTGAAATGTTTGGCATTTTAGTTAGGCGATTCATTGAGGTCGTGATGTTTGTCCTTACGGTTACATTCATCTCCTTCCTGTTTGTCCGGCTTGCCCCGGGCGATCCGGTCCTATCGATACTTCAAGTGGATGATGTATCGATCACAAATGAACAGGTCAATGAGCTAAGGGAAGAATTGGGCTTCAATGAGCCGCTGCTCGTTCAGTATGGGCATTGGTTCATGAACTTCATTCACTTGGATTTCGGCCGTTCCTACCTTACGAACCAGCCTGTGATGGAGATGATCATGAGCGGTTTGCCTGCAACACTGGAGCTGGCAATCGGGGGATTGCTTGTCATGCTTATCATAGCACTTCCTTTAGGTTCTCTTGCTGCTTTGCACAGGGGGCGCTTGATCGATCAGCTAAGCCGGGCCGTTTCTTTAGTAGGTGCCGCCATACCCAGCTTTTGGCTAGGACTGCTTTTGATTGATCTTTTTGCGGTGCGCTTGGGGGCCCTTCCTACGATGGGGAGGGACGGACTCCCTTCCTTGATTCTGCCGTCCGTCACTTTGGGGCTCGCCATCACCAGCGTATACGTCCGCTTGCTGCGCTCAAGTTTGATTGATTCGCTTAGTCAGGAGTTCATCAGGGCTGCCCGATCAAGGGGGATTTCCGAAATGAGGATATTCTTTGCTCATGCATTTCGCTATAGCTTGCCTCCGGTCATTACCGTATTCGGTGTCAGCCTTGGCAGCTTAATCGGCGGTGTAGTCGTAATCGAGGTGATCTTCGCCTATCCAGGCATAGGCAAGATGGTGGTGGACTCGATCCGGTCGCGGGATTACCCGGTCATCCAAGGGTACCTATTGGTCATGGCCATCATTATATTCATGGTTAACAGTGCCGTTGATTTAACGTATCGGTATGTAAACCCTGAGCTTAGATTGAAGGAAAGGAATCAACGAAAATGGAGTTAACGATCAAAGAACCATTCAAAAGGAAAGGGAAGAAGGCCGTCATTTTTACGGTGCTGGCTTTGGTATTAGCCGTTGCGGCCTACACTTTTCTGTTCCTGAACCATGATCCGGCGCTGGTCAATCTTGGAGAAAGGCTATCGCCGTCAAGTCCGGAACATCCATTGGGCACGGATCACCTTGGGCGTGATGTATTGACGCGTCTATTGCTTGGTGCCCAGCTGACGGTTGGCTATGGGCTTGTCGCCTTATTTGCCGCGGTTATCATCGGGGTTCCATTCGGGTTGATTTCCGGGTTTAAAGGCGGTGTGATCGACCGCATCTTCATGCGCGTGGCAGATGCGTTCCTGGCGTTTCCGGATACGATCGTGGCCATCGTGCTGAGTGGCCTTTTAGGACCGGGAATCGAAAATCTGCTGTTGGCGGTCGTGGTTGTGAAATGGGTGAATTATGCCCGGCTTGTGAGGAGCACAGTGATCACCGAGCGCCAGAAGGACTATGTCATCATGGCCAAGGTCAATGGACTAAGCACCTGTAGGATCATGAAAAAACATCTATTTCCGCACATCATCGGAAACGTGCTCGTCCTTTCAAGTCTCGATTTAGGCAAGATCATCTTGCTCATATCTTCCTTATCGTATATTGGGCTTGGTGCCCAGCCGCCAGCACCGGAGTGGGGGGCGATGCTGAACGATGCCCGCCCATACTTCCAATCCAATCAGTCCCTGATGATATATCCAGGGCTCGCCATCGTATGCGTCGTTTTTTTATCGAATATACTCGGCGATTATTTCCGCGATGCATTCGATGTGAAGAAGGAGGTGGAATCATGAGCCTTTTAAAGGTGCGGCATCTACATATCATGGGCAAACAAAAACATATCATCAAAGGTCTTTCGTTTGATGTGCGTGAAGGGGAGTGGCTGGCTCTCGTCGGTCAAAGCGGCAGCGGCAAAAGCCTGACGGCTATGGCGATTGGGCGGCTGCTTGCACCCAACCTCGAGGCTCAGGGGGAAATTTGGTACGAGGGGAAGAATGTATTGACGTTATCAAAGCCAGCCATCAGGAGGCTTCGCGGAAAGCGCATAGCTTATATTTTTCAAGATTACCAAAGTTCATTCACACCGTTCCTTACCATCGGCCAGCATTTCGAAGAATATCAGCGGACACATCTTGACTTGTCCAAACAGGCGCGACGCATTCAAGCTGTCGACGCGCTCGTATCAGTGGGACTGGATGGAGATATCTACAGCAGATATCCCTTTCAATTAAGTGGCGGCCAGCTTCAGCGGGTATCGATTTCATTGGCGCTTTTGCTTAAGCCCGATTTATTGATAGCGGATGAGCCGACTACAGCCTTGGACAGTGTATCCTCTTTTAAAATTTTGGAGCTGTTATCAGGGCTCCAGGCGGTTACCGGATGTGCAATCTTGTTCATCACCCATGATTTACGTCATGTCAGGAAATATGCGGACCGCATAGGGGTGATGAAAGATGGCGTGATGATTGAAAGCGGGGATAAAAACCAGGTCCTCAATCATCCCGAGCATCCTTATACCGATAGGCTGATTCATGCATCGCCATCAGTCAGAAAAAGTGCAATAAAGCGTGAAGGAGCCTTAGGATGCGTTTATTAGACATACGAAATATCCATAAAACATACGATAGTGGAGAGGAAGTACTCAGGAACGTGAATTTTGGCATCGATAGCAAGGAATGCCTAGGCTTAATCGGGGAAAGCGGGTGCGGAAAGAGCACACTTGCGCGGTGCATCCTGGGAATTGAGCCTATTGACCAAGGCGCCATCTCATATAAGGGAACGGCGCTGCATAACAAAAGTGATCGCCTTTTAAAACCATACCGAAAAAACATTCAGGCCGTTTTGCAAAATCCTGCTTCCGGCCTGAATCCGAAACTAAAGGTAAAGGAGTCATTGATCGATCCTTTTCAGCAATTTGGGGATCAGATTGAAATGAAGCATTTTTCGTATACAAGTGAAGGTGAATTTATTTCTCAGTTATTGGAAATGGTGGAACTGCCAAAGAATTTGGCCGATCGTTATCCCCATGAGTTAAGCGGCGGACAAAAGCAACGCGTGACCATCGCCAGGGCCGTCAGCACTGAACCGAGCCTCATTATCCTGGATGAGCCTGCCTCAAGCCTGGACGTTCTCTCACAGGCGTCGGTGCTTGCATTGATGGCGGAGCTGCGTGAAAGGTTGGATATGTCTTACCTGTTCATTTCCCATGATCTCTCGGCTGTACAGGAAATGTGCCAAAGAATCATGGTGATGAAAGAAGGGGAAATCGTGGATTCCTTCAAGAAGGAGCAGCTCTTTTCTGAGAGCCGTCATCCCTATACGAAAGAATTGATTTCACTGTTTGAGTGAATAGCTTGGAACAAGTTTAGCGTGTAAATCGAAATGATTTCGTTTTTAATTTTTGAATCCAGGGAGGAAGCAAGGTGAACCATCGATCATATTTGGCTTTGGCCATTCCTCTGACCATCTCGACGATAACGACGCCCCTCCTAGGTGCGGTTGACACCGCCGTTGTGGGGCAGCTGCCCGATCCTGCCTATTTGGGCGGCGTGGCAATCGGTACAGTCGTGTTTAACACTTTATATTGGCTGTTTGGGTTTTTGCGGGTGAGCACGTCGGGATTTGCTGCACAAGCGCTTGGGGCAAACGACGAAAGGGAAGGGAAATTCGCTTTCATAAGGCCCTTCATCTTGGCCTTAGTTGTCGGGATTAGCTTCATATTGCTTCAAGGACCAATTGAACGAGTTGCTCTATCCTTGATGGATCCGGATGCAGACGTCCGCGTATTTGCCGCAGAGTATCTCGGCATCCGAATATGGGGGATTCCTTTCACCTTGATGAATTACGTCATCTTGGGATGGCTGATGGGGATGGCCAAAATCAAGGTTTCATTACTATTGCAGATGCTCATGAACCTCATGAATATACTTTTGGCTCTGGTGTTCGTCCATGTATTCGCAATGGGCGTGTCAGGTGTAGCGATAGCCACGCTGCTCTCGGAAGTGACAGCCTTTTTCGTTGGGTTATTCATTATTTGGAATGCTTTTCAGCATCGATTGGAAATGCCTTCTTTAAAAGAGATGGTCCATGCCTCATCGATTAAGAAAATGATGTCGGTGAATCGTGATTTATTCATCAGAACGCTCTGTTTGCTGACCGTTTTCAATATATTCACGGCAAAGGGCGCCTCGTATGGAACGGAGGTATTGGCTGCCAATGCCGTGCTCATCCAAATCCACTATATGATGGCATACTTTTTTGATGGGTTGGCAAACGCTTCAAGCATTTTGGTCGGGAAAGCGGTCGGTTCGGGAGATAAGCATTTATATAAGAAGACTTTGTTCCTGTCCTTGCAATGGGGAGTGATCACTTCGCTGCTGATGGCCGCCGGTTACTACCTATTCGGTGATTCCCTTCTTACGCTCTTTACACGGATCCCAGGTGTCATTGAAAGGGCACATGCTTATGGATTTTGGTTGATCCTGTTCCCGATCACAGCGAGTGTAGGAATCGTTTTCTATGGTGTTTTTACAGGGGCAACCGAGGCTGCGCCGGTTCGGAATTCGATGATTTACTCCTTGATTGCTTTTTTCGGGACGCTGTATTACTTTGTGCCGATGTATCAAAACCATGGATTATGGCTCGCCTTTACGGTCTTCAGCCTAGGGCGTTCCGTGTTTTTGGCATTGTATATACCGCAGTTAAGCAAAAAAATATTTCCTAAGAGAGGTGTTCGCCTTGAAAGCGATCAAATGGTCTAGAAACCAAGAAAAAATCATCCATACATATGTGGAGGCTTATGAAACCTTACGGAAAGAAACCGATTTATCTCCTAATAATGCAATCATCAACCGTGTATTATCCGAGCTTGTTTCGGTTGTTTCCAAACCGCTGGACCAGCACTTGGCAGCAGAAATCCTCAATCTCGATGAAATCCGATCGATACGGTGCAGCATGCTTGCTAAGCTGGCCATCGCTGAGACGTTGATGGAGGAGCATTATGCCCAATCATATGTCGGCAAGGTGAGCACCCTGGAGGATTTTCATTCCTTCCTTTATTGGGAGAACTACAAAGAACTGATCAAAACGGAAATGAAAGAATTACAGAAAGTGAAGGGAGAAATCCGTTCCTTTGCCTTTGTTGGTACGGGCCCTTTGCCTTTGAGTCCATTGCTGCTTCAGCAAGAGCTTGGAGCGAACATGACTTGCCTCGATATCGATGAACAAGCCTATTCGCTAGGCAGGCGGATCATTCAGCAGCTGGATGATGGAAAAGCGCCTTCGAATTATGTCTTGAAGGACGGTGCGCTCCATGATTATGGGGCGTGTGATTTAGTCTGGATCGCCAGTCTGGTCCCTAATAAAGCGGAAATCCTGGAGCGGATTTTTCAGACACAACCTGAAGCGATTGTTGCCATCCGATCTGTGGACGGCATTCATCAATTATTATATGAACCCGTTGATGCGACAAAGTTTCGTAATGTGAGGTGTGAAGAAGTCGGAAGAACCATTGCGGATTCTTTCATCATCAACTCAACCATTTATTACACGTTTAAACAATGACACCAAAAAACGCGTTGCTGCTATGGGCAACGCGTTTTTTTATTGAAACTAATGATATCTAACAAACTTACTTGACATTATAAACTTATTAAAATATAATTACTTACATAAAGTAACCTAACAAAAGGAGAATTCATACATGGATAAAAATACGGCAGCACAAGTTTTTTTAAGGGTGATTTTAGGTGTTACATTTTTCATTCACGGCATTGCTAAGTTTCAGGGGGGAATAGGCAACACGGCTGGTTATTTCGATAGCCTTGGCATTCCCGGCTTCCTGGCTTACATCGTGGCGGGAATCGAATTGATCGGAGGACTTGCGGTTATACTTGGTTTGGGGACACGATTCGTATCCGTCCTTTTTGCACTCATTTTACTAGGTGCGATTGTCACGGCTAAACTGCCTGCTGGCTTTCTTGGCAACGGACAAACAGCGGGCTACGAGCTCGACTTGGCATTGTTGGCCATGTCTGTCTATCTGGCGTGCGCTAACCGTACAGTTCTTTCTTTAGATCATTTTTTCAATAAAAAAGGGGGAGTGACATTATGAATGAACAATTTCATCAAAAGCCCGTTACTTTTGTCTCCGAGGTCAGTATAAATGTTATGAATTTGAATGATGCCATCATGTTTTATCAAGATATCATCGGACTTCAACTACTGAAGAAAACGGATAGGCAGGCTGTGTTAACGACGGATGGAAAAACTCCGTTGCTGACCCTAGAACAGCCCGCCGATGTGATTCCAAAGGAAGGGCGGACTTCGGGTTTGTATCACTTTGCCTTGTTGCTGCCGACCCGTGCGGATTTAGCGGTTTTCTTACGTCATTTATTGCAAACGAAATATCCGTTTGGAGCGGCAGATCATGCTGTAAGTGAAGCCTTGTACATTACCGATCCGGATGGAAATGGCATCGAAATCTACGCTGATCGTCCTTCTGTTGATTGGAAATGGGCAGCGGGCGAAGTCGCAATGGGCACGGATCCCTTGGATGGGAATGACCTGCTGGAAGAAAGCGACCGCGAATGGAGCCAATTGCCTGCAGATACGAGAATGGGACACATCCATCTCCACGTATCGGATTTACGAAAGACGGAGGAGTTTTACATGCAAGGACTCGGTTTTGCCGTCGTGAACCGATTCAAAGGGGCGCTTTTCATTTCTGCCGGGGGATATCATCATCATATCGGCTTGAACACATGGAATGGCGTCGGCGTTCCAGCTCCTAAGGAAAATAGTGTCGGCCTAAATTGGTATACGCTCGTGTTTGCAGATGAAGACGCGAGAAACAAAGTAACGGAGCAACTGAAAGCAATCGGTGCTGCAGTGACGGAAAATGGAGCAACTTACGTTGTGGCCGATCCATCAGGAAATGTGATCCATTTAGTCGTCTAAGATGGAAAGAAATAAAGCAGAAAGCAAGGGTGAGGATAATGGGTTTTTTAAGTAGGTTATTTGGAAATAAAGAAACAGCTGCAGCGGAAAATGGAAAGATGGCAAAAGTACTATTCGTGAAAGTGAACGATCGCCCCGCAGATCAGGCAATCAGCTCGAAAATGTATGACACTTTCTTAAAATCATATAAAGAGTCACACCGTACAGATGAAGTGACCGAATTGGATTTATTCAAAGAGGACCTTCCCTATTATGGCAATACAGCCATCACTGGGCTGTATAAACGCAATCAAGGGCTGGAACTGACAGCTGAAGAGGAAAAAGCGGCCAATCTGGTTGACCAATATTTAAATCAGTTCCTGGCGATGGATAAGGTGGTTTTCGCTTTCCCATTATGGAACGGAACAGCACCAGCACCGCTCATCACCTATCTCTCCTATTTGTCACAAGCCGGTAAAATGTTCAATTATACGGCGGAAGGTCCAGTTGGATATGCCGGCGATAAAAAAATCATGCTATTGAACGCCCGTGGCTCGGACTATGCCTTGGAAGGAATGGCGGCTGGCGAAATGGCTGTCAATTTGGTCAAGACTATTATCAGCTTATGGGGAATCAAAAATCCTCAAACAGTCGTCATTGAAGGTCACAACCAGTACACGGATCGGACACAAACAATCATCGGCGATGGCCTGCAAAACGTTGCAAAAGCTGCCGCAGCATTCTAATCCTAACCGAAAGGCCCCCCATTTATGGCGGGCCTTTCAGACTGCTGACAAATTCGTACAAAAGTCAGTTTGCCTTCAGTTGCACAAACCATCAATCGTCCTTGGCGGATAATAATCGACCTACACAACGGAAAATCCGTCCATTTGAGCCGATGATCCGTCCAAACGACACCAAAATCCGTCCGTTCCAGCCAATAATTCGACCTATCCAAAAAAAGGCCCTCCATATAATGGGGGCCTTTTTGGGGCAGGAATGATTCTATTTGACTTGATATTTCTTCAAGCGGTATTGGAGGCTTTGGCGGCTGATATTTAGGGTTTTGGCCGCTTGGGAGATATTCATCCCATGCTCCTTTAAGACTTTCTCCAAGTATTGCTTTTCGGTATTTGCTATATAATCATCCAGAGATAACGTTGACTCCTGTGGCTCCCGATTGGTATGGTCATCGTTTTTAGCGGCAGGTGCTTCCCCCAGATGGGCTTTTTTCTTGAATAGTGCGGGAAGGTGGTTGGGCCAGATTTTAATGTCGCCGGGTTCGAGCAAATTCATGGCACCCTCGATGATATGCTCAAGCTCCCTGACGTTACCAGGCCAGTCGTAATCATAAAAAAGGGCGTAGACCTCTTCGCTTATTCCCTCGATATTCAATTCGAATAACGCATTGAATTTTTCGATGAAGGATTGTGCAAGTAAAGGAATGTCCTCTTTCCGCTCCCGTAGAGGGGGGATGAATAATGATACGACGCTTAGGCGGTAATATAGATCTTTTCGTAAATGATCATTTGCAATGGCATCGATTGGATCTTCATTGATGGTCGCAATGACCCGTACATCGATTTTTTTATCTTTTGTATCCCCGACACGGCGAATCGTCCTTTCCTGAAGGGCCCGTAACAGCTTTGCCTGCAAATTCGGATTTAAGGAGTTGATTTCATCGAGAAGGATGGTCCCCCCTTGTGCTTGCTCGAATAATCCAGGCCTTTCAATGGAACCCGTGAAGGCTCCCTTCTTCGTTCCAAACAGGATTCCTTCAATCAGGCTATCCGGGAGGGCGGCACAATTTTGGCTAATGAAAGGATGTGTCGAACGGCTGCTGCCATTATGGATGCTTTGGGCAAAGAGTTCCTTTCCGGTTCCCGTCTCCCCGACGATGAGAATCGAGGATGTGGTCCTGGTCGAGCGCTTGCTCTTTTCTATGACCTCCAGGAAATTCTCGCTCGTTCCAATGATGCTGTCGAACGTGTATTTGGTATCTCCCTTATTCAAAATATTATCTTTAATGATTCTTTCCAGATTCGTTATATCCTTTGCGACTTCAATTGCCCCGATAATATGATGGTTCTGGTCCATTATCGGGAAGGTATTATTGATGGTCGTGATTTCCTGGCCGAGATTATTGAAGTAGGTTTGCTTCGAGTTTTCCGTTTTTTTGCCGGAATGTAAGGCGCGAATCAATGTACTCTCCGTTTCTTCCTTGAATTTAAAAATTTCATGTATCTTTTTCCCCAATACTTCATCAGATTCCATTCCTTCAATTTCAGCCATTTTCTTGTTATATACAATCGTCCGTCCTTTTGTATCAATGATATGTATCCCAATATCGATTACATCCACAAGGGAGTAGAGGATGGTTTGGAAACCTTCTATCTTTATGATTTGGTCTAAATACATGAATGCCTCCCAGTTTATTTCATATGTTAGAGCTTATTGTAGAGGAATAGAACAAAAGGTGCAATGAAAATTTGCGCAGCCAGATTATTTTGCAGCAGGGTGCAAAGATATTTTGCGAAAAAAGGTAAAAATGCTGCTTTTTCATGATGAATCAGTTTGGCACGAAATTTGCATCTAGTAAATGTATAGCTAAATGTATAGCTACATGTATAGCGGTTGAATGTGCAAAATACGAATTAGAGCAAAAAATAATGGCATCTATGACCATTTTGCCCCGAACATACTGCTTTTCATGGGATATTTCATGCAAAATATTAATTTTTTTAAAAAAATGAAAAGTTGGCACGGAAATTGCTTGTTTAATAAGCGAGAAGTAAAAATATAAATAAACTTTAGGGAGATGAGCCATAATGGTCCAACCATATAAACACGAACCATTTACTAATTTTAAACTCGAAGAAAACGATAAAGCTTTTCAAGCGGCATTGAATGAAGTAGCTAATGAGTTAGGGAAGAAATACCCGCTAATCATTAATGGTGAAAAAGTGTTTACTGATGAAGTCATTACCTCTGTAAACCCGGCCAATAAAGAAGAAGTTATCGGAGAAGTTTCCAAAGCGAATAAGGATTTGGCCGAGCAAGCCATGCAAGCGGCAGATAAGACATTCCAGACCTGGAGAAAAACGAAAGCGGAAGTCCGTGCCAATATTTTATTCAGGGCTGCAGCCATCGTTCGCAGAAGAAAACATTATTTCTCGGCGCTATTGGTCAAAGAAGCAGGAAAGCCTTGGAATGAAGCGGATGCAGATACAGCGGAAGCGATCGATTTCATGGAATATTACGCACGGCAAATGCTGAAGCTGAAAGACGGCATGCCAGTGGAAAGCCGTCCGATTGAACACAATGCATTCAATTATGTTCCGCTTGGTGTCGGTGTCATCATTTCACCTTGGAATTTCCCGTTTGCAATCATGGCAGGCATGACGACGGCGGCGCTTGTTTCAGGTAATACAGTTCTATTGAAACCAGCCAGTACAACGCCGGTCATTGCAGCTAAATTCATCGAGGTGTTGGAAGAAGCGGGCTTGCCTGCAGGAGTCGTGAACTTCATTCCAGGAAGCGGTGCCGAAGTGGGCGATTATTTAGTGGATCACCCTCGTACACGTTTCATCAGCTTTACCGGTTCACGTGATGTCGGAATCCGTATTTATGAGCGTGCGGCAAAAGTTCATGAAGGCCAAATCTGGTTGAAACGCGTCATTGCTGAAATGGGCGGTAAAGATACGATCGTTGTCGATAAAGAGGCTGATCTGGAATTGGCGGCACAATCGATTGTCGCTTCTGCATTCGGATTCTCCGGCCAGAAATGTTCGGCTTGTTCACGTACCGTCGTAGTGGAAGAAGTATATGACCAAGTCTTGAATCGTGTCATTGAATTAACGAAAGAGAAAACAGTCGGGGAGCCAACGGATGTAAACAACTTTATGGGCCCGGTCATCGATCAAGCCGCTTATGATAAAGTCATGAGCTATGTTGAAATCGGTAAAAAAGAAGGAAAAGTTGTGGCAGGCGGAGAAGGAGACAATTCAAAAGGTTTCTTCATCCAACCAACGATCATTGCCGATGTGGATGAGAATGCACGCGTCATGAAAGAGGAAATTTTCGGACCAGTCGTTGCGTTCTGTAAGGCAAAAGACTTCAATCATGCCATCGAGATTGCCAATAACACGGATTATGGCTTAACAGGCGCGGTCATCTCCAATAATATTCAACATATCGAACAGGCGCGTGAGGATTTCCACGTAGGTAACTTGTACTTCAATCGCGGCTGTACGGGAGCCATCGTTGGATACCAGCCATTTGGCGGCTTCAATATGTCAGGAACGGATTCCAAAGCGGGCGGTCCTGATTATTTAGTTCTTCACCTTCAAGGAAAAACAACATCTGAAACGCTATAAATTTTAGGGGGAATCATCATGACAACAATTACTGAAAAATTAATCGAGCAAACAGAACAATATGGTGCAAACAATTATAATCCACTTCCAATCGTCATTTCGAAGGCAGAAGGAGTTTGGGTAGAAGATCCTGAAGGCAACAAATATATGGATATGCTTAGTGCCTATTCAGCTGTGAACCAAGGCCACAGGCATCCGAAAATCATCGACGAACTAAAAAAACAAGCGGATCGCGTAACATTGACGTCCCGTGCCTTCCACAGTGATAAATTGGGCCCGTGGTATGAAATGGTTTCGCGCCTTACGCAAAAAGACATGGCGCTGCCGATGAATACGGGTGCTGAAGCTGTTGAAACGGCCATCAAAGCGGTTAGACGCTGGGGGTATGATGTTAAGGGAATCGCAGAAAACCAAGCTGAAATCATTGCTTGTATCGGGAATTTCCATGGCCGCACGATGGCTGCCGTGTCCTTGTCTTCCGATGAGGAATATAGAAGGGGCTTCGGACCGATGCTGCCTGGGATCAAGCTTATTCCTTACGGCGACCTTGATGCATTGAAAGAAGCGATTACACCGCAAACGGCTGGGTTTTTAATCGAACCGATCCAAGGTGAAGCAGGAATCATCATCCCGCCTCAAGGGTTCCTGAAAGAAGCTTATGACTTATGTAAAGAAAATAATGTATTATTCGTTTCTGATGAAATTCAATCAGGACTTGGACGTTCAGGAAAAATGTTCGCCTCTGATTGGGACGGAGTCGTTCCGGATATGTACATTTTAGGCAAGGCACTTGGCGGCGGGGTTTTCCCGATTTCTTGCGTAGCTGCAAACCGTGAAATCCTTGGTGTATTCAATCCTGGTTCACATGGTTCTACATTCGGCGGCAATCCGTTGGCATGTGCGGTATCCATCGCTTCATTGGAAGTACTCGAGGAGGAGAAGCTTGCGGAACGTTCGTTGGAGCTTGGCCAATACTTTATGGACCGCTTGAAAGAAATCAAGAATCCTATGATTAAAGATATCCGCGGCAGAGGCTTATTCATCGGAGTGGAATTAACGGAAGCTGCAAGACCTTATTGCGAGCAGCTTAAAGAAGAAAAATTACTTTGTAAAGAAACGCATGATACAGTCATCCGTTTTGCACCGCCGCTTGTGATCACGAAAGAAGATCTGGACTGGGCAATCGAACGCATCAATAAAGTTTTATCCTAATTACTATCCCTATGAGGTGAATCCATTGAGTACATCGATCAAAGAAGAAAAAGAAACTGCCAGCTTGCTAGAATCAACACAGGTCGTAATCAAGGAGGCGCTCGGTAAGCTTGGCTACTCCGAAGAAGTGTTCGAGCTATTGAAGGAACCTCTTCGTATGCTGACCGTCCGCATCCCAATTAAGATGGATGACAATACGACGAAGATATTCACCGGGTATCGGGCGCAGCATAATGATGCAGTCGGTCCGACAAAGGGCGGAATCCGTTTCCATCCCGAAGTCGATGAGGAGGAAGTCAAGGCGCTTTCCATGTGGATGAGCTTGAAATGCGGCATTGTGAATCTGCCTTATGGCGGAGGAAAAGGCGGCATCATCTGTGATCCGCGCCAAATGTCGATAGGTGAATTGGAAAGGCTTAGCCGCGGGTATGTCCGGGCGATCAGTCAGATAGTCGGGCCGACGAAAGATATTCCGGCCCCGGATGTTTATACGAATTCACAAATCATGGCATGGATGATGGATGAATACAGTAGAATAAGAGAACACGATTCTCCTGGGTTCATTACCGGCAAGCCTCTTGTCCTTGGTGGTTCACATGGAAGGGAAAAGGCCACGGCGCAGGGTGTCACGATTTGTATCGAAGAAGCGGCCAAACGTAAGGGGATTGAACTGAAGGGTGCACGGATCATCGTCCAAGGGTTCGGGAATGCTGGAAGCTTTTTAGCCAAATTCATGCATGATGCAGGCGCGAAGGTGATTGGCATTTCAGATGCATACGGGGCGATATATAATCCGGATGGCCTGGATATCAATTACCTACTTGATAAAAGGGACAGCTTTGGAACGGTTACGACACTTTTCGAAAATAAGATCACCAATCAAGAGCTTCTCGAGCAAGATTGTGATATTTTAGTGCCTGCCGCCATTTCCAACCAGATCACCAAGGAAAATGCACATCTTATCAAAGCCCAAATTGTCGTGGAGGCAGCGAATGGACCAACCACTTTGGAGGCAACCAAGATCTTGACGGAACGCAATGTGCTTCTTGTGCCGGATGTATTGGCAAGTTCAGGCGGTGTGACGGTTTCTTACTTTGAATGGGTACAAAATAACCAGGGTTACTATTGGGAAGATGAAGAAGTCCAAAGAAAATTAAAAGATCTATTGGTCAACTCATTCAACCAAGTGTATGAGATGTCCGAAACAAGGAAAGTGAATATGAGGTTGGCGGCTTACATGGTGGGAGTCAGGAAAATGGCAGAAGCCTCGATATTCCGCGGCTGGGTTTAAGCTTTGGCCAAATAATGAAGAGTGGAGGAGTGATTCCGTGCTAAAACCGATTCATGCAATTGAATGTGCTCAGAACGGGACCGTCGAACAGGTTTACGTTCAAAAGAATTCCTATGTTTATGAATGGGAGAGGCTCTTTCTAGTGAAGACGGAAGATGGGAAATTGATCGATGTTTCAATAGGGGCGAGTGGTCACATTACTGAAATCAATGTCACGGCAGGGGATCCTATAAATAGAAAGCTTCCTTTAGCTTTGCTCCAAGACGATTTTGTTATAACTGGCTCTGATTGAAGATGAATAAGAGGGTGTTCCAAAAGCGGAGGCGTTTCTGCTTTTGGGATGCTCTTTTTTTTATCTTTTTCAAGATGAAAGTCTTCGCTGCCTGGCGAGGGTTTTTCTTCATGGAATGGTAACGCTCAAAGGCATATACTTATTTTCCCATTCATAGACTGTTAGGGAGGGGGCCGACCTTCGATTGTTTCTTTTGAAAGATGGGAATTTATACCCACATATGGTTGGGATATGTTAAACTCTAAACGAGTAATAAACAAATGAATGGCTTTTTTACTGAATATCAAATGATATCAGTGATTCTGCCGTTTAAAAAAAAGGGGAGATCAATTAAAGGATGAGAATATCCGAGTTAAAAAAGAAAGGTCTTGAATCGTTAAAAGGTAAATGGGGAATAGCCGTTTCACTCATGCTGCTCTTGTTCTTGATCAATGTCGTTTTTCCTTTCATTGTCGAAGTGATCGGAAGCGGGGGCTTCGTACAATGGTTCGAGCAAGAAGGATCGCCGTTATGGTCGGATATCTTCGGAATGATACTGTCCATCGTCTTAATACCGCTGACGATAGCGACCACTTGGTTCTACCTGGACCTAGTCAGGAAGGGAAACCCTGAAATCAACGAAGTATTCGCTATTTATAAAGATGGAAAAACCTCGATGAAGCTGATTGGCGGTTCGATTTTACAAGCTATTTTCCTATTCTTATGGTCATTATTATTAATCATTCCGGGTATCATCAAAAGCATCGCCTATTCTCAACTGTTTTTCTTATTGAAGGACCATCCGCAATATACAATACTGGAGGCCATTACAGAGAGCAGAAAAAGGATGAATGGATTGAAATGGAAATACTTCCTCATGAACCTGAGTTTCATAGGCTGGGGATTCCTTTGCATCTTTACTTTGGGAATTGGTTTATTATGGCTGATTCCTTACATCGGGACAACACTGGCAGCATTTTATAATGAATTAATCGTCCCGCAGGAAGACGAGCAGCAAATCGATTCTTAAGACTGTGACCGATGGCGAACTCGCTATCGGTTTTTTTGTGTCTTTTCCCAAGGATTCCTGCAGTATGAGAAAAAGTTGCGTTTCATGCGGTATCTCCCTTAAAAAGGATAAACTGTCATTTCAACTGATGTATAATGGAATGGAGAGTTTGCCATTTAGGGGGATTACATAGTGAGTAGTTATAATATTGCGGATATCATATATCAATTGTTTTTCCTTGCCTTTTTCATTTTGATCATTGTTGGTGCCATATCTTTTTTTCGATCCATGAAGCGCAGGAAAACGAGGCTGGATATCATGGAAAAGAAGCTGGATGATTTGCATCGGCAGCTAAGGAAGAGTACTGATTGACGGCTGCATGATGCGGTGGTCAGAGTGTAGACAAACTCCATCAAGGCGGGTTTGTCTTTTTTTTTTAGGTATCGATATTTGTCCTTAGAGGAGATAATCCGTCCCATGTGGTACATAATTCGCCCTACTTGGCATGTAATCCGGCCGTTCAGGCAAATAATCCGACCTACTTGGCAAATAATTCGTCCGTAATGGAGATAATTCGCCTGAGGTTCTCCCCATAGACCGCATTCCCCGCAGGAGTCTCGCACCCTTCGTTTCATTCCACTTATTTTTTTCTCTTTTACCGATTCTTCGCGCTGGATTTGTGCCGGGGTATGTTGCGGCTATTAAGATATTTTGAAATAATTTACAGGAAGGTTCTACTCGTGAAGTGGGGGTCTTTATCGGACCCTTTGAGAGACATAAAGAAATGGAAAAAGAAAGGGGAATGTAAAAAATAAGCAATTATACATGGTGATGAGCGAGAATGTCATGGTAGGAGTTAGTCTGGATGATGCATGGTTTGTGGGCTTTATTTACCTTATACTGGAATGGGTGAAGAAGTAAGGGGACTTTAATGGTCTATCAGGGATGCTCGACACTATAACGAATCGACGAAGTAAGCGAATGTTGAACATTCCATCCTTTTGTTAGGTATCTTTTAAGAAGTGGGAGGAGTCGGTATCATGAAAGAAATTATTGCAGTAAAAGAAATTACGCAGTTTAAAACCCGAGCGGAGGAATTCAGTCCGTATGCATGGTGTAAAGAGAAGCTGGAAAATGATCCTGTAAGCTATCATGAAGGGACAAACACATGGAATGTTTTTAAATACGAGCATGTTAAGCTTGTACTAAGTGATTATAAGCATTTTTCGAGTGAGAGGAAGCGTACCACGATATCGGTTGGAGCCGACAGCAAGGAAGGCTCGGTGCCCGATAAGATCAAACTTACTGAAGCCGATCCGCCTGATCATCGAAAACGCCGTTCCCTATTGGCCGCTGCCTTCACGCCCAGAAGCCTCAAAAACTGGGAACCTCGGATTCAAGAAATTGCAGATGAATTGATTGAGCAAATGGAGGGAAAATCGGAAATCGATATTGTCTCATCATTGGCGAGCCCGCTGCCGATCATTGTCATGTCCGATTTGATGGGCGTTCCCTCAAAAGACCGTCTTTTATTCAAAGAATGGGTCGATATTTTATTCCTCCCTTTTGATAAAGAAACGCAAGATGAAGTGAATGAAAAGAAGATAGTTGCCGCAAGAGAATATTATGAGTATTTATATCCCATCGTGGTACAAAAACGATCGAACCCGGCAGATGATATCATCTCCGATCTTTTGCAGGCGGAAGTCGACGGTGAAATGTTTACCGATGATGAAGTGGTGCGCACCACCATGCTGATTTTAGGGGCAGGGGTCGAGACGACCAGTCATTTACTGGCCAACAGCTTTTATTCCCTGCTATATGATGACGATACCGTCTATCAGGAATTGCATGAAAACCTGGACTTGGTCCCGCAAGCGGTTGAGGAAATGCTTCGCTACCGATTCAATCTGACTAAATTGGATCGCATGGTATCAGTAGATAATGATTTATTGGGAGTGAAACTGAAAAAAGGCGATACTGTGGTAGCGTGGATGAGCGCGGCAAATATGGATGAAGACATGTTTGAGAACGCATTCACCCTGAATATCCACCGTCCCAATAATAAGAAGCATCTAGCTTTCGGAAACGGGCCGCATTTCTGCTTAGGGGCTCCGCTTGCCCGCTTGGAAGCGAAAATCGCCCTTACGACATTCTTGAAAGAGTTCAACAAGATTGAACCGGTGGCATCCTTTCAATTGGAGGATCACCTTACCGATTCAGCGACCGGACAAACGCTGACGTCCATGCCGCTTATTGTGCACCGTACTTTATAAAAACCACAAATCCCTTATGCATCGACTTGCATAAGGGATTTCAGTTTGTAGACAAAAGGGGTTCGGAATTAAAAAATTCCGAACCCCTTTTGAAATTCCTTTGAAATTTTGACCAAAGGTTACGAGATTTGGGCTCTTCGAGCCACTATGTTAAGCCATTTTAGGACCTTGCCATGTCCAAGTGGCCATCTTCTTTACATTCATGGCAGCGAAAGTAAGCATCGCCTGCATCGACAATTTTTTAAGTCCCCTTAAAGTAGTCCAACGCATACCATGCTTTTCTTTTGCATCTGCGAATACACGCTCAATCGTTTCTTTGCGTTTCGCATATATAGGTTTTACCTCTTGATGATGACGCAGATGATCTGCTTCTTCCACATATGCTTGCCAGATATGCCGTGTCACTACTTTTTGATGGTCTTTGCTTTCCGTACACCGTGATAAAAATGAGCATGTTGCACAAATTTGTTTGGGCGATTTGTACTCGCGATAGCCCTCTTTATTTGTTGTTGAGTACTTTAAAGTTTCTCCCGAAGGGCAAAGGTAACAATCAAAGTGTTCATCGTAAACATAGTCATGTTTGCGAAAGAATCCTTCTTTTGTACGAGGACGTGTATAGGGTAAAGCAGGTGTGATTTCTTTGTTAAATAGGTAGCTTGTAATCGCTGGTGTTTTATAAGCTGCATCTGCGGCAACTGCTTCTGGTTTTCCAACTTTCTCAATCACTTGCTCAACAAGTGGCTCCAAAATATGACTGTCATGTGTATTACCAGGTGTTACAATCGTTCCCAATACAAAACCGTTGCCGTCTGCGGCCGCATGGAATGAATAGGCAAACTGTTTTGTTCGTTCATCTTTCACATAGTAGCCACTCTCAGGATCCGTAGTACTTTCTTTAATTGCTTTGGTTTCTTCCTTATCAAATTTATCTGGTGGAAAAGGCTTCTTTCCATGGTTTTCACGATCTTGATTGATTTCTTCTTGAAGACGTCCTTGATACGCTCGTGTTTCTTTACGAACGATTTTCTTTTCAAATTTCCGTTTATTCGCACTGGCTTTCACATGTGTGGAATCCACGAAAACGTGTTCTACACTTATTAACTTTTTATTAGCAGCTGTCATTAAAATGCGACAGAAAATCTGTTCAAACAGGTCTGTATCTTTAAAGCGTCGCTCATAATTTTTTCCGAACGTAGAGAAATGAGGTACTTTATCATGGAAACCATAGCCTAAGAACCAACGATAAGCCATATTGGTTTCAACTTCTTCAATCGTTTTACGCATGGAACGAATACCGAAGGTATATTGAATGAAAGTCAGTTTAACTAAAATAACTGGATCAATACTTGGGCGTCCTACCTCTGAGTACATATCTTTCACCAAGTCATAAATGAAAGTGAAGTCAATGGCAGCCTCCATTTTACGAACCAAATGGTTCGGTGGCACCAGTTGATCTAAAGTAATCATTTCAAGTTGATCTCGCTGAATAGAATCATGTTTAGAAAGCATCCTCATCACCTCAAGTTTTAATCCTTCAATTTTAAAACAAAAATGACTCCAGTCAAAAGTGTTCTATCTAAAAGGTAAGACAAAGTTGATTGGAACGGAAGGTACGAGACTCCTGCGGGAAAAGCGCGTCTAGGGGAGACCCCGCAGGCAAAGCCGAGGAGGCTCCCCGACCGCCCGCGGAAAGCGAGTGCCTGGAGTGGAAATCAACGTCTAAATTGTACAGGACATAAAAATAGACAAACTCGATTTTCATCGAGTTTGTCTACAGTCTGAAATCCCTTATGCATCGACTTGCATAAGGGATTTTTTCATTTCATCAGGAATAACAATCTTTTTTCCGCTGCAATGCCTCCATTCACTTTCTGAAATTTGTGGTCGTTTAGCTTCGAATGAGGTGAAAAGATGCTAAATTGATCGAATCCTTTAATCTAAAGTACCCTTAAGTTGAGGTGCCTGTGATGGATAGAGTAGTATGAAAAGTAGAATGTTTTCTATCTCGGCATGCGTAGTCTCATATTGACATGCTGGAGTCATTTTTTTAAGCTGAAGAATGGTGAAAGTCGATAGGAAGAAGCGAGCATCAAAATGTGAAAGGATGTTATTATGAAATTAAAGCTGCAATTGACGATTGCCTTTTTAGTGAGTGTGTTTGCTTTACTCGGGTTCAGCTTCATGGCCATTGCCGTAAGTGCCAATGATTACTTGCATTTTGACAGTGAAGTGATTTCCTTTATACAGGGATGGGAGTCGCCGCTACTTACAGGTATCATGAAGGTCTTTACATACATAGGTTCCACCGGTTCCATAATCGTTCTATCCTTGTTCATTTTAATTTTTCTATATAAAGGTTTGAAGCATCGTGTGGAGTTAGTGTTGTTCATTGCCGTCATGGCTGGGTCTCCGATCCTCAATGCAATGGTTAAGCTTTGCTTTCAACGGACAAGGCCCGATTTACATCGCCTCATCGAAATAGGAGGCTATAGCTTTCCAAGCGGGCATGCGATGAATGCCATGTCATTGTACGGGATTCTCACCTTTTTGTTGTGGCGGCACATCAAAGTTAAGTGGGGAAGGATTCTCTTGATCGTGTTGAGTACATCGATGATCCTCACGATAGGGATAAGTCGGATATACTTGGGAGTCCATTATCCTAGTGATATAATAGCGGGTTATTTGGCAGGCGGTTTTTGGATTGCGACGTCGATTTGGTTCTTCCAGAGGTATCAGGACCGCCGGCAGGACAAAAACGATAAGCAAATGTAGGTGATACATGCTTTTGGGAGATTCAATACAGTTAGGGGCGTTAGGTATGGAAAACTGGATTACGGAATTCATGAATGATTTTGGTTATATAGGCATCTTTCTTTTGATAGCGTTGGAAAATATTTTTCCGCCCATCCCATCGGAGGTCATTCTGACGTTTGGCGGTTTCATGACAACGACAGCGAATATGACGATCCTTGGCGTCGTGATCGCGTCGACCTTTGGATCGGTGGCAGGAGCGGTCATCCTTTATTGGATTGGTTCGATTCTTGATGTGAAAATAATTGAAAGGTTCGTCGAAAGGTGGGGGCATATTTTCCGGTTAACGGTATCTGACGTCCACAAGGCGAACGCATGGTTTGAAAAGTACGGTGCATGGACCGTATTCTTCTGCAGGCTCGTTCCGTTGATCAGGAGTTTGATCTCGCTGCCGGCAGGCATGTCGCATATGAACTTTTGGCTATTCCTGCTGTATACAACATCCGGAACGTTAATTTGGAACATCATTTTAGTGAATATCGGGGCGGCTGTTGGATCTTCGTGGGAAGATATCGTCGGATACATGGACATTTATTCAAACATCGTGTATGCCGTATTGGCAATGCTTTTGATTCTTTTCATAGTCTGGATTTTCAAGAGAAATAAAGGCAAAGTGAAATAATTGGATGATTGGGCCATCCAATTCCAACAAAACCGAATAAACCTCAAAGACTGTCGATTTGGCGGTCTTTTTCTTTTGTCTTCGATTCTGGTTGAAATGAACTGAGGAAGAAGGGAAACACAGAATAAAGGGTATACCCTTTGGACAAAATGAGTGAAACGAAAAAGGAATGAGGGTCGGTGCAATGGTTTCTTTTTTCAAACAAAAAAGACAAGGTAAGCAGCATGATACGAAAAAGGAAGAGGACAAACAATCGAAAACGGCTGATTATATCCAAAGCTCCCTTTCTGCCAATATGGAAATCGTGAAGCAAAGAACGGGAAACAGTCCGGATATCATTATCAGAACGTTGAAAATCAGCCAAAGCCCTGAAATAAAAACGACGATTGTGTACGTCCAGGGTCTGATCGATAATCCTAGTGTTACGGATTTTTTAATTGAATCGATGATGAAGAACCCTCATCTGGCAGAGAAAATACTTCCGCAAAAAGCGTTGGACATAATCACCGAGGACGTGGTTTCCCTCGGTGGTGTAGCGACCGTCAATGACTGGGAAAAACTGTTTTTGGCGTTATTATCAGGTGATAGCATCATTTTTGTTGATGGGATAAACACAGCGCTAGTTGCCAGTACAAAAGGGGGAGACCGGCGCTCCATCCAAGAACCAAGCACCCATTTGACCGTCAGGGGATCGCGGGAGGGCTTTACGGAATCGATAGAAACGAACATCGCCATGTTGCGCCGCATCATCAACAGTCCGGATTTATGGATCGAATCGATGAAAATCGGTACGGTGACCAAAACGGATGTTTCGATCATGTATATAAACGGAATTGCGAAAAAAGATATCGTCGTGGAGGTCAAGAAACGCCTCCAGCGAATCAATATCGATAGCATTCTTGAATCGGGATATATAGAACAATTGATAGAGGATCAGGTCATGACCCCATTTCCCACCATGAATCATACGGAAAGGCCAGATATGGTCGCGGGGAACCTGTTGGAGGGAAGGGTCGCAATATTCGTTAACGGCACTCCATTCGTCCTCGTGGCACCTGCACTATTCGTCCAATTTTTCCAATCTGTCGAAGACTACTATAATCGCTTTGACATTGCATCAGCCACACGTTTTTTACGGATCATCGTATTTATCATTTCAATCGTGGGACCTGCCCTCTATGTGGCAGCCACGACATTCCATCAGGAAATGATCCCGACGAAATTGCTCGTCATCGTAGCGGCGCAAAGGGAAACGGTGCCATTGCCCGCCGTCATTGAAGCCCTTCTCATGGAGATAACCTTTGAAATCCTGAGGGAAGCGAGCCTCCGGATGCCAAAGGCAGTGGGAGGGACAATGTCCATTGTCGGTGCCCTGGTCATCGGACAGGCGGCCGTACAGGCCGGCATCGTATCTCCGGCGATGGTCATCATCGTCTCGATCACGGCGATTGCCAGCTTTGCAACGCCTTCCTATTCCATTGCCATTTCTGCCCGGTTGGTGCGTTTTGCATTTATCATCTGTGCCGGCGTAATCGGATTCTATGGCATGATCTTAGCCTTTATCGTCCTCATCGTCCACTTATGCAGCCTGCGTTCATTCGGTGTCCCGTATATGTCACCGCTTGCGCCATTGAACCCGCAAGGATTGGGCGACACATTCTTCAGAAGGCCGATGTGGGCGTTCAAGGAAAGGCCCAAATTGATAAGCTCCAAAGATAACCTGAAACGGGAAGGCGATAATCAAAGACCTCTGCCTCCTGAATCACGTGGAATGAAAACATCTGACGAGGGAAAAGGTGATGGAAATGAATCGTAAAAGACTCGTTCTGCTCTTGATGTTGATCGGCACAACCTTCACCTCCGGCTGTTGGGATAAAACGGAGTTGAACGAAATGTCGATCGTCTCTGCCGTCGGAATCGATAAAAATAAAGAAGGAAAGCTAGTGGGAACGTTTCAAATCATCAATCCGGTCAATGTGGCGGGTTCACTCCAGGGCGGAGGGGGGACCAATCCCCCCATCTCCATTTATAGGGCCACTGGGGATAATGTGCTTCAATTGGACAGTATCGCTTCAACCAAAATATCGCGTGACATGTATTTTGCCCATGCAAACCTGGTGGTCATAGGTGAGGATGTCGCAAAAGAAATGGGAATCAATTCGATTTTGGATGCCTTCGAGCGCTCCCCGGAATTCCGGGCCACCACGAGGCTCGTCATTGCCCGTGGTGTAAAAGCAAAAGATATCGTCGAAACGCTGACGGCGATCGATAAGTTATCGTCTGAAAAAGTCATCAAAACGATTGAATCGACGGAAAAGCAGCAGGGCGGAAGCATTAACGTCAATTTGCAAGAGGTAATCAAGAATCTCGTCAGCTCCGGTAAAGAGCCGTTAATCAGCGGATTTACAGTGAGGGGGAATACCGGTAAGGAGAATAAGATGGAGAATACCCAATCCTCCAGTATCGCCGCTAATCCAAATGCTGTCGGGATAGGTGTTTTTAAGGATGGCAAATTGGTTGATTGGCTGGATGGTAAAGAGGCAATCGGAACAATGTGGGTGATGGATAGGATCGTGAATACGAATG
The DNA here is from genome assembly GCF_037992945.1 of Peribacillus sp. FSL E2-0218. Lineage (NCBI taxonomy): Bacteria > Bacillati > Bacillota > Bacilli > Caryophanales > Bacillaceae > Peribacillus > Peribacillus sp. FSL E2-0218. Next base: position 3,838,244 of record NZ_CP150304.1, on the reverse strand, counting down.
TTAACATTGATTGGGGAGGCAAAAAAGGCGCAGTCACCTATCAAGTGCTTCGCCAAAAAACCAATATCGAGCCAAGAATGAAAAATGGCAAACCTAAAATGCATATTACGGTCCGTGCTGAAGGCGATATCCGCGAAGTGAATGTTCCGCTTGATCTTGTGAGTCCGCACGAACTAATAGATATCGAAAAGGAGCTGGCGAAGGATTTAAAGAAAGAAATGGAGAATGCGATCGCAATCGCCCAAAAAAATAAATCGGACATTTTTGGCTTTGGGGAACTGATTCATGAGTCCCATCCAGGATATTGGAAGAAGCATGAAAAGAATTGGGATGATGTGTCTTTTCCTAAGCTGGAAGCAGAGATACAGGTTGAGTCATTTATCCGCCGCACAGGATTACGGAACAAGCCGTTTCTTTCGGATATTAAAAAGGGCGACCAATAATGGAAAGGAAGTGCCAACCACATGGAAAAGGCAAAAATCAGCGGCTACCAGCTGTTCGTCCTTATTTTCTTGTTTGAAATGGGCAGTGCACTTTTGGTTCCCCTTGCAGGTGAAGCCAAACAGGGTGCCTGGCTGGTCATCCTCATTGCGACAATCGGCGGCATTTTATTGTTTTTCGTTTATTATGCCCTGTTCCGCTACTACCCAGATCAGATTCTTACTGAATTTGTAAGGAGCATATTGGGCAATTTTTTCGGAAGGATCGTGGCTTTTCTTTATATCCTTTATTTCATGTATCTTGCGGCAAGAGTTTTGAGGGATTTCGGCGAGACTCTGCTTACCTTTGCCTATCCGCACGTTCCGCTATTTTTTGCCAATGCCGCCTTCATTTTAGTTGTGATATATACCGTCCGTAAAGGAGTGGAGGTACTGGCAAGGACAGGGGAACTATTCTTCGTCCTCGAGAATTTGCTTTACATTACTTTCTTTATTCTGATCATCGTTTCAGGCATGATCCATATGAACAACCTCAAGCCCGTTCTTGAAATCAGTGTCGTCGAGATGGGCAAGATGGCCTTTTCCAAAACGATCTTCTTTCCTTTTGGCGAACTCATTGTCTTTTTGATGATTTTCCCTTATTTGAACGAGCCTCAGCGATTGAAAAAAATTGGAGTCGCTGGCTTGGCAGCAAGTGGGATCTTCCTTTCTTTCACAATGGCATTGAATATTGCGGTGCTGGGAGTCGACCTTACATTACGCTCCCAATATCCGCTGCTGACCCTGATTCAATCCATCGAGGTCGCTGGCTTTTTGGAACGTCTCGATGTATATTTTTTGTTGAAGCTGATGATTGGCGGGTTCATCAAAATAACTGTTTTCACCTATGTAGCGGTAATGGGAACGGCCAATGTGTTCAATGTAAAACAATCATCGCGGCTTGCCTATCCGGTCGGCATCGTCATATTGCTGGTATCGATCGTGATAGCGAGCAGCTATTCGGAACATATTCATGAAGGTCTCGAGGCCGTGCCGATTTACATCCACCTCCCGTTTCAGGTGATCATTCCGCTGCTGCTCCTGATCATTGCTTTTTTCAAGAATCGGAGAAAAACAAACAAGCACCAGCAACATACTGCGGAGCTGGAAGGTGGAGTGGATAATAAATGAAATTCTTCGGTATTACGCTATTGTTGCTGGTTCCCTTGGTGCTCTTCTCATTAGGGATGGATATTCTATTAGGATTCGATTTGGATAATTCCATTAAGCATGCCTTCAATCCATTTTTGGTAAAGGACCGTGCGGAATTGATTCTGTTCATGGTGCTTCTTGTCATCTTATTGTTCAGTTTCATTTATCGAAAAAAAGAGAAGGATAACAAATCCAAAGGCCAGCAATGAACGCTAACCTAGCCAGTATGGCATGATAGATGAACTCCTTTTCAAATCTTGGTTTGAATGAGGGGTTTGTCTTTTTGCTTTTTTACCACCCTGTTCATCCATTTCATAGTATGATGATGAAATGGGCTTATCTTTCATATAGGATGGTTACATAGAAATCCTCAGCAAGGAGGTCTGCCATTTTGGATATCAAATTAAATCAAAAAATCATAAAAGACATGTGTGGGACAGTTTCCTTCAAAAGAGGGGAAGCCTTTCAGCGGACGAATAAAGTGACTTTTGAAAGCTACCGCCCCGATGGCTGTGAAGCAATTGTCGCTGGAAAGGAAATCTTTCATGTTTCCGTTGCAGCGGATGCCGCCGGCGGAATAAAATCGACATGCACCTGCCCTACACTCGCTTCCTTCGCAAAGGATTGCCAGCATATTGCAGCCGTACTGCTGTCGGTTTACGATCATCAGCGCCAAGGAACGGTCCCTGAAGGGGCAGACACAGCCCAGGTAGATGCGTCAAGGCTGTCCGAGGGGTTACTGACGCTGTTCAATAGCCAGACTGTACGAAAAAGCGGGCATCAGCTCCACTTCGAAAACCGGCAGATGCTTGAAGCCGAGTTTACGCTGAAGCCAATATTGATGGGCAAGAGGCAATATATGCTCGGAATGGAACTAGAAATCGGTAAGGTTCATGTAGCGGATGTCCGGGATTTCCTGAAGCGAGTAAAAGAAGGGGAACCTGCCTTGCTCTCCCCGTCATTTCTGTATGACCCTGAGCTTCATTGTTTTCAGCGTGAAACGGACGCAGTCCTGCAGCAGCTCATTACCGTGCTATCGGATGAAAAAGTCTATGCAGACGCCCTAGCGGATGAATCGGAATACAAGATGGACGATCACTTATTGCTTCTGCCTCCATCTTCCTTTACCAGGCTCCTCCCTTTCCTTGCCAGTGTACCGTGGGTGAAGCTCGCTCATGGCGGCAAAACGTTTCAAGGTCTGCTGATTTCAGGCGAGTCGCTTCCTTTGCGTTTTCATTTTAAACAAAGCGAGGGTGAAGGATATCGACTGGATATTAACGGCCTGAATGAGATGATCGTCATGGATGCATATAATACGGTTCTATTTGATGGAAGTCTCGTCCAGCTCGAATCCGAAGATTGCCAACGCCTATCGGACTTGAAGCAAATGCTTGAAGATTCAGGGATGGATCGAATTCCCATCCATCATGATCAACTGGAATTATTCCTCGACAAAGTCGTGCCGGGCTTGAAAAAGCTCGGGGAAGTCCAGATTGCAAGGTCCATCAGTGAACGGTTTATGGCAGCACCGCTTGTGGCAAAGCTATATCTGGATCGAGTGAAAAACAGGCTGCTTGCCGGTTTGGAATTCCATTATGAAAATATCGTGATCAACCCCTTGGATGAATCCAAAGTACCTGCGATGCTCATAAGAGATGCAAAAAAGGAGGCGGAGATACTTACGCTTATGGAGGATGGCCGATTCGCCAAGACGGACGGTGGTTACTTCCTGCATAATGAAGAGTTGGAGTACGAGTTTTTATACCATATCGTCCCGAAACTCCAAAAGTTGGTCCAAATCTATGCCACGACAGCGATAAGAAACCGAATATCGCGGGGGAATTCGGCACCGCGCATCAGGGTGAAAATCAAGAAGGAACGAACGGATTGGCTGGAATTCAAATTTGAAATGGATGCGATCCCCGAAAAGCAAATACGGGAGGTGTTGGCAGCGCTTGAAGAAAAGCGGAAGTATTACCGCTTAAGGAATGGGTCGCTGCTTTCCCTAGAGACGAGGGAGTTCGAGGAAATCCAACGTTTTCTAAAGGCACTTCCCGTACAGGATCAAGATCTGGAAGGCAGTCTGAACATGCCAATCGTAACAGGGCTTCGGCTTCTGGATTCCGTGGACGACAGCGGCACATTCACGATCGAGGAATCATTCCGTAAGTTCCTGGAAAACATCAAGAATCCGGATGAATTGGAGTTCCCAGTGCCAATGAGCCTGGAGCCGATATTGCGTGATTATCAAAAACACGGCTACAAATGGATGAAAATACTTGCCGGATACGGATTCGGAGGGATTCTTGCAGATGATATGGGACTCGGGAAAACCCTGCAAAGCATAGCGTTCATCGTATCGGAGCTGCCCGACATTCGTAAGGAAAAGCGCCCGGCCCTCATTGTCTGCCCCTCATCCTTAACCTATAATTGGCTGGCTGAATTCGCAAAATTCGCTCCGGATATCCAAGCTGTCATCGTCGATGGGCACAAGCTGGAGCGGACAAAGCTATTGAGGGAAGCGATGGACATGGATGTCGTGATCACCTCGTATCCGCTGCTGCGGAGGGATATTTTATGGTTTGAAAAACAGGACTTCCATACGGTGTTCTTTGATGAAGCACAGGCGTTCAAGAACCCAGGGACACAAACGGCCCGGGCGGCCAAGAAGATAAAGGCCGGACATCGTTTTGCGCTGACGGGCACGCCGATCGAGAATTCGCTTGAAGAGCTCTGGTCACTATTTCATGTTGTCTTTCCCGAGCTGTTCATGGGGTTAAAGGAATATAGCAACCTCTCCAGGAAGAAGATCTCCCGGAGGATCCAGCCTTTTCTGCTGCGGAGGATGAAAGAGGATGTACTGGGGGAGCTTCCGGAAAAAATCGAGTCGCAGAAATCGATGGAGCTGCTTCCAGATCAAAAGAAATTATACGGTGCCTATCTGGCGAAGCTTAAAGCTGACACGCTCAAGCATCTCGACAAGGATACCTTCCGCAAAAACCGGATCAGGATTCTCGCTGGCTTGACCAGGCTTCGGCAGATTTGCTGTCACCCCGCCTTGTTCGTGGACGGGTATACAGGCAGCTCGGCAAAGTATGAACAGCTTATGCAAATCATCGAGGAATCGAAGCTTTCAGGAAGACGGGTGCTGATTTTCTCGCAATTTACGAAGATGCTTCAAATGATCGGCAGGGATTTAGCGAGGCAGGGACAAGACTACTTCTATTTGGATGGGCAAACACCATCGAAGGAACGTGTGGATGTCTGCAATCGATTTAACTCAGGAGAACGGGATATATTCCTCATTTCTTTGAAAGCTGGAGGGACTGGGCTCAATTTGACCGGTGCCGACACGGTCATTCTTTATGACCTTTGGTGGAATCCGGCCGTTGAGGAGCAGGCTGCCGACAGGGCCCACCGAATGGGGCAGAAAAACGTGGTCCAAGTCATCAAACTTGTTGCCCGGGGCACCATCGAAGAGAAAATGAATGAGCTTCAAGAGAAGAAGAGACATCTGATCGAGGAAATCATCGACCCTGGAGAGAAGTCATCATCCGCACTTACGGAAGAGGACATTCGGGAAATTTTGATGATATAGGAAGGGGGGGAAGCTGTTTCAGCCACCGTCATAGCCCTTCCTGTTAGGCCGCCTGCAAATGGGCGGCCTTTTTTTCTAAACTAGGAAACGAGTTTCAAGCCGACAGCTGCACATAGCACCATCGCTATGAACACGATTCTCCGCCAATCTTTCGATTCACCATATAGGAGCATCCCGATTATCGCTCCGCCTGATGCGCCGATTCCTGTCCAAATCGCATAGGCCGTCCCCATCGGCAATGTTTGCATGGCATAAGCAAGAAATAGGAAACTTGCGCCGAATCCGGCGAATAACAGCGTCAAGGATTGCCAATTCCGGTCTTTATGCAATTTATTGATCATCGCAACACCAAACATTTCACATAGACCCGCCAAGATTAAAGAAATCCAAGCCATCATGATTCCTCCCCTTTTGCAGCTTTATCATCGGTCACTACCTTTAAACCGATTACCCCTCCTAATAATAGGAGGATCAATAGCGTTTTGCTTAACTTGAATGATTCTCCAAAGAAGATGATTTCAGATAAAACGGTACCGGCGGTCCCCATCCCTACAAAAACGGCATATACCGTTCCGACGGGAAGCTTCCGTCCAGCCATGATCATCAAATAAAAACTGATGATGATGGAAATGACGGTTCCGGTCCAAGTCCAAAAACCATCCGCATGTTTTAAGCCAACCACCCAAAAAACCTCAAAAAAAGCTGCAATGAATACTTTAATCCAGTTGATATTCATGACACCAACACCTCCAATATCATTATTCTTTACCAAAAAACAAAAAAGCCTAAGAGATGACTGTTAAACAGTATCTCCCAGGCTTTTATCCTTCCGTGACACAGCAAGCTGTGAGTTTTCTCTCGGACCAGGCCAGCCATTAGACGTGCTGCGGAACCCTAGAAAACATTTGACGTATGCAATTACCTTACATTATACATACTTTTGAAACATACTCAAGAGAAAAATCATGACAAAATCAAGTAGCGCTTCATGATGCAAAGCACCAATCAGGCATTGACTGTCCGTTTTCGGGCTGGCCCTTCATTTTTATGTGATACATAGCTATGCAGGATCATTCCGATGATCACGATGAAGATGCCGAACCACGATAAAAGGGAAGGAATCGCTAAAGCAAGGAATAGTAATTCGCCAGCCAGGGCAAATAGCACTTCCATCGATTGAGTGGCTTCCACGGAAGCTAATTTCTGCATATTTCCGCGTGCCATATCGGTCGCCTTGAAAAAAAGGACGGTCGCAATAACGCCGGAAAACAAGGCTACCAAAAGGGATTGAAAGCTCTGCATCTTCGTCGGGGCGCCTACTGTCATGAATCCGTAAATGGAAAGCAGGAACCAAAACGGCAGACTTGCCAACGTCATGCCTAATACCCTTTGATAGGCATCCAGCCTCCCTTCTGACACTTCCATCATTTTACGATTCCCCAAAGGATAGGCGAATCCAGCGATGATGATTGGAATCACGCCTAACCAGAGGTTAGCCATGGAAATATGCTTCGTATGCTCCAGTTGCATCAGGATGATACCGAGCAGGATGATCATCGACATGAAGAGCCCCTTTACGGAAATCTTCCCTCTTTTCCTTTCAAGCCCATCTTTTGTTTCGATATTTTCAAAAAAGAGCGGGGCCAGTAAAGCTCCCGAAATGATCGTGATTTGCCAAGTTCCGGCAATCAGCCAACCCGGTGAGTAGGCGGAGGCAAAGCATAAGGGGGCATAAAATAACCCGAAGCCCACAAAACTCCAAAGCAGCCAAGTTCCCGGCCGTTCTCTCATCACACGCAATAGGGGAAGCAGGTTTTTCCTGCTTAAAACGATACACAATAGAAAGGGCACCATGAAAATATATCGCAGCGAAGCACTCCAAATCCAACTCCCGCCAGACAATTCCATCGCCTGATTCAAAACGAACGTAAAGGCAAAGAAGAAAGCTGAACAAATCCCTAATATAATCGGACGCAATGGACTCACCTCAATCTGTTTTATGAGCCAATAATTAGCCAAGCCCCTGAAAGAATGGCAATCGTTTCGGCTTTCGTTATGATGGTACGAACATATTCGCAGTGGGAAGGACTTAAAGAAATTTTCTGAATAGATAATCAACCAATATAAATTGTCCTTCAAAAGTGAGGGAAAATCAACAGGATTCTGCTAGATTTGTAAAATCATCCTTCATCGTTCGACATGAACGTTTTGTCGGCACGGAAAGGAAGCGCTATCATGTTTGCGTTTGATTTGCCAGTATATTCTATAAGGAAGGAGGATAAACGCTGACACGACGGGGTTCAGATCCGTTTAAGCTGAAAAAATCATATAAAGGTAGATAATATCCGAAGATGCGAGAATTGACGGATATGGTAGGGAGTGGTATCTTTATAGAAGTGCAAATAATGTCGAATGCTGACGAAATACATAGATGCAACATTCGCAAGAAAATGAGTGGGGTAAATAATCATGAAATCTACAGGTATTGTACGTAAAGTTGACGAATTAGGACGGGTAGTCATTCCGATTGAACTGCGCCGTACATTAGGAATTAAAGAGAAAGACGCTTTGGAGATCTATGTCGAACAAGATCGTATAATCCTTCAAAAATATAAGCCAAACATGACTTGTCAGGTAACAGGTGAAACATCCGATGACAATATGAAACTAGCTGACGGAAAATTGATCCTAAGCGCTGAAGGTGCTGAACTTCTAATCAAGGAAATTCAAGCTAGCCTCGAAACTGCTAAATAAAGCTAAAAGGCATCCAAGAGCAGGGAAATAACATTTCCCTGCTCTTTTTTTATTGGACGATGGAGAAATGATAAAAATAATTCGTTTCGCGAGCAAATCCTATTTTTTCGTAAAGGCTTTGTGCCTCCACATTATCCTTGCCTGTCTCGAGTGTAATCCCTTTTGCGCCTGATTCCCGTGCGAAAGCGATCGCCGCCTTCAATAACTCCTCGCCATATCCCTTTTTGCGCGCTGAATCCTTCACGAATAAGTCGTTCAAGATCCATGAATGCCTCATGCTTACTGATGAAAAGGAAGGATACAGTTGTACAAACCCTACAGCATCCTCCTCTTCACTGGCCATGAACACAACAGAATCTCCATTCGCCAGCCTTTCACCCAAAAAATTCCTTGCCGAAACAAAATCAGACACCTGCTCATAAAACACTCTGTAAGAATCAAAAAGACCCGTCAGAGATTCGAGCTGGTCCAATGTAGCTCTCTGGATATTCATATAGGATACCTCCAAATGATTAGAATACTCATAATTTACCATTTCTTCGTGCGTAATGAAACGTATTCATGACTTCTTTACGCGTGTTGCTCGTTTTTTTGAAGGTTTTCCATTGTGTTTTGCCATTAACTCGAAATGTGGTGCACGGGGCTTGTATTCAGTAGTTACATATTGTGCGAATGAAGCATTGCGCCATCATCTTAAAGGTTTAGCTTCTAAGCCGCCTGTGTTCTTGATATGGACTTTGACGTTGATCGCATGGATTGAATGGGGATCCAGGTAATCCTTCGGTTCTTTAATATCATTTTCCTGCCAGTATTTGGTTTCTTTGATATAGAGGATTTTGCCTAGGCTTAGTGGATCTGCATTCTTTTTGAGTCCTGCTTCAAAGGTCGATTGAATTTCTTTTTTAATTTGGCTTTCAAATTTCCGTTTTATTTTATTCATATCCATTTGGGTATCGAGTCCGAGTATTTTGCCTGGCACGACAACCTCGATATCGTATTTAAACTTTCCGTTCTTGAAAACTGGTTTTACTTTATGATAGGGATGGGAGAAGGACGCATAGATATCTTCCTTGTTGAAGCTAATATTTACGGGTGCCTTGTTGGTTCTTTTAGTTAGCCAGCGGACGCCGCTCAATTCTTGTTCAGAAAACCAGGGCTGTGACACTTTGAAGAAAATGACAAAGGCTCCATCCATATAAAGGCTTTTGCGTTTAGTCCCTTTTTCTTTCCACACCTTATTGTTCCAGCTAATGGAAGGCAAAATGGTCGTCGATGCTTTTTCACGTTGATTGGAATAATATTTTTGAACGGTAATGGGTTTAATGAATGAGCGATTACGATAGATATCTTCCGGAAGATATAAAGTCGTGTACAAAGGTGACAAATTAAAATAGCCATTGATGGAAAAAAGCTCATCCATGGAACTTTTCGTGGCGAAAATATTGGCTGAGTATCTAAGCAGTTGGTTCCTATAAATATAATCGACTATTTCGGTGCTTTGCTGTTTCAGTACATTTTCACTGAGTACAAAGGTGGAAACATGCCCCATATAAAGGGCTTGCTGTGTATTGTGCATCAGTTGGTTCATGGCCGTCGAAATGGAACGGCCTTTTTCCTTTCCTACATATACAGGAGGGTTTTGCGTCGGTTTCGCTTCCGTTTTAGCTACGGCAGCGAAGTCCACAAGCTGCGCATAAACGATATATTCCCCATCTTTGAAATCGATGCCGATCGCTGTTGTATAGTGGAAATCCTGGATCGTTTTTTCGTCCCAGCAACCGGAAAGTAACAGGAATAACGGAATGGTCAACAAAATTTTAGTGATGCGGAACATGTCCTTATTGCTCCTTCCTTGTCTTATCTTTGGCACCTAGGGATCGCTTGGCCATTGAATTCCATGGCCTCTTTATGAAGGAATCCAGGACCTTCGTCAATCTTGGGGGATTTAGTCCGCCAAGATAGGAAACACCGAATGAATCGAGCCTCGATAATAAAGTGACGATGGACAGGAAGCCGATGATGCAGCCGTAGATTCCATAAATGCAGCTGAGTGCCAGGACGAACATGCGTAAGATGGTGACGGCTCCAGTTAATGATTGATTGACAAGGGTATAAGACGCGACAGATGTAACAGCTGTTACCACTAGCATCGTTTGGGAGGTCAGCCCTGCCCGGATTGCGGCATCACCGACGATGAGCCCGCCGACCACTGCGACGGTTTGGCCGACGGCTTTAGGCAATCTCACTCCGGATTCACGGAATAACTCGAATAAAATGAGCATGAGAATGAACTCCATCGTCGCAGACAACGGAAGCCCGAGTCTTGAAAGGGTTATGGTCGCAAGTAAAGGAAACGGCACCTGTTCGATATTGAAAGCGGATATCGATATCCAGAATCCAGGCAATAAAATGGTAATGCCCAGTCCCAGAAAACGAAGAAGTCGTTCAAGACTTACATATAAATAAGGAAGATTCGAATCTTCAGCTGTCTTAATTTGCAATAATAAAGTAGAAGGAGCGACAATGACCGTGGGCATCCCGTCAACGATCAGGATGAACCTTCCTTGATTGATGGCCTCGACTACAAAATCGGGACGGCTCGTATAATGAGTGAGTGGGAATATGCTGAATTTACTGTTTGAGATCATTTCCTCCAATTGCTGGCTGCTGACCAATATATCAATATCGATCGAGTTCATCCTGGCTCTAATATTGGCGATAAGATCTTTATTGACGATGTCATCCATGTACATCAGCGCTACTTTCGTTTGACTTCGCCTGCCTACGATAAAATCCTCGTAGGCGAGTGATTTTGTTTTTAAACGCTTTCTGACCAAGGCTGTATTTATGCTTAAATCTTCGACAAACCCATCTCTTGGCCCCCGTACTGAAACCTCGAAGGAGGATTCCTCAGGCTGCCTGTTCGGGACATTGGACAAATTCATCGAATACACCTTCTGGGTGGAAGGGATGAACAACAAAGCATAACCGGAGAAAATCGACTGTTGTACACTAGTGAATTCATCATCGATGGTTACCTTCGTCAAATCCACCAACGGGTTCAGCTTGTTAATGGTTGCCTCGGCATCGATTTTCTCATCCAACGCCATCATTTTGTTCAGTTTTTCCAATATCCCCTCATTCAATAAACTGATATCGACCATGCTCGTGCAATAAAAGATAAGGGCAGGAATGGGATTTTCGGTTTCCCCGATATAAATCGTGTCAAAGAGGATGTCTGAACTCTTGCAGAACAACTTGCGAAATGTTTCCTCCTTCAATTCAGGCAGTTCCGGTTCATTTTTGGATCGTTTCATTCTCATGCTTTTTCCCCTCCTTCGAATGGATGAATGTGCCGATAAACAAAAAGGCGGTCAAAAGTAAAAGGAAATAAAAGGTGCCAGGGTAATAATAGTTTTGACTGATATGCAGGAACTTGAAATTACTGAAGGGCACGATGGAGATGATCACCATGAGAAAGCCGATGGCGAAAAGGATTCCGAGCTTCATATTGTTCGATTTTCCTTTAAAGGTCTCCGTTATAAGGAACAACGCCAAAGAAACACGGATATAAGCACCGGCAAGCCATTGATAAATGGAAAAGAAATCGGTATGTTCGATATATTTCCCAATTGTCAGCAAGCGCCACTGTTCATAGGCGGGGTATCTCATCGCTTCGGCTAAGATCGGTCCGAATTCCGCAATAGCTGCAGTCAGCGGGCCAAGAAGCAGGAACAACATGCCAAGGCATAAAAGGGCCAATCCCTTGCGGCTAAGTGTATCGGTAAGTTTTTCCTGGAAAAAAGCAAGTAAAATCAGTTCAGCAAAGCCGTACGATGAGTAAAGAAAGGCTCTAGTGCCGTGAAAATACCCATTTTCAAAAAGGGGAAGAAGGTGGCTATAATCTTTTTTCGGAATATTTCCCGTCGCAACGAACAGGCCAAGAATTACGACAATCGGCAATAATACTGAAGAACTGATGGCAATGGAACGCAAGCCAGAGTGGGCCATGAATATGCATAGCAGGGCAAACGGAAGGATGATGGCCAAACTAGGGGTTTCAAAAAGGAAGCTTGTCGTGATCCAATCCATCGTTTCCTTCGTGGTGGCCAATACCAGGCTTATCAGATAAATCATGATGAAAAATAAAACGATATTTTTAATCGGTTTGCCGAATTTATTTTCAAGCCAAGCCGCCAGAGTTTCATTATTCATATTTTTAATTATCCTTGATAAGAGATAGACCCAAATCGGGATCAACCCGATAGTAAGAGCGGCAAAAAACCAAGCATCCCTTCCGCCGGCAGAAAGAAGGAAGGGGATCAAGATGACATGATTAAGCAGGCCAATAGATAAAAAGAAAATACTAAGAACTTGTATCGAACTAATTTTCTTCAAAATGCTCTGATCCCCATTTCCATTGTTGAGTAAAGTGTTTAAATAACCGCGATCATATATTTGTTTATGGTTGCTAAAAGTGGAAATAGTATACCTTTAATGATTTGGATTAATATTCCTGCTGAGAAATCTTTGAAGGAGCAAGCCTAAATGCATCGATTACAGAGGATTTATCATGAGCGATAAAGAATGTAATAAGATAGGTTGATGAACATAAAGGGAGCGATGTAGATGGAGTTGAAGTACCCGGTTGGGACATTTCGATTTGAGGGGGAAATCGCAAGTATGGCCGATGGCTGGATCAGAGAGATTGGGGCTTTGCCTGGACTGCTTAAGGAGGCTGTAGGCAACATGGATGATGAACAGCTTGATACGGCTTATCGTCCGGGCGGGTGGACGGTGCGTCAAGTCGTGCACCATGTTGCAGATAGTCATATGAATGCGTATGTCCGTTTTAAGCTTGCTCTTACAGAAGAAAATCCAGTCATCAAACCTTATGAACAGGGACGCTGGGCAGAGTTGCCTGACTATGAAATGCCGGTTGATATATCGCTGACTCTATTAGAGGCGGTTCATGGCCGCTTGCACAAGCTGTTATCGGGCCTTTCCGCCGAAGATCTGAACCGGACATTCCTTCATCCTGAATCAGGAGAGGTGAAGGTCGGGGAGAACATCGGCATGTATGCGTGGCATGGCCGCCATCATCTTGCTCATATCACTTCTTTATCAAAACGCCAGGGGTGGTGAATGGGTAATATCCCTGCTGGAGGTTGTGAAACTAAAATTACAGGGTGAGGTAGGCGGGCGCGTACAGTTGCATGGATGTTTAAAGCAAAACGGCAACATGAACGATCGGGACTGGTTATAAACGAAGTGGCATAGGACGTTCACTCATGGAAAAGACTGTATTTATCCTGTATACATGGGAGGGGATTCTTCCAATAATGTGTATATTCCCTTGATAATGTATCGGAATATGATAAAAATTGATTGGGGTGATCTAGATGCAAGCTGTCATCGAAAAAGAAGGGAACGGGATTATCGCTAGATTCGATCGCCGGTTCAAACATTCAGTGGAAAAGGTATGGGATGCTTTAACGGAAAATGATAAGCTGGAGAAATGGATGAGCAATCTGGAAATAAAGGACCTTCGAAAAGACGGAAACATTCAATTCCATTTCAATGATGGGTCAGGGAAATCCTTTGATATGAAGATAAGGGATTTTCGGGAACGTGCCGTTTTAGAGTTTGAATGGGGCGATGGCTGGGTTCGTTTCGAGTCATCTCCTGAAAAGGATGGATGCGCACTGATTTTGACGGAATCCATCAGTACGCTCAGTGATCATACATCAAAGGATTTGGCAGGCTGGCATGTGTGTCTCGACATGCTAGGGGAAGTATTGGATGGGCGTGCGATTGACTTTCCGATGGATGCATGGGAAAAGTGGCATGAGGAATATATCATCGCCGTCAAACGGATCGACGGATAGAAGTCATGGAAATACATAAAGATGGGTACGAAACACAGGCAGCTGGCCTGTGTTTTTTTTGTATATGGAACGAGGCGGAAAAGTCGCGGGTTTAATCCGTTTCTTCGTACATGGAGCAAGGCTGACTCACAGATTGGAATGATGATGGTCATGAAAATCATGTAATTTATGGAAAATTGATTGACTCGAAAAAACCTTGGAAAAAAGGGTGATTGGGCGAGAAATGCATGTTTTCTGTTAATTTACACGGTCTAAATGGTATTTTTAATGCGACTCGCACCTTTGGACCCATCGGATTCAACAAAATTGGTAATTGACAATCTTAAAATAGGTATATAGTATGTTTATGTGGAAAAATAAAGTAAGTCATGGAGAATAAGGTATGAACCATTTTGTGCATAGATGGCATCTGTGTTTTCACGTGAAAGAATTAGGAGGAAAATGTTAATGGGAAGTTCACGGGGTGGCAAGAAGGAAAAAGTAAAGAGAAGGATATCAATCCGGGTAAAGTGGTTACTATTCATTTGTTTATCCGTTTTTCTTGCGATAGTCGTAGCCGTTTCGATTATGGGGGTAAAGGTAACGTCCATTTTTAAAGAAGATAGTATATCCCTCAACAAAAGTTCGGCACAAAATGCTGCGACACAAATCAATCTGAGCATGGCTACCTATGAAAATTCGCTAGAGCAATTATCTCAATTAATCTCCAATCAAGTTAGAAGCGGTGATTCGATCAAGGATATCCGCAAGACTGTAGAAGCATTCCAGACAAATAATGAGGATTTGATTTCGGTTTATTATATGGATGGGAAGGATGGTTCCCTGAACGCTTCACCCGTAATGGAGTTCAATCAGGATGCGCGGGAGACCAAAACTTATACGCAGCTGACGGAAAGGCCGGAAACGAAATGGATGGATGTGTATAAGGATACGACTTCAGGAACGATCATGACTTCCGTTGTCACACCGGTTTTAGTGGACGGAAAAATGGTCGGGGCCCTTGGTTATGATATTGACCTCTCGACCATCGGGAAAATGAGGTCCAATATCGAAAAAGATTCCACTAGCAGTCTGATCATCTTGGACTCGCAAGGGTTTATCGTAAGCTCCTTCATGAAGGACATGGACGGTAAGAATATGAATCCTGAAAAAAGCGGGATGGAAGAGGGCGTTGAGGATTTCGTTTCGGACACCGACCGCTTCGATTCGGAATTCAAGTGGGTGGCGGACATGTATAATGGAGAAACGACAGCCAATCAACCTTTGACCCTGGGAGATGAGGAGTTTACTGGTGAAGTGAGTGAAGTACCAGGAGTAAACTGGAAAGTATTGGGGTTTACTCCGGATAAGATCCTCCAATCCAAGTTGGATGATATGAAAAACATCGTCTTGATATCGATAGTATTAGGATTGTTATTCGGGACTTTATGTGCCCTTTATTTAGCAGGAAAGTTAACGAAGATCATGGCCGACTTCAAGAAGGTAATCGAAAAGACGGCGAATGGTGATTTAGTAACCGAATTTGCCTTTACCTCGAATGATGAGATCGGGGATTTGAGCAAAAGCTATAACTCGATGCTCGCGAAATTAAGGGGATTGGTTGCCAAGGTGAACGGCAATGCCGAATCGGTGACGAATGCCAATGCAGGACTAAGCCAAATAGCTGCAGAGAATAGCTCGGCGATTACGGATGTTTCACGCGCGATAGACGAGATTGCATCGGGTGCATCCAATCAATCTGAGCAAGTCGAGCATGGAGCGGGCACCATCCAGGTATTAAGTGATGAAATCGATGGATTGTCCAAACAATCCAGGGAGACCCAATCCGTATTGGAGCTCGCATCAGAAAAAATCGAATCAGGGAAACAACAGGTTGGCAGCCTGGAAACTTCTTATCAAAAATTGGAGCTGGCGTTTACGGCAGTCACCGACATGAGCTTAAGGCTTGTGGAGAAATCGAAAACCATTTCCGATGTTACGAATGCCATTTCGAAAATATCGGAGCAAACCAATTTGTTATCCTTGAATGCATCGATAGAGGCGGCACGCGCCGGTGAATCTGGCAAAGGATTTGCGGTCGTGGCCAATGAAGTGCGAAGCTTGGCGGATGATTCGAAAGAGGCTACCAAAAACATTCAGGATATCATCCAGAGCATTCTTTCTGACACGGAGGAACTTTTGAAAACGACCAATGAAACGAACCAAATCAGCAAGGATCAAAAGAATGCCGTGATTACAGTAAGTGAGGCCATGAAAGAGCTGGAGGACTCGGTCGGGAGGATTTCCAATTCCATTCAAGAAGAAACAAGATCGATCGAAAGCATCAATCAGCAAAAAGAAACGGTCGTTCAAGTGATTGAAGAAATCACCGCTGTTTCCCAGCAAACAACGGCTTCATCAGAAGAAATTGCCTCATCTATGGAGGAACAAGCTGCTTCATCCATTGAACTTGCCCAATATACGGAGCAGCTCACACAATTAATAAATGATTTGGAAACCACGCTTGGGGAGTTCCAGATAAACAAGTAGAGTCACGGATAAGGCAAAAGGGGAGACCGCTCAATCGGGTTTCCCCCTTTTGGCATGCGCATACGGTGGACTCTCTTGTGATGATCGCAGGGGTCATCTCTCTTTGGCGGACATTTCCACTGGAAGTACAAAGGTACAATTTTACGAGTCTGGTCAAGCAACCGGTGCCTTTTCAGGTAAGGGGAATATACATATAGGAATCGGACAAGTAGGGTCCAAAGGCTCAAGGCCCAAAGGGGAGAACAGCATGCATTTCGAAATTGGAATGGCTATTTTTGTGTTTGTCATGACAATGATCGTTATATTATGGAGGCCGGGAGGAATAAATGAAGCTTGGCCAGCTTCGATTGGTGCAGCGATCATTTTGCTATCCGGCACAGTGTCCCATGGAGATATTTTGGATATCATCAGCAAAATTGGGGGGGCATCGATCACGATCATGGCAACGATCGTGATGGCGGTCATCCTTGAGAGTTTCGGTTTTTTTCACTGGGCGGCGGCAAGGCTCGCCATCCTTGCCAGAGGATCTGGATATCGTCTATATTGGTACATTCAATTATTGTGCTTTTTAATGACTTTGTTATTCAATAATGATGGCAGCATCCTGATCACGACGCCCATCTTGATCTTGCTTCTGAAAAATCTCAGGCTGAAGCCGCACGAAGCGGTTCCCTATCTATTGAGTGGAGCATTGGTTGCAACCGCTTCCAGTGCCCCGATAGGTGTAAGTAACATTGTGAATTTAATCGCTTTGCAAATTGTGCATATGACGCTTTATATGCATACAGCCATGATGTTTGTACCTGCAACCCTGGGGCTGCTTTTCATGTCATGCTTGATGTTCTTGGTGGTCAAGAAAAAATTGCCCAAGAAATTACCTGAGCTTTCATATGACATTGAAGAAAGTTTCTTTACGAAAAATTTCCATCCCTTAAAGGGGGGCATGACGGTGGAAACAAAACGGCAGCGTACGATATTCATGCTAAAAGTATTGCTCTATGTGTTTGTTGTGCGCTGTTTACTCTTCGTCGCCTCTTATTTTTCCATTCCCATTGAATGGGTTGCCGTGCTCGGCTCGTTATCTTTGCTGATCTGGAGATGGTATCATCTACGCACACATCCAGCCGATATCTTGAAGAAAACCCCATGGCACATCCTGATATTCGCGTTCTCCATGTATGTCATCATATACGGACTCCATAATGTAGGGCTTACGGCCATACTCATAAAAATTTGTGAACCGATCGTGAACCAAGGCTTATTGAGTGCCAGTTTTGTCATGGGCGGGTTAGTATCGCTGCTATCAAACATATTCAACAATCACCCGGCATTAATGATAGGCACCATTACCTTAACGGAGATGGGACTTGATCCAATTACCTTAAAAACCATCTATCTGGCCAATATAATCGGCAGTGACATAGGCTCGTTGTTGTTGCCCATCGGTACTCTTGCCTCTCTTATCTGGATGTATATCCTGAAGCAAAATAAAGTGAAAATAACGTGGAAAGATTATTTAAGCGTATCCCTGGTAGTCATACCGCTGACTACAGCGGTGACACTGCTATTGTTATATTTTTGGGTCCAAATGATATTCAGCTAAATAACCTTCTAGGAGGAGATAGTAATGAGTGATGCGGGTGCATTACTGGGTAAGCAAATCGATGTCCAACTCTCGGGAAAAAAAACGTACAAAGGAATATTAACGGATCTGGGCATGGATATTCTCGTGCTGTACAACGGAAAGCAGTTTCTGTATTTTCCGATGCTGCAAATCCATCAATTGAATCTCAGTAAAGAAATAGATAACGAGATTGAATATCCGCTGGAATCTCCGATGATGGAGGACATGGGATCGATTTCCTATCGAAAAACGTTAATGAATGCCAAAGGTGTGTTTTCAGAAATCCACGTTGCAGGCCACATTCCGCTGCACGGTTATATCACCAATGTTTTCAATGATTACTTTGCGTTCTACTCGCCAGTATACAAAACGATGTATATTTCACTGCATCACCTGAAATACCTTTCCCCCAATAATCAAAGTGCCATCCCCTACTCGCTCAGTAAAGAATGCTTTCCCGTCAATCCATCAGCCGTGCCAATGGTGCGCTCCTTGGAAGAGCAATTAAAGAAAAATGCAGGAAAACTTTTGGTCCTTGATGGAGGGGAAGACCCCATGAAGATCGGGGTGCTGAAAACGGCTGCGAATAACTTTGTCGAGTTAACGACAGCAAGCGGCGATCAAGTGTTTTTGAAGCTTGCGCATATTAAAAGTGTGTACATGCCATAGATTCATGGAGTGAGGGGAAAGCTATCTAGCTTTCCCTTTTTAATTCTAGCGCGTCACTGAACATCCCATCCGTTTTCCTTATGTGATAGCCGAAAGGAGCGTTGGTTTATTAATTTAAATGATTGATAGGCTAAAAGATTCATTCGTTTTACCGATATTAGGTATATTAGTGAGTATTATAGGATGTCAATTCGATTTTAATAGGTAATTAGTTTTACTCCAGTGACATTTTTATTGGATATTCTGATCAAGAAGGAAGGGCTGAAATGTTTAAGGCAAAATTAAGCAGCAGAGCATGGATTGTGGTGTTCATCATCAGTTCAATTTTTTTCCCGGGATTTATGGCGGAGGCGGCAGATCGTGTTCATACGGTGGCTGCTAATGAAACGGTAGAATCGATTGCAAGGACCTATCATATATCCCCGGCGCAGTTAATGAATGCGAATGGATTGCCCGATAACAAGCTATACGCTGGCCAGAAGGTAAAGATCATTCAAACGGCATCCATTCCTGCCGCCTATCAGTGGTCGGAGAGGGGAAAAAGGATTGCCGACTATGCGAAAACATTTGTTGGGTTTAAAAAAATGGCCGGAGAAGAGACGCCTGCAAACGGCTTTGACTCCAGCGGGCTGATTCATTGGGTTCTTTCCAGGCAGAACATTTCCATCGACCGTTTGACAGTTGACGGTTTTTATAAGCAGGGAATGGATACAGCGGCTCCGAAAGCAGGAGATCTTATCTTCTTTCTTGAAAAAGCAAGTTCGAAGGTCGTGACTGCCGGAATCTACCTCGGCAAGAACCAATTTGTCCATTCCGGATATGGGGCAGAAACGGTCCAGGTGAGATCGAGTACGGAGAACTACTTTGGAAAATATAAGATGGCCTATAAAACGTATACCCCAAAAGGTGAGCACATCGTCCAAAGCGGGGAAACACTAAAAGGGATAGCGGAAAAATACGGCATTTCCATGAATGCGATCAAAAACCGAAATGCCCTTCCAGCTGCTGGGCTGATACAAGGGCAGTATCTTCAAATATACAGCAGTCCTTTGTTTCCTTTTTACGTTAATCAAGAGGCTGCTTATGATAAGGCTGAGGCTGTCATTAAGTACGCTTACACATTTCGCGGCTTTACCTATGCTTTTGGGGAAGATGATCCCACGCTCGGAATGGACTGCAGCGGATTCATCTACTGGGTGATGAAGGAGCAGGGCCTTTCGGTAAAGCGTGGTTCGGCGGAGGAATACTTCTCCTTGCTGCCGAAGATCGAAAACCCAAAAGCAGGCGATTTAGTGTTTTTTAGGGATACTGGCGCCAGGCGGGGTGTAACTCACGTTGGCATCTACCTGGGGGGAGGAAGATTCCTTCATACAACCGAGAAACCTGGCGTTCATATTTCCAGCCTATCGTCAGGTTATTTTGCCGAAAAGTTCGAAAGCTTCGGTCAAGCTGAATACCTAATGAACTAAACCGTTCCTTGTCACATGATAAACCGTTTATAAGTGAGGGCCCCTGTTTCAAGTGCGTGAACGAAGCGGTGAAAGGATTCCGAGTGATTGGTCCTGTTCTTGCTGCTAAAGTCATGGCCTTCGAACAAGCTTTTCCGAAGCTTTGTGGAAAGCTCCAACTGTACGCCGGCACCCATTTTGCAGCTGTTCGTGATGTTGCTTGCATTCGTGCCCGAAAGGCGCCTAGGGGCGTCATATGTTTGAAATCCAGCTCGATTCAGCGAATGCTTGATCACGTTCTTGAAGGTTTCATTCCGCCCTCCGATGTAAACGAACGAAGCCTGTTCGTTGCGGTGTCCATGAATGGTAAGGGTGGTTTCTGCATCCGCCGCCATGGACACCCCGACCGGTTCATTGAACAAACTGGACTTTATATGAAGGATCTGGTTTCCCCGGGATTTCAGTCCTTCGAAAGAATAGGTGCTCGCACCCATTCTTTCGCCAAGGGCGACAGCCAGTTCACTGGTTCCAGGTTCAATATTCCCGCCATGGATGGCAAGGACGGCAATAACCGGATTCCTGTGATAAGCGATGATGCGATAATCGAGGAATTCTTGTTCATTATTTGTAAGCTCGGCGAAATTTCTGTAGCTAGTAGAAGTCATGGCGATCCTCCGGTTTTCGTAGTTTAATGGCGAAAATAAAAAAGCGGGGTATCAGCCCCGGCTTTTTCATTTTTCAACTGTCGTATATCGTTCGATTTTCTTTTGTTCGTCAGGTGTTAAAGTTTCGGTCCGTTTGAATGTATTCATCGTCACAAGCAGGGCTGCAATGAGAATAACAGGTATGACCCAGCTCGTTATTTTTTTTGCGATATTCATTATCTCGCCCCCTTATATTGTATTCAAACTGCATTTTTATTGATGTGCTTTCCAACTTCCGTTTCTTCGCTTATCCCCAGCTCCGGATAACCGTCCGTTGTGCTCGTTTCTTGCGAGAACTTGAACTCCGCCATAAAACATGGGGTTTGTATCGTGAATGACTTCATATCCTGAATCTTCCAGATCAGATATCGTTTCTTTCGACAGTCTTGTCTCTGTGTGAATGTTCTTTCCATCAAAGACGAAACGTTTACGGTCGATGATATCCTGGAAAGAGCCTTCTTTCTCGGAATATGAGTAAAGAACCTGCATCAATACTTGGGGAATCCTATCGCCGCCGGGTAAACCGATCCCAATCGATTCCTGCCCGGTTTTTTTGAGAATGGTAGGTGATGTGAACGTTCTGGATCGTTTATAAGCCTCTTGATCATTCAAGTCTGAACCGAAGTTTTTCAGTTGATCATTAAGGAAGAATCCATTCGTATAGTCACCCGATCCAAAAAAGTTACTAAGCGTATTTGTTGCAGAAACGATCGTGCCATACTTATCCATGATCACAAAATGTGTGGTGCTTTCATGTTCTTCCGATTCATGCGATTGTTTATATTCCCAGCCACCATTTTTGATTTTTTGGTTAAGATTGGTTATGTGGATGGGGGAGAGCAGCTGTTCCGCTTTAGCTGGGCTGGTTCCGTCCCCGATATGGTCGATCCGATCTTCGTAAGCGGTATGGGTGATGGCCCCCAGTACTTTCATATAAGCTGATTTGCTTTTTGCATCACCAAGGTTCGCTTCCTCGGCAAGTTTTAACATCTCAAGAACTGTTACGCCTGAAAAGGGGGGAGGGGCCGTCCAAACGTCGTACCCTGCAAATGTTCCCTGAACCGGTTCCCGTTCTTTCACTTCATAGCGCTTTAAATCCATCAAGTCGACGTCTGTTTCTTTTTTTATATCCCGGGCGATTTCCCCTTTATAGAAACCATCAGGGCCTTCTTGTTGAATTTCCTTCAATGTATCGGCAAGCTTTTCCTGTCTTAGCGTCTCGCCTGGTTCAAGAGCCTCGCCATCCGGGTAGAACAGTGAAGTTTCATCGGATGAAAGCCTTGGTTCGGCTTCAGCCAAGCGTGCGGATAACATGTCGTTCACTTTAAACCCGTCTTGTGCCAAATCGACTGCCGGCTGGATGAGATCTTCCATCGGTACGCTTCCATATTTATCGTGGATAACCTGCATGCCGGCCACTAAGCCGGGTATCCCCGTTTGGTGTCTTGAACTTGGGTCTTCCGGAGAGGATTCCCGATAATCGATGAAATTCGGTTTGCCGGATTTAGGGGCAATCAGCATGCCGCCGCCACCGCCTATACCAGATCCATAAGGCTCGGTTACCCCCAATGCATAGGAAACCGCAATGGCGGCATCGGCCGCCGTGCCTCCGTTATTCAATATCTTCATTCCCACCTCTATTGCGATCGGGTTGGAAGAACTGACTCCATAGGATTTATCATCAATTGGGTCATTCGTGTCAGAATTAGGGGGTGACTTCGAGCATCCTGCAATATATATGAGCATGCAAAGGGAAAGGAGCACTTTTCTCGTCATATGGTTAATCATCGTTGGATCCCCCTTTTTCGGTGAGTATCTAAGTTGTGTGTCTCTCTTGTTCACGTAGTAGTCAATCGTTCCCTATTGAATGGGCTGTATGTCCTTTTGTTTCGCTTGGGCAGCTTTTTTTGCATCCGCTGCTTTTTCCGCTTGTTCACGCTCTGTTTTATGGTCGATTACCTTTTTGTGGTTGATGTTGATTTCGATATGATCCGCTTTTTTCGACCATTGCACGTTCTTACCCGTTTCCTTCGTCAGCTGTCGGTAAACCCGGGATCGGTCCGCTTTCGAGGTTGCTGGCCTTGGTGTGGCCTCTTCTATTTGCAGGGGAACGACATCGATTGATGCTTTTCCGTCCTCCGCCAAATGGTATTGGACCATGGCGGAATCCTTTGTCCGTGTCCAGCCTTGATCGAATATGAAGTTACCTAAACTATAGAAAATGATACCGTCCTTATAAACGTCAAACGACTGAAGGACATGGGGATGATGCCCGATAATGATGTCAGCCCCCGCGTCGATGACCGCTTTGGCCAAGTCTTTTTGGCGCAAGGTTGCGGATGTGGAATATTCCTGACCCCAATGCATATTCACGACAACCAAGTCTGCATTGCCTTGCTTGGCATCCTTTGCTTTTCCGATCATTTCAAACAATAAATCAGGATTTGAATTCAAAATCCCGGCTTGAGTATCCGTCGGTACGGCATCCTTGCCATACACATCGGTGAAGCCAAGAGTTGCCACCCGCACGCCGTTAACATCAGCATAGTCGATGCTAGCTTTAGCCTCGGCGGTGTTTTTTCCAACACCAACAAAGTCCATATCGGTCCGTTTGAATTGATCAATCGTATCCAGCAGCCCTTGCTCCTCAAAGTCCATCATATGGTTATTGGCGAGGGTCATGACAGAAAAGCCTGCATCCTTGACCGCTTTGACGCCGCTTTTATTGGAGTTTAACCTGATGGCTGTATCGGCTTCCTTGTAGCTGGATGCCTCTTCTTTTAAAGCTGGGTGTTCATAATTTCCACTGACATAGTCCGAATCGGCAAAATAGGGTTTCATGTAACGGAACAGGTAATCATACCCGTGTTTTTCCGTCACTTC
Source organism: Peribacillus sp. FSL E2-0218 (assembly GCF_037992945.1). Classification (NCBI taxonomy): domain Bacteria; kingdom Bacillati; phylum Bacillota; class Bacilli; order Caryophanales; family Bacillaceae; genus Peribacillus; species Peribacillus sp. FSL E2-0218. Next base: position 3,814,516 of record NZ_CP150304.1, on the reverse strand, counting down.
CTCCACATAACGACCCATCATCACATCACCGACCATTGTCATCGTCGATGGATGATCGGATTCGGGAGCGACCGTTTTCACTTCCTCTGCCCGTCCCATCCACGTGGTGATGACTAAGGCGATCAATAAGATCGGCAGGATGATACCAGCGTATTTAAGGTTATTTTTCTTCGTCCGTTTAATAAAAATAAGTGTTTTTTCTTTAGCGTTTAAAGTCCGTTTCATCTTATGCACCTCAGAATAGGTAATACACGTTCATTAAACCGAAAGTTAAGCCGGATAATAAAAGCGTGCTGCCAAGTGTTAATGGCATTCCTTGTCTTTGAATGGTATTCGCGATCAAGCCAGGTACGATTATCCCGATTCCCCGAAACTCGAATATTTCAAATGGCATGACGGGATAGACGAAGTCCAATAGTAGCTTCAGGCAAATTCCTGTCACCATCATCGCTGCGAATTTTCTTCTTCCATATAAAATCACCCATCTTGAAAGGCCGTGGGTGACGATTAAATACGTGACGACACTGATGATCATGATGACCAGCATGATTTCCCATTGATCAAATACGAGTGCCAAATAACCTGGCACGATAAGTCCTGCGGGCACGACACCCGTTTTTTCTGAAAAAATAAGGCTAAGCGTTACTCCCAATACTAGGGCTACATATAAATCCGATCCAAACATTAAGGTTCCTCCTACTTAACTCGCTTTTTGCTTTGTTTTAGATTTCATGAATGCTTCAATTAATGGTTCCGCTGCACCATGTATGTTACCGACACCGTATACGACGCGGTTTTTCATGGCTGGGCTGAGACGGGCGACGATTTCTTCCGTCGTCCAGTTTTCCAGATCCCAATACTCATTGGTATCCAATTTCCCTTGTTCGAATGCCCGGGTGATCGGTGATGTCGTTTCACCAATGGCAATGACGATGGTGGATTTTATGTAAGGCAATACATCTCTTGCAAACTGCTCGGTACGGTCCACACGGTCAGGCCGGCAGTTCATGATGACGATAGGAGGTTCTGTGCTGTATCCAAACGTATTGACACGTTCCCAGATATTCAAAGTCGATGATGCGTCATTTGCAGCAAAACCATTTACAAAGTATGTAGGCTGTCCTGGATTCCCGAATTTGGTGATCCGCATGGCGCCTGGATCGGGATGTGCATTCAACATGCCGCGAAAGGCTGTTTTTTCATCGATGCCCAAAGCTTCCGCAACGGCCAAAGCGAGTGAAGCGTTATCCGGAAAGACCATATAGTCGAATTCTCGCAGGAACTCTTCCGAGATTCTGGAATTATCAGCGACAATCACCTTTGTGTTGCGTTCCTTGGCAATATTTTTGAAAAAGTCCAGATACTCACTTTCGATGGTGATTAAGTGACCATTATAGGGGATGGTAGCAGTGAATGCTTCGGCAACCTCGTCCAAAGTCGGACCCATGACATCCATATGGTCTTCCAGTACATTCACGATGACCCCGATATTGGCTTGAATCATTTTATTTTGGAAGATTAGTTGATAATCAGGCTGAACGGCCATACATTCACAAACTAGTGCTTCCGTGCCTAAATCAGCCACCTCCTTGACGACACGCCGTTGTTCGCCAATGTTCGGTCCCTCCGGGCGCCGTATGATCGGTTTTTCTTTGTCCGTAAACCAATAAATCATCCTTGCTGAGGTTCCGGTCGTTTTTCCTACTGTTTTATACTTGGCTTCTTGAATTACACCTGTTATCAGACGCGTTACAGTCGATTTTCCGCGAATCCCATTCACATTCACTCTTACCGGAATGGAGTCGAGACGTTTCTGATGGCGCTTTTGTTCAACTAGGCCATAGCCAAGCAAAAAGATCGCACATATAAGTATTGGTGCCATTTTTTACCCTCTCTTTTTTCACATATTTGATTTACTGAATACACACTACATGATTTTAAACTTAATAGGCAAGGGTCAATTATTCTATCGTAATATAGTTATTCTCATTTTTTGCAAATAAATGTATATAGAAGTGTAATAATATCTAATGGAAGGAATTGTTTTATGAGTCTAAAGATAGGGGAGGGAACTGGGGAATGCCTCGATTTTTTTACACTAAAATATGGTAGTTGTAATAGGAACACTATATTAAGAGAACAAATGTCAATAAATGAGTATTTGAACCCGATTCTTAATGACTATATTTATATAATAAATAGTCTTTAGGAGTGACCTTTATTACACGTAGATAATTGTTTTTACCCATGTATTTGCTGCTTGTGTAACATTAATTATTCATTTGTCATTCAATGTAAGATATTGCGTCTATCGACTCAATTATTTAGACTGTTTTGAATATGTTTAAAGATGAGTAAAAGAACACAGCTCTTTTTTTACGGTTTTTTGGGTTTTTACACAATAAAAACCGATTTGCCTATTTTGTGAACCATTACCTGAAACATGAAAAATGCTAAAGTTAATCCATTTTATAAAAAAATACCTAGTTTCTTCTATTAATATAGTGTTAATAGAAGAATCGAAAAATCAAAAAAGCCCAGAACTGAATCCTGAGCTTTTCGTTAATATATTTTCTCTAAATGGATTGTGTTTTGCGGATGTGATTAGGATCTTACGGATGAGTGTAAAAGAAATAGGGTTAACTGGATTTCTTTCTATCAGAAAACGAATGAGGAGCGCCTTTTTTACCACCATCAATAACATATAGTTTAGGAGCTAATCTCTTTTTTGCTCCGTTTTCAGGATGGAGCTTCATATAATTTTCGTATTCTTTGCGAAAGAATTCGTCGGTTTCCCGTTCGAGTGCTTTCCTTTCGTTAAACTCTGCTACGAATCTAAATAGATGCTTCATATGAATTCCTCCTTGTGGGGTTAAAAGGTCTTAGTTTAATAGTAACATAAAGCGGGTGAATATTAACCTTTTTTTACAATTTTGGAGAAAATAATGGATATTTATGATAGTAAAGACTTAAAAAGATAATGTATAAGAGAACCTTACATTAATCCTGGTGGTTAGATATGCCTGGGTTTCGAAAAAAGGAAACGAAGGCATGGTTTCATTTCTTTAATAGTAAAAAAATTCCTTTGGATAAATCTATTATACACTAAATATTCTGATAATGGAGCAAAATATTGATTCTTGCTTTCTATTGATAGAGAGTGTCACTAATGTTTTTTTTATGTCCATAGTGATTCATTCCCCGAATCGACGAAAATAAAACAACCCCGCCATAGGGAAAACGCCGATTCCCGCCTGCAAGTGACGGGAATCGGCAATATCATATCCTGAAATTCTGGACTTGTTCAATCAGTTGCGCCGCTGAAGATTCGAGCTTACTGGCATGGCTGGTGATTTCATCCATAGCCGAGCTGGATTGTTGAGCGGAGGCGGAAACTTGCTCGATCCCTGCTGCGGACTGTTCTGAAACGGCTGCGATGTCTTCGATGGCCAGATTGATGTTTTTACTATTAGTAGAGATATAGTTCAATTCATCTGTAATATGTTGGATTTTCGTACTCATGTCATCGACAGAATGATTGATCGTCTCAAAGGTTTGACCGGTACGGGTAATTTGTTTAGTCCCCTCATCGACCTGTGAATAACCATCTTCGAGGGAGCGGACGACGTTTTTTGAACCAGACTGTATAGTGCCTACGATTTCGGTAATATCCCCTACGGAATGGGTTACCTCTTCTGCAAGTTTTCGCACTTCATCCGCGACGACGGCAAAGCCTTTGCCATGTTCGCCAGCTCGTGCAGCTTCTATGGCAGCATTCAGGGCCAAGAGGTTGGTTTGATTGGATATATCCTTGATGACCTGAACGAGCTGCGAGATTTCCTGTGAACGAGAATCGAGCCCTTTCACCTGCTCGACGGCATCCTTGACGATGCTATCGACCGTTTTCATTTGCTGGACTGAACTGCGCATCAAAATGGTTCCTTCCTTTGTCAAGGTAAGGATTTCGCTTGAACTCATGAATACCGCTGCCCCGTCAAGATGGGCCTGTTCGATCTTACCGGTGAAATCCTCCATCATGCGGACCATTTCCGTTGCCCGGTTGGCTTGTGACTCCGAACCTTCCGAAAGTTCATACATCGTGGTGGCGATCTGCTTGCTGCCCTGCTGCCCTTCAAATGCTGATTGTGTCAGGCTTTGGCTTTGGTTGGAAACGGATTCGGATACAGCCAGTGTTTTTTCGATCGTATCACGGAGGTTTTTCTGCATTTGATTGGCAGATGCCGTTAATTCGCCGATTTCATCATTTGACTTATGTTCCAGCGGATCATGATCCAGCTCTCCGGCTGCCACCGATTTCATCCGATCCCTGATTTTAAGGAGGGGAGCGGTAATGAGCTGGGCAGTGACGATTGCGAGCAGAGTGCCAATGATGACGGCGGCAATGGAGATGATGATGCTAGTCACCTTGACCGATTTCCCGCTTGCCATGACGGTTTCGCCTGAAGCTTGAATCAATTCCTCCTGTTCCGAAGCGAGTCCCTTGAAGCCCTCCATTATATCGTTACTGATGGGTGACACTTCGTTTTTGAGGATTTCTTTAGCTCGTTCCGGATTTCCCTTTTCATATTGGGTGAATACCCGCTCGACAATCATCGTCCTCCAATCCACACTTTTTTCGATCAAATCCTTCGCTTCCTCCGAATCGCTCAAAGACAAAAGCTTCTCCTGGATGTTTTGGCTATCATCGGTATATTGTAAGAACTTTTCTTTATAACTTTCGTCGCCGTATAAAATGTAGGCTCTAGCGAATGCCGTTCTTTGGGAAAGATTATATAACAGTTTTTCGCTCTCGATCAGAATCGGCAGTTCCTCTTCAATAATATTTTGCGAATGTTTCAGTGACTTGTTGCTACTATAAATACTGAATGCTCCTAAGATGATACATAAAGATATGATGAGTGAAAATGCCGCCAGTATCTTTCCTTTAATGCTTTTCAAATGAATGGACCCCTTTATCAATAAGTTTGTTCACTTATTTATCGGAAAAATGATGAATATGTTAATGGGTTTGTCCAGGATACCAAGTTTCCCATTAGGTCTGGTCACCCTATACAAACAACTTGATTTCTTCTCGTTTTCAGGGTACGATTGGGTTGGAAAATAGTATATTCCGCGTTAAGGCGGAAGAGGTTCTAGCTACCCTCTCAAAAAAACTAAGGAGAAACAGTACTCTATTCTTAGGGTGCTGTTTTTTTCCGTAAAAAGGAGTTTTATAGAAATGAAGAAGAAAGAAAAGGCAGTGGTAGTGTTTAGCGGAGGTCAGGACAGTACGACCTGTTTGTTTTGGGCGATGGAGAGATTCGAGGAAGTCGAGGCAGTGACCTTCGATTATAATCAGCGGCACAGCTTGGAAATCGAATGCGCCCAACAAATAGCGAAGGAGCTGGGCATCAACCATCATATCCTGGACATGTCGCTGCTGAACCAGCTGGCGCCCAATGCGTTGACGAGAAGTGACATTGCAGTGGAAGACGGGGAAGACGGCGAATTGCCATCAACCTTCGTGCCGGGAAGGAATTTGCTGTTCCTTTCGTTTGCCGGGGTTCTGGCCAGCCAGATCGGGGCTAAACATATTGTCACAGGCGTCTGTGAAACGGATTTCAGCGGATATCCTGACTGTCGCGATGTTTTCATTAAATCGTTGAACGTAACCTTGAACTTGTCGATGGACCAGTCATTCGTAATCGATACGCCGCTTATGTGGCTGAATAAAGAAGAAACATGGGAGCTTGCCGATCAGCTTGGCGCGTTCGAATTTGTCCGCGAAAAGACACTGACTTGCTATAATGGCGTCATATCTGACGGCTGTGGGGAATGTCCGGCATGTAAGCTGCGCAAAAAAGGGCTGGATGACTATATAAGCAGACGGGAGGTCACTCATGATGTATGGTTTTAAAATCGTCGATAAGCTTCAAAAAATAGATGAAGATATACAGCGCAGCCAGCTGAACTATACAAAGAAGAGGGTCCTGGTCAGCAAGGAATTCACTTTTGACGCAGCACACCATCTGCACGACTATGAGGGGAAATGCAAGAATCTTCACGGTCACACCTACAAGGTCATCTTTGGATTGAGCGGATATACCGATTCTCGCGGTTTGATGATTGATTTCGGGGACATGAAGGAAATATGGAAAAATGAAATTGAAATCCACCTCGATCATCGTTATTTGAATGAAACGCTGCCGCCCATGAATACAACAGCCGAAAACATGGTTGTTTGGATCTACGAAAAAATGGCCGAAGCCCTTTCAATGAAAGATTACCAGGGTGCCAGGGTTGAATTTGTCCGTCTCTATGAAACACCGACAAGTTATGCCGAGGCGAGACGGGAGTGGATGGAAAGTGAGTAAACTTCCGGTTATGGAAATCTTCGGCCCGACCATCCAAGGTGAGGGAATGGTCATTGGCCAAAAGACGATGTTCGTTCGTACTGCTGGCTGCGATTATTCCTGTTCGTGGTGTGATTCGGCTTTTACCTGGGATGGATCAGGGAAGGAAGATACCGTCCAGATGACTGCAGAAGAAATTTGGGGCGAGCTGAAGCGAATTGGAGGCTCGGGTTTTTCCTTCGTGACCATATCCGGGGGGAATCCGGCCCTTCTGAAAAATCTGAATGGCTTGATCGCCTTGCTGCGCGAACACAAAATCAACATCGGTGTCGAAACGCAAGGAAGCCGTTGGCAGGACTGGTTTCTCGATATCGATGAACTGACGCTATCACCTAAGCCGCCGAGCTCGGGAATGAGCACGGACTTTACGGTGCTCGATCAAATATTGGAGAAGCTTGCCGGCCGAAATCCCAACAACCATGTCTCATTGAAGATTGTCGTCTTTAATGAAGAAGATTATCAATATGCCAAACATGTACATGAGCGGTATCCTGGCATTCCTTTTTATCTGCAGGTCGGCAATGACGACAGCAGGACGGCGGATGATCAGCATCTGATCAGCGGATTATTGAAGAAATATGAAGAGCTAATCGATAAAGTGATAGCCGATGATGAATTGAATGACGTGAAAGTTCTCCCGCAGCTGCATACCTATATATGGGGCAACAAGCGGGGCGTATAAAGAAGAGGAGGCATTGTGAAGCATATTCACACTGCCTTTTTTCTTAAACTGTTTGAATATATGAAGCTTTCAATGAAGTGGTCTATTTAAGTCCAAAACGATCCATTTGCGTTACGGTATAGGCAGGAAAGACGTCATAAACCTTTGACCCTGTATGTCCACCGAAACGCCAGGGGACAAGATCAGCTGAAATCGTATTGAGAAAGAAAAGATTATGAGCCAACATGACCTGCCATATTCTTTACCAATGGTCAGTAATTTCATGGCAAATTTTCACGGTGGTTAATAAAAAGGGTAGATCACTTAAAAAAACCGTAAAATAGCCATTTTTATGAAACGAAACCTCGTCTACTTCGTCTAACATAGTAAACCATGAACGGTGGAAGGAGACCTATGAAATCAAAAAAGGCTGTTTTATTCATGTTGCTGCTGACCGGTTTGACAATGCCCAACGAGGCTGATGCTGATGAAATAGGATTCGCTTCCGATTACCAAGCTTTACACGCGGCACCAACATTCACGATAACTGAACAAGTAAAAGATGTGATGATGCTGCATGTGGTCAGGGGGGAGGAGCGAAAATTCGGATTTATTGATAAACCTTTAGTGGTGGATAAGGAAACTGTATTGGAATGGCTCTTTTGGAGAAAGGGTGAAGAGATTCCTTTAGGCGAACTTAAGGTAACGGCCGCTCAAGCTGGCAGTGGAATGAGCCATACAGTTAAAGGGGAAGTGATCAATGGTAAAACGCCGATCGAAGAATTACCTAAAACGTATACGCCGCAGCCAGTCAGCTTTAAAAGCGGGGGCAATGATGTTCCTGCCTCCATGGCGACCACGATTTTGACCTTTACGGAAACCGGCATCTGGGATTTACAGATTTTTATTAATGATGAATTCATCGGCAATATGAAGGTATCAGTAACCGAAAAAGGGGGATCCGTTATCGATTTGTAATATACAACCATACCCATTTGTATTAAAATAAGGATGGTTAAATATGGATGGAAGGGATGAATGAATGAAAAAGAAAGTAGGCATATTATCTTCAATAATCATCGCATTGACCGGTTGTTTTGTATTCGCTCTCCTTTTTTTTAAAAAAACTGATCCTCTAGGAGACATGTTTATCGTTCATCCAGCAAATCGAGTAATCACAAATGAAGTCATACTCAATGGTGATGAAGCGGATAAGGGCAACCTCGAAGATATTGATTGGAACGATGAGGAACAGATAAGGGAATTGGCAAGAAAACAATATAAGCAAGGGGAGAGTGGGGAAATCATTTTTGTGAAGGAACCCGATTACAATCTAGAATAATGAAGAGGGGTGCAGTGAATCTTGATCGTTTCGGATAGTGTCTATGGACAGTACGTTGTAGAGGGGGTTCTTGAAGAGCTGATGTTAAGTAAACCGGTCCAAAGGTTGAAGGGGGTGCATCAAGGAGGAGCCAGTTATTTAGTGAATGAGAAGTGGAATGTGACACGATTTGACCATTCCGTTGGCGTGATGTTATTGATCATGAAGCTTGGTGGATCATTGGAGGAACAGATTGCTGGCCTGCTGCATGACGTATCCCACACGGCCTTCTCGCACGTCATCGATTTCGTTCTCGATTGTGAAGAGGAAGATTATCATGAAAAAATATATGAACAGATCATCATGAATTCCGAAATCCCCTTTATCCTGAAGCGGTATGGATTTCAGTTGGAAGCTATTTTTGATTCGGAATGGAAACTATTGGAACGATCCGCACCTGAGCTATGCGCCGATCGAGTCGATTATACCCTCCGTGACATGTATCACTATGGAAACATCACGCTGGAATCCGTAACGGACTTTCTGGAGCATATAATCATCGTGGACGGACGCATGTACCTCGATGATCTTGAAGCTGCTGAATGGTTCGTGGAGACGTATTATGGCGAAGTGATCGATTTTTTCATGGATCCGCTTAATATTTATGGCTATGATGCCTTGGCCAGGACCTTGAAATGGGCTTTGGATAAAAAGCTGATCGGCCTTGATGACCTGCTTGGTGAAGATGAAGAAGTTATGCTCTTGTTACACGCCATTGAAGACGATGACTTGAAAAAACTGCTGAAACGGATACATGGGAATGTTAAGCTGTATGAGGTTCAAACGGACTACGATCTCCATCGGAAAACGAAAGTGCGACTGATCGACCCCTCCGTCATGCATGGAAGCCAATTGGTGAGGGCCTCGAATCTATCGAAAAAAGTGAAAACCATGGGAAACGAGGCCTGTGAAAAAGCTACAAGGGGAATGTATGTAAAAGTGATGGACCCCAGGATGAACAGCCATCCTTGAGTCCATGTTAAAAAAGGATGGACGCCCTCAATGTATGCACGCCATTTTCCAGATAGCCCTTTAAACAGGTTAATGTATAGACCCAGCCTTCTTTTTGGCCGATCATTTTGTTGATGATCTCGGGGTCATCCGCTTTCAAACCTTTTTCGTTCACTTCAATGATCGTATTTGTCTCATCCACTTCTTCCAACAGGATGGTAACCATCGTTTCTTCATCATTGCTACCCCAGGAAAATGCGATTTTCTTATTTTCGACCATTTCTAGTACAGTTATCATAACCTCGGCCGCGTATTCCTCATATTTCAATGTAATGGTTTTGCCTTGACCCCATCTTTCAGAACTTGTCGAGAACCAAAAATTCCCGATTTTATCAGGGCTTACGATCGCTTCGAACACATCATTGCTAGGTTTGACAATTTTGAATTTCGTTGTTACCTGGGTATCCATACAAAAACGACTTCCTTTCCCATCATGATTTTCCTTTTCTTCCCGATTGTATCATGATATTTTCATCGTAGCTGGAAACTGCTTGATTTCCAACCATTTTCAAGCTACGATAAAAAAAGGAAAATAATAATCCGCTCGGGCGGAAGAGGTTCTAGCTACCCTCTCAAAAAAACTAAGGAGAACAGTGCTCTTTCTTGGGGTGCTGTTTTTTCTGTAAGAGGAGATTGTAAGACATGTTAAGAATTTTATTGTATTTAGTATCCATCATCACCGCAAATGTGGTGACAGCAGCTTTTATGCCATTACATTTTGGTATGTTCATCATACCGATGGGGACGTTGCTGATTGGAGGAACATTCATCTTTCGAGATCTGGTCCAAAATAAATTCGGCCGGGCGAAAACCTATTTTTGCATCATCATCGCACTCATATTATCTGCCTGTGTATCCTTTTTATTAGGGGATACTTTATTGATCGTATTCGCTTCCGCATTATCGTTCGTAGTGGCTGAAACGGCCGATACGGAAATTTATACCCGGCTAAAGTTGCCCATGAGCTGGAGGGTGCTGTACAGCGGAATCGTGGGAGGCTTTTTCGATTCGGTGCTTTTTGTCGTGATCGGCCTAAGCCCACTCGGTGCCAACATCCTGCCATGGGAAGCCGTACCAGCCGCGATCATCGGGCAAATCATCGTAAAAACGATCATTCAGTCGATCGGTGCCGTACTGCTCGGACAAATCCATATCAGGCTGGAGAAGCGCGTAGTCTCCGGTTAAATGGGAGGAGTGAAACGCTTGATGGATGGATCCAAAAAGAAAGAAGACAGATGCTATTGCCTCGAAGCCTTTCGTGAAAAATACGGTCCGCATGTCCAAGGCGAATGCATGAAGCTCTCCTGCGCCAATTATCGCAAGCATAAAGAAATAGATGAAAAAGGGCCAAATTAGGCCCTTTTTTATATGGCGGAATTACCTATTCCTACGGATGTGAGCAGCCTGAACACTCGACAAAAAGCCATCATCCATAAGGACACGCCCGATTTTCGAGTACAAGCGAGTAAACGCCTGGAATTCGCGAGTAGAAGCCTTAAAATCATGAGAAAACGCTCAAATTGACGAGTAAACGCCCAATTTCCGAGTGAAACCCCCAAATTCGCGAGTCAAGCATATCGTTCAAAATTTTTCTGAACTTTTTCGAATGAGGGTTTCCAGGAGGGAAAAGCATTGTCGTTTCCGTTCGAGTTCAAGTTGGCCCATTTCGGTGACGGAATAATATTTCCTGCGGACGGATTCGGATTCTTTCCAGTGGCCTTTTATGAATTGTTTTGCTTCCATCCGTTTGAGGGCGGGGTAGAGGGTGCCTTCGCCGATCTCATATTTTCCCATGCTCATTTCCTTCAAGATCTTTGTCATTTCATAGCCATAGAGCTTTTTTTGTTGTAGGAGTGATAGTAAAAGGAGGTCGATGCTTCCTTTCATTAATTCCTTATCCAAAGCAACCCGCCTCCTGATTTTGTTAGTAAAGTGTAATGCGTTGTACATCGTATCACAAGGTTCATTTTACTTTTCTTTTAAAAAATGGTTAAATGACGATTGCTAAATAAATTCAATCATAGTAAAATGTGCTTCGGAACGGATGAGTTGCATGTAGTGTGTAAGGTTACTATATCCAATTATGAATTGTTCTATGAGATTACGGATTGGGATAGGAGAAAACCTTACTCAAGGGGTATTGATTGATTTTTTGTTAAAAATCATTTAGATTCTATTTATCAACAAGAGCAGAAAGAAGGTCCTAGTTAGATGAAAGTGAAAGCACCTGAGTCATTCACATACAGAGGTGGAAATAGAGCTGTCCTTTTACTTCACGGGTTTACCGGAAGTACGGGGGATATGAAAAAATTGGGGAAATATTTACATGATCGCGATTATACTTGCCACGGACCTCTTTATAGAGGGCATGGATTGCCTGCGGAGGAACTTGTTCAGACGAGTCCAAAGCAGTGGTGGGAAGATGTAGAGAATGCGTATCAATACTTGAAGGATGAAGGCTACGAAGAAATTGCCGTTATAGGCATTTCCCTTGGCGGTGTCTTTTCATTAAAAGTCGGAATTGAATTGCCTGTAACAGGTGTCGTTTCCATGTGTGCCCCTACAATAGGGAATGATGTAGACCGATTAAATAATCGGATGCTCAGTTATGCACAAGCTTATAAGAAGTTTGAGGGCAAAGATGCAGAACAAGTTGCCGCTGAAATGGATAAGCTTAAAGAGGAGCCAATGTCATCCTTACAGGAAGCACTTGATATGATTAATGATACAGCCGATAAACTGGATTTGATCACTTCACCTACACTTGTGTTACAGGGAAGTCTTGATGACCCGGATTACAGAAATAGTGCATCTATTATATATAATGAAGTGGATACACAGCATAAATCATTGATATGGTATGAGAAATCTGGCCATATCATTACATTGGGCAGAGAGCGTGAACAGGTGTATGAGGATGTATACCGGTTCTTGAATACACTGCCTTGGTAATTGCAATTCGGTTTATCTTTATGTATAACAGGGCACCCCTGTCAAAATGAAGCCACCAATTTGGTGGCTTCAGACTGTAGACAAACTCGATGAAAATCGAGTTTGTCTATTTTTATGGCCTGTACAATTTAGACGTTGATTTCCACTCCAGGCACTCGCTTTCCGCGGGCGGTCGGGGAGCCTCCTCGGCTTTGCCTGCGGGGTCTCCCCTAGACGCGCTTTTCCCGCAGGAGTCTCGTACCTTCCGTTCCAATCAACTTTGTCTTACCTTTTAGATAGAACACTTTTGACTGGAGTCATTTTTGTTTTAAAATTGAAGTATTAAAACTTGAGGTGATGAGGATGCTTTCTAAACATGATTCTATTCAGCGAGATCAACTTGAAATGATTACTTTAGATCAACTGGTGCCACCGAACCATTTGGTTCGTAAAATGGAGGCTGCCATTGACTTCACTTTCATTTATGACTTGGTGAAAGATATGTACTCAGAGGTAGGACGCCCAAGTATTGATCCAGTTATTTTAGTTAAACTGACTTTCATTCAATATACCTTCGGTATTCGTTCCATGCGTAAAACGATTGAAGAAGTTGAAACCAATATGGCTTACCGTTGGTTCTTAGGCTATGGTTTCCATGATAAAGTACCTCATTTCTCTACGTTCGGAAAAAATTATGAGCGACGCTTTAAAGATACAGACCTGTTTGAACAGATTTTCTGTCGCATTTTAATGACAGCTGCTAATAAAAAGGTAATAAGTGTAGAACACGTTTTCGTGGATTCCACACATGTGAAAGCCAGTGCGAATAAACGGAAATTTGAAAAGAAAATCGTTCGTAAAGAAACACGAGCGTATCAAGGACGTCTTCAAGAAGAAATCAATCAAGATCGTGAAAACCATGGAAAGAAGCCTTTTCCACCAGATAAATTTGATAAGGAAGAAACCAAAGCAATTAAAGAAAGTACTACGGATCCTGAGAGTGGCTACTATGTGAAAGATGAACGAACAAAACAGTTTGCCTATTCATTCCATGCGGCCGCAGACGGCAACGGTTTTGTATTGGGAACGATTGTAACACCTGGTAATACACATGACAGTCATATTTTGGAGCCACTTGTTGAGCAAGTGATTGAGAAAGTTGGAAAACCAGAAGCAGTTGCCGCAGATGCAGCTTATAAAACACCAGCGATTACAAGCTACCTATTTAACAAAGAAATCACACCTGCTTTACCCTATACACGTCCTCGTACAAAAGAAGGATTCTTTCGCAAACATGACTATGTTTACGATGAACACTTTGATTGTTACCTTTGCCCTTCGGGAGAAACTTTAAAGTACTCAACAACAAATAAAGAGGGCTATCGCGAGTACAAATCGCCCAAACAAATTTGTGCAACATGCTCATTTTTATCACGGTGTACGGAAAGCAAAGACCATCAAAAAGTAGTGACACGGCATATCTGGCAAGCATATGTGGAAGAAGCAGATCATCTGCGTCATCATCAAGAGGTAAAACCTATATATGCGAAACGCAAAGAAACGATTGAGCGTGTATTCGCAGATGCAAAAGAAAAGCATGGTATGCGTTGGACTACTTTAAGGGGACTTAAAAAATTGTCGATGCAGGCGATGCTTACTTTCGCTGCCATGAATGTAAAGAAGATGGCCACTTGGACATGGCAAGGTCCTAAAACGGCTTAACATAGTGGCTCGAAGAGCCCAAATCTCGTAACCTTTGGTCAAAATTTCAAAGGAATTTCAAAAGGGGTTCGGAATTTTTTAATTCCGAACCCCTTTTGTCTACAAACTGAAGCCACCAATTTGGTGGCTTTTTTGCTGAAGCAGTTGTGAAAGCTTCTCGATTTGTATCTCGCCCAGGTCGAGGTCAGTAAGTGTTTCATCTTTGTCGAAATATTTATATTAATATAATAATTACAAAACGTATTGTAATTGAAAACAAAGTAATTTAAGATTATATTTTCCCTAAGAATATAAAAAAAATATCCTTGTATAATATCAGTGACGATGGTCTGATAGTTTCTACCTGGCAGCCGTAATGCCGGACTACAAGGAAGTATGAAAAATGGTGAGATGAACGGGTATAGGTTTGTTGGCTTTTTGACCAGCACACCGCCCTGTTTTGATGCAGGCCCTTACCTTTTCACACTTTCTTCCTGCGGCTGAAAGTGTGAAAGGGTAAGGGCTTTTTTATAATGAATGGGAAATGATAAAACAAAGGGGATGAAAGCATGTATTTCTTATTGAATATACTAGGTGTTTTAGTTGTAATGGGCATCGTTTACCTTTGTTCACCCAATAAAAGGAGAGTTAATTGGAAGGCCATCCTTACTTTGCTGGTGTTTGAATTGCTTATCACGTGGTTCATGTTATCGACCAAAATTGGGGCATGGGTCATTAATCTGATTGCTTCCTTCTTCACTTGGTTAATTGAATGTGCAAATGAAGGGATTTCTTTCGTGTTTCCTTCACTTATGGCAAATGAACAAGTGGATTTCTTTTTTAGTGCCTTGATGCCAATCATTTTCATTATTACGTTTTTTGATGTTTTATCGTATTTTGGCATACTTACTTGGATCATTGATAAAGTGGGTTGGCTCATTTCGAAAGTTTCCGGTTTACCTAAGCTAGAGAGTTTCTTTTCCATCCAGATGATGTTCCTTGGGAATACGGAGGCACTGGCCGTCATCCGGTCTCAGCTCGGTGCGATTAAGGACCAGCGATTATTGACATTTGGCATCATGGGCATGAGCAGCATAAGCGGCTCGATCATTGGTGCCTACTTATCCATGGTTCCGGCAACCTATGTTTTTGTAGCGATTCCTTTGAACTGCCTGAATGCCTTGCTGATTGCCAACATGCTTAATCCTGTCGAAGTCAGTAAGGAGGAAGATGTCGTATATGTTCCTTCCAAAGAGGAAAAGAAGGATTTCTTTTCCACCATATCGAACAGCATGCTGGTTGGAGCCAAGATGGTTTTCGTCATCATGGCAATGGTTATCGGTTATGTTGCGTTAACGGCAGCTTTAAATGGCATTTTCGGCTTCTTTATTGATGGCTTGACGATCCAAAAGATTTTTTCCGTAATATTTAGTCCTTTTGCATTCCTGCTTGGACTATCTGGACATGATGCCATGTATGTGGCGCAATTGATGGGAATCAAGCTGGCCACGAATGAGTTCGTCGCCTTGCTCGATTTAAAAGATAAAATCAGCAGCCTGCCACCGCATACAGTCGCTGTTGCTGTCACCTATTTGACGTCATTTGCCAACTTCAGTACAGTCGGGATGATTTATGGAACCTTCAATTCGATCCTCAGTGATGAGAAATCGAACATCATCGGAAGGAACGTTTGGAAACTGTTGATCAGCGGAATGGCCGTTTCCTTGCTGAGTGCCATGATGGTAGGGTTATTTGTTTGGTAATGTACCGGTAAAAAAGGAGTGCGCCCATTCCATAAAGGGCGCACTCCTTTTTCCGTTTCCGTTCATTTCCTCAAATAGTTTTCTGTGTAATAGGGTTTCTGCTCTTGATCGAAAGCGACTCCGACACCAAGTGATTGGAAATCCTTCTGTAATTTGTTTTCCCTGTGCCCGATGGAATTCATCAACCCTTCATGGGCGAAGATGCTGCTGTTCTGCCCGGCAGCCAGGTTCTCGCCGGCCATTCGAAACTTGATATGGTCATCCTCCATCCGGTCGAAGGGAGATTCCCCTTCAAGATTGGTATGGTTGAAATATTGATTCACGGCCATATCCTTACTATGGTCCTGGGCAGTGACTTTGACTCGTTTATCCCATGTAAGCACGGAAAGATCATGATTGACCCGAGCTGCATTGGTCAAATCGAATAACTGGTATTCAAAGCCCTGCTTTAGCTCGGGGCTGGCCGCTGCAAAATAACCGCTCTTTTGCTTTTCGAGATCAGCGTTGATGATTTGGATGGATGTGACGGTGTTTTTTTCGTGTTTGTCATAAAAGATGGTCACATAACTCTGATCCATTTCAAACATCTCGTATTCGCCATCGCTTTTGATCTGGTAATAGACGTTCCCTTTAAGCAGCTTGGTGATGGGCTTCCCCAGTTTTTCAGCGACGTCTGCTTTAGGTGTGCCCCGTTTGATGCCTTGCTTCGAAGAAATCAAGTCCTGGTTCGTATATAAACCGACGACTTGATTGTTCGTATCGTAGGCAACCATGAAGAAGTTTTGGTAATTTTCGTGATAGGCATACCATTCCACACCATATTCGTTCCGTGTATGGCGCTTCGCCTCACCAGCGAGTTTTTCTACATCGTCCTTCGTGTCGCCCATTTCGATATTACGGACGGAAAAGCTGGCTTCAGCTGGCGCTTCCAGTGCTGGTTTTTTCACTTTTTCCGTTTCCTGCCGCTCCTTATCGGTAGCGGTATCCAATGTTTCGGCCAGCGATCCCATCAGGTTGTTGACGCCTGTGTTAAGCTTTTCCAGGGCGGACGAAACCTCGGGCCCGGTTATGAGGGAATGAAAATCGGATGCAAAGGATTGAACCCCCGCCTTGACCCCAGACTCCTGAATGTCTTTGCCATATCCATGCCAAAAGGCACCGAGCAGGAGGATGAGGACAACTATATTAAATAATCTCTGCAAATAGTTCACTCCGCTCTATTTAAAATAGACTTAAAGAATGGGTGGGGCACATAATAGCAATAGTGAGCAGATGATCAGTACGTTCGAGGCCGTTTTAGGCAGCCTTTCCTTCCCCTTGCCAGCGTACCAACCACTGAATTGGAGTTTATTTCGATACCAAACAAACAATAAAATCAGGATGGCGACCGTACCCAACCAGCCATACTGCCCCGTGTTCACGCCTATGCTATTATAAATGCCATATACAATCGCCGAAAAAACCGAACCGGCAATGCCGAATATCAAGATGATGCGAATCAATTCCAATAAAACTCTCATAGGTCACTCCTTAGTTTCCCCAATTATACTCATTCGTTTACAAAATAAAAAATTTAAAGAATCAGCATGATCCTGTTTCATGCAAAAAAGCGTATGAATGGTATTACATATTATACCAAAAAATGGCGAGTATTAAAACAGGGCAGGATGTTTCGGATCGAACTTAATTTAGCGGTTGATGGATATGTGGTAGTAAAAAAAGATTAGCCGACTAGGCTAATCTCAGTTTGTAGACAAAAGGGGTTCGGAATTAAAAAATTCCGAACCCCTTTTGAAATTCCTTTGAAATTTTAACCAAAGGTTACGAGATTTGGGCTCTTCGAGCCGCTATGTTAAGCCGTTTTAGGACCTTGCCATGTCCAAGTGGCCATCTTCTTTACATTCATGGCAGCGAAAGTAAGCATCGCCTGCATCGACAATTTTTTAAGTCCCCTTAAAGTAGTCCAACGCATACCATGCTTTTCTTTTGCATCTGCGAATACACGCTCAATCGTTTCTTTGCGTTTCGCATATATAGGTTTTACCTCTTGATGATGACGCAGATGATCTGCTTCTTCCACATATGCTTGCCAGATATGCCGTGTCACTACTTTTTGATGGTCTTTGCTTTCCGTACACCGTGATAAAAATGAGCATGTTGCACAAATTTGTTTGGGCGATTTGTACTCGCGATAGCCCTCTTTATTTGTTGTTGAGTACTTTAAAGTTTCTCCCGAAGGGCAAAGGTAACAATCAAAGTGTTCATCGTAAACATAGTCATGTTTGCGAAAGAATCCTTCTTTTGTACGAGGACGTGTATAGGGTAAAGCAGGTGTGATTTCTTTGTTAAATAGGTAGCTTGTAATCGCTGGTGTTTTATAAGCTGCATCTGCGGCAACTGCTTCTGGTTTTCCAACTTTCTCAATCACTTGCTCAACAAGTGGCTCCAAAATATGACTGTCATGTGTATTACCAGGTGTTACAATCGTTCCCAATACAAAACCGTTGCCGTCTGCGGCCGCATGGAATGAATAGGCAAACTGTTTTGTTCGTTCATCTTTCACATAGTAGCCACTCTCAGGATCCGTAGTACTTTCTTTAATTGCTTTGGTTTCTTCCTTATCAAATTTATCTGGTGGAAAAGGCTTCTTTCCGTGGTTTTCACGATCTTGATTGATTTCTTCTTGAAGACGTCCTTGATACGCTCGTGTTTCTTTACGAACGATTTTCTTTTCAAATTTCCGTTTATTCGCACTGGCTTTCACATGTGTGGAATCCACGAAAACGTGTTCTACACTTATTAACTTTTTATTAGCAGCTGTCATTAAAATGCGACAGAAAATCTGTTCAAACAGGTCTGTATCTTTAAAGCGTCGCTCATAATTTTTTCCGAACGTAGAGAAATGAGGCACTTTATCATGGAAACCATAGCCTCTAAATGGTAAGACAAAGTTGATTGGAACGGAAGGTACGAGACTCCTGCGGGAAAAGCGCGTCTAGGGGAGACCCCGCAGGCAAAGCCGAGGAGGCTCCCCGACCGCCCGCGGAAAGCGAGTGCCTGGAGTGGAAATCAACGTCTAAATTGTACAGGCCATAAAAATAGACAAACTCGATTTTCATCGAGTTTGTCTACAGTCTGAGATTAGCCGACTAGGCTAATCTTTTTATTGTTTACAATAGCTGCTCTCTCCCT
Organism: Peribacillus sp. FSL E2-0218; assembly: GCF_037992945.1. NCBI lineage: Bacteria > Bacillati > Bacillota > Bacilli > Caryophanales > Bacillaceae > Peribacillus > Peribacillus sp. FSL E2-0218. The sequence continues at coordinate 3,795,463 of NZ_CP150304.1, read as the reverse complement.
ACTCATTCAAAATACTTTCCTCCAGAACGGAAGATTTATCTCCATACACTCTGGTTATATGATTGTCTCCCCATGTACACAGGGCGGTAAGGATGCTTTCCAGACTATGTCCATACTCACTAAGTTCATATTCCACTTTTGGAGGAACCTGGTTGTAAACGATCCGGTCGATGACCCCGTCCTTTTCCAACTCACGCAATTGTTGTGTCAGCATTTTCTGGGTGATGTTCGGCATCAAACGCTTCAATTCGCTAGTCCGTTTTTTTCCGTGGGTCAGGTGACAAAGGATGACGCATTTCCATTTGCCGCCCAGTACCTCGAGGGTCGCTTCAACCGAGATATTGTACTTCTTTCTTTGCATGATGGCCTACTCTCCTTGTCTTATAGGAACTAAAAGGTACCTATATCACTTTAAAGTACGTACTGTTTTTTATTTATATTATATCTCATAATAACATTTGCACACCGAATCCACTGTACCATTTATCTAAAAATTGCTTGAGGCAATTTCATGATAGTACAAAAAGACGAAAAGGAGAAGAGAATATGATTTCAAGTAAAAATAGAAGTACATGGGCATTGCTGGCTTTGGCGATCAGTGCCTTTGCGATTGGAACGACAGAATTCATCAGCGTGGGGTTATTGCCGCTCATTTCAAGGGACCTGCACATTACAGTCACGACGGCAGGTTTGACAGTATCCTTGTATGCCTTGGGAGTCATGTTCGGGGCACCGATCCTGACATCCCTGACATCGAATATGTCGCGTAAAACCTTGCTGCTTTGGATCATGGTCGTGTTCGTAGCTGGAAATGCATTGGCGGCTTCTGCTACCACGATCAGTGTATTATTGATTGCACGTGTCATTTCGGCACTTGCCCACGGTATTTTCATGTCAATTGGTGCGACGATTGCTGCTGATTTGGTTCCTGAAGATCGGAGGGCGAGCGCCATCGCCATCATGTTTACAGGTCTTACGGTGGCTACGGTGACAGGCGTTCCCTTCGGAACCTTCATCGGCCAGCAGTTCGGCTGGAGATTTGCCTTCATCATCATCGTGGCGATCGGCCTCATTGCTTTCGTCGCGAATAGCGTCCTTGTCCCATCCGATTTAAGGAAGGCTGCACGCACGACATTTCGGGACCAAATCAAATTAATTACTAATGGCCGCTTACTGCTGGTATTCATCATTACAGCACTTGGGTATGGCGGAACATTCGTTGTCTTCACATACTTGTCGCCCCTGCTTCAGGAAGTGACGGGGTTTAAAGAAGGAACTGTCGCCTTGATTTTGTTAATATATGGAGTAGCTATAGCGATAGGGAATACTCTTGGCGGGAAATTAGCTAATCGCAACCCTATTAATGCCTTATTCTATATGTTCCTCATCCAGGCTATCGTATTGGTGGTCTTGACTTTCACGGCACCGTTCAAACTGGCTGGGTTGATCACGATCATATTAATGGGTTTATTTGCCTTCATGAATGTTCCCGGACTTCAAGTCTATGTTGTCATATTAGCGGAGCGCTTCGTGCCAAGTGCAGTTGATGTGGCATCTGCGATCAATATCGCAGCCTTTAATGCAGGCATCGCTCTAGGCGCCTATCTAGGCGGCGTGATCACGGATTCAATCGGACTCATCCATACAGCATGGATAGGCGGGGTGATGGTGTTCGCTGCAGTGATTTTAACTGGATGGAGCCGTGCCTTGGAACGTAGAGACCTACAAGGGAAAGGGAAGAACTAAAAATAGGATAGGCGAAGTGATGCAAGGTAGTTAAAGCAAGTCATTCCCTGTATGCATATAGAGTATCCCTTATCATCAAGTATCATTACATCCCTTCAGCGAATGGGGAAGATTCCTTGAAGGGATGTAATGATACAGATACGCTAACGCATTACAGTCTATGAAATATTGAATGAAAAAAATGGAGGTAGATCGATAATGGTGAAAAATTTACAAGATACAACAACATTGCATAACGGGGTTAAAATGCCTTGGTTCGGTTTGGGCGTATTTAAGGTAGAGGAGGGTCCTGAGCTGGTAAATGCGGTTAAGGCAGCAATCCAACACGGTTATCGCAGCATTGATACGGCAGCCATTTATCAAAATGAAGAAGGGGTCGGACAAGGAATCCGCGAAGGCCTCGAAGAAGCTGGAATCACCCGGGAAGAGATATTCGTTACATCCAAGGTATGGAATGCGGATTTAGGCTATGAATCGACATTGGCGGCTTACGAAAAAAGCTTAACGAAGCTTGGCTTGGAGTACCTGGACTTATACCTTATCCATTGGCCAGTGGAAGGGAAGTACAAAGAAGCTTGGAGAGCACTGGAAACCCTTTATAAAGAAGGAAAGGTAAAAGCGATCGGTGTGAGCAACTTCCAGGTTCACCATTTGGAAGATGTAATCGAAGCTGGGGATGTGAAGCCGATGGTCAATCAAGTCGAATGTCATCCGCGTCTGACGCAAAAAGAATTGCAAGCATTTTGTAAGGAGCAGGGCATTCAGCTGGAAGCTTGGTCACCTTTGATGCAGGGGGAATTACTGGATAATGAAACATTACAGGCCATTGCGACTAAGCATGGCAAATCCGTTGCCCAGGTCATTTTACGTTGGGATCTGCAAAACGGGATCGTAACGATTCCAAAGTCGACGAAAGAGCATCGCATCGTGGAAAATTCATCTGTATTCGATTTTGAGTTGACTGATGAAGAAATGACCCAAATAGATGGGTTGAATCAGAATCATCGTGTTGGTCCGGATCCTGATAATTTTGATTTTTAATCATCGATGAGGACAGGAAAACGTCCTTAGGCTGCAGACAAACATGAGGTTTGTCTGCATTTTTTTTGATTTGATGAAGATGGCATCCAATGCGCCCATACTGGGGAGTTTATACAATGAACGTTCCATTGCACTGCAGGCGCTCTCTTATCCAGAGGCGGTGCGGTCTCTTCGGGGAACTGTCCTGGGGTTTCTGTCCCTAGATTGTATTTCCGGCAGAGGTCTCTCACTTTCCGTTCCGATAAGTCAGGAACGGAAAAAATGCCCCAAAATGGAATGGGGCACGGAAATGCATGGCTATTTTCTTGGTTCATTGTTCAGAGAGCCCGTCTTTAGCATGTACGAATAACTTGAGTGCTGTGTCGATCTCGCTTTTTTTAAAAGTCTTTTCGAGTGTTTCATTAACGGTCGCAAGGATTTCCTGAAGCCTTATCTCGCCACGGTCGGTTATGATCGCACATACACCGCGGCGATCGTCTTCATATCCAATTCTTTGGATGACACCGCAGCTTTTATTTTCCATCCTGACGGAAAGCCTGGACATGGCACTTTGGCTTAGGCCGACCAACTGTTGCAATTCCAGCAGCCGCAGCTTTTTTTCTGGGGTCTCCGATAGAAATAATAGAACATAAAATTCATTCAGGGTCATTTGATGTCTTGCCTGAAGCATGCGATCTAGCTCATTGGAGAGCTCGGCATGAATACGGGTAAACGCTAGCCATGTTGTTATAATGTTTTGTTCACTGGACATATTTATTCGCCTTCCTCTGCTTACTTCCTTTAAATATAACACATCTTAAACGGAGTATACCAAGAAGCTAGCGGGTCAGGATCCGTTTCTTGCCGTTCGGGGGAATCGGATTGGTTGACACACCATGACCGAAATGATATAAATGCATGTGCATGCATTAAAATTAAAGGGGACATAAAATATGAAAGATTTATTCTCATCCTATCGTATAAAAGAGCTTGAACTTAAGAACAGGATCGTCATGCCGCCAATGTGCCAATACTCCGTTGAAGCAAAAGACGGCATACCAAACAGTTGGCATCAGCACCATTATGTAAGCAGGGCAATTGGCGGTACGGGCCTGGTCATCGTGGAAATGACCGATGTGGAACCGGATGGACGAATTACGGATCACGATCTTGGATTATGGTCGGACGATCAAATTGATGCATTCTCCAAAATCGTTAAGGAAGTGCACCGATACGGAGCGAAAATCGGGATCCAAATTGCCCATGCAGGCCGTAAGGCGCAGGATGCGGAAACTCCGGTAGCGCCTTCGGCAATAGCATTTGATGAAACGTTTAAAACACCAAGGGCCTTAGAGACGGAAGAAGTGAAGGGAATCGTCGATAAATTCCGTGCTTCAGTGAGGAGGGCCGTCCAGGCAGGATTCGATGCCATTGAATTACATGGCGCACACGGGTACCTCATTCACCAATTTTTATCACCGATCACGAATCGACGTGATGATGAATACGGCAAGGACCTGACCAAGTTTGGCGTGGAGGTCATTCAAGCCGCAAAAAGCGAAATGCCTGCTAGCATGCCTTTGATCATGCGCATCTCGGCAAGGGAATATGTAGAAGGCGGATATGGCTTGGAGGAAAGCATCGCTTTTTCAAAAGTGTTTAAAGAAGCGGGCGTCGATATGTTCCATGTGAGCTCAGGCGGCGAGGGCCCGATTGGAGCAGCGGGAAGACCTGGCACGCATGCAAGCTATCAAACGCCATTGGCCAGGGAAATCAAGAAAGCATTGGATATCCCGGTGATTGCCGTTGGACGTTTGGATGATCCGATCCTGGCAAATTCAATCATTGGCAATGAAGAAGCGGATTTGGTCGCTGTGGGAAGAGGAATGCTGCGCAACCCATATTGGGCTTTGGAAGCATCCCAGGCATTGAATAAAAAGGTGGCAGTTCCTGTACAATACGAACGGGGATTCAGGCACTGACATAGGCACTTCAATCGAAGGAAAAGTCAGCGAATACTAGATTCGCTGACTTTTTTTATTGCGACTATAGTAGGGATTATTCGACAGTGAAAAGAATCAGTGTGATCCCGTAATAATGGGGAATGAAGAGGAAATTGATTAGTTCGTTCCATTTTTTTAGGTTGATCTTCCGGTAATTGGCAATAAAGCCCTATGAAATGTGAGGCGATGATGTTTTGTCGACTGAAATGGTGTAAGCCTTTTCATATGAAATGAAGCATATTATCCATTATGGTTAAGAGTGGGCATTATACCAATCATGGATATAATGCCGGGCTGGCTCTGGTTTTTTGGGTGAGAACGATTGCAGGATCAGGTGGGGTCTTAGCCAACTCTAACGGATGGAAGGGGAGCAATTAACATGTATACAGAGAGATTTACCCAAGCTACGGAGTCCAGGGAAGCTATAGGGGCAAAAGCGGAAAATTTAATCAAAATGAAAAAGTTGGGCCTGCCCGTGCCGGATGGCTTTGTGATAAGCCGTCATTCATTCTTGCACTTTGTGAAAGTGAACGAACTCGATTTACAGAGTGGAACCATTCAAACCGAAATAACGCAAGCGAGCATACCCGAGGATTTATTAACTAATCTGACCAGCGCTTTTTTGGAGCTGCGTGAAAAATATACGGCCTTGGCGGTACGCTCTTCATCTGGTGCCGAAGACTTGGAGCAGGCATCCTTTGCCGGTCAGTATGAAACCTACTTGAATGTCAGGACGGAAGAAGAATTCCTGTCTAGGGTAAAGGAGTGCTGGGCTTCGTGCTTCGAGGCCCGCGTCTTGCAATATAGCAAGACGATCGAGGAACAGGTCGATGCATTGAATATGGGCGTTGTGGTCCAAGGCTTGATTCATTCTGACGTTTCAGGAGTGATTTTCAGCCAGGATCCCGTTACATGCAATTCGGATCATATTTTGATCAATGCCAGTTATGGGCTTGGGGAGGCTGTCGTATCAGGAATCGTTACACCAGATGCCTTCGTGGTCAAACGGGATGGCAGGAAAATCGAGAAAATCATCGGCAGCAAAGAGCTGAAAATCATCGCGGGCGCAGCAGGGACCGAGGAATTGGAAACGACTAAAGCGGAACGGGATGCGTACTGCCTGGATGAGGCGATGATTTCACGATTGCTCGAATTGACCCTTGAGGTGGAAAGGCATTATCAGCATCCGGTCGATTTGGAATTTGGCATTCAAGATCAAGAAATATACCTCTTGCAAGCCCGGCCGATCACGACTGTAATCCAAGCGGAAGAATCCATTCCCGATGCAAGGAAAGAATTCATGTTGGAACGGGCAGATGAAGAAGAATTCTGGTTCTTGATGGATTCCAGATTTCCCGATCCCATTTCGCCATTATTCGCTTCGATTGTCACACAGCCATTTTATCAAGGGATGGCCAAAGCGTCAGAGGAGCTGAAGGAACCGATGGGATCTACCCAAATGAAAGTCCATAATGGATACTATTATGGAAAGCAAATCCGCTTCAAAACGGAACCGGAGCAGTTATTCAAGGAAAACGAAAAGCTTATGGCGGAATTGTATCCCGAGCTGACTAATAGGATGTATGATATCGTCCATGATCGTTTAATGCCCATTTATCGCCATCTCGACGAGGAAACATCGAAGCCATTTACGGCAGCGAAAGCCAAAAGAGGCTTGGAGGAGCTGGCGGGGTTTTTCAAAGAGGTTTATTATTGGCATTTCATCATCGTCCTGCCTCATGCCAGTATGAATATGAAGCTTGAGAAGATGTTCCAAAGACTGCTTGGAAGTGAGCCATCCCGTGATCTCTATCAATCCATGGCGGGAATCATGAATAAGTCACTGGAATCCGATCGTCTCTTATGGCAATTATCGATGAAGGCGAGAAAAGAACCGCAATTGCTGCATGCTATCATGAATTCGGATGAAGGGAACGTATCCCAGGCCCTGAGCACTTTTGGGAAAGGGAAGGATTTTCTTGACCGCGTTGAAAAATTCGTCCATGAGTACGGATACAGATGCCTTAAGTCCCATGATTTCATGGGGGAGACTTGGGTGGAAAATAATGGGCATGTCCTTGAAATCATCAAGAATTTCATCAAGAATGGGTATGATTTTGATAAAGAATTCGAAGCGGCAGTGATGGCCAGGAATCGGATTCATCAAAATTTCCTAACGTCAATTGAGGATCCCAGTGAGCGAGAGGTGTTTGAAAAATGTTACCAAATGACCTTGGATGCGGCTGTCATCACCGATGATCATCACTTTTACATCGATGCCATGTTCGATGCCAAGGCCCGCCTATACCTGTTGAAGGTAGGGGAGCTCCTGGTCCAACAGGGCGTTCTCGATGATGCAGAGGATATTTGGTTCTTATATAAAGATGAAATCATTTCAATTTTGGATGCACCGCGCTCGTTGATGGACACGGTATTGGAGCGGAAACGGCAATATGATCTCCAGGGGAAAATCAAAACACCAGCCTACTTTGGCAAACCTACGGAAGAAGAACAGGCTTTTGTGGAAATGGTGTTTGGTTCATTGGCAGAAGACAAGGAAAATACGGCGAATACAATGAAAGGCATATCCGCTTCAGCGGGTGTATGTGAAGGGAAGGTCAAGGTGATTTCCGGCATGCATGAGGCATCGAAGTTTAAAAAAGGAGATATATTGGTTTGCAAAAGCACAACACCTGTTTGGACGTCCTTTTTCCAGGATGCCATAGCGATCATTGCCGATACAGGCGGGATGCTGTCCCATTCGGCCATCATCGCCAGGGAGTATCGAATTCCCGCAGTATTGGGGACAAAAATAGGCACGGAACGATTGAAGGATGGAGATCAAGTCATTGTCGATGGAAATACGGGAACAGTCACGATTATCGATGCATGATTCCATTCGATTCGAACGGCTCTTTTCAATGGATTATTCTTTCGTTTAAGGATTGAGGTGTAAGGATGAGCAGACAGAAAGAATTCCTGATGATTGTTTTTATATTGATGGCAGCGTTCCTTGTACCGGTCAACTCAACGATGATTTCGATAGCACTCGGTTCAATTTCGGACTTTTACGGTTTGGATATACACAGTGTGACGTGGGTGGTCACAATCTATCTCATAGTCATGGCTGTAACCCAGCCGATCGCAGGGAAGCTTGGCGATCTTTATGGCAATCGGAAAATCTATCTCATTGGCATACTATTATTTCTCACTGCCTCGATTGGCTGTGGCCTTGCTCCAAATATAGGTGTGCTCGTCGTTTTTCGGTCACTCCAAGCCATAGGGGGAGGATTACTGATCCCGAATGTCGTTGCCCTTATCCGTCATGCCGTTTCACGGGAGCGGCTGCCGGGGGTATTGGGTTTTTTCGGCTTAGGCATGGGGCTGGGAGCGGCAGTCGGTCCATTGATCGGCTCATTATTGATTGCCATGGCCAGTTGGAAAGCGATATTCTGGGTCAATGTCCCTTTATTATTAGGTGCGCTTGCTGGAGGGATGTTGCTTATTCCCAAGCTTGGGAATAAGCGTCCCAGACAGCCCCTGGATGTGTTTGGTGCCATTTATTTGGCCATTGCCATCACATTATTGATTGCCTTGACACATGCAACATCGCCGGCGGCATACATCACACTTGGATTGGGGACGCTTTTATTTACGGGATTGTTCATAAGGAGAGAGCAATCCGTTGCCTCTCCGGTTATAGATTTCGCCTTATTCAAGAGTCCTATATTCGTGAATGCCAATCTATCGGTGTTGATCAATAATTTCACGATGTATGCCATCTTGTTGGTCATGCCGTTGATCATGACCACAAAAATGGATATATCCACCTCGATGAGCGGCGTGATGTTATCCTTGTTCTCCATTTCCATGGCTTTTGGCAATATGATTGGCGGACAGCTTAATGGAAAATGGACATCGCAAAAGGTCATTTTCCTGTCATTCGCCTTCACCGTGTTAACGAATCTATTATTATTGTTCGTCATCCAAAACCAGTCGCTTCTTTATTTAGCCATAACGCTTATCGTGAACGGTTTGGCAATCGGTTTAGGGCTTACCAGCATGCAGGTCGCTTCCCTGGAGGCGGTCGATGAATCTGCATCGGGCTCTGCATCGGGGATCTTTTCGACATTCCGCTATTTTGGCAGCATCATCTCATCGACTTTGATCGGGATCGTCACGAATTATTCGGTCCTTTTTGCGATTTTGATGGCGGCAGCCTTGACTGGAGCGCTTTTATCGAGAATGGTGCATAGAAGGAATAAGCTATCGGCGCCATGACCTGTCAGTAGAGAGAGGGCTTGTTTCTTGGACCGGTTGAATGGCTTCCTTAAAAGTAAGGAATTTTGTTATAATGAGAGAGATAAAACAAACGATAATTCGAGGTGCTAATTATGGAAGAAATCAAAATCGTTACAACCGAAGAAGTGGAAGCTAAGGTAGAGGCCGGCGAAGCGCTGGAACTTGTCGATGTTCGTGAGGACGAAGAAGTGCAGGAAGGGATGATCGAAGGCGCCAAGCATATCCGCATGAATGATATCCCGGCGAACCTTGATTACTTCGATAAAGAAAAGGAATATATTTTCATTTGCCGGTCAGGGCGCCGCAGTGAAAATGTCTGCCATTATCTGCAGGAACAAGGCTATAAAGTGGCAAACATGGTTGGCGGAATGCTGGAATGGGACGGCGAAGTCATCGTTAAGTGAATATGCCCTTGAAATACAAGGCCTGCGAATATTCGCAGGTCCTTTTTATGATTGAACAGGGGATGCAGAAGGAATATGTTAAAATGAGTGGTGATAAATCAGAAAATTTCGATAAAAAAGGAGCGGAGGAAATGAGTGTTCATAAAATAGCAGTCATTGCAGGAGACGGTATAGGGCCCGAAGTGATTGAGGAGGGCGTGAAGGTCCTTGAAGCGGTGGCTCGGATTGCAGGGGGTTTTTCCTTCGAGTTTACTCATTTCCCTTGGGGGTGTGAGTATTATCTGGAGCACGGTACAATGATGCCGGAGGATGGCCTGGAACAATTGCAGAAATTTGATGCCGTGTACCTTGGGGCGGTCGGGTATCCTGGGGTGCCGGATCATATTTCATTACGTGAGCTGCTGCTGAAAATCAGGAAGCAATTCGATCAGTACGTGAACGTTCGCCCCGTCAGACTGCTTCAAGGTGCGCCATGTCCGTTAAAGGACGTGACTCGTGACCAAATCGATATGGTCGTCATCCGTGAAAATAGCGAAGGGGAATATTCCGGGGCCGGGGATTGGCTTTTTAGAGGCAAGCCGGAGGAAGTCGTCCTGCAAACGGGAGTTTTTTCACGAAAAGGAACGGAGCGGATCATTCGCTATGCCTATGAGCTGGCACGCAAAATGGGGAAAAGCCTAACAAGTATAAGCAAAGCCAATGCCTTGAACTATTCCATGGTTTTTTGGGATCAGGTATTCGAAGAGGTTGGAAGAGAGTATCCTGATGTGGAAACGAATTCTTATCTGGTCGATGCAGCGAGCATGTATTTTGTCAAACAGCCTGAGCGATTCCAAATCGTCGTCACCTCCAATTTATTTGGTGACATCATCACGGATCTGGGGGCTGCCATTGCAGGCGGGATGGGCCTTGCGGCAGGCGCCAATTTAAATCCGGAGCGGATCTATCCCTCGATGTTCGAACCGATTCACGGCTCCGCTCCGGACATCGCCCATAAAGGCATCGCCAACCCCCTTGCCGCCATATGGTCCGCCAGTCAAATACTTGATTTCTTTGGGCATGAAGGTTGGGGTGCGAACGTATTGGACGTGATCGAACAGGTGATGGTCGATAAGAAGGCACTGACTCCGGATATGGGCGGGACAGCTACAACGGTAGACGTTGGGACTGAAGTGGTTGCGCTGTTATCGACTTTACACATAAAGCATGTATAAATTGCTTGGGAAATGGGCATCCTGCACAATATCTATCATTATAGTAAAAAGGGCGGGGAGAGCCGATGATCCAAGTTAAATTATTCGATTATGAGCACGAGAAGGACCTAGAGGATGAAATGAATGTTTTCCTGGAAGACATCCGGGAAAATCAAATCGTCGACATTAAATACAATGTTGCCACTACTGGGGAAGATGAAGAAGAGCAAATCTACTGCTTCAGTGCGATGATCATTTATAAGAAAAAATAACGCGGTCGGACATATACCGATAGGGCAGACTACCTTTTGCTGGATAGTGGCAAACCAAGGTAGTCTTTTTTTCGTCCCCATTAAGCGGATGTCAGGATGATGTCGCTTCCCCGCCGTTGACATGAAGTGTTTGTCCTGTCACAAAACGGGAATCATCGGAAGCGAGGTAGACAAAGGTTGGGGCCAGTTCAAATGGCTGGCCTTGACGCTCCATCGGGTTCTGGACTTGGGTGACTTCGTCGGCAGAGAAACTTGCCGGGATGAGCGGTGTCCAAAATCTTCCAGGCGCAATGGCATTCACCCGGATCCCTTGGGCGACGAGGCTGTTTGCCAATGCCCGGGTAAAGCCGATATTGGCGCCCTTGGTCGCTGTGTAATCAATCAATTGCTTGTTTCCATTGAACGTCACGACGGAAGAGGTATTAATGATGGAGGCTCCTGCCTGTAAATGCGGCAGGGCTGCCCGGGTCGTGTAGAAGTGGGAATAAATATTCACTTTAAAGGTGTCATCGAATTGCTCATCGGTAATATCAAGCAAGCTTAATTGCTGGAATTGAATGCCCACGTGGTTGCAAAGAATATCCAGCTTTCCAAATGCATCAATGGTGTCTTTAACGATATCGATGCATTGCTGCTTATCCCTTAAGTCTCCAGGAAGCAGCAGGCAACGCTGTCCTAGCTCTTCAATCCTCGACTTGGTTCGTTCTGCATCTTCATGCTCATCCAAATAAGCGATGGAAACATCTGCACCTTCTTTAGCGAAAGCAATCGCAGCTGCAGCACCGATCCCGCTGTCACCGCCCGTTATCAAGGCAACCTTGCCCGTCAATTTCCCGCTCCCTTTATAATCGGGATTTTCGATGATGGGCCGTGGCACCATGAACTTTTCTACACCAGGCTGGCGAAATTGGCGTTGCTCCGGAACGGTAATCGGCACATCTTGATAACGAGTGATTTTTCCATAATTCGGCTGAAGGGGATAGCCTTTTTGGGATGGTTGCTTTTTCTTGCCTTCTGTCATGAAGAGTCCTCCTAAAAAAGAAATTAGTCGGTTTACTGTATGTTGACTAGGCAAATGCCGTGCATGCTGATATGGAACTAAACGAGTGGGTACGGGCTCGTTGCCGTTTCGTTCGAATATGCTGAAGGGAAGAAAAAAAGTTTTTGGAGGCCTCGATATGCCGTATTATTACAGTGAACAAGTGAAGTTGCTATTGGTCGAACACTCGGATGAAAAAGTGGAGGTATTATATGATTCCAATCCCTATGCCTTTGTATTGCCGCTCATCGGCTCAAGGCCCCCCTATTATTATAACCCGCGCTATGAGCCATATTACCCGGTGATATGAAATGGGAGGCTGCCTATGACCATGAAAGGATCAGACTTAAGGCAGCCTCACCCTTCCGTTTTTATCTAGGGGGAAAAACTAATCACACCCTTCTATGAATTTTACAAAACGGCCATTAATGATAAAGTTATCGGTAATACATAATGCGGACGGCGTAAAAAGAAGATTCCATTGGGACACCTGCGGAAAAACGCCGAACCTTGGACTGCTCTATTGAATATGAGGAAGTACTCATTACACCAGGAATAGAACAGGGGGACCCTATTCTAAATGACCGCATCATTTAAATGAGAAGCAAACGCATTTTAGTAATAAATTTTGATTATTATTGTTTTGCCGTTTGTAGACTTTGGTTAAGCATTTGGAAAAGTTTAAACGGATTGCGGCATCCCTGCCTGGGGAATGTTGAGTGGGCCATGACGATCAGGTCAGTGCGAAAAAAGAACGATGATTGCAGGGTGACTTACGCGTTATCCAGCCTGATCATAACCGATGGGAAAATGACGGTGTTAGCGAACGGATAAAAAAGGGGTGAGTCATTTGGAAAGTTTTACAGAACGGGTAATTAAGATCATACAAAAAATCCCTCCAGGTAAGGTGATGACATATGGTCAGATTGGACAGCTTGCTGGAAGCGCCCGCGGTGCAAGACAGGTCGTAAGGATCCTGCATTCGAGCAGTAAAAAACATCATCTTCCTTGGCATCGGGTAATCAATTCAAAAGGAGAAATCGGCATAAAAGCAGAAGGCGCAGCCGAACACCAGAAAATCATGCTGGAAAGCGAAGGCATCACATTCACAAACCGTAATACGATCGACCTCGAAGCTTATCGCCATCATCCAGAACTAAACGAATGAAAGTGAATGAAGGCAGTCGGTCGGAAAAAGTGCGGAGTCGGCCGGAAAAAGGGCAGAGTCGGCCGAAAAAGTGTGGAGCCGGCCGGAAAAAGTGCGAAGTCAGCCGGAAAACAGGCGGAGTCGGTCGGAAAAGTGTGAAGTCGGCCGAAAAAATGTGAAGCTGGCCCAAAAAGTGTGGAGTCGGCCGGAAAAAGGGAGGAGACGGTCGGAAAAAGGGCGGAGTCGGCCGAAAAAAGTGTGAAGTGGGTCGAAAAAGTATAGAGTCGGCCGAAAAAGCGTAGAGTCGGCCCAAAAAGTGTGGAGTTGGTCGGAAAAAGTGTGAAGCCGGCCCCAAAAGTGTGGAGTCGGCCGGAAAAGTGTGTAGACGGCCCAAAAACCGGATTGTTTGCCGAATTATTCTCCGGACAAACACTGAATGAGTGGCCAATAAAGAAATCATACATAAAGAAAGGCTGATCCGATTGGATCAGCCTGGTTATTAGGTCATGTACGGGCATGTATCGCGGCATTCATTCCGGCTAGTCTTCCGGTAACTAAGGCCGAGGTGATGTTGTAGCCTCCAGTGTAACCGTGTATGTCCAGGATTTCACCGCAGAAGTACAGTCCAGCCATTAGCTTGGAGGACATTTCTTTCGGATGGATTTCCTTGACGGATACGCCTCCGCCGGTGACGAAGGCCTTTTCCAGCGGCTGGGTGCCGTGCACGCCAAATTGGAAGTCCTTGCAAAGCTCGGCAAAGCGGCGGATTTTCTCATTTGAAATCGTCGCTCCTTGCTCTTGAAGGTCGATGCCGCTGCGTTCAAGCAGGAAGTGGAGGTATCGTTCCGGGACGATACCTTTTAACGTATTTTTGATCGCTTTTTTTGGTTCTGCCTTGATTTCCTTCATGATGTCTTGAAAGACTTCTTCTTTGTTTCGATTGGGAAGGGCATCGAGTTTCATGGTCACTTCCGAGAGGTTCCACTTTTTCATCGCTTTCACGACGAATTGGCTGCATCTTAGGACAGCAGGGCCGGATACGCCAAAATGGGTGAAGAGCATATCCATTTGGTGTGTAATCAGGGTCTTGCCTTTTGGGTTGAGCACGCTTAGCGAAACATCCCGAAGTGCCAGGCCTTGCAGCGTTCGCGCCTTAATGAAGGGTTCGTCGCTTAAGATGGGAACTTCAGTTGGGAACAGCTCGGTAATCGTATGCCCCGCTTTTTTGGCCCAAGCATAGCCATCACCGGTTGATCCGGTGTGGGGAACCGATTTACCGCCAACGGCAATCACGACCGCATCTGTGTCAACGGTTTGGCCATCTTTCAGCCGGACTCCGTTTGTTTTTCCATTTTCATAGAGAACCTCGGCAACTGGGGAGTTCTTGTAAATCGTTACCTTCAGATTCGATAGGCGCGTCAGCAGGGCATCCACGACGCTTTGCGCTTTATCGTTGACCGGGAACATCCGGCCATGGTCCTCTTCTTTAAGGGCAACGCCCAATTTTTCAAAGAATTGAATGATGTCCTCATTGTTAAATTCCGAGAAAGCACTATATAAGAATCGCCCGTTACCAGGGATGTGCTGAATGATTTCATCGATTGAGAGCCTGTTCGTCACGTTGCAGCGTCCGCCGCCCGAGATGGCAAGTTTCCTGCCAAGCTTCTCGCCTTTATCCACTAACAAGACTTGGGCACCTTTTTCCCCGGCTGCAATTGCTGCCATTAAACCGGAGGGGCCCCCGCCAATTACCACTACATCATATTTCAAATTGATCACCACTTTATCATTTTCAGTCCCTTCATTATATAGCAAGAGCCCTAAGAATTGCGAATGTAGAAAAAAAGGAATTATTTGTTTGTGTATTATCTTCGAAAACGATAAACTTGAGTGTAGTTTTCTATAGAAAAAATACGTTAATATGATAAGATAAAGAGCGTGTAAAACGTAACTGACAGAGGCAGGAAGGGATTAGATGTCATCTAAGTTTTTAAAAGGGGCTTTTATATTAACGCTGGGAGCGATCATTTCCAAGGTTCTTGGTTTATTTTACGTGATCCCATTTGAACATATGGTCGGGAATAAAGGGGCTACCCTCTATCAATATGGATACGTACCATATACCATTTTCATCAGCTTTGCAACGGCAGGAATGCCGCTTGCCGTTTCTAAATTCATTTCGAAGTATAATGCACTCGAGGAATACGCCGTCGGTGAGAAGCTATTCAAATCGAGCTTGAAATTGATGGCTGTCACCGGTTTTCTCGCTTTTTTGGTTCTCTATACGATGGCCCCGCTGTTTACTGAAGTATTTGGTGTAAAGAAGGAAGATGTCAGGGATGTCACGGAGATCATACGGGCAGTCAGCTTCGCCTTGATCTTTGTACCGTTCATGAGCATCATCCGCGGCTTCTTCCAAGGTCATGAAGCGATGGAGCCAACGGCCATATCTCAGGTAATTGAACAAATTGTCCGCATCGTGTTCCTTTTGGCCGGTGTGTACGTTGTTTTGAATGTCCTCGATGGGGAGTTAGTGAGGGCCATCCAAGTAGCCACATTCGCGGCGACGGTCGGGGCAATCGGCGGGTTAGTGGTGTTATTTTGGTACTGGAAAAAACAAAAACCTTATTTGGACAGCCTGATGGAGAAAGACCGGGGGACGATGGAGATTTCTCTGAAGGAAATCTATAAAGAAATATTTCTATCGTCGATTCCTTTCATATTTGTCGGTATCGCAATGCCAATGTTTCAGTTTGCGGATTTGTTGTCTTTCAATAAGGCGATGTCGTCGATCGGGTTGCAGCATGTCGCAGAAGATGCCCTTGGGGTCTTGAATGTGTATGCCCAGAAGCTTGTCTTGATTCCGATGACGCTTGCAACCGGGTTTTCCATGGCGCTGCTTCCTTCGGTGACGAAGGCATATGTCAGCGAGGATTCGGAAGAGTTGAACCGCCAGCTGAACCAAGCCTTCCAAATTTTATTGTTCATTACGATCCCGGCGGTCGTGGGCATGTCGGTGCTGGCCGATCCAATTTATAGTGCCTTCTACAGCCATGATCCACTTGGAATCAGTGTCCTGAAGGCTTATGCGCCTGTTTCCATCTTGTTTGCGCTTTTTTCCGTTTCGGCGGCGATTCTGCAAGGCATCAATCAGCAAAAATATACGGTGCTTAGCCTGCTTGTAGGCTTTTTGATCAAATTGAGCTTGAATATCCCGATGATCAAGTTGCTTGAAACGGAAGGATCCGTTTATGCCACAGCATTCGGCTACTTGGCAGCTGTCGTTCTGAACTTGTATGTCATCACCTACTTTACTGGATATCGTTACAGCCTTACTATTAGAAGATCGGTATTGATTACTGTATTTTCCATGATAATGGGACTGGCAGTATGGGGCATGAACAGCTTATTATCGCTGTGGCTTACAACCGAAGGGCGATTCCAGGCGATATTGATCGTAGCCGTTTGTGCCATTTTCGGAGCGCTCATTTATGCGGCGCTTTCCTTGAAAAGCAAACTGGCCCATCGCTTGTTCGGAAGCCGAATCGATCGATTGAAGACTAAGTTAGGCTTATGAACGTTTGATGTGTAAAAAAAAGGGTATTGGTAAGTGAATCCCCAAAATATCATATATTGGCCTTGCCTGTCATGAAAATGGGCAAGGCTTTTTACTGAAAAGGCTTTAGGAGGAAACGATGAGAATTGATAAGATATTATCCAATATTGGTTATGGCAGCAGGAAAGAAGTGAAGAAACTCCTGAAATCAGGTGCCGTGAAGGTCAATGAACGGGTGCTGAAGGACCCGAAGGAACAAGTCGATCCTTATGCAGAAATCGTGACGGTCCATGGTGACCGGGTAGAATACAGGGAATTCATCTATCTAATGATGAATAAACCGCCTGGCGTCTTGTCGGCTACCGAAGACAATCACCAAGAGACGGTCATCGACATCTTGGTGCCTGAGGACTCGGTATTCGAGCCATTTCCTGTGGGCCGTTTGGATAAAGATACAGAAGGGTTATTGCTGATCACGAATGACGGTAAGCTGGCTCATCAACTGCTTTCCCCGAAGAAGCACGTCCCGAAAACGTATTTTGCGGTCATTGAAGGCGAAGTAACGGAACGGGATATTGAGGCATTCCGCAACGGCGTCACCTTGGATGACGGGTACGAAACCAAACCGGGTGAATTGAATATCCTTAAATCAGGTTTGACCTCGGATATCGAGCTGACGATCATGGAAGGGAAGTTCCATCAGGTCAAGCGGATGTTCGAGGCTGTGGGCAAACGTGTCGTTTACCTAAAGCGGCTCTCCATGGGAAGCCTGCAGCTCGATGAGGAGCTTGAGCTTGGTGAATACCGTGAATTGACCGCCGAAGAGCTTGAACAACTGAAAGCCGGTCAGCCTGATTGAAAAATAAGCAAGAAAAAATGAGGCGGACATATATTGTCCGCCTCAAAGTATTTTACATATCGATTTCGTTCGGGTGGTCGTTCTCTTTACGATGACATCTTCACCTTTTTACTTGTTGTCGTCCAAAGGCCTCGGCTTGGGCTTTGAACAAGGTCATTGTATGCTAAGACATTTAAATCGCGCTGCACAGTTCGAGGAGTGATGCCAAATTCTTCTACAAGCTCTTGAGTAGAAACCGTACCGTTATTGCTAATGAACATATAAACGGATTTAATACGGGTTAACATGCGATTTGTTGAAGGTTTCAAAAAATCACTCCTTATTCTTTTCATTGTTAGTGTAAAACAAATGAAAACAACCGATATGTCGGACAGCGTTTCAGCTGTCGCTATGTACTTGCTATACCCACCCTATAACTCCTCGGAAACATTTAGAGAAAAAACAAGATGTCATTAGCTTCATTCTACTCCTTTGCAAATGCAAATTCTAGAACAAAATGATAATTGACTAAATATTACATTTATTATATCAAATTTTAACAAATTTATTCCGTTTACATATATAAAAATTAACAAACATGGAGGTGACTTCTTTTGCTTATTTGCATTTTGCCAATAAATTGTGTGAAATATGCATGGTCCCGAAGATATTGACTAGGACGCCGATACATGTTATTTTACTAAAAACGATTGCTAATCGTAATTATTACGGTTTATGCCTTGCAAATATACTTGATGGCTTGCTGCTGCGATGTCATAATGAAGTGTTGAGCAGTATAGCGTTTTCATAGATGAGCTAAAGGAATGTAACTATAAATAAATCCGAGGTATAACGATATGAATGAAAGATTAATGGAGTTTTTATTGCGTCATGAAGTGACCAGGCTCTCTGGCGTGAAAAAACAAGTGTATGAATTCATCGTGAATGAAGAGGATTTTCTTGCTTCCAAGGCAGACACGGTCGATCAATTCATGCGCTTGCTGGTGAAGCATTCCCCGCCTAGGCTTGCAGCCCGTCATTTCAATATGCCGTATGGGGAAATCATTCGCTTCATGAATGAAATAGAAGCTGAGCTGAATGAGAGGCTGGAGGAAAGGTGCAAGAAAGTGAAGTGGCTGGACTGTACGGAAAAGGATCAGCAGGCATTCGTGGAATATCATAGAAAGTTATTTTTGTTCGTTAACTGAATGGGAAATCATGAAAATGCCCTGGTGTGAACGGGCATTTTTTATTTATTCGGAACCGTTAAATCTTGTTTGAATGGACCATAAGAGCAAGAATGAGGACGATTTGGAGATGGTTTGTTTGTTAAAATGAGGACAAATAAATGATCCTACAGTAATCAGGGTTCACGCGATTGGAACGACAAGCTGGGAAATTGCCAACTCCCTTGGTCATCCGGATGGCGAATGGATTGATTTTGACAGACATTTATGTATCATTAAACTTATTGCGGATACTGTGAAAATGTCCGACACGGTGCCCCCCCTCATGTATTTTCGCTGCCTGGATTAACAAATGGTAAGGAGCTTCGAGATTTTGGGGTGAAACGCCTCAGTTTTGGGAATGCCCTATCAGATAAAGTCATTGCATTGCTGGAAAGAGATACAGCGCGGATCATGGAGTTCAATGATACCTCACAATGATATGGGAACTAAAACCTGAAAGGATGCGGAGTATAATGGATGTTGCTATAAAGCTTTCTTTTGAAGAAATGTGGGAGAAAATCATTGCCTGCGACCCTACATATGACGGCTTATTCTTTACGGCAGTAAAGACAACCAACATATACTGCCGCCCTTCATGCAGGTCAAGGAAGCCGAAAAAAATAAATGTGAAATTCTATCATGACATCGATGAAGTCGAAAGGGCGGGTTTCCGTGCTTGCAAAAGGTGCCAACCGGAAGTCGAGGATTCCCCGCAGATGCGCCTTGTCAGGGATGTCATCGCTTTCTTGATGAATCAGTATAACCAAAAGGTGGAGTTAAAAGATATTGCCAGCCATGTCGGTGTAAGTTCCTATTATCTGGAGCGGCTTTTTAAAAAAGAAACGTTGCAAACTCCCCGTTCCTATCTGGAAAAAATAAGAGTCGATAAAGCGGCATTTCTTCTAACAAGCACCAGTCTAACGAATCTTGAGATTTCCCTTGAAGTGGGGTTCCAAAGCCCTTCGAACTTTTATAAGGTATTTCGCCGTTTGAAGAACTGTTCTCCCCATGAATATCGAAACATGCAGGAAAATGGGAATTGAAAAAAATGAGGGGGGCAGGCCGTCTGCTACCTTATAATCTGGGAGGTTTAGATATGAGTGAATTATATAAATTAGATTATGAATCGCCAATAGGAATGATCGAGATATCAGGAACCAATGAGGCGATCTGTTCGATAATGTTTGCTGAACGGGATATAAAGGTAAATGGTAGGCAAGACCGAACGCCCAAGGTTTTGGTGGAGTGCTATCATCAGCTTGATGAGTATTTCAAAGGTGAACGCATGGAATTTACGTTTCCCTTTTTACTTGAAGGGACGATCTTCCAGAAAAACGTATGGAATGCACTAACGGGAATCGTGTACGCCAATACGGGTACCTATAAAGACATCGCCGTTACAATCGGTAACGAAAAAGCCATTCGGGCAGTAGGGAGTGCTAATGGCAGGAATAAGTTAAGCATCGTGATTCCTTGTCATCGGATCATAGGATCAAATGGGAAATTAACCGGTTATGCAGGTGGCTTATGGAGAAAGGAATGGCTCCTTCAGCATGAAAGGAATGTTAAGCAGGAAACGTGATGGAAGGAATGCGAAAAAAACGTGAACCATACTGCTGTATGATTCACAATTTTTCTAGCTTTTAAGAAAGAAGCAAAGGTGTGCCGGTATCTTTAAACGAAGCGATGAAATCTCCATGCAAAGTAACCCCTGATGCAACCAATTCGGTTGGAAGACCTTATCCATACATGATTTATCGCAACATCGAAGAATTGAGGATATCCGCGTCATGGAAGACATTGAAAGTAGGAGATACCGCTTCGGATATGAAGGAGGGAGTCCATGCTGGGGTCTGGTCCGTCGGAGTCATTGTCGGAAGCTCTGAGATGGGATTGAGTTTGGAGGAGTATACCAGTCTATCAGAATGGGATAAAGAAAATGTAATCTCCGAAACGGCCCATTCCTTTATGCAAAATGGGGCTGATTTTACGATTAAAACGATGAAGGAATTGCCTGAGCTCATAGATCGTATCAATGATCTTATAGCTGATGGGAAGAGACCGAGTTCACGCTAACCATCTTTCAAAAAGTGCAGCCCGCAATCAAGGGGAATGACTGCACTTTTTTTT
The DNA here is from genome assembly GCF_037992945.1 of Peribacillus sp. FSL E2-0218. Taxonomy (NCBI): domain Bacteria; kingdom Bacillati; phylum Bacillota; class Bacilli; order Caryophanales; family Bacillaceae; genus Peribacillus; species Peribacillus sp. FSL E2-0218. The sequence continues at coordinate 3,774,584 of NZ_CP150304.1, read as the reverse complement.
GCGTTTCATTCACCCTGCGCAGTCGATACACCAGCCTCACGGAATCGGTAAATATGTTGGAGGTTCATTTTTGAAATTTTGCTCACTTATTTCATAAATTCATATTGAAAAAGTGACGAAAAGGGTGTACGATTAAATGAGAATGATAATCAATAACATTTGATTACCGAGGAGTGAACGGAAATGGAACAGCAAGATTTATTTGATGTTACAGTTATTGGAGGGGGGCCCGCAGGCCTGTACTCCACTTTTTATAGCGGGTTAAGGGAAATGAAGACGAAAATCATTGAATACCAGCCGCAGCTAGGCGGGAAGATTCATGTATATCCGGAGAAAATGATTTGGGATGTAGGCGGACTGACACCGACTACAGGTGAGAAGTTAATCGAACAGCTGGTGGAGCAGGGCTTAACGTTCAATCCAACCGTCGTGTTGAATGAGAAAGTGGAATCGATCACACGTAATGAGGAAGGGATATTCGTTTTACTTACAGCATCCGGTCAAAAGCATTATTCTAAGACGATCATTGTCGCGGTTGGCGGCGGAATCTTGAATCCTCAAAAGCTGGAGATAGAAGGGGCGGAAAGGTTTGAGGTGTCCAATCTGAACTATACCGTTAAATCATTCAACCGATTCAAGGATAAAACGGTGATCATCTCAGGTGGCGGCAATTCGGCAATCGATTGGGCTAATGAATTGGAGCCAGTCGCCAAAAAAGTTTATCTGACATACAGGAAAGATAGCTTAGCTGGTCATGAATCACAGGCAAGGCAGTTGATGGAAAGCTCAGCCGTTTGCTTCTTGAATACAACGATCACTAAGCTGATCGCGTGTGCCAATCATGAATCGATCGAACATGTCGAATTGACCAACCATACGACGGGTGAGGTTTCTTACCTGCCGGTCGACGAGGTCATCATCAATCATGGATATGAGCGCGATACATCGCTGCTGCAAAATAGTAAAGTGGATATTGCAATGGTCGATAATTATTATATTGAAGGTAATGCTTCCAGTGAATCCTCGATGGATGGAATTTATGCTGCGGGTGATATCCTGCACCATGACGGCAAATTGCACTTAATAGCAGGAACCTTCCAAGATGCGGCAAATGCCGTAAACAAGGCAAAGCAATATATTCAGCCCGATGCACTTGGTATGGGAATGGTCTCCTCCCATAACGAAATCTTTAAAAAGCGCAACAAGGAACTGATCAAGCAAATGATGAAACCGGCTGCGGTTCTGTAAAAGGAATAGAAGGAAAACCTTGGTGGTACATTAACGGTTACTCTATCGGATAGACATTTTCAAAAGTCTATCTGGTAGGGTGCTTTTTTTTATCTAAACTCTGCATAAAGCGAAGGTAGATTTCTGATTCCCGTTTTGGAGAAACTGTACATCGACGGTTTCATTACATGTTGAGTGAGCACGAAGATGGATTCTTGATTGGCCGTCGTTTAGGAGGATTCGACCTTTAGCCGTTTCATTTCACTGCAGGCGCTTCCTTTCCGCGAGCGGGTGGGAGCCCTCTCGGCGCATGCGCCTGCAAAAGCCTAAACTTGCGAGTAAAAGCACGAAACTGGTGAGTAACGCTCCGAAAAGGTGAAAGATAGCTGTGATTATACGACGAATCCGGACCGAATTGGAGAGTTAAGCAGGAAATTGACGAGAAACGGCTCCAATGTCATGTGAAACGCGCAATTTTTATGAGAACCCGTCTCGCATTCGCTGCAAAGGCAAAATTCGCGGATAAACGAACGAAACTCGCGAGTAAAGTGGCTAAACTCGCGAGTAACTGTACCTTAATATGATTGTTAAAGCGAATCTTTGATGACCTTTTTGTAATGCAGGACGGACAGGATCCCGAAGATCGAATACAAGGCCGTGTATAATACCATGACGATGATCATCGGTGTCCAAACCTCGGTTCCGAATAAGAACCAGCCTGACTGGACGGCGAAATAACTATGAAGCAGCCCGACGACTAAAGGAATGCCAAAATTGAATATTTGCTTTGTTTGGATACCTTTTAGTAGATCACCTTGGGTGAATCCGAGTTTTCGTAAAATCGTATAATTCGATTTTTCATTTTCGCTTTCATCCATTTGCTTGAAATAGAGAATACAGCCGGATGTGATCAGGAAGGTCAGTCCCAAAAAGCCGACGATGAACATCAAGAGGCCCATATTCTTCTTCTGATGATTGAACGTTTCAAACTGCGATTCTTGGATATGTTTTTCGTTAAAGTTCATTTTTTTGAACGTTTCATTCGCGGTGGGAATATTTGCGTCATCCTTGATATCAATCCCGATGTTAATGGATGAGATTTTCTGGATTTCCGGGTCGATATCCTTTTTCAAACGCTTGAATATTGCATCATCGACAATCCCGACGGGCATTCCGCCATTGGTGAAATAGTAGGGAAGGATGCTCTCATCGTTCAGGCCCATGTAGGTTTGCGGTATCACCTCATGTTTGCCCTTCCATTCAACCTTTCCGGAATCCTTCAAGGGCATGACTTTCTCAAGCATGCTGCTGTATCCGCTAAACAGCGTCTCTTCCTCGGCTAGATGGATCCCTTTAACGGATTTTTCACTGATGACGGAAAGAACCATGTTGTTCGGATCGAAATTCACCGCTCCCAGGTTTTTCTCCAATATATTCCTTGCATTGACTTTGATTTGGAGGACTTCAATCTTTTCTTCGGCATAAGCAATGTTACTTGCGGACAAAGCTTGTTTGAATGCCTCGGCATCTTTCTTATCGGTCAACGAAAAATCGTTAGGGATGGATGACGCCGCCATTTTTTCAGCTGAGTAGTAGGCGATATAGCTTAAAGATAATAATCCGATCGCCAGGGCGGAAACGGTCGTGATGATTGTCAGCAAAATTGCATTCGATTTCATCCGGAACATGATCGATGAAAGGGACAAAACTTCATTGATATTCAAGTAGCCGTTTTTATTTTTACGAACGATATTAAAAATGAAGCTTACGGATCCTTTATAAAATAGATAGGTCCCGATGATGACGGATGCCAAAATGAAGATCATCGCCATAAAAAGCTCGGTCATTTCCATGAACGCTCCATCGAATAATTTGGAGGAAACGACATAGCCGCTAATGATCAGGAGGATCCCGAATACGCCGATGATCATTTCAAACATTGATACCTTTTTCACTTTTCCTTCAGTCAAGGAAGTCACCCTGAATAGGGATAAAATGGTCTGCCTTTTTATGAAGATATAATTCATCAACATGATGAACAGATAGATGATGCTAAAAACGATCAACGTTTGTATAAGCGGCAAGATCGAAAATTGCAGAGTTGCAGTCGCATGGACACCGGTAATCTTAAATAAGATCATCATGATCAATTTGGAACCGGCAAACCCTATGAAGATCCCCATGAACACGGAACAGAAATATAAGATGAAGTTTTCCGCGCTCAGGATACGGAAGATCCTGTTTTTTGTCATGCCTATCAATTGGAATAAGCCAATTTCCTTACTGCGCCGTTTTATGAAAATGCTATTGGCATAAAAGAGGAATATGGAAACGATCGCAACAAGCAGGATCGATGCAGTCTTGATGGCAGCGCCGCCTTTTATGGAACCTTCCGCTTTATCCATCGCTGGGTCATATTGCAAGGTGACAAATGCGAAATAAAGCGAGGCGCTGAAGACCAAAGCAAATACATAAAGGTAATAGTTTTTCAGGTTCTTCTTCAGGTTCCGAAAGATGAGTTGATTAATGCTCATTTTGCACACCGCCCAATACACCTTGTGTTTTCATGATGTCCTTGAAGAAGGTTTGCCTCGTTTCTTCCCCTTTATTCAATTGGGTATAGATTTGTCCATCTTTAATGAAAATGACTCTGCTGCAATAACTTGCTGCCACGGGATCATGGGTGACCATGATGATCGTCGCTTTGTGTTTTTTGTTCATATCACTCAGTTTGTTCAATAAATCGGAAGCGGATTTGGAATCAAGCGCCCCGGTCGGCTCATCGGCAAAAATGATGCTCGGCTCATGGATGAAAGCCCGCGCCGCAGAAGTACGCTGTTTTTGCCCTCCGGAAATTTCATTTGGATATTTATCCTTCACTTCATAAATGCCAAGCTCCTTTGCCACGGCATCGAACTTTTGAAACGCTTCGCGATTGGGTGTTTTTGTAATCGATAAAGGCAAGAGGATATTTTCTTTGACGGTCAGTGTGTCCAATAAATTATATTCTTGGAAGATGAAGCCGAGATGGTTCTTCCTGAATTCGGCGAGCATTTTTTCTTTCATCCCCGAAATTTCTTGTCCATCGATTGTAATGGTGCCGTTGCTGATTTTGTCGATGGAGGAAAGGACATTCAGCAACGTCGTTTTTCCTGAACCGGATGCCCCCATGATACTGACGAATTCACCTTCCGCGATGCTTATATCGAGACCCTTCAGTACCTCCTGTTTATTAAACTTATTCCCATAGCTTTTATGGATTTTTTTCGCTTCTAATATATTCATATCGATACACTCCTTTTTTCTATATCTTTATTATAGAAGGCCAGGTATGCTTTTTCCTGCGATTGGCCGAACAAAGAATAAAAGCATGTGACACTTTTGTCACATGCTTGTTATATTCACGAAGTCATTCCGCTTTGGGAAGCGTAAGGTCATGGTCGTTCCCACTCCAGGCTTTGATAGCACATCAATCGAGAGGAATAGGGATTTTGCCGCCTTCTTGGTTAAATATAACCCCATCCCTGTTGCCGCACTGTCGCGATGATTTGTCGTGGACGTAAAACCTTTATCAAAAATGCGTGATAAGTCCTTCGACTCGATGCCTCGGCCGCAATCCTTCACTTGGAGGATCGTTTGTTCATCGTGGATATAGCTTTTTATCAAAATATCGGTGTTTTCACTGTATTTAATCGAGTTCGTCAATAACTGCCTGATGATGAAAGCGAGCCATTTGGCATCACTAAGCACTTCGGTCACCTCCAATTGCATGTCAAAGCCGATGCCTTTTTGGATGCACCATGATTGCAATGTTTTGATCTCATCAAAAATGATGGTTTCCAAGTTCATATTCTCCATATACAAGTCATTTTCGATGAAAGGCATGCGCCTTTGATGGAGCTGCTGATCGAGAAGCAGATGGATCCTTAACCACTCATAAGTCAAATGAGATTTCAGCATGCCATCATCCAAGCGGTCGATCATTAAATGCATCGCCGTTAAGGGGGTCTTCACTTCATGAATCCAAGATAATAATTCATCCTTCTCCTGCTCCAATGTCATTTGGCTCTTTTCGGCGGTCTGCTTCAATAATTCAGTCTGGTTCATGATACTGCATTCGATGATTCTTTCGAAAGGGCTGTCGGCTTCTGCTAGATTGGATAAGTCCAGGTTGTCTTCCCGGGCTTCCAGCAGTTTAAAATAATGGGTTTCTTTTTTATAACGGAAAATCAAAAAGATACAAAACATGATCAAGGATAAAAAGACTATGTACATGATGGGCTTTACGGGAATGGCTGAATCAAGATAGGCGACTAAGATGATGAATAGATGAAGGAATGTGAAGAAGGTGATCCAGCTGAGCCTTTCTGCCAAATATTTTCTGATCATGCATGTACCTCTTCAACGGCGATATAGCCTTGTCCGACCTTCGTTTCGATATAAGCCCCCAACCCTAATTCATCCAACCTTTTACGTAAACGGTTCACATTGACGGTAAGGGTGTTATCGCTTATGAAGCGTTTGTCATCCCATAAGCTGTTGATTAATTCTTCACGGCTGACGATCTTGTTTTTTTGTTCAATGAGCTTTTTCAAAATGAAAATTTCATTTTTCGTCAATTCAATCGTTCCAGACTCAGCGGAGACGGTATTCTTTTCATAATCGACTGTTGCGCCGCACCAGGTTTTCAACTCGATTTTTTCGGTATTGTAATTATAAACACGGCGAAGGGTGGCCTGTATCTTGGCGATAAGTACATCGAAATGAAAGGGCTTCTGGATGAAGTCATCTGCCCCAAGCTGCATCGACATCACCATATCGGTAGGATGATCGCGGGACGATAAAAAGATGATGGGAACATTGGAGTGCGCCCGGATCAGCCTGCACCAATGGAACCCATCAAACTTCGGCAGCTGGATATCAATGATGACCAAATCAGGATTGATGTCCGAGAATTCGAGAAAGACTTTACTGAAATCAATGATTCCATGAATATCATAGGACCATTGCGTCAATCTATCTTTCATTTCATTGAATAATGTCGTATCATCTTCTATTAATAACAATTTGAACAAGGGGTTCACCACACTTTTCAGCTTTTCCTTAAAATTATATAGGAAAACCCTTTTAGGTTCTAGAGGAGGGAGGAAATGGAATTTACATGTAGGGGGGGAATCGCAGAAGAAACCGAATTAGAAGGAACGCCCCTACCGGTTGTAGGTAAACGATTTATAGATTAAAATGGACATTATCGAATGGAGGAAGTGAATGGATGGCTGATTTTCCTAATTGCCCTACATGCAATTTTAGAATATACATATGAAGATGGAAGTCTTTTTGTTTGTCCGGAGTGCGCCCATGAGTGGACGGCAGAAGCGGAAACCGATAATGGTGACCAAAGGACGATCAAGGATGCGAATGGAAATGCCTTGAATGATGGGGATACCGTTACCGTCATTAAAGACCTTAAAGTGAAGGGAAGCTCATCCGTCTTAAAAATGGGTACAAAAGTCAAGAGCATCCGTTTAGTTGATGGAGATCATGATATTGATTGCAAAATCGATGGTTTTGGGGCAATGAAATTGAAATCCCAATTTGTTAAAAAGATATAATGATAAAAAAACGGCCTAATCCATTGATTGGGCCGTTCTTTTTTACGTTTCTTCTTAATAAACTTTGTCACCGTTAAAGATCGAATTCTTAACGACTACATAATCAACATTGCGTATGGCTTCCAGCTTGTTTCCGCCAGCATAAGAAATCGAAGACTGAAGATCTTGTTCCATTTCTTTCAGTGTATCTTCCAAAGATCCTTTGTGCTCGACAAACATTTTTTTGCCTTCTACGTTTTTCTTTTCACCTTTTTGGAATTCGGAAGCCGAACCAAAATATTCTTTAAAGGCCTTGCCATCTTTCTCGATCGTTTCCCCTGGAGATTCTTCATGTCCAGCGAATAATGAGCCGATCATGACCATGGAAGCTCCGAATCTAACTGATTTGGCTATATCCCCGTTCGTGCGGATGCCGCCGTCGGCGATGATCGGTTTGCTTGCCGCTTTTGCACACCAGCGAAGCGCAGCCAATTGCCAGCCTCCAGTTCCGAATCCAGTTTTGATTTTCGTGATGCATACCTTCCCTGGACCGATGCCCACCTTTGTCGCGTCGGCACCGGCATGTTCCAACTCCCTTACTGCTTCCGGCGTTCCCACATTCCCTGCAATGACAAAGCTTTCAGGTAAGTGTTTTTTAATATGTTGAATCATTTTGATCACGGCATTGGAGTGTCCGTGTGCAATATCGATCGTAATGAATTCGGGTACGATGTTGTCTGCCGCCAATTGCTCGATGAATCCATATTCTTCATCTTTAACGCCGACACTGATGGATGCGATCAATTCGCGTGCATGCATATCTTGAATGAATGTTACACGTTTTTCAGGTTCGAAGCGATGCATGACATAAAAGTAACCGTTTTCAGCCAGGTACGTGGCAATCTTTTCATCAATGATCGTTTGCATATTGGCTGGTACGACAGGTAACTTGAATGTATGCTTGCCCAAGGTAACGGATGTATCACACTCAGAACGGCTGTTTACTACACATTTTGCAGGAATTAATTGAATATCTTCATAATCAAATACGTTTTCCATGGTATGCACCTCTATATACGAATATTTTTATTGTTTAATATTAAAATTGTTCGCCCAATAGGTAATGTACATCATTTTTGGCAGTAAGTCAAAATTTTTAATGGTTTCCCTTTGATTTAATTTTCCAATGGAGGGGATGATCCGTGTTGCCGAACATGAAAAAACCAGGCCACCATTAGAGCTGGGGGCCTGGCTTCATAGTGATTGAATCTTTTTTTAAAGGAGGGAGTGCTTAATCTCTTGTATCTGTTTCGTATGCCTTTGTTCATGAAGGGACAATAATTCGATCCATTGATCGAGAGAGAGGTCCCCGAATAGGGGATGCTTGGCTTTCTTTTTACTTAAACTCGTATCTTCATCCATTTCATAAAGAACTTGAAATAACCGATCCCTGGATTCAGCCAGTAAATCCATGATGTTCGTTAACTGAAACGGATTGGAAGAAGGTGAAAGGCTGGCAGGGGAAGCGAATTTTTTTGTTCGATCGGATACCAAGTATATGTTTTTTTGAATGATATTGGTGAAGTCCCTTTCCCGGATGCCATTGGCGATCACATCTGTAAATACTTGCTCCGTCAGATACAGATGATGGCATATCTGGGCGATGCTCCATACGCCGGGTGCCGGACGATGGTGCAGCGCTTTTTCATCCAAGTCCGAAATTTCCCCGATTAATTGGTTTCTTGATTCGAATAATAAATCATACTCGATAAAATTCATGAGAACCCCCTTTTGTGACACCCCTGGATAAGCGTCACCGGCTTTTTGTTATAGTTGATTCGAGGCTATAGAAAAAAGGTTGGGTGGATCATTCACGATGAAAAAATCGATACTTATACGTCCGCGAACCGATAATGAAATGCGGTAAACCAATCTTGTAATGGATTCATGATCATCGAGAAATTTCTATGGGTGTTACCATTTGAGTAAGGATGCAGTTTCAGGATTTGAAAAACGTCTATCATGCTTGAGGAAGGCATACAGTTGTGAAGCCAGATTTACTTCGGGTTACGTTGAATACCCTTTCATTCCTATGCAGAAATCTTAGCCTTATGATTGTAATGAGAGCATTTGAGGGAAAAAATAAGGAACGGTATATTATTTGTAGTTTATCATAAAAATAGTGTTTTGTTTCACTTCATTCAACAGATTGTGTGATTCCTAAAATGGCCCACAACGACTGCTCGTTTCATTTCTTGTCATGTCAAACGAAGCGAGGGCATATAATAGACCGAAATAAAGGTTAAATCGTAACAATTATGATTTGTGAGGTGTGAATATGCTTTTGAAACGATACACAGGCAACTTCCTGTTAGTGATTCTCTTGTTTTTGATGCTAGCATTCTTTTTTCTAGGCGATGTGTTTATTCCAAAAGCAATCGATTTTTCCGGATATCCGCTGCTGCATTCCGTGCTTGTCGTATTTTTGGGGTTGTTTTTAGAATCGATTCCATTCCTTTTCCTCGGTGCCATTGCCTCTTCTTTCATCCAGTTGTTCATCAGTGAAGAAATCATCCAGCGAATGATCCCAAAAAGCGCATTGTTAGCCATTTTTGCTGCGATAGCGGCGGCTCTGGTCATTCCGGTGTGCGAATGTGCGATCATCCCGGTCGTAAGGAGATTGATTCAAAAGGGCGTTCCGGTCCATGCTGGCGTTGTCCTGCTTGTAACCGCCCCGATATTGAATGTCATCGTTTTCGGCTCGACCTATTATGCGTTCCAAAATGATCCTTCCATTTTATACGGGAGAATCATACTCTGTGTCCTGACGGCCTTTATCGTCGGATCATTCATTTATATCTTCAGCAGGAAAGATGTGGTGAAGGAGGAGAAGCCGCAAGCAGCCCACGAGCATGTACACGATTTTCCGCCGAGTAAATGGACAAGCTTCATCGAACATACTTCACAGGAATTTTTCATGGTAGGAAGATACTTCATCATGGGAGCCTTGTTTGCCAGTGTATTCCAAGTGCTCATGGATCGGACCATCTTGGCAGGTATCGGACAGGCCCCGATTAAAGGCACGGCGCTGATGATGGGGATTGCCTTCGTTCTCTCACTCTGCTCATCCGCAGATGCCTTCGTTGCCGCATCCTTTTCCCATAGTTTCCTGCCTGGCTCCATCCTCGGTTTCCTTGTCTTCGGTCCGATGCTTGATTTGAAAAATGTCCTGATCATGATGTCGTGTTTTAAACGGAGCTTCGTCTTCACATATGTTTTGCTTGTTTTCGCCGTCGTCTTCAGCCTTTGCCTCATCGCAGGTGCATGGATCAGTAAGGGAGGGCTTTGATGAAAGCTTTTTTCATCCAAAAACTTGAAGGGTTGCTGCTGCTGGGATTGGGTTTGATGATTTTTAAATTGTATGTGTCGGGTCATTTGACGAAATTGATTGCACCGAAGATGGTTCCCTATGCATTGGCGGCGCTTCTTGCTTTTTTTGTGGTCAGCCTTCTTCGGCTGAAAAAACAAAAACAGGTCCGAAATCATTGTGATTGCCATTCGCACGGAGAATCCTCTTCGTCCGTTTTGGTCTTGAAATATAGCTTGTTTTTCATCCCGATTCTTCTCGGCTTTATCTTGACGGATTTCACATTAAGCGGGGAAGTGCTGGCAAAAAGGGGGATGGCCCAGCAGCAAACGCAGAAGAAAAGCTCGAATGATGCAGGAAAGCATGTGAATCAGGAGAAAATTACGGTCACGGATGAAAATTATTTTGAAGTGCTTGATGATCTTCTCAACAACCTCGATACGATTGAAGGGAAAGAAATTGAGCTTTCGGGGTTTGTATATCGCGAAAATAGTTTTACTAAAAAACAAGTGGCGATATCCCGCCTCGCCATGTCCTGCTGTGTGGTCGATGCGACGTTGTATGGATATATGGTCAACGGACATGTGAGCGGAATGAAGACGAATGATTGGTACACCATTACAGGTACATTAAAAAAAGGAAGCTACAAAGGGGAATCCGTGCCAGTGATCAATTTAAAGGATGCGGAGAAAATAAAGGCCCCGAAAGAAGTCTATTTATATGAGAATGTGCAAATCATTCAATAGCTAAAAAACCCGGCAAAAAGTTACTTGTACCGGGTTTTCCTTATGCCAATGGTTATTTTGCTTGAACGAAGACTCCTTTTTCATGTGAGAAGGCCTTGAAGCCGTATATGCCATGATATGATCCGATCCCGCTCGTATTCACACCGCCGAATGGGAGATTGTAATCGGTGAAATGAACGACTACGTCATTGACGGAAGCGTTACCGGAAGTCGTGTGAGTCAGGACTTCATCGATGACCTCCTGATTAGAGCTGAAAACATATAAAGCCAAAGGCTTGTCGCTTTCATTAATGGAATCGATGACTTCATCCAGCTCTTCATAGGTCAGCAACGGGAGGATCGGGGCGAAGATTTCCTCTTGCATGATCTTCATATCATGAGTGACATTCTTCAACACCGTCGGTGCTATCGTGCGGTCGCTTAGGTCGAACTGGCCGCCAAAGACGACTTCGGCGCCTTGTTCGATCGCATCATCAAATAGGGCTTTGACCCGGTTGAAATTCCGCTCATTGACGATTTGCGTGAATTTATTCCTGTCGGCCGTTCCATCCTCCATAAGGAATCCAGCTTGTACGATAGCTTGCAAATGGTTAGTGAATTCCGCTTGGCTGTCTTCCTTGATGTATAGATAATCAGGCGCCACACAAGTTTGGCCTGCATTGACGAATTTACCGACGGCAATTTTTTTCGCGGCATCCAGCAAATCATACCCTTCATCAATAATGGTCGGGCTTTTTCCGCCAAGCTCAAGTGTTACCGATGATAAATGCTTCGCGGCTGCAGTCATGACGATTTTGCCGACATTCGTGCTGCCTGTAAAGAAGATATGGTCAAATGGCTGCTCAAGAAGCTCCGTCGCTACATCCACATCGCCCTCGAAGATTGCCACTTCCGATTCATCGAAGGCCTCGCGGATGATTTTCGCGGCGATATTGCTCGTTTTCATCGTGAAATCGGAAAGCTTGATGATGGCACAGTTACCGGCGGCGATCGCTGCAGCAAGCGGGGCCATCGTAAGCATGAAGGGGTAATTCCAAGGTCCAAGCACTAAACATGTCCCTTTTGATTCATACATTAAATACCCTTTCGCATCAGGATTCAAGGAAGAGCCCACCTCTTTAGGTGCCATCCATTCATCAAGATTATTTATATTATCTTGGATCGATTTGATCGTTCCGAGAATTTCGGCTCTCTTAACCTCATGGTGGGGCTTGCGCACATCTTGGCGCACGGCCTCGATGATCTCTTCCTCATGGGCGACAACCACCTCCAAAAACCGGTTCAATTTCGCTTTTCTTTGTTCAGCGGTCGTTGAACGCATCACTTTTTGGTGTTTCTTTTGCAATTGGAATACTCGATTTATCTCATTTTTCGTTTCAATATCCATGTCGTTTTGTGTCCCCCTTAAAGTGAAATTTGCTTTATTCATCTCTCGAAATTATTATAGGTTTTAAGATGACCTAAATAAAGACAGAGACAAGGGAAGTGTACGTTATCGTATAAATGCCTAGAAACTGTACAATTTTTCAACATGCCAGGAGGTCCTTGTGTGTCAGATGATCATGAAATTATTGCAAATGAACCAATACCTTCAAAAATAAAGGAGGCATTGCTGAGCCTTCTTATGGAAAAGGACATCCGCCGTATCACCAGCAAGGAAATAGCCGCTCTGGCAAACGTCAGCAGGGGTGCCTTGTACTTCTACTATGAAGATAAGTACGATATTTTCGAGGAAATAGTTGAAGAGCAAAAGGACGGGTTACAGATGGCCATTTTCAATTCCCTGAAGGACTTGGACCATATCAACCTGCGAGAAATGAATTTGAAGGTCCTTCCTGCATTATCATATGTGGCGATGCATACTCCATTCTTTTTAACCATGATGGACCGGAATAAAATGCCTTATGTCAATTTCCATGCGTTTTTCTTCGAAGTATTCAATAGGGAAGTCTTGCTGACCCCGATGAAGGAAAACGTTTCGGAGACCTTAAAGGACATGTATGTGCATTATCGGGCCCTCTATACCTATGCCATCATCCTTTTCTGGTTTAAAGAAGGGATGAAACCTTCTCCAGAGAAGATCAGCCGGCAATATTGGGATCTGGTCAGCCAAAAAAGATATTACTGGATTTTCGGTGTTCCCGTTTTGCCGGATGTGGAGGAAGACCGCATCGATCGGCGTGTAATCAGGACGAGACAAGCGCTGCAGGAAGCGATGATCCAATTGATCATCGAAAAAAAAGACTATTCAGCCGTGACGATATCCGATATCACACGCAGAAGCGATATGCGCCGTGCAACTTTCTATGACCATTATTCCGGCAAAGAGGACCTGCTAAAAGCGATCACCCATCATTTCTGTACGGATATCATCGCGATCTTGACGCTTGAAGGGAGTAGGGAGAAAGTGACGATAAAACAATCGGAAGCCATTCTCGTTCGATTGTTCGCTTACCTGTCGGAACATACTTCCATCGTCCATTTCATGAGTGGAAATTACGGGATTCCCGATCCCATCCCTGAAATTCTCAATACCTTAAGCCAGTTTTATTTGAAGCAGAGTTTAGACATCCTTGCAGGTAAGCACATGTATGCGTACTATGTATCCGGGCTATTGGTGGGCCTTATCTTATACAGGCTTCAAGAAGGAAAAGAATACACCCCGCAGTTCCTGGCCCAGGAGTTCATCCAGTTCCTTGATCTGAAGAAATATAAAATCAATCTGCTTTGATGGAAAGCCCGTGCTTCACCGATGAAGGACGTTTTCGTTCCCCGGGAAAAATCGTCAATATGATGATTCCGCATAGAAGCAATGCGATCCCGATCCATGATAGGGAAGCCATGCTTTCACCGACAAGGAATACGCCTAGAAGGGCGGCTGTCAGCGGTTCAGCGAGTGACAGGGAAACGGCTGTCGAAGAAGGGACGGAGATGAGTCCTTTGTTGAAAAATAAATAAGCCACCGCTGTAGCAAGAAGGCCAAGGTGAAGGCTGACGGCCAGCCCGTTTGGCGTGGCGATCCAGCTGATATCCAATATGAATAAAGCGGGTGCCAATAAAAGGGCGCTAAAGCCGAAGATCACAGCGGCAGTCGCTTCCGGAGGTTGTTGCTTCAAGATCCTTTTACTGACCAGTGTGTATACCGTAAAGGAAGCTCCAGCCCCCATTGCAAGCAATGCGCCGACTGGGTCGATTGTAACCGACCCATGATTGGAAAAGAGCAGGAAGCATCCTGCAATCGATAAACCGGTGGCGGCCCACCAGCTTGCGGCTGGCCGTTTTTTACTAAACGACCACTCAAGGAGTCCGGCGATGATGGGCGCGCTGCTTAGTGTCATGATGGTACCGATGGCGATTCCGGTCAGGCTGACGGCCATGAAGAAGAGCGGCTGGTAGCAGGCCATACCCAAAGTCGCCAGGAAAGTTTCTTTGATAGGCCAATTACTACGTGTCCACTTTTTTTGCCAACTTGCCATCAGGCATAAAGCTGCACCTCCGACTGCCAAACGGACGGCCCCGATTGCAATGGGGTTGGCAGCGGCTGGGGCGAATGATTGGGCAGTGCCGGTCGTCCCCCACAGCATGGCACCGAGTATGACGAGTAACATGGGGTATTTATCCTTCATGGAAGCGCTCCTTCTTAAAGATTTACTATTCAGACTATAGGAATGCGCCGGTTAAGTCAAAGGGTTCATTTGTTCTAAGGGAACGATACATAGTATAATGGACTGAATATAGATTGGATTGTAAGGGGGATTGAGAATGTCTTCAGGTAATCGGAATAATCAAATTGGACCGCCGCGCTTCGCCATCGCCGTCCACTCCCTGGTTTGGCTCGCACAAAGCGAAAAGCTCCTGACAAGTTCGGCAATTGCCTCAAAGGTTAAATCACATGCCACGTTTTTAAGGAGGGTGATGGCACAGCTTGCAGCTGAGGGCATCGTCGAAACGAAGGAAGGCCGTGATGGGGGATATAGCTTGAAGGTGCCAGCATCACAGCTAACTTTGGCGGATGTGTATCAAGCGGTCCGGCCGGAATGCTTGGTTTGTATGGAAACGAGCGAATGCGGTGAAATCGGGAAGCAGCTGGATGATGCCTTGGAGGAAATCATGAATGAAGCGGAAAAGGAAACCCTGCGTCTATTGAAGGGTTATACTTTAGAAGATTTCATGAAAAAAGTCGACTTCGAACATTTTGAAAAAGAGTGTCTAGGGTAATATCCTTGCAAGAGGATACCCTTGATTATATAATGTGCTTAATATGATTGCATTTAATAGAGGAGGTATTTACATGAAGGTGGAAATTTGGTCGGATTATCAATGTCCGTTCTGTTATATAGGGAAACGTCGATTCGAAGAGGCTTTGAAGCAATTTGAAAATAAAGAGCAGGTGGAGGTGGAATTTCGCAGCTTTGAGCTGAATCCTGACGCAGAACGGGACATCAATATGACCCAACAGGAAATGCTTATGAAAAAATATGGCATGTCGCAAGCGGACGTGGCAGCAAGCAGCCAAAACCTGACGCAACAGGCAAAGGAATTGGGGCTCGATTATCATTTGGACAACATCGTCTTGACGAATTCGTTCGATGCTCACCGCCTGATGTACCTTGCCCAATCAAAAGGTAAAGAGAATGAAATGAACGAGCGCCTGTTTAAAGCATACTTTACGGAAGGTAAGCATATTGGCGATCATGCTGAACTGGTCAAGCTGGCACAAGAAGCCGGCCTTGATAAGTCTGAAGCTGAAGCCGTTCTCGCCGGGCCGGCATTCACGGCTGAAGTAAGGGGCGATGAGCAGGAAGGAAGCCAGCTTGGAATAACCGGTGTTCCCTTCTTTGTGATCAACCGCAAATATGGCATATCCGGAGCTCAGCCAATCGAAGCTTTCCTTGATACACTGAAAAAAGTGTGGGCGGAGGAAAACCCGCTTCAAATGGTCAATGATCCCGCAACTGGTGAAGCATGTGCGGATGGCTCCTGTAGCGTGCCGGAAAAATAATCCGGCCAGGAAGGACGTACATGTATAAAAGGCTGCATCCAAGATGAATGAATCATCTTGGATGCAGCCTTTTTTCAAAGCCGTGAGTTTTTACTCGTTTGTTTTAAAAGATTAGCGACAATATGAATGTCCAAATGCATACGAAGGCTAATAACCCAAAGCTGTATTTCAATGTCATTTTCGTTAAGGCGGATTCTTGTCCGGTTTCTCCGACGGCTGCCGTAGCGATTGCGATTGATTGTGGGGAAACGAGCTTTGCCATGACGCCCCCGGCCGTGTTTGCGGAAACCAATAATGATGGGTTTGTCCCGATGATATGACCTGCAGTGGACTGTATCGGAGCAAATAACGTATTGTTATTCACTACAGACCCAGTCATGAACACGCCAATCCAGCCTAATAGCGGTGATAAGAGCGGGAAGATATGCCCTGTTGTCGCAACCGCTTCGCCTAAAACGATGGTTAATCCACCATATGACATCAATTTGGCTATCCCGATGATTGCACAGATCATGATGATTGGAATCCGAAACTCTGAAACCGTTTTTTTCAGGAGGGAAAGACCTTCCCTGACATTAATGGCTTTTGTCGTTGCGATGGTCGTCAGCGCAGCCAATAAGATTGCCGTTCCCGTAGCACCGATTAAATCAATGCCGATCGCAATCGATGACCCCGGAATCGTAAATTTCAGAACAGCCGATTCAAAGACGCCTCCTTGAGAAAACAATCCTTTAAATGCAGGTAAGCTCCAAATCAAGACAAATGCCGTTAATAAATAGAATGGAGACCATGCCTTGATAACATCACTCTTAGTATGCTTTTCAACCTGATACTCTTTGCCGTTGAGTAAAAATATGTGTGTAGGCTGCCACTTATTTAGGAATAGCGCCAACACACCCATTGTTAATAGTGATGGAATAATGTCAGCTAACTCTGGGCCTATAAAAACGGTCATGATTGCCTGGGATACAGTATAAGTAATCGATGTCACTAATATGGCCGGCAATACTTGTTTGATCCCTTTCATTCCATCCATCAACCATATTAATAAAAACGGAATGGTAAAGTTAATGAGTGGCAGTGTTAACGCGGTCATCACGGACACATTCATCGAAGTCACATTTTCCAGGCCGAATGTATCAATGATGCCAACGGGTATCCCGATTGCCCCAAATGCTCCTGAAGCACCATTTGCTATCAGACAGAGCATCGCTGCCTGTAAAGGCTTGAATCCCAATGACACTAATAGGACGGCACAGATGGCGATCGGTACACCAAAACCTGCTGCCCCTTCAAGAAAGGCGTTGAAGCAAAAACCAATCAGTAAAAGCTGAAGGCGCTGGTCTTGTGAAATCCCTGCAATGCTGCCGCGTAACACCTCGAACTTGCCGGATTTAACGGAGATTTTATATAACCAGACCGCCATCACGATGATATAACCAATCGGCCATATTCCTTGGAACGTACCTTGAACCACACTTCCGATGGCTTCTCCCAAAGGTAGCTTAAAGAGGAAGAGGACAATAAGAAAGGTAACGAATAGGTTTAAAAGGGCTGCATGTATTCCCTTCATTTTAAAGATGGTCAAGCATAATAGAAATAAAAGGATCGGTATAGCTGCAACCAATGCTGAAAGGGCAAGATTATTAAAGGGGTTGTATGTTTCTGCTAACATATTGACAGCTCCCTGTGTAAGAAATTCTGGTTAGAGAAAGTAACTACTCCCAAAATTGGGCTTGAATATCTTGAAGCGTATGAACTGAACGGGCAAACTGTTCCGTTTCGCTCTCGTTAAGGGTAAGCTCGACAATGCTTTTTGCACCTGTGCGATTAATGACAGTAGGGGTGCCGATATAAACATTGCTATGGCCATATTCGCCTTCCAACAATGACCCCACTGGCAAGACGACATTTTCATTCTTTAAAATCGCTTTTGTGATTCTGGCCAATCCCATTGCGATTCCGTAATACGTAGCACCTTTAGACTCAATGATCTGGTAGGCAGCATCACGGACACTGACGGCAATCTCTTTTTTTCTTGCCTCCGTTAATTTTGGTGCGATCGGCAAACCGGAGAAATTGGCAGAGCTCCAAACCGGGAGTTGTGAATCACCATGTTCACCAATGATATAGGCATGGATACTTGTAGGTGCGGTATTGAATTCTTGCCCTAATAAAGAGCGGAATCTTGCAGAATCCAATATAGTCCCTGACCCAATCACTTTTTCTTTCGGTAAACCGGAAAATTTCCAAGTCGCATATGCCAAAATGTCCACTGGATTCGTTGCGACCAAGAAAATGCCATTAAATCCAGCTTTCATGATGCTGCCGACGATCGCTTCAAAAATGTTCATATTTTTCTTTACAAGATCTAACCTGGTTTCTCCGGGCTTTTGTGCTGCCCCAGCACATATTACGACGATTGCTGCATCCGAACAGTCCTTGTATGATCCGGATTTTATATTCATGGCACTAGGCGCATACACAAGACCATGATCTAAGTCCATAACATCGCCTTTCGCTTTTTCTTGATTCAAATCGACAAGCACCAACTCATCGCATATTCCTTGATTCATCAATGCGTAGGCATAACTTGATCCAACTGCGCCAGTACCAACCAAAACGACTTTCGTTCCTTTTGTAGAATTCATAATGAATACCTCCAATTTCTCCGAATGTAAATTACTTTTGATATAAATAATTCCCTACTCGAATTTCATTGCAGTATTATTCTGTCCCCCGTTTCCCAGGGGAATTCTTTAGAAAGGTTGCCTGATCATCCCCCCATTAAATTTGTGAACAAATTCACATATTGTTGCAAAAAAATGGCAAGCTTGCCTGTTTTCACGTTTGGGTTCTTGTTGTAAGTAATTACTTTGTGAATCATTTCACAATGTTATTGTACTACATAGCACGACAACATTGCAACAAACAAAAGAAATAGTTAATTTGTTTTTTATATGAATGTAGCAGCATTTGCAATGGTTGCCGGATCGGCACTGACCAAAGAGAAGGCCGTTTAAAAAGGAGATGATGGATGGCACAAAGAATATAGTGTAAAGAAGGGATATTCCAAACGTTTGAAACTGGTAAAGGAGCTGGGAAGTATGAAGTATATCATCATTGGAACGCTGATTTTGGTCGTAGCATGTGTGGTAATGGCCAAACTGATTACCTATAAATATTGGACTTGTATTTATACCGCATTCGGCCATGATAATTATTTTAAGGTAATCGCAAAATTGGAAAGGGAAGGGGTGGGCTTCAAAACGAAAACGCCTCTCCAGCTAGGTTCCACGGACTTTCAAAATCGCAACAAAATGACTCAATACGATGTTTTTGTGAAAAAAGGAGATGAGCAGGCTGCCCAGAGGGCCATTCACAGCGCGTGATCTGCGTGACAGGCTATTTGCTTTGGCAAAACGGTGAATTCCAGTTGGAAGGAAATCAATGATGAAAAAACAATTGCTTAATATGATGGAAAGAAAAGAACTGGTGGAACTATACTCGGATCCTAATGACTTAAGAAAATTCGATGTGGTCAGAATCTTAAAAGTGTCGGATGCATTTTTAGTGGCAGCCAATATGGCATCCAACGGAATGTATGATGGCTATCGCCTGCTTTATGTCGATAACATCCACCAAATGAATATCCAGACGAAATATATTAAGAAAATCAAGAAACTATATCAGGCCAAAAAACAAAGTCATCTCGATTTCGTTGATGAAAATGATGATTTGCTTTTGAGTTTTCTCGACTTTGCCCATAAACATAACTTCATGGTTTCGGTTGACCTCCTTAATGTTCCCGGGGAGGTGCAAGGCTTCATAAAACACCTGGAAGCTGATATATTTGTCATTTCAATGGTGGACGATATGGGGGAACTGGATGGGGAAGCATTCATTAGGTTTGGTGCCATACACGGCATGTCATGTGATGGTCAAGATGTATCAGACTTAATGCGGATATATTCGGGAATTGGAAAATGAATGAAATCTGGCGCCGCCCTGGAAGAGGTCAAGGATTTTCAGGTGTCATTCGTTTTCTATGGTGCAAAAGACTGAAAATTTGTATAATGGGTGAGGTGGACCAGCACAATCAAAAATGGATTGACATATAGGAGGAACAAACATGAGTAAGCTTGATGGCAGGACCATTGCTTTATTGGGGGCAAGGAAAACGGAAGAGCTCAGCAAGATCGTGCATAATCTTGGCGGAGTCCCGCTTGTTCGTCCGGCACAAGGGACGGTATTCCTTGATGATTCCCATTTGGAAGAAGATGTCACCCGTTTGATGGCAGGAGAGTTCGATTGGATCATCCTCACGACGGGAGTGGGTACGGAGCTTTTATATAAAACGGCATTGAAGCTGGAAGCGGGGGAGCGTTTCATAGCAGCTTTACGGTCAACGAAAATCGCGGCCAGGGGCTATAAAACGGTGAATATGCTGAAGAAGCTTGGCCTCAACCCGTTGATCCGTGATGATGATGGAAGTACGGCAGGACTCGTCCGCAACCTGGAGGGACATCTGTCCGGCGCTGTAAAGGTTGCCCTGCAGCTTCATGGCGATCCTGCTCCGCTCTTGATGAACTGGCTGGATGAACAAAGCGTGGAACATAAAGAAATCCTTCCCTATGAACATATAGCGCCTGAAATAGAAACGATGCAGCAGTTAGCAGGAGAAATCCTTGATGGCACCATCGATTCCGTCGTGTTCACGAGTGCACCGCAGCCTCGCAATTTAATGAAATTTGTCCGTGAACAAGGTCTGGAGGATCAAATAATTGAACAATTCAAATCGAAGGTCGTTGCACTTGCAGTCGGAAAGGTAACGGCGCAAGTGGTAATCGATGAAGGAATCGAGCGGGTCATTTATCCTGAGGATCAACGGATGGGCAGTGCAATGGTGGAACTGGTGAAATTTTATCACGGGATTGCAAGCAGATAGGGGTGAGGGCGCAATGACCATTGGCAAGGTTTATTTTGTGGGCGCAGGCCCGGGGGATGCGGGATTGATTACCGTAAAAGGCCAAAGGGCAATTGAAAAAGCAGATGTCATTATATATGATAGACTGCTGAATCCTAAAATATTGGAAGCCGCCTCGCTCGATTGCGAATTGATTTATTGCGGGAAGACACCTTATTCGAATGGCATCGATCAATCGGACATCAATGCCCTGCTTGTGTCGAAGGCCCTTGATGGATTGGTGGTCATTCG
Organism: Peribacillus sp. FSL E2-0218; assembly: GCF_037992945.1. Classification (NCBI taxonomy): domain Bacteria; kingdom Bacillati; phylum Bacillota; class Bacilli; order Caryophanales; family Bacillaceae; genus Peribacillus; species Peribacillus sp. FSL E2-0218. The sequence continues at coordinate 3,753,433 of NZ_CP150304.1, read as the reverse complement.
TCTGAAAGGCGGGGACCCTGCCGTTTTTGGAAGAGTGGGTGAGGAAGCGGAGTCGTTGCAAGCTAACGGGATCTCCTTTGAAATCATTCCGGGCGTTACGTCTGGGATCGCCTCCTCCATCTATGCGGGCGTCCCCGTGACACACCGAAATCATGGGCGCTCCTTTGCCATGGTGACGGGCCATGGAGAAGGATTGCAAGATATAGGTTGGAAGGGGCTCGTCGATGGGATAGATACGATTGCCTTTTATATGGGGGTGGCCAACCTTACGGATATTTGCAAAAACTTGATCGGCCATGGAAAGCCCGGAAACACGCCGGTACTTGTGATTCAATGGGGTACATATGGACGACAGGTAACCGCCGAGGGGACATTGGACGATATAGTGGAAAGGGTAAGGGAAAAGTCGCTTCTCAATCCAGCGATCACCTTGGTCGGCGATGTCATTACACTTAGGGGAAACCTGCAATGGTTCGAGAACAAACCACTATACGGCCAACAATTTTTAGTGGCCAGGACTGGCACGGTAAAGAGTCATTTGGCGGAAGAGTTGCAGGAACTTGGCGGCGATGTCATCGAGTTCCCGAAATGGATGGCGAATGGTGTGAAAATGGAAGAAAGCCAGTTGCTCTCTTTTCTTTCGTATGAACGAATTCTCTTCACTTCGCCAGAAAGCATCCACGGATTCTTGGATTCTCTCACAGAACATGCCATTGATTTTCGGCGGATATCATCTGAACTTTATGTTGTATCGAGGAAATCGAAGCAGGTTCTGCAACAGCGCGGATTGGTGGCAAAGCTCCAAACCGAGATGGAGGATACGGGAAGGCTGTTGGTTATTGGAGATAGCGATAAGAACCGAATCGATTCGGATTATGGGGAAGCGGATTATGTCCAATCGATCGAGAAATTTGTCGATGAGAGATTCTTTGAAATACTGCCGAGAATGCTAGCCGAAAAAGCTGTCGATACGGTGCTTTTTTCGAACCGGCATTCCGTTGATATGCTGATGGAATACACTAGCAAGGCAAATGTGGATATTGAAGCGCTGTTAAGGCGTGCTTCGATTGGCGTCATCGGCAAAAGCACCGGCAAAAGAATCCAAGACTATGGATTTTCCGTACATATGATGCCAGAAGAACCTTCTGTGGAAGGATTGGTGGCTCTGATTAAAACCTTTCCCTGCTTATATTGAACATCAACATTTCCAGGGTACTTCTCATTCGATGTTACATTCCCCTTTCCCCATCGCCCCTGGCGGCTGAGGATATCAAGCAAACCGCTGGCAGTTTATGTGGTTGTTTGAATAAAAGTCTTTTAATCCGCGACAAAATGGGTATTATATATGAGTAACTTTCTTGGGGAGGCGAACGAATTGAAACGTACATGGGAATACGCGTTAAGTATCATTGGCGTCAGCATCGCTGCGATCTTTTTGATTGTAACGATTATTGCAGCCGTTTATATCAACAGTGTTGATTTGAAAGGACTGGTGGACTATTCATTAATGACCGATTCGGAGTTTTCGGCATCCGAGATCGATATGTCCATCAAGTTATTCATGGGTCTGCTGTGGGCGGGGATCATCTCATTGATCATTGCATTGGCAGGCGGCTTGAGTTCTATCTTTCTATTAAAAGGCGGCAAAGCGAGGCCAGCCGGAATTATATGGATCATTACGGGGATAGTGACCGTTTTTCAAATATGGCCGGTTATTTTCTTCATCGTGCCGGGAATCATGTGTCTCGTCAGGAAGCCAATTGATACGGTGGAAGTGATCGTCTGATCGAACATGATACATAGCTTTGTGATGTGGAGAAGGAGCTGACCCGGAGATGGGTCAGCTTCTTTTTTTATTCAAGGCATTGGGATTGGGAATTACAGATTAATTTTCCTTGAATATCCGTTTTTCCCTCAAATTACTAATCTGTCATGTTACTATTATAGTAATTCTAATAGATTGGAGTTCGATCAATGAAGATCCCATTAATGAAGGTTGGAATTTTGTCCTGTTTAACATTCAGCTTGTTCCATGGACAAGCTTTCGCAGAGTCTGAATGGACCGATGTTTGTTCACCGCTAGGTCAAATCCAACCGAATAAAAATCCTTCTTACGGACAAATCAACTGCTTGCTGACGAATGCAGCAATTAAGGCTGAGATCCCCCCAGAAGTGGTGAAAGCGGTGGCCACGCAGGAAAATGGCGATTGGAGGCAATTCAATGACGCTGGCAAGCCGATCAAATCCAGTGATGGGGGCATTGGCTTGATGCAGCTTACCAATAAAAGCGGGTATGACCAGAAAAAGCTGGAAAATGATATCGTCTACAACATCGAGGCCGGTGTCGAGGTATTGAGCGGCATGTATGCAAGAAAAGATTTGCCGAAAATCAAAGGGGCAGGACGCCGTGTCATTGAAAACTGGTATTTCCCAGTCATGGCCTACAATGGGACAAAGCCAGTGAATAGCCCCCTTTACCAGGAAAACGGGAAAAGGAATACGGGTGCCTATCAAGAGGAAGTATTTGCCGAGCTGGAAAAACAAAGCTACTTGTCCGGTACAAAATTGGCAAGCTATCCATTCAGCACAACAGACTTTGAGTATGATCGAGGGAGTACGGCCAATATCATCTTTAAGAAGCTGGAATACACGCTGACCGGGCAAACGCATGACTCCGTCTATTGGTTCAAGGCAGGGGACAAAGCGGTCACCACTTCGAGTGTGAAAATAAGGGGAAAGGCCAGCACCTCTTCTGGGTATACGACGGTGCCGAAGGATACATGGCTGATCATGACAGGCGATCTTGTCTATGAGGAGTCGGCGGCGAATAAGTTTGTCTGGTTCCCCGTACAAACGGAAGATAAAAAAATCAAGGGATACCTTTCCTCGGCTTATATTTCCAATAAGCCATCGAGTCCTGTCATGGATGCAAACGCACCCGTAATTTCAGGGGCAAAGAACTTAGCGGTTCCATACAACTCAAAGTTCGATGCCAAGTCCAATGTAAAAGCCAAGGATGATAAAGATGGAGATCTGACGAGCGCCATCCGGGTTGAGGGCAAGGTGGATACAAAGAAGGTGGGTACTTATAATTTGACCTATACGGTTACTGACAAGGCGGGGAATGTTGCCAAGGTCATAAGGAAGATAACCGTTTATGATCAAGTTAAGCCAGTCATCTCAGGTGCAGGAAGTAAAACGATCGGTTTGAATGCTTCATTTGATCCGAAATCAAACGTGAGTGCCAAGGATAATGCGGATGGCAGCTTGACAAGTAAAATAAAAGTGACCGGTACGGTGAACACGAAGAAAAAGGGAAGCTATACATTGAAGTATACGGTCACCGATTCTTCGAAAAACACGGCGACGATCACCAGAAAGATCACGATAGATAGCACGAAGCCTGTCATCTCGGGAGCGACCAATAAAACGATTGCCTATAACTCGGCATTCAATCCTAAGTCAGGAGTAACCGCAAAAGATAATCTCGATGGCGACCTGACTGGGAAAATCAAGGTAACGGGTACGGTGAATACGAAGAAAAAAGGAACGTATACATTAACGTATACCATTACAGACAAATCGGCTAATACGGCGACAGTAACCAGAAAGGTCACAATAGACAGCACGAAGCCTGTCATCTCGGGAGCGGCCAATAAAACGATTGCCTATAAGTCCACATTCAATTCTAAATCAGGCGTATCGGCTAAAGATAACTTGGATGGAAACGTGACGAATAAGATCAAAATAACGGGGTCCGTGAATACGAACAAAAAGGGTAGCTATACCTTGACGTATACAGTGACGGATAAATCGCAGAACAAGGCAGTGACAAAAAGGAAAATCACAGTTAAATGAGGCTAAAAAAGGATTCCGTGAAACGGGAATCCTTTTTTATAATGTTATTTGCCGATTTGTTCGGGATGGAGTGAACGTAGAGAAAAATGCTATAATTGTAAAAAGATGTATAAATGACTGGAGGAACGTTTATGGGTGATGAGCAGGGTCATGTGAATTGGATGGATCAAATTTTTCGGGATTATGAAAAAGACGGCGGTCTGAAGAATAACCCTGGTTTTGGGAAGCCGCTTCCGGAGTCGGCGCTTTCGGGAAATATGTATGACAACTTCCTGTCAAAGGCGAAAGATGCCGGTTTCCTTCCGCTGTGGATAAAATGGCAAAAGGAAATTCGCGAAGAGCTATCCGAAATCGTCCGGTTGCGAAAAACGAATGTCGAGAACAGGCAATTAACCAGTCAAATTGAACGAATCAATGAGAAAGTCCGTACCTACAATGCGATATGCCCGCCCAAAATGCAACGGCGGGAAATAGAATGGGAAACCATCGAAAGCCAGTTTGAAAAATGGAAATGATGGATTATGGAAAAAAAAGCGGGTATTTGTATGACGTGATCATGAAAGGATTATGATATAATGGCATGAATAAAAAACAGAGAGAGGGACTTCGATTGGAAAATAGAAAAGAAGTTTTTTCATGGATAAAAGCGATCGGGATTGCAGTCATTCTAGCTTTTTTAATTCGGACGTATATATTTGCACCGATTGTCGTAGACGGCGAGTCGATGATGCCGACCCTTCAAGATCATGAGCGAATCGTTCTTACCAAGTTTGGAACGAACATCGATAGCATCGATCGATTTGATATTGTCGTTTTTCATGCTACGGTAGATAAAGATTATATTAAAAGGGTTATTGGTCTTCCAGGTGACCACATTGAATATAAAGATGATACGCTTTATATTAATGGAAAAGCTTATGAAGAACCCTATTTGGACGAATATAAGGAACAAATGGCAGGAGGAATGCCGCTGACTGAATCCTTTAAGCTTGAGGATATTACAGGCGGGATGACGGTACCTGATAATCAGTTGTTCCTGATGGGGGACAATCGCCAAAACAGTTTGGATAGCCGGGAAATCGGTACGATATCCGTCGATGAAATTGTCGGTAAAGCCAATCTGGTGTACTGGCCGATCAAGGAAATAAAAATCGTGAACTAAAACGGGCGGGCTCGGTCATCGAGTCCGCTTTAGCTTTGGCGCAATCATTCCTTTAGCCAGGTCTTTCAACAAAAATCGTGCTTAATCTTCTTTTTTTTTCTTTTTTTAGGAAAAACAACTCATATGGGGGAATTTAGGTTATCCTATTATATAGAAGCAATTACGTAACAAGAACGGATCGGACAATGGATTATATTTTAAAGGGGTACTATAGATGGAAATGGTAAAAGAACTGATATCAAACTATGGATATTTTGCGATATATGGACTGCTGGCACTTGGCATCATTGGTTTGCCGGTACCTGATGAGTTCATGATGACTTTTGTCGGCTATTTATCATCCATTTCCGTTTTGAATGTTCAAGGGGCATTCCTCGTAAGTTTCCTTGGCTCGATCTCCGGGATGCTTGTGAGTTATTTCATTGGGAAAAAGGTGGGCAAACCTTTTCTGAGAAAGCATGGTAAATGGATCAAAATGACTCCGCCAAGGTTGGAAAAGCTGGAGGCATGGTTCAATAGATATGGTCCATGGACCATTATCATTGCTTATTTCATCCCGGGTGTCCGCCACTTCGCAAGTTACCTTTCCGGAATGAATGGAATGGGGAAACGAAAATACTTCTTATTTGCCGGTGCAGGGGCATTTAGCTGGTGTTTGGTATTTACGGCTTTTGGCTATTTCATTGGTGTGTTAACCTGACTCTCCCATCCGTTAGATTGTCCAATCGAATATATGGAAAAACCCGCTTCCGGATTTCGGAAACGGGATTTTTTTTCTTTATTGAGCCGAATATCCGCCATCGATAACAAGCTCCGCACCTGTTACGTATGAAGCTTCATCGGATGCCAGGTAAAGCACGGCATTTGCAATATCGGCAGGTTGACCGAGACGTTGGAGCGGAGTCGCTTGGATCATCTGGTTCACAAGCTCTTTGGACTCTTCCAACTTGTGCGTCATAGGTGTTTCGATGATGCCGGGGAATACGGCGTTAACACGGACACCCATGCGGCCATATTGGGTAGCGGCAGCTTTGGATATGGCACGGACCGCGCCTTTGGAAGCTGAGTATGAGTTTAAGCCCATTCCGATTTGTGCCGTGAAGGAAGAAATATTCACAACCGCCCCTTTACCTTCTTTAACCATGTAAGGAATGACATGCTTCATTCCAAGGAATGGACCAAACCCATTGATGCCCATCATTAGCTGCCAATCGGCCAAAGTCGTATCGTTAATTCCTTTTTCGGAGGAGATACCGGCATTATTAATCAAAATGTCGACCTTCCCAAATTCAGCAATGACATCTTCCATCATGGTTTTCCAGCTATCGTCTGAAGATACATCAAGCACCATTCCATGGACGTTTTCCAATTCATTCACCACTGCCACAGCTTTTTCATTAATATCGGCAGCGATGACTTGTGCTCCCTCTTTTGTGAATAAATCGACCATTTCTCTCCCCATACCAGATGCTCCGCCAGTAATAATGGCTACTTTATTCGTTAATCTTCCCATCATGATCACTCCCAATCGTTTTGTATGATGAATATAGGTTAATGGCTAGTTTGATAGATAATCAGCGAGCAGTACTATATAAATGTACTTGGAAAGGGGACCTATCCAAAGAGTCTCCCCTTCCAGCTTTTTAAAAAAGAATGGCTCACATCATATTGAAAGCGTTCATGTACCAATTGTGTGTTTCCATTCACTAGAATAGCTTGACCGGTCTATTAGGTGTTAGCGCCCATGAGCTTGCAGAGATCATCTTCCTGGTACATTCAGCAAAGCCTCGCTTCATGTTTAATTCTAGTGGTTAAAATTCAATTCTGCAATCATTTTGTACTTGGGATACAAAAAAATATAACGATGTTCCATTTTTGAAGGCGCATCCTTGCCGGACGACGCTGCCGCTTTAACGATTGATGCCTCGCTTTTAATATCGATTTCCATTCCTTGTTTTAATGATCCGATTAGCTGATTGGGCATCATGCCGGGTTGTTTGACCGGAGTGTTGGACAGGGAATACGAAGAAAAGGGTCCAACACTTGGCGGAACAGGTAGGAAAAGTGATAAAATGAATAATATATATAAAAGAGGAGTTGTCGAATGTGACTGAAATGAATTGGCGAGAAGAAGTTGAAAAAAGGAAAATGGATCTATTGCTGGACACTCAAAATTTGCTGAAAATAAAAAGTGTTCTGGATGAAGAAAACAAGACAGAGGATGCACCATTTGGTCAAGGGGTGAAGGAAGCGCTTGACTTCATGCTTCAATTGGGTGAAAAAGACGGTTTTACCGTGAAGAATGTCGATAATGTCGCCGGACATATTGAAATGGGTGAAGGCGAAGAGTTAATCGGGATTTTGTGTCATGTTGACGTTGTACCGGAAGGCGATGGGTGGAGTTCGGATCCGTTTGGCGCGGAGCTCCGCAATGGCCGCATTTATGCTCGCGGTGCAATCGATGATAAAGGGCCGACGATGGCTGCCTATCATGCAATGAAGCTGGTGAGGGAGCTTGGACAGCCATTGAACAAACGTGTGAGGATGATCATCGGGACAGATGAGGAATCGAACTGGCGCTGCGTGGATCGTTATTTTGAAGTGGAGGAGATGCCATCGATGGGCTTTGCGCCAGATGCGGACTTCCCGATCATCAGTGCCGAAAAAGGTATTTGGGACTTATCCGTCATCCATCCTGTTGATGCAGGAAATGGCACGAGCTCTGAAGTGAATGTCATCGAATTCTCTTCAGGACGAAGGACGAACATGGTACCTGATTTTGCAACGGCGATTGTCGAGGCTGCCAATCCTGCTGAAGTGGTGGCAAACTATCAGGCTTATATGCAAAAATACTCGTTGAAGGGTCAAGCAGTTCCGCAAAAAAATCAAGTGCTCCTTGAATTGAACGGCGTGTCTGCACACGCGATGGAGCCGAACAATGGAATCAATGCAGGTTTGCATTTAGCTGCCTTTTTAGCGGACCTTTCGCTTGATCCGCATGCGAAATCCTACTTCACATTCATCAAGGATCGTTTGTTTGAAGATTCCCGCGGAAATAATCTTGGGTTGGCCTATGCGGATGAGGAAACGGGTGATTTGACGATCAATGCCGGCGTTTTCAATTATTCAAAGCAAGCCGACAGCTCGATTGGCTTCAGCGTGCGCTACCCGGTGACATTCGAATGGGAACAGCAAAAGGCGGCATTGGAGGAAAGGCTGGCTGCATATAATTTAAATGTGAAGACCAATTCGCATTCAACGCCACATTATGTCAATAGCGACAGTTTTTTGATCAAGACGCTGCAGCAGGTTTATGAAGCGGAGACCGGTGATAAAGCTGAACTGCTTTCGATAGGCGGCGGTACATACGCCCGCTCGCTTAAGGAAGGCGTTGCATTTGGACCGCTATTCCCCGGCAGCGAGGATATTGCGCATCAGAAAGATGAATATATTGACATTGAAGATATGCTTAAGGCTACGTCCATTTATGCACGTGCCATTCATGAATTGGCAAAATAAGAGGTCAAAGAGGGAGAAAACATGGGAAAAATCATTTTTAACGGCGAAATAAAAAACAGGGCCGATGTTTCGGTTGATATCGAGGACAGGGGATATCAATTCGGTGATGGCGTCTACGAAGTCATCCGGGTTTATAATGGTGAGTTATTCGCGGGAGACATGCATCTGAATCGTTTGATGGACAGCGCAAGATTGATTCAGATGAAAGTTCCCTTCACGGTAGCGGAAATTAAAACCCGCGTGAAAGAGCTTATCTCTGAAGATCAATTGCAGGACGGAATCATCTATATGCAGCTCACAAGGGGTGTAAGTCCGCGGACACATGCTTTTCCAAGTTCGGACGTCGAACCGGTATTTGTTGCCTATACGAAGGAAATGCCTTATACAGGAAAGATGAAACCAGGGGTAAAGGGCATCACGACGGACGATATTCGTTGGCTGCGCTGTAATATCAAAAGCTTAAATCTGCTTGGTAATATAATGGCTAAGCAAATGGCGGCGGAAGCTGGCTGTGACGAAGCGATCCAGCATCGTGACGGTCTGGTCACGGAGGGAAGCTCGTCCAATGTTTCAATCGTCGTCAACGGCACGCTGAGAACGCATCCCGCTTCCAACTTGATCTTGAACGGGATTACCCGCCAGGTGATGCTCAAGCTGTGCGCCGATCATGGCATTCCCTACGTGGAAGAAGCTTTCACGATCGAGGATATGATGGCAGCGGAGGAAGTCCTCTATACGAGCACAAGCGTCGAAGTGACACCGATCATTAACATCGATGGCCAGACGATCGCAACCGGTGCGCCCGGTCCGGTAACCAAAAGATTGCAACAGCTTTTCTCCGCGGAAATCGAAAGGCAATGCGGTTCAATTAACTGATTGTGGATCCCCCCTTTGCCGCACTGGCAAAGGGGTTTTTAGTCTTTCGCCCCCTCTCGGCCCCCCTTCTATAAGCCGCTTGAATCCATTAAAAAAATTTTCAGTTTGTCCCTTTTGACATTTTCAAGATTCAGGAATATACTTGCTAATAACCTAAAAAGTTTACTTGTCGCAACATTTTGAGTTGCATATAAAAAGGAGTTGAATAGACATGTCTGGTGCATTACATCAGTCTTCTTCCCGCGGATTCAAAAATCTGCTTCCATATTTGGGCCCAGCGTTCATTGCAGCTGTCGCCTATATCGATCCAGGGAATTATGCAACCAATATTACAGCTGGTTCAAAATATGGCTATACCTTATTGTGGGTTATCTTCGCATCGAACTTGATGGCTGTGCTCATTCAAACGCTGTCAGCCAAACTGGGGATAGCCACCGGTAAAAACCTTCCTGAGTTATGCAGGGAGAAATTTTCGAAAAAAACATCAATTTTACTATGGATACAGGCCGAAGCCGTCATCATGGCCACGGACTTAGCTGAGTTCATAGGTGCTGCACTTGGAATCTATTTGCTCTTCGACCTCCCGCTCATCACCTCGGCCCTCCTTGCAGCCATTGGTTCCTTCGCCATCTTGGAATTTCAGCGCAGAGGTTATCGGACATTCGAAGCGTTGATCACGGTCATGATCTTTGTTGTAGTGCTAGCTTTCGGAGCTCAGGTTTTTTATGCACATCCTGATACATCGGCCATCGCTCTAGGGCTATTCACTCCAAAATTCGAAGGAGTGGACAGCATTTTACTATCGGCAGGAATGCTCGGAGCGACCGTCATGCCGCATGCGATTTACCTTCATTCCTCTTTAACACAAAAAAGGATAGTCGGTAAAAATGACTTGGAGAGAAAAAGGATATTTCGTTTTGAACAAATTGATATAGTCATCGCCATGTTGATTGCAGGCGGAATCAATGCCGCCATGGTCATCGTTTCAGCCGCCCTATTTCATAAGAGTGGGATATTAGTAGAGGATTTGGATGTAGCCTATCAACAATTCGGGGCGATGCTTGGACCATCCGTCGCGATGTTTTTTGGAATCGGCTTACTGTTCGCCGGATTATCCAGCTCTTCCGTCGGTGTCATGACAGGTGATGTCGTCATGCAGGGATTCATAAAAAGACATATACCAATCTATTTGCGGAGGGTCATCACGACCTTACCGCCCCTAGTCATCATCATATGGGGAGTGAACCCATCCAAAGCACTGGTCATGAGTCAGGTCGTACTCTCATTTGGTATCGCCTTCGCATTGGTGCCATTGATCATGTTTACAAGCAATAAAAAAATCATGGGTAATCTGGTCAACCACAAAATCACCTCCAGTATTGCCTGGCTTATTGCAGTCCTCATTATTGGGCTGAACCTGTTCCTGCTTTATGAAACGTTGTTTACCTAACAAAGAATGTGACGGAAAAGGACCTCTTGGGGTCCTTTTTTTGATTTCTCAATTATATCTTCGATAATCCGCCCGAAAGCGCCAAGAATCCATCCGGAATCCAGAATAATCCGTCTCCTCTAAAAGCACGTTTTCGGACTGAGTTTTCCTTCTTTTTCTTGCTGGCCGGAATATGATGAAAGCAAGTGCAAGGAGAGTATATGACATGGGAATTATGGTAAAATTAGAGGAAGATCAGGAAGGAATGTCAGTGACCATGAATACTCATTTTTTCTTTGCTTTAGTTTTACCTGACGATATTAAGGCTTATTTACATGCTGTGACGGAACGACTGAATTCAGGGTTTCCATTTAAGAAATGGCTGCATCCTGCCGATTATCATATTACGATGGCGTTTTTGGGCAGTGCTGACGATTCAATGAAAAAGGATGCTATAAGGCGAGTGGAGGGCGTGCTTGCGAAAGAGGCCTCATTCGGGCTTACGCTAGCTGAAATAGGCGCTTTCGGCAAGGAAGACAGTCCCAGGATCCTTTGGACGGGTGTGGAGCAGCAGGAAAGGCTTTTTTCAATGCAGGAGAAAATTTATCATTCATGTGTGGAGGCTGGTATTCAGCTTGATAAAAAGCCATTTAAGCCCCATATAACGCTAGCAAGAAAATTCGAGGGGGAAAATCCCTTTTCTTTGGAAAGCGTCCGGCAGGTGGCGAATGTAAATGATGAGCATTTCCAGGCAGTCCAGGTTGCGCTCTATCAAACACATATCGGGGAATCGCCTTCATATGAAAAGGTTTTTACGATAAATCTTCAATAATAGAGAGAGAGGTGGCCGAATGGCACAGCTCATAAAGATGCAAGATTATATTTCCCGGTATGAGCAGGATATTTACCGATATCCAACACAATATGCACGATTGAAAAAACAGCAATGGGAAAAATTGAAGGCTGCTTATCAAGCAGGTGAACTGGATCAATTGTATGGCGATCATAACGTAGAGGAGGAACAGGCGATACTGGACCTAGCCCAGGACGAATCCAAGAGCTTAATGAAAAAAGTGAAGGGCTTGTTCCACCGGACGGAGAAGCAGGATACAGAGGCAGAAGAGCCGGTGCTGCCGAATCAGATCGACGACCCCAATATTTTTTCATTAAGGTTTCCCTTCCGTCCAGCCAGTTTGGATGAATTAAAGCAGAATTATTTAAATCAGTTGCTTCGTTTTCAAATGAAATGGGGAAGTTCGACGCTGCGTGAAAAATCATTTGTGGACCGATCATTCTTTTTGGATGAAAGGCTCCGCTTTTTCCTGCAGCGTTTTCCCGATACGTTTCTTGTTTTATACAAGCCTATCTTTCTATTAAAAAACGCGCCTGTTGAAGTCGATGTCATCTTATTGACCCCAGTCGACGCGTGGTGCATCACTTTTGTCGAGGCGGAAGAGGATGCAGCATTCATCGGCTCGAGCGACCGGTTCTGGATTCGCAGGCATCATAAGCACCCTGACAAAAAAGTGTTGAACCCATTATTGAGTGCCAATCGGATGGGAAACATCGTCTCCCAGTTATTTTCACTTTATGAGGTGAACGTCCCGATCAAAAAGGTGATCCTATCGCGGAATGGTTATATTGATTTTCCCGAAGCCCCATATGATATGACGGTATTGGATAAACGGACCTTCCAGGAATGGTTTGAACGGATGCGGACCACTTCATCGCCCATTAAGGCACAGCAATTGAAAGCTGCGCAGGCATTGCTGGAATATTGTCAAACGACATCGAGCATGCGACCGGAATGGGAAGCCGACCATCACCAACAAGAGGCGAATGAGCATGCCGAACCTTAATGAAACCCTTTATTTCATCGTCAACCCGAGGGCTGGAAATGAAACAAGCATGAAGGTTTGGAAGAAAGTGGAGAAGGTGCTGAAATCCAATGCCGTTCACCATGAAGTGTTTTTTACGGAAGAAAAAGGGCATGCATCCCGATTGACGGCGGAAATTTTATCAGGTACGGACCGGGATACCAGGATCATTGCGGTAGGGGGGGATGGCACGATAAATGAAATGCTCAAAGGCGCCCTTCCATTTCCACATGCCATCCTTGGATCCCTTGCCGCGGGCTCCGGCAATGATTATGTACGGGGCATCCAAAAAACGAAGGGTGTCGCTCAAGCCCTTCGGTTATTCCAGGATAACGCACACAAAGCCATTGATATCGGTCAGTACGAGACGGATGGCATGGACGGATATTTTATGAACAGCCTGGGAATGGGGATTGATGCTGAAATTTCCGCTGAAGCTGACCGTTCTCGCCTGAAAAAATGGTTTAATCTCGTCAAGGCGGGTAAATTGATTTATCTCATCCTTTTTCTGAAACAATTATTCACCTATAAGCCTGGCAGTATGGAACTGGTCGTTGATGGGGAAATCCATATGTTGAAAAAGGTGTGGTTCATTGTCATTGCGAACCAGCCATACTTCGGCGGGGGGATGAAAATTTCACCGCAATCAAAGCTTCATGATGGCAGGTTGAATATTATCGCCGTTCATGATATTGCCCTGCTGAAATTATTGGCCGTTTTCATCACCGTTTTATGGGGCGGGCATCTAAAGATAAAAAACGTCGATTCTTTTTCTGGTAAAATGATAAAAATGAAAAATCATGGGTCAGCAAAAATCCAGTCGGATGGAGAAATAGTTGGAAAGGATCAAGTGGCTGCTGCGGTTTTGACAGATAAAATCCGCGTCATGATCAAGGATTGACTCCCATGCAAAATATGAAATGATTTATTTGTTTTTGTTTTATGAGTATAATCGTTTTATAGTACTTGACGAAGAAACCTTTTTTCAACTAAAATTTAATTTATGGCTATTGTTAAATTGCTCAATAGCTATTTTTTTATTTCTCTAGAATGAGGATGTTTTTAATTGCGGGTATCATCCCGATGCACGTATATATGCAGCTTCGCCAGCAGGCGGGTTTTTTATTAAACATGGACTCAAAGTAGTGGTAATACATACACTAGGTAACGTACCCACATTTGTATGATTAAGCGAGGAAATCGAAGGTGAACCAGTTGGAACATTTATTAGGTCAGGAGTGGGATATATCCCCTGCTGGAGGAGCTACAGGAGAAGCCTTTATAGCCGAGAAAGATGGGCAGAAGCTCTTCCTCAAACGTAATTCATCGCCATTTTTAGCTGTTCTTTCAGCTGAGGGCATTGTTCCGAAATTAATGTGGACAAAACGCCTGGAGAATGGGGATGTCATTACTGCCCAGCATTGGATGGAAGGCAGGGAGCTATCTCAGCAGGAAATGGACAATATAAGAGTCGCAAAGCTGCTTCAAAAAATTCATCAATCCGATCCTTTGTTAAGCATGCTCAAAAGGCTTGGGAAATCCCCTTTACGACCTGAAAGTATACTTACAGACATAGAAATCGGATTATCTTCCGATGTTACGGATATTCCGATCATCAAGCAGGCCATTCATTTTTTACAGGATAATCTTCTGTTGATCGAATGTGACGAAGAAGTCGTTTGTCATTGTGATGTGAACCATAATAATTGGCTCATGACCGAAACGGACGGTTTGTTCCTCATTGATTGGGATGGTGCTGTCATTGGCGATCCGGCCATTGACCTTGGCATCCTCCTGTATTCCTATATCCCTAGGGAGGAATGGAATCAATGGCTTGCCCGTTACGGCAAAAAGCTTGATGCAGGACTGGAGATGAGGATGAAATGGCACACGGTTTCACAACTTGTGCTTTCCATCCAATGGCATCATCGTAGAAATCGGTACGAGGAAAGAAATGATTTACTGCAAAAGCTAGAAGCCTTATTATTGGTTGGCTAATCAGAACTGATCGATATCATCCACCCACTGGGACAGGTCGTTCTGGTGGGTCGTAATATGTGCATCTAAATCGGCGGCACCGATGCCCCCCTGGCTGTAGTCGTAAATCTCCGTCAGTATCGTTTTCACATTGCTATCGATATCCATGTTGACCATCAAGGATTTGACGAGCCTTTCCACCTGCTCGCATTCAGAAACGGACCCGCAGCAGTCTGATTGATGGTTGGTCAATATATCCTTTAATAGTGACATTTGGTGTTCATGGGAAAGCGGCATATAATACCTCTCCTTTCTTGAATATGGATCTAAGGGGTTTCCAGGCGGATTTTGCGCCTGCCCTTCACTTATTTATGGTGTGTTTTGCGGAAAGTTTTATACATGAAAACTACAGAGACTGCCGGCTGATGGCCGGCAGTTTTTTGATTTGTTCAATGGGTGGATGCAGGGCATTCCTGAAAAAATCAACTTGCAGGAATCCATCCACTCGTGTTATGGTTTGAACGATTATATTATAAATAGGGGTGTCATCATGCGTTTAAGAAATAAACCTTGGGCTGAAGACCGTTTGAATGATTTTCCACAATATGTAATTCAGCAGCCAGTGAGCCATAAAGGTAAATGGCATGAAGTTTTCGGAAATGATAATCCGTTATATATTGAAGTGGGTACGGGGAAAGGCCGTTTCATCACCGAAATGGCAAAGGCCCATCCTGAAGTGAATTTCATTGGAATAGAAGTATATAGAAGCGTCATTGTTGCTGCACTGGACCTGCTGATTGAAGCGGAAGTGCCGAATTTAAAGCTGTTGAATGTTGATGCAGCAAACTTAGGGGATTATTTTGCAAAAGGTGACGTGGATCGCGTTTACCTGAACTTCTCCGATCCATGGCCGAAATCACGTCATGCGAAACGACGGTTAACGTATAAAACCTTCCTTGAGGTGTATGAAGGCATCCTGCCTGACAACGGCGAGATCCACTTCAAGACCGATAACCAAGGGTTATTCGAATCCTCCTTGAAGAGTATTTCCGAATACGGCATGCTGTTGAAATATGTAAGCCTGGACCTGCATAATAGCAGCTTTGAAGGGAATATCATGACGGAATACGAAGAAAAGTTCTCAAGTAAAGGAAATCGGATCTACCGCTTGGAAGCTATGTTCCAATAAGAGCCATCAACAGGTAACCAGATGCACAGCATCTGGTTTTTTGTTCTGGTCATGTGATTGCCTTGGCAAGTGCAAGCAGGCTGTCAGGGTCTTGCTGACTGGTAGGAGGGGATGGTGCAGTTCATTTACTCATCCGGGATGATCGTTATCCATTTCCAGATAATGAAGCGGGTGTTAAACTAACAGAAGAGGAGGGGTAAAATGGAAACTTTGCAAATAGGGGAAATAAAACTTACATGGTTGAATGGCGGCGTGACTCATTTGGATGGCGGAGCGATGTTCGGTGTCGTACCAAAGCCGCTCTGGTCCAAGAAGTACCCGGTTAACGATAATAATCAAATCGAATTACGTACAGATCCGATCTTAGTACAGGCCAATGGCTTGAACATGCTTATCGATTCCGGGATTGGCAATGGAAAGATGAATGACAAGCTAAAGCGGAATTTTGGGGTGACGGAGGAATCCGCTCTCATAGCGGATCTTGGAAGACTGGGCATTGGTACAAATGATATCGATTACATTTTGATGACCCACTTACATTTCGATCATGCCTGCGGTTTGACGAAACGTGAAGGTGACGCCTGGGTGCCTGTTTTCGGGCGTGCAGAAATCATTACGACCCAAACGGAATGGAATGAAATGCAAAACCCGAATATTCGGTCTAAAAGTACATATTGGGCTGAAAATTGGGAGGCGATCTCGTCTCTTGTACGCCCATTTGAAGGAGAGAAAGATATAACCGGCGGCATTAAAATGATTCACACTGGCGGTCATAGTGATGGACATGCAATCATCATCATCAAAGATGGAGCGGACAGTCTGATTCATATGGCCGATATCATGCCGACGCATGCACATGCCAATGTCCTCTGGGTGCTCGCTTATGACGATTATCCAATGACATCCATCGAGGCAAAGGAGAAGTGGATGAAAGGCGGACTGGAAAATGGGGCTTGGTACAGCTTTTACCATGATGCCTATTATCGGGCGCTCAAATGGGATAAATCGGGTAAAGAGATAATAGCGCAAGTGAAACGGAACCGCTAAGCACGCACGGCAAAAGGGGGACGTCATTTTGACAGCCCCCCTTTTGCCGTTAATCATGTTGTGCATTGAGCTCCAGAATCGTTCCTGTCGCTGCATCTGCGACAAATTCGAATTGCTCCCGCAAGCCCTCTGTATTTCTGGTGATCCCGCCTTTATATACTAAATAGTCCAACTCATTCTTCGTGTAGGTTTCCGGTTTCATCAAAATCCAGGAACCATATATATTTCCATCCTTTTTGACGGTTTCCTTCACGTGGGCCAGCACTTTATCCGGAGAAGTCCTGGTTGATTGTTCCAATATTTGCTTTGTCGCATAACCAGCCGCAAATCCGGCCGCAGTACCTAGTAAAAACGTTTTCCAGTTCATGATTTCTCCTCCATTGCTTTATTTCCATCACTCTATCCAGTATACAGAAGAACGCTTTATTTGACTAATAATTTGAAATTTTACCCATTAACTGATAAATTAGAACTTTGAAGTGAAACATGAAACTAAGTTCTGTAAAATAGTAAGAAATAATACATACGTTAGGGGTAGGAAAATGAATCATGAGACTTTAGAACTTTTTAAAACATTGACGGAATTACCAGGTGCCTCGGGAAATGAACATGCAGTTCGGAGTTTCATGAAGACTGAACTGGAAAAGTATTCCGATGAAATCGTACAAGATCGCCTAGGCGGAATCTTTGGTGTGAAAAAAGGGAATGAAGAAGGACCGACTGTACTTGTTGCCGGCCATATGGATGAAGTGGGCTTCATGGTCACTTCCGTAACGGAAAATGGCATGATCAGGTTCCAGCCACTAGGAGGCTGGTGGAGCCAGGTGCTATTGGCCCAACGGGTCGAAATCATTACCGATAACGGTCCGGTCATAGGGGTCATCGGTTCGATCCCGCCTCATTTGTTGGAAGAATCGCAACGCTCAAAACCGATGGATATTAAAAATATGCTGATTGATATCGGTGCGGACGATAAGGAAGATGTGAAGAGAATCGGCATTAAACCTGGACAGCAGATTGTGCCCATTTGTCCATTCACACCGATGGCCAATGAGAAAAAAATCCTAGCAAAAGCATGGGATAATCGTTATGGCTGCGGACTGGCAATCGAGCTATTAAAAGATTTACAGGGTGAAACATTGCCGAATGTTTTATATTCAGGTGCGACGGTCCAGGAGGAAGTAGGATTACGGGGGGCACAAACAGCCGCCTTCATGATCAAGCCAGATCTGTTCTTCGCCTTGGATGCAAGCCCTGCAAACGATATGTCAGGCAGTAAAAGTGAATTTGGGCAGCTGGGGAAAGGGGCATTGCTCCGCATTTTAGACCGAACGATGGTTACGCATCGCGGCATGAGGGAATTCATCCTGGATACGGCCGAGTCGAATGATATTCCTTATCAATATTTCGTTTCCCCAGGCGGCACGGACGCCGGCAAGGTCCATATTGCCAATGAGGGGATTCCAAGCGGCGTGATTGGCATTTGTTCCCGCTATATTCACACACATGCATCGATCATCCATATTGATGATTATGCGGCTGCACGTGAATTGATTGGGAAGCTGGTTCGTTCTTGTGATAAAACGACTTTCGAGACATTGAAAAATAACGGTTGATAGAGAAAGCTGATATGGAAAAGGATGGCTGTCATCGCCCCTTTTCCGGCAGCTTTTTTTTACATGGAAGGGAATTAGCAATCATGAAAATAGCAGTGGGCAGTAAAAATCCAGCGAAAATACAAGCGGTGCTTGACGTGTATGAATCGGCTGAAATCATCTCGCTTCAAGTGGAAACCGGGGTTTCGGAACAGCCGTTTTCAGATGAAGAAACGTTGGAAGGAGCCAGGACGCGGGCCCGGAATTGCTTGATTCACAGTGATGCCGATATCGGAATCGGCCTGGAAGGCGGTGTCGTGAAAATGAAGCAAGGACTGTTTCTTTGCAATTGGGGTGCGATGGCCACGAGAGACGGCTCCGTTTTTGTTGCAGGCGGGGCAAGGGTTCCGCTGCCTGATATCGTCGCCGGGAAGCTGATGCGCGGCGAAGAATTGGGACCGGTCATGGACACTTTCACAAAGCAAACGAATATTAGCAAGAAGGAAGGCGCAATCGGCGTATTTACCAATGAGCGAATCACAAGAAGCGATATGTTCCTCCATATCATGAGGATGTTAGCCGGTCAACATGAATATAAGCTGAAAAACTAAAGCGAAGCTTATGTTTTCTTGTCCCGACGGAATGGAGCGGAAAAAAAGGATACTGCCGCAACAGAGCAGGATTTGACAGGATTATGTTGAGCGGGCCTGATAGTATGGATGATAAGGAGTGAGTGTAATGGGATGGGTTGAATCGATCCAGAGGGCAATCGATTATATCGAGGAGCACTTATTGGATGACCTGACGATCGAGAGCATAGCCAGACAAGCGAATGCCTCCGCTTTTCATTTTCAACGGACGTTCACCATTTTAACGGATAGCACTGTCGGTGATTATGTCAGGCGTCGCAGGCTGACCTTGGCGGCCCAGGAAATTTCCTGTTCAAATGAAAAGGTCATAGATTTAGCCTGTAAATATGGGTATGACACTCCCGAGGCATTCTCGAAAGCTTTTCGAAGGCAGCACGGTGTATCACCGAGTGAAGCGCGAAAGTATATGGGAAAGCTGAAATTCTTCGAACGCCTGGTGATCCAGGTTACTTTGAAAGGAGCAAAACCGATGAAATACAAAATCCTTGAAAGAGATTCCTTTGAATTGATTGGAATCAAGCAAGAATTTTC
This sequence comes from Peribacillus sp. FSL E2-0218, assembly GCF_037992945.1. NCBI lineage: Bacteria > Bacillati > Bacillota > Bacilli > Caryophanales > Bacillaceae > Peribacillus > Peribacillus sp. FSL E2-0218. The sequence goes on along the minus strand of NZ_CP150304.1, from coordinate 3,733,723 downwards.
CTTGGTGAATGAAGGAAATTTAATCGGGATTCCGAAGCTGTGGGAGCAAGTGAATGCTGACGGAACAAGTGACAGGTTAGCGAAGTTGAACAATGGGGAAATCGTTGGGTTGCTAGGGGTATGTGTCGATAAAAGGGCAGAGGAAAAAAACGAAACGATGGATTACTGGATAGCTGCCGAATATGCCGGCAAAGTGCCTGAACCGTTTTTGCCCCTTACGATACCTGCTTCCAAGTGGGTTGCTTTTGAAGTTCACGGACCGATGCCTGATGCAATCCAAACGGCGTGGAAGCAAATATTTTCCGAATGGTTCCCTACCAGTGGTTATGAACATGCGGGATTGCCGGAATTGGAAGTATACTCGAATGATGACGCTTCAAGCCCGGATTATTACTCCGAGATTTGGATACCGATTAAAAAAAGGTAAGCTTAACAAGAGAATTTTTCATTTTTCGCTTGCAGGGGGCCTTCCCTGCAAGCATTTTTTTGGGGGTAACCAGGGCTACCGTCCGTATCTCGATTCACTTCCCTTCTTCAAAAACATAAGAAAGCACCTTCATGGCTTGGTTCACGGATTCGACTGTGACACTAGCCTTTTCTGATAATTCCTTTAAGGCATGATGATGGGATTCCGGGCGGATCAAAATAAGCGGCTTACCGAGGGAAACGGCAGTGCTTGCATCCATGGCAGTATTCCACTGTTTATATTTCTCGCCAAACAAGGCGACGACAAGATCGGCTTTCTTCAGTAAAAGGCCTGTCCGTAAATTATTGATCTGCGAAGCGGCTGCATCCTTGAGGATCGGGTTTGGTTGTTCTCCCAGAATATCTTCACCAATATTATCGGAACGATCATGATTTTCCATCGGGCCGACAAACTCTATCGGAAGCTTCAAGGCCTCAGCTTTATCCTTCACTTCATTTCTCCAATTTGAATGGATTTCCCCTGCAAGATATACGGTTAATTTCATATTTTTTCCTCCTCGATGCATAGAATGCCTTCATTGTATCATGATTTTTGCAAATGGATGAATTTCGGATATTAGGATAATAGTATCTATAAGAGCAAAGAGACGGCTGGAGGGAATGGCGATGTCTTTATCGAAAAAATATGTAGTGATGTTCGTGTTGATGAGCGGCTTCATTGTTGCGTGCTCCGGTATCGAGAGGCAAACCGAAAAGGCTGTGAGAGCAGCGGAAATCGCTTTTCGTGACGATGACAAACAGCCCAATGCGGAAGCGGGTCTTATCCAGGTCCATCTGCCAAAGGGCTTCAAGGTGGAAGAGGCGCATGATAACAATTTGATTGTGAAGCAGGCCGGCAAGGCTTATCTATTATTTGTCAATCCTAATGAAAAAGAGGACAGCTCCGTATTATTTTTGGCGATAAAAAAACAAGCGGGTCAATATTTGGTCCTCCACTCCTTTCAAAATGAAGATAAATTCGGCTTTGTCTCGATTAAAGAGTCAGCGAAAGAAAAGTATGAGCTTGCGGTTGGGATCGGCGGAGTCAAGCTGACGACCGAAACGGATAAGGACCGGCTAAAAACCGATGCCAAGCAAATGATGGAGATCGTATCATCCGTGCCGCAGCGATAGAAAACGTGTACTCGTTGAACCGATCCGTATTAATGGTTGATTACTGGAGATTCTGGTATGATGAATGTAGTGAAGTGTCATTATGAAGGAGGCTCATTCAAATGGAAAATTTACAAACTATAGAGCAATATGATGCATTGAAGAATGAAGGGAAACATATATTCCTGTTTTCAGCAGCATGGTGCGTAGATTGCCGTGTAATCGAACCGATCATGCCGGAGATTGAAAAGAAATTTCCTGATTTCACTTTCATTCATGTGGACCGTGATGAATTCATCGATGTCTGTGCAGCGAATGACGTATTCGGGATACCGAGTTTCATCGCTTATGATAATGGTGAAGAGCTTGGCAGGTACGTGAGCAAGGATCGCAAAACTCAAGAACAAATCGAGGAGTTCATTCAAACATTATAAGCAAATTTCCCTTCTCGCAGGGGATTTTTTCAATGAAGAGGAGGGTCAAACATGAAAATGGACAGCACGAAGCTGAAAAATATTTTGCAGGAACGTTTGAAAGGTGATAACCGAACATTCAAATTCGATAGCAAGCAAGATACGTTAAGGGTTGAAAATGTGAAGACAGGGAAGGGCATCGCCATACAATTGGCCCCGGTTGTTGCCAATTTTGAAAACGTGCAGGAAAAGGCCATAGATGAAGTCACTTATTACGTCGAAGAGGCCTTGAATGTAATGGGAGAAGTACATAGCATGCAAGGCAAGGAGAAATCCATTTTTCCGGTCATCCGTTCGACCTCCTTTCCCATGGAATCGGAAGAAGGAAATCCTTTTCTATTCGATGAGCATACAGCCGAAACCCGGGTTTTTTATGCACTCGATTTAGGGAAAACATACCGTCTCATCGATGAAAAGATGATTCAACGGGAAAATTGGCAGGGTGATAGAATCCGGGAAATCGCTTCTTTCAATGTTCGTTCGCTTTCCGTTGATTTGAAGTCTGATATCGTCGCGGGCAATACCTTCTACTTTTTGAACACGAATGATGGATATGATGCAAGCAGGATCCTGAATGAATCTTGGCTTAGGGAAATGAAGGAAAAGATCGAGGGAACGATGGCTGTGGCCATTCCGCACCAGGATGTCATCATCATCGCCGACGTGAAGAATGATACGGGATACGATATTCTAGCACAAATGGCGATGAGCTTCTTTGCCAGCGGCCATGTACCGATAACGGCCTTATCATTTCTTTACGAGGAAAATGAATTGGAACCCATTTTCATTTTGGGTAAAAACAAAAAGCGTGAACAGTAAAGCGCTGCAAAAAACAGGATCGTGCCAGCTGGCAGCGGTCCTGTTTTTTATTTGGGAGCTTAGTTTACTAGAGTCGGAAGCGACAAACGGGTAGCGTTACTCGTTATTTTTTCCGTGTATAGTGATATAATTGGATTATTCAGAAAAATACCTCGTGTGCATCCAAGTGCACGGAATCAAACCGCTAAAGGCAGCGAAAAGCAGGGCGCGCACTTTCGGATGAGCTGCTGCATGAATGTACGAGTAACCGCGCGCAAATTTGACTTAGCATAAGGGCAACGGGCGAAGGAGTGAGAGTCTTTTAATGCTTTCCTTTTCGCCAAAATTTCATGAAATGAAGGGGGAAACAATCATGAAAAACCAATTAATGGACATGCTGGAAGCACGCAAAGAGGAAATGGTTCAGATTCGCCGCCATTTACACGAGAATCCGGAGCTATCCTTTAAAGAAGAGAAAACGGCGCAATATATCATCGATTATTATAATGGGAAGGATGTGGAGGTTCAAACGAATGCAGGAAATGGATTCGGGGTCATCGTAACGATCGAAGGAGCTAACCCGGGAAAAACGATAGGACTCCGTGCCGATTTCGATGCATTGCCTATTACAGAAGAAACGGAAGTTCCGTTCCGTTCAAAAAATGAAGGGGTCATGCATGCCTGCGGGCACGATGGACATACGGCCTATTTATTGGTTCTGGCAGACTGTCTTATCCAGCTGAAGGATTCGTTGAGCGGTACCATCAAAATCATCCATCAGCATGCAGAAGAGACTCCTCCTGGTGGAGCAAAGAGCATCATGGAATCTGGAATCCTCGATAATCTGGACGCCGTGTTTGGAATCCATTTATTCCCCTCGCATCCTGCAGGGGTCGTTGGTTATCACGGGGGCTATGCGATGGCAGGCAGGACATATTTCAAACTGGCGGTAAAGGGTATGGGCGGACATGGCTCATCCCCGCATCTGGCCAATGATGCCATCGTTGCAGGTGCCCATTTCGTCACGGCTGTTCAAACTGTGATCAGCCGGCGCTTGGATCCTTTTGAAATGGGAGTGGTCACAATCGGATCTTTCGATGGAAAAGGAAGCTTCAATGTCATCAAGGATCGGATAGAGATCGAAGGCGATGTCCGATATATGACAGAGGAGGTCCGGCAGCTGATCGATAAAGAAGTCCACAGAATCGTTAAAGGAATAGAAATGGAGTTCGATGTACAGTGCGAGCTTTCATATATTCCTGATTATCCTCCGTTATATAATGATCCTGAACTGACTTTGTTCGTGAAAAATAGCCTCGAAAGCATGGATGATACAGAAATCAGGAGCGTCCTGGAATTTCCGATGTTTTCAGGTTCCGAAGATTTTTCCTATTATGCAGAAAAGATCCCGGGTTGCTTCTTTTACATTGGCTGTAAACCGAAAGGAGTGGAGAAGGCATACTTCAATCACCATCCTAAATTCGATATCGATGAGGATGCACTTTTGATTGCTGCCAAATCGATGGCACAGGTTATATGTCATTATTATGAATGGGAATGGCCAAAATAACTGCTCTAACCCACACAACACGGTTCGGTTTAAACGAACGGTGTTGTGTGGGTTTTTAGTATATATATGGATGGCATGGCCGGTTTGCCAGGCTGCATCAAAACTTAATCTCTTTGTAAACGCGATTTAACAGCGGTGTTTTATTTAAATAGTAGACTAGGGGCTTAAGTTAACTTAAGGAAGTTAGGTTTAAACTCCGCTTGTAATGGGTTTAATAGGATAGGAGCTAGGTGAAATATGCAGCGGCCGTTACGAATCGGATAGAAAAAGCAGAAACTAAAACCGATTTAGCTTAAATTTTCTCGATATTTTTAAAATAACTGGTAGAATTAGTTACATAACTACAGACGTAGAAAGAGTGATAGGTTTGAAATGGCTAAATAAAATGAAAAAATGGTTCCAAGCAGAGGAAATTATCGAAATCGAAGAAATTATTATAGATGAACCACTTGATGAAGAAACATTAAGGAATATGGATTTTTCGAAGCTTCCTAAGGCAAAGAAGGAAGAAATAAAAGTGTACAACCAAACAGTGGAAAAGATGTCGGAAAAAATATCCCAGACGGTAGATCCGGATACGAAAATCCTGTTTCAATATCCAAAAGGGCAATTCAAGTTTCCGCTCATTCCTGACCAGGAGCAAAACAAAAGGAATTTCCGGGAAAGAATAAAGGATAAACGCGAACCGAAGCAGGCGGAAAGGACGAAAGAACCGAGAAAGCAAGCCAGGGATCCCGAACCAAAGAGAAGAAGCTTCGATCGCGAGCCGAAGCCAAAAATGAGAAACCTGGATCGGGAGCAACATACAAAAATCGTCCCGTCGAATACACCATTCCGCCCAACGGAAATACCTTCACCCATTTATGGCTTCCGTCGCCCGGAAAAAAAGATGGTGGCTTCAGAGGAAATCGTTGAATATGAATTGGAAACCAAGCTGCCTGTTCTTGAAAAAAAAGAACTTGTTAAAGAAATTCCAGTGTTCACGCCTGATCCTTCCAAGGAGGTTGCCGCTGAGGAAAGGACGGAAGAACCTGCCGTACTTATCCCAGAACAGACCCATGAAAAAGTGGAAGCATCGGAGGTACCGGCTTTCTTTCGGAAGCATGCTGTCGAGACACAGCCTGCAGAAACGGAGAGTGAGCCTGTGCTGGAAAAAATCGCGGCTGTAGAGGATGAGGTGGATTTTGGACGGGAAGTTGCCGCATCCATCATGGAGCAGTCTGAGGAGGCAAAGCCCGAAGCCTTGGCAAATCCTCGTGAAAGCGATCCAGCGGAAATGATTTCGGAAGGGCAGCCTAAACGACCGAAAAAGCATATTCCGTTTAATGTTATGATGCTCAAGCAAGATCGAAAAAAAAACGAATTCATCCATAAATTGAAACCGGAAAAAAAAAGCCTTGATTCCGAAAGGGGAGTCCTCCCATACAAGCAGGAACCTCTTCGTGGTGAGGAGGAAGATCAAGTAGCACCAGATATACCTGAAATGAAGCCGGAGGATGGCCAAGCTGCATCCAGTGCGTCCGAATCGTTCATCACTGAAGCTTCAAAAATGGATTCTTCCGGAACGTTTGCCGCCCCGGAAGAATCCGTTGAGGACGATATCGATTCGAGTCCAGTCCATGATGGGGCCGTCGGACAGGTTCCCGTTTCAGAAAATGACAAGGAAGAAGCTGTGTTATCAAAGGCCGGAACAGAAGCCGGGCAAAGCGATACCGGGGATTTTTTTGGTGCAGTGGAAGTCGATGATAACCCATACTATGTGTTTCCAAGCATAGGGCTGCTGACACCCCCGACTTATGCCGTGCATGATGATGAGTGGCTCGATGAACAGACTTCATTACTGGATGAGACGCTGAAAAACTTCAATGTCCGTGCCAAGGTAGTCAATGTCACCCAAGGGCCGGCAGTAACGCGTTTCGAGGTGCATCCTGAACCGGGGGTCAAGGTGAATAAGGTGACGAACTTGATGGATGACATCAAGTTAAGCCTTGCCGCCCAGGATATGAGGATGGAAGCGCCGATTCCAGGCAAACATACAATTGGGATCGAGATTCCGAACAGGAAAAGCAAGCCTGTATTTTTACGTGAGGTGTTGGAGAGCGCTGAATTCCAGGAGCATGAATCACCGCTTGCTGTGGCCCTGGGTCTCGATATATCGGGTCAGCCGATCATCACAGATCTTAGAAAGATGCCGCACGGATTGATCGCCGGCCAAACGGGATCGGGGAAAAGTGTCTGCATCAACACGATGCTGGTCAGCCTGCTGTATAAAGCGACGCCACAGGAGCTGAAATTGCTGTTGATCGACCCGAAAATGGTCGAGCTGGCACCTTATAATCGAATCCCTCATTTGGTCAGTCCGGTCATTACCGATGTGAAGGCAGCCACGGCCGCACTTAAATGGGCGGTTGAGGAGATGGAACGACGTTATGAATTGTTTGTGCATGCAGGCGTCCGTGACATCAGCCGCTTCAATGACCAAGCGGAGAAAGCCGGACAATATGCAAATAAGCTGCCTTATATCCTGGTGATCATCGATGAGCTTGCAGATCTGATGATGATGTCCCCGGCCGATGTGGAGGAAGCGATTTGCCGGATCGCCCAAAAGGCCCGCGCCTGTGGGATACACTTGATTGTAGCTACACAGCGGCCTTCAGTCGATGTCATTACCGGATTGATCAAGGCAAATATCCCGACAAGGATCGCTTTTTCCGTTTCTTCACAAGTCGATTCCCGCACGATCATCGATAGCGGCGGAGCGGAAAAATTGCTTGGAAGAGGAGATATGCTATTTGCTGAAAATGGCTCTTCAAAAACGGTTAGACTGCAAGGGACCTTTGTCAGCGATGAGGAAATCGATGAGGTAGTCAATCACGTTAAACTCGAGCAACAACCGAAATACCTATTCGAGCAGGAAGATTTGCTGAAAGTGGCAGAGGTCACGGAGGAAGCGGATGAACTGTTTTTCGAGGCATGTGAATTTGTCGTGAATCAACAGGCTGCATCGGCATCGAGTGTGCAGAGGCGCTTCCGTGTAGGGTACAACCGAGCTGCGCGTTTAATAGAAATGATGGAGCAGCAAGGGGTCGTGTCTGAATCCAGGGGCTCCAGACCGAGGGATGTATTGATCACGGAGGAAGAACTGGAATTTTTACATGTTAATTAAGAGAACCGATTAAAAGGAAATTGTATATAATGTGAAGGGATGAAAACCCTTGAATGACGAAAAAACCAATGATTTGATAAATTGGCATCTGCCTGACATGGATGAATGGGCAAATAAGTGATATAATAGTTTTTTGTTGAGTAATGATTGATGAAAACCTATGTGGAAATTGCGTTTCTAACAAGTCTCGTAATGAAAAAAACAAATAAAAGATGACGTCATATACTGTCGTACAGGTAGACGATTGGTGGAGGTTCGCTTTATGACTGCTTACCATTTTGTGGGAATTAAAGGGTCGGGTATGAGTGCTCTTGCACAAATACTGCATGATATGCATATTGAAGTGCAAGGTTCCGACTATGAAAAAGAATTTTTTACACAATTGGCATTAGAAAAAGCTGGGATTAAAATCCTTCCTTTCAATGAGGAAAATATACAACCTGGAATGACCATCATTGCAGGCAATGCATTCCCGGATACTCATCCGGAAATCGTGAAGGCAAAGGAACTTGATTTGCCGATCATCCGTTATCACCGCTTCCTTGGTGATTTCATGAAAAATTATATTAGCGTGGCTGTAACGGGAGCGCACGGTAAAACATCGACGACCGGCTTGCTGGCCCATGTCATGGGCGGGGTTAAACCGACCTCCTTCCTGATTGGGGATGGGACGGGGAAAGGGATCGTGAATTCTGACTACTTCGTATTCGAAGCATGTGAATATCGCCGTCATTTCCTTTCCTATTATCCTGATTATGCAATCATGACCAATATTGATTTTGATCATCCTGATTATTACGCCAATGTCGAAGACGTGTTTGAGGCTTTCCAAACGATGGCCCTTCAAGTCAACAAAGGCATTATTGCGTGCGGCGATGATGAGCATTTACCACATATTCAGGCGAAAGTACCGGTTATTTTTTACGGATTTGCAGAAGGGAACGATTTTCAAGCGAAAAATGTTTCCGTCACTCCGGATGGCACGACCTTCGATGTGCATGTAAGAAACAATTACTATGATACATTCACGATTCCTACCTTTGGAAAGCATAATGTATTGAATGCACTTGGTGTCATTGCACTTTGTAAATATGAAAACTTGGATACGGAAGCCGTGAAAGCCCAATTGCGGACTTTTGGCGGAGTTAAACGCCGGTTCTCCGAAAAGGAAATCGGAAGTCAGATCATCATTGATGATTATGCGCATCATCCGACTGAAATCTCGGCAACTGTTGACTCAGCACGTCAAAAATATCCAGAGCGTGAAGTTGTAGCTGTTTTTCAGCCGCATACTTTCTCAAGAACGCAGGCATTCCTGGATGAATTTGCCGACAGCTTGAATTTGGCCGACAAAGTATACTTATGTGAAATTTTTGGATCTGCTCGCGAACATCAAGGGAAATTATCGATTGAAGACCTTCAAGGTAAAATTCCCGGTGCCGAGCTAATCACGGAGAACACCACTTCCATTTTGCAAAATCATGATAACAGTGTCGTGTTATTCATGGGCGCTGGGGACATCCAAAAGTTCCAGGCAGCCTACGAGCACTCACTGCAGGTAAAATAAAAAAACGATCGATCCCAGAGCTGGGGTCGATCGTTTTTTTTTTTGATTGCAATCATGCCGTTTATTTTAAATTTTCTGGATTCAAATCTTCCAGTTCAGGCAAGACGAAGCGGCCGTCCTTACGTATCAAGACATCATCGAAGTGGATTTCCCCCCCGCCGTATTCCGGGCGTTGAATATTGACCAAGTCCCAGTGGATGTCCGAGTGGTTGCCATTAAAGGCATCATCATAGCATTGCCCAGGAGTGAAATGAAAACTTCCATCAATTTTTTCATCAAAGAGGATATCTTGCATCGGGTGTAGAATATAAGGATTTACACCAATTGCAAATTCACCGACATATCTAGCACCCTCATCTGTGTCAAAAATTTTGTTGATGCGGTTTGTATCATTCGCCATCGCTTCAACGATTTTTCCATCTTTGAAGGTCAATTTCACGTTTTCAAAGGTAAAACCCTGATACGGTGATGGAGTATTATACGAAATCACTCCATTGATGGAATCCTTCACGGGAGCGGTATATACTTCACCGTCAGGAATGTTCAGCTCACCTGCACATTTGATGGCCTTGATGTCTTTGATGGAGAAGGTTAGGTCCGTTCCGGGCCCGGTTATGCGGACCTTATCCGTCTTATCCATCAATTCGACAAGGCTGTCCATGGCTGCGCTCATCTTGCCATAGTCGAGGTTACAGACTTCGAAATAAAAATCTTCGAAAGCTTCTGTACTCATCTTGGCTAATTGGGCCATGGAGTTTGTCGGGTAGCGAAGCACGACCCATTTTGTTTGTGGCACGCGGATATTCCTATGTACTTTGCCGACGGTTTGTCCATGGATCGCCATCTTCTCTGGAGGGACGTCGGATTGTTCATTGATATTATCCCCGGCGCGAAGCCCGATATAAGCATCCATCTGGCTCATTACGTTCGCTTCAAACTCACCCATCATCTTGTACTGTTCTTCTTTGGCACCCATCAGCAAGGCACGATCCACTTGATGATCCTTCAACAGGACGAATGGGTAACCACCTGCTTCATAGGCTTCATTCACAAGGGCATTAACAAGTTCACGCTGCAATCCAAAGTTTTCGATCAAGATCTTTTCACCTTTTTGAAGCTTCACGGAATAATTGATCAAGTTTTTGGCCAATGTTTCAATTCTGGGATCTTTCATAAAAATACCTCCATTGTTTAAATTCGACTTATCTTACTATCATACCCGATTTCCGGCCAGAAGTGCGACACATTGATTTCGAAGAAGGAACTGGATCTGGACAACAATATTTCCAGATTAGGGTACGATAGGGTATATTGAAAAAATAAATACGTTTATAATGAGCGGGAAGGGGTAATTAATAACTAACAGTTAAATAAGTCGATTTTTTCGGAGGTGTTCCAATGGAGATTATTTTATACGTAAGTGCTGCTGTTGCAGCGATCGCTTTCTTGGTCCTAGTTATTTTCCTAACGAAGGTACTGACATCACTTCAAACCACCCTGGACAGTGTGGCCCGGACGCTGACAGGGCTCGAGAGCCAAATGCAGGGCATAACGCTCGAAACTACTCAGCTATTACATAAAACGAATACGTTGGCTGAAGATCTGCAACATAAGTCAGAAAATCTGAACTCAGTGGTTGATGCCGTGAAGGATGTAGGTACATCCATCTCCAGCTTCAATTCTTCAGTCCAAAAGGTTTCCAATAAAGTTCAGGCTGAGATTGATAATAATCAGGAAAGAATTTCACAAATTGTCCAGTGGAGTAACGTAGCTTTAGAGATTCGGGACAAATGGAAGGCTAGAAGCAAGCAGGCCGCCCCGACTCCAGCCGAGAGAGCGGAGTTGGAACGGATAGCACTGGAAACAGATGACCTGCCTAAAAAAAGGTTTTTACGTTCTAGATCATAAAATCTAGTTAATGAAAAATAAACTGAAAATTGAGAGGGGAATGTATTATGACTCAAAAAGAATATCCGACAAAGGACTATCAAAAAACATATGAGGACGAACGCGACTCGATCAATTCAAAGGACTTTATGATTGGCGCCTTGATCGGCGGGATGATCGGTGCGGCTACAGCATTGTTCATGGCTCCGAAAACAGGTAAGGAATTAAGGAATGATTTCAACGAACAAGCTAAAAACATTTCTGAGAAGACCGAAAAATTAAGGCAAACGGCAATGGAAAAAGGTACGGTTATTGCAGATACTGCAAAAGAAAAAACAAGTTCCGTAACGGAAATCGTTTCAAATAAATCATCCGACATCGTCAATAAGGTGAAAAGCTTAAAACCTGTCAAAGAAAACGGTGACGCAGCTGATGATACGACAAATTCAAGCAATAAGGATATTGATGTAACGGGAGCAACAGATTCCAAGATCGTATCCGTCGAAACCAATTTTGCGGACAAAAAGGATGCTGAAAACCAACCTGCCGATCCTACAAGCGGCAACAAAAACACGGCCAAATTAAAACTTGATGAAGCGAAAAAGGCGTTTGATGAAACGGAAAATAAATTAAAGAAATAATCGCCAAGTCGCTTAAGCTTGGATGAAGAAGCAATGCGGTACGAAGAATAAGGCGATGAAGCGCTGAAATGGCTTCATCGCCTTTTTGATGGTAACATTCAAATCGTAAATGAAAGGAGACTGTATGATGACAACATCCAAAATCGAAACGGAAGAACAATTCAATGAGCTTTTAAAGGAGGATACGTTCCTGCTGTTCAAGCATAGCCTAACATGTCCTGTGAGTGCCGAGGCGCATGAACAATACGGGAAGTTCATTGCCGGGAATGAACAGCTTAAAACGGCCTATTTAGCCGTTCAGGAAGCTCGCCCGCTCTCCAATTATGTGGCGGAAACTTTCGATATCAAACATCAATCCCCCCAGGCCATCCTTTTTAAAAATGGAAAGCCGGTCTGGAATGAATCTCATTGGCGGATTACATATGATTCATTGAGCAAGGCCGTAGCCGAATGATGGATAATGACCGGAGCCTTTTTTTCGAAATCCTTTGAAAGGGCATTGAAAAAGGCTAGGTATCTAGAAGGAGATGTTGTCTGTATTTTGTACAGGCGGCATCTTTTTTTTGGCTCCGCTATCCTTTAAAAGGTTCCATTAGCATCCTTTTTGGACTTCCCGGGCCGCTCGCTGGATAAGCGAGTGTCTGTAGTGGAACGGAATGATCATGATTAGGTCACTTCCTCCGTCGTGTCTTTTGTTATAAACAAAGTCCCCTACAGGATAGACTTTTTTCAAAGGGTCTATTCTAAAGGGGACATTCGATTTTGTAATGCAGTCGATCATACGGTGGCCGGCCAATGGATTTTCAAACGGTCTCCAGGGTAAATCGTTTCATGAAAGGTCGTTTCTTGTTCGTTTTTGATAAGAGTGAAGCGATTATTGCCCTGGGCCGGGATATGGATATCGATATGGCGGAATATATCCTGAAAAATGAATGGCTCCGGCTTTTGTTGAATCAAGGTCAGTGAGTCTCCAGCAAAAATCTTATCATCGTCCTCCATTATGACTCCGTCTCGCCGGAACTCGGCCAGTTTCCGGGATAGGACGATTTTTTCATCCTCGAAGAAAACCGGTATGGAGCAGGACGGCTGGATCTTCAATTCGTTACATATTTCCCCTAATGCAGGGGGATCGATCGGTTTGATGACGATTTCATCGCCTTCATCGAAAGAGTAGGCTGGCTTCGTTTCGAGACCATTTTTTGTGATCCTGCCGGTCAATGTGCGAATTTGAGTGTCTTGTCCATTCAGCTGAATCGAAAATGGTTCAAGATAGGTCAGCAGTTCCGGAAGTTGGATCTCTTTAAGCAATCCTTGAATCGTTTCCTCCATGCGGCAGACGATTTGGTCATGGTCCTCGACAAGTTCATCTCCTGATACGGCTGCGCCATTCCTGAGGATGACAGCTGGAATGGTATGCTTGACTCCATTCACCGTAACCGTTTTGCTCATTTGGCCATCAAGCAAATCACGTATTACCGTATGGGGAGGGGCGCCGTCAGTTCCTTTGGTCGTCGTGATGATATCCTCATTCCTCACTTCCGTGTCCAAGGAGGCTTCCTTGCCATTTAGTGTGATTCGTGATTTCTCCCCTTGCTGTCCCGGAAGCGTGATCTGGTGTCCGTTGATATGGACGATTTTGGCCATTCCTGGCTTTCCATATAGGGAACTCACCCGGATTCCGGCTGTAAGCAGGCAATCCCCGACGTTTGTCCGTTCCATATCGAATAGACGGATGGGGCGGCCATCAACGGTAACGCTTATATATTGAATCGGGTTTTGATCTGCCGCTATGGCAATGCCGATGGGAGTCACCAATTCGGGTCCCATCTGGATCAAATCCGAAATGTCTAGATTCTGGATGGCATCGATGCCCCGGATGGCCACCCTGTTCTCGGGCAGGTTCAGTTTTTGGGCCAAAAGGCGAGGCAACTCGGGTGTTTGGCTGCCTCCACCGACAAGCATCACTGCCTTAGGTGCTTTTGAGTTATTCAAGGAAAGGATTTCCGAGCTGATGCTCTCGGCCAGACGATCGAGTGCAGGATGGATCTGATCAATGATTTCCGTTGTGGATAACTCATTGGCAAAGCCGAGAATATCGGTAACCTTTATTTGTTCATGATTCGTCAAATCCCGCTTTGCCTGTTCGGCCTGAGGGAAATCAAGGAGGAGGTGGTCGCTGATCGCTTCGGTTATTTCATCACCGGCGATCGGCACCATCCCATAGGCAATGACGGTCCCTGAATCCGTCAGGGCTATATCGGATGTTCCTGCGCCAATATCGACCAAAGCGACGTTCAAGCGCCGCATCGATGCCGGAATGAGCACATTGATGGCTGCAATCGGCTCGAGAGTAAGGGCCTGCATTTCCAGATCCGCTCTTTTTAAGGCTGCCAGCAACGATTCCACAACAACCTTTGGCAGGAAGGTTGCGATGATTTCAACGGATGCCTCATCACCGCTCTGATCAAGCAGGCTGCCTAATTCCTGCCCATCAAGATGGTAGTATAAAACGGAATATCCTACACAATAATAGGTTGATTGGGAATGTTTTTGCTTGGCTACGATGGTCTGCGCTTCCTGAACGGCACTGAATTCAAGGTGGAGGACATCCTCCCGCGTCATCAGGGGCTTCCCGCCGATCTTGATCGTCATCTTCGCCCGTTCGGTTTTTAATGCCCTTCCTGCGGCAGCTACGGATACCTTTTTTAACGGACCATGCTTTTCTTCCAATTGTCCCTTTATTTGGGAAATGACTTTGGAGACGGCCAGAACATCGTGAATCTGGCCATCAAGCATCGCTCTCTCGGAATGCTCCCAAGATAAAATGTCGACTATTTTATAGCATTCCTGTTCTTTTTCCAATATAATTCCTACAACTGATCGTGTTCCAATATCTAACGCAAACAGTTTTTCCTGCATGGGTAACACCTACTTTTATATATTTATAACTTTAATGCTTAAAAGCGTTTAACTAATAAAGAAAAAGTTAGTGACATTTGGAGATGCATGCTTTATAATTGAGTTAATTATACATGAAATATTCTAAAATTTTCATTGATAAAATAATCGGGTCGCTCTATCGGAGATTCAGAAGGGATTTTCGGGTATGGCCGCTGAGCCGATTTTCATTTTAAAAAACGAAGGGATGGATTTGTAATGAGCAACAAAGAGCTTGATGGTCTTCGTAATCAACTGGATGATGTGAACCTTCAGTTATTACATCTTATTAATCAACGTGCTGAACTTGTACAGGAAATTGGTCGCGTCAAAGAAAAACAAGGTGTAAACCGTTACGATCCGGTCCGCGAAAGAACAATGCTTGACCTTATCGAAGCGAACCACCAAGGACCGCTTGATCTTGGTTCGATTAAACATATTTTCAAGGAAATCTTCAAATTGGGCTTGGAGCTGCAAAAAGACGATCAGAAGAAGACGCTTCTTGTATCTAGAAAGCAAAAGCCTGAAGACACGATCATCGACATCAAGGGCGAATTGGTCGGTAATGGGATTCCTAGCTTCGTCTTCGGACCTTGTGCCGTTGAATCTTATGAACAAACGGCAGCAGTGGCTGAAGTCATTAAAGCTAAAGGGTTGAAATTAATGCGCGGCGGTGCATTTAAGCCACGTACATCTCCATATGATTTCCAAGGACTTGGCTTGGAGGGCTTGCAAATACTTAAACGTGTTGCAGATGAATACGGCTTGGCCGTCATCAGTGAAATCGTAAGTGCCAATGATATTGAAGCGGCGATCGATCATATTGACGTCATCCAAATCGGAGCACGTAACATGCAAAACTTCGACTTGTTAAAAGCGGCTGGTGCCGTTAATAAACCAGTGCTGTTAAAACGTGGACTGGCTGCAACGATCGAGGAGTTCATTCATGCGGCGGAATACATCATGTCACAGGGCAACGGCAACATCATCCTTTGTGAGCGCGGTATCCGTACTTACGAGAAAGCAACAAGAAATACACTGGATATCTCTGCGGTGCCGATCTTAAAACAAGAAACGCACTTACCGGTCATGGTTGATGTGACGCATTCAACTGGACGGCGCGATCTATTGCTTCCAACGGCTAAAGCGGCACTTGCCATCGGTGCTGACGGTGTAATGGCGGAAGTGCATCCGGATCCGTCCGTTGCATTATCTGACTCTGCACAGCAAATGGACTTCAAGCAATTTGATGAATTTTACGAAGAAATTAAACGTTTGAACTGGGTAACTGTATAAGCTAAAATAGTCATTAAATGATTTACTTACGGCCCTTACCACCTTGGCAAGGGCTTTTTTTAATGGTAAAATACTTGTTTTTGCAGAAAAAACACGGAAATAAGCACTATTGGATTGCAGGAAAGATTCGTCTATCGTATGATAAATAACAAGAATGAGAACTGTTCGGAAGATTGGTCATACATAAAGTGATATCTATGTGAACTTTTATACTTGCAAAGAGTATTGAATCTTTGGCTGAGAAGAGAGTGGGATTGCATTTTTCTTAGGCAGATCGTTCCTAATATAATCTTCCTTATAGAGGAAAAACGTATAAAAGATTTTTTTTCGAAATAATTCGGGTCTTTTATGGGAAAAATGAAAGAAATGGAGGAATGGATGAATGAATAATATAACCATTTATGATGTGGCGCGTGAAGCGAATGTTTCCATGGCCACCGTTTCCCGCGTAGTTAACGGGAATCCAAATGTAAAGCCGGCTACAAGGAAGAAAGTATCGGATGTGATTGAGAGGCTAGGGTACCGTCCCAATGCAGTGGCAAGGGGTCTTGCCAGCAAGAAGACGACGACCGTGGGTGTCATCATACCGGACATCTCCAGCATCTTTTTTGCCGAATTGGCAAGAGGGATAGAAGACATAGCGACAATGTATAAATACAATATCATTTTAAGCAGTTCCGATGAGAATATAGATAAGGAATTCCATTTGTTGAATACGATGCTTGGAAAACAAGTGGACGGCATCGTATTCATGGGCGGTAACATAACCGATGAACATGTCAAGGAGTTTACGAATTCCCCGGTTCCTATCGTTCTGGCTGGATCAGTCGATGAAAGCGGGCAAGTGCCATCCGTTAATATTGATTATGAGGCGGCAGCATTCGACGCAGTGACATTTTTTGCCCAAAAAGGCCATAAGAATATCGCTTTTGTAAGCGGAAACCTTTCAGCGTTGATTGATGAAAAGAAATTGGCGGGTTATAAGCGAGGGCTGAAGGAAGCAGGGCTTACCTTTGATGAACGTTATGTTGTCGAAGGCGATTATACATATGATTCGGGCATCGAGTCTTTTGAAAAGTTCCTGGAGTCCGGGGAGAAACCGACGGCGTTCATCGTTGGTGCTGATGAAATGGCGCTTGGGATCGTACATGCCGCCCAGGATAAAGGGTACAATGTGCCGGAAGACTTCGAAGTGATCAGCTTTGACAATACTAGATTGACCTTGATGGTTCGTCCGCAAATCACGACCATCGTTCAACCCCTATATGATATCGGTGCGGTTGCGATGAGGCTATTGACAAAGTTGATGAATAAGGAGCAAGTGGAGGAAGGTCATGAAAAAGTGATCCTGCCCCATCGGATCGAGGCACGTCAATCAACGAAATAAGCTTAAGAGAGTGCCCTAGAGGGCGCTCTTTTTTTATTCGACCAAACATTGCCCACAGTTTGGGAAGGGGTACTTTATTTTTTCATTCCACTGCAGTCGCTCCCGTGAGTGGAATTCATGTATGCAACTTTGTTCATTTTTTCACAGCGTATAGTAAGCAAGGGGCAGGAAAAGGTCGTTAATGGTCTCATTTTTTATTTTGCGCAAAGCTCAAAAAGGGGTTCGGGATGTTACCTGCCGAACCCCTTTCGTTAGCTATGTTCATTGCTTGTCGATGTTTGTCTGGATGACCGGATAGGGTAGAGCGCCTTTTCAAGCGTAAGTGCATTCTTTTCGGTGATTTCAGGCTTCCTCGGGATGGGCTCGTACATATCCTCCATGTCATCCCATTCCCGAGGGAGTGGAACGGGGGACTCTGGCTGCCAGCTGTCAAGCCATTCTTTTGAAAGAGGACCGGATAGGTCGTTATCGGTCATTTCAAGCCATACTCTCGACCAAGCCCTCGGGACGACACGCCATATATCATAGCCGCCGCCCCCGACTGCAATCCAGCGCCCGTTGCAATATTCATGGGCCAGTTCATGGGCAAGCTTTGGTATCTCCCGGTAAATCTTCATTGTTGCGGATAAATGGGTGAGCGGATCGTAATAATGGGAGTCGGCTCCGTTCTGGGTTAAAATGATATCCGGTTTGAAAAATTCAATGACCTCTCGAAAGGCGGCTCGATAGCACTCCAGCCAGGAGTCATCCTCCGTGAAGGCATCGACAGGGATGTTGAAAGAGAAGCCGTAGCCTTTACCTTGGCCCCTTTCGTTTATCGTCCCCGTGCCGGGAAATAAGTAGCGTCCCGTTTCATGGATGGAAAGCGTGCATACATCCGGATCATCGTAAAAGGACCATTGGACCCCATCGCCGTGATGGGCATCCGTATCGACATACAGGACACGTGCCCCATATTTCTTTTGTAAGTATTTGATTGCGACCGAACTATCATTATAAATGCAAAACCCCGAGGCTTTGCCACGAAAGCCGTGGTGCAAGCCCCCGCCAAGATTGAGTGCGTGCAGCGACTTACCGGTCATGACGGCATCCACGGCCGTCAAAGTGCCGCCTACAAGCAAGGCGCTCGCTTCATGCATGTTGGGGAAGATGGGGGTGTCCTCCGTCCCCAGACCGTAATTCAAGGCCTTTTCGCTGGGCAGCTTTCCCTCCCCGGCCAATTTGACGGCGTTTACATAATGCCGGTCATGAACTAGCTCCAACTCTTCATCCGTGGCCATTCTTGGCTTGATAATTTGATCATCACGAATGGCATGGTGTTTTTTCAGCAAATCAAGCGTAAGGGTAAGCCGCTTTTGATTGAATGGGTGCTCATCATTGAATTTGTAGGCAAGAAGTTCCTCCGAGTAGACGAAAAGGGATGTATCATTCATGGGAAGTCCCCGGTAAACTCGGCCACAAGACGGTATAGCCTTCTTGTTTCAAATCCTCCACCACCATAAATGGATTCATCGTCTGGACACGGATGACCAAAATCTTATAATCGGTGCCGTCTTTTTCCGGATAAACAAGGGTACTCAGGATATTGGAGTTGCGCCGTTTGAAAATGTGGGCAATATCGTGAAGGGTTCCTGCCTTGTCCGGGATCTTGATTTCGATTTGTGAGCCCGGCTGATTGACACCCGTCAATTCAACGAATGACTGAAGCAAGTCAGAACCGGTTATGATGCCCACCAATTTCCTCTCTTTGACGATCGGGAGGCAGCTGATGTTGCTTTCACAAAATACAGCCCCGATTTCTTCCACGAAATCGAGCGGGTGCCCTGTGATTAGATCCGTTTTCATGATGCTTGATAATGGCTTTTGTAAATCATTTTTGTATTCTGCGGTGTTGAATATCGAAGGCGCAGCATCTCGTATATCACGGTCACTGACTAATCCGACAAGTTGAAAGCTTTCATCGACAATGGGAATGTGGCGAATTCGTTTTTCCTTCATGATCACGACAGCGCTTTGGATTGTATCCGCTGGAGTGAGGGTGATTATGTCCTCATTCATTATTTTTTCAACAATCATGTTCCTTCCTCCTCCATTTCACCTCTTTAATACATGAACCGATTCATAAAACGCAGCTGGTCGAATTTCTCGATGGATTCCGGCGGCACCCTCTTGCCAATGCGGGCCATCAAGCAGTTCGCTGGGTGGGAACTGATTTCCGGATCATCCGTTGCAAAGTAAACCAGGCCCCCGGCGCTCATCATTTTTTCCATGATCTTGCGGTACTCCCAAATATTAAGGCCAGTGCCTTTTAAGTCCCAGTGCCAATAGTATTCAGTCGTGATGATGATGAAGTCTTCCACCGAATCGTCTTCCATCGAAAGGCGGATCAAGTTCTTTCCGACGGAGGCACCCCGGTATTCAGGGATGACCTCGATTGCCCCTAGCTCAATCAGGTCCTTCATCTCGATTTCCGACCATCGTTCCAACGGATCCGGATATAAATAGGTTACATAACCAACGATGGTTTCTTGTTTACGTGCGATGAAGATCCTGCCTTCAGGCAAGTCTGCAATCTCTATTAACGCTTTATGCTGCAAAGCAGGCGGACGAAAGGCGACCAAGTCTTCATGAAACTCATAAGCCGACATCCGTTCCCCATCCAATGGCCCCTCGATGATGAGGGTTCCATTTAATGTCTGCAGTTCCTTGGCATAAAAGGTCTTGTTATATTCCATTCTTTCACCATCCTTGTAAAATAGTACTCTTATACTCTTCGTTTGCGAAGGATAAGGCGTGCTGCTTGAAAACCGAGCAAATGGAAGTATACCTTAAATTATACATAGCTTAATTCAGAAAGTTCAAGGCGAATATCAAACTTTTGTCACAGCACATTTTCCTGTTAGCATCATTATACCTGTCTTCCCGATAACAATATAGTGCAGGCGAATTCGATGCTTTATCAACCATTCATTTTCCCTATTATGGAAACGGTTAGTATTTTAAAAATTGAGATAATTATTCCTTTATACTATAATGAGCATATAGAGCCGAAAAAAGGGGGAGTTTGTCGTATGAATGTGAAAGCGTTGCCAGTAGTGGAAGGTAAGTTCAATCTAAAGAATTACGATGAAACATACAAGGGGTTTGACTGGTCCGAGGCGGAAAAGGAATTCTCCTGGTCCGAAACCGGTAAGGTGAATCTGGCATATGAAGCCATTGACCGCCATGCCGAAACATACAGAAAAAACAAAATAGCCCTTTATTATAAAGACGATAAAAGAAAGGAAAAATATACATTCAAGGAAATGAAGGATTATACGAACCAAGCGGCCAATGTGTTCAAGGACATTGCCCATGTCGAAAAAGGAGATCGTGTCTTCATCTTCATGCCACGCTCCCCGGAGCTTTACTTTGCCTTGCTGGGTGCGATCAAAACGGGAGCGGTGGTCGGACCGTTGTTCGAGGCCTTCATGGAAGGCGCGGTAAGGGACCGTCTCGAAGATAGTGAAGCAAGTGTCCTCGTTACGACCCCGGAACTTCTGCTGCGCGTCCCGGTCGATGAATTGCCCCATTTGAAACATATTTTCCTAGTGGGCGAAAATATAAAAGAAGAGGGAAAGTATCATCACTTCAATAAAAAGCTAAAAGAAGCCGACACCAAATTCGACATTGAATGGGTGGATCGGAATGACGGATTGATCTTGCACTATACATCCGGTTCCACAGGGAAGCCTAAAGGCGTGCTTCACGTTCATAATGCGATGGTCCAGCATTACCAAACGGCAAGATGGGTCCTGGATCTGCAGGAGGAGGATGTGTATTGGTGCACAGCCGATCCTGGATGGGTGACAGGGACGTCTTACGGCATTTTCGGACCATGGCTTACAGGAACCTCGAATGTCATTGTAGGCGGGCGATTCAAGCCTGAATCCTGGTACAAAACCTTGCAGGATTTTGGTGTCACGGTTTGGTACAGTGCACCGACTGCCTTCAGGATGCTGATGGGGGCAGGTGACGAAATCGTTAAACGTTTCGATTTGAGTTCCCTCCGCCATATCCTGAGTGTAGGCGAGCCATTGAATCCTGAGGTGGTCCGCTGGGGAATGAAGGTTTTCAATCATCGCATCCATGATACTTGGTGGATGACGGAGACGGGAGCACAGGTCATCTGCAATTATCCTTGCCTGGAAATCAAGCCGGGCTCGATGGGAAAACCGATACCTGGCGTGAAAGCGGCGATAGTGGATGATCAAGGCAATGAACTTCCGCCGCACCGCATGGGGAACCTGGCCATTAAGAAAGGCTGGCCTTCCATGATGAAGACTGTCTGGAATAATCAAGCAAAATATGAATCTTACTTCATGCCTGGCGATTGGTATGTTTCCGGGGATTCCGCTTATATGGATGAAGAGGGGTATTTCTGGTTCCAAGGCCGGGTCGATGATGTCATCATGACGGCAGGGGAACGAGTGGGGCCGTTCGAGGTGGAAAGCAAGCTGGTCGAGCATCCGGCAGTAGCTGAAGCGGGGGTCATCGGGAAGCCCGATCCAGTCCGCGGGGAAATCATCAAAGCGTTTATCGCCCTTCGTGACGGATACGATGCAAACGATGCCTTGATTGAGGAAATCCGCCAATTTGTAAAAAACGGTCTTGCAGCGCATGCCGCGCCGCGTGAGATTGAATTCAGGGACAAGCTTCCAAAAACGAGAAGCGGTAAAATCATGCGCCGCGTCTTAAAAGCCTGGGAACTGGATTTGCCAACTGGCGATCTATCATCGATGGAGGATTGATTGCAAATAACATGTAAAAAGGCATCCATGTTCAGCGCATGGATGCCTTTTATGTCGTCTGATAGGAAAAAACAGGCTGGCGGTTTGATCCCGCCAGCCTGTTTTACGAAAAGAATCATTCTTCCTCTTCTTCCGCGTTGTTGGTTTCTTTGTCTTTATCATTGACCGTGTCTTTATTCTTGTCGGTCTTTGTATCCTCTTTATCTGCATCATCTTCGTCTTGATCCTGATCTTTGTTTTTATCTTGTTCTTGCTGTGTATCAGAATCTTTGGCCTTATCTTGACCTGATGTGCGAGTTTCTTCTTTTGCTTCCGTTTTTTTATCTTCGTTTGCGATGTTATCTTTTTTGCGATCGTCTTTATTTTTGGTCGAATCTTCTTTGCTTGCCTTTTTAGCGCCGCTTTCGACATGTTGCGATGGAGACGATTCTTTCCCGACTATGTCAACGGCCGTTACGTAATAGGAGCCGCCTGAGCCGACTTTATAAACAAGCTCTGCACCAGCATTGATGCTCGCCACTTTTTTCCCGTCCTTATAGACACGATAGCCGACGACATCCCCTTCAGGATGCAGCCCCCAAGTGATCTTATCGCTGCTCATGGAGATGGAAAGGGGGGCGGGCGCTTTGCCATTATCATTCAATTTCGCTTTCGTAGCGACGACTTCCCCCTTTTCCTCGCCGCCAGGAATGATGGCGCCCGGATCGATCACATACTGCAAACCGATATCTGCAAACGAATCTGGGTTGAGCATGAACCCGCCGCTCGTGAATTCGCCAGGTGTTTGCGGAAGGGCGGCGTAGCGCTTGCTTCCGACTGAAACATATTGTCCGTCTATGAAACTATTATCCGCCTTGGATGGTGCGTACTTGGCGATGAATAAATCCGACTTGACCAGTCCGGCCTTTTGGCACGAACTTGAAGGCAGCAGTCCGGAAACGCCGCAGAAGGAACGGCTGACGATTCCGCCAGGCATTTGGAACCGTTTATCGGGATCGATGAGTTTCGGTTCGGCTTTGTAGGCCGCGTTGATCAGATCGGCCCAATAATATATATTCCGTTTATTGTATTCAAGTCCGTTATAGTTGCCTTGCAAGGATTTTGGCTTGTCATAACCGAGCCATGTCCCAAACGATACATTCGGATTGGTGGCTACGAACCAAGCGTCCCAATAATTTTGTGAAGTACCGGTTTTACCGGCCCAATCGCTTGAGAAGGCCAGGCGGTTCCTGACCGACGCCGCCGTCCCGCTGTTTACGACATCACGCATCATGTCAAGCGTCAGGTAAGCGGCTTGTGGGGAGAAAACATCCACTGGTTTCACTTTATGCTGATAGATGACCTTGCCATCCTTCGAAACGATTTTATCGATCATATAAGCATCGATGAATTCCCCTGAATTGGCAAAGGTGCCAAACGCATTGACGTTTTCTTCGACGGTTACACCCCTGTCCATGGCACCCAATGACATGGACAGGTTGGAGTAATCGCCTTTCGTCACGGTGGAGAAGCCCATTTTCTCCAAATACGAAGCAGGTCTCAGGTTGATTATCTTTTTGTAAAAGAGCGCTGCCGGGATATTGTAGGACTTCTTCAGGGCCTCGCGGGCAGTCGATACGCCCGTATAGCTGCCGCCGCCATAGTTCCCTGGACTCCAAGCTCCAATGGAAATCGGCACGTTGGCCGATACGCTTCCAGGTGAGATCTTGCCTAGCTCGATCCCTGGGCCATATACAAGCAATGGCTTCATCGTTGAACCGTTTGAGCGCAATGATGCGGTCGCATGGTTCGTCTGTTCCCGCTTGAAATCACGGCCGCCAACGAAACTGATGATTTTCCCTGTTTTATTCTCGATCAGGATCGCTCCGGCCTCCACGGGCTGGCTCACGGTTTTCGTTTCCTTCGTATCCGGGTCGACGACCTGCGTCGGTTTATCGTATCCGAAGTTCGGATAGTTTTTCGTTACTTCCTGCATTTTGTCATAAATCTTTTTGTTGACGGTGGTATAAATTTTATAGCCATTTTGTCGAAGCTTACGATCGGCAAGGGCTACATATTGCGCTTTTAGATCATCATCCTCTAAATCCTTTTCTTCATATCCATCTTCTTTTGCTAGATTGACAGAGAGGATTTCAATGGAGCGTTTTTCAATTTCATAGGTGAGCCATGGATACTTCTCCGATGGCATCTCCGATTTTCCGATAAAGTCTTTGGTTATGTCGTAGGCTTTTGCTTTATCATACTCGTCCTTTGTTATGTATCCGTTACTGTACATCCGTTTTAAAACGGTTTTCATCCTGTTGATGCCAGGCTGTTGATTATCTTTCAATTTCCCTTGCTGCGTATATGGTGTGTAACCGAATGGACTTTGCGGCAATCCGGCGATAAACGCGGATTGGGGCAGTGTCAGGTCTTTGGCCTCCACGCCAAAAATACCTTCAGCAGCCGACTCGACACCAGCAATGTTCCGACCGGAAGAGTTTCTTCCCAAAGTGGAGACGTTTAGGTACGTTTCCAAAATCTCTTTTTTTTCAAAGAATTTCTCTACCCGGAGTGCAAGCAGGATTTCCTTTGCCTTCCGATCAAACGACACTTCGTTTGTCAGCACCTGGTTTTTGATGAGCTGCTGCGTTAATGTGCTTCCTCCCGATTGGACGGATGCATTGGAGAATTCCTGGTAAATGGCACGCAGGATCGCCTTCGGGACAACTCCGTCATGCTCGTAAAAATATTCATCTTCTGTCGCGATGACCGCATTTTGAAGATACTTGGAAACTTTATCGATTGACACTTCTTCACGCTCGAGATCGCTCTTAAGCTTGCCCAAATACACCTCATTGGCAAAGTATACTTCAGAGGTCTCTTCATAATTGTAGATGTCTTTTTTAAGATCTGCTTTTGAGCGTACCGGCTCATCTTTGACGAGGGCAGCGAAATAGCCGGCTCCAACGCCGCCGGCGAATGAGAATCCTAGAATCCCGACAATAATGAGGATCAGCGTTAAATTCCAAAAGACCTGGTAGGTGACCCGTGCATTTTTTTGTGTCTTTTCATTTCGGAAAAAGCGGGTCAGCTGCTTCCATGCCGTCCGTAATCTATCTTTTTGATTATTATTCATCGTATCATACCCCCTGAAATCACATATATTATAGCATATAACAAGTAGGCGAAAGGTCATCTTTCTTATTTTTCTAGAATCTGTAAGGGTAATGTTGACAAGCAATCTTATGTATGATAAAAGTTTATTAACAACAATAAAAGAATGAATTGATCGCGATGATAGGACCCAGTAGTCAGACTATCCCTGTTTTAGAGAGCCGGTGGTTAGTGGAAATCGGTACAAATGGTTTGATGAATTACTTCCTGGAGCATTTGCTGTGAAATGATAGTAGCAGGGAACGGTTGACGACCGTTATTCGTTTTAGAGCGGAGGGCATAGTATGTCCTCAAGTTGGGTGGTACCGCGAATTTATTCGTCCCTTCATATTTATGAAGGGGCGTTTTTGTGTGCTTTTTGCGGAGGCTTTCTATAGATGGAGGAGGAATATTACATGGAATTGCTTAAAGACCTCGAATGGAGAGGGATTATTTATCAACAAACGGACGAAAAGGGCTTTAAAGACCTATTAGAAAAAGAGAAAATTTCTTTATACTGCGGTGTAGATCCGACTGCCGATAGTATGCACATCGGACATCTGCTGCCATTCTTGACATTGCGCCGTTTCCAGCAGCACGGCCATCGTCCTCTTGTGCTAGTTGGCGGGGCGACTGGACTTATCGGTGATCCGAGTGGTAAAAAGGAGGAACGCCAGCTGCAAACGCTGGAAAAAGTTCTTTATAATGCCGACTGCATAAAAGGGCAGCTATCGCATATCTTTGAATTCGACGGCGAAAATGGTGCCGTCATGGTCAATAACTATGACTGGTTGGGTAAAATCGATCTCGTCACCTTCTTGCGTGATTATGGGAAATACATTGGCATTAACTACATTTTGGCAAAGGATACAGTTGCTTCGCGCCTGGACACGGGGATTTCCTTTACTGAATTCACGTATACGCTTTTACAAGGAATTGATTTCGGGCATTTATACAGCAATTACAACTGTAAATTACAAATTGGCGGAAGTGACCAATGGGGCAATATTACGACAGGACTTGAAGTGATTCGGAAATCGAATGATGAGGAAGCAAAAGCATACGGTATGACGATTCCGCTCGTAACGAAAGCGGATGGTACGAAATTCGGTAAAACGGAAGGCGGAGCGATCTGGCTTGATCCGGAAAAGACAACCCCGTACGAGTTTTACCAGTTCTGGATCAATACAGCTGATGCCGATGTCGTGAAATACTTGAAATTCTTCACATTCCTATCTCGTGAAACGATCGAAGAGCTAGAGCAATCCGTACAGTCTGAACCGCATCTTCGCAAAGCGCAAAAAACGTTGGGCGAAGAGATGACCCGTTTGATTCATGGTCAGGAAGCCCTTGATCAAGCAATCAAAATTTCTGCTGCGCTATTCAGCGGTGAGGTGAAGAATTTGACTGCAGCGGAAATCAAGCTGGGCTTTAAAGATGTCCCTAGCTTTGAACGTGAAACCAAGGAAGATATCGGTCTGGTCGAGTTGATCGTCGAAGCGAAAATCTCCCCATCGAAGCGCCAAGCCCGTGAAGATATCCAAAACGGTGCCATCTCCATCAATGGAGAAAAAGTGACCGATCTGCAGTATGTCGTGACGGAAGCTGCCAAGATCGAGGGAGAGTTCATTCTCGTTCGCCGCGGCAAGAAGAAATATACATTAGTCAAATAAGTGTAGGGAAGCCCGGCTGAGTGACAGCCGGGCTTTACTGCGCATGTACAGAACGGTTGATTGGAGCGAAAATCAACCACGCCGCATAACTTATAGCAACAAACTATGCGAAAAAACAGCCTATCTAAAAAACGTCCTCCATATCAAGAGAACGAAAATTCAGGAGAACAAGAAAAAAAACCTAGAAACATTGAAATCAATGTTTCTAGGTTTTTTAAAGTTAACAAAGTATTAACGAGAGTAGAACTCAACGATAAGCGCTTCGTTAATTTCAGCAGGCAATTCAGAACGTTCTGGTAAACGAGTGAAAGTACCTTCCAATTTCTCAGCATCGAAAGTAAGGAAATCAGGTACGAAGTTAGTTGCTTCAACTGATTCTTTGATGATTGAGAAGTTGCGTGATTTTTCACGAACTGCGATTGTTTGTCCAAGGGACACTTTGTAAGATGGGATGTCTACGCGACGTCCGTCTACAATGATGTGACCGTGGTTAACAAGTTGACGTGCTTGACGACGTGTACGAGCTAAACCAAGACGGTAAACTAGGTTGTCAAGACGTGATTCAAGAAGAACCATGAAGTTTTCACCATGAACACCTTTGATTTTGCCAGCACGGTCGAACATTGAACGGAATTGACGTTCAGTGATTCCGTACATGTGACGAAGTTTTTGTTTCTCTTGTAGTTGCATTCCGTATTCAGAAATTTTTCTACGTTGGTTAGGACCATGTTGTCCTGGAGCATAAGGGCGTTTTTCTAATTCTTTACCAGTACCTGTTAGGGAAATTCCTAAACGACGGGATAGTTTCCAGCTTGGGCCAGTATAACGAGCCATAGGATGACTCCTCCTTTAAATGTTTTTATTTTGGTAAAATAAAAACCGTGTGAATGGACGATCATGACCATTTTGTTTTCATGTACCTTCGCCCTAGCAGCAGAGAGTTACGAGATACACCTCTGTAAAGGAGGAACAAAATGAGAACATAAAAGCTGTCACATAGGCTGCAATATTTTACACAAGGAGTATTGTATAATATTCTGCTCGATGAGTCAAGGGTATAGGCGATTAATTAAAGAAGCGGGAAAGTGAACCGAAGAAGATGGAAAGACAAAATATTTAAAAAATACTATTATTAGGGAGGAATTTTTCATAGTGAGCGTTATAATGAAGTAATGAGTATAAAACATAATTACATGGGTGGTTTTCCCTTTTCATTGGGACCCCTAATTATATGTTATTTGCATGGTCTGATCCCGGTTTCTTTGCATCGATTCAACTTTCGGATATGATGAAATCTCAGGTTCTCTTAAAAAAATAGGCTGTAATATAGGGATGATAAAGATGAAGAATAAAACAGCTCAGATATTAAATCAATTAAGGATGCTCTTCTTTCAACATATGCAAAATAGAAAGGGTGAACTTCATGACGCGACGTTTTTGGAGACCTTTTTATTGGATACAAAAGAATTGCTGGAGATGGAAGAGGTCACGTTCTTTAAATTCGATGAGTGGAAGCAGCAATTCTATAAAGAAGCCTCGACTGGAAGCCTTCACGACTATATCATGGAAGCCCCTGTTCAGGAGTATATTCAATTATTATGGAGAGAACAAGTTGGTGATGGGGATGGAATGGTCCGCATGCAAGCGGGAGCCCTGGATATTCATGTCGTCATCCCCCTTTGGGATAACGGGAAGGTGATCGGCGTGACGGCATTTAAAGAACGGGAAGCCAGCGCCCTTTCCAGCCTGACGTTGGAGGAAGGCTCCATCTTTGCTAATGAATTCACGATCATCTTGAAAACCGCTTTATCCATTTCAAAGATATCGGACGATGAAAGGCGGTATAAACAACTTTTCAAGGTTACTGAAAAGTTCCATTCTTCCATGAGCAGGGATGCGGTACTGGGGGAGATCATCGCTACTTTACATACCGTGTATCCGACATTCGAGTATTTCCTGTTACTTTCGCATGATCATGACGGCCATGAAAACTTGCCGATCAAGGAACTCGAATATGATAGTGATAATGTGGCTGCTTTGCAAGCCTATGTATCGGGCAATATGGAATTCGAAGATCAGCCTTCCGAAAATCAATCCATTCTATATGCGCCATTAAAGGGGAAACAGGGAGTCTATGGAGTGCTTCAGGTCATTGCTCCTAAAACCCTCACTTTCCCGAAGCAGGAAATCGAGTTTATCTCATTGCTTGCCAATACGGCCGGGAGCGCCTTGGAGAACGCCCAGCTGTATCAACAATCCAAACGGCTTGTTGCGGACCTGCAGCTAATAAATGAGATATCCCGCCATTTGAATTCCAATCTGCGCCTGGATGAAACGATGGAATATATGAAGCGGCAGATCATCACATCCTTTCATGCGGAACAAGTTGGCTTTTTGACGCTTGATCTGGATGACGCGGGGGCAATCCTCTCTGGCAGCTCGGATTTCTTTGATTCAGAGGGAGCGGGCCTTTATGTCTCATTCCTGATCGATAGGCTCGGGAGTGAGAAGGAATCGCTTTTCATCGGTGATCTAAGGGTACATCGCCCGGAAGCAGAGATACGGTATCGTTCCCTGATGGCCGTACCGATGATGAAAGGGGATGAAGTCAAGGGCTTCGCCGTCATCCTCCATACGGAGGCCTATTTCTTTTCGTTCGAAATGTTCAAGTTGCTGCAATCCCTCATCCATCACTCCAGCATGGCGATGGCCAATTCGATTCTGCGGGAAGAACTTGAAAAAATGGTCATTACCGATCATCTGACACAGCTGTATTCCAGGGGATTCCTTGATGAAAAAATGTCTAGATCGCTTGAAAAGGATGAAGGGGGAGCATTCATCATGATCGATATCGATAACTTCAAAAGGATAAATGATACATACGGTCATCAGGTTGGCGATGAAATTCTGATCCAAGTGGCGCACCTTCTCCAGCATAATATTCGTGATCATGATATAGGGGCAAGGTGGGGCGGGGAAGAGCTTGCTATCTACTTGCCATGTGAATCTTTGGAAACGGGCATTCGAATTGCCGAACGGCTGAAGGATAAAGTGAGGGATATTTCCAATCCGGGTGTAACGATCTCGGCAGGCGTGTCCCATTGGGGGAAAGGGCGTCCTGATAGTGTGAAGGAAATCGTCAAAAGGGCCGATGAAGCGTTATATAGCGCGAAGAATTCTGGCAAGGACCGGGTGCATGTGCATGGAGTCCTGCTATGAAAAAGGGAGCAGCTTGCATGAGCCGCTCCCTTTCATGTTATAAATGCTTGGAAAGGATCTCAGCGAACTTCTCGAGTCCCTGCTGATCGATTTCGTCAAATCTGTTCGTGATCGGGCTGTCGATATCGAGCACACCGATCAAATTGCCTTCCTGCATGAGAGGTATGACAATTTCAGATCGCGATGCTGCATCACAGGCAATATGTCCAGGGAATTGATGGACGTCCTCGATGCGCAAGGTTTTTGCAGTGGCCGCGGATGTCCCGCATACGCCCCTGCCCATTGGGATGCGGACACATGCCGGAAGCCCTTGGAATGGTCCTAAGATCAATTGGTCTTCTTCGTATAGATAGAAGCCGACCCAATTGACTTCATCTAGAAACTGATTCAGTAAAGCCGCCGCATTGCTTAAATTGGCAATCCGGTTCGTTTCATCTTCAACTAAGGCGGAAAGTTGTTTTTGGACCAGTTCATAGTTTTTTTCTTTTTTTCCTTGATACATTTCGACATTAAACAAAAGCGTTCACCTGTCTTCCGCATATTTTTACAGCACATTCTAGCCATGTTGCTTGATTGTTGGGAAATTGTCGAGAACTAACTAAAGGATTCAGCCTCATTCGTGCAGAAATTAGTCCACAAGACTTGTCTCAAAGAAAGCGAGGGATTGCCTGAATGAATCGCCAAACGCCAACGAAACAAGCCATTGTCGAAGCTGCCCTGCATTTATTTCATTTGAAAGGTTACCATGCGACTTCAATCCGGGATATTGCCAATAAAGCGAAAGTGAACGCTGCAAATATTGCCTACTATTTCAAAAATAAGCAGGGGCTGCTGGAATTCTGTTTCACTTCCTATTTAGAAGACTATATCCTGGTCCTTGAGACGAACATGACCCTTCTCGACCTTAAAGGACCGCAGCAGTGCTTGCTGAATCTCGTGAAGGGCATACTCGCCTTCCAGAGGGAAAACTTCCTGGCTGCACGGTTCATCTATGGGGAATCCTCACTCGATTCCAATTTAAACCGGGAAATTCATTCGACTTATTTTACAAAAGAAAAGTCTTATTTTCAATATATTTTGGAACAGGGAATCAAGAACCGGAGCTTCCACTCGGTCTCGATCCCGATGTATTTGCTGCAGCTGAAGGGCCTGCTTACGGCCCCTGTCCTGCATACCCATTATGCGATGGATGTGCTTCATGTGTTTCCGCAGGAAGCCTATTACACGAATATTTATGCGAATGAAGTGGGACGGTTCCTTCAGGATACCCTTTTCATTGCAAAGGACCTCGAGCCACAGTTGGCGGGGCGGGCCTGAAGTTACCCATTGAACTCGGGAATCAATGCCTGGTAGCCCTGCCCCAAATCTTGGGCCTGATGGGCATCGGAACCATAAACGAGCGGAATGCCGAGAGCCATGGCGCGTCTGGCAAACCGTTCCGGCGGATACGGTTCGCCGCATAGCGGTTTAACAAGCCCGGCGCCATTATAATCCAATTGGTAGTTTTCTTTCTTGATCAAATCCAGCACCCTGTATACATGCTCGTCAAAATTCAATGCGGATGGATAGCGCTGCTGGAATTTATGGACCAGGGTGATATGTCCGATCCGTTTCGGCTTATATATGCCTAAATCAGCTTCGATCGATTTTTCTAATGTATCATAGTATTTGGCATATAGCGCTTCGACGGATCCTAGTGTTTTAGCGATCTGACCAAACTCATCTGCACTGAAATCGATGCAGTGCCAATTCTCGTGATTCTTGATGAAGTGGACGGAAAGTATGCTATCGTCCAGGAACTCCCCGGTTTCATCGAGGAATTCCTTTGTTGCTTTCTCATGGCCTTCGATAAAGTCGACTTCCAGTCCGATTTTGATCAAGAT
Organism: Peribacillus sp. FSL E2-0218; assembly: GCF_037992945.1. Taxonomy (NCBI): domain Bacteria; kingdom Bacillati; phylum Bacillota; class Bacilli; order Caryophanales; family Bacillaceae; genus Peribacillus; species Peribacillus sp. FSL E2-0218. Next base: position 3,701,723 of record NZ_CP150304.1, on the reverse strand, counting down.
TTTGTCTTTATGGCGTTCCTTCAACACGCGGAGCTCCTGAAGGTAATCGAGGAGCAGGGCGGCGTCCATGCCACTGTCTTTTTCAGGTGTCGGGTCATGGAAATCCCTAGGTAAGGGTGCGTGCTCCGTAAATGTGATTTCCTTTAATCCCAGCTCGATTCCCCGCGTAATATATTCATTGAAAGTATCCGTAGAGCCGTGAGGGCAAAACGGAGTATGCACGTGACTATCAGCTTTCAAGGCCATTCCCTCCCAAAAAACAGGTATTTGTAGCAATTTTCTACAAAAAAATCATTTTTCTCATCAAAAATTATTGCTAACATGGTATCATAAAAGCATTAAATTTAACATTTTAAAAATTGATATATAATAGAGCAAGACTGTAAGGACTAGAACAGGGGGCCTAGCATGGAGTACATACTTGGGGTAATTGTATTAATTTTGATTTTCATCATTTGGGGTTATTTTTTCAAAAAGAGATATTTTAAAGAAATCGATCGACTGGAAACCTGGAAAATAAGCATCATGCACCGCCCCGTGCTGGAAGAGCTTTCTAAAGTCAAACAATTGAACATGACTGGTGAAACGGAGGAGATGTTCGAAAACTGGCGTATCGAATGGGACGCGATCATTACGGACCATATGCCGAAAGTCGAAGAGCTTTTATTCGATGCAGAGGAGTTTGTCGATAAGTACCGGTTCAGCCGTTCGAAAGAGGTACAGCACAAAATTACCGTCATGCTGAATGAAATTGAAGAAATGATCAAAAAGATCTTATATGAATTGAATGAACTCGTAGGCAGTGAAGAGAAGAATCGCTTGGAAATCGAGGATATTAAAGAATCCTACCGCCAACTGAAGAAATCATTGCTAGCACATAGACACAATTATGGGAAAGCGGCGGATAAGCTGGAAGGCTCCCTTGATGAAGTATTGCAGGTCCTGCAAAAGTATGAAGAAGAAACGGAAAACGGGAACTACTTGAATGCGAGGGAACTTGTTCTTTCGATAAAGGATAAACTTTCGATCCTGGCCGTCAAAATGGAGATGCTTCCAAAGTTATTGGTTGACAGCCAATCCGAGCTGCACGCCCAAATCAATGAATTAAAGGATGGGTATGAGGAGATGTCGGGACAGGGTTACCTGTTGAGCCATATCCATTTTCAGCAGGAAATATCAAGGCTTGAGGAGGAACTGGCGCTTTATAAAACGCAATTGGAAAATGCCGAAACGGAAACGGTCGAAAAAGGCATCAAAGATATGCATGAAAGCATCGATGTACTGTATGACCTTCTGGAAAAAGAGGTGCTCTCCAAACAGTATATCCTGAAAAATGATGAAGTCCTCAGGAAAACGATAAGTGACCTTGAATATGAAAATGATAAACTTAAAGTCGAAACGATACATGTCCAGCACACCTATCATCTGACTGAAAATGAGCTCGATGCACAGCGGAAAATGGAAAAGCAGATTGCCCAAATTTCGAAACGCCATCAATTGCTTGTTTTGAAGATGGAGGATAATGTGATGGCAAGCTCTTTAATCAGTGAAGAGATGCAGGGGCTTTTAGCACAGCTGAAAGAACTACAGGAGAACCAGAAAGACTTTACCGTTAAATTACAGGCGTTGCGGAAAGATGAAATGGACGCGAGGGATTCATTGGCTGAACTGAAGCGCAAACTGGTCGATACGGGCCGTTTAATTTCCAAAAGCAATATCCCTGGGCTGCCTGAAGAATATAAAGCGGTGCTCCAGGATGCCAAGGAAAGCATCGAGGACGTTCAAAATAAACTGGAAGAAAAGCCTCTTGATATGGCCGCTGTGTATATTTATTTAGAAAAAGCGGTTCAACAGGTGCATAAGGTCTACGAAAAGGCACATGAATTGATCGAGCATATGTATTTGGCCGAAAAGGTAATTCAATTCGGAAACCGTTATCGTAGCAGTCATGATACGGTTGCCGACAGCCTTAGGGAAGCAGAGGCGAAATTCCGCAGCTATGAATATCAAGCTGCATTGGAAACGGCAGCCACGGCGATTGAAAAGGTCGACCCCGGCAGCTTACGGAAAATTGGGGCGAATATCGAAGAAGTCCTATCTTAAAACCCGCCATGGCGGGTTTTTTTATTTGGGACACGATTGGCTATGGCTATGGCAGATTATCCACTTATTGCGTGTTCTTTCAAACCAGGACCATTGATTTACATTCTCTTTCAAATTCAATTATGTTAATATTAGTAGTTGCAACAGCAACGAATAAAATTATATGTAAAAGAATGACCATCATAGATACAAAACATGGAAGGTGAACCCATGATTTATTTTGACAATAGTGCAACAACCAAACCATATCCGGAAGTGATCGAATCATTCATGAAGATATCTTCTGATTATTTCGGCAATCCATCCTCGCTGCACGGGCTTGGGGTCCAAGCCGAAAAACTTCTGGCGGCAGCACGAAAGCAGGTTGCTGATTTATTGAAGGTAAAAGGCTCGGAAATATATTTCACTTCCGGGGGGACCGAAGGGAATAATCTCGCCATTAAAGGTGCAGCCCAATCTCAGATGAAACGGGGCAAACACATCATCACGACGGCGATTGAGCATCCATCTGTCGAAGATGCGTGTCAATCATTGACGAAATTGGGCTTTGAAATCACGATTCTACCTGTTAACGAATACGGGCAGATTGAAATGACTGACCTTAAAGGTGCATTGAGGGACGATACCATATTGGTTTCCGTCATGCATGTCAATAATGAGGTGGGCTCGATACAGCCGATTGCTGAAATAGGGAATTGGCTTAGGCAGTACCCTCAGGTGCTTTTTCATGTCGATAATGTACAGGGAGCAGGCAAGGTTCCTTTATCATTACGCGAAGCCCATGTTGATTTATGCACCTTTTCCGGTCACAAAATCCACGGCTTGAAGGGGACCGGCTTCCTTTACGTTCGTGACGGCGTTCGGATAGACCCGCTGTTTCACGGGGGCAACCAAGAAACGCAAATCAGGAGCGGCACCGAAAATGTCGCGGGGATTGTCGCCCTTTCCAAAGCTTTTCGTATTAGTATGAACAATCAATTGCTGTATCATGATAAGCTTGAAAAAATTAAAAACTACTTATACAAAGGGTTATCGGACATGGAAGGGGTGCTGGTCAACAGCCCTTCGGAGGGCGCGCCCCATATATTGAATTTTTCCGTACCGCTGCTTAAATCAGAGGTATTGCTGCACGCTCTCGAATCGGATGGAATCTTTGTTTCGACGACGAGTGCCTGTTCTTCGAAAAAAAGGACGGTTAGCAAAACGGTGGATGCGATGTTCCATGACCCAGCTCGTTCCGAGAGCGTCCTCCGTATCAGCACTACTTATGGAAATGAGCTGGATGAAGCCAAGCAAGTTCTGGCGGCGATACAGAAAATTGTCGCTAATTTAGAAAAAATAATGAGGGTTGCGAAATGAAATTTGATCATATAATTATCCGCTATGGAGAAATCTCCACGAAAAAAAGAAACCGTAAAGGCTTTGTAGATAAAATGAAGGCACATATCCGCTGGAGTTTAAAGGATATCGAAGGTGTTGTGCTTACGGCAAACCGAGAGCGGATGTACGTCCTTCTGAACGGCGTGGACCATAAGCCTGTCATTGAACGGTTAAAAGGCATTTTTGGCATCCAGTCTTTAAGTCCAGCGATAAAAATCGAGCGTGACCTGGAAGTGATGAAAACGGCAGCGCTGTATTACCTTAATCAAACTTCTGAAGAGGTCAGCACATTCAAAATCACGACGAAACGTGCCGACAAGGATTTCCCCTATAACACCGATGAGATTAACAGGGCGCTTGGCGGGCATTTGCTTCGAAATACGGAAGATGTCAAAGTGGATGTGAAGAATCCAGATTTGAACTTGCTGGTTGAAGTGAGACGTGAGGCTGTATATATGACGGGTGAAATCATCCAAGGGGCCGGAGGGCTTCCCTTCGGTTCAAGCGGGAAGGCGATGCTGATGCTTTCAGGCGGCATCGATAGCCCTGTTGCCGGATTCCTTTCAATGAAACGCGGGTTGGATGTTGAAGCGATCCATTTTTACAGTCCCCCTTTCACAAGTGAACGGTCCAAGCAAAAGGTGATTGACCTGGCTGGGAAGCTTGCTGAAATAAATGGAAGCATGAAAGTGCATATCGTGCCATTCACGGAAATTCAATTACTGATTCAAAAACAGATTCCGGAAAACTACTCGATGACGACAACTCGCCGCTTGATGATGCGGGTCGCCGATAAAATCCGTGAAAAAGAGGAAGCCATGGCACTTATCACCGGCGAAAGCCTTGGCCAGGTAGCGAGCCAGACGATGAGCAGCATGTTCGCCATCAATGAAGTGACGAATACACCGATTTTGCGTCCGCTTATCACGATGGATAAAACCGAGATCATCAAAATTGCCAGGGAGCTCGATACGTTTGAAATATCCAATCTCCCCTATGAAGATTGCTGTACAGTATTCACGCCGGCAAGTCCAAAAACGAAACCGAAACGTGAAAAGGTCAATTACTATGAAAGCTTCGTTGACTTCGATTCCTTGATTGAAAAAGCGGTCTCCGAAACCGAAATCTTGACCATCAAACCGGGGCAGACATTCGATAATAAAGAAGCCATGGAAGACTTATTTTAATATCCTGTAATTACCAATAAAATAGTGCGAATGAAGCCATGTGTTTTAACACACTCTATAATCACAAGGAGGTGAAAAACACATGGCAAACAACAACAGCTCAAACGAATTATTGGTACCTGGAGTGGAACAAGCTCTAGAACAAATGAAATATGAAATCGCTTCTGAATTCGGCGTACAACTTGGTGCAGACACAACTGCTCGCGCTAACGGATCAGTAGGTGGAGAAATTACAAAACGCCTTGTTCAAATGGCTGAACAACAATTAGGCGGAGGGTACAAAAGATAATTTCATAAAAATGGCTACAGAGAGCGGGTTCTGAACCCGCTCTCTTCTGTTTGTCTCCAATTCGTGTGCTGCCGAAAAAAGCGAGAGGTAGGCCGAAAAAATGGTGGTAGGCCGAAAAAAGTGAGTGTTAGGCAGAATAAAAGTGGTGAACGGCCGAAAAAAGCGAGAGGTAGGCCGAAATAAAGTGGTGAACGGCCGAAAAAAGCGAGTGTTAAGCCGAAAAAATGCGGTGAACGGCCGAAAAAAGCGAGTGTTAAACCGAAATTAAGTGGTGAACGGCCGAAAAAAGCGGGTGATAGGCCGAATTAACGGCGTGAATGGACGAAAAAGCGGGAGGTAAGCCGATTCAGGATAAAGAGAACGGGTATCGAACCTGATCTCTTTTTTATTTGTAAAAATACATGGATATGTAGGAGCAGTATCTTGTATAATGAGTAGGTACTAAGAGTTCATAATTGGAGGGGAAGAAAATGAAACGTGAAGATTTATTAGCTCCGGAACAGTACAACTTAGTGAGTGAGATGGAACGTTTTGCAAAAAAACCAGAAAAAGTTGCTGTTCTTTGGGAGAACGAAGCCGGAGAGAAAAAACAACTTACATATGAAAAATTAATTAAACGTGCAAATAGAATCGGAAATGCGTTCAAGAAGGAAGGTCTGGGAAAAGGAGATACGGTCCTGATCATCATTCCTCGCTTGGTGGAGGCTTACCAGGTGTATTTAGCCGCATTGAAAATAGGCATGATCGTCATCCCTTGCTCGGAGATGCTGCGTGCAAAGGACTTGGAGTATCGGATTGGCCACGGTGATGTCAAAGGGATAATCAGTTATCATGAATATACTTCTGAACTGAATGAGGTCGATGGGGCGGCTGGCCTTCTGAAATTCTCAATCGGAAAGCCGGTGGGAAGTTGGCTGGATTTGGATGAGCTTGCCGCTGCCGGATCGGATCAGCTGGAAATGGTTGCGACGAGGAGTGAGGATATGGCCTTCTTATCTTACACTTCCGGAACGACAGGAAATCCTAAAGGGGTCGTCCATACACATGGCTGGGCTTATGCCCATCTGAAAACATCAGCTGCAAACTGGCTCGGAATCAGTGAAGGGGATGTCGTTTGGGCCACGGCCGGTCCAGGTTGGCAAAAGTGGATTTGGAGTCCTTTCCTGGCGGTTCTGGGTACGGGAGCGACCGGTCTGGCCTATCATGGGAAATTCGAGGCGAAGAAATACCTTCAGCTGCTACAGGACTACAAGGTGAATGCGTTATGCTGCACACCGACCGAGTACCGTCTGATGGCCAAGGTGGATAATCTTGATTATTATGATCTTTCACACCTTCATAGCGCAGTATCGGCTGGTGAGCCCCTCAACCAAAAAGTATTCGAGGTCTTCAAAAATCATTTTCATATTGAAGTCCGTGATGGATATGGACAAACCGAAAATACCTTGTTGGTGGGTGTTACAAAAGGGATGGAGATCAAGCTGGGCTCGATGGGCAAACCGACTCCGGGAAATCATGTGGAAATCATTGATGATTCCGGCAACCCTTGTTCTCCGGGCGTAGTCGGGGACATTGCCGTGCATGTCGATACACCTGCACTCTTTAAAGAGTATTTTAAAGATCCCGAGCGTACCTCGAAGCAATTTCGTGGTGACTATTATATTACCGGCGATCAGGCGAAAAAGGATGAAGAAGGTTATTTCTGGTTTGAAGGGCGTGCCGATGATATCATCATCAGCTCTGGATATACCATCGGACCATTTGAAGTGGAAGATGCACTTGTCAAGCATCCGTATGTGAAAGAGTGTGCCGTTGTAGCCAGTCCAGATGAAATAAGGGGTAATGTGGTCAAGGCGTATGTCGTCTTGATGGATGATATCGACCCGCTTGGCGAGGACCTGGTCAAAACACTCCAAACACATGTAAAAGAATCGACGGCCCCATATAAATATCCAAGGAAAATCGAGTTTCTTGATGAGCTTCCGAAAACGACCTCCGGTAAAATTAAACGGGTTGATTTACGGAAAAGGGAAGAAGGAATCCTGCATAACTAATCGTCAGCATCGGTCAGCCACCCGGCTGACTTTTTTTCTATGGACGGGGATGGCATGGAATCTTACCTCTGGGAATCTGTGGAATGAGATGGTACACTTACTGCATATCCGTAAGAAACATTTAATAAGGAGTGTAAAGCCGGTATGGGAACGTTATGGTTCAATGGGTCCATTTATACGATGTTGAAAGAAGGAGATCGGGTGGAAGCCCTTTTCAGTGAAAAGGGCGTGATAGTCGACACGGGCAGTCTTGCTTATATAAGACAGGCGTATGCCGGCAATATTTCCAGGGAAATCGACTTAAAAGGACAAACGATGCTTCCGGGGTTGGTGGACAGCCACCTACATTTGGTCGGGCATGGCGAGCGTCTGCTTCGTCTAGACCTTTCCTTGATGGAAGCTCGGGAAGCCATCCTGAGCGCCCTGAAGGAAAAGTGCGCCGTCACACCCGCAGGAAAGTGGATTGTCGCTGAAGGATGGAATGAAAATGAATGGACTGATCCTGAATTGATTTTACGGGATGAGCTTGATGAGATATCGACGGAGCATCCCATCGTCTTGAAAAGGATCTGCCGCCATGCCTTGGTGGTCAATTCCAGTGCCCTCTTGGCAGCGGAAATCAAGGAGGAGGCAGAAGAACCGGCAGGCGGTGTGATCTGCCGCTATCCCGATGGGCGATTAAATGGTCTATTCAAGGAAAGCCAGGCACAGAACCTGATTTTGGACAGCCTTCCCGGCATTGACCAGGACTATATCGAAGCTGCGCTTTCAGAGGCGATACAAGATGCGCATAAGCTTGGACTGACGGGAGGCCATACGGAGGACCTCCATTATTACAATGGCTTCGTGCCGACTTACGAGGCGTTTAAATCGGTCATCGAGGATAAGGGGATGGCCTTTCGAGCCAATTTGCTCGTACATCATGAGGCCCTTGAAGATATGCTGGCAGCAGGAGGCCGTTATCAAGAGGGAACGCAATATATCAAGTTCGATAGCATGAAAATATTCACCGATGGCTCCTTAGGGGGGCATACAGCCTTGCTGAGCGAGCCGTATGCAGATCAAAGCGGTACGAATGGCGTAGCGATATTCACGGAAGCAGAGCTTCGCCATTGGGTGCAAAAAGCAAGGCAGGCAGACATGCCGATCGCGGCCCATGCCATTGGCGATCTCGCGTTTGAATATGTATTGAATGCCATTGAAGCTCTGCCTCCGAAAGACGGACTGCATGATCGGCTCATCCATGCCCAGATCGTCCGGCCGGAGCTGCTGGAGCGGGCAGTCAAACTGCCGGTGATCTTTGATATCCAGCCCGGTTTCGTACCGTCCGATTTTCCTTGGGTGGAAGAAAAGGTTCCGGCAAAGCTATTGGCATCCTCATACGCCTGGAAAACCTATTTGAATATGGGAATCACTTGTGCGGGCGGTTCAGATGCACCGATCGAGCCACTGAATCCAATTTTGGGGATCCATGCTGCTGTCACGAGAGCGAAAATCGATGGTGATGATGCGGGGTATGGCTTGGCTGAAAGGCTTACCGTTTTTGAGGCATTTTCTCTATATACGAAAGGGAGTGCCGCGGCTATAGGCCAGGGAAAGCGGCGCGGTATGATCTTCAAAGGGTATGATGCCGACTTTACCGTATTTGATTTGGATGTCTTTGCAGTGAAGCCTGATGATCTCCTAACAGCTCAAGCGGTCATGACGGTCATTGATGGCAGGATCATGTATGATGAAAATAACAGTTGCAAAACGAGTCATCGGAATGCAGAATAGGTAGATGGTTTTAAAAGATCAAGGAATGAATGGAAAGAAGGCAGGTTATGAAAGTGAATGAACAAAAAGAAGGAGCGATCTATGCCGCTCTTTCTTATATGATGTGGGGAATTGTTCCGGTGTACTGGAAATTCCTCCAGGGGGTCGGTGCAACAGAGATACTGGCGCAAAGGGTATTATGGTCTTTCGTCTTCATGCTGGTATTATTGATGTTCATGAAAAAATGGCAAGCGTTTCTTGACTATGTCAAGAATATAGTTCGTAACCCTAAACTCTTTATAGCTTTACTTACAGCGTCACTGCTCGTTACAGCTAACTGGGGAGTATTCATCTGGGCCGTTAACTCCGGCCGGATTCTCGACACCAGCCTTGGCTATTATATCAATCCGCTAGTCAGCGTCCTCTTGGGCGTGATCGTCTTAAAGGAAAAATTGAGCGGAGCGCAAATCATGTCGTTCGCGCTTGCCGGAATCGGTGTTTTGATCCTTGGGATTCATTTTGGCACCATTCCCTGGGTCTCCCTTGTCTTGGCGATGACCTTTGGATTGTATGGATTGGCGAAAAAAATGATCAAGGCCGAATCGGCGATCGGGCTGACGCTAGAAACGATGATGGTGACGCCCCTCGCCCTTGGTTACCTGATATACTTATCGGCCCAGGCAGACATGAAATTCTTTACAGCGGGGAGCACAGGCTTGCTGTTGGTTGGCGGCGGGATCGTCACGGCGCTACCTCTTTTATATTTTGCAAAAGGAGCAGAAAAGATCCCGCTTTCGATGCTTGGCATTTTTCAATATATCGCTCCGACCTTATCTTTACTGATCGGTGTATTCGTCTATCATGAAAGTTTTACGAAAGCACATCTTTTAGCCTTTTTGTTCATATGGTCAGCTTTGGCCGTTTATACGCTCTCCATCACGAAATGGGGGCAGGCAAGCGCCCGCAGGTTCAAAGGCAAGAGGAATATGGGTGCATGAATGAAAAAGATGCTTGGCGGAGCTTTTCCTCCAAGCATTTTTTTATGCAGGGCCATGCATCAGGATAGGTGAAACGTCGAACCTATTTCAGAAACGATCAAATCAGGGAGGCTCTCGAGTCGGGGGACCTGTTCTTTGCGGATGGGATAGGGTTGGACCGTGTCAAAATAATAGGAACTGTCAAGGCTAACGATATGGTCTGTCAGGTAGGCCGATATGGTTGCATTCGATTTTCTATTATCGTTTAACTCATCAATGATTCCTTTAGAATTGGTAATGCCGATCCCGTGGCCAAAAAAGAGATTTTTCCCTAATAATATCGCATTTTCCCCTTGCCATTCAGGCGTTTTTTCATCATGTTCCGGGTTTTTGAAATACACGCAGTCCCCTGGTAAATAATCGGTGCCGCGGTGAACGAGCAGGATCATATTCGTTGGGGGATGCCAGTCATATAGCACGAGGTCTGAAAAAAGATAGTCAAACTTCCGCGGGCCGATTACATCCATGATCCCCATTAAGAACGTGACGACTATTGCTGTCCCGCATTCGAAAGCATATAGCGTTCCACTTTGGAAAATATCTGCAATGGCAACATGGGGGGGAATTCCTGGCTGGAGGGTGAAGGTGCCATCCTTTGCGAGGTGCCAATATCGTTGATTTGTTTCCGATTCATCGAGTGTAGCAAATTCTGCACCGCTTTTATCTAATGAAATGGCTGCCTCCATGACTCGAAGCCTCAATTGAATGTCGAAATTAAGTTCCTCCAAGTTCCGGTATTCAAAAACGGTCGCATATCCCGCCAGCAATTGTAGCAGTTCCAGCGCCTTGGCAGATGGTATACCTGGCTGGAGTTGACTGATATCTAACCATTTGTGATTAATCTTGATCATGATCATATCCACCTTTTGCTTATGAGTTATGAATCTGGTACATGGAAATGTCTGCAGGTCATGGTCATTATATGATTATCCGCATGGAAGTGATTATGTGAAGGAGGAAAAGTGCCGGTAATGAAGCGTGTTTCGGATGGCAGGTGTAGGGGATTTTTTAACGGAAGCAAATTAGTTTTCCCTTTTCGCGATGAATTGATATAATGATAGAGAAAAGTCCATATGTGCGAGAAATGTAGGGGAGCCAGTAATGCTGGCTGAGATTGCGTCCTTTAGATGCTGACTCTTTGAACCTGATCTGGATGGTGCCAGCGGAGGGAACATATTATGACAGATTTTCCGTTTTGTATGTTAACGTCCGAATTCATCTTCGGGCGTTTTTTGTTTTATGATTGGCAAAATGCACCTGGCGCCCTTAATATTCCTGCATGTGGATCTTATACGATGAGTAGGAGGATACCCGCTTGAATAAATTTTTGCCATTGCTGACTTCGTTGTTCCTTTTAGCTGGATGTGGCGCCGGCGGAACGAACGAAAAAGATGAAGCAACAAAAAAGGAAGATAATGAAGGAATGAAAAAAGTATCGGTCGTTCTCGATTGGACACCGAATACAAACCATACAGGATTGTATGTAGCCAAGGAAAAGGGGTATTTTAAAGAACAAGGATTGGATGTCGATATCATCATGCCAGGTGAAGCCGGTGCGGATAAGCTGGTGGCCTCCGGGAAATCAGAATTTGGCGTAAGCTACCAGGAAGGCATTACCCAGGCCCGCGTCCAAGGTGTGCCGATCGTTTCACTGGCTGCAGTCATCCAGCATAATACCTCTGGATTCGCATCTCCAGCGGATAAAAACATTAAATCCCCTAAGGATTTTGAAGGGAAAACATATGGTGGCTGGGGGTCACCGGTAGAAAAGGCCATCATGGATTCGCTCATGAAAAAAGTAAATGCGGATGTAAATAAAGTCGATATCGTCAATACAGGGGATGCTGATTTTTTCACCTCAGTTAAAAGGGATGTAGACTTCGCCTGGATTTATTATGGGTGGACAGGTGTCGAGGCCGAGCTGAGAAATGAAAAGCTGAATATGATTTACTTGACCGATTACTCGGATAAGCTCGATTACTATACGCCTGTTCTGACAACGAACGAAAAGCTGATCAAAGAAGATCCAGAAACGGTTAAGGCATTCGTTCATGCAGCTTCTGAAGGGTATCAGTTTGCGATTGATGATCCCGATGCGGCAGCGGACATTTTAATGAAGGCCGCTCCGGACCTGGATGCCAAACTAGTGAGGAAGAGCCAGGCGTGGCTTGCGGATAAATATCAGGATGATGCTCCGCGCTGGGGTGAACAAAAGCTTGATATATGGAAGAATTACAGTGATTGGATGAGAGAAAATAAGCTTCTTGAAGGTGATTTTAAACCTGAAGAGGCGTTTACCAACGAATTTTTACCTAATTAGGAGGAAAAAAAATGGCCAGTTCTTTAATCAGTATACAAATTATTCCTAAAGGTGAAAATGTCATTCCTTTAGTCGATGAAGCAATCAAGATCATAGATGAATCAGGTGTCAAATACGAGGTTCACCCCCTGGAAACAACCATGGAGGGCGAGCTTTCCCAGCTATTTGCGGTGATAGAAAAAATGAATCAAAGAATGATTGAACTAGGTTCGCCGAATGTCATTTCCCAAGTCAAAATATTATATCAGCCGAGCGGGATCACGATGGATACGTTGACGGAGAAGTATCGGGCATGATCGGAAGAAGGATTTGGAAGAAGGGGGCTCCCTTCTTTCTTTTAGTATTGCTGCTGATCGCATGGGAGTCAGCGACAGCGATATTGAAAATCGAAAAATGGCTGCTTCCTGCTCCATCTGCCATTTTCATTGAAGGAATCGAGTCTTTTCATAATCTATTGGGACACCTATTATCAACGACCGAGCTTGCGATATCCGGTTTTTTAATTGGAAGCTGTATCGGCTTATTGATTGCTGCGGCCTTACATCTGTTTTCAGGTGTGAAAGATGCCGTCTATCCCTTGCTCATTTTGTCACAGAATATTCCCATCATCGTGCTGGCACCGCTTTTAGTGATCTGGTTTGGCTTTGGGATGCTGCCTAAGCTCATCGTCATTTCGCTTGTATGCTTTTTTCCGGTTGCCGTTGCCTCATTGGATGGCCTGCGCCAGACACCGTATGAACTCAAGCATTATTTTAAGATGATGGGAGCGGGAAACAGACAGTTGTTTTGGAAGCTCGAACTTCCCCACTCGATTCCGTCCATTTTCTCCGGCCTCAAAATCTCGGCGACCTATAGTGTAATGGGTGCAGTCATTTCGGAGTGGCTCGGGGCGAAATCCGGGATTGGCGTATATATGACACTCGCCTCCTCGGCGTTCAGGACCGATCGGGTGTTTGTAGCCATTTTCATCATTATGGGAATGAGCCTGCTCTTTTTTGGAATCATCACCCTACTGGAGAGGTACCTTGTTTCATGGAAGCGGAAGGAGGATGAAAAGCATGCATCTGGAAATTAAAGACGTTTCCTATTCCTTTGATGGTAAACAGAATATTTTAGAGAAGCTGAATGTTCATGTGGGGGAAGGGGAATTCGTCACGATCCTTGGACCATCCGGCAGTGGAAAAAGTACATTGTTTCACTTGACCGGCGGCATTTTGAAGCCGGACCATGGCGACATTTTACTCGACGGAAAGAAAATAAATGGCTTAAAAGGCCATATAAGCTATATGCCCCAACAGCCCTCGCTATTACCTTGGAGAACGGTTATGGAAAATGTCCTGCTAGGAAGTGAACTTGCCGGGGTTAAAGACAAAAAAAGAGCCAAGGCCTTGTTGATCAAAGCAGGGTTGGGAGAGTATGAACAAGCATATCCGCACGAATTATCCGGCGGCATGAAGCAAAGGGCCGCATTTATCCGAAGCATCTTGAGCCCTCAGGATTTAATGTGCCTTGACGAACCCTTTTCCGCTTTGGATGAACTGACTAGGGTGCAGATGCAAAAATGGCTGATGTCATTTTGGGAGGAATATCGGCGGTCGGTGCTTTTCGTTACACATAGCATCGATGAAGCGGTGTTCCTTTCCGATAGGATATACGTGTTATCATCCAAACCGGCATCTGTCATCAAGGAGGTTGTCGTTCCATTTTCAAGGCCAAGGAGGGAAGAACAGCTTCTCAGTGATGAATTCTTTCAGTTGAAACGGGAATTATATGCCGCACTGAAGCCAACCTTCACTACATAAGCCAAGGAGGGTATGAAGCATGAAAATCATCGACAGCCATATCCATTTTGATCAATATGATGGAAGGGGGCAGGAGCAAATACTCGCGGATATGGAAAAGGTGCAGGTGGAGTCACTGCTGACGGTTTCCATGGATTTGGAATCTTCCATCATAAATGACCAGCTATCACGCAAAGATTCACGAATTAAGCCAGCCTTCGGGTTTCATCCCGAACAGCCCCTTCCTAGTGAACAGGAAATGATGGAATTATTGAATTGGATGCAGGCACACCAGCACAATATGGTGGCTGTAGGGGAGATTGGGCTTCCCTTTTACTTAAGGCAGGAAAATCACGCTATCGAGTTGGCAGGATACATAAAGATATTGGATAGACTTCTTGCTTTTGCAAAAGAAATCGATAAACCGGTAATCCTTCATGCCGTATATGAGGATGCTCCCATCGTATGCGACCTATTGGAGAAGCACGATATCAGAAAGGCACATTTTCATTGGTTTAAAGGCGATGGCCAAACGATTGCTAGGATGATCCGAAATGGATACCGCATTTCCATCACCCCGGATGTTTGCTATGAAAGAGAAATAAAGGATTTAGTGTCTCTATATCCGCTTGAGCTGATGATGGTTGAAACGGATGGACCATGGGAGTTCGAAGGAGAATTCAAGGGGAAATCGACACATCCTGGCATGATCCATGAGGGTGTGCGTCACATCGCTTCGATCAAAGGCTTGCCGGTCGACCAAGTGTATGAAACCCTTTATCGAAACACCAAGGATTTTTATGAAATATAAAAAGGTGCCAGAGCTAATATCTGGCACCTTTTTATAGGTTTTTTAGAGAAAGGTCCTTTTTACCTTTTCCCAAAAAGAGTTATCCTTTAGTTTGACGGTTTTGATCACTTTGCCGCTTAAGCGGACCTTTACCCTTCCGACATGGCTGATGCTCAAGGCTTCATTATCAAGTCCGACGATCGGATAGCTTGGACCATTTTGTTCAAGTTGAACAGTCAAGGTTCTATCGCTGCTTAGTATAAATGAAGACCCGAGGGTCCGATAGGTATTATTATTGATGGAAGCGAGCTCGCTCACCTGAAAACAAGGGAGGAGCGGATCCACGACGGCGCCATTCACCGACTTATTGTAGGCGGTGCTTCCGGTAGGGGTCGCAATGATGATTCCATCCCCGCGGAAGGTTTCGAAATGAATTTGATCGATAAAAATATCCATGATGAACGTCTTCGTAATCGAAGTCCGGATACTCAGTTCATTGAGGGCATAAAAAGGAGGCTGTTCGTCCAATTGAATCTCGATCGTTGGATATTTACGAACCTCGATTTGCTCTCTTGTCATCGCATCAATCATTTTGTCTGTATCTTCTAGATGGAAATCGCAGTACATATTCAAATTTCCGGTAGTGGAAATGCCGGCATATAAACAATCGTCCCTGAAGCCGGTTTTACGTACCGCCTGTAAAAAGGTACCGTCATCACCAATGCTCACGATAATGTTAGCTTTTGTGAAATCTTGGACGACCTCATAGTCGTTCTGGTTGGCCAACTCTGCAAGATGTTCGACCTTGTTTTGCATTTCTGAACTTGATGCATGGAAAAAATAAATATTTCTTCGAGTGTTCATCATGATCCCCCTAATAATAATAGTAATGAAAGGGCTTTCTATATTCTCTATATTAGGAAGCGATGAAGCCAATATGGGCCTTCGTCCGTCCATTTTAGAGAATGGTGTGCTGCACTTATACATAGTAGTTTATCATGGAATGAAACATTTTAGTATGTTGGTGCACTTTTCATTAAAGATCATGAATTCGAGCACTTTACTCGTGAAGCCCTTTTTCAACTGTCGCCATCTCTGTCTGAAAAGCAAAAAGAATTTTTACGGAAGTGTCCAACAAGTTTTCATTGGCATGAGTGGGGATGATAGGAATTTTATATAGAGGGGGAAGAAAAAAGGCGTGCAAAGGGCGGCTCCCATTTCCAATTAGAGGATTATTTGCTACAATTTTAACTATCTTAGATTATCATGGAATGAAACATTTTTGGATGCAATTCGTATGGTAAGAAGGATACATATCGTTAAGGGGGAACACAGATGAATGGAAAGCGTTGGGCCGCATTAGGAATTGCAGCCGTTTTATTTTTTGTCTCTATTCTGGTAGGGACGGCTACGACTTTTTTTACAGCTGATACGGAAAGTGTCATTAATGAATTATTCGCTTCCGAAAGCGAATTTTACGAAGAAATCATCGAAGGCGAAGACTACGCGAATGTTATTGCCGTATTCGATGTAGAGGGGACGATTCAGGATACAGGAGAAGCATCCTTACTAAGTTCGGCAACATATAATCACCGAGCCTTCATGGATAAGCTGAAGATGGCAGAAGAAAATGATGATATCAAGGGAATTATCCTCCGGGTGAATTCACCTGGAGGCGGTGTCGTCGAAAGTGCAGAGATCTACGACAAGATCCTGGATATTAAAAAAGTGAAAAAACCTGTCTATGTTTCAATGGGGTCAATGGCCGCTTCGGGTGGATATTATATTTCAGCCCCGGCCGATAAGATTTATGCTAGTCCGGAAACGATGACGGGCTCCCTCGGCGTCATCATGCATGGATATAATTATGAGAAGCTGGCCAAGAAATATGGCGTGGAGTTCGAAACGATCAAAAGCGGACCGCACAAGGACATTATGAGTCCGACCAGGGAAATGACGGACGAGGAACGAGATATACTGCAAAACATGATCAATAACTCGTATGATCAATTCGTGAAGGTCATTGCAGACGGACGGGGTATGTCCGAGCAGGAAGTAAGGAAGATTGCCGATGGCCGCATATATGATGGGCGTCAGGCGAAGGAAAACCATTTAATAGATGATTTCGGCCATTTGGATGATGTCATTGCCGCCATGAAAAAGGATATAGGTGAAAAAGATGCTCAAGTCATCCGTTACACGGATGAGGCAGGATTCGGCTGGTTATTCAGTATGGAAGCGCAAAAAATGTTGGGAAATGATGTGGAAACGGCAGTCTTGACAAAAATCCTTTCCTCTTCAAATTCTCCACGCTTAATGTATTTGTATGCGGAATAGGGGGGCTGAAGGATGACGGAACGAAATGAAAACAATGAACAAATGGCTTCACCCGATTTATTGGAGAATCAGCATGGACCCGTTCAGTCGGATTCATCACCAGCGGAGGTTCCCGTAGATAGGGAATTCAAAGCTGTCTGCTTTGCTGGTTTTTGGATGAGATTTTGGGCGTATTTAGCGGACCTACTGGTTATAGGAAGCTTGAATCGGATCTTGATTCATCCGATCTTCAAGTTTTATGAAGGGACAGATGATCTGTGGTTTTCCGCAGAGGGCTTCTTGACGGGAATCGTATTCTTCCTGTACTTTGTTTTGATGACCAAGTTCTTGAACCAAACCTTGGGCAAAATGATTTTTGGCCTGAAGGTCGTGGCATTGAAGGAAGAGGCAAAGGTCATTTCCTGGGGAACGGTATTATTCAGGGAACTGATCGGACGCTATATTTCAAAGGTGACCTGGATTGGCTATCTCTTGGCAGGACTGCTGCCGAAGAAACAGGCCTTGCATGATGTCTTTGCAGACACAAGTGTGGTCTTGGTAAGAAGATAAGTATTTCATGAACCTGCAAGAGCGTTATATTCGCTTTTGCAGGTTTATTTTTTTGGGGATATGCCGATACTGAAAGGCAAAAAGGGTGTGGATGCATGAAGTGGCTTTTGTTGATTGCAGGTTGCCTCATTTTACTGCTGCTTCTTCTTATGTTCACTAAAATAAAGGTGTACATTGACTTAAAGCATGTTCACAAAAATGACCAAATACAAATTAAATTATCAGCTTGGTTTGGACTTTTTCATTATACGTTCAAAGTGCCTGTCATTAAAAAGGATGAGGGGTCTGCAGCGATAACAGTAAAGAAAGAACAAGGAAGGAAGGAAGAAAGCAAAAAGGAAGAAACGAAAAAAATCACACCAGAAAATTTACGAGACGGATTTGCTGACCTCCGGACGATGATTGTGCATATAGTCGGCTTTCATCGAATCGTCCGGCAGTTCACACGAAAGGTCAAGGTTAAAAAATTCGTGTGGCACAGCAGGGTCGGAACTAAAAATGCCGCACATACCGGTATGCTGACGGGGGCATGCTGGGCGCTTAAGGGGTCCATCATCGGCTTATTGACCTCCTATTTGAATTTTCAAATCATGCCTTCCTATTCAGTTACGCCTGACTTTCAGCGATGGCAGGCCAATACGTTAATTTCCTGCATATTACAATTTAGAATCGGGCAGGCTATGTGGACTGGAATAAAACTGCTTCGTTATTGGAAAGGCAGGAAGGCGAATTTCAAGTCCAGGAATTTAGCGAGGCTATCAGGTGATTCCAATAAACAATCGTTCTAGAGGGAGGAATTTAGATGTCAGATCATCCGATCCAAGGATTAATGAAAGAAGCGATGGAAAATCTGAAAGAAATGGTCGATGTGAACACGATCATCGGCGATCCGGTTGAAACTCCGGATGGAAGTGTCATTTTAACCGTGTCAAAAGTGGGCTTCGGTTTTGCGGCAGGCGGCAGCGAATTCGTGATTGACGGCAATCATCAAGGACAGCAAGGTGAATCCAAACAGCCATTTGGCGGCGGTAGCGGTGGTGGTGTCTCAATAACGCCGATTGCTTTTTTGATCGTCGGTTCCCATGGCGTGAAGATGATTCATCTGGATGAAGGGACGCATCTTCTTGAAAAAATGATGGATTTGGCACCTCAGGTCGTCGATAAAATCCAGTCCATGCTGGCCAAGAAGGACAGTAATCAAAAGCAAGGGGCAAGTCAACCGCCAGCAACGAGATACCAGGAACCTAAACAAGACTTAGATTTCTAAAAGCGACTCGGCATCCGCCGAGTTTTCTTTTTGCAAGAATCGCCTTAGAACGATGGCATGCTTGAGTGAATGCCATGGACACTTCCACATTCCCAAATCAATTAATTGCAAAATTTCGGTAAAACAAATATGATTAGGCTTGTACATATAGCAGAAAAAGGAGGAATTTTTAATGGCTTCAGTTACATTTAAAAACAACCCGGTCACTTTGGTGGGACAGGAACTAAAAGTTGGGGACAAGGCTCCTGATTTTACTGTATTGGCCAATGATTTATCACCCGTTACATTAAGCGACTCCAAAGGTACTGTCCGCATTATCAGTGTGGTTCCTTCAGTGGATACAGGTGTATGTGATGCACAAACACGAAAATTCAATGAAGAAGCGGCAAAATTGGACAATGTGAAAGTATTGACGATCAGCAACGATCTTCCTTTCGCACAAAAACGCTGGTGCGCTGCGAGCGGATTGGATAATGTTCAAGTTCTTTCCGATCACCGTGACCTTTCCTTCGGTGAAGCGTATGGTGTGGTCATGCAAGAACTACGTCTTCTGGCACGCTCTGTATTCGTCGTGAACAGTTCTGATGAAATCACTTATGTGGAATATGTGAGCGAGGGTACGAACCATCCAAATTACGAAGGTGCAATCGAAGCGGCCAAAGCATCAAAATAAGCTGTGAATTCTAAAAGAACCGGGCGCAATGGGCCCGGTTCTTTTTTTATGTTGATTTTCTCTTGTTGATAAACAGCTTGTCGTTGAAGTGGACAACAGCCTTTCTAGGCCCTGATTTTCAATGTGGATGCAGTTAGCATAATCATCTTTGCGTGTTCTGTTATACGGTTTTTTAGGTTCAATATGCCGATTTAGTTAGTCTGAATTCTCACCATTCAGTGGTAAAACAATCTTACCATACCACTCTTGACCATTAGGTGTACCGATTTTTATATCAACTTCATTAGGCCAAGCCGGCATTTGCCTTGGGTAATGCCCACCTGCTTGTTGCCCTGCCCGATATCCATCTCTATACCCTTGTCGATACCCTTGGCGATATCCTTGCCGAAACCCTTGTTGAAACCCTTGTTGTTGCCTGTTGAATTCTTCTGCTGATTGTATATCATGTTGCTGATTTATCGGATTAACCGGCCCATGATAGTATTGATTTTGATTATCCATATAATCACCACCTCATGTATAGTACGCTGTTTGGGCATTCATGGAGCCTTTCCCAGTAATAAAAAATATGGGGCAATTTTTTGGAGCTGTTAGTAAATGGAAATATAAAGCTTGTTTTCACTCAGGGCGGAATGAAACGGGTCCGTGAGCCGCCTCTGGATAAGCGAGCGCCTGCAGTGCAATGGAACGATCAAAGCCCCATTCAGGACAATCAAAATTCCTTCTTCGTGTTCATTCGGGGCGGAAAGCAACGTAAGAATTACAACCAAGGATGATTGCTAGGGTCTCCGGCTTGTATCTCTTTGTTCTTACCTTTAAAATAGGGACAGAAGCAAACAGGAGGAATTAACAAGTGAAGTCTACCCCAGTCGAACAATTATTTAATGAATTCAATGAAACAGCCCAGATATTGCAAGGTGAATTATCATGTACGTATCTTGATGCCCTAGGTGAAACGGGCGAGAATTTCTTCCAAGGGAAAGTCCTGCAGGAGGAATTGAGTGAAGTATCGAAGAAAAGGTTAATGAAGCATTATGCCGACTTTTCACCTGAACAATATGAAAAGGAAGCCATTCGTAAAGCGTATCAGCTTGCTATATTAAAGGGCATGCAACAGAGCGTGCAACCGAATCATCAAATGACCCCTGATGCAGTCGGCATGTTCGTCAGTTATTTAGTCGGTAAATTCACCAAGGATCAAAAAGAGCTGATCATGCTTGACCCCGCCGTTGGAACAGGGAATTTGTTATTTGCGATCTTGAATCAATTGCCTGATAAAAACATCGCTTCATATGGCGTCGAGATTGACGAAACGTTGATCAAGCTAGCGTACGCAGGTGCCAACCTGCAAGAACACCCGCTTGAATTCTTCAATCAGGACAGCTTGGAACCGCTTTTCATCGATCCTTCCGATGTCGTCGTCAGCGATTTGCCGATTGGTTACTACCCGAATGATATACGGGCGTCCGATTATGAATTGAAGGCGGGAGAGGGACATTCATATGCCCACCATTTGTTTATCGAGCAGAGCGTTAAACATGTGAAGGATGGGGGACATCTTTTCTTCATCGTCCCGAATAACTTGTTCGTGTCGGAAGAAGCGCCGAAACTCAATGACTTCCTGAAAAAACATACCCATATCCAAGGAATGGTGCAACTGCCTCTTTCCATGTTTAAAAATGAAGCGGCAGCGAAAAGCATCCTGATCCTTCAAAAGAAAAAAGAAGGTATCGAAGCGCCGAAGAAGGCATTGCTCGTACAACTTCCGAAGCTTTCGGATTTCGAAGCGACAAGTTCTGTCATGCAGCAGATGGATGATTGGTTCAAATCGGAAAAATAATAAATGAAAGCTGATGCATTTCGCATTGGCTTTCATTTTTTTTGTATATCCTACGTTGGTTATTTTTTACCTCCCCTTTTTATTTGGTAGTATGCACCTGCCATGATAAGATTGTACTATATACTGCATTTTTCTTTTTAGGGAACCATAAGAAAATGTAGACTAGCTTAGAGTAAAGGAGCAGGAAGGATGTCAAAAATCATTGCAATAAATGCAGGCAGCTCTTCATTGAAATTTCAGCTTTTTGAGATGCCTGATGAACAAGTCATTACAAAAGGTCTCGTGGAAAGGATTGGCTTGAAAAACTCCACTTTTACTTTGAGTGTCGATGGCGAAAATGTTTCCGAAACGATCGATATACCCAATCATGAAGTGGCGGTAGGGATATTGCTGGAAAAGCTGATCCACCACCGCATCATTGACTCCTTTGAAGAAATAGATGGCGTTGGACATCGTGTGGTGCATGGCGGTGAGGTGTTCAGTGATTCGGTCCTGATCACCGAGGAAGTAATCAAGGAAATCGATCGGCTATCAGAGTTGGCACCACTCCATAACCCTGCCAATAGCACGGGAATCAAAGCCTTCAGGCAAATATTAGGCGATGTTCCTGCTGTTGCGGTATTCGATACGGCCTTCCATCAGACGATGCCTGCAAGTTCATATATGTATAGCTTACCCTTTGAATATTATGAAGACTATGGAATAAGGAAGTACGGGTTCCATGGGACTTCCCATAAATATGTTTCCCAACGGGCCGCAAAAATGATCGGCCGCCCGCTCGAACAGCTTCGCTTGATATCCTGCCATCTAGGGAACGGTGCCAGCATTACGGCCATAAAAGGCGGCAAGTCGATGGATACATCGATGGGCTTCACACCATTGGCAGGTGTGACAATGGGGACACGTTCAGGTAATATCGACCCTGCGCTGATTCCGTATATTATGGAAAAAACAGGTAAGACAGCTGATGAAGTGCTGGATGTCTTGAATCAGCAAAGCGGCATGCTGGCCCTTTCCGGTTTTTCCAGCGACCTGCGCGATATCCAAGTCGAAGCGGACAAAGGCAATGAAAGAGCCAAACTGGCCCTTGAAGTGTTTGCAGGCAGGATTCACAAATATATCGGTTCCTATTCAGCAAAAATGGGTGGAGTGGATGGCATCATTTTCACAGCCGGCATCGGTGAAAACAGTCAGGCCATTAGAGCACGGATTTTGGAGGGGCTTGAATTCATGGGTGTTTACTGGGATAGAGACCTTAATCGTACCTCTTCAGGTAAGGAAGCGTTCATCAATTCACCGTATTCACCAGTGAAAGTGATGGTCATCCCGACCAATGAAGAAATCATGATCGTCAGGGATACGATGAAGGTTGCTTTAAACGGCAAAGCCGAAAACATGCCTTCCTGATTTCTGATAAGAGGTTCCCTTGCCATTCTTTCCGGTAAGGGAATCTTTATTTTCTTTCTGATGAACCATAAATATATTCATATATTCACCCCCTTGTTTTCCCCCTGCACCACCCCCGTAAAAGGCGGGACGAACCATCCTCCCATTCTTGAAAAACCGTCGTATATGGTATACTTAAGGGAGAATCCACCAATTTTAGTACATAGGAGGCTTGATGCATGGAATTCACCAATCGGGAAATGAAAGTTTGGAATGAAATTAATGAATGGCAAGAAAATCTTTATCAATATGAGCCGACGGATCTTGCTGCATTGTATGATAAATGGCTGGAGCAGGGGTTTTCACTGCTGCCTGAAACCGTTCAGCAACAGTTTTTTGATAAGCTTGATACATGGCTTTTTCATTTGCATGCCATGGTACAGAGCTCACAAATTCAAATAGATGCAAGGGAGCGGATTCTGGCATCGGCACGCGTTTTCAATGAGGAAATCGATACGCTTGGTGACATGAATCTCTTATCGATTGACCAGTTGAATTACATAGCGAACCAGCATATTGCCAAGCATCGTTTATACTCCTTTGCACAAGGGGGGATAAGTGGATCAGGAGGCATGCTTTTACTAGGGAGTGATCTGCCGGCGATGACGGTCATCAATATCCGGACTGTGCAGCTGATCGCCATGTCCTATGGCTTCGAGGTGAATACTCCCTTCGAAATGATGGTCGCACTTAAGGTATTCAATGCAGGGGCGATGCCAAAGAGACTCCAGGGAATAGCATGGGAAGAATTGATCCATGAAATCCAAACTGCAGAAGATGATTATTTTTACTTGGGAATTGAAGAGCTGACAAATCCCACTTGGATGGAACAGCCATTAAAGCAGCTGTTGAAGGCGTTATCGATCACGGTTTTCCGTCAAAAACTGGTTCGGGGCATTCCGTTCATCAGCATCGCCATCGGGGCAGGAGCGAATTACCAAATGACCCGGAGTGTCAGTGAATTTGCTCAGAAGTTTTATCAATATCGTTATTTACTGGAGAAGAAGGCTGATGGATGATGAGCGTCAATACTCATAAAAAAGCGATTAAAGAGGCCATTCGCTGCATGGTGATAACCGTTAGCGATACGCGGAATAAAGAAACGGATAAAAGCGGCGCACTGATGATGGAATTATTGAAAGCGAATGGGCATGAAGTGACAAAATACGAAATTGTAAAAGATGAAAAAGATGTGATACAAGAAGCGGTTACAGCCGCATGTCGAAGCGGCAAGGTCGACGTCATCTTGACGAACGGCGGCACGGGAATCGCCAAAAGGGATGTAACGATCGAGGCGGTCAAAGAATTGATGTCCAAGGAAATTCCCGGTTTCGGCGAGCTTTTCCGTATGCTCAGCTATCAGGAGGACATCGGGTCGGCAGCGCTATTATCGAGGGCCGTTGCCGGAATCGTGCACGATAAAGCGGTTTTTTCGACACCTGGCTCATCAGGTGCGGTGCGGCTTGCGATGAATAAATTGATTCTTCCGGAATTGGGGCATGTCGTCGGGGAACTCAGGAAAGATTTATAAAAGTTTCCTATGAAATCTATCCCCTTTGTATAGGGAGCTTTAACAAAAACTAGGAAACTTGAAGGAGATGCGGTCTGTACTTTGCAGGCGGCATCTTTTTTAGATTTCACTTCCCTTTCCTAGCTTTTCACATCGCGCCTGAAGTGGAGTGGAACGTTCTAAGTGCAAAATCCTCCATATCTGTGGGCAAACGGAATTCTATCTTCGTATGGATGCATGTCGGAAGTGAGTTGTCTGTACTATTTTATAAGTTCGATCCAAAGAGTGTTTTCTTATTATAAAAACAAAAGTACCCTACAGGATGGACTTTTTTTAAAGTGTCTATCCTGTAGGGTACTTCATTATCCTGTGACCTTTTTTGCATAGATAAGCCCCTAATTATGCATCTTCTCACTAACGCCTTGATTGGCACGGTACCAAAGCCATAAGTCATTGATGATGGATGCCAGGTCGGCAATTTCGGAATTGAGTTGGCAGGATGAGGCGAAATCACTCTCATCGGAGAGCTGGTTCTGCTTCCGGTTAATGGTTGTTTCCAGTTCCTTGATCCGGTCAGGGATGCTCCCCCGGATATTTTCCCAATGCACGAGTATTTGCTGCTGCTCGCCTTTCGTATATTCATCCCATTCCAGGTTCAAATCAGGAATGTCGATGCCGAGCCGTTCATCATAAGTAAATAACTCTTTCATATTCCCTCCACTTTTAAGTTTTTCATACTCTTAGTTTACTATATTCCACCGGATGCATCCAATGTATGAGGGGCTTGATAATTGGAACGGAATTTTTAGCTAAATCTTCAAAATACCCCTTGTATTCCTTTTATAAAAATGATAAAGTACTAATCATAGAATGAATAAAAATAACAATGTATGAATTTTTATTCACACGAAAGGGACGATGAAAATGGCAAATCAAAAAGTTGTTTTAGCATATTCCGGAGGTTTGGATACTTCCGTTGCAATTAAATGGTTACAAGATCAAGGATATGAAGTGGTGGCATGCTGCTTGGATGTCGGTGAAGGCAAAGACCTCGACTTCATTAAGGAAAAAGCGATTACGGTTGGTGCCGTCAGTTCATATGTGATTGATGCAAAAGATGAATTTGCGGATGAATTCGCTTTAACGGCCCTTCAGGCACACACTTTGTATGAAGGGAAATATCCATTGGTGTCAGCTCTATCACGTCCGCTTATCGCGAAGAAATTAGTGGAAGTGGCCGAAGCGGAAAATGCAGTGGCTGTTGCGCACGGTTGTACGGGAAAAGGAAATGACCAAGTGCGTTTCGAAGTCTCCATTTCAGCTTTGAATCCTAATTTAGAAGTTCTTGCACCTGTCCGTGACTGGAAATGGTCTCGTGAAGAAGAAATCGAATATGCAGCGAAAAATGGAATTCCGGTACCGATCGGCTTGGCAAGCCCATTTTCGATCGATCAAAACCTTTGGGGAAGAAGCAACGAATGCGGAATCCTGGAGGATCCATGGGCAGCTCCTCCGGAAGAGGCTTATGATCTGACTGCAAGCCTTGAAAACACGCCGGATACGGCTGACATCATTGAAATTGGATTTGAACAAGGTGTGCCGGTCACGATGAATAACAAACATTATAAATTGGCAGACTTGATCGTTGAGCTGAATGAAATCGCCGGCAAACATGGAGTCGGTCGTATCGACCATGTGGAAAATAGATTAGTAGGAATCAAGTCCCGTGAAGTCTATGAAGCGCCTGGTGCGATGACATTGATTGCTGCCCATAAAGAGCTTGAGGACATTACGCTTGTAAAAGAGCTGGCTCACTTCAAACCTGTGATCGAAAAGAAAATGACGGAATTGATTTATGAAGGACTTTGGTTCTCGCCCCTTCAAAAAGCATTGGCCGCTTTCTTGAAAGAAACACAAGTGAACGTAACCGGAACGGTTCGTGTGAAACTATTCAAAGGACACGCGATCGTTGAAGGCAGAAAATCGGAATACTCCCTCTATGATGAGAAATTGGCCACTTATACAAAGGCGGATGAATTCGATCATGATGCAGCAGTTGGATTCATTAAGCTATGGGGACTTCCAACGAAAGTGAACAGCATGGTCAATAAAAAGAAGGTGACGGTGTGAGCAGCAAGCTTTGGGGAGGAAGATTCACGAAATCTGCAGAGGAATGGGTAGACGAATTCGGAGCTTCCATTTCCTTTGATCAGGAACTTGTCCTCGAAGACATTCAAGGAAGCCTAGCTCATGTCACGATGCTAAAGCAATGCGGCATCCTGCCTGAAGAAGATGCAGATCAGATTATTGCCGGGCTGAAAACCTTACAGGAAAAAGCGGCAAAGGGAGAATTGACTTTTAAGGTTGAGATGGAGGATATCCATCTTAACCTGGAAAGCATGCTGATAAGTGAAATCGGTCCAGTGGGCGGTAAGCTCCATACTGGCAGAAGCCGTAATGACCAGGTTGCCACAGATCTTCATTTATATATGCGGAATCAAACGGATGTGATTCTTCAACTCATCAATGATCTCCAGGTAGCGATTTTGGGACAGGCAAAGGAAAATGTCGAAACACTCATTCCAGGGTATACTCATTTGCAACGGGCACAGCCCATTTCATTTGCCCACCATTTAATGGCCTATTTTTGGATGCTTGAGCGTGATAAAGAGCGTTTTTCCGAAAGCTACAAAAGAATCAACATGTCACCATTGGGAGCTGGCGCATTGGCCGGGACGACATTCCCGATTGACCGTGCCCTCAGTGCAGAGCTCTTGGGGTTCGATGGAATATATGAAAATAGCCTTGATGCGGTAAGCGATCGTGACTTTGCCATTGAGTTCATGAGCAACAGTGCGACGATGATGATGCATTTATCGCGTTTCAGTGAAGAAATCATCCTTTGGTCAAGCCAGGAATTTCAATTCGTTGAATTGGACGATGCTTTTTCAACGGGAAGCAGCATCATGCCGCAGAAGAAGAACCCGGATATGGCTGAATTGATCCGTGGGAAAACCGGACGTGTTTATGGGAATTTAACAGGGTTATTGACCGTTTTGAAAGGACTCCCGCTTGCGTATAACAAGGATATGCAAGAAGATAAAGAAGGCGTTTTCGATACGGTTAAAACCATTGTAGGTTCACTCAAGATTTTTGCCGGCATGATTTCAACCATGAACGTGAAAAAGGACATCATGGAGAAAGCGACAAGGAATGATTTCTCGAATGCGACGGAATTGGCTGACTATCTAGCTGCAAAGGGAATGCCCTTCCGCAAGGCGCATGAGGTTGTCGGGAAACTGGTATTGCAGTGTGTGCAGAAGGGCTGTTATCTGGTCGACCTAAGCATCGGGCAATTCCAGGAAGCATCCGAGCTGTTCGACCATGATATATACGAGGCCTTAAATCCTTATGAAGCTGTCAAACGCCGTAATAGTGCGGGCGGTACTGGTTTTGCCCAAGTGCAGCTTGCCATTGAAAAAGCAGAGAAGCTGGTAAGGAAATAACAGCAAAAAAAAGCTCATTCACTGGAAATGTGAACGAGCTTTTTTGCTGATTATTTATCAGTATTCGTACGCACGACGATTACATCGCAGCTGGAATGGCGAACGATGCCCTCCGATACGCTGCCGATCAGGAAGCGTTCGACGGCATTAAGGCCAGTTGCACCGCAAACGATTAAATCAATTGAATGTTTTTTCGCTAAATCTTTCGGGATTTGTACCTTTGGTGACCCATATGCCACTTCAGTTTGGACGTGTACGATTCCGGATGCCACTGCTTCCATTTTGTACTTTTCCAATAGCTCATTGGCAAAGGCATCAGAACGTTCACGGAGGGTCATATCATAAGCTTCGATTGTAGGGAAATTCCTTGTATCAACGATGTGTGTCAGCACAAGCGTGGCGTCACTGAGTTTCGCCAAATAGATGGCCTTTTTTAATGCCCACTCCGCTTCTTCCGAACCATCCACCGCTACGAGAATATTTTTATAATCTATACTATTCATAGTGAATCTCCTCCTTCTATTTCATTCCTATTATACTATGGTTTTCCTGTTGGATATTATTTCAATTATAACAAATTAGCGAATGTTTTAGCCAATGAGCGAAGAAACCGTAATCAGACACAATAAAAGAGATTGATTCCTTATATCTTTTATGTCTTTACGCTATTTGTTTATTTATGGTAATCTGATGAGCGGGAGGGGTGTTTTTTCCTTGAGACTTTCAAGAATGGTGAATCTGGCCTTTTATTTATATGTACTCGTGTTTATGCTAATCTATTTCATTGCGATCCTATACATTAATATCGCAAGGGTTTCTATCAGTGCCGCAAGCGTGGCTGCCTTGCTTCTTCCATTTGCAGTTTTGCTAGTGGTTCAGGGGATATCCTCGAAATATACCGATAGACATGAAAACAAAGAGAGGAAAACGATATTCAGAATCATAACAAGTGTCGGCTTTCTTCTTTTGCTTGCTTGTCTGGTCCTTTTGGGAGTGAACGAATCTAAATCCCGTTTCAGCACTGAAAGGTGGCTGAAGGATCATGAAGAAAGAACCGATATGGTCGATGATTTATTGAAGGAACGTCGGCTCATCGGAAAGACGGAAAAAGAAGTGATCGCTCTTTTAGGTCCGCCGACAGATACCGAATATTTTTCAGCGGAAGATGCGATCGTTTATTATCTTGGAGCCGAAAGGGGCTTCATAAGTATAGATAGTGAGTGGCTGCTCCTTTGGTATGACGACAGTGATAAGGTCGTTAAGCATGAAGTATGGACCGATTAGTCATGAAATTGGATCGTGAATGAAAAGCAAAACCCCCATCTCGACTGAGATTGGGGGTTCCTGGGGTTGGTCACCCCATCACTTGATGATTTGCAAGCTCTTCGGATATTTGGTCAGGACTTCACAGCCTGTTTCGGTTATCAAAAGATCATCCTCGATCCTGACGCCAGCAACATTTGGAACATAGATACCCGGTTCGATCGTATAAACCATACCGGATTGAAGCTCGAGTGAATTCGTTTCGGTCAAGGACGGGTATTCATGGACGCTGATCCCAAGTCCGTGGCCAAGTCTGTGCGGGAAGAAATCGCCATATCCTTTTTCGCGGATGATGTTTCTGGCTATCAAGTCAACCGCCGAGCAGGCAACGCCTGGCTTACTGGCTGCTACGGCAGCTTCCTGAGCCATGCGGACCGTTTCATATATCTCTGCCTGTTTATCATTGACGTCACCGTAAGCGACGGTCCTGGTGATGTCGGAGCAGTATCCCTCATGAACGACACCTAAGTCGAAGAGAACAAGGTCCCCGCGCTGAACCTTCGTATTTCCAGGTGTACCATGAGGCGAGGCACCATTTTTACCCGTCAGTACCATCGTGGAGAATGACATTTGGCTGACCCCGGCCTTTTTCAATTCGTATTCGATCGCTGCAAGGATTTCCATTTCCGTTTTACCTTCATGGATTTCGCTGACACCCACTTCAATCGCGAAGTCGGCCAGTCGGCAGGCTTCCCGGATTTTGACCATTTCATCATCCGACTTGATCATTCGCATCTTTTGCAGTTTTTCTTCTGCCGGAACGAGCTTTGGTGCTTTGAAGTGATGCTGGATGTGCTCGTAGCGTTCCACATTCATATGTTCTTTTTCAATCGCCATTTTATGGATGGTCAGTCCGCGGTCCGTCACGGCTTGCTTCACTTTTTCCCATGGGTTTTCAATATCGGTATATCCGATGATATCCCCAGCCCATCCAGCTTGTTTCGCATCGGGCACCTCCATTTGCGGACAGACGAGGAATGGGTCGGCATCTGCAAAAATGGCAAGTGCAAGCAGTCTCTCATGGGGATCACTAAAAAATCCGCTTAAATAGAAGATGCTCTCGGTGGATGTAAGAAAAGCGGCTTCCACCTCATTGGTCTGAAGCCAATTTTGTAATTCTGTCAAACGTTCATTCATGACGATACCTCCATTAATAAGATATAATTACCTTAGCAATATTTAAAAGCATAGTAAATGGGAAAGTCCCAAGAAATCTATTGAAACAAAATTATTGGGTATGGAAGGGAGCATCATAAATGAAAGTATCTTTTCATGGACATGCAGTTGTAAAAGTCGAAACGAATGGTAAAACGATATTATTCGACCCGTTCATCAACGGAAATGCACTAACCGATTTGAAGGTTGACGATGTCAAACCGGATGTGATCATCCTGACGCATGGACATAATGACCACGTAGGGGATACGGTTGAATTGGCGAAGAAACATGATGCACTCGTCATTGGCATTGCAGAGCTTGCCGGTTACTTTGGTGCACAAGGTGTCAGGACTCATGGAATGAGCATTGGCGGAGCTTTTGAGTTCGAATTTGGAAAAGTGAAGCTGACACCAGCCTTTCATGGTACGGGCTTCAATGCAGAAGATGGACAGATCATCTATTTAGGCATGCCAGCAGGTGTGTTACTGACGATAGAAGGAAAAACGATCTATCATGCCGGAGATACATCGGTATATTCCGATATGAAATTGATCGGGGAACGTCATCCGATTGACCTGGCCTTTTTGCCGATCGGCGACAATTACACCATGGGTCCGGAAGATGCGGCGCTGGCAGCGAAATTCCTTCAAGCCAAGCAAGTCGTGCCGATCCATTACAATACGTTCCCTGTCATCAAGCAGGATCCCAACCGATTCCTTGACCTGCTTGAAGAGGGAAATGGATTCATCATGGAACCCGGAGATGAAATAGAATTATAAAGAATGGAACGGTACATAATGCAGACAAACTTGAGCATGATTTGAGTTTGTCTGCATTTTTTTAGTTATGCCAGGGTTTGGGGAATCAGTATTCAGAATGTACCATTCCACTGCAGGCGCTTAGCTTTCCGCGGGCGGTCCGGGAAGCCTAAACTCGCGAGTAAAGTCAATGAATTTGCGAGTAACGCAAGAATTTCACGAGAAACGGCATCAATTGGGTGCAATAAGCATGATTTTCATGAGAAACGTCCTCACATTCGAGGCAAAGGCCAAACTCGCGTGTAACGGTACCTTAGATCGTTCCAGTCCACTCTGTTAGATCAACTATTTATTGCTCTCTTCAATTTAAAGGAAGATCGCCATATGGACATATAGACAAGTAAATCTCGTTCATGCAGGTCAGTCTTTTTTTCCTTCGCAGGCATAAAATGAATAGATGGCAAAAAAGGGGGGGATTGGATGAAGCAGAGGTTATTGTTGTGTTTGCTTTTATGCGGAGTGATGCTCTATTATGCGGTGCCGCGGTTGTCGTTGGAAAGCGGCGGGCTGGAGGGCTTGTTTGCCGGATCTTGGCTGTTGTTCGCATTGCTGGCTGTGGCCGGGAACTTGACGGGCATTCTATATTCGCCTAAAAAGCACAAGCGGAAACGGGAGGTGGAATACAAAAGGCTGCGCCAATATTAGTAGTTGTTTGATAAACTGGGCTCTTTGACCTTATAATGGGGAATAGGAATACCGTGAAAAGGGTGAAGCGCTTGGCTACAAAGCATGAACAAATATTAAAGCATATCGATGGGCTTCCAGTTGGCGAGAAGATTTCCGTCCGCCAAATTGCGAAAGCATTGAATGTTAGTGAAGGAACGGCGTATCGGGCCATTAAAGAGGCGGAGAATCAGGGCTTTGTGAGCTCGATTGAGCGGGTAGGCACGATTCGTATCGAGAAAAAGAAAAAAGAGAATATTGAAAAGCTCACTTTTGCCGAAGTGGTTAATATTGTGGACGGACAAGTTCTGGGCGGCAAAACGGGACTTCATAAAACCTTGAATAAATTCGTCATTGGGGCAATGAAGCTGGATGCGATGATGAGATATACAGGCGCAGGAAATCTGTTGATCGTCGGAAACCGTACACAGGCCCATGAGCATGCGCTAAAAGCGGGAGCGGCGGTGCTCATTACCGGAGGCTTCGATACGGAAGAGCCGGTTAAAAGGTTAGCTGATGAATTGGAAATGCCCGTCATTTCCACGAGCTATGATACCTTCACTGTCGCCACGATGATCAACCGGGCGATTTATGACCAGTTGATCAAAAAGGAAATCTTGCTTGTGGAGGATATCTTGACACCGGTTCAGGAGACGACTTTTTTGACGATCGGTGACAGGGTTCAGACATGGCACGAACTCAATCAGGAGTCAGGTCATAGCCGTTTCCCTGTTGTTGATGACAATATGAAGGTCCAAGGAATGGTCACTTCAAAAGATATCATCGGTCAGGAGGAGTTGACACTCATCGAAAAGGTGATGACGAAAAATCCGTTGACCGTCGGTGATAAAACGAGTGTGGCCTCTTCTGCGCATATGATGGTTTGGGAAGGGATCGAATTGATTCCGGTCGTGAATGACAGTCATATCCTCAAAGGAATCGTGAGCAGGCAGGATGTGCTGAAGGCGCTGCAAATGAGCCAAAGGCAGCCGCAGGTTGGCGAGACGATCGATGATACGATTACGAGTCAGCTTGTGATGACTTCGAACCGGGGGAAAGGTGAGGAAGTGTATAACTATGGCGTCACTCCGCAAATGACCAATTACCTTGGGACGATTTCGAGCGGGGTGTTCACGACATTGGTTACGGATTCAGCGAACCGGGCACTGAGAAGCTACAAGCGAGGTGACTTGGTTGTGGAGAATATGACGATTTATTTCATCAAGCCAGTCCAAATCGACAGTACGCTTGAAATTCGCCCACGTGTTCTTGACGTAGGGCGTAAATTCGGAAAAGTGGATGTCGAGGTGTTTAACCAAGGTAAACTTGTCGGGAAGGCCATGTTAACGTGCCAATTGCTGGACAGATCTTGAAAAATGAATCAAAAAGGATAATCGAAGGTCGATTATCCTTTTTGATTTGCGGCTTCTTCAATCGCATATGGCAGGTAATATTTATACATTTTATAGCCTCCAAAAATGCTGAACAGGCCGACTGAGATGAAAACGGCGGCAATGATATAAGTGGTGGTCGTGTGGAACAGAAAAAGCTGGTTGATCCCAAAAAGGGCGACAAACGCCCCTAGGGCAATGGAAGACTTTCCGGAGATCCACTTTTTCTCCATCGGCATTTTGGTGCGTACCGATTTGATTTTATAAAACAGATAGATTCCCAGTGAAAGCACGATCAAGGTGACAAGGATAGGCATCGTTTGAAATTCCCCCAATTTAACATATGTACCTTTTTATTGTAGCGGGAAATTCGTTGGAATGCCACAGGAAACAAGATGAGTCTTCCTATTTCTCCAAATATTTGATTAAATGAAATATATCAACTTAAACTACTAATACATATGTTGGAGGGAGATTTATATGAAAGCTGAGATTTTGGCAGAAATAAAGCGTTATGATACGATCATTCTCCATCGTCATGTCCGTCCGGACCCGGATGCCTATGGTTCACAAGGGGGACTGGCGGAAATCCTGAAAGCATCTTTCCCTGAAAAACGGATATTCACTGTCGGTAAGGAAGAACCGTCATTGAATTATTTAAGAAGGCTTGATGTGATTTCGGATGAAACGTATCAAGGGGCTTTGGTGATCGTATGCGATACAGCAAATACGGACCGGATTTGTGATGCACGGTATAAAACGGGGGATAAGCTGATCAAGATCGATCATCATCCTAATGAAGATCCATATGGAGATATGCTGTGGGTTGATACAACAGCAAGTTCCACATGTGAAATGATTTATGATTTTTACCTGTTCGGCAAAGATCAAGGGTTGAAGATGGTTGACGAAGCGGCACGCCTTCTTTATGCAGGCATCGTTGGCGATACAGGACGCTTCCTGTTCCAGAGCACGACAGAAAAGACATTTGACCATGCCGGTGAATTGATCACCTATTCGTTTTCCCGCCCGCAGTTATATCAGGAGATGTACGATGTCAAGGAAAGCATCGTCCGCTTGAATGGTTATGTGCTGCAGCATTTTGAAATCCTGCCATATGGGACGGGGAAAATGATCATCACGAAAGATATCCTTGAAAAATTCGATGCTTCGGCATCGGAGGCTTCACAGCTCGTATCCGCGCTCGGCTCGATCAAAAATGTGAAATCATGGGTGTTTTTCATTGAAGAAGATCAAGAGATCAGAGTCCGTTTCCGTTCCAAAGGACCGATCATCAATACGATCGCCCGGAAATACAACGGTGGCGGCCATCCGCTCGCTGCCGGGGCTTCGATCCATTCCTGGGATGAGGTCGATATGATCCTTGCCGATATGGAAGCATTGAATAAAGCGGAATGAAAAAAAGGCAAAGGCCAAATCGAATGGGATTTGGCCTTTGCCTTTATGTTTTAGACGCCAGTCAAGAAGTAGTCCTTTTGAGTTTGATCTCGATATTCATTTTCGTATAAAACATGATTTCGGAAACTTGAAGATGATACCGCTTTTTATTGATGGTCATGATTTTATTCTCGATGGATTTTTTCAATAACATCTTTCCGTTATATACACTCACGACATCCTTGGCAAGCAGCGAGGATAGATCGTCCTCTATTAAATCCTCCGCTTCCGCAACACTCAGATGATCGAGGCTATAATCCGTACCGTTCGTAATCTTCACTTCCACTTCCTGAATCGTTAAAATTTCTTCGTTTTGCTGATTCAATTTTTTATAATCTTGCTCCCAAATGGCGATTTTTCCGTTCAAATCCTTGATTTCTTCCCGCTGCTCGTGAAGGGTCCGGATCTGCTTCTCCTGCTGGACCCCGTGCATATAAAAGAACATCACCCAGCTGAGCAATCCGCCAAGGGCAGCCCCGGCAAAAAAACGCTGCCAGGTGGGTGCCCGATGATAAGGGGGGATCCTCATGGGGAGATATGCTCCTGCGTGAACCAGTTAATGATCAGTGCTCCTGTCTGTGCACCGCCAAGCGCAGACAGAATCAATAGAACCTGTTTGACGATATCCTTCGTTTCCCCGTGAAAAATGCCGCGCTCAAAATTATAGACCATATCAAAAGTACCTCCGATCGCCGCGACGATGGCCCAAATCCGCAGGCTGTCCGATAATCGGAAAACAGCTGTCATCGGGGCCTGTCCCGTAAAAAAAGCGGCGAGGCCTCCGATTATCGAGCCGCCAAGCAGAACGCCAAGCGATATGAAAAAGCTGTTAAGAAAGGCAGGAACAAAGGCTTCATTCATGTATCATCATCCTTTTTGGCTTGATATTCTTCTATTCCAATTATATGGGGAGTGCAGGGGGAATATGATAGCCTGTGGAAATACGGTGCGAAATGGGATTGGAAATGAGAACATATTTTCTTTTTTTGAAATAAACACTATAATGAAAGAAACATGCCTTACAAAGGTGGGAGAAAAAAACGTGTATACTCATCTCCATATTCAGAGCGGATACAGCCTGCTGACAAGCACGGTGAAGATTACGGAACTTGTGGCCAAAGCGAAAGCGGATGGCTGTACAAGTCTTGCCTTGACCGATCGAAATGTCATGTACGGTTCAGTCTATTTTTATAAAGAATGCAAGAGACAGGGAATAAAGCCGATCATCGGGATTCTAGCGGATGTCCTGGATGAATGGGAAGCGGCGCATGGACTTCTGTTATTAGCAAAAAATCTACAAGGATACCAGAACCTGCTTAAGATAAGCAGTGCCATAAAAACGAAATCACCTTCGGGCATCCCGATGAATTGGCTTAAAGGCTACTCCAAGGGATTGATTGCGATCACGCCGGGGGCCGGAGGGGAAATAGAAACGCTGCTAAAGGAAGAAAGGCCGGAAGAAGCCCAACAGGCAGCCAGGAAGTTTCAGCAGATTTTTGGGGCGGATAACTTTTATGCATCGATACAGAGATTGTCGATTGCAAATGAAGAGGAAGGAAACGAAGCCATAAGTCTGCTTGCGAAAGAGTTAGGGATAAAGGTCGTAGCGACGAATCCAGTCTATTATTTGAACGAAAGCGATGCACTTGCCCAAGAAGTGTTGCTGGCGATCGGAAATGGGGACAAGCTCGCTGATGAAGCGCACACGGTGCTTGAATCCAAGCAATATTATTTGAAGAGCCGGAAACAGATGGCGGAGTTATTTCATGACAGGCCGGATGCACTCGAAAATACGCTCGTTATTGCCGGGCAATGCAACCTGGACATTCCGTTTCACCGGTCCCTGCTGCCTAAGTATCCTACCGAAGCCGGGATGACGGCAGAGGAAATGCTCGAAGCCGTTTGTTTCGATGGGTTGAAGAAGAGGCTGCCGGAGCCGCCCATTCAATATGAAGAGCGACTGCGATATGAATTGGATGTCATTACTAAGATGAAATTCAGCGATTACTTTTTAATCGTGTGGGACTTCATGAAATTTGCTAAGGATCAGCAAATCCTGACCGGACCTGGAAGGGGATCTGCCGCAGGTTCGATGGTCGCTTACGTGCTGTCGATAACGGATGTCGATCCAATCGAGCATTCCTTGCTGTTCGAGCGTTTCCTGAATCCGGAAAGGGTCTCGATGCCCGATATCGATATTGATTTCCCGGATAACCGCCGTGAAGAGGTGATTGCCTATGTCGCCAAGAAATACGGCGAATATCATGTAGCTCAAATCATTACGTTCGGTACATTGGCGGCCAAAGCCGCATTGAGGGACACGGGACGCGTTTTCGGATTGAATTCCAAGGAACAGGAAGCGGTCTCGAAAATGATTCCAAACCGCCTTGGCATAACGCTGCCTGAGGCTTTCAAGGAATCGAAGCGGCTGCGCGATTTCGTTAATGAGAGCAATCTGAATCAAAAGCTTTTTCAAACGGCGCTATTGCTTGAAGGATTGCCTCGCCACACTTCGACTCATGCTGCAGGTATCGTCATCAGCGACCAGGCTCTGACCGAGCATATCCCGATTTCCGGAGGGCATGAGGGCATCCATCTGACGCAGTATCCGATGGACCTTCTTGAAGAGCTTGGTCTCCTTAAAATGGACTTCCTGGGACTCCGCAACTTGACGCTCATCGATAATATTATAAAAAATATCCAAAAAGGAACCGGGAGAAAGCTCGACCTTTCCCAAATCCCCATGGATGATCCCGAAACCCTGGCGTTATTAGGGAGAGGCGAAACAACCGGAGTGTTTCAATTCGAATCGGATGGCATCAGGAAGGTTTTGGTCAAGCTGAAGCCGAACCGATTCGAGGATATCGTCGCGGTCAATGCCCTCTACCGTCCAGGTCCGATGGAAAACATTCCATTGTTCATCGAGCGAAAGCATGGTTTGGCGCCCATCGATTACTTGCACGAGGATTTGCGGGATATACTGGAGCCTACATATGGAGTCATTGTCTATCAAGAACAAATCATGCAAATTGCCTCACGCTTGGCCGGTTTTTCACTTGGGGAAGCAGACCTGCTCAGGAGGGCCGTTTCCAAGAAGAAAAAAGATGTGCTGGATGAGGAGCGTCAGCATTTTGTCAGCGGGGCCTTGCAGCAAGGATATTCCGAAAAAACCGCGGATGAGATATACTCCTTGATCGTGCGGTTCGCCAATTATGGATTCAACCGCAGCCATGCGGTCGCATACAGTGTCATTGCCTATCAGCTGGGATACTTGAAAACCCACTACCCTGAATATTTCATGGCAGCTCTCATGACATCGGTAATCGGGAATGATGAAAAGGTCGCCCAATATATCCGAGAGGCAAAAAAGAAAGGGATTGCCGTCCTTGCTCCTTCAATTAACCGGAGCGGCTATCCGTTCATACCGGAAAAGGAAGGAATCCGTTTTAGCCTAGGAGCCATTAAAGGGATAGGCGGTACCGTCTTGAAGGAAATCTTTGCGGCAAGACGGCAAAAGAAATTCGAGGATTTATTCGACTTCTGTTTGCGAGTATCGGGTAAGATCGTCAATAGAAAGGTGCTCGAGGCCCTTGTGAATTCAGGTGCATTCGATGAATTCGGGGAAGACCGGGCTACATTGCTGGCAAGCCTGGACGTCGCGATAAGCCATACTGAATTGGTCAATCCGGACGATGATCTATTCGATATGTTTTCGGATGGCGAATTTTCCCTCAAGCCTAAGTACAATCATGTCGACCCCATCCCGATCGAAGACAAACTGGCATTGGAAAAAAACGCATTGGGACTTTACCTATCGAATCATCCCGTGACCGGCTACAGGGAGCTTTTCCAATACTTCGGCTGTTTGAGCATAGATGAAGCGACCAATAAGAAGGAATCGAAAATCTTGCTTGGCGCCTATATTACATCGGTAAAAACGATAAGGACGAAAAAGGGCGATGTGATGGCATTTTTGAGCGTAAGTGATGAAGAGGGGGATATCGAAGCGGTCGCTTTCCCGAATGTGTATAAACTCCATTCTGCGGAATTGAGCCACGGACAAGTCATCATGCTGCAAGGAACGCTGGAAGAGCGTGATGGAAAAAACCAGCTTCTGATCAAAAGTGTATACCCGCTCGAAAAAGTGAAGCAAATGAAGGAAGAAAAAAATGGAACGATCTTCCTGAAGGTGGAAGCTGACAAGCAAACGAATGACACGCTGCAAAAAATAAAAAAAATTTTACTGCAGCACGGCGGCGAAACGAAGGTCATGCTTTTTTACGAAAGGGAAAACCGCTATGTACAGCTATCTTATTGGGATTGGGTCAATCCTACCGACAGTTTGTTGCAGGCATTAATTGACATGGTCGGAAAAGGGAATGTGGTTTACAAGAAAGAATAACTGTTTTACAACTTTAATAGATATGTTATATTGAAAACAGGCCGCTGTGGTCTGACCACTAGATTTCAGCATATAATATCCGGGTTGCCCAATTCGTTTTAGGAGTGAAAATATGTCATTAAGAGAAGAAGCTTTACATATGCATCGCTTGAATCAAGGGAAATTAGAAACAGTTTCGAAAGTGCCTGTTAGGAATGCAGTGGATTTAAGCCTCGCTTACTCTCCTGGCGTTGCAGAACCTTGTAAAGAAATTTACGATAAGCCGGAAACCGTTTATGATTACACGATGAAAGGGAATACCGTCGCAGTGATTTCCGATGGGACGGCTGTGCTGGGGCTTGGGAACATAGGTCCGGAGGCCGCTTTACCAGTCATGGAAGGTAAAGCCGTTTTATTTAAAAGCTTTGCGGGAGTGGACTCTTTTCCAATTTGTTTAAAAACGACGGATGTGGATAAAATTGTAGAGACCGTTAAATTACTCGAGCCAACATTCGGAGGAGTCAATCTAGAGGACATCGCTGCACCGAATTGCTTTGAAATCGAAGAACGGCTCAAGAAAGAAATGAACATCCCTGTTTTTCATGATGATCAGCACGGTACAGCGATTGTAACTGTTGCCGGTCTTGTAAATGCATTACGTCTTGTCAATAAATCGATATCAGAAATAAAAGTGGTGGCGAATGGGGCTGGAGCTGCCGGCATCGCCATCATTAAATTGCTTTATAGCTATGGCGTTCGTGACATCATCATGTGTGATACGAAAGGTGCCATTTATGAGGGCCGTTCGACAGGCATGAATGATATCAAGGAACAAGTGGCCAAAGTGACCAATCGAAATAAGGTTTCAGGACCTTTGGAAGCGGTCATCCATGACGCTGATGTGTTTATCGGCGTTTCTGCCGCAGGTGCATTGACTAAAGAAATGGTTTCAACGATGAACCGGGATGCGATCATCTTTGCGATGGCCAATCCGGATCCGGAAATCATGCCTGAAGATGCGAAAGCTGCAGGTGCAAGAGTGGTAGGTACGGGTCGTTCGGATTTCCCGAATCAGGTTAATAACGTTCTTGCATTCCCGGGGATTTTCCGCGGAGCATTGGATGTACGTGCGACACATATCAATGAAAAGATGAAGGTGGCGGCTGTAAAGGCTATTGCCGGTTTAATACAAGAACATGAGCTGAATGAAGATTATGTGATTCCTGCTCCTTTTGATGAGAGGGTGGCTCCTGCCGTTGCCTCTGCTGTTGCGAAGGCAGCAATGGAAACGGGAGTGGCCAGAATTCATGTCGATCCTGAGGAAATTAAAGAAAAAACAAGGAAATTAGCGATCATTGGAAAAAGTGAGGAATAATTAATTTGAAGGATCGTACTTCTTCATCCAAAATTTATCTCGATGTCGTTGAGAGCCTTCGTAGAATGATTGAAGCGGACAGCCTCTTGCCAGGGGATAAAATCCCCTCGGAAAGGGAGCTGTCGGATCGTTTGAATGTCGGCCGTTCCTCAGTCCGTGAGGCATTGCGTGCCTTGGAGCTATTAGGATTGATAGAGACGAGGCGTGGTGAAGGGACGTTTATCAGGGATTTCCAGGAGCATAAGCTAGTCGAGCTTCTGGGAACCTTTTTTTTGCAAGACAAAAAGGTACAAGAAGATTTGGCTGAGACGAAACGGTTGATTGAAATCGACTGTTTGAGGATCGTCGCTTTCTTCACAACGGCCGAAGAAATCAAGCGGCTGGTGAGCTGGGTCAAAGCGGAGGAGTTCCGTGATGACGACTTCTTCTTAAGAATTGCGATATTGAACCGAAACCGATTACTGGAAAGAATCTGGCGCATTGTCAACAGCTATGCTAGAACATCAGAGATGGTGCTGGGTAATGTGGAAAAAGAAGATTATCTGTCACTTCTTACATATTTGCTCGAACGGGATGAAGAAAAAGCTATCGAAACGTATCTTATTAGAATCAGAAATATGTCGAAGGACGAGTGACACCTTTTTACACGATACTGATTTCATTTCTGATATAGTTTGTACCAAGTATCATAAAACAGATAATTGGTGGTAAAGGGAGGATTAAGCTTGCTTAAAGAGCTATTTGCGAAGTCTAAGAAGAAATATGCAACGGTTCCTTTAGATCGGGAGAAACAAGATGTACCAGAAGGAATTATGACTAAATGCCCCGGCTGTAAAAAAATCATGTATACAAAAGAATTATTGAAAAACAAGAAAGTCTGCCTCCACTGCGGGTTCCATCATTCGATGTCTTCACATGAACGAATCGAATGTTTATTTGATGCCGGCAGTTTCAAGGAATTCGATAAAGAAATGATATCCGTCAATCCGCTTGGATTCCCGGATTACTTGGACAAATTGGAGAAGGATAAAAAGAAGGCCAAAATTAACGAGGCGGTCGTTACAGGAGTGGGGACCATCAATGGGTACCAAGTGTCGACAGCCATCATGGATTCCAATTTCCGGATGGGAAGCATGGGGTCGGTCGTTGGCGAAAAAATTACCCGTGCCATCGAACGCGCAGGTGAATTGAAGATCCCGTTCATCATATTTACAGCATCTGGCGGCGCCCGGATGCAGGAAGGCGTACTGAGCTTGATGCAGATGGCCAAGACAAGCGCTGCCCTCAAGATGTTCAGCAATGAAGGCGGCTTGATCGTATCGATGATGACCCACCCAACTACGGGCGGTGTTTCGGCAAGCTTCGCTTCACTTGGTGATATTAACCTAGCTGAACCGGGTGCCTTGATCGGTTTTGCCGGGCGCAGGATCATTGAACAGACGATCCATGAAGAACTTCCAGAAGACTTCCAAACGGCCGAGTTTCTGATGAAGCACGGCCAATTGGATGCGGTCGTTAAGCGTACTGAATTGAAAGAAACCTTGACGACGATCCTAAAAATCCATGCCCCGGGTGGTGAATGGTCATGATATATGAATTAGAGTTCGAGCGTCCCGTTACGGAACTGAGAAATAAAATTAAAGAGCTGAAGGCACTTACGAAAAATGCTGACGTGGATCTTACGGTTGAGATCGAAACCCTGGAAAAACGTTTGGAAAAGCTGGAAGCGGATATTTATGATCATTTAAAACCGTGGGATCGAGTGCAGATTGCCCG
This sequence comes from Peribacillus sp. FSL E2-0218, assembly GCF_037992945.1. Taxonomy (NCBI): domain Bacteria; kingdom Bacillati; phylum Bacillota; class Bacilli; order Caryophanales; family Bacillaceae; genus Peribacillus; species Peribacillus sp. FSL E2-0218. Next base: position 3,659,556 of record NZ_CP150304.1, on the reverse strand, counting down.
TCATCCGGCCCGCCCGACAACGCTTGATTACATCCCGTTATTATTCAATGACTTCATCGAGTTTCATGGTGACCGTTATTATGGGGACGATGAGGCGATTGTCGCTGGCATCGCCCAGTTCGATGGGCGGTCCGTGACCGTCATCGGTCATCAGCGCGGCAAGGATACGAAGGAGAATATCCGTCGTAACTTTGGCATGCCCCATCCAGAGGGCTATCGAAAAGCGCTGCGCTTGATGAAACAGGCGGAAAAATTCAATCGGCCGATCATTTGCTTCATCGACACGAAGGGAGCATTCCCTGGGAAGGCTGCAGAAGAACGCGGTCAAAGCGAAGCCATTGCTAAAAACCTTTTTGAAATGGCCGGGCTGAAGGTGCCGGTCATCAGCATCGTCATCGGCGAAGGCGGAAGTGGCGGTGCCTTGGCACTTGGAGTTGGAGATCGGATTTTCATGCTTGAGAATTCAACATACTCGGTCATTTCTCCTGAAGGGGCTGCTGCGTTATTATGGAAGGATGCTTCCCAGGCTAAAAGAGCTGCTGAATCGATGCAGATTACGGCTCCTGACCTGAATCGCTTAGGGGTCATCGATGAAATCATCCCGGAAGTAAAAGGCGGCGCCCACCGGAATGCAAATGTTCAGGCAGAAGCCATAAAGGAAACCTTGAAACGTTCATTTAATGAGCTCCTCCCATTGAAAAGTGAAGATCTCATCAACCAACGTTACATGAAATTCAAGAAAATCGGTGAATATGAATTCGCAAAACAATCTGAGGGGAAACCTGAGGACGTAAAACAGCATTCATAAACATCTGTAAAGGAAAAAACGTGCTGCCTGGGGCAACACGTTTTTTCAGCCTTTCCAACGGAGTGGTACGTCGGTGGCCAACCCTAAAGCTATGATTGTATGAAGAATGTAAAGATTTGCGCCATATTACTTCAATTTCTGAACAGAATCGGTTAGTCTAATAACATCAAGTGACCATAAGTTGAAATAGTTACTGCTTATTGAAGCTTGAAAAAGGGTACAATGGTATATAAGGGCTTAAATTTGATTAGTGTTGTAGAGAGGTGACATTTATGAAAAGAATAGGTGTATTGACAAGCGGAGGAGATTCTCCAGGCATGAATGCGGCAGTCCGAGCGGTTGTCCGGAAAGCCATTTTTCATGAAATGGAGGTCTTTGGGATTTATCATGGCTATCAGGGGCTGATTAATGGGGATATAAGGCAGCTTGAACTTGGATCTGTCGGTGATATCATCCATCGCGGGGGTACGATGCTACATACAGCTCGCTGTCTCGATTTCAAGACAGAGGAGGGCCAGCTAAAGGGAATAGAACAATTGAATAAATTTGGGATCGAGGGCCTTGTCGTAATAGGCGGCGATGGTTCTTACATGGGAGCCAAGGCATTGACTGAAAGGGGCTTTCCTTGTATAGGGGTTCCAGGAACGATTGATAATGACATACCTGGGACAGACTTTACGATCGGCTTCGATACGGCTCTGAATACCGTCATTGATGCCATCGATAAAATCCGTGATACGGCGACTTCTCATGAACGCACTTATGTCGTTGAAGTAATGGGAAGAAATGCTGGGGATATCGCACTTTGGGCCGGACTGGCCGGAGGGGCGGAAACGATCCTTTGCCCGGAGTATGATTACGATATGGATGATTTGGTCGGGAAGTTGAATCGCGGGCATGAACGCGGCAAAAAACATAGTATCATCATCGTTGCGGAAGGTGTCGGGAGTGCTGTCGATGTTTCCAGGAAAATTGAGGAAAAGGCAGGAGTCGAAACACGCGTGACGGTTCTTGGCCATGTTCAGCGGGGCGGATCTCCTTCCGCAAACGACCGTGTCCTGGCAAGCAGACTCGGTGCCAGAGCCGTGGAATTGCTTTTGGAGGGCAAAGGGGGCCGGGCTGTCGGGATAGAACAGAATCGACTTGTCGACCATGGTATCATCGATGTCCTAGGTAAACAGCATACAATCGACAAGAAAATGTATGATTTATCGTCCGAACTATCCATCTAGGCAATCAGTATCGTCCAATGAACAGATTGAAGAATTCCGTAAAAAAGTAGAGACACATTACACTACGCCCCTGTCTCCATAAGTTGGACAGGCGGCGAGTTTTCAAGGAGGAGCACACCATGCGAAAAACCAAGATTGTTTGTACGATCGGCCCCGCAAGTGAAAGCATCGAAAAGCTGGTTCAATTAATAGAAGCGGGGATGAATGTGGCTAGGCTTAACTTTTCTCATGGCAATCATGAAGAACATGCCGCCAGAATCAGCAACATAAGGGAAGCTAGCGAAAAATCAGGGAAACAGGTAGCGATCCTGCTGGACACAAAAGGACCTGAAATACGCACCAATAACATGGAGAACGATTCCATGGAGCTAGTAGCCGGTAACGAAGTCATCATTTCCATGACGGAAGTGCTTGGAACGCCAGAGAAATTTTCCATTACTTATGAAGGACTTCTTCATGATGTCCACACCGGATCGAAAATCCTGTTGGATGATGGATTGATCGGTCTTGAAGTATTGAAGATTGATGAAGCAAGAAAAGAAATCCATACAAAAATATTGAATAGCGGTACCCTGAAGAACAAAAAAGGTGTCAATGTGCCGGGTGTCTCGGTCAATCTGCCAGGCATCACGGAAAAAGACGAACAGGATATCTTGTTTGGGATAGGACAGGGTATCGATTTTGTCGCGGCATCATTTGTACGGAGAGCCTCCGACGTCCTTGAAGTGCGTGAATTACTGCAGCAAAATGGAGCGGAGCATATTCAAATCATCCCTAAAATCGAAAACCAGGAAGGCGTCGACCGTCTTGATGAAATCCTCGAAGTTTCAGATGGCTTGATGGTGGCTCGCGGAGACTTGGGTGTGGAAATTCCTGCTGAAGAAGTGCCGCTAGTCCAAAAGCAAATGATCAAAAAGTGCAACAACGCCGGAAAACCGGTCATTACGGCTACACAAATGCTTGATTCCATGCAGCGTAACCCAAGGCCGACACGGGCTGAAGCAAGTGACGTCGCCAACGCCATCTTTGATGGAACGGATGCCATCATGCTGTCAGGAGAAACAGCTGCGGGAACTTATCCTGTAGAAGCGGTGCAAACGATGCACAACATAGCATCACGTGCTGAATCAGCGCTTAATTATCGGGATATATTATCAATCAGAAGTAAAGTGAACCGTCATAATGTCACGGATGCCATCGGTCAGTCGGTTGCCCATACTGCACTTAATCTTAATGCCGGAGCGATCATCACGCCTACCGAAAGCGGTCATACGGCAAGGATGATTTCTAAATATCGCCCTAAAGCACCAATCATTGCGGTTACGTCCAATGACCATGTTTCTAGAAGCCTTGCGTTAGCTTGGGGAGTTTATCCGCAAATCGGACCTAAGGCGACAACTACGGATGAAATGCTTCAAACGGCGATCGATGAAAGCCTGCACTCAGGTTTAGTATCACATGGAGACTTAGTGGTCATAACTGCCGGCGTCCCTGTCGGTGAAACGGGTACGACTAACCTGATGAAGATTCATGTATTGGGAGAGGTTCTTTTGAAGGCGCAAGGAATCGGCAGGAAATCCGCAAAAGGCCAAGTGGTCATAGCGAAGAATGCCAAGGAAGCTTTGGAAAAAGTAACGGAAGGATCCGTATTGGTTACGATCGGTTCCGATCGGGATATGATGCCGGCCATTGAAAAATGTGCAGCATTGATTACCGAAGAAGGCGGATTGACAAGTCATGCCGCTGTCGTGGGCGTCACTCTGGGCATTCCTGTCATCGTGGGCGCTGAAGACGCGACCAAAGCCTTCAAGGATGGACAAAGAGTAACTGTCGATTCAGGCCGTGGCGTCATTTATGATGGACATGCCAACGTTTTATAGAATGAAATTTTTGGCTCATTCCAGCCGATGAGGTAAGATGGGTGTACCGTACCAGAAATGGGCTGTGCAGGAGGAAAGTAAATGAGATATTTTTTATTCTTTATCATTGCGATGCCGGTCGTTGAAATCATTGTCCTATTGCTGTCAGGAAAGGTGATTGGCTTTTGGCCTACGTTGTTCCTGATCATAGCCACTGGTTTAATCGGAGCCTATCTTGCTAAAAAGCAAGGGATGGAAACCTGGAGAAAGGCACAGGAACAGATCCGTTATGGAATGATGCCTGGAAATGAAATCATTGATGGGATCTGTATTTTTATCGGAGCTGCCCTGCTGCTGTCCCCAGGTCTCATCTCGGATATCATGGGATTGATCCTTGTGTTTCCGCCAACCCGGAATCTCCTCAAACCGATTGTTATCCGTTTTTTTATGAACAGGATGAACAAAGGAAAAGTCACCGTCATCCGGCATAAGTAATATAAGGCTGTTTAAGGGCTCACGCTTTTAAACAGCCTTTTTATTTTTGGGAAAGGAAATCAATGAAAGCATCCCGGAGTATCTCCAGGGATGTTTTTTTATTTCATGGGAGGAATCGCGCTCTGTTTTCACCGCTAAAGAATGACATGGAATGGCTGAATAGTGGGGAAACGCCTAGTGGAAACGTTGATAAAAGAGGCTTTTTTTACCTTGTTCTCATTTTTCTGAATTTTTTAGAAAAAACTGGTGACAAATTTATACAACGTGTTATATAATACAAACAGGAAATGAAACAACTGTATTATAACATAGGGGAATTGGAAAGGAAGTGGAGAGGCAACATGATTACGGAAGCAAAAGGCTTACAAATTACAGGCAACGTTAAGCCGGGATATGAACAAATACTTACAGCGGAAGCTCTACAATTCATTGAAAGGATCGAGCGGCATTTCGGTGAAAGAAGAAAGGAACTTCTAGAACGGCGCCTTAGCGTTCAAGAAGACTTGAATCAAGGCAAGCTCCCTGATTTCCTTGAAGAAACGAAGCATGTTCGCGAAAGTGATTGGACCATTGCCCCACTCCCGCACGACCTGCAAGACCGCAGGGTTGAAATTACCGGGCCAGTCGACCGTAAGATGATCATCAATGCGATGAATTCCGGTGCCAATGTTTTTATGGCCGACTTTGAAGACGCCAACTCACCCACTTGGGAAAATTGCCTGGATGGTCAGCTGAATTTGCGCGATGCAATCAGGGGTACCATTTCATTCGATAATCAAAATGGGAAAGTATATGAATTAAAGGGAAAAACAGCTGTACTGAAGATAAGGCCCCGCGGCTGGCATTTAGAAGAAAAACATGTTCTTTTGGATGGACAGCCAATATCAGCTAGCATTTTTGACTTTGGCCTTTACTTCTACCATAACGCTAAAGCATTGATGGAAAAACAAAGCGGCCCATATTTCTACCTGCCCAAAATGGAAAGCCATCTGGAAGCAAGACTATGGAATGATATTTTCGTATATGCACAGAACGATTTGAGAATCCCGCAAGGAACCATCAAGGCTACGGTGTTGATTGAAACGATTCTTGCCGCATTTGAAATGGACGAAATTCTGTACGAGCTGAAAGAGCATTCGGCTGGCCTGAACTGTGGACGCTGGGATTATATCTTTAGTTTCCTGAAAAAATTCCGTCACTCGGATGATGTCATATTCCCTGATCGCCTTCAGGTCACGATGACTGTACCGAACATGAGGGCATATTCTTTATTGGCTATCAAAACATGCCACACTCGAAATGCTCCGGCTATCGGCGGAATGGCCGCACAAATCCCGGTGAAAAATGATCCGGTCAAGAATGACGAGGCTTTTGCGAAAGTCCGTGCCGATAAGGAGCGCGAGGCAAGGGACGGGCACGATGGAACCTGGGTGGCGCATCCAGGTATGGTAAGTACGGCGAAAGAAGTATTTGACCTGCTTGTACCGAAACCGAACCAAATTTACCGGAAACGTGAAGATGTCCATGTAACGGCGCAAGAGTTACTCGCAGTACCCGAAGGAACCATCACTGAAGCAGGATTGAGGACGAACATTAATGTAGGCATCCAATATATTGCCTCTTGGTTAAGCGGCAGAGGGGCAGCTCCGATTAATAACTTAATGGAAGATGCAGCGACGGCTGAAATTTCAAGAGCTCAAGTTTGGCAATGGATCCGCCATCCAAAAGGGATTCTCGATGATGGCAGGAACATAGACGAGGCATTATTCCACCAAATCAAAGCAGAGGAATTGGCGGCCATTAAAACGGAGGTAGGGGAAGAAACCTTCCAAACAGGAAAGTTCGCAGAAGCTACTAAACTATTTGAAGAATTGATTGTAGCTGATGAGTTTGCTGATTTCTTAACCAATCCGGCATACGAGCAATTATCTTAATTTTTAAAATACTCATATAAAACAGGGGGAAATGACAATGACGAATGAAAGAGTGCAACAATTACAACAAAGCTGGGAAAACGACTCACGGTGGACTGGGATCAAACGACCTTATACGGCTGAAGAAGTGATTAAATTAAGAGGTTCGATCGATATCGAACAAACATTGGCCCGTCGTGGTTCCGAAAAATTATGGAATCTTTTGAAAACGGAGGATTTCATCAATGCATTGGGAGCGTTGACTGGCAACCAGGCCATGCAACAGGTGAAGGCCGGTTTAAAAGCGATTTACCTTAGTGGCTGGCAAGTGGCAGCCGATGCTAACATTGCCGGGCAAATGTACCCGGATCAAAGTCTATATCCGGCCAACTCCGTGCCGCAAGTGGTTAAACGCATTAATCAGACACTTCAGCGTGCAGATCAAATCAGCTTTGCTGAAGGGAAAAATGATATTGATTGGTTCGCTCCAATCGTGGCGGATGCTGAGGCTGGCTTTGGCGGCTCGCTTAATGTTTTTGAATTAATGAAAGGCATGATCGAAGCCGGAGCAGCTGGCGTTCACTTTGAAGACCAACTTTCCTCCGAGAAAAAATGCGGTCACTTAGGCGGCAAGGTTCTTCTTCCGACCCAAACGGCCGTGCGTAATTTGGTTTCCGCCCGTTTGGCAGCCGACGTAATGGGGACACCGACGATTTTGATTGCTCGTACGGATGCAGATGCTGCCGATTTGATTACCGATGATATCGATCCGGTGGATGCGCCTTTCATTACAGGTGAAAGGACTCCAGAAGGGTTCTACCGTACGAATGCAGGTCTGGACCAAGCCATTGCACGCGGTTTGGCATATGCACCGTATGCCGACCTGATCTGGTGCGAGACTTCGGAACCTAATCTGGCTGATGCCCGCCGTTTTGCGGAAGCGATCCATGCAGAGTTCCCTGGGAAACTGCTAGCTTACAATTGTTCACCATCATTCAACTGGAAAGCGAAATTAAGCGATGAAGAAATTGCCACCTACCAAGTCGAATTAGGTAAATTGGGTTACAAATTCCAATTCGTTACACTTGCAGGCTTCCACTCATTGAATCACAGCATGTTCAATCTTGCTCTAGGTTACAAAGAGCGCGGCATGGCTGCATACTCTGAACTGCAGCAGGCTGAGTTCGCCAGTGAAGCGGAAGGGTATACGGCAACACGTCATCAACGTGAAGTGGGAACGGGTTATTTCGATGAAGTGGCACAAGTCGTTTCAGGAGGAACCTCGTCCACGACGGCACTTGCCGGTTCTACTGAAGCAGAGCAATTCGAGACTTCGAAATAAGCTTGATATATAAAAAATCCGCCTCGATCCGAGGCGGATTTTTATATGATATCAGGAGAATGCTATCTATATATTGGTGATGTACTTATGTGGGTTTTTTTGTATCCGCGCCGATGATGAAGGTCCAAATGGCCTGGAAGACATGGGCCCGCTGAAGTGTATTGAAGATCACGAGTACGACAGGGCCCGCTATCAGTCCTAGGAACCCGATCAATTTGAAGCCGATGAACAGGGCGATGAGAGTGGCAAGCGGATCGAGTCCGATACTGGAAGAGAGGACCTTGGGCTCTATCAACTGACGTTGGACGACCACGATTATGTAAAGCACCGACAAACCGATTGCAAGACTCGTATTTCCGACGATGAACTCGAAAATGATCCATGGAATGAAGATCGTGCCCGTCCCTAAATAAGGAATGATATCGACCAAGCCGCAAATGAGGGCAATCGTAATTGAATAATTAACCCCTAAAATGAGAAACCCGATCAAAATCGTGACAGTCGTCAATGAGACAAGCGTGAATTGTGCACGGATGAAGCCGAATAAGGCCCGTTTCAAGTCCCTGAACAAACGCTTGGCACCTGAAAAAATCTTATCGGGCAGCACACTGCTGGTCATCCTGCCAAAGGTGTCCCAATCCTTGCTGATGAAGAAAGTGCCCAGCAGCGTAAAAAGGAGTGCTGTTGCAGTGGTTGGGAACCAGCCGATGATTGTGGGAATGTTCTTCAAGAACGCTTGAATGAACCCGCTTACTCCTGTAGTGATGGATTCGCCGATGTTTTGGATATTCTTGAGGACGGTATCCTGCTGGTCGACATCCAAATTATTGAACATCGCCGCGATTTGGTTGTATAAAGGGATGATGGTGGTGGCGATGTAGGACTCTACATAGTCCACGATCGTTTCGATATGTTCAGGGATGACTCCTGCAAGGTAATTGGTACCGGAGATGATTTCGGTTACCAGCAGGGTGATGAGCCCCGCAAATATCAGAAAAATGAGTAAGAGGGAAACGAATACGGCAAACCCCCGTGGTAACCTGCCTTTCTTTTCGAAGAAAGTGACAAGCGGATTCATCAAGAATGCAATTACCATGGCGATGATGAATGGATATGTATATTTGGATAAATAAAACAAGGCAATCCCACCTAAGATCACCCCGCCGATGACGAGCAAAGAACGAATGAAGCGATACATATAAACTGGATTCAAGACATATCCTCCTTCAATCATAAAGTTTGTATTATAATTGTAACGAGAATGGAAATGAAAGGAAAGATTCTTTCGTCCTTCGATGTAACTTTTTACACAAATTGTCCTCTCCATTAACAAGGAAAGAAGGAAATTTGCTATGTTAAAATAATAAAATATAAAAAAGAATGGAGTCGAAGGCATAATGGTAAACGGACCTATCGCATTTTTAATATTGCTTGCAGCGATCGGCTGGTTCGGGAAAAATACATCGCTGATCATGGCTGCAGGTTTTCTGCTGATCATGAAAGTGGTTGGTCTTGACGCTAAGGTTTTCCCCTATCTCGAGGCGAAAGGAATCAATTTGGGGGTCACGATCATCACCATTTCCGTACTGATACCGATCGCGAATGGGGCAATCGGGTTCAAGGAGCTCGGAGATGCGGTTAAATCCCCGTATGCCTGGATCGCGCTTGCATCCGGAATAGCGGTTGCGCTTATAGCAAAAAATGGGATTACACTATTATCACATGATCCCCACATCACCACGGCCCTTGTTTTTGGGACGATTCTTGCGGTAGCCTTATTCAAGGGCGTTGCCGTTGGTCCGTTAATCGGGGCTGGCATTGCTTATTTATGCATGCAAATCTTCAATTTTTTCAAATGAAGAAGGAGGCGGATGACCAATAACCGCGACCGTCATGGAAATGGAATTATTCTATTTAATGTTTCATTTATTCTGCTTTGTAACGGAATTCTGGAAAAAACGTTAGAGGCCTTCTTTGAAAATGCAAGAGAATATGTAGCTAATTCTTCTGATAAAATAATAATTTTTTCACATTTTAAGTGCTTTTCATTCCCAAAAAAGTGTTTATTGTTTATAATAATGTTGTAACTGCTCAGGATTATTAAAATTGGGATTCAGAATATCCATGATATTTTGAGGAATCTTAAAAAAGATGTAGTTATTGAGCAAGCGCTCACTAGGAATGGCTACAAGCATTAAATTTTTAGATCTTATCTTAAGGTTTAGCGTACATTTTACTATTGTGGGGTTTTATTTCTGTGAACGCTTCCAACATTAAGATGTATGTCTTCTGCTAAAAAATAGATGGTTGTATTCAATAGCTAATCTCTTGGAAGCGCTATATTTATACGCAATGAGCAAGGACATAGGGGAATATTCAGGAAAAGGAGAGATTTAGTATGACAGCAACAAAAGGTCTTGAAGGTGTGGTAGCAACAACTTCATCAGTAAGCTCCATCATCGATGATACATTAACGTATGTAGGTTATGACATCGACGATTTGGCTGTAAATGCATCATTCGAAGAAGTAATCTATCTATTATGGCACGGAGCTCTTCCGACCAAAAGCCAATTAGAAGAATTGACTAAACAACTTGCTGAAAATGCTGAAATTCCAGCTGAAGTGGTTAATCATTTCAAAACTTACCCAATTGATAAAGTGCACCCAATGGGAGCTCTTCGCACAGCCGTTTCCCTACTTGGTCTATATGATGAAGAGGCAGACGTAATGAGTGAAGAAGCTAACTATCGTAAAGCCATCCGCATCCAAGCTAAAATCCCTACATTGGTAACAACTTTCGCTCGTATCCGTCAAGGAAAAGAATCGATTGCACCGCGTACAGATTTAAGCTTTGCTGCTAACTTCTTATATATGTTAAGCGGCAATGAACCAACGGCAATCGAAGAAGAAGCATTCAACAAAGCGTTGGTCCTTCATGCTGACCATGAATTGAACGCTTCTACATTCACGGCACGTGTTTGTGTGGCTACATTATCCGATATCTATTCCGGTGTTACTTCTGCCCTTGGCGCTTTAAAAGGCCCACTTCACGGCGGAGCTAACGAACAAGTCATGAAAATGCTTACGGAAATCGGTTCCGTTGAAAATGTAGAGCCTTACATCAACGAAAAATTAGCCAATAAAGAAAAAATCATGGGCTTTGGCCACCGTGTATACCGTAAAGGCGATCCGCGTGCCAAGCACCTTAAGGAAATGTCCCAAAAATTGACGGAGCTTACTGGACAACCTCAATATTATGATATGTCCATTAAAATCAATGACATCGTAACGGGTCAAAAAAATCTTCCGCCAAACGTGGATTTCTATTCCGCTTCGGTATACCATAGTTTAGGTATCGAGCACGACCTATTTACACCAATCTTTGCTGTGAGCCGTGCTTCAGGCTGGATCGCTCATATCCTTGAGCAATATTCCAACAACCGTTTGATCCGTCCGCGTGCAGACTATGTTGGACCAGGTATGCAAAAATACGTACCGATTGAAAAACGCTAAGTAAAAGTTTTTCGAAACTTATTTTTATTTCAACGGATTTGTAGTAAATTAATAGATGTGAGTAAAATGGGTTAGTGGTGCTGCCTGCTTTAAAGGTGGACCATCTAACCTTTGAATTTGAATCGGAGGTAAGAGACATGACACAAAGCCAAAAAATCACAGTTACTAACGGTGCTCTTAACGTGCCAAACAACCCAATCGTTCCTTATATCGAGGGAGACGGAATCGGTCCTGATATCTGGGCAGCAGCTTCTCGCGTTTTGGACGCAGCAGTTGAAAAAGCCTACAATGGCGAAAAGAAAATCGAATGGAAAGAAGTTTTAGCTGGACAAAAAGCATTTGACCAAACAGGCGAATGGCTTCCGCAAGAAACTTTAGATGTCATTAACGAATATCTGATCGCGATTAAAGGACCTCTTACAACTCCAATCGGTGGCGGTATCCGTTCATTGAACGTTGCATTGCGTCAAGTATTGGACTTATTCGTATGTCTTCGCCCAGTACGTTACTTTGAAGGTGTACCTTCTCCAGTAAAACGTCCGGAAGACACTGATATGGTCATCTTCCGTGAAAACACTGAAGATATCTATGCAGGCATCGAGTATGCAAAAGGTTCTGATGAAGCGAAGAAATTAATCGATTTCCTACAAACTGAATTCGGTGTGACAAACATCCGTTTCCCAGAAACTTCTGGTATCGGGATCAAACCGATTTCCGAAGAAGGAACAAAACGTCTTGTTCGCTCTGCGCTTAACTATGCGATCAAAGAAGGCCGTAAATCATTAACGCTTGTTCATAAAGGCAACATCATGAAATTCACGGAAGGCGCATTCAAAACTTGGGGCTATGAAGTTGCTGAACAAGAATTCGCCGACAAAGTGTTCACATGGAACCAATATGACAAAATTAAAGACGCAGAAGGCACTGAAGCTGCTAACCAAGCACAATCTGCTGCTGAAGCTGAAGGCAAAATCATCGTTAAGGATTCCATTGCTGATATCTTCTTACAACAAATCCTGACTCGTCCTAAAGAGTTTGATGTTGTTGCAACAATGAACTTGAACGGAGATTACATCTCAGATGCATTGGCTGCACAAGTTGGCGGAATCGGTATCGCTCCAGGAGCAAACATCAACTACGAAACTGGACATGCCATCTTCGAAGCAACTCACGGAACGGCTCCGAAATATGCTGGCCTTGATAAAGTTAACCCATCTTCCGTTCTTCTTTCAGGCGTTCTTTTACTTGAACACCTTGGCTGGAACGAAGCTGCTAACAGCATCACGAAATCAGTTGAACAAACGATCGCTTCTAAAGTTGTTACATATGACTTTGCCCGCCTAATGGAAGGTGCAACAGAAGTTAAATGTTCCGAGTTCGCTGACGAGCTTATCAAAAACCTTAAATAATAATCTTTGCTTATGATGCTTTCCGGAAAAGTTCCTCTGCGGGTTCTTTTCCGGAAGGCTTATATGTGTACATGAGGACGTTGTGAGTATTCCGAAAATTTAGTCAATTCAAGGAGGAAATGATATGTCTAAGCGTAAAAAGATCACAGTGGTCGGTGCAGGCTTCACGGGTGCCACGGCAGCATTCCTGGCAGCCCAAAAAGAACTTGGCGATATCGTGTTAGTCGATATTCCGCAAGCTGAAGGCCCTACAAAGGGTAAAGCGCTTGATATGGCGGAAGCAGGTCCCGTCCTGGGCTTCGACGCTAACATCACCGGCACTTCCGATTATGCCGATTCAAAGGATTCCGACGTAGTCATCATCACTGCCGGTATTGCTCGTAAGCCAGGTATGAGCCGTGACGACTTAGTTCAAACCAACCAAAAAGTTATGATATCCGTAACCAAAGAAGTGGTTAAACATTCTCCGAATACAACCATCATCGTTTTGACCAACCCAGTAGATGCCATGACGTATACCGTTTATAAAGAATCAGGTTTCCCAAAGGAGCGTGTTATTGGGCAATCAGGTGTTCTTGATACAGCCCGATTCCGAACATTCGTAGCACAGGAATTGAACTTGTCCGTTAAGGACGTGACTGGTTTCGTACTTGGCGGACACGGGGATGATATGGTTCCCCTTGTACGTTATTCTTATGCTGGCGGTATTCCTTTGGAAACATTGATCCCCCAAGAACGTTTGGATGCAATCGTGGCACGTACCCGTACTGGCGGCGGGGAAATCGTGAACCTTCTTGGAAACGGCAGCGCCTATTATGCACCTGCTGCGTCCCTGGTGGAAATGGCTGAAGCGATCCTCAAAGACCAACGCCGTGTTCTTCCGTCAATCGCCTATCTTGAAGGTGAATACGGATTCGAAGGAATTTACCTCGGTGTGCCGGCTGTATTAGGTGCTAACGGCATTGAAAGAATCATTGAACTTGAATTGACTGACGACGAAAAAGCGGCGCTTTCCAAATCGGTTGACTCAGTTAAAGCAGTCATGCAAGTCCTTCAGTAAGGGAGACTTGTAGGTTCCCTTGATATCAAATGCCCGGACATGGGGGGTAGGCCAATGCCTATCTCCCCATATTCGGGCTGTTTTTTTACCCGACTGATTGGGGACAATGAAAAAGTGGAATCGGATCGATGATTTTTTTTATGTGTAAATTTCAGATAATATTCTTTATAATGGAATTGGATGAGTAGACTGAAGAATTTGGTCTATGGGGTAATACATATTGCAGGAGGATCTAATGTCAAAGAAAATTCTCGTAGTGGATGATGAACAATCAATCGTTACCTTACTTCAGTACAACCTAGAACAAGCAGGCTATTCGGTGATCACGGCTTTGGATGGAGAAGAAGGCCTTCAGGCTGCTGTGGATGTACGTCCCGATTTGGTCGTATTGGATTTGATGCTGCCGAAAATGGATGGGCTTGAGGTATGTAAACAGCTCCGCCAGCAGAAAATCAATATACCGATCCTGATGCTGACAGCCAAGGACGATGAATTTGACAAAGTGCTGGGACTTGAACTTGGAGCTGATGATTACTTAACCAAGCCATTTAGTCCACGTGAGGTTGTGGCAAGAATTAAAGCCATACTAAGAAGGTCGCAGCTGCAATCCAATGGAAGTGAGGCAGGTCAGGATCAGGAAGATGGTCTCTTGGAGTTGGGGGAATTGAAAGTGTTTCCTGATCGATACGAAGCATTCTTTGATGAACAGCAATTGGAATTGACACCAAAGGAATTTGAATTACTATTATATTTGGCGAAGAATAAAGGAAGGGTATTAACGAGGGACCAGCTGCTCAGTGCAGTATGGAATTATGATTTTGCGGGGGATTCCCGGATCGTCGATGTGCATATTAGCCACCTTCGTGAAAAAATCGAGAAAGATACAAAAAAACCTTTATATATCAAAACGATCAGGGGCTTGGGCTATAAGCTTGAGGAGCCGAAAAAGGAATGACAACCTATCGTAAAAAGCTCCTGTTTACCCTCATCACGCTTGTGATGGTCGTCCTGATGGCCGTGGGCTTTTTATTGGGACATTTGTTCAAAAGCTATTATATTAAAACTTTTAATGAGCGTATACAGAATGAAACATTTTTCATATCTACATATATTCAAGAACATGGGGGGATCGACTCCTTTTTGGAAAAAGGGAAAACGGCAAAGCTGACGCCCCTCCTGGATTCGAACTTAACCATTCTCTCAACGAACGGGGAGATATTATACGATTCGACTTCATCCAATGAGATACTCAAGAACCACGCAAATGTCCTTCGTGAAATTACGTTGGAAAAAGGGCGTAAGCATGGGGAAGGGTATGAAGTGGTTGAAGGGGACTCGGACCTTCATTATTATTGGAAGACGATTGAAAAGGATGGCAAGATTGAAGGTTTTGTCGTACATAGCAACGAAATCGAAGCCATTCATCAGGTGAATAAGCAAATGTGGCAAATTTTGATCATTTGTTTAGGTGTGGCCTTGATCATCATTCTCATGCTTGCCAGTAAAATCACTTCTTATTATACCCGGCCGATCGAGGAAGCGACGATGGCAGCCATTGAATTGGCCAAAGGGAATTATGGGACTCGGACATTGGAACGGCATTCGGATGAAACGGGGATGCTGACGACGTCCTTGAACATATTGGCAAGGAACCTGCAAGAAACCGAGATAGCGAGGGAAATGAATCAGGATCGCTTGGAAACGCTTGTTGAAAATATCGGAAGCGGCGTCCTGCTTATAGACAGTAAGGGCTATACCACCGTAATCAACCGAGAATTCAAAAAAAGCTTCCGTGTGGATGCCGCTACGTTTTTGTTTCAGGAATATTATTCGGTCATTAAAGATCAGGAAGTCATCTCGATCATCGAAGAGATTTTCCGAACCGAAAAAACGATAAAACGCCAGGTGAAGATACCGCTTGCCATCGAGCGCAAGCACTTTGAAATATATGGGGCGCCTATCATCGGGAATCATGACGAATGGAAGGGGATCCTGCTCATTTTCCATGATATCACCGAATTGAAGCGGCTCGAGCAAATGCGCAAGGATTTCGTCGCCAACGTTTCCCATGAATTGAGGACTCCGATCACTTCCATCAAAGGCTTTTCGGAAACCTTATTGGATGGGGCCCTAAAAGACGAAAAAACCTTGAAGCACTTTTTATCGATCATCTTGAAAGAAAGCGACCGGCTGCAGGAACTCATTCAGGAGCTTTTGAATTTATCCAAGATGGAGCAGCAGGAATTCGTTCTGAAAGCAGGCGTCGTTGACATGACGAAAGTCCTTGGTGAAATACAGGAGATGCTTATAGGAAAGCTGAAGCAAAAAGAAGTAATGCTTCAGATCAATTCATCACAGAACCCGGTATTCGTTGAAGGGGAATCGGACAGGATCAAACAGGTGTTCATTAATTTGATAACGAATGCACTGACCTACACGCCAAATGGCGGAAGGGTATCCGTCAATGTCATTGAACATGAACAGACTGTGGACATCACCGTTCAAGATAATGGAATCGGAATCGACGAAAAGGAATTGCCGAGGATTTTTGAACGGTTTTACCGCATTGATAAGGCGAGGAGCCGTGATTCGGGCGGAACGGGAATTGGGCTGGCGATCGTCAAGCATATCATTGAAGTCCATAAAGGGAAAATCAAAGTGGAAAGCACACCTGGCGCGGGAACGACATTTACGGTTACGCTAAATAAAAGCTTAAAAGGAAAAATGTAATTCGCGGTAATTTACATAGCGTTTACAATTCCTTAAAATGGACTTCATAATGGCGGGGTACAATGATTGTACAACCCCTCATCCAAGGAGTTAAGCACGGACAGAGACAAAGCGTCTCTGTCTTTTATTTTGGGCATTTGCGACTGGAGTTATCTCACGGCAATTTAATTAGGCAAATATTTCATTTTCATGAAACTTTAGACCCTTCTTTGCGTAAATAAGATATAACGGCAAAGAAGGGGTGATACCTATCATTAGCTTAAAAAGGATCTATACGATCACAGGACTTGTTTTTCTTATTATAATTTTGGGGGTTGTTGCGATAACGACCTGGTACACGGTTGATGAGTCCGATCAAGCTGTCATCATGACGTTCGGTAAGGTGGAGGAGACGATCACGGAACCAGGTCTTCACGTTAAACTGCCTTGGCCGATCCAATCGGTTGAGAAGCTATCGAAAGAAACATTCAGCCTTAAGTTCGGATATAAGGAAGAGGACGGAGAAGTGAAGGACTACCCGAGTGAGACGAAAATGATTACGGGTGATGAAAACATCGTGCTGGCCGACCTGGTTGTTCAGTGGAAAATCACCGACCCTCCAAAATATCTATACAATGCAGATGATCCGGAAAAAATATTGTATGACACCACTTCCGCTGCATTAAGGAGCATCATCGGCAGCACGAAAATCGATGATGCACTCACTTCCGGGAAAGCGAAAATCGAAGCGGATGTACGGGAATTATTGACCCAGCTAATGGAGAAGTATGATGTTGGGATTTCCATTTCAGCAGTTAAGCTCCAGGATGTGGAGTTACCGAATGAAGAAGTGCGGAAAGCGTTTACGAATGTGACGGATGCCCGTGAAACGGCCAATACGAAAAGAAACGAAGCCGATAAATATGAAAATAAACGGATGAATGAAGCGGTAGGGGAAAAAGACGCCATCCTTTCGCAGGCCAATGGGGATAAAGCTGCCCGTACCGAGGCCGCTCGCGGGGATGTGGCGGTTTTTGAAAAACTATATAGTGAGTATAAAGGCAATAAGGGAATTACGAAGGACCGTCTTATTATTGAGACCCTAGAGGGAGTATTGCCGAATGCCGAGATTTATATCATGAATGATGATGGAAATACGATGAAATATTTACCGCTTCGTTCCCTTGAAAAAGAGGAAACGAAAAAAGCGCCGGCTCCTGAAGAGGATGCTGCCGATATGGAAGCGAAGAAGGAGAATCCATCGGAGGAAAAAGCGACAGCGGAAGGGGGCGCACAACGATGAGCGGGAAAATAATCGATTTCACTGAGCTGAAAAAAGGCGATTTTCATTGGAGGGGCTATTTCAGGATCGGCATCTTCCTCATTATCTTCATCGTCCTGCTGCTGATCGTCTTCACCAATGTCTATATCGTCAAAGAAGGGGAATATAAAGTCGTCCGTCAATTCGGTGAGGTTGTTAGGATCGATAAGACCCCGGGATTAAAGGCGAAAGTGCCATTCATCCAAAGTGTCATGACCTTGCCGAAGTACCAAATGAGTTCGGATGTATCCGAGGCGGAAATCAATACGAAAGATAAAAAACGGATGCTGATCGATAACTATGCAGTTTGGAGAATCGAAGACCCGAAGAAGCTGATTACAAATGCAAGGACGTTTGAAAATGCGGAAACGAAAATGGAGGAGTTCATCTATTCAGCCGTTCGTTCAGAGCTGGGCCAATTGAATTATGATGAAATCATCAATGATGAGAAGTCGTCCAGAGGAAGTTTAAATGACCGCATAACGGAAAAGGTCAACGAGCTGCTCCAAAATGACAATTATGGCATCAGCTTGACGGATGTCCGGATAAAAAGGACGGATTTGCCTGCTGAAAATGAAGCGTCCGTTTTCAAGAGAATGATTTCCGAACGTGAATCGAAAGCGCAAGAGTACCTTTCCAAAGGTGACGCGACGAAGAACCGGATCGTTGCGGATACGGATCGGAAGGTGAAGGAGTTGCTCTCGACTGCGGAGGCGAATGCCGAAGTGATCAGGGCAGAAGGAGAAGGGGAAGCAGCGAAAATCTATAATAAATCATTTTCCAAGGATCCGGAATTCTATAAACTATACCGGACTCTTGAATCCTACAAAAAGACGATTGGCGATCAAACGGTCATCGTTCTCCCCTCGGATTCCCCCTATGCAAGCTTGTTAATGGGAAATACAAAATAACCGCATAGCCGTCATTTTTCTTTCCGCTTCTACTCATGGTAGAATAGAGGGAGAAAATGAACGGCTTTTTTTGCGATATAAATAGAAGCTGAAAATACATAAACCTGTTGGTCTGGAGGTAGACGGATATGGATAAAAAATTAGTACTCATAGATGGAAACAGCATTGCTTACCGTGCATTTTTTGCGCTTCCGCTCCTGAATAATGATAAAGGGGTGCATACGAATTCCGTTTACGGATTCACGATGATGCTCAACCGCATACTCGCAGAGGAAAAACCAACGCACATACTGGTAGCCTTTGATGCGGGCAAGACGACATTCAGACATGCGACATTCAAGGAATATAAGGGCGGACGCCAAAAAACGCCCCCGGAATTGTCCGAGCAATTCCCCTTCATTCGCGAGCTGCTCGATTGTTTTCAAATAAAAAGGTATGAGCTGGAGAATTATGAGGCAGATGATATCATCGGTACACTGTCGTTACAAGCAGAAAAAGACGGCTTCGAGGTCAAGGTCATTTCCGGTGATAAGGATTTGACGCAACTATCCTCCCCTAGTACGACGGTTTCGATCACGAAAAAGGGAATTACTGAAATCGAGGAATATACACCAAAGCATATACACGAAAAATACGGACTATCCCCATTGCAGATCATAGATTTAAAGGGGCTGATGGGAGACGCTTCCGACAATATCCCCGGGATACCGGGCGTTGGCGAGAAAACCGCACTTAAGCTCTTGCATCAATTTGAAACGGTAGAAAACCTTCTTCAGTCGATTGAAGAGGTAAGCGGACAAAAATTGAAAGAGAAGATAGAAGAACATAAAGATCTGGCCCTTTTAAGCAAGGAGCTTGCCACGATAACGAGGGAAGCGCCGATTGAAGTTTCCCTGAACGAGACCGAGTACAGCGGGATCGATCAGGATCGGGTCATTTCATTTTATAAAGAGCTGGGCTTTTCGACCTTGCTCGATAAATTGGATGTTGCGGAAACTGTCCCGCTTGAGCAGGAAAAGATCGAGGTCAAGACGGCGGAAATGACGGAAGGCATGTATGCGGATGAAAGTGCTCTATATGTGGAAATTCTAGAGGATAATTATCATCGTGCCGACATCATCGGGATTGCCATCAGTAATGAGCTTGGTCATTTCTATTTCCATGGTGATAGTGCTTTGAACTCCGCGGCATTCAAATCCTGGGCCGAGGATGGAACGAAAAAGAAAACGGTTTTCGATGCGAAACGAACTGTCGTGGCACTCCGCCATCGGGGAGTCGAAATAAAGGGCATCGATTTTGATGTATTTTTGGCCTCTTACATCCTGGATCCTGCGGAGTCAGTGGATGAAGTGGCGGAAATCACGAAAACCCAAGGCGCGATCCGTCTTGAAACCGATGACGTGTTCTATGGAAAAGGCGCAAAACGCATGATTCCTGGTGAAGCTGAATTAAGCGAGCATATTGCCAGAAAATCGAAGGCGATCCTTTCTTTGAAAGGACCGATGATTGATAGGCTTCATGATTTTGAGCAATTTCATTTATTGACGGACCTTGAGCTGCCATTATCGATCATCCTGGCAAACATGGAATGGCAAGGCATAAAGGTGGATATTGGCCGTCTGAAAAATATGGGGCAGGAATTGGCTGGACGCTTAAGAACGATCGAAGCGAGGATTTTTGATTTGGCTGGCGAAGCTTTCAATATCAATTCACCTAAACAGCTTGGAGCCATCCTTTTTGAAAAATTGGAGCTCCCGGTCATGAAGAAAACGAAAACAGGCTACTCCACTTCCGCTGATGTGCTGGAAAAACTGGAGAGCAAGCATGATATCGTGAAGGAAATATTGCTGTACCGCCAGCTTGGGAAGCTTCAATCCACATATATCGAAGGCTTGCTTAAAGTGGTCAATGGCAAATCGGATAAGGTGCACACCCGTTTCAACCAAGCCTTGACCCAGACAGGCCGCTTAAGCTCGACAGATCCCAACCTGCAAAATATCCCGATCAGGCTGGAAGAAGGCAGGAAAATCAGGCAGGCCTTCATTCCTTCCGAGAAGGATTGGATCATTTTCGCGGCTGACTATTCGCAAATCGAATTACGCGTGCTGGCACACATCGCCAATGACAGCGGACTTGTGGAAGCATTCCAGGCTGGGATGGACATCCATACAAGAACGGCGATGGATGTCTTCCATGTATCGGCGGAGGAAGTCACATCGAACATGAGACGCCAAGCCAAAGCGGTCAACTTCGGAATTGTTTATGGAATAAGCGATTACGGGTTATCACAAAGCCTGGGCATTACGAGAAAAGAAGCTGGGGAGTTCATCGAGAAGTATTTAAGAAGCTTTCCAGGTGTACAGGAATATATGGAAGAAAGCATCCATGAAGCCCGCCAAAAAGGATATAGCACCACCCTCATGCAAAGAAGGCGCTATATACCGGAGATTACGAGCAGGAACTTCAACATCAGGAGCTTTGCGGAACGTACGGCGATGAACACGCCGATCCAGGGAAGTGCCGCGGATATCATCAAGCTTGCGATGATCAACATGAACAAGCGCCTGATCAAGGAGGGGCTCAAGACGAGGATGCTCTTACAGGTGCATGATGAATTGATTTTTGAAGCTCCGCCGGAGGAGCTCGAAATCCTGAAGGTGATCGTTCCAGAGGAAATGGAAAATGCCATCGGATTGAACGTGCCTCTTAAAGTGGATTATGCCTTCGGGCCAACATGGTTTGATGCCAAATAAGAAAAGATAGGTGATAGTAATGCCAGAACTTCCAGAAGTGGAAACAGTCAGAAGAACGTTAGAGCAGCTTGTCCTTGGAAAAGAAATCAAGGAAGTCTCCGTCTTCTGGCCAAAAATCATTAAAGCACCCGAGCCGATCGAACAGTTTCAGCATGCCTTAAAGGGACAGACGATTCATCAAATCGGCAGGCGGGGCAAATTCCTGATTTTCACCTTGGATGAATATTCGATGGTTTCGCATTTAAGGATGGAAGGCAAATACGGGGTGCATCAAAAGGAAGAACCTTATGATAAGCATACACATGTGATTTTCACGTTCACCGACGACAGTGAGCTTCGCTACCGCGATGTTCGTAAATTCGGCACGATGCACCTGTTTGCCAAAGGCGAGGAATTGGAGCGGTTGCCTTTGCTGCATTTGGGGCCTGAACCGTTATCCGAGGATTTCACCGTCGAGGGACTTCGGGCTAAATTGGCCAGGACGAACAGGAAAATCAAGCCTGTGCTCCTTGACCAAACGGTTGTCGTGGGAATCGGGAATATATATGTGGACGAGTCGTTATTCCGTTCCGGCATCCATCCGGAGAGGATAGCCTCCTCACTCTCCTTGGAAGAAATCGAAAAACTGCATGCTGAAATCATTGCCACACTTGGTGAAGCTGTCGAAAAGGGAGGAAGCACGATTCGTTCATATGTCAATTCCCAAGGGCAAATCGGCATGTTTCAGTTGGAATTGAATGTCTACGGGCGAAAGGGCGAGGACTGCAAAACATGCGGCACACCGCTTGAAAAGCTGGTTGTAGCAGGGCGCGGCACACATATTTGCCCACGATGCCAGCCGTTAATTTAGCTCATGCATTTCACACACATCGGATGGGCTCCTTCCATATACTAGGGTAGCAACGAGTAAGGAAGGAGTAATATTCCGATGTGGCTACAAATTATCTTTCTTGCATTTGCAGTTAGTATCGACGGTTTTGGTGTAGGCATGACATTTGGTATGCGGAAAATGAAAATCCCGCTTAAGTCAATAGCGGTCATCTCATTTTGTTCTGCTTTAAGTTTAGGCATAGCGATGGTCATCGGGCAATTCATCAGTCAGCTCATATCCATAGATGCGGCTGAAAAAACGGGGGGCATCATTCTCATTTTCCTTGGTGCCTGGATGGTATACCAATATTTCAAGCCTGATAAAGATCAGAAGGATGATAGATATCACGAAAAGATCATCTTCAATTTTGAAATTAAATCACTTGGGGTCGTCATCAATATTTTACAAAAACCCTTGAATGCCGATTTTGATAAATCAGGTACGATCACCGGTGTCGAAGCGCTCGTATTGGGGTTTGCGTTATCATTGGATGCATTCGGGGCTGGTGTCGGCGCGGCCATGATCGGGATTTCCCCCATCATCCTCGCCGCATGCATCGCCGTCATGAGTTCAATCTTCATATGGAGCGGGATTCAAAGCGGAAAATTACTTTCAAATAATAAAGTGGTTCAGCATTTGACCTTTCTTCCGGGTGTGCTCTTGATATTAATCGGATTATTCAAGTTATGAAATAGGATGTGAGAGGGGGAGCTTATGGGACAAATCATCGGAATCACCGGGGGCATCGCCAGCGGGAAAAGCAGTGTCAGCCTCTACTTACAGGAGCTCGGTTTCACGATCATAGATGCAGATCTGGCTTCCCGTGCTGTCGTTGAGCCTGGTGAAGAAGCCTTTCATCAAGTGGTTCGTGCATTTGGTGAAGATATTTTATTAGCGGATGGGACCATCGATCGTGCCAAGTTAGGATCGATAATCTTTCATGATCAGGAAAAAAGACTGCTGTTGAATAGCATCGTGCATCCAGCGGTAAGGAAGTGGATGCGCCTCAAAACGGAAGAGGCGCTTGCTGCAGGCAAAGAAACGGTATTCATGGACATTCCGCTATTATTCGAGAGTAAGCTGACCTACATGGTCGAAAAAACGCTTTTGATCTATGCGGATGAACGGGTTCAATTGGAGCGCTTGATGAACAGGAACGGTCTATCGGAGGCGGAGGCCCTGGCCCGAATCCATTCACAGATGCCTTTAGCTGATAAGAAAGCTCTAGCGGATGCGATCATTGATAATAATGGAGAACTGAGGGAAACGAAGAAGCAAGTCAGGGCCATACTCAACGAGTGGCACGTCATATAGTTGTCATTAAAGGAAGGAACCAGTAGGTTTCTTCCTTTTGTGTTGAAAAAACAGGATTAATCCGCATTTTTATTAGCACAATTAATCTTAATTATGTTATACTAATTACATAAGAGGGGTAATAAGTATAACATTAATATTTTTCAGGAGGGTCCGAACAATGAATTCAAGAATAGCGATTAACGGATTTGGGAGAATCGGGAGAATGGTTTTCCGAAAGGCCATATTAGATGAGAGTTTGGACATTATTGCAATCAATGCAAGCTATCCTGCTGAAACGTTAGCCCATTTACTAAAGTATGATACGATACATGGTAAATTCGACGGAATCATTGTAGCGGAGGATGATTCACTTGTTGTGAATGGCCGCCGGGTACAACTTATCAATAACCGCGATCCAAAGCAATTGCCTTGGAAAGAGATGAACATAGATATCGTAATCGAAGCTACAGGCAAATTCAATGAACGTTCCAAAGCGGCTCTTCATTTGGAGGCAGGGGCAAAACGGGTGATCTTATCTGCACCGGGGAAAAATGAAGACGTTACCATTGTCATGGGCGTCAATGAGGAAGTGCTCGAAATCGACAAGCATTTTATCATATCCAATGCATCCTGTACGACTAATTGTCTTGGGCCTGTTGCAAAAGTGCTTGATGAGAAATTCGGCATAAATAACGGTTTGATGACGACGATCCATTCTTATACAAATGATCAAAATAATATCGATAACCCGCATAAAGACTTAAGACGCGCCCGTGCCGCTGCGGAAAGCATCATTCCTACGACGACAGGAGCTGCAAAAGCCATCTCCCTCGTGCTGCCTCAATTAAAAGGCAAGCTTCACGGAATGGCCATCCGCGTACCTACACCTAACGTGTCCTTGGTCGACCTTGTTGTGGACTTAAACCAAGATGTCACCATCGATGACGTGAACCAAGCATTCATCGATGCCTCGGAAAATGAACTGAAAGGGATTTTGGAGTTCACGACGGAACCACTGGTTTCCTGTGACTTCAAAACCAATCCGCATTCCGCCATCATCGATGGGCTGACAACGATGATGATCGGCGATAGGAAAGTGAAGGTCCTAGCTTGGTATGACAATGAATGGGGTTACTCCAACCGCGTAGTCGACCTGGTGAAATTGGTGGCATCCGAATTGAAAAAAACAGCGGAAGTTGAATTATCCGTAAAATGATCCTGCTCGGATATTATCGTGTACCTTTTGTGAAGGACCTATAAAATGGGCTAAGCAACTTGAAGGAGGTGCTGTCTGCAATTTGCAGGCGGCATCTTTTTTTAGGTTCCGCTGTCTTTCGATCATGGATGGAACGATCGAGGTACAGTTACTCCCGAGTTTATTCCTTGCATTGAATTTGAACCGGAGTTTTCATCTAGAGTGGGAGGGGGAGCGATACTCCTGCGGCTACATAGTCAAGGGGAGATGCCGAAAGCGTAAACGCCGAAGATAGGGAGCGCCTGCGGTGTAATGGGACGTTCTTAAGCGATAGGTAATAGAGGTTTTACTTAACGTTACGGTCCCCATTAGTACTCTCCATGATCGACTTTTTTTGCCCTTTTTTCTCAACAGTTTCATGGATTTCCTAGCAGCTATGAGCAACAGCAATAAACGGGAGTGAAGGCAATCTGGCTTTCTTGAACTTCGATTTGGCCATTCGGAAAAGCAGTTTATCTTTCCAAAACTTCAAATTTGCAGTTGCAAAAAAAATTCAAACCATATATACTATGAATCGTGAACTTCTTCAAATGCGGTTTGCATGATGGCTACTTAAAGGGTTAGGACCTCTTTGGACTAACTTTCCCCCGTGGTAGTTATCAGAACTAATTTTAACTATTGTAAGGGGGAAGCTTAATATGGAAACAGCTTACACTATGGAAACAATGGGTAGACATGTCATTTCTGAACTTTGGGGTTGTGACTTTGAAAAACTGAACAATATCGATTTGATTGAAAAGATTTTTGTTGATGCTGCTTTGAAATCAGGTGCAGAGGTACGTGAAGTTGCCTTTCACAAGTTTGCTCCACAAGGAGTCAGCGGGGTTGTCATCATTTCTGAATCACATTTGACGATTCACAGTTTTCCAGAACACGGCTATGCGAGCATCGATGTCTATACATGCGGTAACTTGGATCCGAATATTGCAGCAGATTATATTGCAGAAGCTTTAAATGCGCAAACACGTGAAAATATCGAATTACCACGTGGATTAGGTCCGGTACAAATTAAAAAAACCAATATAAGTGCCCTATAAAAAACACGTATACACAGAGATGCCATGGGTGCATCTCTTTTTTAATTGCCATGATCCAGCCGTTTCTGACGGTGTGAAAAATAAAGGCAAGAAGTGGCTGCAGCCTTCAAGTTACACTTTTTACTTGTACTGGCCGTTCCTTTTAATATAAGATTGAGCTAGAAGATAATTTTACTTGGGGAACATTTAGATAGGGGAGTCCTACATAAAATACGGAGCTGATAATGATGAAATGCCCATCATGTCAATATAACGGAACAAGAGTGCTCGATTCCAGGCCTGTCGATGAAAGCAAATCGATTCGACGTCGCCGTGAATGCGAGGCATGCGGTTTTCGATTCACGACATTTGAAAAGGTGGAGGAAACACCGCTTATTGTAGTCAAAAAGGGCGGGACACGGGAAGAGTTCAGTCGTGATAAAATCCTGCGTGGCTTGATCAGGGCTTGCGAAAAACGGCCGGTTCCCTTGAAAGAGCTAGAGCAAATTACCAGTTATGTAGAGAAGGAACTACGCAACCAGGGCATATCGGAAGTGAAGAGCGACAATGTCGGCGAAATGGTGATGGACAAGCTGGCTGAAGTCGATGAGGTTGCCTATGTAAGGTTCGCATCCGTCTATCGGCAATTTAAAGATATCAATGTCTTTATCGATGAACTGAAGGATTTGATTAATAAAGAAAGAAAGCAGAGCTGAAGATTCACTTTGGCTCTTTTTTCACTACATCTTTTGAAAGGTTTGAATGGAGATGTCAATGCATTGGCAAGAATTGCTCCCAGCGGATTCATACTTGGTCTCATCTGCGGGGCTGCTTCATGATTATGATCGGAAAATACTGACCCGACTATATCAACCTCTTATTGGACCTATTTGCATTAGCCTATACATGACGCTGTGGAGTGAGCTGGAGGAAAACAGGCTATGGGCGGAAACCTCCTCTCATTATCAATTGATGAATACCACCGGACTGAAGTTAGGTGACATTTACGAAGCGCGTTTATTACTTGAGGGAATCGGTTTGCTGAATGTATATAAGCAAACGAAAAACGATTCGAAGGAATTCATCTATGAATTGAACCCGCCGCTGTCCCCGCAGCAGTTTTTCACGGACGGGATGCTGAATATCTACCTATACAAAAAAATCGGCAAAGCGCAATTCAATCGGTTAAAGCGATTCTTTTGTGATGATCAGATCCTGACAGATCAATATGACAGGGTGACAAAGTCTTTTGCGGAGGTCTTCTCATCGGATCATTTGGACTCTTTATATGTAACGGATGAAGCGAAAAATGAATGGAAACCGATGCCCGAACAGCGTTTCATCGACCGGGCGGAGGGGGTCGAGCCTTCGGGGTTCGATAGCCTATTTGATTTTGAGCTGTTATTTGCCGGGATGAAATCCTCGATCGTGCCCAAAAAGGCCTTTACGCCGAAAATTAAAAGCACGATTGCCAAACTTGCTTTTTTATATGGCATCGATCCGCTCGAAATGCAAAAACTAGTGATGGATGCCGTTTCATTGGATGATGAGATCGATGAGGAGAGTCTCCGAAAAGCGGCAAGGGATTGGTATCAAATCGAACGGCAGGCTGATATGCCATCCCTTGTCAATCGGGTGCAGCCGGTTCGTGAACGGACGCAAAAAGCGGAACCGAAAACGCAGGAACAAGAGCTGATCCGCCATTTGGAAACCATTTCACCACGCGAGCGCCTTATGCAATTGTCCGGCGGTGCGGAACCATCAAGCGGGGATTTGAAGGTGGTGGAAGGCGTGATGATCAATCAAAAGCTCAATCCGGGTGTCGTCAATGTCCTGATTGAATATGTCATGCTCAAAACGGATATGAAATTCACGAAGGGCTATGTGGAAAAGCTGGCTGGCCATTGGGCGCGGCTGAAGGTTTCCACCGTCATCGAGGCGATGGAGTTAGCCAAAAATGAACATCGGAAATATCAGGACTGGGCGCAAGGCAGCAGGAATGCGGCCAAAGGCGGACGGAAAAAGACGATTCGGGAAGAAGTGGTTCCGGAATGGCTGGAGAAAAAGGAAGAAGCTGTGCAGGAGCAGAAAGCCGATCAGCCTGAATTGGATGCCCAAAAACGTGATCTTCAGGAGAAATGGAAACAG
This sequence comes from Peribacillus sp. FSL E2-0218, assembly GCF_037992945.1. Classification (NCBI taxonomy): domain Bacteria; kingdom Bacillati; phylum Bacillota; class Bacilli; order Caryophanales; family Bacillaceae; genus Peribacillus; species Peribacillus sp. FSL E2-0218. Next base: position 3,631,644 of record NZ_CP150304.1, on the reverse strand, counting down.
TGGAAAGCAGGAGGTGAAATGAACGATGGAAAAGATTAATAGATCCCTTAACAAATTGGCGAATACGAACCAATTTCAACAGCGGTACGAAAAGCTGAAACAGGAGATTTTTGAAGACGAGCAGGTGCGATTATTCTTGAATGCCCACAGTTCGACTGTCACGGAGGAAATGATTGATAAAAACCTGGGAAAGCTTTATGAATTCACTTCACAAAGCAATAAGTGCGACAAATGTCCAAGCTTGGATGGATGCATCAATATGATGCATGGGTATTATCCGAAATTGGTCGTTCAAGGGAAGGCATTGAATCTGCATTATGAAGTCTGCCCGCGGAAGCTCGCGGAGGATGAAAAGCGGAAAAGGGAGAAGTTGATTCGCAGCCTATACGTGCCGAAGGATATTTTAAGGGCATCGATCGAGGATTTTACCCAAACGGATGATGACAACAAACGCTTGGATGTTTTAAGTAAAGCGATGTCGTTCATTATGGAGTATGAACCGGGAAAAAGGCAAAAGGGCTTATATATATATGGGAAGTTCGGCGTTGGCAAAACGTACTTGTTAGGTGCGATTGCCAATGAGCTTGCGGAAAGGCAAATTGCCTCCCTTATTGTTTATGTACCCGATTATTTAAGGGAACTTAAGGGGTCGATCGGTGATAATACGGTCAATGAGAAAATTGAGATGGTTAAAACGGCACCGGTCCTCATGCTGGATGATATTGGGGCCGAGTCGATGACGAGCTGGGGGCGCGATGAAGTCTTCGGCCCGATCTTGCAATTCAGGATGCTGGAAAACCTGCCCACGTTTTTCACTTCGAATTTTGATATGAATGGCCTGGAGAATCACCTGACCTTTTCACAGCGCGGTGAGAAGGAGGAAGTGAAGGCGGCCCGGGTCTTGGAAAGAATTCAATATTTAGCGGAGCCTGTAAGACTTGATGGAGTGAACCGCAGAAGATAAAGGAAAGTGATCTCTGATTAGAGGTCACTTTTTTCTTTAATACAGCCCCCATCCACTTCTAAACCTGTCCCCGCCTCCATATACTTGAAAAAAGGAGCAAGGGGGAAGGGGGGATGTCGTAGTGCAAATTTCGTTTCAAAATGATTCAGAGGCATTGAAATTGCTGGATTTCGTTTCTGTCCATCCATTAGGGGCAGAATTTCGACCATACATTCGATTTCTTCCGCAGCAAGGCATGCATGTGGACATGACAGAGTCTTCAGGTGAAAAGTGGCTGATCCTGCTTCGTGACTCATTCCATTCATTTTTATTGGAAGAAAAGACGCTATCCGTACTTGAGCAAATCATCGTCGGGAAGTTTTTCTATAGGGAGCGGGAAGAAATCGAAGCAATCATTGAAATTGCCTCATCCATCATTGAAGGGGAAAGGTCCGCGAAGGGGGATGCGGCATTCAGAACGGAGAAACGCTCGATCGAGCAGGGACTGCAAAGCATTTTGGAGGGGAGGGTATCTTTTTCATTCGATTCCTTCACGACCTTCCGATTGAAGTCATTCCAGCACACGTTGGAGAAGTATGTAGTCAAGGCGATTGATGAATATAAATTGGAACAGGACTATCAAAATTTCATCGCTACGCTCCGTGATTGCCTTTTTGGCCAAGAGCCGAAATTAACAAAGCTTCACCTCGTCAACCGTGATGGTTTTCATTTCTATGATCAAGGATTCACCAAGCTCGACCGCCCGAAAATCAATAGTTTAATCGATAGGAGACTGCTTGCCAAAAGTTCACTTTTTCTCGACACGGTGATACTGGCCCCGCTGTTATCGATCGCACCCGTTAACTTATACATCTATACGGATGACAAGGAAGAGGGGCTGATTCAAACGATCTCAAGGATTTTTGAAGAGCGGGCGACCGTTCTGCCACTTTCGTCATTTTCCCGTGCAAATGAATAACTTTCTTCGGAAAGAGAAAATTAACCTTGATTTTCCCCGTATAACAACTTATAATTTCCTACATACTATTAAAAAACAAAAGTTATGATGAGGACAAGGGTATTCTGATATTCGATTTGCAGAGAGGGAAGCCATCAGGCTGAAAGCTTCCTATTCGCATGGAACACTTACCACCTTTAAACTTCGGCTCGGAAAGCAGGCATTCTTGCGAATATGAGCTGACGGGAAGCTGCCGTTACCAAGTTACAAGTGCCGTTTTGCCTTGAAAAGCAAAATGGAACGAGGGTGGAACCGCGGGTTAATGATTACTATTACTAAGCTCGTCCCTGTATTTATACAGGGGCGGGCTTTTTGTGTTGGATTGGAATCAGCCGCCTGCAAGGAATTTGTCTGAACAATTAGAGGGAGTGAAACTGAATGTCTGAATTATTGAAAATATCTTTTCCTGACGGAGCGGTTAAGGAGTTTGCCAAAGGCACAACAACTGAAGAAATCGCGCAATCGATCAGTCCTGGCTTAAGGAAAAAATCCATTGCCGGAAAATTCAATGGGGAATTATATGACTTGAAACGTCCGCTTTTAGAGGACGGGACGATTGAAATCGTCACACAGGACGCACAGGATGCACTTGAAGTGCTGCGTCACAGTACAGCTCATTTAATGGCCCAAGCCATCAAGCGCTTGTACAAACATGCTAAATTCGGTGTGGGACCAGTCATCGAGGGCGGTTTTTACTATGATATCGATTTAGAGGAATCATTGACTCCCGAAGATCTTCCATTGATTGAAAAAGAAATGAAGAAAATCGTTAATGAGAACTTGGAAATCTCCCGTATCGAGGTCAGTCGTGATGAAGCCATTTCCCGTTTTAAAGAAATTGGCGATGAGTATAAATTGGAGCTGATCGATGCGATTCCTGCCGATCAGCAAGTAACGCTCTATGAGCAAGGGGAATTCTTTGACCTTTGCCGCGGAATTCACGTTCCATCAACTGGGAAGATCAAGGAATTCAAGCTTTTGAGCATCGCTGGTGCTTATTGGAGAGGCGATAGCAAAAACAAAATGCTTCAGCGTATATACGGAACGGCGTTCTATAAGAAAGAAGAATTGGCCGAGCATCTGCGCTTCCTCGAAGAAGCCAAGGAACGGGATCACCGGAAAATCGGCAAGGAACTGGACTTGTTCATGAGCTCACAAAAAGTCGGGCAAGGGCTGCCGATGTGGCTGCCGAAAGGCGCGACCATTCGCCGGACGATCGAAAGGTATATCGTCGATAAGGAAGAACGTCTGGGATATGACCATGTCTACACACCTGTAATGGGAAGCGTGGACCTATATAAAACATCCGGACACTGGGATCATTACCAGGACGGCATGTTCCCGGTCATGGAGATGGAAAACGAACAGCTCGTTTTACGTCCGATGAACTGCCCGCATCACATGATGGTATATAAAAACAGTATCCACAGTTACCGCGAACTGCCAATCCGGATCGCCGAGCTTGGCTTGATGCACCGCTATGAAATGTCAGGTGCGCTTTCCGGCCTTCAGCGTGTACGCGGGATGACATTGAATGATGCGCACATATTCGTCCGTCCCGATCAAATCAAAGAAGAGTTCAAGCGTGTTGTCAACCTTGTCCTCGAGGTATATAAAGATTTCGATATCAAGGATTATTCATTCCGTTTGTCTTATCGCGATCCGCAAGATACAGAAAAATATTTTGATGATGATGCGATGTGGGAAAAAGCGCAGGGCATGTTAAAAGATGCCATGGACGAGCTTGGATTGGATTATTTCGAAGCGGAAGGTGAAGCGGCATTCTACGGTCCTAAGCTTGATGTTCAAGTGCGTACAGCCTTAGGAAAGGACGAAACGCTTTCCACTGTTCAGCTTGATTTCTTGCTTCCTGAGCGTTTTGATCTTAACTATGTCGGGGAAGATGGCAAGCAGCACCGTCCGGTCGTCATCCACCGCGGTGTCGTTTCGACAATGGAACGCTTCGTCGCATACTTGATCGAAGAATATAAGGGAGCATTCCCGACTTGGCTGGCGCCTATCCAGGCACAAGTGATTCCGGTCTCTCCTGAAGTGCATTTGGATTATGCGAAAGATGTGCAGGAAAAACTTAAAGCGCAAGGCATTCGGGTTGATCTGGATACACGTGACGAGAAAATCGGTTACAAGATCCGTGAAGCGCAAATGCAAAAAATCCCTTACATGCTGGTTGTTGGCGACAATGAGGCCAAAGAAGGCAGTGTGAATGTGCGCAAATACGGTGAACAAAAATCGGAAACGATCGCTTTTGAAGATTTCGTTGCAGCGATTAAAGCGGAAGTAAGCCGCTAATGGCAAAAGAGGGGCACATAAGTTGTGTCCCTCTTTTCATTCAGTCATGATAAAAGGAGACCACCACAACATTGAAAAGGAGGGTCAGAATGAAGAAGAAATTCTCATATCTATTCGGGCCAACATTTCTTGCCATCATCATTTTATTGGTGTTGGACGATTACCGCCAGTATGCGATCGTCCCGGTCCTGCTTTTTTGGATCATCCTCTTTTCTTGGGACTCGATCGAGAAAAAGAAGAAAGCAAAAGAAAACTCGTAACATTTGACTAACTCGTTATCAAGCAAAGGGGGAGCGGCGGCAAATGGAAATCAGAAAGGCTTCGCGGAAAGATGCGGAGGAGTTGGCAGCTTTGTTCAATCATGTTGAAGATTCAGGGTTTATGCTGTTCAACCCCGGTGAAAGAAAAGCGACGAACATCCAAATGGAAAAACAAATCGAGCAAATCGAAAAAAATCCCCATTCCGTATTCCTTGTTGCTGCAAGCGGCCATGATTTGCATGGTTATTTACTGTTAGTCGGGAACGGGCTCGAAAGAACGAGGCATTCAGCCAAGATCGTCAACGGCATTAAGGAAGGTGAGCGGGGGAAAGGCATCGGGTCGAGTCTATTCCAGGAAATGGAGGAGTTTGCCCGCCTAAACGGAATCCGGCGCCTTGAATTGTCCGTCATCGCAAATAATGTTCATGCCCTCTCGCTGTATGCTAAGATGGAGTTTGAACAAGAAGGCGTAAAGCGTGAATCGCTGTTTTTTGATGGAAAGTATCATGATGAATATGTTTTGTCCAAATTACTTTGAAAAAACGTATTGTCAAATAACAGAATGTCTGATAATATTAATTTTGTTGTGAAAAACGAATAAAATTAGCATTTGACAAGTCATCAGTGTTTATGATATATTTCTAAAGTGAATTGAATACGTGTTTGAGGAAAAGAAGAAGCACCCGCTTCTCACCTGGTTGACGCAAGCAATGCAGTTAACAGGTCATGATTTGATTATTTGGATCTTTCTGAATGAGTCTATCAGTGTGGGTGCAGCATGCATCCACACTTTTTTATTATGATTATATCCTGTAAGCGAGTTGTGAGCGTGACCGAATTGATTCAAATATTCGTATTCGCCAATATCTTTGGAGGTGGCTAACTATTAGTAAAGACGCGATGGTAAACGAGGGCATCCGAGCCCGTGAAGTTCGTCTTATTGACCAAAACGGAGAACAACTTGGAATTAAAACGAAATTCGAAGCATTGGAAATTGCCGCTCGTGTAAATCTTGATCTAGTTTTAGTTGCTGCAAATGCAAAGCCTCCGGTAGCCCGGATTATGGACTACGGAAAACACCGCTTCGAGCAGCAAAAGAAAGACAAGGAAGCACGTAAGAATCAAAAGGTCATCAGTCTGAAAGAGGTTCGCTTGAGCCCGACGATTGAAGAGCATGATTTCAATACGAAGCTTCGCAACGGTATTAAATTCCTTGAAAAAGGCGATAAAGTAAAAGCTTCTATCCGATTCAAAGGACGTGCCATTACGCATAAGGAAATTGGTCAACGTGTACTCGTTCGTTTTTCTGAAGCATGTAAAGAAGTGGCTACAATCGAGCAACATCCAAAAATGGATGGACGCAGCATGTTCATCATCTTAGCACCAAAAGCTGAAAAGTAATTGTAAAGTAATTTGTAATGAGGAGGAATACCTTATGCCTAAAATGAAAACTCACCGCGGGTCTGCTAAACGTTTCAAAAAGACTGGATCCGGCAAACTTAAGCGTTCTAACGCTTACACAAGCCATTTATTTGCTAACAAATCTACTAAGCAAAAGCGTAAGCTTCGCAAAGCTAGCCTTGTAAGCAAAGGTGACTTCAAACGTATTCGTCATATGTTAGACAACATTAAATAAGTTCGATTTATCGAGTTAAATAGGAGGGAAATAACATGCCACGTGTAAAAGGCGGTACTGTTACTCGCAAACGTCGTAAAAAGGTAATAAAATTAGCTAAAGGTTACTATGGCGCGAAACATATTCTTTTCAAAGTAGCTAACCAACAAGTAATGAAGTCAGGAAACTATGCTTTCCGTGACCGTCGTCAAAAGAAACGTGATTTCCGCAAACTTTGGATCACTCGTATCAACGCAGCTGCACGCATCAACGGTCTTTCTTACAGCCGTTTAATGCATGGTCTAAAGCTTGCTGGTATCGAAGTGAACCGCAAAATGCTTGCTGATCTTGCTGTTGCTGACGAACAAGCTTTTGCTCAATTAGCAACTGCTGCTAAACAACAATTAGACAAATAAGTCTGACTGATATCAGCCACTCTCTATTCTAGAGGGTGGCTTTTTACATAGAAAAGGAGGAAATCGGGATGCAGGGAGTTTGGATCATCGTGGCGTATATGGTCATCACAAACATCATCGGATTTGCGATAATGGGAATCGACAAAAGGAAAGCGCGTGCCCGTGAATACCGGATCAGTGAAAAGACACTATGGTTTTGGGCGTTCATCGGCGGAGGGACAGGATCATTTTTGGGGATGAGGCATTTTCGCCATAAGACGAAGCATGCTGCATTCAAATGGGGCCTGCCCCTGTTGATGGTCATCCAGTTAGGCTTAATCATCAAGATATTCATTCAATAGTCATATGAAGCCCATTTAATGTATATGCTTGAAGGAAGCAGCAAAGAGTAGCTGGAGGGAGAACATGAATGATAAACTGACACTTGTGATGAGCTACGTCCAATCCGGCAGTGTGTTCGCACCATTGATTTTTATCACGTTTCATTTGTTACGGCAATTTTTATTCATTCCCGTCATTGTCGTCTGCATATCAGGCGGGGTGTTATTCGGGGCAGCTTTCGGAACCATTTATTCGATAATCGGCTTGACGTTATCGAGCATGGTCTTTTATTTCGTGATAGGCAAATTTCCAAAAACCAAGGATAAGCTTCTGCGGCTTAAGAATAAGCTATTCGGAAACCGGAAGCTGAACAGCCGGCAGATTGCCGTGCTGCGGCTCATCCCGTTCATCCATTTCTATTTATTGTCGCTATGCTTATTGGAATCGAATAAAGGGTTGAAAAATTATTTTTACCTATCCTTCATGACCAATATCCCCGTTGCCTTCGTCTACACGGTATTTGGCCACTATATTGCAGATTTCAGCCCGACGCTGATCGTCATCATTTTATTATCCCTAACCGTCTTGCTCTATTTATTGAGGGAGAAGCAAACCGTCGTCCCCTGGAAGGAATTCTTCCGATCACATGAATAGATGAAGAGCCTTGAGTGCATTTCCCTCAAGGCTCTTCATGCGTGCCTGTCATTCTTTTTTCAAAAATTCCTTAACCGGACTTTTCCAATCGATAACCGCATCTGGATATTGTTTTTTTATCGCTGTCTCGATTTTCAAGAAGTCATTTCTCTTCAAGCCTTTCAATCCGGCGACCGTTTTAGGCCATATGAAGATCGATATGATCTCGAAGGAGCGTTCCGTCGTTCCCAAATACTTTTCCCCTTCAAACATGACCCCGTTATACGTCAACAAAAAATTCTTGCGGATATTGGCTGTATCGTCGAGAAGAAAATACTTTTTCTGTTCATGTGCCAGCTCTAATTTTCTTTTCGGGTTCGATAGGTATTTGATGACTGTGTATATGAAGAAGATGATAAGAGCCAAAAGAACGAACCGCATGATCAATACCATGGAGCTACCTCCCTAAACAGAGTGATTCCCTTCATTTACGTATGGGTTTTTAATAAGTTTCATTTATTTGTTATAATTTAATGGATGATGACAGAAAGTAGTGATGAAAATGAACATAGGAAAATTATTGGACATGCAGGCGGGTTTGGATGAACATATTCAAGCGAAGCATGATTTGGGTGCTGAAAACTTGATTGAACGGAAGGTCCTCGCCCTTCTGGTGGAGCTTGGGGAGCTGGCCAATGAAACGAGATGCTTTAAATTCTGGAGCCTTAAAGGTCCTGCCGAGAAAGAGACGATATTGGCTGAATACGTGGATGGCATTCATTTCATTCTGTCACTCGGGATCGAACTTGGTTTCGTACCGGAAATCCGATCGGACTCCAAAAAGCACGAGGCCGATCTGACGGCTCAATTCATTGCGATTTATGGCTATATCAGTGAATTCCGTACAAAGTTGACCGAATCATCGTATCAAAAGGTATTTGCGGAGTATCTATCTTTAGGGGAGATGCTCGGATTTTCCGCAGCGGATGTGGAACAGGCATACGTGAGCAAGAATGAAGTGAACTATGAACGCCAAAAGCAAGGCTACTGATTGTTTATGCAATCGATTTTTTGTATAATTATCCTTGTGATGTAAGGAATAGGGAGGTAAAAGGATGGCTCAATTGGATGAAACGTTACGAATGCTGCGGGACTTAACGGATGCCAAAGGCATTGCAGGCAATGAAAGTGAAGTAAGAAACGTGATGGCTGAATACATAACACCTTATGCCGATGAAATTTCCAGTGATGGGTTGGGAAGCCTGATTGCCATGAAGACGGGTGACGCAAACGGTCCGAAGATCGTGGTCACTGGCCATATGGACGAAGTTGGCTTCATGATCACCCAAATCGATGAAAAAGGATTTTTGCGCTTTCAGCCTGTAGGAGGCTGGTGGTCGCAGGTGATGCTTGCCCAACGCGTGACGATCGTGACGGGTAAAGGCGATGTAACCGGCATCATCGGTTCCAAACCGCCGCATATCCTGTCAGCCGAGGCGAGGAAAAAGCCAATCGATATTAAGGATATGTTCATTGATATAGGGGCATCAAGCAAGGAAGAAGTTAAAGAATGGGGCGTCAAGCCAGGGGACATGGTCGTGCCATATTTTGAGTTCACGGTCATGAATAATGAAAAGATGCTGCTTGCCAAAGCTTGGGATAATCGCATTGGCTGTGCCATCGCCATAGATGTGCTGAAGCAGCTGAAGGATAGCGAACATCCCAATGTCGTCTACGGGATCGGTGCGGTGCAGGAAGAAGTGGGACTGCGCGGCTCGAAAACATCGACATTCAAGATCCAGCCGGATATCGGTTTTGCCGTCGATGTCGGCATTGCTGGTGATACACCGGGGATATCCGATAAAGAAGCGATGAGTAAAATGGGGGACGGCCCGCAAATCGTCATATATGATGCATCGATGGTGGCACATAAGGGGTTGCGCGATTTCGTCACCGACACGGCCGATGAAATGAATATTCCTTATCAATATGAATCGATTCCAGGCGGTGGGACAGATGCCGGCTCCATCCACTTGACGGCGAATGGAGTGCCTGCATTGGCGATCACGATTGCAACCCGCTACATTCATTCGCATGCAGCCATGCTGCACCGGGACGATTACGAGAATGCGGTCAAGCTCATTGTCGAAGTGATCAAACGCTTGGACCGTGAAGCCGTAGATCGAATCATTTACGAATAATATCGGGAAAAATAGTAAGGGAGTGGACGTGAAAAAAGTCCACTCCCTTTTCTATTACTAACATCTATTTATCTTCGATGACGATATAGACTGCCTTGATGGGCCCGTGGACGCCAACGACAAGATCCATTTCGATATCGGCCGAATTGCTCGGTCCCGTTATGAAATTAATGCAGGAAGGAACGACTTCACCACGGGCGACTTTTGAACGGATGGCCGCTGCAGCTTGGGTCATTCGCGCAATGATTGTGCTTTTCGGGATGATCGAAATATGGCAGGAGGGAAGGAAGCTGATGGATCGGCCATGATCTTTGCTACTGAACAAGACAACGGTCGCTGATTCTGCCAGCGTCATTTCACTGAATGTGATTCCGATGTTTGCACGCTCGGCTTTTTCGATGTTTTTTCTGCCTGCGTGATGGTCCCATACAAACGTGTCTTTTTCCAATAATAATTCATCCAATTCATACTCTGAAAATCGATCGTCGTTCGGGATGATCAAGGGGCCGTTACCAAGCTGCTCGATCACCTGATTCAACCGATGCTTCACTTGCGTTGTATCGGTCAGGTGAAAATCGGTATGGACCCGTTTGCATTGTTCCTGCAATTCCTCGACAAGATCATTTGGTGTCGCATGTTTCAAAACCTCCCTTTGAGGGGCGTTCTTCCAAACGGGCGGTGAAATCCCTTCGGTTATAAGAGGCCTTCCTAGTTTTTTGGCAATATTGGCTAAGAACGTCCCTTCATTATGGATGGTCCCCTTCATGATGGGTTTCCCCCCTTCTCACGATGTTTGAACCAGTCCCGAAAGCTCTCTTTACCTGGCGCAGGAAACTCACGGCTTTCCGTCCAATTTTTCAGCGGTCCCGGCCCTTTTGAGATGCTGTCTCCCGTTTTGAAAGGAGACATGGCAGAAGGGACCATTTTGGAACCGAACTTATAAAGCATGGGGGAAGCTGCCCCGATCCCGAATGCCTTCATCGCCATCTTTTCTGAAAATGGAGCCATTTTTTCCTTTTCCACTATGACTTCACGATGCTTTCTTAGTAGATCGTGAAGCGGAATCTTAACCGGACAGGCATCTGTGCAGGCTGCACAGAGAGTCGACGCATATGGAAGCTCCTTGAAATCATCATATCCTCCGAGCAAGGGGGATAGCACGGCCCCGATTGGCCCTGGATAAATGGATCCGTATGAATGGCCGCCAACCTGGCGATAAACCGGGCATACATTAATGCAGGCAGCACAGCGGATGCATTGCAGGACGGATTGAAACTCGGTTCCTAATATGGAGGAACGTCCGTTATCGACGATCACCAGATGGAATTCCTCGGGGCCGTCGACATCGCCTTCATCTCGCGGTCCGGTGAGAGCAGTGATGTAGCTGGTCAATCGTTGACCGACGGCGCTTCTTGTCAAGAGGCTGACAAGGACCTCGAATTCATCGAAAGTGGGGACGAGCCGTTCCATTCCCATCACGGTAATTTGCGTTTTGGGAAGGGCGGTGACCAAATCGGCATTCCCTTCATTCGTCACCAAACCGATCGAGCCCGTTTCCGCTATTGCAAAATTACAGCCCGTAATCCCCACATCGGCGCTTAGGAAATCCTTTCGGAGGATGCCTCTGACATGGGCAGTTAGTTCTTCCGGTTTTTCGGTTTGGGTATAGGCAAGCTTCTCTTTGAAAACATCCCTAATTTGTTCTTTATTTTTATGAAGGGCAGGTGCGACGATATGGGAAGGGGGATCATGATCATCCACCTGTAATATGTATTCGCCAAGATCCGTTTCCACGACATCGAGGCCAATCGCTTCAAGGGAAGCATTCAAATTGATCTCTTCCGTGACCATCGATTTGGATTTCACGATTTTCTTGGCCTTCTTATCCACAATCACATCCTTGATGTAACCGCTTGCTTCTTCAGCCGTCTCCGCGAAAAAAACGTGACCGCCCCGTTTCGAAACATTTGCTGCAAGCTGGTGCAAATAGAAGTCAAGGTTGGCGAGGACATGCTGCCGGATTTCTTGCCCAAGGGAACGCCAATCCTCCCAATTGCCCAATTCATCAACCGCCGTCAGCCTCCGTCCATGCAATCGTTCTTGGGCACTCGATACGGCCATGCGCATAAAATCATTATGTATTCCTTCATCCACCCGTTCTTTAAACTTGGCCGAGCTCGTTTTCATTGCCATCGTTTTTCCCTCCTTGCTTTCTTTATTTACTATTCAGCACTTCCGCAATATGAAGCACCCGAATCGGTTCCCCTTTCCTTTGGATGCGTCCGCCGATATTCATCAAGCATCCTGCATCGCCGCCTATTAAAAAATCGGCCCCGGTGTCTTGAATATTGCACACCTTCTCCTCCACCATTTGACCGGAAATATCGCCCATCTTAACCGAAAACGTGCCGCCGAATCCGCAGCAGTTTTGGGCATCTGGAAGAGGGGTCATCTCAAGGCCATTTACATGGCTTAATAAAATCGCAGGGGCCTCCTTCACGTTAAGCAGCCTTGTCATATGGCATGAAGTATGATAAGTCGCCCTTCCCTTGAAGGTTGCCCCGACATCGGTGACCTTCAAGACATCGACGATGAACTGGGTCAATTCATAGGTTTTCGCCGCTAAAGAGACAGCTTTCTTTTCCCATTCAACATCGCCTTGAAAAAGAACCGGATATTCCTTGAACATCGCCGCACAGGAGCCGGAAGGAGTGACGATGTATTCAGCGTCTGCGAAGGTTTTGATCATTTTTTTCATCGCTTCCTTCGAATCCTTTGTATACCCGCTATTATATGCCGGCTGTCCGCAGCATATCTGGGATTCCGGGAAGTCGATCTCACAGCCCAATCTCTCTAGCAGCTCCACCGTCGCTTTACCGACATTGGCATGAAACAGATCAACTAAGCATGTCGCAAAGAGAGTCACTTTCAATTTGTACTCCTCCTTTAACAAATAGGTTAACAGGTCATCTGATGACTGGAAAATAGAAAAAGGAAATGGTGAATACCAATTTCCAATGTTTTTGCATGAAGCAATCATTTTCAAAATAATATATCAATTTTATCTCCGTTTGTATAGAGTATTTTTGAAAATTCAGGAAAAATCAGTGATTCCCTTGTTGATTTTTTTTGATGACCCCATCCAATGATTCCTCGACACTTTGCAGATGAAACAGCATGGCATCACGCGCTCCGGCTTCATCTTGGTCAACGATGGCCTCATAAATCCGCGCATGTTGCTGATAGAGCTGATTAAGCGACATTTCCTCGGAATATAAGGCATACCTGCGGATATCCCGCATCTTTTCCGTCATTAATTCTGAAACGTGGTTCATCAAGGAAATCAGCAACTCATTTTGTGAAGCGTTTGCGACGGCAACATGAAAAGCGATATCGGCTTTATCACTCAATTCTTCATCGTCGGAGACATTTTTCATATGGGAAAGCCTTTTCTTCAGTTCGGTAAGGTTATCATTCGTTCGTTTCTTCGCAGCAACTTCTGCCGTACCGGATTCGAGGATTTTTCGAACCTCGAGCAAATGCTTGATATTATCTTGATCCATCAAAAGCGCAGCAGTCAAGGGATGATTCATGATGGCTGGGTCGAAGGTTTTCACGAATGTGCCTTCCCCTTGCTTGATTTCGATGAGGCCCATTGAGCTTAATGCACTTAGTGCCTCACGGATGGCCGGGCGCCCGACTTGGAAATTTTCCGCAAGCTGCTGGATGGAATCCAATTGTTCACCTGGCTTCAGGGTACCAGACCGAATCATTTCATAAAGTTCATCGCTGACGACTTCATAAATTTTTTTCGGCTTTATTTTTTTGTATACCAAGTTAGTAGCACCTCTATTTTCTATGAGTTTCTCTAGTTAATAGTATATAACACAAATGTTCTTTCACCCTCATTGAAGGTTGGAAAATCCAATGAAAAATAAAAAAATCTTGATTTTATATTTTTAATCATTTAATTTTAATGAATACTCATCAAGTCATCAGATGACTTTGGGTTTTTTGGTTTGTAAGGGTTTTCATCTAGAGGTTGATTTCAGAATTTTTTAAAAAATTTATCGTAAATGGAGTCGAAATGAATGACCTGGACACAAAACTTTACCCCGATCACTGATCATTTAATTTTATCTTCTCTTGTTGCACTCATCCCCATCCTTTACTTTTTCTGGGCTCTTGCCATCAGAAGGATGAAGGGCTACTTGGCTGGATTAACGACGTTACTTGTAGCTCTTGCGGTGGCTGTATCGGTCTATGGAATGCCTGCAGGAAAGGCGTTGATGTCCGCTTCACAAGGAGCGGTCTACGGACTGCTGCCAATCGGATGGATCATCATCACCTCCGTATTTTTGTACAAAATGACGGTGAAAAGCGGCCAATTCAATATTATTCGGTCTTCGGTCCTTTCACTTACCGAAGACCGGCGCCTGCAAGCATTATTGGTGGCCTTTTCCTTCGGGGCCTTTTTGGAAGGCGCCGCTGGATTTGGCGCGCCTGTGGCAATTTCGGCCGCCCTTTTAGTCGGACTCGGGTTTAACCCGCTATATGCCGCCGGTATTTGCTTGATCGCAAACACGGCGCCGGTTGCTTTCGGCGCCGTTGGCATACCGATCATCGCGATGGAAGGGCCAACTGGCATTGCGGCGATGGAGATATCGAAAATGGTCGGCCGTCAGCTGCCATTCCTTTCGGCTTTCATCCCGCTTTACCTGATTTTGATCATGGCTGGATGGAAAAGATCGCTGGAGGTCTTGCCGGCCATTTTGGTTTCCGGCTCTTCCTTTGCCATCACCCAGTATGTAAGCTCGAATTTCCTCGGCCCTGAGCTGCCGGATATCCTTTCTGCGTTAGTGTCACTCTTTGCCTTAGCGATCTTTCTTAAATTCTGGAAGCCTAAAACGATCTTTCGCTTTGCATCCGAGGAAACGGCTGCATCTGCCGAACCGCTGAATGAGTCGTCCGAGAAAGAACCAGTGTACACGAAAGGGCAGATCGTCCATGCGTGGTCGCCATTCCTGCTATTGACATTTTTCATAACCATTTGGGGGATAAGCCCGGTAAAACTGGCGCTGACTGGCCATTATGAAGGCCATAACTTTCTGCTGGGGGGAATCAATGAACTTGGAAAACTAGTAACCTTCCAAGTGGAAGTGCCGGGGCTGCATAATGCAATTATCGGAGGAAACGGCCAGCCGATAGCCGCTTTCTTTAAATTGGAGCTGATTGGTGCGGCGGGAACGGCGATTTTACTGGCTGCCATCGTTACGAAGTTCCTGGTCCATATGCCGGTAAAAGATTTTTTCACCACCTTTGCCGAAGCGATGGGCGAGTTGGCGAAACCGATCTTGATGATTTCTTCCGTTGTCGCCTTTGCCTACGTTACGAATGCCTCGGGCATGTCGACAACTTTAGGGATGACCCTTGCGAAATCGGGGGATTTGTTTCCGTTCTTCGCACCGGTTCTTGGCTGGCTAGGTGTGTTCATAACCGGCTCGGATACATCAGCCAATCTCTTGTTTGGCAGTCTTCAGAAGGTGACGGCGCTTAAGGTCGGAATGGAACCGGTCCTGGCGCTTGCAGCAAACTCTTCCGGAGGGGTGACGGGGAAGATGATTTCACCTCAATCGATCGCGATTGCTTGTGCCGCCGTTGGACTGGCCGGCAGGGAATCGGAGTTATTGAGATTCACGATCAAACATAGTTTATTCTTATTGCTGCTCGTTTGCATGATTACCTTCTTGCAAAATGGCGTCCTTTCCTGGATGATACCATAAGGAGAATGGCCTTATGCAGAAGAGACTCAAAAATACGCCAAGACCAATGGGGAAGGAGGAAGGACCATGCAATTGTCAGCCGTTGCTGAGAAATTGGTGCATGAGGTCCGGAAATTGATCGATGAGGAAATCATCATCATCGATCATGCAGGCACGATCATTGCAAGCACCGATGACAGCCGGATCGGCTCCTATCATGAAGGGGCGATACATGCTTTTAAAAACCGCGAGAAACTGATCATAAATAAACAGGATGAACGAAATTGGAAAGGGGTGAAGGCGGGAATCAACCTGCCGATTTTCTTTAATCAGGAAGCCGTTTGCGTGATTGGGATCACTGGGGAACCCAATCTTGTTTCCCCATATGCAGAACTATTAAAAAAGATGACGGAATTGTTCATTCAGGAAAGCTATCACCTCGAACAGGAGGAATCCCGATCACGCCTGATGGAATTCTTCGTCTTTGAATGGCATCAACTGGAAACATTCAATGAGCCATTCCTTCAGAAGGCAAAGATGCTTGGCATCGATGTTCATGTGGACAGGGTCATCATCCTTGGTGAATTCAAGACTGAAAAAGTCATCGAACCTCATGTATGGAGGGCGCTTCAGATTTACGTAAGGCAGCAGCATCCATCGGACATCGTCGTCCGATGGGGCCGGAATCAGTTCGTCCTTCTCTCAGCAGCCGATTTTTTTGGATCAAAAGATCAACAATTAATGAAATTACGTAAACTGCAAAGAAAGCTCGAAGATAGCACCGGTTATAAAATGTGTGCAGGGGTTAGCCCGAGTATGTCTGGCTCCGCCTTCAGAAAGGCTTTTTATAAAGCGGAGCGCTCGTTGAAGATTGCGTTTCCAGCAGCGGGAATCGTCTTTGATGAGGATTTGAAACTTGAAGTCCTGCTTGATGAGGTCACCCGGGAAACAAGACAGGAATATGTAACCCGTACGATAGAGGATTTGCTTCCCAATGAGGAGTTGCTTAAAACCCTTTCCATGTATTTTGCCTGTGATCTGTCCATGAAGGACACATCTGCAGCCCTTCATATACATATCAATACCCTCCATTATAGACTCAAGCGGATCGAAGACATGACCGAATTGAATCCAAGGAACCTAGCAGATTTGGTCACACTCTATCTAGCGTTGAAGGTATTGGATAAACATACAAAATATTTGTAAATGAAACGTGAAATTCTGTGTTTTCATACATAGAAGTTGGCGTTGTTTTTTCCTTATACTTAAATCATATCGATGCTATCAAATAGGATTGTAAATATGAGGGGGAAATACATACATGATAACGGAGCAGATCAAGCAGTTACTCCTTGTCATCGTTGGAGCGGAAAACTACGATGATTCAAAGGTGGAGTGCCTGGTTCATTCATATGATGCGACACCAGGGTATCAAGCGATGCCTGATGCGGTCATTAAACCTGGTTGTACAGCTGAAGTGTCAGACATCGTCAAGGTATGCAACGCGTACAAGATTCCCATCATTCCACGCGGATCCGGAACGAATTTGAGCGGCGGCACCTGTCCGATGGAGGGCGGGCTTGTTCTATTATTCAATCGAATGAATGCTTTGCTGGAAATAGATGAGGAGAACTTAACGGCAACGGTGCAGCCCGGTCTCATCACATTGGACTTGATTTCAGCGGTTGAAGCGAAGGGGTTATTTTATCCGCCCGATCCAAGTTCGATGAAAATCTCCACGATCGGAGGCAACATTAATGAAAACTCCGGTGGCTTGCGGGGGTTGAAATATGGAGTCACGCGCGATTATGTCATCGGGCTTGAGGTGGTCCTTCCGAATGGGGATATCATTCACACAGGAGGCAAGCTTGCGAAGGATGTAGCGGGGTACGATTTAACGAAGCTGATGGTCGGTTCAGAGGGGACGCTAGGAATCGTTACGGAAGCGATCTTAAAACTGATTCCCACCCCGGAAACGACAAAGACGATGCTGGCCTTGTATCAAGACTTGGATGCCGCAGCCCAGTCCGTGGCAAAAATCATTTCGAATAAAATCATTCCGGTCACCCTTGAATTTCTTGACCGGCCGACATTGGCCGTCGTTGAGGATTTTGCAAAGATCGGGTTGCCGACCGATGTGGAAGCGGTTCTTTTGATTGAACAGGATGGTCCTTTAGAAGTGGTGGAACGTGATATGAAAAGGATGGCTGATATCTGTCTCGAGGAAAAGGCAGTTTCCGTGGAAATTGCCGAGACGGAGGCTGATGCAGCTGCGCTGAAAACGGCAAGACGTACTGCGCTCTCTGCACTGGCACGTCTGAAGCCGACGACCATTTTGGAAGACGCCACCGTTCCCCGTTCGGAAATTGCCAAGATGGTTCGAGCGATCAATCAAATCGCAAAGCAGCATGACGTGAACATTTGTACTTTCGGTCATGCCGGGGATGGGAACCTTCACCCTACCTGCATTACGGACGCTCGTGATCATGATGAAATGGAGCGTGTGGAGCTCGCATTTGCTGACATTTTTGCTGCGGCCATCGATCTTGGCGGGACGATCACCGGTGAACATGGAGTGGGTGCGATGAAGGCGCCTTACCTTGAATGGAAGCTAAAGAAGGAAGGGGTTGCCGCCATGAGGGCGATAAAGCAAGCATTCGATCCCCATGGCATCATGAATCCCGGAAAAGTCTTTGCCAAGGAAAGCAGGAAAAGAGTGGTGGTTTCGTCATGACGACCGTTCAGGAAAGAGAAGCGATTGCCAATCAATTCGCGGAAAGAATGAATGAAGATGAATTGCTGAATTGCATGCGATGTGGTTTTTGCCTGCCCCATTGTCCAACATACATCGAATCCGGATCAAAGGAATCCCATTCGCCGAGGGGGAGAATTGCCCTGATGAAAGCGGTGACGGATGGGTTGATAGAGCCCGATGAAGATGTGGAACGCTCTTTAAGTCTATGCCTGGGCTGCAGGGCTTGTGAGCCCGTTTGCCCTTCCGGTGTGAAATATGGACATCTTCTGGAAGAAGCAAGAGATATCATCCATCAAAATAAGGAGCATAGCTTTCCTGTGAAAACGATCCGCAAGGCCGTTTTCAGCGGATTATTCCCACATCAGGAGCGAATGCAGAACATGACGAGCTTACTTGGCTTTTATCAGAGATCCGGCCTGCAATATATCGCCCGTAAAACAGGGGTACTCAGCATGCTGCCCGATAATTTGGCGACCATGGAAAAGGTGCTGCCAAAGGTCCCGACAAAATCGGAAATGAAAAAAAGGCCAACCGGTCTGCCTTCGATTGGCCCAGTCCTTAAAAAGGTGGCCTTCTTTTCCGGCTGCTTGATGGATACGATGTTTCTGGAAACGAACAAGGCAACACTAAAGCTCCTTCAGGTCGCCGGATGTGAAATCGTGATTCCAAAATCCCAAGCTTGCTGTGGGGCGCTCCATGGGCACAGTGGCGAAAAAGAAGGAGCTAAGCAGCTGGCCAAGCGTAATATTGAAGCGTTTGAAGCGGACGGGGTGGATTATATCATTACGAATGCCGGTGGTTGTGGAGCTTTTCTCATTGATTATGACCATTTGCTCCAAGAAGACCCAGTTTGGCATGAACGGGCAATGGCCTTCAAAGGTAAGTTGAAGGACATTAGCGAAATTCTGGTCGATTTACGCTTTCATGAAAAAACTCGCCTGAAATTGCCAGCTCAAACCATCACATTCCAGGATTCCTGTCACTTACGAAATGTGATGAATACATCCATTGCTCCACGTATTCTACTTCAAGCGATAGAAGGAATCGATTTCAGGGAAATGAAGGATGCTGATCGCTGCTGCGGCTCTGCCGGAATTTATAATATTGTGGAATCAGAGATGTCCATGAAAATCCTTGACTCGAAAATGGAGCACACCAAATCGACGCAGGCGGATATTGTTGTGACGGCGAACCCTGGCTGTTTGTTGCAAATGCAGCTCGGAATCGAGCGCGAAAAGATGGGGGATTGCACGAAAGCGGTACATATTGCCGACCTACTCTTGGAAGCTGCGGCATTATAATAGAAGAAAACGGCAGGAAAATTGAACGCCGACCCTAGGCTGCAACTGTTCGGATGGTATTATATGTCTAAACATTACGTTTTAAATAATGAGCAAACCATTGAAAAACCTAGTTTTCCGTGAAATGATCGTTCTATTCTGAGAACAAATCGTCATGTTTTAACATAAATGAAATGTGGATTCCTCGTTTACTTAGGTGACAAGCGGGTACAAATTATATATGAGCTACCATATAGCACAACAAACCCTAAGGAGGAATGTACAATGAATAAAACAGTTTATGGAGTATATGAATCGAATGCAGAAGTGATCCAAGCGATTAATGCACTCAAGGCCAAAGGCTTTGAAGGGGACGATATCACGGTTGTGGCTGATAAGGAAGAAACATTGGATTTTACCCATCACCAACGTGAAACGGATGTTCATACAATGACGAATGTTTCTAACGACGAATCTTTCATGGACAAGGTGGCCCGCTTCTTCATGCCGGACGATACAGCTGACCTATCAACAAGATTGGCGAATGCAGGCCTTTCCAATAGTGACGCAGCTGAGCATGTCTTTGATGTGGAAAACGGAAAGGTTCTCGTCCTAGTTGAAGAAGGGGAAGGACATCTTGGAACGGCAAAAGATCAATTCACGACCGCAAGAACGGACACGGCTGGAACAAGGCTGGATGCGAACACCACGCCCCCTCTTTATAACAATGCCGAAAAAACCGATGCCTTAAATAAGGAAGATGTATATGGAATGAACGGACAAGGTCGTGAATTGCCGGAAGATGAACAGACGCTCAAGCTTCGTGAAGAGCAGCTGAATATCGATAAAGAAAGAGTTCAGACCGGTGAAGTTGTCATCAATAAAGAAGTGAAAGAACAACATAAAACGATCAATGTCCCTGTTGAGCATGAAGAGGTGACTGTCGAGCATCGATCCGTTTCAGGACGTGAAGCGAATCTCGAACCTGGCAGCAGCATTCAAGATGGGGAAACGATACGTATTCCTGTCGTCGAGGAAAAATTGGAAGTATCAAAAAAACCAATCGTAACAGACGAAATCGTCATCAAAAAACATGCTGTTCAAGAAACCGAACAGGTTAAAGATACCCTGAAAAAGGAAGAAATTCAGCTTGATAGTACAGATGACTCGATCGTAAATGAAAAAAACGCAGCTGAACGAAGAGGCGACCGCTTCTAAGTGTAAAAAAATAAGCTGCAGCATGAAAAAAGGGCTTCGGAATGTTCCCCATTCCAAAGCCCTTTTTCATTTAACTTGATCACAGCATTACTT
Organism: Peribacillus sp. FSL E2-0218; assembly: GCF_037992945.1. Classification (NCBI taxonomy): domain Bacteria; kingdom Bacillati; phylum Bacillota; class Bacilli; order Caryophanales; family Bacillaceae; genus Peribacillus; species Peribacillus sp. FSL E2-0218. The sequence continues at coordinate 3,610,819 of NZ_CP150304.1, read as the reverse complement.
GATGAATCGCAAGAGTATGCGAAACCAGCCATTGTTTAAAAAGCAGCCCTTGGGGTATACCTACAAATAAGAAACGTTTCAGAAAATAAGGAGGAAGAGATGCATGGTTAAAGCATTATATGGTGTGTACGATACTAAAACAGAAGTATATCAGGCTATACAATCCTTAAAGGAAACAAGAAGACATGAAGGGGAAATAACCGTAATCGCCAATAAAAAGGAAGATTTCGATTTTGGCAATGAAGGAAGAAATCCGGATGTGGACGTCGTAACGAATGCCAATGAAGATTCCTTCTTGGATAAGATGAAGCATTTTTTCCTGAACGAAGGCTCTCGGGACATTAGGAACAGGCTGGGTGAATTGGGGCTTGCCGATAGCGAAGCGACCGCTTATATAAATGAGGTGGAGTCAGGGAAATTCTTGATCCTTACAGATGACCAGGCAGCCGCTTCCAAAGACATGCATGATGACGAATCCCTTATAGAAGATCCGCTAAAAACAGGAGTGGTGAACAACCCGGACCCGAATCTTTTTCCTGAGACGACTGCCAATGCCTATCAAACAAGGGAAGTTGAGGCACAGCCAGGGAGAAGCACAGAACTGCACGGAAATTCTTCCGATATTTTTGAAAATCAACAAGAGCTGGAAACGAAGCGGTCTCAAGAAAGGGAAATCAGGGCTAATTCCACTGAAAAATTTAAACAACAGGAGAAAATGGACCATGAAGGCACATTGACTAGCGACCCCCATGCCGACCCATTTTCAGCCGATGCCCAAAAAGAACGGAATGCAGAAAGATCTGTAAACCGTGATGTTAAAGAGGAAGAAGATCCGTTGGAGGACGATTACATCAAAAATAGAATCAATACCGATCATCTGTAAAGGCGCAAACTAACAGCCGGCCAAAGGCTGTTAGTTTTTGAATTTGAATGGAAACTCCTTTAGGCAAAGGAGTTTTTCGGCCAGGTACTAGCATTTCCCATTGCATTATTTGCTTGTTTATTGATAAAGCGACAAGGTATAATTACAGAGGAATTCTATTTCAAGTGAAGGAACAAGGAGGAAGAAAACATGGACAAAAACGTTTATGGTGTTTTTGACTCTAATCCGGAATTACTTGCTGCAATTCATGATTTACAAGCAAAAGGCGTGACCGGCATACAAATGACAGTCGCAGCTGATATAAAAAATGATGTGCAGCTCGGAAACGACCATACGGATATATTGATCATCGCCAATCAGGATAAGGATACTTTTTTAGAGAAAATCATCCATTTCTTCACAGAAGAAGGTTCAGGGGATTTGCGTACCTTTTTCACGAAATACGGGTACTCCGTAACCGAGACGAATGAGATCCTCGAAGAAGTGAAAGCAAAAAAATACATTCTGCTTCTTGATGAAGAAGTATCTGTTGCAGAAATGATGGCTGACCCAGATAAAGTGGTGCCGATGACGAAGTAAGCGAATCAAAAAAATAACAGCCTCCGAGGGCTGTTATTTTTTTAATCCTGATTCAAGGGCATTGATCATTTCCTGTTTTTCTTGATCAGATGAATTTTGCCAGATGACCTCGAATAATACTCCCAAGCCAGGCAGCATTTTTTCCTCGCCGTTTTGTATCGCATCGACAATCGTGTCTTCCAGCTGCTCCTGCGAATTTCCAGATACATTTTGGATGATCGCATTACGTAGGTTTAAATTCACAATTATTCCTCCTCTAACACATAATGACTGACATTAATAGCATTTCACAAACGGGCATGCAATATGTATGCGATTTGCGTTATAATAGGAAAATCAGTGTGAAGTCAAAGGAGCGTTTACCCTTGAAATATATCGAATCCGTAAAAAACCCGCAAGTCAAGCAATGGAAGAAGCTATTGACGAAAAAAGAGCGCGATAAGACAGGCAAATATTTAGTCGAGGGCTTCCACCTTGTTGAAGAAGCCTTAAAAGAAGAAATCGTCATGGAAGTCATCGTAAATGAAGAAACGGAAATGCCCGCCCATTTTAAATTGGAAGGCACGGAAGTCATTTATGTGAAACATGATATTATGAAAGCAATATGCGACACCGAGGCCCCGCAAGGAATTGCTGCGGTGTGTGAACAAAAAGTAATGAGCATGGAGTCCATCAATCCGGATAAACTATTATTGATTGATGCTGTTCAGGATCCGGGGAATATAGGTACGATGATCAGGACAGCGGATGCAGCTGGTATGGATGCAGTCATCGTTGGCGAAGGCTGTGCAGATTTATACAACCCGAAAGTGGTCCGTTCGACACAGGGAAGTCTATTCCGTATGCCAGTCATCAAAGCAAACCTATCCGAGGTCATCGAAGAGCTGAAACAGAAGGGGACGCCGGTTTATGGCACGGCTTTGGAAGGCGCTTCACCATTTGAAGAAGTCGAAAAAACATCCCGATTCGCCCTGCTTGTCGGTAATGAAGGCCAAGGTGTTTCGAAAGAATTATTGGCAAAAACGACTCAAAATCTCTATATTCCCATTTATGGAAAAAGCGAATCGCTTAATGTAGGGATCGCAGCCGGGATTTTAATGTATCATTTGCGAAAATGAATTTGAAACGGCCGCCGAATTATAATATAATGAAACAGAATTTTATAATGCAAACAACGATGACAAAGAGTAGTACCTTAAGTTATCCATATCCAGGGAAAAAATGCCTCGACTGAAAGCATTTTTATGGCGCTGCTTAAGTGAATTCACCTTTCGAGTTGGCATTGGGAAGACACATCGTCCGAAAAATGTTCCGGTGAAAAGCCGTTATTTTCATGAAGTGAGTGCAGGAGTTTTTTGTCCTTGCACTAATAAGGGTGGTACCGCGATACATAAACCTCGTCCCTTTAGGGATAGGGGTTTTTTTGTGTTCATTTTTACAAAAGGAAAATAAAGGAGGAAAACATGATGCAGGAACGATTACTAGAACTGCAGGAAGAAGCGTTGCAAAAAGTAACCGCCGCTTCCGAACTTAAGGAACTGAATGAAGTCCGGGTTGCTTATTTAGGGAAAAAAGGCCCGATCACTGAGGTATTGCGTGGCATGGGGAAGCTGTCAGCAGAGGAACGCCCGAAAATCGGGGCGCTTGCCAATGACGTCCGTGAGGCGATCGCTTCAAAAATCGAGGAAAAACAAAAGGCTCTTGAAACGGCAGCTGTCAATGCTAAGCTAGCAACGGAAACGATTGACGTGACATTGCCAGGACGTCCCGTAAACAGGGGGAACCATCATCCGTTAACACGTGTTGTGGAAGAAATTGAAGATTTATTCATCGGAATGGGATACACCGTTGCGGAAGGTCCGGAAGTCGAAAGCGACTACTACAACTTCGAGGCACTTAACCTGCCAAAAAGCCATCCGGCACGTGATATGCAGGACTCCTTCTACATCACGGAGGAAATCCTGATGCGGACGCACACTTCACCTGTTCAAGCAAGGACGATGAAAAAACATAAAGGTCAAGGCCCTGTTAAAATCATTTGCCCTGGGAAAGTATATCGCCGCGATAACGATGATGCGACACACTCCCATCAATTCCAGCAAATCGAGGGCTTGGTCATCGATGAGAACATCAGCATGAGCGATCTAAAAGGAACGCTTGACGTATTTGCCAAAAAAGTATTCGGGCAAGATCGTGAAATCCGTCTTCGTCCAAGTTTCTTCCCATTCACGGAGCCATCCGTCGAAGTCGATATTTCCTGTAAAATCTGCGGTGGTAAAGGGTGCAGCGTATGTAAAAAAACAGGCTGGATCGAAGTGCTTGGCGCCGGGATCGTTCATCCGAACGTCCTTGAAATGGCTGGGTTCGATTCCAAAAAATACTCTGGGTTCGCATTTGGAATGGGCGTGGAACGGATCGCGATGCTGAAATACGGTGTGGACGATATTCGCCATTTCTATACGAATGATGTTCGATTCTTAAAGCAATTCAACCATCACGAAGCATAAATTTTATTTTTATAAAGGAGGACCTACCATGTTTGTCTCATATAAATGGTTACAAGATTATGTTGACCTTTCAGGCATCAATGCGATGGAGCTAGCTGACAAAATCACGAAAAGCGGCATTGAGGTTGAAGGGGTGGAAAAGAAAAGTGAAGGGCTAAAAGGTGTCGTCATCGGCCACGTCATTGAACGTGAACAGCATCCAAATGCCGATAAATTGAATAAGTGCCAAGTTGATATCGGGGCAGAACATCCCGTTCAGATCATCTGTGGGGCACCGAATGTCGATAAAGGCCAAAAAGTCGCAGTCGCCACTGTTGGCGCAGTCCTTCCAGGTAATTTCAAAATCAAGAAAGCGAAGCTGCGCGGAGAAGAATCACACGGGATGATTTGCTCCCTCCAAGAATTGGGGTTTGAATCCAAGCTCGTTTCCAAGGATTATGCTACAGGCATCTTCGTCTTCCCCAATGATGTGGAAGTAGGAAAAGATGCATTGGAGGAGCTTGGTTTAAGTGATGAAGTGCTGGAACTCGGGCTGACTCCAAACCGTTCGGATGCTTTGAGCATGCTCGGTGTAGCCTACGAAGTGGGGGCTATCCTCGGCCGGGAAGTGAAATGGCCGGTCATCGAGAAAGAAGAAGCAGCTGAAAAAGCGACGGATTACATCAGTGTCAAAGTGGAAGCGAAAGAAGATAACCCGGTATACATCGCTAAAATCATCAAAGATGTAAAAATTGGTCCTTCACCGCTTTGGATGCAAACACGACTAATGTCGGCAGGTATCCGGCCGCATAATAATGTCGTCGATATCACGAATTACATCTTACTTGAATACGGCCAGCCGCTGCATGCCTTTGATTATGACCGTTTCGGTTCAAAAGAAATCGTCATCCGCAGGGCGAAGGATGCTGAAAAAATCGTAACGCTTGATGAAGCAGAACGCACATTGACACCGAATCATTTAGTGATCACAAACGGCAGCGAGCCTGTTGCGATAGCTGGTGTGATGGGCGGAGCCGATTCTGAGGTGAAAAACGATACGACGAACATCATCCTTGAAAGTGCCTATTTCGCAGGTACGGTCGTTCGTAAAGCTTCAAAAGATCACGGCTTGCGCAGTGAAGCGAGTGCACGTTTTGAAAAAGGCGTCGATCCGGCCCGTGTACGTGAAGCTGGGGAACGTGCGGCACAATTGATTGCCCAATATGCTGGCGGAACAGTCCTGCAAGGAACGGCAGAAGTGGACGAATTGACAATGGAACCTGCAGTCATCAGCATCACCCTTGAAAAAATCAACAAGCTTCTTGGAACAGACATGACCGTAACCGAAGTGGAATCCATCTTCAACCGCCTGCAATTCGGCGTGGAACTTGACAATGAAACGTTCACGATCACTGTACCGACACGCCGTGGGGACATTACGATTGAAGCTGACTTGGTCGAAGAAGCGGCACGTTTATATGGATATGATAACATTCCGACTACACTGCCGATCGGCTGTGCTACCCCTGGCCATTTGACGGACTATCAAATGAAACGGCGGAAGGCACGCCGTACACTTGAAGGAGCAGGCCTTTATCAAGCGGTGACCTATTCACTGACAAGCGAGGAAAAAGCAGCGCAATTCGCATTGGAAGCAAGAGAATCGATTCGATTAGCCATGCCGATAAGCGAAGAAAGAAGCCAGCTGCGTTTAAGCATCGTGCCTCAATTGCTTGAAGTCGTAAAATATAACAATGCCCGCCAACTGGATTCTTTAGCTCTATATGAAATCGGATCAGTATTCTTTAAACGGGATGACCACGAGCTACCAGATGAAAAAGAACATATCGCCGGAGCCATCACAGGCCTATGGGAAGCACATCCATGGCAAGGCGAAAAGAAACCGGTCGACTTCTTTGTAGCCAAAGGCGTGATCGAAGCATTATTCGATACACTTGGGTTAACGGATCAAATCAGTTACCGCCAAGCACAAATCAATGACATGCATCCAGGGCGGACAGCGGAAGTCCTGTTGAATGGTGATGTGATCGGCTTTATCGGCCAAGTGCACCCAACTGTCCAAAAAGACTTGGATATAAAAGAAACATATATTTTCGAACTTTCCTTAAAGGCATTGGCAGAAGCCGAAGTGGCGCCAATTGCCTACGAAACCATTCCGCGCTACCCATCGACAACACGCGATATTGCGCTCGTTGTCGATCAAGCGACAAAAGCCGGAGACATTCAAAACATTATTGAAGAAGCCGGAGGCAAGCTACTCAAGGAAGTAACCATCTTCGACTTATACGAGGGTGAAAGAATGGAGCAAGGCAAGAAATCCATTGCCTACTCACTGAAATACTTCGATCCGGAACGTACACTAACCGACGAAGACATTACAAAAGCGCATGAAAAAGTACTAGAAGCCGTAAAAGAAAAAGCCGGCGCAGAACTAAGAGGATAAAACAAAAAGACAGCTCCCTGAAACGCGGGAAGCTGTCTTTTTATGAACTCCCGAGTAAAGCACCCAAACTGGCGGGTAAACTGCAAAAAAAGCGGCTGTTCCCGGAAGAACGGCCGCTTCGCCTTTATTTATGGTATTTTTGTTGGTATAACCGCTTTGCTTTTTCGGTATTGGCGAAGTGGGTTTTCGTGAATTCGTGCAAGGAGTCCATTCCTTTTTCATGGATCAATCGTGCGGCGGCTTCGTCCACGGCAAATCCGGCTCCTTTCGGGATTTTGAATCCGGCTTTTTCACTTAGCAAATCAAAGCGTTTGACGAAGGCGTATCGTGCCAGGATGGATGCGGCGGCTACGCCAAGGTGGATGCCTTCCGCTTTTGTGCATAAATAAGTGGCGTTTGCCTGAAACCGTTCTTGGCCCTTCAAATAATTAAAAAATACATCAGGTTGGGCGAATTGGTCGATAAGGACAGCTTCCGCTTGCTCCGGCTGAATTTTTTGCATCAGAAGCTTGATCGCTTGGTTATGGAGGAGGGCCTTCATTTTTCCTTGTGACATCCCTTGAGCCTGCAGCGTATTATATTTGGGGTTATCGCAAGTAAGCAGGCTGAATGGCACGACATTCTTGATCTGTTTGGCAATTTCGATGATCTGAGGATCTTTAAGATTTTTCGAATCCTGAACACCAAGCTCCCTCAATAGGGGAAGCTGCTCCTTTTTCGCATAAACGGCTACGACCGTAATCGGGCCGAAATAGTCTCCTGTCCCAACTTCATCGGAACCTATCACGGACATCGTTCCGATATGGGCAGGCGGTGAATACCGGTGGACATTGACCGAAGAGGTGGATGCCGTTTTTTTCTTTGGCGCGGCGGCTGTAGCGGCCTGCTGCCATTTACCGGCTTCCAGTTCGGCATTCTTACCTTGGAAAAGGACCTTTCCGGATTTATAGGCGGTCACCGTGCATAGCGGCGGCTTGGCGGAAAAGATGCTCCCTGGCGGCTGTTTGGTGGCTAAGGATGAAGAATAATGAACTTGCATCGCTTTTATTTGGGCGGGATTGATGAGTAAAACAACATGGGACATAATCGGTAAACTCCTAACTTCATATTATTATTTAGGCAAGCTGCTTCTTAGTTCGTTTTCATTTGACAAATTATTGCAGTTTTTATACAAGAAATGACGTGGTACTCTCTTTCATGACGAAAAACTTCATGATATGATAGAATTAGGATTGTTTAGATTGGGGGCATCATTTTGTCAGACGATAAACGAAATAAAACAACAGTTGATATATACGGACAACCATATACAATCGTCGGAACAGAAAGCGCAAGCCATATGCGCCTGGTCGCTTCGATGGTTGACGAAAAAATGAGAGAAATCAGTATGAAAAACCCATACTTGGATACAAGCAAGCTAGCGGTACTAACGGCCGTAAATACCATCCACGAATATATTAAGTTAAAAGATGAACTAGACCAGCTTCAACTGGAATTAAAGAGAGAGAAGGACTGAGTACATGCTTGATTTAGCAATTCTGGCCATTCTTTTAATCGGTTTATTAATCGGTTTAAAGCGTGGCTTCATTTTACAGACTGTTCATATGACAGGGTTCATAGTGGCCTTTATCGTCGCATATGTGTTTTATGGAGATCTTGCTCCCAATCTGAAATTGTGGATCCCGTTTCCGACGATGAGTGATTCCTCGGCGCTTACTATGTTTTTTGAAACAGTCGGGCTCGAAACGGCGTATTACAATGCGATTGCCTTTGCCATCATTTTCTTTGCGGCCAAGATCCTTTGGCAAATGCTTGGCTCGATGCTCAATTTCATTACCCACCTACCGATATTGAAACAGCTGAATCGCTGGGGTGGCGGGATATTGGGCTTTATCGAAATCTATCTTATCATGTTTATTATATTATATATAGCTGCCATGCTGCCAATGGATTCGATCCAGAAGCCATTAGCGGGATCTTTTCTGGCAGAATCGATCGTGAAACATACACCGTTCCTTTCCGAACAAGTGAAAGAACTTTGGTTCCAAAAACCAGATCAATCATAATGACAGTTACCGAGGGCCTGCCTCCCTTTCTCAAAGTCCTGGATTTTGAATGGGGGAGGCCCCTTTTCTGTAATAGCGTGATCTTGCCTTGAATCATGGCAAGGAGCGGCCTGCTTGTACTTTACCTTCAAGAAAGGTATCTTTAAGAAAGAAAACAACGGATACCCTATTAATTTTTCGGCGGTGAAATAAATGACGATCAACAAAAAAGATATCATTAAACTATTGGAAAAAATTGCAATATACATGGAATTGAAAGGTGAGAATCCCTTCAAGGTTTCGGCTTTCCGCAAGGCGGCAGGAGCGTTGGAAACGGATGACCGGAGTCTTGCGGCCATCGAGGACTTCACGGCTTTAAATGGAATCGGGAAAGGTACGGCATCGGTCATCGAGGAGTATATCAATGAGGGGAAATCGACCGTGCTTGAAGAGCTTCAGGAGCAGGTGCCAAAAGGATTGATACCTCTGCTTCAACTTCAAGGGTTGGGCGGGAAGAAAATTGCCAAACTTCATAAAGAGCTGCATGTCAATGATGTGAATGATCTAAAAACCGCCTGTGAAGAAGGCAGGGTTGCGGCCCTGGCCGGCTTCGGAAAAAAAACGGAGGAAAAGATCCTGACAGCGATTGCCGAAGCAGGTTCGAGGCCTGATCGGCTTCCGCTTGCCTTCATGAGGCCAATTGCAGCTGATATTGAAACGGCTCTAGGCAACATGGAGCCTATCATTCGGTCATCGAGGGCTGGCAGCATCCGCCGCATGAGGGAAACGATCAAGGACCTCGATTTCATCATATCGACAGATCATCCCGAAGAAGTGAAGAATCAGCTTCTTGCTATATCAGGGATCAAGCATGTGATAGCGGCAGGTGATACAAAAGTATCGGTCGTGCTTGATTATGAATATGATATTTCTGTCGATTTCAGGATCGTGAAGGATAAGGAATTCATCACGACGCTGCATCATTTTACAGGTTCGAAGGATCATAATGTGAGGATGCGCCAGCTTGCTAAAGAACGAGGCGAAAAAATCAGCGAATATGGTGTGGAAGTGGCGGAAACTGGAGAGATCTTGACGTTCGAAACAGAAGAACAATTTTATCATCACTTTGATTTGCCATACATCCCACCGGAATTGCGTGAAGACGGAACCGAAGTGGAGCAATATGATGCAAGTGAACCGCTCATTTCCTTAGAGGCCATACAAGGTGATCTCCATATGCATACCACTTGGAGTGATGGGGCTTATACGATAGAAGAAATGATTGAAGCGTGCCGTGCAAAAGGCTATCGATATATGGCCATAACCGATCATTCGCAATATTTGAAAGTGGCGAACGGACTGACCGTAGAACGGGTCCGCGAACAAAAAAAGATCATTCAAGAGTTAAATGAAAAATACGATGATTTTACCGTGCTTTCAGGGATTGAAATGGATATTCTCCCTGATGGGACGCTTGATTATGACGATGACCTGCTTGCGGAGCTGGATTTGGTAATCGCATCGATCCATTCCAGTTTTTCACAGCCGCGAGAAACGATCATGGAGCGCTTGAAAACGGCCCTTAACAATCCACATGTCGATATCATCGCCCATCCAACGGGAAGGATCATCGGGAAACGGACCGGATATGATGTCGATATGGATATGCTGATCGAGCTGGCACGTGATACGAATACTGCCTTGGAGCTGAATGCGAATCCGAACCGCCTGGATTTGGCGCCTCCCCACCTGCGCAAGGCACAGGAAGCGGGCGTTACGATTGTAATCAATACCGATGCACACAGCATCGATATGCTGGAGCATATGCCAGTAGGAGTTTCATCGGCCAAAAAAGGCTGGGTCAAAGAATCTACGGTCCTGAATGCAAAGGATCCGGATGGATTATTAGCGTTTTTGAAGAGAAATGATTAACTATTTTGCCCATAAATAAGGAGGAGCTTTAACTCCATGCATAATAAAGCTTTAAAGACATTGGAATTTCATAAAATCAAAGAACAATTAATCTCTCATGCTTCTTCTTCAATAGGAAAAGAGAAGGCTGAGCAACTGATGCCTTCAACCGACTTTGAAGAGGTGACGAGGTGGCAGGACGAAACGGATGAGTCTGCCAAAATCGTCCGGTTGAAAGGCAACTTGCCATTGGGCGGGATTTTTGATATCCGGCCACATGCCAAAAGGGCCCAGATTGGCGGTATGCTTTCACCGATGGAACTGATGGAGCTCGCCAGTACGATTCGTGCCGGCAGGATCCTGACTCGTTTCTTCGAAGAATTGGCCGAGCAGGAAATAGATGTCCCGCTTTTAGCCGAATATATCGATTCGATTCACCCGTTGATTGATCTGCAGCAGGAAATTACGTTTGCAATCAGTGAACATGGCGAAGTGATGGATTCTGCGAGCGATAAGCTCCGCGCCTTAAGAAACCAGATCCGCACGAACGAAAGTCGTGTCCGTGAGAAGCTGGAAAGCATGATTCGTTCCTCGAACGCGACAAAAATGTTATCGGATGCCATCATCACGATCCGGAATGACCGTTTTGTTATCCCGGTTAAACAGGAATACCGCAGTGTGTATGGCGGGATCATCCATGATCAATCATCATCTGGGCAGACCTTGTTCATTGAGCCGCAAGCAATTGTGCAATTGAATAATGTCCTTCAGGAAACAAGAGTGAATGAAATGCAGGAAATTGAACGGATATTGGTGGAATTATCGGAGAAAGTCGGTGGGTACACGCCTGAATTGCTTCATAATGTCAAGGTGCTGGCACATATCGACTTCCTGGTTGCCAAGGCGAAATATGCCAAAGCGATAAAGGGGTCGAAGCCGAATCTTAATAATGAAGGACGCGTGAAATTATTCAAGGCGAAGCATCCGCTCATTCCAAGTGATGCCGTCGTCGCCAATGACATTTTCCTTGGTGATGATTTCACGACGATCGTCATTACCGGCCCGAATACAGGGGGAAAAACGGTAACCTTGAAAACGATTGGCCTTTGTACGTTAATGGCCCAATCCGGACTGCAAATCCCTGCGCTCGATGGCTCTGAAACGGCTGTGTTTTCCTCCGTTTATGCCGATATTGGCGATGAACAGTCGATTGAACAAAGCCTGAGTACGTTCTCGTCCCATATGGTCAATATCGTTGACATCCTAAAAAAAGTCGATTACGACAGCCTTGTCTTATTCGATGAGCTTGGTGCGGGAACCGACCCTCAGGAGGGAGCCGCTTTAGCGATATCGATTTTGGATGAGGTATATAAGCGCGGAGCACGTGTGATGGCAACGACACATTATCCGGAATTAAAAGCATACGGATATGATCGGGAAGGCGTCATCAATGCAAGCGTTGAATTCGATGTGGAAACGTTAAGCCCCACTTATAAACTCTTGATCGGTGTACCGGGACGAAGTAATGCTTTTGAAATTTCCAAGCGTCTAGGCTTGGATGAAAGCGTGATAAGCAATGCCCGCAGTCATATCGGCGAGGATACGAATAAAGTTGAAAATATGATAGCTTCCCTTGAAGATAGCCGCAAGAAGGCGGAAGAGGAGGAGCTGGAAGCCAAGAACCACCTGGAACAGGCGGAAATCCTTCATAAAGATTTGCAAAAGCAAATGGGTGAATATGAAGAAGAACGCGATGCGCTTGCTGAAAAGGCAGCAAAAGAGGCGGCCGCAATCGTTGAACAGGCAAAAAAAGAAGCCGAAGCGATCATCGCGGATTTACGTAAATTGCGGCTTGAAAAAAATGCCGATGTGAAAGAGCATGAACTGATCGATGCGAAAAAACGACTTGAAGAAGCAACGCCAAAACTGAAGAAAATTTCGAAAGTGGCAAGGCCTTTGGAGAAAAGCCTGAAACCGGGAGATGAAGTAAAGGTTGTAAGCTTCGGCCAAAAGGGTCATCTGATCGAAAAGGTTTCCGGTAATGAGTGGCAAGTTCAGATCGGCATCATGAAAATGAAGGTGAAGGAGTCCGACCTGGAATTCATCAAGGCTACAAAAGTGAAGGAAACCAAGCCCCTCACCACGATAAAAGGGCGGGATTACCACGTTAGCGTGGAACTCGATTTACGTGGGGAACGCTTTGAAAATGCCATCTCGAGAGTTGAAAAGTATGTGGATGATGCGCTATTGGCCGGATATTCTAGTGTCTCGATCATTCATGGTAAAGGGACGGGGGCTCTCCGGTCCGGAGTCCAGGAATACTTGAAAAATCACCGCGCTGTCAAAAGGATCCGGTTCGGCGAAGCTGGAGAAGGCGGAACGGGCATTACGGTGGTGGAATTTAAATAAAGGGTGGTCAGGCCGGCTATCTGCCTAGCCGGTTGGCCAGTTACCATTTTGGGAGTTGGACCATGGAGAATATGTGGGAAAATGAATATGTATATATAGCTGCTCGTTACAGTGTCGTAATTTTGTGCATGATTGTTTTTTTAGCCATTTTTGAACTTGTCACAAAGTACAAGAACTGGGAGGAAATCAAACAGGGAAACCTATCCGTGGCGTTGGCAACAGGCGGCAAAATATTTGGAATCGCCTATGTATTCCAGCAGTCCATCCTCCATCAGAACTCGCTCCTTACCATGATTGGCTGGGGTGTGTACGGATTTGTCCTTTTGCTGATCGGTTATTTCATTTTTGAATTTATGACACCTGGTTTTAAAATAGATGAAGAAATACAAAAAGATAACCGGGCAGTTGGATTCCTATCGATGATCATTTCCATCGCTTTATCTTTAGTCATCGGTGCCGGAATTTCTTGATGTCCATCATGAGAGGGAGAAAACTGTGGAGAAACTTGCAAAAGTCCTGATTGTTTGTTGCGGAATCTTTTTTCTGCTTGGAATCGTTTATATGTTATTCTTCACTTGAAAGAAGCGGCCGTATGCGTCGCTTTTTATTTTGCAGTCCAATAGAATGAGGAATTTCAAGCTTAGCACTTAAATGGCCACAGTTTTGGAGGATTTGTAATTAGACCGTTCCATTTCACTGCAGGCGCTCTCTTATCCAGAGGCGGTCCTTGAGCCACCTTGGCTTTCAGCCTGCGGGTCTCAAGTGGACGCGCAATTCCCGCAGGAGTGTCGCCGCCTTCCGTTTCATTCCACTTTGATTGAAAACGGATGTGGAATCTTGATTGCCCTCAGTTTGGGGTGGTTTCTAAGTTCTGTGGCTTATTGAATGCGCTTTAGATTCTGCCATCGGCCTTTATGCTTATATTTCCTGATTTCAGCAATTGTAAGAAAATCCCGGTTGTATTATAATGAGAATGAGTATTGTGAATATTCAGAAGGAGGGGTGTACATGAGCCATAAGCCATGGCAAACCATTTATCCGGAACAGATACCAGCCGTACTATCGTACGAAGATAAGCCTCTTTATTCATTTTTGAAAGAGTCAGCCGAAGAATTCCCCGGTAAAACATCCATTCATTTCCAGGGAAAGGAATTATCGTACCGCGAAGTTTATGAGTCGGCTTTAAAGTTCGCAGCCTATTTAAAAAGCATCGGCCTTCAAAAAGGAGAACGGGTCGCCGTCATGCTTCCTAACTGCCCTCAAGGTGTCATCAGCTTTTTTGGGATATTGATGGCCGGCGGAGTCGTCGTTCAAACGAATCCAACGTATACGGAACGTGAACTCGAGTATCAAATGAAAGATTCGGGGGCGAAAATGATTTTAGTGATGGATATTTTATTTCCCCGTGTCACGGCAATCGCTTCTAGAACGAATATCGAACATATCATTGTAACCGCTATCAAGGAATATTTACCTTTTCCGAAAAATCTCATTTATCCATTCATCCAAAAAAAGCAATATGGAATCGTCGTCAAAGTGGAGCATGCAGGCAATCATCATTTGTTCACCGAAATCATGAAACGGAAAATCCCCGAGGAAGTGCTCGAGCCGATCGATGTGAATGAAGACCTTGCCCTTTTGCAATATACGGGAGGGACAACGGGCTTTCCGAAAGGGGTCATGCTTACTCATAAGAACTTATTGGCGAATACGAAGATGTGCAATGCGTGGCTTTATAAAAATAGGCGCGGGGAAGAAAGGGTCTTGGCCATTTTACCATTCTTCCACGTGTATGGGATGACGACGGTATTGGTTCTTTCCGTCATGGAAGGGAATACGATGATCATCATGCCGAAGTTCGATATCGAAGTGACGCTGAAAACTATCCAAAAACAGAAACCGACGATGTTTCCCGGTGCGCCAACGATGTATATCGGTCTACTGAACCATCCGGATATCGGCAAGTATGACCTGTCTTCCATCAATGCCTGTATAAGCGGTTCTGCAGCATTGCCCTTGGAGGTTCAAGAGCAATTCGAAAAAATCACGGGCGGAAAGCTCGTTGAGGGCTATGGACTTTCGGAAACTTCTCCGGTGACCCATGCTAATTTCATTTGGGATCAGCCCAGGGTAAAAGGCAGCATTGGATTGCCATGGCCAGATACGGACTCGGTGATCTTGTCCCTGGAAACGGGTGAAGAGCTTCCACCGAATGAAATTGGGGAAATAGCCATAAAAGGGCCTCAAGTGATGCAGGGATACTGGAATCGACCGGAAGAAACGGAAAGCACTTTTAAAAATGGCTGGCTGCTTACAGGCGATTTGGGCTACATGGATGAACAGGGGTTCTTTTATGTGGTCGAGCGGAAAAAAGATACCATCATTGCCGGGGGATTCAATATATACCCACGTGAGGTGGAAGAGGTCCTATATGAGCATGAGGCGATTCAAGAGGTTGTAGTGGCAGGAATACCTGATCCATATCGCGGTGAAACCGTCAAAGCTTATGTTGTCCTGAAAAAAAATGCCAGTGCGACTGAAGCAGAATTGAATGAGTTTGCCAGAAAGAGCCTTGCTTCCTATAAGGTGCCGCGCAGCTATGAATTCAGGGAAGAACTGCCTAAAACGACAATAGGAAAGATCTTGAGAAGAGTCCTGATCGAGGAAGAAAAGAAGAAGCTATCCGACGAAAGAAAAGAAGCGTAAAGCAGCATCGTCTATACGGAGCAGTGGCATGGCTCCGACTTTTGGAGAGAAGCTGGACATCCTCCAGATTGAGGCTGTACAATGGAGATAATGGAGTGGCAGTACTCTTTGAAGTTTTTGCTTGACAGGCAAGGGTCGTCATTTTATGATAGAAATATGAATGATGATTCATTCATTTTCTGAAAGGGGACAGCCAGTGAAACGCAACAGACCAAAGTATAATCAAATTATTGACGCAGCCGTCATCGTCATTGCCCAAAACGGCTATTATCAAGCTCAAGTATCCAAAATCGCCAAGCAGGCAGGCGTAGCGGATGGCACCATATATCTTTATTTCAAAAATAAAGAAGATATTTTAATATCATTATTTCATGAAAAGATGGGCTATTTTGTGGAACAAATCGAAGAAGAGCTCAAAGGAAAATCCACAGCGTCGGAAAAGATGCATGTGCTTATCCAGAAACATTTTCAAATCCTTTCAGAAGACGTGAATTTAGCAATTGTCACCCAGTTGGAATTAAGGCAGTCGAATAAAGAATTGCGCCTAAGAATCAATGATGTGTTGAGAGGGTATTTAAATTTAATCGATCAGATCATCATTGAAGGAAAAGAGAAAGGCGAATTCCTGCCCGATTTAAATAATTTACTTGCAAGGCAGATGATATTCGGAACGATTGACGAAACGGTGACGACATGGGTCATGAATGAGCAAAAGTATTCGCTTTCGGACCTTGCACCAGACGTTCATCGCCTCCTGCTCGGAGGATGCGGCCTTAGAAGTTAACGGTTTGAATGGAGGATGGCTAACCATCCTCTAAAAGAATCGGTTAATGGCTTTCCGTTTCATTAAGGGAAGAGATACATATTGAATGTTCAAAAAAGTTCGACTAACATGACAGGAGGGATGGATATGGAATACCTTAAGCTTTCTATCGAAAATCATGTGGCATCCATAACGATTGAACATGCACCTGCAAACGCACTTTCCTCGGCCATCATCGGGGAGCTGTCAGAGGCCTTCGATCAAATCGGGCAAAACGAAGAGGTGCGAGTTGTCCTACTTCATGGCGAAGGAAGATTTTTCTCGGCGGGAGCTGACATTAAAGAGTTTACTGAAGTGAAAAATGGTGAAGCTTTCATATCCTTGACCAAGAAAGGTCAAGCTGTATTCGAAAAAATCGAATCCTTCCCGAAACCAGTCATTGCCGCCATCCATGGTGCAGCACTTGGCGGAGGGTTGGAACTGGCAATGTCCTGCCACATCCGTTTGGTAACCGAAAGGGCAAAGCTAGGTTTGCCTGAGCTGCAGTTGGGTTTAATCCCTGGTTTTGCCGGCACACAGCGCCTTCCTCGTTATGTCGGCACGGCAAAAGCAGCTGAAATGCTCTTTACAAGCGAACCGATTACAGGCACTCAAGCCGTGGAATGGGGTCTGGCGAATCAAGCCTTCAGTGACGAAGAACTGCTTCCAAAGGCAAATGAGCTGGCTAAAAAAATCGCCAAGAAAAGCCCGGTTGCTTTAAAGGCGGCCATCGAGTTATTGAATTATTCCAAGCATGATTCCTACTATAAAGGTGTGGATAGGGAAGCGGCCCTCTTTGGCAAAGCTTTTGAGACGGCTGATGCAAAAGAAGGAATTCAGGCCTTCATCGAAAAAAGGGAAGCTGTATTCAAAGGGAAATAATAGTTTTGAAGGTACCAAAAAACTATTTTTAAATATTATGCAGGATTTTGGCGGAACCTGAAGAATACTTTAATATATCAAAAAAATTCATAATCTTCAAAACTCAAATCATTCGGGAGGTATTACCGTGAATATTTATGTGCTGCTGAAAAGAACATTCGATACAGAAGAAAAAATTACATTATCCAATGGGAAAATTAATGAGGATGGAGCAGAATTCATCATTAATCCGTATGATGAGTATGCTGTTGAAGAAGCCATCCAAGTGCGTGATGCACAAGGCGGCGAAGTAACGGTCATTTCCGTCGGAAGCGAAGAGGCTGAGAAGCAATTGCGTACAGCTCTTGCAATGGGTGCAGATAAAGCGGTATTGATCAATATCGAAGATGATATAGAAAATGGCGACCAGTTCACGACTGCCAAAATCATAGGCGAATATTTAAAAGACAAAGAGGCGGATTTAATCATTGCAGGGAATGTGGCCATCGATGGCGGTTCAGGTCAAGTCGGTCCACGCGTTGCCGAAATCTTGGAAATCCCTTATATCACAACGATCACTAAATTGGATATTGCAAATGGAAATGTAAGCGTTATCCGTGATGTTGAAGGGGATTCCGAAACGATCGAAGCATCTCTTCCGTTGTTGGTTACGGCTCAGCAAGGGTTAAATGAGCCGCGTTATCCTTCTTTGCCAGGGATCATGAAAGCGAAGAAAAAACCGCTTGAAGAATTGGAATTGGATGATTTGGACCTGGAAGAGGATGATGTTGAAGCGAAAACAAAAACGATCGAAATCTACCTTCCAGCCAAAAAAGAAGCAGGAAAAGTCTTGAGCGGCGAGATCGGTGACCAAGTTAGCGAACTTGTACAATTATTACGCAGCGAAGCTAAAGTAATTTAATAGAAACGATTCCTTTTTAAAACAAACTACACACAACAAATAGATAAAATAGAGCACAGGAGGTTTTTATAAATGGCTAGAAAGTTTCTTGTATTGGGCGAAGTTCGCGACGGTTCACTAAGAAATGTATCATTTGAAGCGATCGGTGCGGCTAAACTTGCTGCAGATGGCGGAGAAATTGTAGGTGTTTTAGTTGGTGACAGTGTTCAAGATTTGGGGAATGAATTGATCCAATTCGGTGCAGACCGGGTTGTCGCCGTCGAAAACGATCAATTGAAGCAATACACTTCAGATGGCTATGCGCAAGCCTTGCTCGCCGTCATCGAGCAGGAAAAGCCCGAAGGCATCTTCTTCGGCCATACGGCACTTGGAAAAGACCTTGCCCCTAAATTGGCTGGAAAGCTTGAATCAGGTTTGATTTCTGACGTAACATCCATTGAAGAAGAAGGCGGAAATATCGTTTTCACCCGTCCGATTTATTCTGGTAAAGCTTTTGAAAAGAAAATTGTTACAGATGGAGTGATATTCGCAACGATCCGTCCGAACAATATTGAGCCATTGGCGAAAGATGAGTCCCGCTCCGGTGATGTAGCTGCATTGAGCGTGGATATCAAGGATTTACGCACCATCATAAAAGATGTTGTCAGAAAGGCAAGTGAAGGCGTCGATCTTTCAGAAGCCAAGGTAATCATCGCTGGCGGCCGCGGAGTGAAAAGCGAAGACGGCTTTGAACCTTTAAAGGAACTGGCACAAGTTCTTGGCGGAGCGGTAGGGGCTTCCCGTGGTGCATGTGACGCGGATTATTGTGACTATTCTTTGCAAATCGGTCAAACGGGTAAGGTCGTTACACCTGACCTCTATATTGCCTGCGGAATCTCTGGAGCGATTCAGCATTTAGCTGGTATGTCCAACTCCAAAGTGATCGTAGCCATCAATAAAGACCCTGAAGCGAACATCTTCAATGTAGCTGACTATGGAATTGTCGGCGATCTTTTCGAAGTCATTCCATTACTGACGGAAGAATTCAAAAAACTTAAAGTGAATGCTTAAAGGGTAAACGGCTTCGAATAAGGGATGGGACATAATATGTCTCGTCCCTTATTTTATTGATATAGGCTGCGAATTCTGGGTGCATATTCCCTCTTCATTTGGACATCCTACCACTGAAGCAAAATATTAGCATCGATTCTAGCAACAATGGTATACTGTCTTTAGTTATTTGAGTAAATTTGAGGAGGAAATATATATGGCTATTGTAAATGCAACTGACCAAACGTTCACAACGGATACTAGCGAAGGTGTCGTTCTTGTAGATTTCTGGGCTCCATGGTGCGGACCTTGTAAAATGATTGCTCCTGTTCTTCAAGAGCTTGATACGGAAATTGGCGATTCAGCGAAAATCGTAAAAGTGGATGTAGATGAAAACCAAGAAACAGCTGGGAAATTCGGTGTAATGAGCATTCCGACACTGATCGTCCTTAAAGACGGTGAAGTGGTGGATAAAGTGGTTGGCTTCCAACCTAAAGAAGCTCTTGCTGAGCTTATTGCAAAACACGCTTAATAAACGGGTCAGCTAAAAAAAGCTTCAGGTCTCCGGACTTGAAGCTTTTTTCGCTATCTTGATATATAATAATTGTAAATGGGAGAACAGGAGGCTGAAAGCATGAACCAGCAAATAAAGAATAAACTTGCGCTTCTTCCCGATCAGCCTGGTTGTTATTTGATGAAAGATCGTCAGGGAACGATCATTTATGTAGGCAAGGCGAAAGTGTTGAAGAACCGTGTCCGTTCCTATTTCACGGGATCCCATGATGGAAAGACATTTCGGCTCGTAAATGAGATTGAGGATTTTGAATACATCGTCACATCTTCCAATATCGAGGCTCTCATTTTAGAGCTGAATCTAATCAAAAAACATGATCCAAAATATAATGTCATGCTTAAGGATGATAAAACATATCCCTTCATCAAGCTGACCGCTGAGCGGCATCCCCGCCTGATCATTACGCGAAAGGTCAAAAAAGACAAAGGGAAATACTTCGGTCCGTACCCTAATGCTTTTGCGGCTAACGAAACGAAAAAACTGCTCGACCGCATCTATCCTCTTCGAAAGTGCAATACGCTGCCGGATCGGGTTTGCCTTTATTATCACCTTGGTCAATGTCTGGCTCCATGCGTATATGATGTGGAGGAACAGGAATATAAAAAAATGGTCGATGATATCAACCGTTTCTTGAATGGCGGGCATACAGAGATTAAGAAAGAACTGACCGAAAAAATGCTGGAGGCATCCGAAGAGCTGGATTTTGAGAGGGCGAAGGAGTTTCGTGACAAAATCGCCCATATCGATATCACGATGGAAAAGCAGAAAATGATGACGACCGATTTCATCGACAGGGATGTATTCGGATTTGCCCATGATAAAGGCTGGATGTGCGTTCAAGTATTCTTTGTAAGACAAGGTAAATTGATCGAAAGGGACGTATCCCTATTTCCCGTCTATGATGAACCGGAACAGGAACTGCTCACATTCCTGGGTCAGTTTTACGAGATTACGAACCATTTTAAACCGAAGGAAATCCTGCTGCCCGAGTCGGTGGATGCTGAACTGGCTGAAGGCCTGCTTGGCGTGAAGACGATTCATCCAAAGCGGGGTTCGAAAAAGGATATGTTGAAATTGGCCAATAAAAATGCCTCCATTGCGCTTCAGGAAAAGTTTTCATTGATTGAGCGTGATGAAGAAAGAACGATCAATGCGGTGGAAAACCTTGGCGTGCAATTGGGGATCTATACCCCGCATCGAATTGAGGCCTTCGATAACTCCAACATCCAAGGAAGCGATCCCGTTTCCGCTTTGGTCGTGTTCATTGATGGCAAACCCGAGAAAAGGGAATACCGCAAATATAAGATCAAAACCGTCCAGGGGCCTGATGATTATGAATCCATGCGCGAAGTCGTCCGAAGAAGGTATTCACGGGTATTGAAAGAGGGTCTTCCGCTTCCGGATTTAATCATCATCGATGGCGGTAAGGGACATGTGGAGGCCGTCCGCGATATTTTGGAAAATGAACTGGGCCTGGATATCCCGCTTTCTGGCCTGATTAAAGATGAGAAGCATAGAACATCTCAATTAATGATCGGCAATCCTCTTGAGCTTGTACCGCTTGATTCCCGGAGTCAGGAATTCTACTTATTGCAAAGAATACAGGATGAAGTGCATCGGTTTGCGATTACGTTTCACCGCCAGCTGCGAGGCAAAAATGCCGTGCACTCCCAGCTTGATGATATTCCGGGAGTCGGCGAAAAACGAAGAAAGCAATTATTGAGACATTTCGGTTCATTGAAGAAAATTAAAGAGGCCTCGGTCGAGGAAATTATCGGAGCGGGCATGCCAAAAGGGGTAGCTGAGGGAATCGTGAGAAAATTGCAAGAATAATCTTGCCCCCCACAAATCTCTATGCTATGATTAAAAGGAATTTTTAACTAGACAACTTAAAAGTGCTGATAGAGGTGCGGAATTCAAGAGTAAAAACCTGGAGAAGTATGAGTTTCCATGATGGGTTTTGAAAGGGGAGGACGCCGAAGGAAGACAAGTCTCATAGCTTGTTTTTCTGGTCTGACATTTAATAAATGGCGGATTGTCAGGGTGTATGCCCTGGAGAGCTATCTCACTGTGCTTACAAGATTGGATATGTGATCACAGCAATGAGATATTTCTCATTGCTTTTTTTATTGCCTAAAAAGAGAGGGTGCATGAGGATGGCATTAATCGTACAAAAATTCGGCGGGACATCCGTCGGCAGCGTTGAAAAACTTAAAAATGTTGCCAATCGGGTAATAGAGGAAGCGGAGAAGGGCAATGAGGTAGTCGTCGTTGTTTCCGCAATGGGTAAAACGACCGATCAATTGGTTTCCATGGCCCATGATATATCCAGCACCCCAAGCAAAAGGGAAATGGATATGCTATTGACGACGGGGGAACAGGTTACGATTTCCCTGCTGACGATGGCCTTGCTTGAGAAGGGGCATGAAGCGATCTCGTATACTGGCTGGCAGGCAGGGATGCAGACGGAATCCGTACATGGGAATGCCCGGATATTGGATATTGATGCTTCGAGAATCCAAGCTAGACTGCAAGAAAGGCAGATCGTCGTCGTGGCCGGTTTTCAGGGAAACGATGTTAATGGGGAAATCACTACATTGGGGCGTGGCGGTTCCGATACGACCGCAGTTGCCATCGCTGCAGCGCTCAATGCGGATAGATGTGATATTTACACGGATGTTACGGGTGTTTTCACAACGGATCCCCGCTACATTAAAGAAGCGCGCAAACTGCAATCCATCTCTTATGATGAGATGCTCGAGCTTGCCAATTTAGGGGCGGGCGTGCTCCATCCAAGGGCTGTCGAATACGCGAAAAATTATCAAATCCCGCTTGAAGTCCGTTCAAGCATGGAGAGGGAATCAGGAACGATCATTGAGGAGGAAGCAACTATGGAAGAAAACTTAATCGTGCGCGGCATCGCATTCGAAGATAGCATCACTAGGGTGACGGTTTATGGCTTGCCCCAATCACTTGGTGCATTATCAACCATTTTCATGACGCTTGCGAAAAACCAGATCAATGTTGACATCATCATTCAAAGCATGACTGCAGAGGATACGACCAACTTATCATTCTCCATTAAAAGTGAAGATAAAAAAGCGGCTTTGATCGTGTTGGAAAATAATAAAGAGCAGTTGGCCTTTGACAGGGTTGAAACGGAGGGCGGATTGGCCAAGGTGTCAATCGTTGGATCGGGTATGGTATCCAATCCGGGAGTGGCTGCCGAGATGTTTGAAGTGATGGCCAATACAGGCATCCAAGTGAAAATGGTCAGCACATCGGAAATTAAAGTTTCGACTGTCGTCAATGAGCTGGAGATGGTGAAGGCGGTCGAATCCCTGCATGAAGCATTTAAACTTGGTCAGCATGCAAATGTGCTAGCCTGATTGTATGGAGTCCAGTAAAAAACAGACTTCCGGTAAAAAGGGTAAGTCTGTTTTATGGGCTCGTTAGATTGGATCTCTGGGATCCCATTGAATGGTGAATGTCACTTTTTTTGCGCGGCGTTTAACTTCTTCCGTTGATTCGCTGAGGAATTTTTTTTGCAGTGTGAACTGCTCGGCAAGGAAGCCGGCTTCAAGCTGGAAGTGACAGTCAGGATGTAAATCCAGGCGGCGGCTGATTATTTCACCCGACAAGGATAACTCCATCTCGTTTTTCGTATACTTGATGATTTCCAAATCTCCCCAACCGGCGCTTTGGAAAAATTCAATAACCTCCTGATCGCCATTCAGTGGGAATTTTCTTGCTAACTGTTTACCTGCCCAATAGAGGATCTGATTCGAGTCTTTTCCGAGTATATCATTCAGTAGTACTTCCCTGATTAATTCATATCCGAAAGCCGGAACTTGGAACTCTTCAGTTTGAATTTCTTCCTCTATCGCTGCAGCAATATTTTTTTTCATAGTTTATCGCCTCTTTCTGTAAATCTATTATAAACGTTTTTCTTTTGCAAATTATATTGTTTTTTTATTTATTTGAAACGCAAATGGAAAAAAATGATAAATTATACCGAAATATTAATAGATTCATACATTATTTCTCATAATATAGCCTTGACAAATAAAAAAACATGCATTTTTAGCCAATAATATCTATTTTAAAAAAGAGATTTGTTGTATCCGTTTTCTTGACGCACATAGAAGTCAGGAGTAAAATGGACATGTCACATAATTGTAAGAAAGTATAGGAGAGCTTTTTGCACTCTATACTTTATTTTCACGCGGAGATAAAAGGTAGCCACCAGATTATCTTTGCATGATTTTTCACAAATTAAGGGGGGGCACTTAGTGGCAAAAAATCGCGAGTTTGGGAATCGTAGACTTCATTCACTTCTTGGAGTTATTCCGATTGGTCTATTCCTAATTTTTCATTTATCGGTAAACTTTATGGCAACAAAAGGGGAAGAGACGTTTAATGGGGCCGTTCATTTAATTGAATATACGCCCGTAAAGCTTTTGGTAGAGTGGGTCGTCATCTATCTACCGATCATTTTCCATGCTGTGTACGGTATTTATATTGCCCTTACAGCAAAAAACAATTTGGGGAGATTTAGTTTCTTCCGTAACTGGATGTTCATGCTGCAACGCCTGACTGGAATCATCACGCTGATTTTCCTTGTTTGGCATATTTGGGAGACTAGAGTTCAAGCAGCCATGGGTGCTGAGGTTGATTTTGACATGATGGCAGAGATTTTCTCTAACCCATTCATGATCGTGTTCTATATTGTAGGTATTATTTCTGCAATTTTCCACTTTGCGAATGGATTATGGTCATTTGCAGTGAGCTGGGGTCTGACAGTTTCACCTAAATCGCAAAAAATCATGACGTACGTAACTTTGATCATTTTCGTTCTGCTTTCTTATATCGGCGTTAGCGCAGTTTTCGCTTTCGTTTAAGAAGTTAGAGTTCATTTATAGTATCCGGATAAAAAACATAGCTTTGCTAATGGAAATAAGGGAGTGACAGAATTGGGTAAAGGTAAAATCATTATCGTAGGTGGAGGTCTAGCCGGCTTAATGGCGACGATCAAAGCAGCAGAGCTTGGACAACAGGTTGATTTATTTTCTTTAGTGCCTGTTAAACGCTCTCACTCAGTTTGTGCCCAAGGCGGAATCAATGGGGCAGTAAATACAAAAGGTGAAGGGGATTCTCCATTCATTCACTTTGATGATACAGTTTATGGCGGGGACTTCTTGGCTAACCAACCCCCGGTTAAAGCGATGTGCGAAGCGGCACCATCGATCATCCATATGTTTGACCGTATGGGCGTTATGTTCAACCGTACTCCGGAAGGTCTTCTTGATTTCCGTCGTTTCGGCGGTACACAACATAGCCGTACAGCATTCGCGGGTGCAACGACTGGTCAACAATTGCTTTACGCATTGGACGAGCAGGTTCGCCGGTATGAAGTGGAAGGACTTGTTACGAAATATGAGGGCTGGGAATTCCTTGGAGCTGTTATCGATGATGAAGAAACAGCACGCGGTATCGTAGCTCAGAACTTGACTACAATGGAAATCAAATCATTCCCTGGCGATGCAGTCATCATGGCAAGCGGAGGCCCTGGAATCATATTCGGTAAATCCACTAACTCGATGATCAATACAGGTTCAGCAGCATCGATCGTCTATCAACAAGGTGTTAATTATGCCAACGGTGAGTTCATTCAAATTCACCCGACAGCAATCCCTGGAGATGACAAACTTCGTCTAATGAGTGAATCTGCTCGTGGTGAAGGTGGACGTATCTGGACATATAAAGACGGAAAACCTTGGTATTTCCTTGAAGAAAAATACCCTGCTTACGGTAACCTGGTACCTCGTGATATCGCGACTCGTGAAATTTTCGACGTATGTATGAACATGAAGCTTGGTATTAATGGAGAAAACATGGTGTATCTGGATCTATCACATAAAGATCCTAAATTACTTGATATTAAACTTGGCGGAATCATTGAAATCTACGAGAAATTCATGGGTGAAGATCCTCGTAAAGTACCAATGAAGATTTTCCCTGCCGTTCACTATTCTATGGGCGGACTTTGGGTTGATTATGACCAAATGACTAACATTAAAGGTTTATTCGCTGCAGGTGAGTGTGATTACTCCCAGCATGGCGGTAACCGTCTTGGTGCGAACTCACTTCTATCTGCCATCTATGGCGGTTCAGTCGCTGGTCCGAATGCCGTTAAATATATCGAAGGTCTTGACAAAACTTCCGAATCCATCCCATCTTCATTGTATGATGGATACGAAAAACAAGAGCAAGAAAAATGGAACAATGTCATGTCTCTTGATGGAAATGAAAATGCGTACGTACTTCACAAAGAGCTTGGTGAGTGGATGACTCAGCATGTTACTGTAGTCCGTTACAATGATAAGCTGAAAGAAACGGATAACAAGATTCTTGAGTTGATGGAGCGTTACAAGAAAATCAACATCAATGATACGGCTAAATGGAGCAACCAAGGAGCTGCTTTCACTAGACAGCTGCAAAATATGATGCAATTGGCACGTGTAATCACAATCGGTGCGTTAAACCGTGATGAAAGCCGTGGAGCGCATTACAAACCTGATTTCCCGGAACGTAATGATGAAGAATTCATGAAAACGACAATGGCAACGTTCAAGGGCTTGGATCAAGCACCTGAATTCCATTATGAAGATATTGATGTATCACTCATCGCACCGCGTAAACGTGACTACACTACGAAACATTAAAGAGGGGGAGCAAAAAAATGGTTGAAACTAAATCTGAGACTAAAACAGTCCGTTTTATCATCACTCGTCAAGATACACCGGATTCAGCTCCTTATGATGAGGAATTTGAATTAGCGTACCGCCCGAATATGAATGTCATTTCCGCCCTAATGGAAATCCGTCGTAACCCGGTAACAGTACAAGGCAAGCATACGACAGCAATCGCATGGGACATGAACTGCCTTGAGGAAGTATGTGGTGCTTGTTCCATGGTCATCAATGGTAAACCAAGACAATCATGTACGGCCCTTATCGACCAATTGGAACAGCCTGTCCGCCTTGCTCCAATGCGTACTTTCCCTGTGGTTCGTGACCTTCAGGTAGATCGCAGCCGCATGTTCGACTCGTTGAAGAAGGTAAAAGCTTGGATCCCGATCGATGGAACGTACAACCTTGGACCAGGACCGCGTATGCCAGAAAAGAAACGTCAATGGGCTTATGAATTATCAAAATGTATGACTTGCGGCGTTTGCTTGGAAGCTTGTCCAAACGTGAACAGCAACTCAAACTTCATGGGACCACAACCGTTATCACAAGTCCGTTTATTCAACGCACATCCAACTGGTGCAATGAACAAAGCGGAACGTTTAAACACAATCATGTCCGATGGAGGACTTGCAAACTGCGGTAACTCGCAAAACTGTGTGCAGTCTTGCCCTAAAGGAATTCCATTGACTACATCGATTGCAGCATTGAACCGTGATACGGCCATTCAGCAATTCCGTAACTTCTTCGGAAGCGACGAAGTTTAATCATTTAAAGGAAAGAGCTTCTATCTTAGGATAGGGGCTCTTTTTTATCCTTTTCCATAAGAAATGAATGGAATTTGTAAAATGAAGGAAGTTGTATGCGAATTAACCAGCTTTCCGAGAGAAAATCCTTTTCATTATCTAATTTTTCTTATAAAATGAGTGAATAGCCATTCATTTTCGAAAGGGAGTGCACAAGTTGGGCAGAATATCATATATCGATAATATAACGGAGTGGATCAGTGATTTTTCTTTTAAACATGAGATTAAGGTCCGCTTTTCGGAAACGGATATGTTCGGGCATTTAAATAACACGATACCTTTTACTTATTTTGAGGAAGCACGGATAGAATATTTTAATAGCTTGGGATTCATGAAGGATTGGACGGCATTCACAAGTGATCAAATTCCGGTAGTCGCCGATCTGCAGTGTGATTATCTGCAGCAGGTGTTTTTCAATGATCGATTGACGATCCATGTGAAAGCCGACCATATCGGGACCTCCTCGGTAGATATTCATTACATGGGCACTAAGCAAGATGGTTCCCTATGTTTAACGGGCAGGGGAACGATCGTCCAAGTCTCCAAGGACACAGGGAAGCCGACGCCTTGGACGGAAGAGATGAGGCAAGGGATGTGGCATGCGGAGGTCGAACATTCCTGAAAAAATTTCATCCCATGAAGTAAAATAGTCACTCCCTTGCACTAGCCGACATACTATATCTTGACTAAATAGACACCCACTCCGGGTTTTATGCTGGTGAAGGCAAGGAGGGTAACATTACTTGAAGGAGAACGAATTCACTCATAAGCCACTACTCACCAAAAGAGAAAAAGAAGTATTTGAGTTACTAGTACAAGACAAAACAACAAAAGAAATCGCAGGTGAATTGTTTATTAGCGAAAAAACAGTTCGAAACCATATCTCGAATGCGATGCAGAAGCTTGGAGTCAAAGGACGTTCGCAGGCAGTCATAGAACTCCTTCGTATGGGAGAACTTAAGCTTTAATGTGTTAGCGTTTAATACGTAAGCCTTATAAATATTTTCTCTCCCGTTCTATTTGGCAGCATATAAGGAAGTCCAAAACAATTCCATTGTTTTGACTTCTTTGGATGCTGCTTATTTTTTTGTTGGGGTGTCGCAGGTTCCGGACAATCAATCTTGAAAATCATTTCACTTTCATCCAAAATGGTAGTATGATAAGTTTCATGAAGTGGGGAGCTGGGTGTATGGATGAAGAGAAGCAGGTTGCTTATGTAGCCGAGATCGAGAAGGAATTGCGCTATGTATCGTCCTGGATTAAGCAAAGGGGACGGGAAATCCTAAATGATTATAAAATAACCATTCCTCAATTCCTGGCTTTGCAATGGCTGTTTGAATCGGGCGACATGACGATCGGAGAATTGTCGACGAAAATGTTTCTTGCCTTCAGCACAACCACGGATCTGATTGACCGGATGGAGAAGCATCAGCTTGTCCAGCGTGTTAAAGATGAAAAGGACCGGCGGGTGGTTCGCATTCACCTTCTTGGTGAAGGGGAACGGATTATCGAAGAAGTGATCAATAAACGGCAGCAGTATTTGAGTGGCGTGTTAGCACAATTCAATGATGCCGACATCGTTTCCCTTCAAGGGATTTTAGCTAAACTACATCAAGAAATGAAAGAAAAATGAGGCGAGTTTTTTGAAACAACCAATAGGAATCATTGATTCAGGGGTAGGCGGCTTGACTGTAGCGAAAGAAGTCATGCGTCAGCTGCCGAATGAAAATATCATTTATTTAGGCGATACAGCAAGATGTCCTTATGGGCCCAGATCCAAAAAAGATGTTCAAGCCTTCACATGGCAAATGACGAGATTTTTGTTGAAGAAGGATATTAAAATGCTGATTATAGCTTGCAACACAGCAACAGCGGCGGTACTTGATGAAATCAGGGCGACACTTTCGATCCCTGTTCTGGGTGTCATCCATCCTGGTGCAAGAGCGGCATTGAAAGTGTCGAACTCCTTACATATTGGCATCATAGGCACGGAAGGTACGGTGAAAAGCAAAGCTTATGATGACGCATTGGCCTCCATCAATACCGATGTGAAAGTGGACAGTTTAGCCTGTCCGAAATTTGTCCCAATCGTAGAAAGTGGGGAGTTCGAAGGGGAAATCGTCAATAGGGTCGTGGCACAAACCTTAAGCCCGTTGAAGAAAACGAAAATTGACACGTTAATTCTTGGCTGTACCCATTATCCACTCTTGGGACCTGTCATCTCATCCTATATGGGAAATGGAGTGCAGGTCATTTCATCGGGGGAAGAGACGGCCCGTGAGGCAAGCGTCATCTTGGATTATTATAGATTGATCAATAGAAGCAAGCTCCGCCCGGCACATCGCTTTTATACAACCGGCTCCAGGGATATGTTTGGATCGATCGCATCGAGCTGGCTTGGCATTCATACAAGCATGGTTGAAACCGTTAAAATCGATCACTTATAAGACTTCCATTTTGGAAGTCTTTTTTTTTTGGTGGAATTCCAAGATAAAGAAAGAAGCAGTGATTAAAGAATAAGATATAGGGGCAGCCCCATGTCCTCAATGCACATGCGGCTGGAGAAAGATGAAAAATAATTGGTCTATTTTCCCCTAGGGCTCGTATAAATAGGAGTACAAACTGTCCTAGGAGTGATTTTATGTCCAATAAATCAAAAGTAACGATGGCTGTTACCATTCTTGCATCTTCCATTTGGCTTTCGGGGTGCGGATTATTCGGCGGTGAAGAGAAGAAGGAAATTGATCCACCCAAGGATGTTTCATTAGTCGACAAGGAATCTTCATTAAAAGAGTCGAAGGGTCAAGAGCAGCCTGCAACAGATGGTGAGGAAGGCGCTGTTGAATCCAAAACGGTAAAAACGGAGTTATATTTAATTGATAAAAGCGGGTATGTGGTTCCGCAGACATTGGAACTGCCTAAATCCGAAGCTGTCGCTAAGCAGGCGCTTGATTATCTTGTCAATAACGGCCCGGTCACGGATAAACTGCCAAATGGGTTCAGGGCGGTCATTCCTGCAGATACGCAAATAAGCGTGAACATTAAAGACGGAGTGGCAGTGGCGGACTTTTCTCCGGAGTTCAAAAACTACCAAAAAGAAGATGAGCTTAAGATCCTTCAAGCCATTACATGGACGCTGACACAATTTGACTCCGTCGATAAAATTAAAATGAGGATTAATGGCGAGGATATTTCCGAAATGCCTGTCAATGGCACACCGATCGATGAGAATATATCCAGATCTTCAGGAATCAATATCGATACAAGTGACGCAGTCGACATTTCGAATACGAAAGCATTAACCGTTTATTATGTCGGCGGTGACGAGGAATATACGTATTATGTACCGGTAACGCGCCGGATCAGTGAAACGGTATCTGATGATGTTACAGCTGCGGTTCAGGAATTGACGAAGAGTCCTTCGGGTTCGAATTTACAAACAGGCTTCATGACTGATGTAGCCTTACTTGATCAGCCTAAAATGGCGGATGGCAAGGTCAGCCTCAATTTCAACGAAAATATCCTGGGCAGCTTCAAAGAGAAAAAAGTTTCAAAAGAAGTTCTCGATGCCTTGGTCCTTTCGTTAACGGAACAAAAAGGCATCGAAAGTGTTGAAGTACAAGTGAAGGGCAGCGCCGATATTTTGAATGAAGAAGGAAAGAAAATATCAGAGCCTGTGGTCCGTCCCGAAAAGGTCAATACTGGTAGTTTTTAAAAAAACGATTTTGTATACGAGAGATGGAGCACATCGAGGCAGCCTACCGCTGCCTCTTATTTTTGGGGGATTTAGGAGGAGGCAGACGTGCCAATAACAGGAGGTATCCGCTTCATCCGTGTTCCAGAAAGCAACCAATCAATCAATGGGGGACGATTACAAGACGAACCATGGAAATATAACGTGGGCAATCATCTGGCGGCTACAAGTGTCGGGATTTTAGAAGAAGCACGAATTGTGTTAGACTAAAATTACCTGGTAGATTCACCAGCTCTTGTTGATATGAATGGGAAGGTCAGTTGAATCACAAGGCACTGGGTAAGAGCGACAATTACATATAACAAGTTACAGCAAATGATTTCCGTACCCCAAAAAGGGCTTATTACATTATTCGAAGATCAAAAAACGAAAAAAGGTGAGATGAAGGATGAAGACAGTAATCATTGCAACGAAGAATAGAGGGAAAGCCAAGGAATTCGAAAGCTTGTTCGCTGCTAAAGGATATGAAGTCAAGACGCTCCTCGATGTACCGGGTGCACCGGACGTGGAGGAAACGGGTACAACGTTTGAAGCCAATGCAATCCTGAAAGCGGAGGCCATTGCCCGGCAGTTGGGCCATTTTGTCATTGCGGATGATTCAGGATTGATCGTAGATGCACTGGATGGCAGGCCGGGTGTATATTCAGCGCGCTATGCCGGTGAAGCGAAAAGTGACGAAGCGAACACGCAAAAAGTCCTCAGCGAACTGGAAGGCGTACCTGAAGCGGAAAGGACCGCGAGATTTTATTGCGCCTTGGCACTAGCCTCACCGAACCAGGAAACGATTACGGTATCAGGAACGATGGAGGGTGTCATAACGGACCAACCTTCTGGAGAGAATGGATTTGGGTATGATCCTATCTTTTTTGTTAAAGAAAAAGGCAAAACAAGTGCAGAATTGACGAAAGAGCAAAAAAACCAAATCAGCCACCGGGCCCATGCCTTGAAGGCTTTGGATGAAAAACTTGATCTATTTCTAAAGAGGGAGGAGGGAATGTGACGATGAAAGTCCTTATCATGAGTGACAGTCATGGACTAACGCAGGAAATTGGCATGATAACCGACCGTCATAAACATGAAGTCGCGGCCATGATTCATTGTGGGGACTCCGAATTGGAACGAAAAGACCCCCTCATGAAGGATTTCCTCGCCGTTCGCGGCAACTGCGACTATGATGCCGCCTACCCGAATGACGTTGTGGAGAACATTGCGGGCAAACGATTCTTCCTTACTCATGGGCATCTTTACAACATCAAGATGACGTTGATGAACGTAGCTTACAAAAGCGAAGAAATGGGAGCTGATATCATTTGCTTTGGCCATTCCCACGCTGCAGGTTCTGAAATGATCGACGGCAAGCTGTTCATCAACCCTGGAAGCATCCGTCAGCCGCGGGGGAGAATTGAGAAGACCTATGCCATTTTGGAACTCGAAAAAGACCAACTTGAAATCACCTATTATGACCTTGAAGGAAAAATAGTTGATGAACTAAGAAATACTTATCAATTCGAATGACTTCATGTATAATGAACAGGAAGCGTTTTTCCCCGCTTCCTGGATTTTTAAAAAAGGAAAAAACTTTTTTAGAAAAAGCGTTGACTTTCTTTTGATATCCTACTATAATAAGAAGTGTCCTAAGGGAACAGTTAAGGTAATACATAAGTTTTACCGCAACTTATATCATAAACGTCTCAGTAGCTCAGCTGGATAGAGCAACGCCCTTCTAAGGCGTCGGTCGGGAGTTCGAATCTCTCCTGGGACACTAACAGAAAAGGTATGCTAACACAGGTTATAACGCTGTGGGAGCATATTTTTTTTCGTTCATGCAATGCAATATCCCTTCCTGCCAAGTCAAGATACTGAATTGTAGCAGCTCAGCGCAATGTGTGCTCCTTGCTTATTAAGAGAAATGCCAGCCTCACCCTCATCTGTCTCCTCCGATATGGGTATTAGGAGATAATAGAACAGTAGGGGAAGTTGCTGATAATCTTAAGGAATATGTATATGTACCTTTCCCCCTGCTTCTGATAGAACTTTTAGTTAAGTCCTTACAATAATTTTTGAGAGGGTGTCTCCGTCTATAAATGTTCGCCTGCGTAAGAAAGTACAAAACCACTCGTTTTCTTTCTCTAAATCATTCTTTAAACGATAAGAAACTGCACAACCGATGCGTGGAGGAAACTGCGAGCTAAAATCATGCCTATTTAGGCTCTTGAAAGACTTAAAGTGCTACGCTTTTCATGCCCCATAGTCTTCTGGAGCTATCGGAATTAGTAACTAGTATTTTATGAAATGTGTATGTGATAAATAAAGCAAACATATTATACATAAGTACTTGAAAACTTTAAAGCTTTAGGGTATTCTGATACATGGTAATAGAACTTTGTTAGGGAATTGTTCTAAACCCTACTATTTATAGTGTAGTCTTACAGTGAAAGTTTTAATTCTTGTAACCCTTTGATATGCCTGTTGTTTGGCTGATAAGGGACAGCATCATGTCTCAGTAGCTCAGCTGGATAGAGCAACGCCCTTCTAAGGCGTCGGTCGGGAGTTCGAATCTCTCCTGGGACACTAACTAGAAAAATCACCCTGGAATGTTGGTTGGTCAACATTCCAGGGTGATTTTTTATTTGTTTAGAAATGTCTTTAGAAAAGTTCCGGGTCGGAAATATTATATGCATTTTTCACCATAAATAATAGTGCAGTTGACGCAAAATAAGCTTAAGCCCTTTCAGGCGTACATGTCGCTATTTCGGAATGATAGCCAATTGAATATTTGTACTATTATTTGTTATCGATACGGAAACATCGTCCGTATCCATACCGAGGAAATCATTTCCTTTTAAATTAGCTTTTAATTCGCTTATATCATAGGATACGTCCAAAGATTGAAAAATCACTTCTAAAACAGCCGTAAATTTCTTTTCAATAGTGGGGAAGTCTTCTTTAGATTCCTCAACGAATAAAAAAAGGTCGGCTAGTTTTTTCTTTTCATCTGTTAAATCATAAGTAAGCTGGATCTTATTATCTTTTGTATTGAAACCTGACTCTGTTTTGATCAGGAGCCTTTGATTATCATTGTTTACTATCTCTTTTTCAAATTCCTCCACTGTTATTGAAAAAGTTGGAGGATTTTCCATGGCAGTTATTTCTTCAGGAGTGGATTCGGTATCACTAGCATCTTCTGGATTTCCAGTAATTCCATATGGAGAGCATGCTGTTAGTAAGAGTATGCCCAAGATAAGACAAGCATATTTTTTATTCAACGAGCTCGCCCCCATTCAATTCATAGACTATGTCACAAAGATAATTTATTTGCCTATCATCATGGCTTGTTAGTAGAATCGTGACTCCGTTCTTCTTGTAATCCAATAACAGCTCTTGGATCTCAATAACGGATTTCTTATCCAATCCATTGAAAGGTTCATCCAAAACTAATATATTCGGGTTCTCCATAATGGCTTGTGCTATCCTTAAACGTTGTTTCATGCCCAAGGAATATTCCTTCACTTTTTTGTCTTTTGCCTGAGCTAGACCCACCTTTTTTAAGGTTTGAACGATATCTTCTTTTGTAATCTTTTTTTGTATATTTGCTAAGATGGACAAATTCTCCATGCCAGTTAAGTAGTTTATGAATGGGGGCTGTTCAATGATGATGCCGGCATTGTCAATATATTTCTTACTGAAAAGGATTCGTTTGCCTTCCACCCAAATCTCGCCATCATTAATTGCCGTAAATCCACAAATCGCTTTTAACAACATCGTTTTGCCTGATCCGTTTGGCCCTACAAAGCCCACACAAATACCTGAATTAATAGATAAGGAAATATTAGTTAGAATGGTGTGATGTTTTATGCTCTTGTTAATATTCTGTACTTTAATCATATTAAGGCCCCTATGCAATTTTATATTTCAAGTTCCGTAGTAAAAAGTGGGAAAGAATCATTAAGCATATTCCGGCAATCATCCCACCAACAAAATAAGCATCTCCACTAATAAATACAATGCTGAACGTCTTTAGTTGCAGATCCATGATGAATAATACGGAAATGAGTATGAACACAGTCAATAATGCCATCGTTTCTTGGAATTTCAAATAGAGGTAAAACAAGATTGATGAAAGTCCTAAGGAAATGAGAATGCTTGCGATGCCAAAAAATAAAAATTGTCTTATGATTGAAGCTGGATACTCAAATTCCAGTGCACCATGAACAAAAACGAACGTAAAAATGGAACTGACGTATATAAATACAAATAACGTTACAGGAAGGATGTATCGACCCCTGATTATTCTTAAAGCCTCTCGTTGCAGGTTGATTCGGGAAAAAACAAATGGATGATAGGCTTTCTTGATCATGAGGAAAGAAATGGAACCCCAAAAAATCGACGCTGCATAAAACGTATATGGACTGATGAAATGGAGAACGCTATTTCCTTCCATATGTTCAATCTGGTTAAAGGCTTTATTAACAAAGATCCGATCAAGGATCGCTTCAGCTGGTAACGATTCATTATAGTCATTCATATAGATGATGATATGTTGATAGCCTTGGATATAGTTAATAAAAGCTAATGAAATGGAAGTGATCATAACGGTTAGTAATAATATTGGATAGTTTTTTATCGCCACTTTTTTAGACCTTTAACTTTCAGGATTTTTAACTGTCTTGTTTACACCCACTACCAGTAATAGTATCGAAATGATAAATAATAGAACCAATGGTAGAAATGCTTCCAATGTGGAATACATGGTGTTGAAAGCGGTAAAGCTTGCGAAAATGTCAAACCAAACACTTTGAGTGTAAACACCTAGTTTTCCGTACAAAAAATAGATGATTAATACCGATACAAGGACTTTATACTCTCGATTTAATAAAAGAACCAATGCACACGCTAACAAACTGAACACGAATGCTAAACATAAATAAATTGTACATACCATGAAAACAAAGAAGAGGTAAGGATGGCTGCTATAAAAATTGTGAGGTAAAATTGAAGCGAATCCTCCTATATCATCAAGACTGCGATAAACAAAGATTGCCCCGATCGAATAATACAATAAATAGGTTGATACAACAGTAAACGTTGATAACAATGTATATTGTATGACATCTCTATAAACAGCCTTCTTTATTAATGGAAACCGATGTCTTCCGAGAACGTATAAACTTCTCTTTTCTGTGAATAATCCAAGCGTAGGTAATATGAATAAAACGGGAATGAAGTTGATGATGTGAAACATCGATGAATCAACAAATACTTCCCAATTTGAAATGGAGGCGATAGCAATTTGTCTGATTTCTTCTTTAGTCCCTGCTAAATCAGGTGCGTTATAATCCATAGTCATGATTTCAAAATAATGACTAGCAAACACCCAGGAAAGGGTCAATCCGCCAAACAACAAAAAAAATGCTAACGCCATATATCTGCTTCTGATTTTAAATTTACTGAGTAACATTGAATTTCCTCCGCTGTTTCTACTAGCTTTAATTATTTAAAGGGTGTTGCCCAAGAATGAAATCCCGGACAACACTTTACATTCCATTAACGTTTAACCGCCACTTGCAGACCAAGAACCTTTTATCGTCACTTTCCCTCCACCGGTATTATTGGTTTTTCTTAGCCCTAATTTGTACTTATACCCTACTTTGCAATTTACAGCTGAAAATGTGGCCCGCTTTCCTCTTTGGACAGTCGTTCCACCTCTGTATACACCATCAGAGTTTTTCATAGTTGCTGTAATCCAAGCAGAACCAGAATCGTTTGATAGATTAACAACACCTCTAGTGTTTGATTTTCTCAACGAATATGGTGCAAATTTTTCAGCTCCAGAATAAGTAACATTATAGCCAGAGAAGCTTCGTACCTCCTGAGCTTGTGTTTCCGTTCCTGCATACCCTAGAATGCCTAATGATAAAAGCCCTGTTAATACTAATTTGCTTTTTCTCAATGCAATTCTCCTTCCAATTAAAGGTTATTTTGGCTGCAACCACCTAAAGTATATATAATATTCTGATAAATTTCAAACAAAAACAAGTAAAAAGTCTGTAGTTTATCCATGAATAATGAAAAAAATAGTGAATAAACGGGACTATATGCTGATTTTTGTATCGGGTAATTTATAAAAAAACAAAAATGTTTTATTTTTTATTGAAACTAAAATCTTCCCATCGAGGGCGGCGGATATTCACAGGCAGGTAAGAAGTATTTTATTTCAAAATATCGCAGGTGGATTGCTTTTTATGTCGAACTTGTTATGGATAAGGAGTTGTTTAAATGAATAAAGATCGTTTGTTCAAGTTCATTCAAACTTCCACTCGGGGTAATTTCTTTTCAGTCGAGATAGCCGAAGATGGAACTAAAGTGGCCCAATTAGCCAAGGAGTTAGAGAACGAAGGTAGAATCAAGCTGAGGGAATGCACACGCAAGGAGCAAGGAATTTATCTGGAGGGAATACTGAAGTTTGTGCCTAGCTAATTCGTTAAGAGCTTTAACGGATTAGCTTTTCCTTTAATGTTTCATATGCTCCAACCTGTAGACAAACTCGAATGATAGTGGAGTTTGTCTACAGGTTTTTTTGGGTTTTGATACTTGACCGTTTCTTGCCACTTTGCGTGAAAAAGAAGATGGAGTTTCCATTTGCCTACATCTACAGACTTGGGAATTGTAATTTATCCGTTCACTCCGCATTGCATGAAGACTAAAGTTGAATCCCGATTGCCTGCTGGTTTGATGTATTGGACATTGACCGTTTCATTGCACTGCAGGCACATAGCTTTCCAGAGGCGATCGCAAGGAAAAAACATTGACATATTTCAAACTAATTAATATTATGTTTAATATATAGTAAACAAAAAGAGGAAGTGTTTGTTATTTTGGAAAACGCTGTAATGTTTTGGAGTGCATCTCAGGATGAACTTAAACAAGGGTATATCGAGGATGAGGAGCAATATACATGTTTGTTGTGCGGTCATGCGATTCAAAAGGGAATCGTATACCCAGAGGAAGGGGTTCTTTATGAAGCGAAGCGTTATATGCGAATTCATATTGAACGTGAGCATGTGTCCGTATTTGAATACTTGATGGATCTTGATAAAAAACTTACGGGTCTCACAGACCATCAAAATCGTTTGCTTCGTCTTTTTTACCAAGGGAAGAACGATGCCGAGGTTCAAAAGGAAATGGGTATTGGCAGTGCTTCGACAATTCGCAACCATCGCTTTGTTCTGAAGGAGAAGGAGCGTCAAGCCAAACTTTTTTTAGCGATGATGGAACTTTTGAAAGAGAGAGATGAACATGCGCCGGCATTCGTTCCACTCCATCAAAAAGCAAGGATGGTCGATGACCGTTATAACGTTACAGAGAATGAAAAGGCGGCGGCTATAAAGAAGTTTTTCCCTAACGGTAGCAAGGATGCCTTGAAGTCTTTCCCGCCTAAGGAAAAACAAAGGCTGCTCATCCTGCAGGAAATCACGAATCGCTTTGAAAATGAGCGGAAATACGAGGAAAAAGAAATCAATCGAATATTAGC
This sequence comes from Peribacillus sp. FSL E2-0218, assembly GCF_037992945.1. Classification (NCBI taxonomy): domain Bacteria; kingdom Bacillati; phylum Bacillota; class Bacilli; order Caryophanales; family Bacillaceae; genus Peribacillus; species Peribacillus sp. FSL E2-0218. Next base: position 3,572,308 of record NZ_CP150304.1, on the reverse strand, counting down.
AACCGTCTATCATGATCATGTTCTTTTGCGAAGATATTTAATAGAATATGGATTCTTGGATCGGAAGCCTGATGGGAGCCAATATTGGCTGAAGAAATGAATGGGGGCGTAAGGAATATGGATCGTAAAAAAGAATTGAAGCAATTATTTAAAGAAACGAAAGTGGAAGCGGGAATTTATCAAATAAAAAATCAGCATAATCATAAGGTGTTTATCGCGAGCACAAGAAACCTGAAGACATTGAAAGGTAAACAATTTGAATTATCTATGGGAACCAGTACCAATAAAGCGCTGCAAGAAGAGTGGAATCATTATGGAAAAGATGCTTTTGTCTTTGAGGTGCTAGAGGTATTAAAGCCGAAGGAAACAGGGTTTTTTGATACCAAAAGGGAACTGCAAAAACTTGAAGAAGCGTGGCTGGAGAAGGTGCAGCCTTATGGGGAACGAGGCTATAACAAGGAGAAAGCCAACGGACTATAAAGGATTGGAAGAGTTTCTATACCCTTATTTCGTTTAACGGGCCTGACTTGATAAAGGATCCTGGCTATTGGAGGGTTCTTTATCATTGGCTCTTTCGTAAAATTGTTGTTATTAAAACGAAACTAATGAAGGTTGATTGGAGCAGATTGCGAGACTCCTGCGGGAGCGGCGCGACAGGTGAGACCGTTCACTTACGAGGAAGCTCACCGCCCGCCTTCTGCCATGCTGGGCATTGGAGAAGAAATCAACAACACCGCATTGCTTCGCGATTAGCAACAAAGGATGCGGAAACAGCCTTATCATATTACCCTGGTGAAATATATGTATAGATGGAGATGTGCAATAGATCGGTACATCTTCGACTGGGAGCCGGTTATGGTTCTTTTTTTGTATAATTTGAAGGCCTACTTGTTGTTGGTTTTTAAATGGTTTAAGCTAGTGGTGAGGAGTGTATCGTTTTCGTAGAAAACTTTCACTAAATAATTTATTATAGGAGCTGCAAATGAAAAAACTAGGATGGACCATGACGGGGATAGGGACGATCATTGCACTGTGTGCCTTGCTTTATCCTTTGAATGTTATTGATAAAACCCGTTGTATTTATTTATTGCTTGGCGGTGCTGGACTGATGTTCATAGGCTCGATGATCAGGGCTTTTTCTCTCCTTAAAAAATGATGGATGATGTGGAAAAACGGGGAAAGTACATAAAAGGATTGGATGGAGTCAAATGGATGAATCATAATGATGACATGGATAAAAATCAATTGAAATATGCCCAGCAGCACCTCGCTAATGAACGAACCTTTTTAGCTTGGATAAGAACGGTGATCGCGATTGTTGGGGTTGGTTTTCTCACGACGAGCCTGCATTTTACGATTGGTGTTCATCGTGATGCACGGATTGACTTGATCAGTATTGTACTCGGCATGTTCGCGTGTGCTCTTGGTCTTATCATTACAGTGCTGGCAACGTCCGCCTATCTGCAGAAGAGGCGGCAAATACATGATGGGACCTTCCAGTCCTCCAGCGCGAACGTCATACTTATTGCTATATTCATGGTCATTCTGCTATCAATGATCGTTTTATATTTTTCCTTTTTATGAAAGCTTCCCAATCTGCCCTCTCATTATAGGGCAGTTTTTTAGTTCTTTCCATTATTTATAGATTATTACATAATAATGGGAAGATTTCTTCCATTGGAGTTGGATGAACGAAAAACTTCATGTAATCAAGCTGCTAATAATCGGGGATGCTGAGTGATGCATATTCGTTGCGTTGTATGGCTTCGTGCTACCTGGAATTAGCAATCTGCAGCATCGTGTCAGCAGCCCGTTTTTAATAACCTTGGTAGAAAACTTGACATGCTATGTAGGTGCCAGCCATTTTGCAGCAATGGTTTATGGGTTAAGATCAGTGGAATAGGATGAGTGTTGTCTTGAACATGACTCATGATTTGTTTAATTTCGATTTTGTGAGATATGATAAAAGAGATCTAAAAGGAGGTCATCCATATGGTGGATATCCAAAAAGGAGAGAATTCTTTTTTTGTTGAAGAAAATGGCGAAAGGCTAGCAGAAATTACATTCTTTAAATCAGGTGTTCATGAAATGACCGTCGACCATACTGTCGTGTCTGACAAGCTTCGCGGTCAGAAGATAGGAAATGCCCTTCTTGAAAAAGTAGTTGCACTTGCACGTGAGGAAAACCTGAAAATTGTTCCGGTATGTTCCTTCGTTCAACAACAGTTTGAAAAACATCCGGATTACGAGGATGTTTGGGCTAAATGAATGAAAGGGCTGGACCTGGGAGGGCTGGATTTATTCGGAACCTTTCCGGGTCCGGCCCTTTCGCCTTTTTAGGGCATATACAGCGTGTTCCGGTTGGTGAATCATCACTCAAAAGTGTCTTCATCCATACTTTGTCATAAAGCGCCTTTCCGCGAACGGTTTTGCATGCATTAAATATAGGGGAGGTGGCATTATGGCAATTAAACTACAGACCCTTTTGGATAGTGCAGCCGAATGTATGGGAAGCGGAATGAACCCGGTCGTGAAAGAGTCGATGCTGGAGGTGGTGAAATCAGCATATGAAGAAGGGATCATGATTCGAATAACACTCGGCCATCGCAGTTTTGCCGAACAAGCCCGATTGTATGGGCAAGGAAGGACGAATAAATCAAAGCCGATCGTGACCTATGCCAAAGCGGGTCAATCGCTGCATAATTATGGACTGGCCGTTGATTTCGTCATCGTCGGCGATGACGGCAGGAGCGCATTATGGACTGAGGAAGAAAAATGGACAAGAGTAGGGGGCATTGCGAAATCGCTAGGTTTTGTTTGGGGCGGGGATTTTTCCCTGTTCCGCGATATTCCGCACCTTGAAATGTCAGGCGGGCTTTCCGTAAGAGATCTCCAAGGAGGCTGGAGGCCGAGTCTTGTATCTAGAAATGATGGACACATAGGAGGCTGACGGCGAAATATACGGTTTGTCACCTATCTGGTTGAAGGAGACATGTAAACGGGGAAGATTTTTTTAGCATTCATGTTTGAGTGCAATCCCCACCTTCTTGAAAATTAATCATTCAATTGACATTTTTATAGAATGTGGCAGTGATGGGGATGTAAGCGTATACAACAAATCTTTTAATTTGGAATTATCAAAAAATTCTCAAAAACCTGTTGACTACCTTCTGAAATACGCGTAAGATAATCACAAATACAAGACATCACACATAAGCATTCCTTAAAAATATTGAATAATGCGAAAAGCATTGAAGAGGATAAGTAGTCTTTTTACAAGGCATTCACAGAGAGCCGGGTTGCTGAGAACCGGTATTGTCCCGAAAGATGAACTCACCTTGGAGTTTCAGCTTGAACGTCAGACTAGTAGAGCTGAACGGGTGCGTACCAGTACCCGTTACCAAAACAGAGAATGGCTATAGGCTGTTCGAAGTGCGCATGGAATTCCATGCGAAAAAGGGTGGTACCGTGGAGTGGCTCATCAAGCCTTTTCACCCCTTTAACTTGCCAAGGCAAGTACATTTGGGGTGGGAAGGCTTTTTTGTATGCTCAAAAAGCTGAAAATTCAGAATTTTTAAAAGATGAGAAAGCGAAGGAGGTTTTTACGTAATGACACAAAAATCAGTTGTAGCTGATCGGAAAAGTGTAAAGATGCATTATAGTGGTGCCGAGTTCTTGTTGAATGCATTGAAGAAGGAAAATGTCGAAGTGATCTTTGGTTATCCTGGCGGTTCCGTATTGCCGATTTATGACAAGCTTTATAGCTCGGGGCTATTTCATATTTTGACAAGACATGAACAAGGCGCCATCCATGCGGCTGAAGGTTATGCCAGGATTACCGGCAAGCCGGGCGTGGTCATCGTCACCTCAGGCCCAGGTGCAACGAATATTGTTACCGGTTTGGCGGATGCCATGATTGACTCCTTGCCGCTTGTCGTTATTTCCGGCCAGGTCTCAACCAGTGTGATTGGGACAGATGCATTTCAGGAGGCCGATGTTTTGGGGATCACTACCCCGATCACCAAGCATAACTACCAGGTAAGGAAACCGGAAGACCTCCCGCGCATCATAAAAGAAGCCTTTTATATCGCTTCAAGCGGAAGGCCTGGCCCCGTATTGATCGATATACCCAAAGATATGGCGATTGTAGAAGCGCCATCGGTGGAGACGGAGCCGGAGATGGACCTTCCGGGCTATCAGCCGACAACCGTTCCGAATTACCTGCAGATCAGAAAGCTTGTCGAAGCCGTAAGCGGAGCGAAAAGACCGGTCATCCTAGCAGGTGCTGGGGTCCTGCATGCAAAGGCATCCCATTTATTGAAGGAATATGTCGAGCAGCAAGGCATTCCTGTCGTCCACACCTTATTGGGTCTGGGAGGCTTTCCTGCCGATCACCCGCTCTTCATCGGAATGGGCGGTATGCATGGCTGTTTTGCCGCCAATATGGCGTTATCGAAATGTGATTTACTGATTAATATCGGGGCCAGGTTCGATGACCGCTTGACAGGCAATCTTTCCAAGTTCGCCCAGCATGCAGCGGTAGCCCATATCGATATCGATCCAGCTGAAATCGGTAAAAACGTGCCGACGAAGATTCCGGTAGTAGGCAGTGCAAAGGATGCGCTGAAGGAATTGATTGCCCAAAATGGCAGCAAGCCGGAAATTGAAGAATGGACAGTGCAGCTCACAAAGTGGAATGAAGAGTTCCCGTTGCGCTATGACCATGAAGAGGGTGTGCTGAAACCGCAGCGAGTCATCCAGATGCTGCATGAAAAAACAAATGGGGAAGCGATTGTTACGACGGATGTCGGACAGCATCAAATGTGGGCAGCGCAATACTATCGGTTCAACAAACCGAATTCTTGGGTCACCTCGGGGGGGCTGGGAACGATGGGCTTTGGGTTGCCTTCGGCTCTCGGTGCACAGTTGGCCGATCCGAAAGCGACGGTGCTTTCCATTTCGGGGGATGGGGGATTCCAGATGTGCCTTCAGGAGCTTTCGGTCATTGCCGAAAGGAAGCTGCCGATCAAAATCATCATCGTCAACAATGGCGCGCTTGGAATGGTTCGGCAGTGGCAGGAACTCTTTCATGAAAACCGGTTTTCACACAGCATTTTCCAGTCACATCCGGATTTCGTGAAGCTGGCTGATGCATATGGAATTCAGGGGTACAAGGTGACGACGGAGGAAGAAGCGAGCGCGTGCCTGGATTCAGCGTTAGCGACTGATGGTCCGGTGCTGATTGATTTCCGTGTAAAGCAAAATGAAAATGTTTTTCCGATGGTGGCACAAGGAAAAGGGCTTGATGAGATGGAAGGAGTTTAATGATGAAGGGAATTCTTAGCCTCACCGTGAACAACCGGCCAGGTGTCCTGAATCGGATTACGAACCTGTTCACGAAAAGAAATTATAACATTGAAAGCATGGCTGTCGGTCCATCCGAGCAGGAAGGCATTTCAAGAATGACCTTCGTGGTCGATGTTGACGACGCAGCAGTCGTCGAACAAATCACAAAGCAATTGAACAAACAAATCGAAGTGTTGAAAGTGATTGACATCACGAATCAGTCGATTGTGGCAAGGGAGCTTGCACTCATCAAAATATTGGTGACCACACAGAGCCGGGCCGAGATTTATGCATTGATCGAACCGTTTCGGGCGTCCGTAATCGATGTCAGCAAAGATAGCCTGACCGTTCAAATCACTGGGGAATCCGATAAAATCGGTGCCTTCATTGAATTGATCAAGCCATATGGCATCAAGGAATTGGCAAGAACAGGAACAGCTGCCATCCCGCGGGGCATGCAGCTGGCACATGCAAAAAGCGCAACCATCGTATAAAACAAAAAAACAAAAAAACAAAAAACAAAAAAACTACAAAACATGAAAAGAAAAGGGAGATGTAATCATTATGGCAAAAGTATATTATAACGCTGAAGCAAACGAGAATTTTTTCAACAATAAAAAGGTGGCAGTAATCGGATATGGTTCTCAAGGGCACGCACACGCACAAAACCTTCGTGACAGCGGCGTTGAAGTGATCATCGGAATCAGGAAAGGAAAGTCCTTCGATAAAGCGGTGGAAGACGGATTCAATGTTTATACGGTTAAAGAAGCGGCAGAACAAGCAGATGTAATCATGAACCTTTTGCCGGATGAAACCCAGCCTAAAGTATACCAAGACGAAATCAAACCGGTATTGCGTGCAGGTCAAGCATTAATGTTCGCACACGGATTCAACGTCCATTTCAATCAAATCGTTCCGCCCGCAGACGTAGATGTATTATTGGTAGCGCCTAAAGGCCCTGGACATTTAGTTCGCCGTACATATGAACAAGGTGCAGGAGTGCCGGCATTGTTTGCCATCCATCAAAATGTTACGGGCGAAGCAAGGGAATTGGCGCTTGCGTACGCTAGGGCAATCGGCGCATTAAGAGCGGGCGGATTGGAAACGACATTCCAGGAAGAAACGGAAACGGATTTATTCGGTGAGCAGGCTGTCCTTTGCGGCGGACTGACATCGCTTGTGAAAGCTGGCTTCGAAACACTGACAGAAGCGGGATACCAGCCGGAAGTAGCCTACTTCGAGTGTTTACATGAACTGAAATTGATCATCGACCTTATGTATGAAGGCGGGATGGAAAACATGCGCTATTCGATCTCCGACACAGCTCAATGGGGGGATTTCGTTTCCGGGCCACGCGTTGTGACGGAAACGACGAAACAAGCCATGAAAGCGATCTTGAAAGATATCCAAGACGGCGAGTTTGCTAAAGGATGGATCTTGGAAAACCAAGCGAATCGTCCGGTCTTCAATGCCATCAATAACCGCGAAAACCAACATCAAATCGAAGTTGTCGGCCGTGAATTAAGAAAGATGATGCCATTCGTCAAACCTCAACAAAAAGAGAAAGAAGTGGTAGCCGTTGCGAAAAATTAATATATTTGAAACGACGCTTCGAGATGGGGAGCAATCCGCTGGCGTTAACTTGAATTTCACCGAAAAACTTGAAATAGCTTATCAGCTTGAAAGATTGGGTGTCGATATTATCGAAGCCGGTTTTCCGGCAGCATCCAAAGGGGATTTCAACTCCGTCCAGGAAATCGCACGCAAAATTAAAAACAGCTCTGTCACAGGGCTGGCGCGTGCGGTGAAAGGAGATATCGATGCAGCTTGGGATTCATTGAAAATCGGGGCGGAACCAAGGCTGCACACGTTCATCGCCACTTCCCCGATACACCGTGAATATAAGTTGAAAATGACGAAGCAGCAAGTGATTGAGAAGTCGGTCGAGATGGTCAAATACGGTGCGGCCCGTTTTCCAATCGTACAGTGGTCCGCAGAAGACGCGAGTCGAACGGAGCTGGACTACTTGGCGGAAATCGTTGAAGCGGTCATACAAGCTGGTGCCAAGGTGATTAATATACCTGACACGGTAGGTTATGCCGCTCCTATCGAATACGGCAACATTTTCAGATACCTTCGTGAACATGTTCCTTCTATTGATAAGGTTAGTTTATCGGCACACTGCCATGACGACCTGGGGATGGCAACGGCCAATTCATTGGCCGCCATCGAAGGGGGGGCGACACAAGTCGAAGGAACGATCAACGGCATAGGCGAACGTGCCGGTAACGTTGCGCTGGAAGAAGTGGCCATGGCACTGTACATCCGTAAAGACTTCTATCAAGCAAAATCGGACCTCGTATTGAATGAAATCAAACGGACCAGTGATTTGGTCAGCCGCCTGACGGGGATGCAGGTTCCTGCCAATAAAGCGATAATCGGTGCCAATGCATACGCCCATGAGTCGGGCATTCATCAGGATGGCATGTTAAAAGAAAAAACGACATACGAAATCATATCACCTGAACTTGTCGGCGTATCCTCCAATTCACTCGTATTAGGCAAACATTCAGGACGTCATGCCTTCAAAGAGAGATTGCAAGAATTGAATTTTTCCGTGACGGATGAAGAGATGAACTCGTTATTCGTTCAATTCAAGGAATTGGCGGATAATAAAAAGACCATGACGGATGAAGATATCGTGGCACTTGTGCTTGAAGAGAAAGCGGCGGATCTCAGCTTTTATGAATTGACTTCCTTGCAGATTTCTCACGGTACACATCAAACAGCTACAGCGACGGTAACGTTGAAAAAAGGCGATCATGAAGAAATTCAGGAGGCAGCCACAGGCGCAGGAAGTGTCGAGGCCCTCTATAATACTCTCGAGAGATGCTTGGGATGTGAAGTGAACCTGCAAGACTACCGAATCCAATCGGTGGGCGGAGGAATGGATGCCCTTGCTCAGGTTTTTGTCAAAATTGATTATAACGGTGTGGAAACGAGCGGGCGCGGGCTTGATCAGGACGTTCTGGAAGCATCCGCAAAAGCGTATTTGAACGCTGTGAACCGCGTCATCATCATGAGGGAACTGGAAGAAAAGGCAGTATTACAATAGGAAGGGGAGATTTCGATGAAAAGGAATATTGCGGTGCTTCAGGGAGACGGCATCGGTAGGGAAGTGACTAGAGGCGCTGTAGAAATCCTCGAAGCCGTTGCCCAAAGATACGGACACGAATTTGACTTTCAATATGGTGATATTGGCGGCGGTGCCATCGATCTTACAGGTTCACCATTGCCTGATGATACTGTGAAGATTTGCCAAAATAGCGATGCGGTATTATTAGGGGCAGTCGGAGGCCCGAAATGGGATGATCAGCCAGCACACCTAAGGCCGGAACGGGGGTTGCTGAAAATCCGTAAAGATTTGAATCTTTATGCCAATATCCGTCCAATCAGCTATTATTCCAGCTTGTCGGAGTCTTCTCCCCTTAAAAAGGAATTCATTGAAGATGTGGATTTCGTGATCGTCAGGGAATTAACCGGTGGCCTTTATTTTGGAAAACCAAGCGAACGAGTGGAAAGGGACGGGAAGGAAGCGGTCGTCGATACGCTTTTCTATCAGAAAAGCGAAATGAAGCGCATCATTGAACTGGCGTTTGCAATGGCTTCCAATCGCAAGAAAAAAGTCACCTCCGTCGATAAAGCGAATGTTCTTGAATCCAGCAGGATGTGGCGTGAAACGGCCGAGGAAGTCGCCAAAGATTATCCGGATGTGACGCTAGAGCATATGCTTGTGGATAATGCGGCCATGCAGCTGATTAAAAACCCGAAACAATTCGATATTATCGTAACGGAGAATATGTTTGGTGACATTTTAAGTGATGAGGCGTCTGTATTGACCGGTTCGCTTGGTATGCTTCCTTCGGCTTCGATATCTGCGGAAGGACCTAATCTATATGAACCGATTCATGGCTCTGCGCCGGATATTGCTGGCAAAAACTTGGCCAATCCAATCGGGACCATTTTATCGGCGGCTTCCATGCTGCGGTTATCCTTCGGTTTGGAGGATGAGGCACATGCCGTCGAGCAGGCTGTGGAAACGGTGCTTGAATACGGCTTGAGAACAGGCGATATCGCAAATGGGCAACGGGATATTACCACTACTTCAGAGATGATTGCCGAAATTAAAGCCAGCCTTTTAGACCAGGAAGCCATTTCCAATATCATGGGTGCTTATGCATAAACGTCTTCACGGCCTAACATTAGGCCGTGTTTTTTAAAAAAATATAAGATTGATCGAGGTGGATACGGATGGGAAAGTCGATAATAGAGAAAATATGGGACCGGCATATTGTAAATGAAGAGGAAGGTAAACCGGATCTATTGTATATAGACCTTCAATATATACATGAGGTGACCTCGCCGCAAGCATTTGAAGGGTTGAGATTAAAGGGACGCACCGTCAGGAGGCCGGACCGTACCTTTGCGACCATGGATCATAATGTTCCGACCGTCAATCGCTATTTCATCGAGGATGATATTGCCAGGAAACAGCTGGAAGCACTTGACCAAAATTGTAAGGAGTTCGGTATCCGCCTTGCTGACTTGGATAGTCCGGAACAAGGGATCGTTCACGTCATCGGCCCGGAATTGGGGCTGACGCAGCCGGGAATGACGATTGTTTGCGGGGACAGTCATACCTCTACACATGGTGCGTTCGGATCGATAGCATTTGGAATCGGTACAAGTGAGGTCGAGCATGTATTAGCGACGCAAACGCTATGGCAAACAAAACCAAGAACGTTAAAGCTTGAAGTTAATGGCACGCTGGGACACGGTGTGAAGGCGAAAGATGTCATTTTATATGTCATCTCCAAATTCGGTGTCGATTTTGGCACGGGGCATATCATTGAATACTGTGGGGAAGTTTTCCGGGATATGTCAATGGAGGAGCGAATGACCGTCTGCAATATGTCCATCGAAGGCGGGGCAAGAGCAGGGCTGGTTGCTCCTGATGAAACGACTTTTTCTTATTTGAAGGGTCGTAAATATATGCCGAAAGGGGAGGAATTCGAACGATATGTTCAGGATTGGCAGTCACTATCCAGTGATGAAGATGCTGTATATGACCAAGAAATCATCCTCGACGGCAGCCTCATTTCACCAATGGTAAGCTGGGGCACTAACCCGGGAATGGCCAGTGGTGTGGACGGCAAGGTGCCGACCTTTGCCGAGGATACCATCGATCCGAAGGAATTGAATCGTGCACTTGAGTATATGGGCCTTGAGGAAGGCATGGCGATCACCGATATTCCGGTTCAGCATGTTTTCATAGGGTCTTGTACGAATTCCCGCATTGAGGATTTGCGGCAGGCCGCAGAAATGATAGACGGCCACGAGGTTCATCAAGGGGTGAGGGCAATGGTCGTTCCGGGCTCGCAAAGTGTAAAAAGGCAAGCGGAGGATGAAGGGCTCGATGAAATCTTTAAATCTGCAGGTTTTGAGTGGCGTGAGTCAGGCTGCAGCATGTGTCTGAGCATGAATCCGGATGCCGTGCCAGCCGGAGAGCATTGTGCCTCGACCAGTAACCGAAACTTCGAAGGGCGCCAGGGTGCAGGTGCAAGGACACACTTGGTTAGTCCTGCCATGGCTGCTGCGGCTGCCATTCATGGGAAATTTGTCGATATCAGGAATTTTCAGAAGACGGAACAAATTCATTAACACTTTAATCGGAGGTGCAAGTAATGGAACCCATTACGTTATATAAAGGAAGAGCGGCGGTTCTTGACCGTAAAAACGTGGATACCGATCAAATTATCCCTAAGCAGTTTTTGAAACGGATCGAGCGCAGCGGCTTTGGGGAATTTTTATTCTATAACTGGCGTTTTGATGAAAACGGGAAAGAACGTCCTGATTTTGAATTGAATCAACCCCATAATCAAAACACATCCATTTTAATAGCAGGTGAAAACTTCGGCTGCGGTTCCTCGCGCGAGCATGCTCCTTGGTCATTGAAAGACTACGGCTTCGATATCGTCATCGCACCGTCGTATGCAGATATTTTCAAAAGTAATTGCATGAAAAATGGCATGGTTCCGATCGCATTGACGCCGGATGAAGTCAGGCATTTGATGCGGGCTGCATCAGCGCCTGACCATGAGCTGACGATCGATCTTCCGAATCAAACCTTGAAGGACGACCAAGGATTCGAGGCAAGCTTTGACATTCATCCATACTGGAAGGAAATGCTCGTCAAGGGGTGGGATGAAATTTCCATCACGCTTCAATATGACAAAGAGATTTCTGCCTATGAATCACGAACCAAAGCTGTATCCATATAAGCGCAGAAGGATTATCTCCCGTTTTCAATTCCCATTGGGAAAGAAAACGGGATTTTTTATGACTGGAAATACGGAAATCAGCATATATAAGTGAAGATCCGGGGAAATTTTTGTGTTTCCTTCTATTACATGCTAAACTGTTTTTCAAAAAGTGAACGGTGAGGCGGAAAATAGGATGGATAATGAGAACAACCGAAAAAAGGACGGAGAAGCTAGGGTTATCGCCTTTCCAAAACTCGGTGAAAGGCTGATCGCCAAAGGGTTGGATGAGCTAGGTAATCGAAACTTCAAAGCTGCTGCCCAGCTTTTCAGCCAAGCGAGGGAGTATGAACCTGAAGATGATGAGGTGTGCATGGGGCTTGTAGTCTCGCTTGTCGAGCTGGAGTTTTATGAGGAGTCAAAGGAATTGTGCAAAGAGATGCTGAATAAAGGCATCGGTGACTATTTTCAACTGATCAATATCTATTTGATGGTTTTGCTGCAATTAGGCGAGCATCAGGAAATGGTCACGACGATCGAGCTGCTGTTTGACGAGAACCAAATTCCGTTCGACAAAGAGGAACAATTCGAGAAGATGCTGCAGTTCAGTAAACGGGCACTTGAGGATAAAAAAGAGGAAGAAGACAGGAACACTCAGCAGATTGCAGCGGAATTGCAAGAGGATGGGCTTTTTGAAGGCAAGACGGATAATGAAATGTTTTTGGTCATTTCAAAACTAACGCATATCAATATCCGACCGTTTATCCCTCAAATCGAGCAATTTCTGCAATCCGAAGGGCACCCCTTCTTTAAAACGATGCTCCTGAACATTCTGACCGACCAGGAATATAACGAACAAGTGAGACTTAGCAAATTCAATGAATCGAAGTCGGTCCTCCCGACGGAATTGAAGAGCTTGAAGGAAACGGACTTCTATAAGAAGATCACCAGCCTGACGGAAGCAAGAATCAGTCAAGATAACCCAAGCTTGTTCGAGATGGTGCATAGTTTAATCGAACGGCATTCCTTCCTGTTATACCCCTTCGAACCGGAACAGGAGAGCATTCCTTCTTGGGCGGCCGCTTACCATGCCTTGGCGGAGGAATACATGACTGGTGAAGTTTCCGCGAGGGGCATAGCAGGATTTTACCTCGCAGAAGAGGATGCCGTAGCCGATATTCTTTCCTATTTAAAAGAAATTGAGGAAATTTCTTATCCCATTATTTAACCTATTGCTGTTGTAACAGAATCAACCTGTGGTATAATGTAGTGGTTGTAATGTATAATTCGTCTTATTTTGACGAAACCCAAGATTTTTTGGGTATATTTGAGGGATGACTTGTTAACACTTGCAAAGCATATTCATCCAATGCTTATTATTGAAGTATATAGATTTTTTGGAGGGAAACACATGTCTGTAAAATGGGAAAAACAAGAAGGTAATCAAGGCGTACTAACAATCGAAGTTGACGCTGCAAAAGTAAACGAAGGTTTAGACGCAGCTTTCAAAAAAGTAGTGAAACAAGTAAACGTACCTGGCTTCCGTAAAGGTAAAATGCCACGTCAAATGTTCGAAAAAAAATTCGGCGTAGAATCTCTTTACCAAGATGCGCTTGATATCATTCTTCCGGACGCTTACGCAAATGCTGTCGAAGAAGCTGGAATTCAGCCTGTAGATCGTCCAGAAATCGACATCGAGAAAATGGAAAAAGGCGAAAACCTAATTTTCACTGCAACTGTAACAGTTAAGCCAGAAGTTAAATTAGGAGATTACAAAGGTGTTGAAGTTGAAAAGTTCAACACGGAAGTAACGGACGAAGATGTGGATAACGAATTGAAAACTTTACAAGAGCGTCAAGCTGAGCTTGTCGTGAAAGAAGAAGGACAAGTTGCCGAAGGCGATACAGTTGTTCTTGACTTTGAAGGATTCGTTGATGGTGAAGCATTCGAAGGCGGAGCTAGCGAAAACCATTCATTGGAAATCGGTTCTAATTCTTTCATCCCAGGATTCGAAGAGCAACTTGTTGGTCTTGAAACTGGCGCTGAAAAAGATATTGAAGTTACTTTCCCTGAAGAATACCATGCTGCTGAACTTGCAGGAAAACCAGCTGTATTCAAAGTGAAAATTCACGAAATCAAAACAAAACAACTTCCTGAGTTGGATGATGAGTTCGCGAAAGACGTTGACGACGAAGTGGAAACGTTGGCTGAACTGAAAGAAAAAACAAAACATAAATTAGAGCATGACAAAAAACATGAAGAAGAAAACTTCATTCAAAACACTGTAATTGGCAAAGCTGTTGAAGGTGCAGAAATGGACGTTCCTGAAGCTATGATTTCCAACGAAGTGGACCGCATGATGAACGAATTCTCTCAACGCATTCAATCTCAAGGTCTTAATCTAGAACTTTACTACCAATTCTCAGGTCAAGATGAAGAAGCTTTGAAAGCGCAAATGAAAGAAGAAGCTGAAGGACAAGTTCGTACGAGCTTAACTCTTGAAGCAATCGCTGAAGCTGAAAAGCTTGAAGCGACTGATGAAGATGTAGAAGCCGAGCTTGGACAAATGGCTACAATGTACAATATGGAAATTGATGCGATCAAACAAGCTCTTGGAAACTTGGAAGGCATCAAAGGCGATCTTAAAATTAAGAAAGCCATTGACTTCTTGGTAGAAAACAGCAAAACAGTTGACGCTAAATAATTTTTATAAGTAAGCGGATTTTAATATTTTCTTTTAAAAAAACAAGGCGCGAGTAATCGTGCCTTGTTTTATACATATTGAGAATTAGTGGAAATTTCAAATATCGGTTATTTCCTGATTGATTTTTTTTGGATTTCAGTGTAGATTAGTTCTAATACCGCATATACATATTTATACAGCGAATCCTAATTTTAAAAATCAAAAGTTTTGGGCATACTGGTAAAGGGCAAATACATATTGATTGATTATTGTACTTATTTAACAACTCGGACGCGTGAGCATTTTTGTTACTAAACTTCCAAGAACATGATAAAATGCAAAACATACTAGGGATTTGGAATGCTTAACTAGAGGTGTGCCTAGTTTTTTTTCAATTAAGATTGGGTACCGCTATGTACTAGAGTTGGAAGAGTATTTAAAGGGGTGAACGTACATGTTTAAATTTAATGATGAAAAAGGACAGCTGAAATGTTCTTTTTGCGGAAAAACACAAGAACAAGTCCGTAAACTGGTTGCTGGTCCAGGTGTATATATTTGTGACGAGTGTATCGAGCTTTGTACGGAAATCGTCGAGGAAGAACTTGGTACTGATGAAGAAGTGGAATTCAGAGATGTACCTAAACCTATGGAAATCCGGGAAATTCTTGATGAATACGTGATTGGACAAGAACAGGCGAAGAAATCTTTGGCTGTTGCGGTTTACAATCATTATAAGCGTATCAATTCCAATAGCAAAGTCGACGATGTCGAGCTTTCGAAAAGTAACATTGCCCTAATCGGACCGACAGGAAGCGGGAAAACCCTTCTTGCACAAACATTGGCCCGTCTATTGAATGTTCCTTTTGCCATTGCTGATGCGACTTCATTGACGGAAGCTGGATACGTAGGGGAAGATGTGGAAAATATCCTCCTTAAATTGATTCAAGCAGCCGATTATGACGTTGAAAAAGCGGAAAAAGGCATCATATATATTGATGAAATCGATAAAGTTGCGCGTAAATCGGAAAACCCTTCGATTACACGTGACGTATCTGGAGAAGGCGTGCAACAAGCTTTATTGAAAATTCTTGAAGGAACCGTTGCAAGCGTGCCGCCTCAAGGTGGACGTAAACATCCGCATCAAGAATTCATTCAAATCGATACGACCAATATCCTGTTCATTTGTGGCGGTGCATTCGATGGCATCGAACCGATCATCAAACGCCGTCTTGGCCAAAAGGTCATTGGATTTGGCTCTGATGTGAAAAAGGATGATATTGCGGAAAAAGAATTGCTTTCCAAAGTACTTCCTGAAGACTTGCTTCGTTTCGGATTGATCCCGGAATTCATCGGACGACTGCCAGTAATTGCGACTCTTGAGCAATTGGATGAAGCCGCTTTGATTGAAATCCTGACTCAACCGAAAAATGCTCTTGTTAAGCAATATCAAAAATTACTTGAGCTTGATGATGTCGAATTGGAATTCGAACCGGAAGCGTTAAGTGAAATTGCCAAAAAAGCGATTGAGCGTAAAACGGGTGCCCGTGGATTGCGTTCCATCATTGAAGGCATCATTCTAGAAGTGATGTTTGATCTGCCTTCACGTGATGATGTTGCAAAATGTGTGATCACGGGCAACACGATTTCCAAAAATGAATCTCCAAAGCTTGTCCTTAAAGATGGCACGACCATCAAGGGTCAAGAAAAGAAAACATCCGCTTAATGAATGTGAAAAAGTAAGACGCCAGTACAACCTGGCTGTATAGAGAAAGGGTTTCGGAGTGATTTCATTCCGAAACCCTTTTTTTTGCAAATTGCACGCGTGATCTTATCCTCTTGTCCGATGTTTAGGTGGCTAGGTGCGGTAGAAGAACTGTTTAAACAAGTAAAGACCCAAAATGCAGCTCACCATTTTCCCCGACCTCCTCTGGATAAGCGAGTGCCTGAAAAGTAAAGCAACGGTCAATGTCCATGCCCTCCTCCAACCCTGTGATTAGGCAGGATTCGAAATACATTTTCACGTAAAGTGGAATGAAACGGAAGGCGGCGAGACTCCTGCGGGAAATGCGTGTCCACTTGAGACCCGCAGGCTGAAAGCCGAGGTGGCTCAAGGACCGCCCGCGGAAAGGGAGCGCCTGCAGTGCAATGAAACGGTCATTGTACAAACTCACCGAAACTTTAGGCAATGAAAGTCTAACCTCAATCTGAACGGAAAAACGGAATTTCCCCTGCCAAAACCCCAAAAATTTACAACGTTGATTTCTTGGATAATTTCGCCCTTCCCAAGGAGATACTAACAGAAATGACAAACTAGGAGAGTGCAGGAGGGAATAGAATGAATTGGACAGGATTGGCGTTGTTTATTCAGCTGTTTTTTGGGATTATTATTGGATTGTATTTTTTGAACTTATTGAAAGGCCAACGGACCCAAAAGGTTTCGATTGACCGAGATTCACGAAAGGAAATGGACCAATTAAGGAAGATGAGATCCATTTCATTAACGGAACCATTGGCGGAGAAGGTAAGGCCAAGCACATTCACCGAAATCATCGGGCAGGAAGATGGGATTAAATCATTAAAAGCTGCATTATGTGGACCGAATCCCCAGCATGTGATCGTTTACGGCCCTCCGGGGGTTGGGAAAACGGCAGCAGCCAGACTTGTACTTGAAGAGGCTAAGAAAAATGGCAAGTCACCTTTTAAGAATTCAGCCGTTTTCGTGGAATTGGATGCGACTACAGCCAGATTCGACGAGCGGGGGATTGCCGATCCGCTGATTGGTTCGGTTCACGACCCGATCTATCAAGGGGCCGGGGCGATGGGACAGGCTGGCATTCCGCAGCCAAAGCAAGGCGCTGTCAGCAATGCTCATGGCGGGGTATTATTCATAGATGAAATAGGAGAGCTTCATCCCATCCAGATGAATAAACTTTTAAAGGTTTTGGAGGATCGGAAGGTCTTTCTGGAAAGTGCCTATTACCAAGAGGAAAATCAAAATATTCCCACTCATATCCATGATATTTTCAAGAATGGGCTTCCTGCCGACTTTCGCTTGATTGGAGCGACAACGAGGACGCCAAATGAAATTGCACCTGCGATCCGTTCAAGATGCATAGAGGTTTTTTTCCGCGAGCTGGACCGGGAAGAAATAATGAAAGTGGCCAAGAATGCCTCCGATAAAGTGGGGATCACGATAAGTGAAAAAGGATTGCAGTCGATTTCCGATTATGCCCGTAATGGCAGGGAAGCGGTCAATATGATCCAGACTCTTGCCGGGATCTCGATTAATGAAAACAGGAGCTTCATAAGAGAAGAAGATATTGATTGGATGGCACATAGCAGTCAATTGACTCAACGCATGGACCGGAAAATTGAAACGAATTCGAAAATAGGTCTAGTCAACGGTCTTGCAGTATATGGTCCCAACTCAGGGGCATTACTGGAAATCGAAGTTACCGTCATGGCTGCATCGAATGAGAAAGGCTCGATAAATATCACCGGCATCGTGGAGGAAGAGAGCATTGGCGGTGGAAATGGCAAGTCGATCCGCCGCAAGAGCATGGCGAAAGGTTCGATCGAAAACGTGATCACGGTTCTCCGGTCGATGGGGGTGCCTGCCGATCAATTCGATATCCACGTCAACTTCCCAGGCGGAAGTCCCGTCGACGGACCTTCTGCAGGGATTGCAATGGCAACGGGCATATACTCGGCCATTTATAAAATCCCTGTTGACCACACAATAGCAATGACTGGGGAAATCAGCATCCATGGCGGAGTCAAGCCGATTGGCGGAGTCATACCGAAAATCAAGGCCGCGAAGCTAGCCGGGGCAAAGAAAGTGATCATCCCAGCCGATAACATGCAGCCGTTGCTATTGGAAATCAAGGATATCGAAATCATCCCCGTTACACATGTAAAAGAAGTGCTGGATCAAGCACTGAAAAAGGAAATGATATCAGAGCAAATCCTCACGTCCTTGGACCTATCAAAAAAAGAAAGCGTATAAAGGAAGTGCCCCGGCTTAATAGAACCGGGGCATTATAATGAAGTCCATTTGGGAAAAATAATCGCAAGTTCAGACGTGCTTTTTTAATTAATATTGGAGATAATAAGAGCAGTAGAAACGTGTCAAGGTAAACGAATAGACACTTCTATATAAATAGGATAGAATTGTTAAAAGGTCGAGAACATGGGTAAATAGTTTACAACGACGATACTAAAAAGATGGAGGTGTCAGGAAATGACTGATAAAGAAATCATCGTCCCCCTCCTGCCGCTTAGAGGATTGCTTGTATATCCAACGATGGTACTTCATTTAGATGTAGGCCGAGACAAATCGGTGCAAGCCCTTGAGAAAGCAATGGTGGAAGACCATCTTATATTTTTGACGACACAACAAGATGTTTCGTTGGACGAACCAGGGGAAGAAGATTTATTTAAAATGGGAACTTTAACAAAAGTAAAACAGATGCTGAAGCTT
Organism: Peribacillus sp. FSL E2-0218; assembly: GCF_037992945.1. Lineage (NCBI taxonomy): Bacteria > Bacillati > Bacillota > Bacilli > Caryophanales > Bacillaceae > Peribacillus > Peribacillus sp. FSL E2-0218. The sequence goes on along the minus strand of NZ_CP150304.1, from coordinate 3,553,479 downwards.
CCGAACGGGACAATCCGGGTATTGGTGGAAGGGTTGAACCGGGCAGAGGTCGTTGAATTTTACGATTATGAGACACATTATGGTGCCAAAATAAAAATATATGAAGACAGTGATGAAAAGGATGCGGAACATCAAGCATTGATGCGCACTCTTCTGGATTATTTTGAACAATACATAAAAATGTCCAAGAAAATAACCGGTGAAACATTCACATCCACTTCCGATATTGAAGAGCCAGGGAGATTGGCTGATATCATTGCCTCGCATCTGCCTTTGAAGTTGAAGGAGAAGCAGGAAGTGCTAGAGACCATCGATATGAAAAAGCGATTGAGCCGTGTAATCGAAATCATCAATAATGAAAAAGAGGTTCTTTTTCTCGAGAAAAAGATCGGCCAGCGCGTCAAGCGTTCAATGGAACGGACTCAAAAGGAATATTATCTGCGTGAACAAATGAAAGCCATACAAAAAGAATTGGGCGATAAAGAAGGAAAGACTGGCGAGATTGAAGTCCTTAACGAAAAGATTGAAGAAGCGGATATGCCTGAGCACATAAAGGCAGCGGCCTTAAAGGAATTGGACCGATATGAAAAAGTGCCTTCAAGCTCTGCTGAGAGCTCTGTGATCCGCAACTATATTGAATGGCTCATATCGCTTCCGTGGTCGAATGCGACAAAGGATGATTTGAATATCCATAAAGCTGAAAGAATCCTGAATAGGGATCATCATGGTTTGGAAAAGGTGAAAGAGCGGGTGCTGGAGTATTTGGCCGTCCAGCAATTGACCAATTCCTTGAAGGGACCGATCCTTTGCTTGGTTGGGCCTCCTGGGGTCGGGAAAACCAGTTTGGCTAAATCAATCGCAACATCCATGAATAGGAACTTTGTCCGGATCTCACTAGGTGGAGTTCGTGATGAATCAGAGATCCGCGGCCATCGCCGCACATACGTAGGGGCAATGCCAGGACGGATCATCCAGGGCATGAAAAAAGCGGGAACGATCAATCCCGTCTTTTTGCTGGACGAAGTGGATAAGATGTCCAATGACTTTAGGGGCGATCCATCCGCAGCGATGCTTGAGGTGCTCGATCCCGAGCAAAACCATAATTTCAGTGACCATTATATTGAAGAAACGTATGACCTATCCAAAGTCATGTTCATAGCGACAGCGAACAATTTGGGCTCCATTCCTGGCCCGCTTCGTGATCGTATGGAAATCATTTCGATTGCAGGTTATACTGAAATAGAGAAACTTCATATAGCCAAGGATCACCTTCTGCCTAGACAGTTGGAAAACCATGGGTTAATGAAGACACAATTGCAAATCCGTGAGGAAGCTCTAACCAAAATCATTCGTTATTATACCCGGGAAGCCGGTGTCCGGAGTCTGGAGAGACAGCTTGCTGGCATCTGCAGGAAGACTGCGAAAATCATCGTGTCCGGGGAGAAAAAGCGGGTCGTCATTTCTGATAAGAATGTCGAGGAGTTTCTGGGGAAAACGATGTTCCACTATGGACAGGCAGAAGTCGAGAATCAAGTCGGGGTAGCCAATGGCTTGGCTTACACATCGGTTGGCGGCGATACGCTGCAAATCGAGGTTTCCTTATCACCAGGTAAAGGAAAGCTTATATTGACTGGCAAGCTTGGCGATGTAATGAAAGAGTCTGCACAGGCCGCTTTCAGCTATGTCCGTTCAAAAACCGAGAAACTTCATATTGATGCGAACTTCCATGAAAAATATGATATTCATATTCATGTCCCAGAAGGTGCTGTCCCTAAGGATGGTCCTTCTGCAGGCATCACGATTGCAACAGCGTTAATATCGGCCCTTACCAACAGGCCGATCAGAAAAGAGGTAGGCATGACAGGCGAAATTACATTACGCGGACGGGTTCTGCCAATCGGCGGCCTTAAAGAAAAATCTTTAGCGGCGCACCGGGCAGGACTTACGAAAATCATCATCCCGCAAAATAACGAAAAGGATATTGATGATATCCCGGAGAGTGTCCGTAAAGCATTAACATTTGTTCCAGTTTCACACGTAGATGAAGTCCTTGAGCATGCATTGGTAGGTGTGGACGAATGAAAGTGACAAGTTCAGATATTGTCATCAGTGCCGTAAAGCCTGATCAATATCCCAATACTCCAATCCCGGAGTTTGCCTTGGCTGGCCGCTCCAATGTAGGGAAATCGAGTTTCATCAACAAAATGATCAACCGGAAAAACCTGGCGAGAACATCGTCCAAACCGGGCAAGACGCAGACTTTGAATTTTTACATCATTAATGAAGCACTCCATTTTGTCGATGTTCCAGGCTATGGCTATGCAAAGGTATCCAAAACCGAACGTGATGCGTGGGGAAGAATGATCGAAACGTATTTCACTTCCCGTGATCAGCTCCGTGCTGCGCTTCTGATCGTCGATTTGCGTCATCCGCCGACAAAGGATGATATCGCAATGTATGAATTCCTGAAGCATTATGACCTTCCAAGGATCGTCATCGCCACTAAAGCGGATAAAATTCCGAAAGGCAAATGGCAGAAGCACTTGAAAGTCACCCGCCAAACGTTAAATATGGAAAAAGAAGATGAATTGCTTCTTTTCTCTGGTGAAACGGGCGAAGGGAAAGAACAGGCTTGGGGTGTCCTTAAGAAATATATGTAAATGAAAAGGGTATTCCGCATCCGGAATACCCTTTTTCAATATGAATTCTGCCTGATCACTTTTTACGAACTAAAAAATAGATGCCGATTGCCATCAAGGCAAATGGCCAAAACCTTTCGATATTCGCCGTGCTCGTTTCGACCAGCCCGAAAGAGGTCGTGATCTTATCATAGAATAAGAATAGAATCGAGATGATCAGCAGTATCAACCCATGAAACATTCCATTATTTGTTTTGCGGGCCCGCAGTATAAAACCCAGTGAGATGATTAAAATAAAGATACCTATATTATCCGGCCAAATTTCCAGGTTTTTTACGATGTGAAAATGAGCCCCGAAACCAAGCAAAATCACGCCTGGCAGGATCGACTCATACTCATTGCCGCTATAGGCCTGAATCAAGAAGGCTGCACCCACTATACATAATAGGGTCGGCCAACTATAAAAACCTGGGAAGATTTCGATGTGGGAATGCTCAAGAAAAAAATATAGGCCGAAACCAATTAAAACGATTCCAGGGAAAATGCGTTGCGTTTTCATGTGATCCTCCTATCCAATTCGATTACTTGAAGTTTTTTGCCATTTTTGATATGGTACTTTTGTACACTATGTCGAAATATGTATGTAACTTATAAATCCCGCCTAGACACCTTTTGGAGCAATCCTGGCGTTTTAGCCGTCTTTTCATGGTAGCATATGTTTTCATAAACTGTTCATATTATTTGCGTGAATCAATTTTTGTACATGGTATAATAAATTTACACGAAAAATTTTGGGGGTGCAAAACAAAAGGATGCATATTCTAGCGGTTGGTATTAATTACAAAACTGCCCCTGTTGAAATTCGGGAAAAACTATCGTTTAACGAAGCCGAACTTGCCGAGGCAATGAAAGCTCTTAAAAATAAAAAAAGCATCTTGGAAAATATCATTATTTCAACTTGTAACAGAACGGAAATATATGTGGTCGGTGACCAGCTTCATACAAGCCGGTATTACATTAAGGAATTTCTTTCGGAATGGTTCCATATCGATAAAGAGGAATTTTCTAAATACCTGTTCATCTATGAAGGTGATGGGGCCGTCGAGCATTTATTTTCCGTTACGTGCGGCTTGAATTCCATGATCCTTGGGGAAACGCAGATTTTGGGACAAGTACGCTCCAGCTATATGTTGGGACAGAAAGAAGATACGATTGGGACCGTTTTTAACCATCTCTTCAAGCAAGCCCTTACATTGGCGAAGAAAGCTCATTCAGAAACGGAAATCAACACCAATGCCGTTTCTGTCAGTTATGCTGCCGTCGAACTTGCCAAAAAAATCTTCGGCGGTCTGAACGGCAAAAACGTCTTGATTCTTGGTGCAGGTAAAATGGGAGAGCTGGCCATTCAAAACCTTCACAGCAATGGTGCAGACAGCGTTACGGTCATTAACCGCACTTTTCAGAAAGCGGTCGACTTGGCCGGCAGGTTCAATGGTAAGGCAAAACAGCTTCAGGAGCTGCAGTGCGCTTTAGTGGAAGCGGATATCCTGATTACTTCGACTGGGTCGAAAGATCTTCTCGTAACAAAAGAGATGATGACATTCGTAAATAAGCTTCGCAAGGGCCGTCCTATTTTCATGGTCGATATCGCCGTTCCGCGTGACCTCGACCCAACGCTGGCCGAGCTGGAAAATGTCTTCTTGTATGACATTGACGACCTTGAAGGGATCGTGCAAGCGAATATCGAAGAGCGCAGAAAAGCCGCCCAGAAAATAGAAATGATGATTGAATCCGAAATCGTCGACTTCAATCAGTGGATTAATTTGCTTGGCGTGGTTCCTGTCATCTCTTCCTTGCGGGAAAAATCGCTTTCGATTCAGAAGGAAACGATGGAAAGCATCGAAAGAAAGCTTCCGCATTTAAGCGAGCGTGACAAAAAGGTATTGAACAAGCATACGAAGAGCATCATCAACCAAATGTTAAAAGATCCGATCCTTTATGCAAAAGAGCTGGCGGATGAGCCGAATGCAAAAGAGCAATTGAATAACTTCGTGAAAATCTTCCATTTGGAGGAATTGATAGAAGACCACCTGGTAGCGGAGGATGATGAAAAAGAACGGAACGGCTCCAAGGCATCCCTGCTAAACCCAGTTCCTGTCCAGTAATGAGGTAGATATGGAATTACTAATGACAAGATTGCATGAAGTCACAGTATTGTTGTATGCCATCAGTATGCTTTTATATTTTATGGACTTCCTTAATAATGACCAGAAGGCGAACAAGGTCGCTTTCTGGTTGCTTTCTATTGTTTGGGTACTGCAAACAATTTTTTTGTTTCTGTATGTATGGAAAACGGGAAGGTTCCCGGTTTTGACGATTTTTGAAGGCTTATACTTTTATGCATGGGTCCTCGTATCTTTATCATTAATCATCAATCGCTTGCTAAGAGTCGATTTTACGGTCTTTTTTACGAATGTCTTAGGCTTCATGGTCATGGCCATCCATACCTTTGCACCTGTACAGATAGAATCGCAAGTTCTTGCACAGCGTCTCGTTTCGGAGCTGTTGCTCATACATATCACCTTTGCGATCCTTTCTTACGGGGCATTTACGCTTTCTTTCGTATTTTCCCTCCTCTACTTGATTCAATATGATTTATTGAAACGGAAGAAATGGGGCAAAAGGCTGCTTCGACTCGGCGACTTAACAAAGCTTGAGCATATGTCTTATGTCCTTGCGGCAATAGGCGTGCCCTTATTGGTGGTCTCGCTTATCCTGGGCATCCAATGGGCCTATATAAAAGTGCCGGGTGTATCGTGGCTGGATATGAAAATCATCGGTTCGTTTATATTGCTCATCGGCTACAGTGTGTTCTTATACTTAAAAATCCGGAAACAAATGTATGGAAGGACATTGGCCTTTCTGAATATTGGATCCTTCATGATCGTGTTAATCAACTTTTTCCTTTTCGGAAGCCTTTCAACATTCCACTTTTGGAATACTTAGGAGGAAATTATGAGAAAAATTATTGTCGGTTCTAGACGAAGTAAATTAGCGATCACCCAAACGAATTGGGTGATTGCCCAACTTAAAGAACTTGGGGCTCCATATGAGTTCGAGGTGAAGGAAATTGTGACAAAGGGTGACCAAATCCTCGATGTCACACTTTCCAAGGTAGGCGGTAAAGGCTTGTTCGTCAAAGAGATCGAACAAGCGATGCTCGATAAAGAAATCGATATGGCCGTACATAGCATGAAGGATATGCCGGCAGTGCTTCCCGAAGGCTTGACGATCGGGTGCATACCTCCACGTGAGGATCACCGGGATGCCTTGATATCAAAAAATCATGAAACCTTATCCGGATTGAAGCCAGGCTCCATCATCGGCACTAGCAGCCTGCGCCGTGGCGCCCAGATTTTAGCAAGAAGGCCGGACCTTGAAATCAAATGGATTCGCGGCAATATCGATACCCGCTTGAACAAGCTGAAAACGGAAGATTATGATGCGATCATCTTAGCGGCAGCCGGACTTTCAAGAATGGGCTGGGAGCGGGAAATCGTTACCGAATTCCTGGATGAAGACATTTGCATTCCAGCAGTCGGTCAAGGAGCGCTTTCCATTGAATGCCGTGAAGACGACAAAGAGTTGCTCGCTGAACTTGCTAAATTAACATGCGAAAAAACGAAAAAGACCGTCGAAGCGGAGCGTGCCTATTTGGATAAAATGGAAGGCGGATGTCAGGTACCGATTGCCGGCTTCGCGGTGGCAAAGGATAATGGCTCCGTTGCCTTGACGGCATTGGTCGCTTCCCCGGATGGAAAGGTGATTTACAAGGAAATGGTCGAGGGTGAAGATCCCGAGGCAGTCGGACATGAAGCTGCCAAAAAAATAAGTGAAATGGGCGGTAAAGAATTGATCGATCGCGTAAAAGCGGAGCTCGATCAGTAATGACTCCCTTTCAGCCTCTTAAGGATTATCAGGTACTGATCACCAGAGGGAAAGGACAGGCTGATGGCTTAAAGGCATCTATCGAGGAAAATGGCGGAACGCCGCTTCTTGTGCCATTGCTGGAGTTCACCCTGCCTGATCGTTTGGAGGAGGTCCGTCAATGCTTAGCGGCGATTCATACCTATGACTGGATCATCTTGACCAGTCAAAATGGGGTGGATTACTTCTTTCAGCTTCTTGGTAAACGGCCAAGGACTCTTCCGAAGATAGCGGTGATCGGTTCCAAAACGGAAGTCGCCCTGAAACGGTACGGATATGAGGCGGATTTCGTGCCATCCGAATTTGTTGCCGAAGGGTTCGTTTCGGAGTTCATTACCATATTGGAACCTGGAACCCGTGTGCTGCTGGCGAAAGGGAATCTAGCCAGGTCCGTCATTGCGGAGGCAATCAATGAAGGTGGAGCATCATGTGATGAAGTGATCATCTATCGCACCGTACTTCCAGCAAGCAGCGAACAAGAACTCGTCCATCTTATAAAGAATCATGCCATTGACATCATAACCTTTACGAGTTCTTCGACGGTCAATCATTTCCTGCAGATCATGGAAAGCCATGAATTGGGTACATACATAGACCGGATCGTCATCGCATGCATCGGTCCCATCGCCGCCAAGACGGCTGTTAAACATGGATTATCAGTAGACGTGTGTCCTGATGTCTATACGACGGACGCCATGGTTGCCGATATCATTCACTTCATCATGAAACGAAATACTAAGGGAGGAACTTTACAATGAAAAATATTCCATTCAATCGCCACCGCCGTTTGCGTGCAAGTGCAGGCATGAGGGCTTTGGTCCGTGAAACACAATTGCATAAAGAGGATTTGATTTATCCCATCTTCATCATTGATGGTGAACAGGTAAAAAATGAAATTAACTCGATGCCGGGTATCTATCAGCTTTCCATGGATAACTTGGAGGCGGAAATGGATGAAGTGGTAAGTCTTGGGATTAAATCGGTCATTTTATTCGGTGTACCCTTTGAACATGATAAAGACGAACACGGTACAGGGGCGTTTCACCATAACGGACTCGTGCAGGAAGCGACCCGCCTTATCAAAAAACAATATCCGGAAGTGATCGTCATTGCTGACACCTGCCTTTGTGAGTATACAAGCCATGGCCATTGCGGAGTGGTTGAAGGGGAAAAAATCCTCAATGATGCTTCCCTGGACCTTCTTGCCAAAACAGCAATCAGCCAGGCAGAGGCCGGCGCTGATATCATCGCCCCTTCCAATATGATGGACGGGTTCGTGGCAGCCATCCGTGCAGGACTTGATGAAGCCGGATATGAAGATATACCGATCATGTCCTATGCCGTGAAATATGCTTCTGCTTTTTACGGTCCCTTCCGTGATGCAGCGAATGGCGCGCCGCAATTCGGCGACAGGAAAACATATCAAATGGATCCAGCCAACCGTCTTGAAGCATTCCGTGAAGCGGAATCCGATGTCGCTGAAGGTGCGGATTTCCTAATCGTTAAACCGGCACTCGCTTATATGGACATCATCCGGGATGTTAAAAATAATTTTAATCTCCCTGTTGTTTCCTACAATGTCAGCGGTGAATATTCAATGGTCAAGGCAGCCGCCCAAAATGGCTGGATTGATGAAAAAGCGATCGTGACGGAAATGCTGACAGGATTGAAGCGTGCGGGTTCCGACTTGATCATCACGTACTTCTCAAAAGATGTTGCACGGTGGATGGACGAAGATCAACAAAGATAAAAAAAAACCGGTAATGGAAAAGGGGATTGAATCATGCGGTCATATGAAAAATCGAAAAAAGCGTTTGCCGAAGCAGTAAACTTGATGCCAGGCGGAGTGAACAGCCCGGTACGTGCCTTCAAGTCAGTGGACATGGACCCCATTTTCATGGAGCGCGGCAAAGGCTCAAAAATGTATGATATCGATGGCAATGAATATATCGACTATGTTCTTTCATGGGGACCGCTTATCCTCGGTCACACAAATGATCGTGTCGTCGAAGCATTGAAAAAGGTAGCCGAATCGGGCACTAGCTTTGGAACATCTACGGTAATCGAGAATGAACTCGCTAAGTTGGTCATAGACCGCGTGCCTTCGATTGAGATGATCAGGATGGTATCTTCCGGAACGGAAGCGACCATGAGTGCTCTCAGGTTGGCACGAGGCGTTACAGGACGTGATAAAATCCTGAAATTCGAAGGCTCTTATCATGGACACGGAGATTCCCTGTTAATCAAAGCAGGTTCCGGCGTTGCCACGTTAGGATTACCGGATAGCCCCGGTGTACCGGAAGGCATTGCCAAAAATACGATTACCGTGCCTTATAATGATCTTGCAGCAACCAAATATGCATTTGAACAATTTGGCGAAGATATCGCCTGTATCATCGTCGAGCCGGTTGCCGGCAATATGGGGGTCGTTGCGCCACAGCCAGGCTTCCTCGAAGGCTTACGGGAAGTGACGACCGAATATGGGGCCTTATTGATCTTTGATGAAGTCATGACAGGCTTCCGTGTCGGATATCATTGTGCCCAAGGGTATTTTGGCATCGCGCCGGATCTTACCTGCCTTGGCAAAGTGATTGGCGGTGGACTGCCGGTTGGAGCCTTCGGAGGCAAGCGTGAATTGATGGAACGAATTGCTCCTAGCGGAACGATTTATCAAGCGGGAACATTGTCAGGCAACCCGCTGGCCATGACGGCTGGTCTTGAAACACTGAGCCAATTGACGCCTGAATCTTATCAAGAATTCACTCGAAAAGGCGATATGCTTGAAAAAGGCATTGGCGAAGCAGCCAAAAAGTACGATGTCCCACATACATTCAACCGGGCAGGCTCGATGATCGGACTATTCTTCACGAATGAAGAAGTCATCAACTACGATACAGCCAAAACATCCGATCTTGAATTTTTCGCCTCTTACTATCGGGAAATGGCGGACCAAGGCATCTACCTGCCGCCGTCCCAGTTCGAGGGCTTATTCCTATCCACTGCACATAGTGATGAAGATATCGAAAAAACCATCTCAGCTGCAGAAAAGGCTTTTGCCAAATTAAAGAAATGATTCGAAAAAAAACGCTTAAGTCAGGCTACCCTCCTCCAAACGCTTTTGGAGAACGGAAGCCTGACTTTTTTTTATTTACTCGATTGTGGCCGGATTAAGTAGGGTGTAGGTCGAATTAATGTGGTTACAGGCCGGATTAAGTTGGATGTAGGTCGGATTAATGTGGAGGTAGGCCGAAAAAGTGGGCGCAGGCCGGATTAAGTTGGTTCAGGACGAAAAAAGGTAGCAGTAGGCCGAATTAAGTTGGATGTAGGTCGGATTAAGTTGGGTTCAGGACGAAAAAAGGTAGCAGTAGGCCGAATTAAGTTGGGCTCAGGCCGGATTAAGTTGGTTGCAGGCCGAAAAAAGGTAGCAGTAGGCCGAATAAAAGTCACTGTAGGCGAATTATAGGCAAAAGCCCGAATCATGTACATGAAATTTCTCCTTTATAGCTGCGGACAAAAACGTGGACTAGATAGGTTTAGATGAAAATAAGGAATAATTGATCGTTTTCCTTCATAGATTGTTATTGGTATATGTACCGTTTCTGAAGTTGAAAGGAGGAGTTGTTTTGTCGCAAGAAAATGAATCGCATTTACGATTTTCTTTAGAGGAATCCGTTTGGTTCCAGAAGGGACAGGAAGTGGCTGAGCTTTATTCGATTTCCCTGGATCCGAATGTGACGATTCAAGAGAGTGATCAATATGTTTTTATACGAGGCTCGTTAGACTTATGCGGTGAATACAAGGACTCGCAAAATGGTGAACAAGAGGAGTTTTCGCAAACCTTTTTGCCAAAAGCCGTGCAAAAGGTCGAGAGGCATCTCAATGGACTTAATGAGTTCACACACCGTTTTCCGGTTGATATAACGATTCCGACAAATCGGGTTGCTTCATTGGAGGAAATCGATGTCTCGATTCAGAGCTTTGACTATGCGTTGCCGGAACATAATCACTTGAAATTGCAGGCGGATTTATTGATAACTGGAATTTACAATGATTCATACGTGGAAGAGCGGTTCGATACGGAACAGGAAGCAGGGGAATTGGAGGAACAGGAAGAAACGGATGGAGAAAATGAGTCTTACATTCCTTATGCGGCTGGAATGCCGACCATTCCGGATTTTCAGCCTGTTTTCCGTGATGAGGAGGAAGATGAGTTATATTCGCCATTTTCCGCTGAGGCAAAACGGGTAGCCGAAGCTAACGAAGAGGAAGAAGAAGAGCCGATTTACTTAAGCGATCAGCACAGCGCTCCTGTTTTCGAAATGCCGGTGTCACCTTATCCTGAAGAGGAGGAGTGGGAAGCGGAAGTAAGCAGACAGGAAGACACGGATGCCAGTGAACAAGGGTCCGAAGAACCTGTATTATCCGTGCAGGAAGAGAGGTCTAGCAGGCAGGAAAAAACGATAGAGAACGTGGAATTGCCAATGGCGTCCTTGAATGCGGAAGAAGGTCAGGGGGATGCTGGCAATCATCAGAGTGTTCCAATTGCCAGCGGTCCAGTGTCACGGTTCAAAACCGAGGGCGGCGCCCTTCAGGAAGAGGATGAAGTTGTGGCCGCAGGTCCGATCCTCAACGAACAGGTGAAGGTGGAAAAGGAAGTCGAGCTTCCTTCATCGATAGGGGACCTGTTCAAAGAAAGGGAAAGACCGGCACCGCAAGCCAAAGATAAGGAAGTGAAAACGTACAAGGGCCGGAAGCAAGCAGCGGAACGGGATGAAAAAGAAACGGCTGAGCATGGGGAAAAGCAGTCTTCCATCATGGATTTATTCGGCAGGAAGCAAGATGAAGAATTGGTAAGGATGAAGGTCTGCATCGTTCAGCAAGGAGAAACGCTTGAAGACTTGGCGCAGCGTTATGATGTAACGGTCCAATCGATACTCTTCAGCAATGAATTGGAGTCGAATCAGAGTATCGAGGAAGGTCAAGTCGTTTATATACCGAAGGCGGTTGCCTATAAAAATTAACCGTGACAGAGAGCAGCGCATCCATATGGCCTGCTCCTGTTTTTTACGAAGGTAACGGGTTTAGTTTTTTTAGAGAAGGTGAGTGGGTCTCGTGAGGGAAAACGAGAATCAGCAGTCGGTTAATCGGGATCGGGACACGGAAGCCGTCTTGAGGGAATATGCCCTTTATGTACAATATATAGAGGATTTCGGACGGGTGAAGAAAGTATACAGTGATCGTGGTACGTTTGCCTTGAAATCAATTTTACCGCATAATGGCATAGATTTTATTAAAAATGTCCAAAAGCTTTACCATCGCGGTTATAATCGGATCGTTCCCATCTATCAAACGATGGATCAGCGTTATGCCGTCCTCCATAATGGCCGGTTGTATTACTTGATGCCGTGGTTGAACAACGAAGGGGACGGGGAGCGTGATGAAAAGCATAAGCAAATGTTCCGGGAGCTTGCCCGGATGCATACGCTGACCGTAAAGGAAACGCAAGTGGATATAGAAGAACGGGAAGCACATTATGAGCGGACGCTTGAGGCCTGGAATAATGAGAAGGACTTTATGGATGAGTATATTGTCAGTTGTGAAAAGAAGTGGTATATGTCGCCATTCGAAATGTCTGTGTGTACGTTCTTCACTGATATTTCACAAGCCCTGAAGTACTCGATCAAGAAGTTTGAAACCTGGTATGAAAAGACGAAGGAAAGTGAAAAGGTTCGAACCGTCGTTACTCACGGAAAGATTTCCCTTAAGCATTTCGTTTATGATGAACGGGGATATGGCTATTTCATCAATTTTGAGAATTCGAATACGGCACCGCCTCATTTCGATTTATTGCCTTTTCTCGTTAAATCGGCGAGGACCTATCCGATCCAAAGTGATGATTGCGTCGATTGGCTATATAACTATATGCGATATTTTCCGCTGAAGGAAGAAGAACTGCTGCTCATGCAAAGCTATCTTGCTTTTCCTTCATCTGCTTTGGAGCTGGTGAAGGGATATTCGGAGGGCAGGTCGATCCGCTCCGAGCTGGATCATGTCACCCAACTGCAGCGGCAATTCTGGTTATTGAAAAACATTGAGTATATGGTGATGAAAATCGAGGAAATCGAGCAGCAGAAAAAGGCGGCTGCCGAGGCTGCCAAAGAAGAGCAGTCGCCCTCAAGCTAAATATACATGATTGGATCATCTCCAGTCATGTATATTTTTTTGCTGTAGGGGAATAATTAAATCCATTCGAAATATAAAGACATGGCCAGGAAAATGAATGCGACCAACAGGAGCATATCAAAGAAAGTCGGGAAAATCAGGGTCCGCAATCCTTGGAAAACGATGAAGGGAACGATGAACTGCTGGCAAACACCGCGGAATTTTTTCATCCAAGGCGGTAAAGTATAGGGAGTATATCTTCGTTTCATATTTATTACCTTCCTTTTTTGGACGTCTAATATTCTATGGGCGGCAGTGGAAAAGGTGAAAAAACCGTCACAATGACCGTTGGTGGAGGATACTATGAGATATGGATGGTCCTGCTTCGTTAAAAAAGTAAGCGAAAAGATGATTGACTCTAGCCCCATTTTTTTTGTACTATATACTATATGCGTTTAATGATTTTACATATGAATAGAAATCAATGCTAAGACCGGAAATAGTAAGATGAAATGCACTTTTCAGAGAGGAAGCCGATTGGTGAGAGGCTTTCAGGCAGCAGCATCCGAAGTCGTCCGCGAGCAGTTTTCGTGAAAGATTTTTAGTAGCGAAGGCCGGTGAAGAGCCGTTATCCGATTTGAGAGCCGAAAGGGATTATTTTTCTTTTTCGGAAAAAAGGTGGCACCGCGAACAACTTCCTTCGTCCTTTTATGATGATGGAAGTTTTTTTTATGCCCAAAAAGGAGGAAATGATATGGAAGAGAACCAGATTTCGATGCCGACTAAATATGATCCGCAGGCAATAGAGAAAGGCCGCTACAAATGGTGGCTTGATGGGAAGTTTTTTGAAACGAAGAGTGATGATACAAAAGAACCTTATACGATTGTCATCCCGCCGCCGAACGTGACAGGCAAGCTGCATCTTGGCCACGCATGGGACACGACGCTTCAAGATATATTGACGCGCATGAAAAGGATGCAGGGCTATGATGTTTTATGGTTGCCGGGCATGGACCATGCCGGTATCGCGACGCAAGCGAAGGTGGAACAGAAACTACGTGCTGAAGGCGTAAGCCGCTATGACCTTGGACGTGAAAAGTTCGTTGAAGAAACATGGAAATGGAAGGAAGAATATGCGAGCCATATCCGCGAACAGTGGTCAAAGCTAGGTCTAGGGCTTGATTATACCCGAGAACGCTTCACTCTTGATGAGGGTCTTTCAAAAGCGGTCCGCGAAGTATTCGTCTCCCTTTATAATAAGGGCTTGATTTACCGCGGCGAATACATCATCAACTGGGACCCATCGACGAAAACGGCGCTGTCCGATATCGAGGTCATTTACAAGGATGTTCAGGGTGCGTTCTATCATATGAAATATCCGTTAGTGGACGGCTCGGGTGAAATCGAAATAGCCACAACCCGTCCGGAAACGATGCTTGGCGATACGGCGGTTGCCGTACATCCTGAAGATGACCGGTATAAGCACTTGATCGGCAAAATGGTCCGCCTGCCAATCACGGGCCGGGAAATCCCGATTGTCGGGGATGATTATGTCGATATGGAATTCGGTTCCGGCGCAGTGAAAATTACACCTGCACATGATCCGAATGACTTTGAAATCGGCAACCGTCATGACTTGGAGCGCATCCTCGTGATGCATGAAGATGGGTCGATGAATGAAAAGGCTGGTAAATATGAAGGCATGGATCGTTTTGAATGCCGTAAACAAATCGTCAAAGATCTTCAGGAAGAGGGTGTGCTCTTCAAAATCGAAGATCACCTGCACTCAGTCGGACATTCAGAAAGAAGCGGAGCTGTTGTTGAGCCGTATCTTTCCACGCAATGGTTCGTTAAAATGCAGCCACTTGCGGATGCTTCGGTTGAGCTTCAAAAAGGGTCCGATGAAGAAAAAGTCCATTTCGTTCCAGACCGTTTCGAAAAAACGTATTTACACTGGATGGAAAATATTCGCGACTGGTGTATATCCCGTCAGCTATGGTGGGGCCACCGCATTCCAGCTTGGTACCATAAAGAAACAGGTGAAGTATACGTAGGACATGAAGAGCCTGCGGATGCGGAAAACTGGGAACAAGACACAGACGTTCTGGATACATGGTTCAGCTCGGCTTTATGGCCGTTCTCGACGATGGGCTGGCCTGATGCGGACAGTGTCGATTTCAAACGCTACTACCCAACCGGGGCACTTGTTACGGGCTATGACATCATCTTCTTCTGGGTTTCAAGGATGATTTTCCAGGCGCTTGAGTTTACGGGTGAACGTCCATTTGAAGATGTATTGATCCACGGCCTCGTTCGTGATGAACAAGGACGCAAGATGAGTAAATCGCTTGGCAATGGTGTCGATCCGATGGATGTCATCGATCAATACGGCGCCGACTCGCTGCGTTACTTCTTATCGACTGGCAGCTCACCAGGTCAGGACCTTCGTTACAGTACGGAAAAAGTCGAGGCGGTTTGGAACTTCTCCAATAAGATTTGGAACGCATCCCGATTCGCTTTAATGAACATGAATGGAATGACGTACGATGAAATCGATTTGAGCGGCGAGAAATCTGTAGCAGATAAATGGATTTTGACACGTTTGAATGAAACGATCACGAATGTGACGAGACTTGCGGACCGTTATGAATTCGGTGAAGTCGGCCGTGTGCTTTATAACTTCATCTGGGATGACTTCTGTGACTGGTATATCGAAATGGCGAAGCTTCCATTATACGGTGAAGATGAAGCGGCAAAGAAAACGACACGTTCAATCTTGGCTTACGTGCTCGATAACACAATGAGGCTGCTGCATCCTTTCATGCCATTCATCACCGAAGAAATCTGGCAAAACCTTCCGCATCAAGGGGAGTCCATCACTGTTGCCGCTTGGCCGGAAGTGAACGAAGAATTGACGGATTCGGCTGCAGCCGAGGAAATGAAGCTGCTTGTTGAAATCATCCGCTCCGTCCGTAACATCCGGGCTGAAGTGAACACGCCGCTAAGCAAAAAAATCAATTTGATTTTAAAAGCGAAGGACGAGTCCTTCTTGACGACACTGCAGAAGAATAGCAGCTATATTGAGCGATTCTGTAATCCTGAACAATTGACGATCGGCATTGAGGTCGAAGAGCCAGCCCAAGCGATGACTGCTGTCGTAACCGGTGTGGAGTTGATCCTTCCGCTGACAGGACTGATCAATATTGATGAAGAAGTGAAACGTCTTGAGAAAGAGCTCGACAAACTCAATAAAGAAGTGGAACGTGTACAGAAAAAATTAGGCAACGAGGGCTTCGTCAAGAAGGCGCCGGCAAGCGTCATCGAAGAAGAACGCGCCAAAGAAAAAGACTATAGCGAGAAACGCGATTCCGTGATCCACAGAATCAATGAATTGAAACAACTGTAAACATGAAAGGAGGAACCAGCATATTGGCTGGTTCCTCCTTTTTTTATCGTGAATCTTAAACGTCCTGCAGGGTGTTGATCCTGTCCTTAATGAAAGTGAGATATTCCCTTACGATATTGATCTCGCTTAAGGCACTTAACGTACGGCTCCCGACGACATCCTCGATTTCATTGAGCAGCAGGCTGCCGTCTTTGGCAAAAATGAAATCGATGCCGACCAGGCCAAAATCAAACGCTTCGATGATTCTTTCAACCAGCGCTAAATCGTGTGGAGCTAGTTCACATAAGGAAGCTGTTCCGCCTAACGTATAATTGGCCTTGAAGCTCGAAGCTGATTCGCGGAGCACGGCGGCCTTCACTTGGTTGCCTATTACAAAAACACGGATATCCTGTCCGAATCGGCCAGGCTTTTGCACGATCCAGTTTCCTTCATTCAACTGGGCCAAATCAGCCTCATTCTCGATTAAATACACCTGCTTCCCGCCGCGGCCTTTTGTTTCTTTAGCGATGAAAGGGAGTGCCATATCAGTTGCCTTCGGCCGTCCGTTGCAATATACGGTATCGGCCATCGGAATTCCCATCGCTGATAAATATTGATGGGTCTTTGCTTTGTCATTCGCCATTTCGGATACGGAAGAAGAGTTGAAGCAAACAATCCCCATTTGCTCCAGCTGTCTCGTGAAAAAAGGGTCGATGGTCCGCACGATGGCAAAGGCTGGCATTGTGATTGGCTCCAGCACATGCTCGGCATATAACGCATTGAAGCGATGGCCGATCCGCAGATCTTCACGATGATAGAAATGCAAATCAAGATCAAGCTTGCTTGCCTCGTCCAGCATCCATTCTATGTAGCCTTTATTTTTTTCGGCATCCTCGCGGTTATATATCAGCCAGCCTGCTTGTTTTCTCATCTGTCGCACTCCCCTTCCCTATATTGTTCAACATATGATCAAACATGCTGTCAGCGATGTTGATGCCGGTGCATTCATATATATTAAGCAAATGAGAATTCGAATTCACCTCGCACAAAAGCGGCCCATCTTCACCGAATAACAAATCGACGCCAGCAAATGCGGCGCCAAGAATCTCGGCACAACGGATCGCCAGTATGGCTTCCTCCTTCGTGGGTGTATAGGGCTGGGCCCTGCCGCCAGCTGTCATGTTGGCCCGGAAGTCACTCTCGGAATGGCGTTGCATCGCAGCTATGACTTGATCGCCGACGACATTGATGCGAATGTCACGTCCTTTGCTGTGCCTGATGAATTCCTGGATGATGAATGGTTTGTGGCCAAGAAGACGGATTGCCTTGAGAAGTTCTTCTTCCGTTTGAATCAAATAAACTTGTTCCCCGAAAGAACCGTACGACTCCTTGACGACAAGCGGGAATCCAAGCTCGCTTCCGATTTGGTTGAAAACATCCATATTAACCCTTTCGATACCCTCGTAGGTGAAAGGAGGAAAGACGGTCTTCGGCATCGGTATGTTATGTCCCGCTAAGGCTTGATGCGTTTTCGCTTTGCTGTCGCAAATATCGATAGCAGAACTGCTGTTGTATACCGGGAGGCCGAGCAATTCCAAATGGCGCGCCAAATGGATATCTTTATCCATGAATAGGACAAAGTCAGGCAGCTTTCCAAACGTTCCTTTAAGCATTGGAATCCCGTTTTCAATGACGGGAATAAGATCCGAATTACGGATGAGGGTTGCCTTGATTTTTTTTCTTTCAGCCGATTCTTTGATGAACAAAGCCAGGCTGGAAAATTTATCATGCTGTAAATAGCCATTCACGACAATCCAGCAATGGAGGTCAGAAGAAGTTTTCATGAATTAACACTACCTTTCGTCTAGGTTAATCGTTCATATATTGATAAAATAATCTTAACGCATTAGAGCGGTATAAAGATAGAGGAGGCTCGATGATTAATGGCAAGGACCATGAAAGAAATCAATCATTTTTTTGAACGACGACAAGTTCGATTGGGCATGAATTTCGGCCTGTCACGCATGGAAGCATTATTAAAGAAATTAGGCAACCCGCATGAAGGGTTAAAGTATATTCATATTGCCGGTTCAAATGGGAAAGGATCGACGCTGCAGTATATGAAAGGAATTTTGATGGAAGAAGGAGTCCGGGTCGCTTCGTTCACATCCCCGTATTTAAGCCGCATGAATGAACAGCTGAAGATAAATGCAGATGAAATCAGCGATAAGGATTTCATCGCTGTGTTCACGGAACTGTGGCCGTTCATCCAAGAGATGGATCATGCAGGGAATGGCCCCACCCAATTCGAAATATTGACGGCCATGGCGTTCTCTTATTTTAGCAAGAAAGAGGTAGATCTGGTCTTAATGGAAACCGGACTTGGAGGCAGGCTGGATACGACGAATGTCATCAAGCCGTTGCTTTCGATCATTACCTCGATTTCCTTGGAGCATACGAATATCCTCGGTGACACATTGGCGGAAATCGCTTCAGAGAAGGCAGGCATCATCAAAAGCGGGGCGCCGGTCATAAGCGGAGTGACGGCGAAAGAACCGGCAGACGTGATCGAAGATAGGGCACATGCAGTCGGTGTTCCGTATTACCAATTAGCCAGGGATTTTCAAATAAGGCATGTAAAGAAAAGAGAAGGCAGACAAAGCTTCTCGTTTACGCATGGGAATAGGACCATCGATCATCTTGAAATGAACATGTTAGGCCAACATCAAATCGAGAATGCAGCATTGGCCATTGCTGCCGTCCAGATCGGCCTGGAACATACCGATGAAAAAAACATCCGCAAAGGAATAGCGGAAGCGAAATGGGATGGCCGTTTTGAAAAAATCTCCAATGACCCTTTGGTGATTTTGGATGGTGCCCATAATCCTGCGGGCATTCAGGTTCTTGTGGATACGCTGAAGGCACATTACCCTGAATATCACTACCGATTCGTTTTCAGCTCTTTTAAGGATAAGGATTATGCCAAGATGCTGCATGAACTTGAAAAAGATGCGCTTGAGATCATCATTACCGAATTCGGCCATGATCGGGCTGCCGATGCGCAGACGCTTTATGAAGCATCTCATCACGAGAATAAACAGCTAATCAAGGATTGGCAGGCGGCCATAACGGAAGGAAGACGGAAAACAGGGGACAAGGAGGTTCTTGTCATCACTGGTTCCCTGCATTTCCTTTCTCTTGTGAGGGCATTCCTGCAAGACTGACCAATTCGAATCGGGAGGGATCAGACAGTGTTGGCGTGAAGGAGATAGGGGGAGCAATGGAAAATAAAACGGGATATCCACTGCTTCCGTGAAGTTTTTTGTCAGCCAACTCCACGTATATTTGTTAAAATATGCTTATATATTGTTCCTGGATGCTAAATGAATCGTATCAAATCAAGCGGGAATGGGAGATGTTTTGGAAGGGCCGGCCTGAAGATGAAATACGGGGGGATGAATGACGATGAGGAACCGTAATGATTATCGTAAAAGAGATGTCCTGGCAAGGGCTTGGGACATGCTGATGAAGGATTTTATGCAGGCGGGGAAACGACCAATCTGGACGGTTCCCCTGTGCATCTTACATAAATGATCGCTATCCATATTTATCTCCTCATACTAGGCTTGATTTTAGGCTCCTTTTTTAATGTCGTCGGTTTAAATGTTCCAGTAAGTCACGCATTTGTAAACCGTCGCTCGGCTTGCCCATCCTGTGGGCGTACCTTGAAACCCCTTGAGTTGATACCGGTCATTTCCTATATGCTGCAGGGCGGAAAATGCCGTGGCTGTAAAGCGAGGATTTCCCCCGTATATCCGGTCGTGGAAATGCTGACAGGCATTTTATTTGCCTCAGCTCCGATATTCCTCGGCTGGTCGGGCGAGCTTCTTATTGGCTGGACATTGATTTCGTTATTCATGATCATTTTTGTCTCCGATGTGACCTATATGCTCATACCTGATAAAATACTGCTTTTCTTTATGGTGATTTTTATCATTCTGAGAGTGTCGTTCCCTTTGTCCCCGTGGTGGGATTCGATAGCCGGGGCGGCGATCGGCTTCAGTCTTCTGCTCCTGATCGCCGTGGTGAGCAAGGGGGGGATGGGCGGTGGTGATATCAAATTGTTTGCAGTGATCGGATTTGCATTGGGAACGAAGCTGGTCCTCCTGTCCCTTCTTTTTGCTAGTTTTTATGGGGCGCTCTTTGGCATCATCGGGATGTCCAGCGGCGTACTAGACAAGAAAACCGTCATTCCTTTCGGTCCGTACATCGTTTTTGGGACATTGACGGCTTATTATTGGGGCGATTATATGGTGAGTTTGTATGCAAGCTTCCTAAGATGAGTGTAAAGGACCACTCTGGATAAGGGGGAATTTGTCAAAATGCCCCTGGGTCAGCACAACTAGTGAATTTCCCCCATTTGCATTCAAGGGAATGGATGGCACGGAATTTGTGAGGCATGGATATTGATGCGGCAATGAACCAGAAGTACCAGTGATTAAGAAGACCCTTGTAACCTAGTGGTCTGTAAAAGGGAAATTTGACGAAACCTATTAATGACAAGACGACAAAAGTCTTGTTATTTTTTTTTGGCACTATGATAGGATGGAAAAAATGATCAGGAGAGGAGGAATGAAAGTGGGCAAGTCAGGAAAAAGCAAAGGCGTCAAGATAAAAATAAATGGGGAAGAAAAAATATTTACCGATAAAGGCAGAATTGAAAGCGAAGAGGCAGCGAGCGAAGAGCAGGAACAACAAGATGAGAGTTTCGAATGGATCCTTCCTGATGAAACAAGCGAGAACAAGATGGTATTGGTCCCCACACCCCCAAAGAAAAAAATGCCGAAGCTTATCGGCTTTGGTGCCAGCTCGCGGAAAGGCCCGGAAAGTAGGCCGCTTAAGACATTTTTGATTGCTGTCATTTGTGCGGTGTTTTTTGGTTCGATACTTGGCTTGATTGCGGTTAAAACGATCACCAGGGAAAAAGCTGCGGTTCCATCAGTAGAAACCCCGATTTCAACGAAGGCACCAGTGGAGGATAAAAAAGCGGCAGTGAAGGAAAATGGGACGCAGCTGAAGACATTCCTTGTGCAGGGCGGAGTGTTCAGCAGTGAGGATGCAGCCAGGCAGGTACAAAAGAAAATTTTGGGGAAACAGGTTCCCGCTGAAATTTTCAAACTGGAAGACAGCTATTATTTATTCCTGGGTTCGGCAGAGAGTTTAGCTTCAAGCAAGGAGCTGGCCTTATTCTTAAAGTCCTATGATGTCGACGTTTATTGGAAGGAAATCAATCTGGAAGCGGCTGGAAAAAGCGGGGAAGATGAAAAAAACCTCATCAAGATGAAGACGGTATATGCGTCACTAGCGGAAATATCCGCTGCCAAGCTTCGTGGTAAAGAAGCGACAGTTAACAGGGAAGTGCTGAAGAAAAACTTGAATGAATTGAAGGCGGCGAAAGTATCGGGAGAGTTAGCGAAAATGAATGCTGACCTATCTGCTGCGGCACAGTCGATTACCGAGTTCGAGCGTTCGAAAAAGGAAGACAAGCTGCTGCAGGCACAAGGAAGCCTGCTGGATTTCTTGTTGAATTATCAAAATACATCAAGTTAAGTAAAAAAAGGGAGCCGTCCAACTGGACGAGCTCCCTGCCAAAAGCTGTCTGGTGACAGCTTTTTTATTTTCCGGGAAATACTTAACTGGATTTGTCGATTCGTAGTAAACAATAATTGTGGATTGGAAGATAATTTGATAGGATAGATATGTATCTCCCTATGTAAAGAAAGGTGACCTTTTAATTATGCAGCCATTGATTTTAGCTTCTTCATCACCACGTCGTAAAGAACTTCTGCAGTTTCTACAAATCCCCTTTGAAAGCATGAATTCCAATGTCGATGAAACGATTGATGATACCATGTGCCCGGATGCTGCTGTGAAAGAGCTTGCCTCGCGTAAGGCGAAAGCCATCGCAGCAAGATTTCAGGAACGCTGGGTAATCGGCTCGGACACGGTTGTCGTCCTTGATGGAAAGATATTAGGCAAGCCAACAAGCCGCGCGGATGGAAAAAGAATGCTGGAGATGCTATCAGGCCGGACACATGAGGTATATACGGGTGTTGCCATCTTATTCGGCAAGCATGGCAAAGTGTTCGCAGAAAAAACGGAAGTGACATTTTGGGAGCTGCCAGGAGCTGAAATCGAACGTTATCTGGATAGCGGGGAACCTTTTGATAAAGCGGGCGGTTATGGGATACAAGGATACGGATCCCTGCTTGTCAAACAAATCAAAGGGGACTACTTCTCTGTCGTCGGGCTTCCGGTTTCAAGATTGGCCCGTGAGCTCAAGGCGTTGCAGGCGGACATAGGTGAATGATTTCCGCTCTGGCATCTCCCTTTCGATGGGAGGAAGGATGTTTTGAGTGAAAAAATGTTAATAAAGGATTACCCGAAAGAAGAGAGACCGCGCGAACGGTTTCTGCAAGACGGACCGCAAAGCCTCTCCAACCAGGAGTTGCTCGCGCTGCTATTGAGGACGGGTACACGGGAAGAATCCGTACTCCAGCTAGCAGGCAGGCTCATCAATTCGGTCAAAGGCCTGCGTCTGTTAAAAGAAGCCTCCGTGGAAGAATTGACAGGAATCAAAGGAATAGGCGAAGCGAAGGCGATCCATATTCTTGCATCAGTCGAACTTGGCAGGAGAATGAACCAATTGAATGATCAAGACCGCTATGTGATTCGTTCACCTGAAGATGGGGCCAATTACTGCATGGAGGAAATGCGGTTTTTGACCCAGGAACATTTCGTCTGCCTTTATTTGAATACGAAAAATCAAGTGCTCCAAAAAACAACAATCTTCATCGGCAGCCTCAATGCCTCGATCGTGCACCCGCGCGAGGTTTTTAAAGAAGCTTTCAGAAGGTCTGCCGCCTCTATCATCTGTCTTCATAACCACCCCTCCGGAGACCCCACTCCTAGCAGAGAAGATATTGAAGTGACGAAAAGATTAGCCGAATGTGGTAGAATTATCGGGATTGAAGTATTGGACCACATCATTATCGGGGAGCATAAATATGTTAGTTTGAAGGAAAAAGGTTATTTATGACACTATCAAAATTTTTGACGATACGATATAATATTGTTTATGATTTTTAAAAGAGGAAACTTTTTCAAAACTCTTATTGTCAAAAAACGACAAATTACATGTTGAACTTATAAAAAAAGGCATTTTTGTTTACGAAAGGGAGATACCAATGTTTGGAATAGGCGCTAGAGATATAGGGATTGATTTAGGAACGGCTAACACGCTCGTATATGTTAAAGGAAAAGGGATCGCGGTTCGCGAACCATCCGTTGTAGCGGTGCAAACCGATACAAAGCAAATCGTTGCAGTCGGAAACGATGCGAAAAACATGATCGGCCGTACACCTGGAAACGTGGTTGCCCTCCGTCCGATGAAAGACGGCGTAATTGCCGATTATGAAACGACGGCTACCATGATGAAGTACTATATGAAAGAAGCCCAAAAAAAAGGTGTATTCGGCAACAAGCCATATGTCATGATTTGCGTTCCTTCTGGAATTACAGCTGTTGAGCAGCGTGCAGTCATTGATGCAGCCAGACAAGCGGGGGCACGTGATGCATACCCGATCGAAGAACCGTTTGCAGCAGCGATTGGTGCAGACCTTCCTGTTTGGGAGCCTACAGGCAGCATGGTCGTTGATATCGGCGGAGGAACGACGGAAGTGGCCATCATTTCCCTTGGGGGTATCGTAACAAGCCAATCCATCCGCATTGCTGGTGACGAAATGGATGATGCCATTATCGTTTACATACGCAAAAACTACAATTTGATGATCGGTGAGCGCACTGCAGAAGCGATTAAAATGGAAATTGGTTCTGCCGGTGACACGGAAGGCGTCGAAAACATGGAGATTCGCGGCCGTGACTTATTGACTGGTTTACCAAAGACGATCGAAATCACAGCTGATGAAATATCCAAAGCATTAAGCGATACAGTTTCTGCTATTGTGGATTCCGTGAAAAACACCCTGGAAAAAACACCGCCTGAATTGGCCGCAGATATCATGGACAGAGGCATCGTCCTGACCGGCGGAGGAGCTTTACTGCGCAATTTGGATAAAGTGATCAGTGAAGAGACGCAAATGCCGGTGATCATCGCCGAAAATCCGCTGGATTGTGTGGCGATCGGCACGGGGAAAGCGTTGGACCACATTCACTTATTCAAAACTAAATCAAGAGATTCCCGATAAGCATAACTTCTCAAATAGGAGCCGGCTCAACAAAAGGTTGCAATTTTGAGCCGGTTTTTCTTATGTTCAAGCTGGGTATGACCAGTACAGGCAGCACATGCAAGATTTATAAGAGTGAAGTATAAAGATAGTAAGATATGATATTAAGATATAGAGGTGCAATTACCATGCCACAGTTTTTTAATAAAAAGCTCCTTCTCTTGCTCGTTAGTATCATCGTTCTCGTGGCATTGATCGGTTTTTCCTTAAAGGAAAGAGAAGAGTTGACATGGCCGGAGCAATTCCTGAAAGATACGACAGGCTGGGTTGGGAATGTGTTTAATAAGCCAGTATCGGGTATAACAGGATTTGTAGGGGGCTTAAAGGACCTTCAACATACATACGATGAAAACAAAAAATTGAAGGCCCGCCTGGATGAATATGTATTATTGAAAACCCAGGTACAGGATTTAAAAGAAGAAAATGATGAATTTCGCGATAACCTCAAAAAAGAAGATGACCTGCGGAAGTATTCATCGATTCAATCGACGGTCATCGGCCGTAATCCTGACCGTTGGAATGAGATGCTGACGATCAATAAAGGAAAGCGTAATGGGGTAGAAAAAAATATGGCCGTCATCAAGTCCAATGTGCTCGTAGGCAAGGTCAAATCCGCGACTGATTTCACGGCTTCGGTTCAGCTCTTAAGTTCGATCGATAAAGCCAACCGTGTTTCGGCCATCGTTCAAGGTGATGATAAGGCATACGGTTTGATTGAAGGATTCGATGATAAAAGGAACCTTTTGTTAATGAAACGGATTCCATATGATAAAAAAATCAAGAAGGATTCGACGGTCATCACTTCCGGTTATGGCGGGATCTTCCCAAAAGGCCTTTTGATCGGAAAAGTGGTTGATGTCAAAGTGGATCAATATGGATTGAACCAGACTGCATATATTGAACCTGCCACGGATTTATACGATATAAATAATGTTATGGTCGTTCAGCGTGAAGTTGGCGGGGTAGCGGATGAAAGTGATGGGGAGGATGAAGTGGAGTGAAACAATTCATCCTTTCTTTTATAGCCCTGATTTTTTTCGTTTTTGAAAGCATCTTTGCGCAGCTGTTTGCTGGAGATACGTTCGGGGACGATAAAATCCTCGTTCCCCATTTTATGATGATTTTCATCTTTTTCCTGACCATGTACGGTTCCAGGAAAATGGGCATGCTTTATGGAGCCATCCTTGGATTGACCTATGATGTCGTGTATACGGAAATCCTGGGAATCTATATGTTCCTGCTTCCTTTTCTTGCCTACTTGATTTCAAAATGCATGAAAATCCTGCAAAATAATATATTGATTGCCTGTCTGACGGCTTTTTTATTCACGGCCGTTTTGGAGCTGGTCATCTTTCAGATGAATACCATCCTTTCGTTCGCCGATATGCCATTCGGTGAATTCGCGGAGAGGAGATTGCTGCCGACCTTGTTATTGAATCTCGTATTCATTATCGTCAGCTGCTATCCTTTAAAGAGAATATTCGAAAAGCTTGATTTGCAAGGAGACGCGGAATAACGTTTCAATGTCCGAAGAGCAGGTCGGAATTGTATTTTCTCTTTTCCGAGGACGTAGAAAAAGGAAAATTGTTTTCCTATGTCGAATTATATTTCATTGAGGTGAAACAAACGTCATGAATAAAAGAATTCAGCAAAATGTCATGATTAAGGGAACAAAAGACGGGTTTATGCTTCATCTCGATGATTCTTGCTCATTTTCCGAATTATTGAAAGAGTTAGAAGTGAAGCTTTCGGCAAACTATCAGTTTCAAGAAAATGACCCGTCCATTTCCGTTAAAGTACATACAGGGAACCGCTATCTTGATGAAAAACAAGAAGAAATGATTAAAGAGGTCATCCACAAAAAAAAGAAGCTTTTCGTAGATGAGATGATTTCGAATGTCCTGACAAAGGATGAAGCGAACCGCTGGAAAGACGAAAACCAAGTGACGACCGTGACCAAGGTGATAAGATCTGGACAGGTTTTTGAAGTTCCCGGGGATTTACTCCTGATCGGGGATGTCAATCCTGATGGAACGGTACGTGCCGGTGGCAGCATATATGTAATGGGGCAGCTAAGGGGAATAGCCCATGCCGGTTACAAGGGGAATAATGAGGCCATAATAGCGGCCTCGGTCATGAAGCCTGCCCAGCTCCGCATTGCCGGACAAGTCAATTTATCTCCTGATGAATATACGAAATGGGGGCATGATTTGGAATGTGCCTTCATGGATGATGATGAAAATATCATTATCGACAAACTGCAAGTTTTAAAGAAATATAGACCTAATTTAAATAGATTAGAAGGGGGTCTCTAATCGTGGGAGAGGCAATAGTTATAACATCCGGTAAGGGTGGTGTCGGGAAAACGACCACCTCCGCCAATTTGGGAACATCTTTAGCTCTTCTAGGCAAAAAGGTTTGCTTGATTGATACGGATATCGGTCTGCGGAACTTGGATGTGATCATGGGGTTGGAAAACCGGATCATCTATGATTTGGTCGATGTGGTCGAAGGGCGCTGTAAGATACATCAAGCGCTTATTAAAGATAAACATTTCGAGGATTTGCTTTATTTGCTTCCGGCTCCGCAAAATAGTGATAAATCAGCGGTGAATGAAGAGCAGATGAAGAAACTCATCAGCGACATGAAGCCGGACTATGATTATATCCTCATTGACTGCCCAGCAGGCATAGAGCAGGGCTTCAGGAATGCCATCGCCGGGGCAGACAAGGCGATCATCGTGACGACTGCCGAGAGACCCGCTGTCAGGGATGCAGACCGCATCATTGGCCTGCTGGAAAAAGAAGAGCAAATTGAGCCGCCCCAATTGATCATCAACCGGATACGCGGCCATTTGCTTCATGAAGATGAAGAAATGGATATCGATGGCGTTACCGATTTTCTAAAAATTGATTTGATTGGTGTCATTCCTGACGATGACCAGGTCATTGTGGCAGCGAATAAAAAGGAACCAATTGCCTATAATCCAGACAATAGAGTCTCGCTTGCCTATCGGAACATAGCCCGCAGGATTCTTGGTGAATCCGTGCCTTTGTCGCCAATCGGCGGCGAACCGAAGGGCTTCATGTCCAAATTGAAAAAGTTCTTTAGCGTACGGTGAATTCCCTTTTCCGTGACTCTATTTGGATCGTCTGAAAAGTAAGGGGCCAAGCCCTTGGAGTCAAACAAATTCAATGGAAGCGGGAGCATTTGATGCCCCGCTTTTTTTTGCTTTTCGAATACATAAAAAAGGCAAGCCATGGTTTTGGCTTGCCTTGTCTATATGCAGATAGGTTATCCGCGTCTGCCGCCTCTGCCGCCGCGTTTCGATTCGGTGCTGCGTTTAAGAGTCGATAAATTTTCTTCACTAGTCTTTAAGAAGCGAACCATTTTATCTTCGAAATTTTCCTTTGGTTGGAAGTTACCTTTTGAACGAAAATCTTTAGAACGGCTATCCCCTTGGCGTGGTGGGCGTTTGGTATAAGAAGAGGTTTGCCCTTCGGGTCTATCTATAGCCTTTTTGATGGACAAGGCAGTTTTTCCGTCTTTCTCACTAATCACTTTTACTTCAATTTGGTCGCCTACTTTAAGATGGTCATTGACGTCTTTTACATAGCTATCTGCTACCTCACTGATATGCACAAGACCTGTCGAGCCTCCTGGTAATTCTACAAATGCTCCAAAATTAGTGATACCTGTTACTTTACCTTGTACTTTGCTGCCTATTTCGATTGACATAAAAAAATGTTCCCCCTCAATAATGTTAAAACCACTTTATTATAACAAATTTCAGGGAACAATATCAATTGGATTTTTCCCTCATTTATCCGAATTCATCAATCGATGCGAAAATCCTTTGGATTTCATGGCTTTTTGCTCGATTTACAGGTGCGATATTTATTTTATTTCCAACATCTTTTCTCGGTCATAGTCTGGACAAGTTGCTCATACGCTGTAATATAGCGCTTTTTAAAGCAGGGGGGATCCTTTATGGATGATCGCAGGAAAGATATCCGCAATCGCATCGCCAAGAGACGCAAGGTTAATGAAAGTCCAGTTGGAAACGGCAGTTGGACGGAGATCAACAATGATGAATCGTATGGTGTTGATTCTTTTAACGGATATTCGGAAAAAGATCATCCGCTTTTCAGGAAAGAATATTTCTTCTTTAAAATACTTGTCAGTGTCTGCCTGTTCCTGATCATCGCGGTGATGTTCAAACATCCTTCGGCACGGCTGGAGCCTGCCAGGAGCTTTGTCACGGAAAACATGAGCAAGGAATTCCAATTCGCTTCCATCTCCAATTGGTACGAAAATGCGTTTGGCAAACCGATCGCTTTTTTGCCAAAGGAAGCGGATAAGGAAACGGTTGACACGAAGGAATATGCGATGCCTGCCTCAGGCAAGATCACCCAAACTTTCGAGACGAACGGTGAGGGGATCATCCTGGAAACGAGCAAAGGCTCCAAGGTGGAGGCAGTCAATGAGGGCGTAGTCATTTTTGCCGGTGAAAAGGAGGGGATAGGGAAGACGGTCGTCATCCAGCATGCCAATCAAAGTGAATCCTGGTACGGGCAGCTGAAAGAGATTGATGTGAAGCTGTACGAATTTGTTAAAAAGGGCAATGAAGTAGGACAGGTTACAGTCAGTGAAGACGGATCCAAGGGCAGGTTTTATTTAGCGATCAAAGAAAATGACGCTTTCGTCAATCCTAAAAAGGTGATTCAATTTGAGTGAATATGGGAAATTGCTGTTTAAGATCAGGGTGCATCCGACATTGTGGTTCGTGATTGGCGTTGCCATCCTCACTGCCCATTTCGTGGAAGTGCTGATGCTGCTGCTCATCGTCTTCATTCATGAAATGGGGCATGCCGTCTGTGCTCAGCACTTTAAATGGCGGATAAAATCCATCCAGCTGCTTCCTTTCGGGGGGGCTGTCGAGACGGAGGAGTATGGCAATAAAAGTTTGAAGGAGGATTTGGCGGTTGTGCTTGCCGGTCCGCTTCAGCATGTTTGGCTTATTGGTGCAGCTTTTTTGCTCTATTTCTTTTCTTTTATTTCCCAGGAGCTGTATCAGCCCTTTTTGTATATGAACTTGATGCTGCTGGCGTTTAATTTGCTGCCGATTTGGCCCTTGGACGGGGGGCGGCTGCTATTCATAGGTATTTCGCTTTATTGCACCTTTCTTGAAGCCCAGAAGCATACACTTCATTTTTCGGCAGCATTCGCTGTCGTGGCTTTTTTGACCTGGCTCATTCTTGATCCGCTCAATTTGAATATTTGGCTCATCGTCTTTTTCATCAGTCTCTCACTCGTGATGGAATGGCGGCAGCGCTATTATGCATTTATCCGCTTCCTCCTGCAGCGCCATTACGGGCATACGAATGACTTGGCGAAATTGAAGCCCATTTTGGTGGATGCACAAGAACCGATTTATAAAGTGTTGGAACTGTTTCAACGAGGGTGCAAACATCCCGTCATCATCATGAAAAACGGCAAGGAGAGCGGCTCTTTGGATGAAACGGAAATCCTTCATGCTTATTTTTCCGAGAAAATGACAAATGGGAAAATCGGTGACCTATTATATTCTTATTAAATATGTTATCCTTTCTTCAAATTGAGGAGAGGATTTTTTTAATGAAAAAGATGATTGCCAACCTGGCTTCACGCGAAAAAAGAGTCGCCGTATTGGAGAATGAGGTACTACGCCAGCTTGTCATTACGCCTGATCACCACCGCAGTACGGTCGGTAACATTTATCTTGGGAAAGTGACGAAGGTATTGCCCGGTATGGATGCGGCCTTCATTGATTATGGGGCAGAGAAGAATGGCTTCTTGCATCGAGACGAGCTCCCTTCCTTCCAACTGACAAAAAACGTTGAAGGAAAAGCGGCCATCGGTCAATTTGTCCGTCAGGGAGAAAAGCTGCTCGTTCAGGTAAGCCGTGATGAGACAGGTACAAAAGGAGCTAAATTGACGGGGCTGATCGAGTTTTCCACAGAATCCCTCGTATACATACATGGAATCGATTATGTCGGCGTGTCCAAGAAATTCAAAAACGAGCACCTGCAAATGCAGTGGCGGGAAACAGCCCTGCAAAACAAAAATCCTGATGAGGGATTGATCGTACGCACCTCGATGGAGAACGAGAGTGAAGCGGTCTTCCTGGAAAGGCTGACTTCATTGCGTGAGCAGTATCAAGGACTTGAAAGGAAGGCTGCCTCCCTCAAGGCTCCGGCACTGCTGCTTGCGAGGGATAAGTTTTTGGAGATGATCATGAATGAAATGTCCCGAACGGCAGTCGGCCAGCTTGTCGTCGATGATTCAGCAGCCTGCCGCGCATTGAGTAAATGGGTAGAGGAAAATGAGAAGGGATGGGAAATATCCCAGGCACCCGGTCCGCAAAATATTTTTTCCGAAGCGAATATGGAAGCGCAAGTGGAAAAATTGAGCAAGAAAATCGTTTGGCTTGATAATGGCGGTTATTTAATCTTTGAAGAAACGGAAGCATTCACGGTCATCGATGTCAATTCAGGCAAGTTCACCGGAAAAGTGGCCAAGGAGGCAACCTTGTTTGCCGTGAATCAGGCGGCGGCGAAAGAGATCGCCCGCCAGGTAAGGCTTAGGAATATCAGCGGAATCATTTTGATCGACTTCATCAATATGGCTCAATCGCGCCACGAGCAGGAAATCATCGATATCGTTAAAAAGGAGACGGCAAAGGATGAGAAGCGGGTACAGGTCATCGGCTTTACTGAACTGGGCATCCTCCAAGTGACAAGAAAGAGAACCTCGCCGTCTTTAAGCGAATTGATGACGGTTCCTTGCCCGGTTTGCAGTGGAAGCGGGAAAATCGAGAGCCCGGAAACCGTAGCCTTCCGGCTGGAGCGTGAACTGCTGGAGCACCGCAAGACCGATGATGAAGCGGTCTGGGTCGAGGCAAGTAAGGCGGTGGCGGACGTGCTGCTCGGTGAAAAAGAATCGTACAGGCAGACGTTGGAGGAATTGATCGGCAAAAGGGTATTCCTATCATTTATCCCCGGCTCCATGAATGCCTATTCCATCAAGCGCTTTGGAAGCATGAAGGAAATCAGCGGCGCCATCGAATGACGGGAGAGAATTTCTACAAATATATTGACAGGCATTCCGGTTTCATGATAGGATTTTACTGTTATGTTTGTAGCACCCGTGCTACAACCGCTCAACAACAGGTCCCAAGCTTTTGCCTTTCAGGCAAGACGCCTGTGATTGGCGAGTCTGAGACATTCAAGGAGGTGCAAGTATGTACGCAATTATCGAAACTGGCGGTAAACAAATTAAAGTAGCAGCTGGCGAAGCGGTTTACATTGAAAAATTAAACGCAGAAGCAGGCGAAACTGTTACATTTGACAAAGTTTTATTCGTAGGTGGCGAAGACGTGAAAGTCGGTGCTCCACTAGTTGAAGGCGCTACTGTAACAGGTACTGTCGAAAAACAAGGGAAGCAAAAGAAAATCACTGTTTTCAAATACAAAGCGAAGAAAAACAATCGTAAAAAACAAGGTCATCGTCAACCATACACAAAAGTTGTTATCGAAGCAATCAACGCGTAAGGGCTGATTCTAGATGATTAAAGTTGTCTTTAATGCTCCGCAGGAACGAATTGCTTCGTTCACCTTAAGCGGACATGCCAATTTTGCTAAAAAAGGTTCTGATATCGTTTGTGCAGGTGTATCGGCTGTATCCTTCGGGGCAGTCAATGCAATCATGTCCTTAACGGACGTGGAGCCTGAGATCGAGCAAGGAAGAGAAGGCGGCTATCTTCGCTGCGTCATCCCGGGGAATCTTTCACCGGAATCCGAAGAGAAGGTCCAGCTGCTTTTGAACGGCATGCTCGTATCGCTGCAAACCATCGAACGTGATTATGGTAAATACATGAAAATTATCCTCAACCAATAGGAGGTGGAACAAATGTTAAGATTAAATCTTCAGTTCTTCGCTTCGAAAAAAGGAGTAGGTTCTACAAAGAACGGACGTGACTCAATCTCTAAGCGTCTTGGCGCTAAACGTGCAGACGGTCAATTCGTATCTGGTGGTTCTATCCTTTACCGTCAACGCGGAACGAAAATCTATCCAGGTGAGAATGTAGGCCGTGGTGGAGACGATACTCTATACGCTAAGGTAGACGGTGTTGTTAAATTCGAACGTTTTGGACGTGACCGTAAAAAAGTAAGCGTATATCCAGTTGCACAAGAAGCATAATTGGCATCTTTGAACAGAGGCTGACTCAAAAGGGTCTGATTCCTTCTACGAGACACTATATACCGCGTCATTTTTAATAATGGTAGGGCTATATAGTAGAGAAGAAGGGGTCCGGCCCTTTATTTATACTATGGTTCGATAAATAACCAGCGTTTTGCAGGAGACTTTAGTCATCAGTATAAGGAAAACAACCTCTGACTTACAAAAGGCTCGCCAACCGGCGGGCTTTCTTACACTTTCAGGGGAACAACCGCATTACTCATTCACCCCGTTTGGTTCATCCGGATGGACAGTCCAATTCAACTATACCATCTCCAATTGGTGCTAAGATAAGGCCCATTCTCTTTTCAAGTTCAAATGGCTCTACCATCGTCCAAAGAACTCAGGGTGTGTGGCTGTATTTTTTGGACGGGGGCTTCATGTGAAGGCATGTGAATCGAGCTTCATTTCCTGTTTGTTGTTTTTTTGTTATACTGTAAAATGGAAGTATTCAACATGATAGAGCTGAAAAAAGTTTCTTTATCATAATTGAAGGTGTAAATAATGGATAAAAATTGGACGACTATTGAAACCCTGCGTCAAACCAGGCATGATTGGCTGAATAAAATTCAAATCATCAAAGGCAATCTTGAGCTGAACAGAATTGACCGTGTCAAGGGCATCATTGATGAAATCATTATTGAAACTCAGAATGAAGCACGTCTGTCCAGCTTGAATTTACCGAAATTCACCGAAATGCTGCTGACTTCCAATTGGAATAACGGATCATTTTATTGCGAATATGAAATCATCGATGTGTTTGAAGGATCTGCCGAGGTGGATGAGCGGATGTATCGCTGGACGACCGATTACTTTTCCATTTTGGATAAGAGTCTGGACCCGGCTTTTGAAAACGTACTGTCTGTTTCCATAGGTGAAAAAGAAATGAGCAACATGCGCTGTTCCTTTCATTTGCAAGGCAGGTTCATTGACCAACCAGCAGTGATCGAGTTTTTGGAACGGTCGCTAACGGCTGGGCAAACGATCGAATTGTGCGAATGTAATGAGGATGAAATGTTTTTTAAGATGAATATTATTTTTTAGAGAAGTATACAGCAAGAATTGACTTGCAGAAAACAAGGAAGTGATAGCATGTTTGTCGATCAAACGAAAGTCTATATAAAAGGCGGAGACGGTGGTAACGGGATAGTTGCTTATCGTCGCGAGAAATTCATACCAAAAGGCGGACCTGCAGGCGGAGATGGCGGTAATGGCGCCAATGTCGTTTTTGAGGTGGAAGAGGGCTTGCGTACGTTAATGGATTTCCGCTATCAACGTCACTTTAAGGCACCGCGGGGTGAGCATGGCATGTCCAAAAACATGCATGGAGCGGCCGCAAAAGATATGGTCATCAAGGTTCCGCCAGGCACGGTTGTCATTGATGAAAAAACGAAGGAAGTCATTGCTGATCTAGTTGAGCACGGACAGCGTGCCATCATTGCCAAGGGTGGGCGCGGAGGCCGGGGGAATTCCCGTTTTGCTACACCTGCCAATCCTGCTCCTGAAATCGCCGAGAACGGGGAACCTGGCCAGGAACGCGATATCATCATGGAGTTGAAGCTGTTGGCTGATGTCGGTTTGGTCGGTTTCCCTAGTGTGGGGAAATCCACTTTGCTTTCGGTCGTTTCCGCAGCAAGACCTAAAATTGCCGAATACCATTTCACCACGATCGTCCCTAACCTCGGTATGGTGGAAACGGAAGATCACCGCAGTTTCGTCATGGCCGATTTGCCTGGTCTGATCGAAGGGGCTTCCGAAGGGGTCGGCCTTGGCCATCAATTCCTGCGCCATATTGAAAGAACGAGGGTAATCGTTCATGTAATCGATATGTCCGGACTTGAAGGCAGGGATCCATATGAAGACTACCTAACGATCAATAAAGAACTGGAAGAATACAACCTGCGCTTGACCGAGCGTCCGCAAATCATCGTTGCAAGTAAAATGGATATGCCGGACTCTGCAGAAAATCTTGCGGCATTCAAGGAAAAGCTGGAAGAAGACTACCCTGTTTTCCCGATTTCTGCGGTGACGCGTGACGGAATTCGTGAGCTTCTTTATGCAATTGCCGATAAAATCGAAGAAACACCTGAGTTCCCACTTGATCATGAAGAAGAAAATACGGGAATCCACCGTGTTCTTTATAAACATACATCACAGTCGGATGAGTTCAACATTGAACGCGAATCCGATGGCAGCTTTGCTGTATCAGGATTCAAGATCGAGCGTCTATTCAAAATGACGGACTTCACCCGTGAAGAGTCGATCCGTCGTTTCGCCAGGCAGCTCCGTTCATTCGGAGTCGACGAAGGCCTTCGTCAAAGAGGGGCCACAAATGGCGATATCGTCCGTATCCTTGAATATGAATTTGAATTTGTTGATTGATTAGATGCCATGATGGCAGGCAAAAGGAGGCGTGCAGAGTTTGAATAAGGCCGATCAGAAGTTTTTCCTCGTTCGAGAGGATGTCCTTCCCGAAGCGATGAAAAAAACGCTGGATGCAAAAGAAATGATTGAACGGGGAAAAGCGGAATCAGTTTGGGAAGCCGTACAGCGGGTGGACCTAAGCAGGAGCGCTTTTTACAAATACCGGGACACGGTGTTTCCGTTTCATACCGTTGTCAAAGAAAAACTGATTACCCTGTTCTTCTATCTTGAAGATCGGTCCGGTACTCTATCGGAGCTATTACGGCTCGTCGCATCATCCGGCTGCAACATCATGACCATCCATCAAACGATTCCTTTGCAGGGCCGTGCCAATGTCACCCTGTCCCTCAACACGGGCGGAATGACGATGGATATTAATGAACTGCTTACAAAACTGCGTAAAATGGAGTTCGTCGAAAAAGTCGAAATCATTGGGAATGGCGCATGAAAAACAGCCTGTACATGTTATATGTACAGGCTGTTTTTTTATAAGTGGCGATTAACTATTGTAAAAAATCTGAAAATGGCATAACATAAACAATAGATTTTCCGTGAAAGGGAGTTTATAATATGACATCAAAAATCGCATTTCTAGGGCCAAAAGCAACGTTCACGGATTTAGCTGTTTCACGACTATTTCCTAATGACATAAAGATACCGATGAATACGATTCCCGACTGCCTTGATGCTGTCCGGGACGGCGAAGTGAATCACACGCTCGTCCCCATCGAGAATGCATTGGAGGGCTCGGTCAATATAACGATGGATTACCTGGTCCATGAAGTCACATTACCGATAAAAGGGGAAGTGACGATTCCGATCCAGCAGCATTATATGGTGCATCCGGATCATGCGTATCCAGGTTTCAAACCGGACATGGTATATTCGCATTCCCATGCCATTGCCCAATGCCGCAAATTTCTACATAAAGATTTGAGGGGCATTCCATATGAGTATGTGACGTCGACCGCCGCTGCTGCGAAGATGGTGATGGAGAACCCTGACATCAACATTGCTGCCATTGCCAATGATATGGCTGCAGCGGAGTATGGCCTGACGATCGTGAAGCACAATATCCATGATTACGAACATAATCATACAAAGTTCATCGTCGTATCGAACAGTGAAGTGGACTATACCGGGCATTTGACGGTTGAAGGAGATGCGAAGACGACCTTGATGGTCCAGCTTCCTGCCGACCACTCGGGGCAGCTGCATCAAGTGCTTTCCGCTTTCTCCTGGAGGAAGCTGAACCTCTCCAAGATCGAATCAAGACCGATGAAAACCGGCCTTGGCCATTACTTTTTCATCATTGACGTTGAGATGGCCCTTGACGATGTTCTCATCCCAGGCGCCATATCCGAATTGGAGGCACTTGGCTGCACGGTTTCGGTCATGGGAAGCTATTCATGCTTTAAAGTAAGAAACGGTGTGGTGCAGCGCTGATTTCCGGTCGGAATGACTTGTTGCGAAGGGTGCATACCTTTTCCACAGTTTCAAAAAGGTCCAGCCTATAGCGGCGGGCCTTGGAATCAGGAAGGAATATAATGATCATGATTGAGACGGCGCCCTGGAGCTTATCCGGGGCGTTTTTTTGTGGGAGGAGGCCGGTTTGAAAAGGCCGAATGTACTCACCATTCTTGCTGAACTCGTATACAATGGGTAGGCGAACGGCAAAATCGATAAAAAAGAATACATACCTACAAGACGAAAGCAACAGCGGCACTTTTTTATGGCCGGGTGAGTATTAAAAATGCATGGAGCGGGTGGTGTTCAGTAGAGATGGATAGTCAATTCAAGGAAACTTTCGGTTCTTGGACGCAAGCGATAGGGACGGTCATTTCTGCTGTTGGAGGAACACCATCGAAAGTGTTCGATGAGGATTTTCGCAAAAACCTGGATTTGATCGGCAATGAACTTCAAGCGACAGGAAATGCGATATTGGCGGATGCGGAAGAAACATGGTCACTAGATAAATTCGGCAATCAAATACAGGCGATCGGTAATTCGACTGTCATCTTAGGCTTGGTCATTGACTTCGATGAGGTGACGAAGCAGGAATTGATCATCAAAGGCAACCTGATTCAGGCGTTAGGCGGGGGAACAGCGGTAGCGGGGGCATACGAAAATCCTGATGAACCTGAACAGGCCTTGAATGTCACGGGGAATATTTTGCAGGCGATCGGGAATTCGATGCAAGCGATTGGTGGAATTAGCGAATTAAGAAATAGCATCCTTGAAAAAGATCAGGAAAATGATGAAGGTGAAAAACAAGAAAACGATGAAGGCAAACAAGAAGAAAACGAGGAGGGAAAACAAAAATATCAATATCCTGATTTAGACGAAAAGCAGACAGATGCTGAATTAATACAGACGATGGGGGGCTGGATACAAGCGGTCGGTTCCGTCCTCAACCTCATTGGCCAATTGAGAAGCAATGAAAGCCAATCAGGCCAGGACAGCTCCCATGAAAGCCATTCGGATCAGCAGCAAGTATAGATAGTCAGACAAGAAAAAACCCCTCCAGATAAGATGGGGTTCGTTCAGTCAATCAACCAATATGCCGGCGTCCCTTAGTGCCTCCTCCGCCTCGTCAAGCAGTTCCTCGGAAGATGCGCTCAGTGTATGGAGATGGATGCCGCTCGTTAGCTCCGATAAAAAGGAAGCATTCGTGGCAGATACCCTTGAGAGGAATTGCTGGACTTCCTTACGGCTGCTGACCATGATGGAAGCAGTAAGGTCACCGTATACAGGGTGCTCGATTTTGACATCCTTCACCGTGATGCCGATATCCACGAGCAGATATAGCTCTTCCTGCGTCCGGGAAGGATCGTGCTGGCAAGCGATGATCCTTTCGGGCTTTTTCGTGCTTTCGGTCGGTAAGAACATATAGCCTTGGCTCGTGGCAATGATCGGTTCATTCCGTGCTTTCAGAAGCGTTATATCGCCAACGATGACTTGGCGGCTTACATTCGTCATTTGCGAAAGTTCGCTGCCAGTAACGGGCTCTGGGCTTGTTTGCAATATATGTAAAAGTTTCGTCCGTCTTTCTTCCCCGAGTAATTTCTTTCTTTCCATCATTCATTCACCTCTTTATGATAAACATTCTACCATAGAATGGCCGGTCTTATCGAATGGCAGCCACTCCTTCGAGGCAGTCTGCCAATTTGTGAATATCATCTGCAGTGGTATGTTTTCCAAAGGAAAGACGGACGAATTGATGGGCTTCTTCTTCGTTTTTCCCGATTGCCATCATGGTTTTGGATGGCTCCTGTTTACCGATCTGACAGGCGCTCCCCGTCGATACCGCGAAGCCCTTCCTGTTTAATTCGAGCATGATGTACTGCCCTTGCAAACCCGCGAAGGTCAGCGCGAGGATGTGCGGCAATTGCTCAGTTTTCGCTTCGATGATTTGAAAGTCGACCTTTCTTTCCGTTAGTTGGTGAATCAATTGAATCCTAAGCATGAAAATCCGCCTATGCTCATTTTCGATGATATCTCCTAAATTTTTGGCAGCTGTCACGAACGAGGCTATACTGGGGACATCCACCGTACCAGGACGGAATCCAGATTCATGCGTGACATTCGGAATCAAAGCCTTTAAATGCTGGATGGCTGGGAAAATCGCGGCCCCGGTCCCTTTTGGTCCATAAACTTTATGGCTGGAAATGGACATTCCATCACATAAAGCGGATAACCTATCCAGTGGCAACTTTGCAAATGATTGAACACAATCGACATGCAAAAAGGCTTGATGCTCCCGAACGATTCTGCTTATTTGCTCAATGGGCTGAATGACACCTATTTCAGAATTCACATGCTGGACAATGACCAGGCAGGTTTTCTCCGACAGAGCTCCCCTCAGGTGTTCGATATCGATGAGGCCATCTTCCCAATGCCGTAAATACGTCACCTCGTAGCCGGATTGTTCAAGCTTGCAGATATAGTTGGCAATCGATGCATGCTCGGTCCGGCTAACAATCAGATGGTTTTGCCAAGCTGGTTTTGAAGCGATAAATGTATCGATTGCAAGCATATTGCCTTCCGAACCACCGCTCGTGAAGATGATGCCTTCTTTTTTTATATTCAGCATATCTGCCAGTTGCTGTCGTGACATATCCAATAAACGTGCACTATCAGAGCCAATATCATGCAAACTGCTTGCGTTCCCGAAAAACCTCCGGGAGGCTTGGCTGTACACGTCGATCGCTTCTTCATCCATCGGCGTAGTGGCCGCATAGTCCAAATAGATCACTAAATCACTTCCATCCTTCATTCTAAAAAACTCTTGATAATAGTTTAATAATATGTAAATATAGTTGTCAAGACACCTGTCGTAAACAGGAGGTAAATAATCATGGTTAGAACGGAAGTCATCGTGATAGGCAGTGGTATTGCAGCCTTGAAAACGGTATTGGAAGCAAGTGACCATAAACATGTGATACTCATCACAAAATCAGAGCTTCGTCATAGTAATTCCTACTTGGCACAAGGAGGGATTGCCGCGGCACTATCCGATCAGGATGGGGTATCCTTACATAAAAAAGATACGCTGGCTGCCGGCCAGCACCATAACAAAGTGAAGGCAGTGGAAAAACTTGTCGAGGGGGCCCCTTTGGCGATCTCTGAACTTATCCAGTCCGGTATGCAATTTGACCGAAATCATGACGGCAGGCTGATGCTTGGGATGGAGGGTGCCCATAGTGAAAGGAGAATCCTTCATTGTCACGGCGATGGTACAGGAAAGTACATGATGGAGCACCTAATAGAATGCTTGAAAAGCTCGAAGGTTCAGGTAATCGAGAATGAGGCCGCGGTGGAGTTGATCATCGGTGAAGATGAATCTTGCATCGGCGTCAAAACCCTTGATAGGTCAGGGAAACTGGCTTTCTATCATGCAGAGCAAACGGTTCTGGCAACGGGCGGATGCGGTTCGCTATACCGTTTTACATCTAATTCACAAACGGTATCAGGTGATGGAATCGCGCTTGCGTTCAAGGCGGGGGCGAAGGTTCGTGATATGGAATTCATCCAGTTCCATCCGACACTGCTTTTTGTGAATAACAAAGCCGAAGGTCTTATTTCGGAAGCGGTCCGTGGTGACGGCGCCCTATTAGTGACTGAAGATGGAATGCCGATCATGCAGGATGTACATCGGTTGAAGGATCTCGCCCCGAGGCATATTGTCGCACAGACGATTTTTTCTTATTTACAGCGCGGTGAAAAGGTGTTTTTGGATATTTCGATGATCAAGGATTTTAAAAAGCGATTCCCGACGGTGAGCTCATTATGTGAGAGAAGCGGGGTGAATCTCCAGTTCGGAAAGATCCCGGTTGCACCTGGGAACCACTTTTTAATGGGAGGAATCGAAGTGGATGAGTGGGGGAGAACCTCTGTCCCTTCTTTGTATGCAGTCGGTGAGGTGGCATGCACGGGTGTGCATGGTGCGAACCGACTGGCAAGCAATTCACTTCTCGAAGGGCTGGTTTTTGGCAAGATCCTTGGCGATTTGCTTGCTCATACGCCAGCAAGGGAGCTGCCAAAAGAAAAAGAGCGGTCCCAATGTGCCTGTCATGTTGCTTCTTTACCTGATTTACGGGCATTGAAGGAAAAATTGATGAATGAAGCGGGCATCGTCCGGACGGAAGCGGGGTTAATTCGTTTGAAGAATTATCTCGAGGCTTTTCACATCGAAAACCTGCTGCATCTGGAAGTTACCGGACGATCACTAGCAGAAATCACCAAAGCTAACGCCATTATCGTAGCTTGGCTGATTGCCGAATCGGCGTTGACTAGAACGGAAAGCAGGGGCGGTCATTACCGCAGTGATTATCCAAGCGAAGATGACTCCCTATGGCTTGGAAAATCGGTCATCCTTGCATGCCAAGACGTGAAAAATAGAGTGAAGGGAAGACGACAGTATGAACATATTGAAGCTTAAGCGAATGCTGGAGCATTTTTTGATCGAGGACATCGGGGAATGTGATGTAACGAGTGATACGATTTTCGGTCCGTCAAAGCAGGGGGCGTTGACATTCATTGCAAAGGAGGGCGGGGTTTTTAGCGGAAGCGACGTCATCAGGACAGGGTTTGCCTTGTTGGATAACCAAATCGAGGTGACCCTCCATGTCCGGGATGGTGAAGTGTTTGAAACGGGTCAAAAGCTTGCACGGATGACAGGCAATATGGCTTTGCTGTTAAAAGGGGAACGGGTTGTTTTGAATTTGGTGCAGCGCATGTCGGGAATTGCCACGCTTGCTCATGAAGCGACGATGATCTTAGCGGGGACGAAGACAAGGGCATGTGATACAAGGAAAACCACCCCTGGCCTGCGAATGCTTGAAAAATACGCGGTCCGCTCAGGCGGTGCCTTCAATCATCGAAATGGTTTGTATGACGCCGTCATGATCAAAGATAATCATATTGCTTTCGCAGGTTCGATTACCGAAGCGGTTCAGTCGGTCAAAGCAAAACTGGGGCATACATGTAAGGTGGAGGTTGAAACGGAATCATTGGAACAGGTCCTTGAGGCTGTGGAAGCCGGTGCGGATATCATCATGTTCGATAACAGGAGTCCTGACGAAATCAAGCAATGGATCAAATCGGTTCCTGGCCATATCATAACGGAAGCTTCAGGAGGGATTACGCTGGGCAAGTTAGCGACATTTCGTGAAACGGGAGTGGATTACATTTCGTTGGGCTGTCTGACGCACAGCGTCCGGGCTCTTGATATCAGTGCAAAAGTTACAGAACGTGAGGGGGTATTAAAATGAATATACTGGAGATGGCTGGCACGGCAAGGAATGTCCTGCCTGAAAAGTACAAAACGATGACAGTGGAGGATATGGAAAAAACGGTACTAGCCATAAAAAGGCGCTTAGGTAACCGTCTTTATATACCTGGTCATCATTATCAACGGGAGGAAGTGATCCGGTTTTCCGATGTAACGGGAGATTCACTTCAGTTGGCCCAGCTTTCCGCCCAAAATCGTGAAGCGGATTATATCGTGTTTTGCGGTGTGCATTTCATGGCCGAAACGGCCGATATTTTGACAGAAGAAGGGCAGACCGTCATTCTGCCTGACATGCGTGCAGGCTGTTCGATGGCAGATATGGCGGATATCGATCAAACGGAACGGGCCTGGACAAAGCTTCAGGAATTATTTGGAGATTCTATCCTTCCGCTTACTTACGTTAATTCGACTGCGGCCATCAAAGCATTTGTGGGGAAGAATGGCGGAGCTACGGTGACTTCTTCCAATGCACAAGAGATGGTCTCATGGGCCCTTGAGCAAAAAGAACGGATCCTGTTTCTCCCCGATCAGCACCTTGGCCGGAATACAGCCTTTGATATTGGCATTCCGTTGGAGGAAATGGCTGTTTGGGATCCTCACAAGGAGGAACTGATCCATGAAGGTGAACGAAAGGATCTGAAGGTGCTGCTATGGAAAGGGCATTGTTCGGTCCATGAAAATTTTACGACGGCGAATATTGAAGCACTTAGGAAAGAGCAGCCTGCCATGAATATCATCGTCCATCCGGAATGCCGCCGGGAAGTGGTTGCCATGTCGGATTATGCCGGTTCCACATCTTATATCATTGATATGATTGAAAAGGCACAAGCGGGAAGCTCTTGGGCAATCGGCACGGAAATGAACCTTGTCAAGCGACTAATCGCCAATAATCCAGACAAGCAAATCATCTCCCTAAATCCGAATATGTGCCCATGCCTTACGATGAACCGGATAGATTTACCGCATCTGCTATGGGCTCTTGAATCAATCGAAGCAGATCAAATCATCAACCCGATAAAAGTGGAAAAGAAAATTGCGGCTGATGCAATCCTTGCTTTAAATCGAATGCTTGAACGGGCCTGAAATCGCCTGTCTATCTCCAGGCTTATTGGACATTGGAAAAAGGGGGCCCTTGCAGCCCCCTTTTTATGTATTGCCCGTATTGATTGCCATTAAAGATTTTTTGCTTCAAACGTATTGCCTTCATTCATATTTCCGGATTCGAACCCCTTATTGAACCAACGTTTTCGCTGTTCGGACGTACCGTGTGTGAAGCTGTCGGGAACTGCGTAGCCTTGTGCTTTTTTCTGGATGGAGTCATCCCCCACGCCGCTGGCTGCATTCAAAGCCTCATCAAGATCGCCTTTCTCAAGTAAATTCTCCCCCTGGACATGATGTGCCCACACCCCAGCTAAATAATCGGCCTGTAATTCAAGGCGGACAGAATATTTATTATATTCGGTTTCACTAACCTTGGAACGATCCGGCATAACCTTTTCCGTTGTTCCCAATAATGTCTGGACGTGGTGCCCGACTTCATGAGCAATCACATAGGCCATGGCAAAATCCCCTGGTGCCTGGAATTCTTCCTTTAACTCCTGATAAAAACTGAGATCGATATATAGCTTCTTATCGCCTGGACAATAAAACGGTCCCACTGATGAACCTGCGATCCCGCATGCCGATTGCACGCTTCCTGAGTACAGGACAAGAGTCGGTTCTTCATAATTCAGGCCGTTTTCCCGGAATTCCTCAGTCCAGACCCGCTCCGTATCTGCCAGGACGACCGACACAAACTGTGCAAGTTCCTTTTCTTCATCACTTTCCACATAAGTGCCGCCGCTTCCAGGATTAGGTGAAGTCAAGCCGCCCAGTAAATCGCTTGGGTTGCCTCCAAGCAGCGTAACGATCAAGACGATGATTAAGCCGACCCCGCCACCGATGCCTGCCATCCCTTTGCCGCTCATT
This sequence comes from Peribacillus sp. FSL E2-0218, assembly GCF_037992945.1. NCBI lineage: Bacteria > Bacillati > Bacillota > Bacilli > Caryophanales > Bacillaceae > Peribacillus > Peribacillus sp. FSL E2-0218. Next base: position 3,509,536 of record NZ_CP150304.1, on the reverse strand, counting down.
CCCCTTTTGTCCTCGACGTTCGAACTGCCCTGTCGTCCCTTCCATTTCATTAACATTCCTCCCAGTAAAAATATAAGTGCCAGATATAGCTTAAGCCATCTACTTTCTTATACCCGGAATTCCTTGAATTTAGACTGGACCTTAAAGAAAGGCGGCTTAGGAAGAAGGGGTGAACTGTTTTTCGTGCTTATTTCTTCGCCGAGAAAGTGGGCATCGGTGCGCCTAAATCATTGATCCAATCATAAAAGGCCATTTTGAAGCATAAGTTTTCATGATAAAAATAATAGCAATTCACCCACTACATCATAGTATATATGGACATATGCACAGGAGGGGTTATCAGCGTGAAAATTCATATAGTCCAAAAAGGCGATACACTTTGGAAACTCGCCAAAAAATACGGCGTCAGTTTTGAAGAACTTAAAAAAGTGAACGCTCAATTAAGCAACCCGGACATGATGATGCCGGGAATGAAAATTAAAATACCAGGGACAACCGGAGCAGTAATAAAAGAAACGATTAAACCCAACATTCATATGGGAGTGAAAGAATCCCAGATTCAACAGTATCCAGCTCAGCCGGCACCTATGAAAGAGCAGCAAATGATGCAACCGCCAGTCAAAGAACAGCCAAAGTATCAGCCACCGATGAAGGAACAGCCAAAGTATCAGCCACCGATGAAAGAACAGCCAAAGTACCAGCCACCGATGAAAGAACAGCCGAAATATCAGCCACCGATGAAAGAACAGCCAAAGCCAATCGTGAAAGAAAAGCAAATAATCGTTCCAAAAGAAGTCCAGGTACCGACACCAGTGATTCCTGAGGTCGATATCAATAATTATTATATGGTCAACATGACCAATATGAGTGTGCAAAAGCCCCCTGCACCGCCGCCATTACCGAAGAAAGAAGAGCCGGTCGCTAAAAAGAAAAAGAAGAAGAAGCCAGACGTATCGCCAAGTCATGAATATTGTGAGCCTGTGGATGATTGCATTCCAATGACGCCAATCATGCCAGGAACCGGCTATAGCATGCAGCCTCCGCCATGGGCGCATATGCCGATGCAGGGGATGCAAGCCCCTTATCATGGCGGCTATGGGAACCAGGAAACACAAGGCTATCAAATGATGGATGAAAGCTCCGAGATCTGGGGGGAATCTCCTGACATGCAATCGATGGGGCCGCAAGGGTATGTTCAAGGTGCAAGCATGAATCCATACAATCAGCAACAACACTATCCATATCAAGCATCTGCGCCGATGCCGCACCATTTTTATGGGGGGATGATGGGGCAGCAGCATCAAGTAGCGGGCTCATATATGCAACAAGACCATGAGTCACCAAGCGAATCGCCATACAATCATCATAATCACCCGCAACAGTCTGAAGATGAAGAAGATTGTGGCTGTAATAAGGGGTTGCTTGGAACGTATGGGCCGGAAGTGAAGGGGCAGTATCAACCCGGTCAATCAATGAACGCCTATGAGCATCACCATCCTGATTATCATCAATATCAATCCGATCAATCACAGCCGCAATACCATGATCCGAATTTAGGGGCCTATCCACAGATGGGCAATCCGATGCAATATCAATATGAAACAGAGTCAGCTGAATCAGATCAAGCCCAACAAAATCAACCCTTCGTAATGCCAGGCCAAAACGGAGGTCAGCCTGGCATGATGATGGGAGGCCAAAATGGAGGCCAGCCCGGGATGATGGGAGGCCAAAATGGAGGCCAGCCCGGGATGATGGGAGGCCAAAATGGAGGCCAGCCCGGCATGATGATGGGAGGCCAAAATGGAGGCCAGCCCGGGATGATGGGAGGCCAAAACGGAGGCCAGCCCGGCATGATGATGGGCCAAAACGGAGGTCAGCCCGGCATGATGATGGGAGGTCAAAATGGAGGTCAGCCCGGGATGATGGGAGGCCAAAATGGAGGCCAGCCTGGGATGATGGGAGGCCAAAACGGAGGCCAGCCCGGCATGATGGGAGGCCAAAATGGAGGTCAGCCCGGCATGATGATGGGAGGTCAAAATGGAGGTCAGCCCGGCATGATGATGGGAGGCCAAAATGGAGGTCAGCCCGGGATGATGGGAGGCCAAAATGGAGGTCAGCCTGGCATGATGATGGGAGGCCAAAATGGAGGTCAGCCTGGCATGATGATGGGAGGTCAAAATGGAGGCCAGCCTGGGATGATGGGAGGCCAAAATGGAGGCCAGCCCGGGATGATGGGAGGCCAAAATGGAGGTCAGCCCGGCATGATGGGAGGCCAAAATGGAGGTCAGCCCGGGATGATGGGAGGCCAAAATGGAGGTCAGCCTGGCATGATGATGGGAGGCCAAAATGGAGGTCAGCCCGGCATGATGATGGGAGGCCAAAATGGAGGTCAGCCCGGCATGATGGGAGGCCAAAACGGAGGTCAGCCTGGCATGATGATGGGAGGCCAAAATGGAGGCCAGCCCGGGATGATGATGGGCGGCCAAAACGGAGGTCGGCCCGGCATGATGCGCGGTCAGCTTGGCGGACATCCGGAAGCAATGTTACCTGGACAAATGGGTGGCCAACCAGGCCAATTCGGGGGCGTTCGTGCGCCTGAAACATTTGGGATCCCGACATATGTAGATGAAAGCGATGACTACTAATTATCATGGAGACAGTGTTTTTAACACTCGTCTCCTCTCTTATTTAAATCGTAAGCCAAAGAGTGTCCATCATCTTCAAAGCAGTGTTTATTTAATTACTTTTGAAAAGGGCCATCCATTGATCCTTAAAGGATTCGACAGTTTTGAAAAGTGGGATCGGCAACGAGAATTGACAACTTTGTTAAGGCAAAAGGGATTTGATCAAACGTATTATATCCACCAGAATTTAATGCCCTTTCAATTCAAAGGGAAATGGTATGGCAGTATGGACTATTTTCCACCCAGCAAGAAGAAATTTCGCTTTTCCCATCATAAGGACCGCTTGGAGGGGATAAAGTTATTGGAAAGTTTCCATGATGTATCTGAAAACCTTTCAGTAAAAGCTCCTATATTCGATCAAGCAAAAAAATGGAGGGAACGGCTATCTCTATTTAAAAAGAATTTTACTTATGTTCGTCAATATGTTTCAGAAGATATCGTCAAGGATTGGATAAGATGGGGGGAATGGGCATTAGAGGGATTCGAAAAAAACCAGTCTTTATGGAATCAAGAGAAAAAAGTCATCATCCATGGAGATTGTGCCCACCATAATTTCTTGCGCAAAGCAGACGGCACATTGACTTTGATTGATTTTGACTTGATGGCAATTGCTCCGCGGTGCATTGATTATTTACAATACGCAAACCGGATATCCCATCATTTAGGTGATGCAGCAACGGACCTGTGGCAAGTGCCGCAGCTGCAAAAATATGAGTCAGACCTCGCCTTTTTATTTGCTTTAACCTATCCGACGGATATTTTCCGAGAGTGGAACCGCCTTAATAAAAGCTCATCCCAGTTACATTCCGTCTGGAAACTGACTGTCGAAGGTTTTTCTGAGCGGATGGAAATGAATGAAAAGTTGGCGAAGAAGATTTCTTCCCTGAATAGGAAATAACCCGGTTTTTTGGCCATAACTAACTGAGTACAAACGCCGACAGACACCCATGCTAACTATGAGCGAATGATAGCTCATTAATTACCATGGGAGGGTCATAGGTGCGGAAATTGAAATGGGCAGTGCCGCTTTATACTGTATTGGCCGCCGTTGGTCTGGTTGGATGCGCCAATAATGATACAGCGGAGAACGAGAACTTCACGGATGAAACCGGATACCATTCCACTGAAAAAGATCAGTTAGTACGGAACATAAATTATCAGCATATGACGCAAGGACTGTATGATAAAGATGATGCATACAGTAAGCGTGATCGAAATTATCATGGTCATGAAAGTAAGCCGCTTCGGGCCAAATCATCCTATTATAATGCGTATGAAGGCAATTTGGCAGACCGAGTCAATCGGGTTGCAAATAGCGTGGATCCGGTCGTTGATGCCAGGGCTGTCATCATGAAAAATGAAATGCTTGTTGCACTGCTGCTTGATGACTACAGCCAAGCTGGGGAAATCAAAGAAATAGTGAAACAAAAAATCGGACCGCTATCTCAAGGAAGGACCTTATATGTGACCACCGATGAAGGGGTCTATTACCGGACGATGACACTGGATAACAATCTTCGTGATGGCGATACAAGGGACTTGATCATTCAGGATGCGAATGATATGTTCGATAATCTTAATATTCATGAAAATCACTTGAAATGATGCATGGGCTGACCGCGATTGTGGGGTCAGTCTTTTTGATTTTTTCTGGTTAATAAACGTTGTTTGGGGTCAAACTATTTAAAAAGTAAACGCCTTAAGAGGTGAGTATATTGACTAAACAACTAAGGATTCAATTATTCCTGACCCTATTAATCATGCCATTTTGCTTAACCGTTTTTGCGGAAGAATCTGTGCAAAAGGAAAATGACCCGATCGAAAGGAAGGTCATTTTGCAGCGTATGTACTTGGATGGTGAACTGAGCGAGGAGAAATTGACCGAAACAATTTGGTCGATGGAGGATTTTTGGTCCAAATATGAAGGCTGGAAAGTGGTCGACCAAAATGAAGAACAGATCGTTCTTAAGAAAATTGAAAATGATATCTCGCCGCTATTGAAAGCGAATGGTTATCTCGGGATGCGGGAGGATGGAACGTTGTCCATTTTTATCGGAAGGCCTGAGCATGCCAAAATCATTCATACTTTTTACCAATTGGATGTTGGGAAACTTGAAGTTTATAAGCAGGAGGAATTGCAAAAGGGGATTCCGATCATGAATAAAGACCAATATAAACAGCTCATAAAAGAATACGAACCTTATTCGTTAAACTAGGCTGGGATTCTCCGCCTTCAGACAGTAGGCAACCTCGATAATAGTTTATGGAGGTTGCCTACTGTCTTTTTTAAGTTTTGACAATACTATTTCCATCAACTCATCGTGAACCCGACCCAAATTCGATGCAAGGCCGAAAATGGCGGTACCTGCCCCAACCACTTTGCACATCAGTTTCAACATATAAAAAGAACGCCTTGAGGTGTTTGTAGCCTCAGCCAGATGCTTTCACTCGACTTTGTTTTAAAGGGTGGTCGCAGCATTCGTAGATCTTGTGAAAGACTTTGCTGTTTATGAAATAACTTTCTATGAACAACCATCCGTTTTATGATAAAATGAGAGGTACAGCAAAATCAGGGAGAGAATTAATTTGTATGATTATATAAAAGGCAGGGTCGATTATATCGGACCTGAATACATAGTCGTGGAAAATGGGGGGATCGGATATCAAGTGATGACGCCGAATCCTTTTATTTTTTCCGCCCAATATCAGAAGGATATCCAAGTTTTTTTGTATCACTATGTGCGTGAAGATTTGGTTGCCTTATATGGCTTTCAGAATCGTCAAGAAAAGGCTTTATTCACGAAGCTATTGAATGTAACCGGAATCGGGCCGAAGGGGGCACTTGCCATACTGGCGTCAGGTCAGGTCGATCAGGTGGTGCAGGCGATCGAAAATGAAGATGAATCGTTTTTGGTGAAATTCCCGGGAGTCGGTAAGAAAACGGCAAGACAGATGATTCTGGATTTAAAAGGGAAATTGGAGAACATCATACCGGATGCGTTTCCAAGCTTGTTCAACGAAGGCGTCACGGCTGCTTCCAGCCCAAATGGTTACACGGAGGAATTGGATGAAGCGATGCTTGCCTTGAAGGCACTTGGTTATTCGGAAAAGGAAATTCAAAAGGTTGCCAAGAAATTGCAGACGGAAGATATGACGACCGAACAATATATTAAGAAAGCATTGCAATTGATGCTAAGATAAGGAGTGGCGCAATGGAGGAGAGAATATTCAATCAGGAAGCCGATTTGAACGAACTGTCCTTTGAACAAAGCCTGCGGCCGCAAAACTTAAAGCAATATATTGGACAGGATAAAGTGAAAGCCAACTTGGGTGTATATATCGAAGCGGCAAGGATGCGGGAAGAAACGCTCGACCATGTCCTTTTATACGGGCCGCCTGGCCTGGGGAAAACGACGCTTGCGGTCATCATCGCTAACGAAATGGGTGTCAACATCCGCACGACTTCCGGACCCGCCATCGAGCGGCCGGGAGATTTGGCGGCCATTTTGAGTGCGCTTGAACCCGGTGATGTGCTATTCATAGATGAGATTCACCGTCTGCCCCGTGTGGTCGAGGAAGTGCTGTATCCGGCGATGGAGGATTTCTGTCTCGATATCGTGGTCGGCAAAGGCCCGGAGGCACGCTCGATCAGGATCGACCTGCCGCCGTTCACACTCGTGGGGGCAACGACTCGTGCCGGTTCATTGTCTGCGCCGCTTAGGGACCGTTTTGGTGTTTTGAGCCGACTTGAATATTATACGGAAAACCATCTGACGGATATCATCATTCGTACCTCCAGAATCATGGATACGGAAATGGATGATCAGGCAGCTGCAGAGCTTGCGAGAAGATCGCGGGGCACCCCGAGGATTGCCAACCGGCTTTTACGGAGGGTCAGGGATTTCGCCCAGGTTCGGGGAGATGGCACGATAACGGCAGGGCTTGCCGATTATGCACTCGAATTAATGCAGGTGGACCGTTTAGGACTCGATCATATTGACCATAAATTACTTAAAGGGATCATCGAAAAATTCCGCGGCGGGCCCGTTGGTCTGGAGACGATTGCCGCCACGATTGGCGAGGAAGCACATACGATCGAAGATGTGTATGAGCCCTATCTGCTGCAGGTCGGTTTTCTTCAGCGTACCCCAAGGGGACGTATCACCACACAGCTCGTTTACGAGCACTTCGGGATTGTGATGCCTGAATGATGAATATACCTAAAATGGTGATGATACTCGGCGTAATCATATTCGTGATCGGTTTTGCGATGAAGTATATCCATCTTGGCAGGCTGCCGGGAGATATCTTCCTCAAAAAAGGCAATACGACGTTTTATTTTCCGATCGTGACATCGATCATCATCAGTATCGTGTTGTCCGCTATATTTTATTTGATTGGCCGTTTTAAATAATGATTACAGCTTGATAGACAGGTAAGGAAGTGGAATAGATGAAATTGGATATGTTTGATTTTCATTTACCGGAGGAACTGATTGCCCAAGTTCCTTTGGAAGATAGGGAAGCTAGTCGGTTGATGGTGCTGGACAAGGAATCGGGCAAGATCGAGCATGATGTCTTCAGCCATATCACTGAATATATCAAACCGGGAGATTGCCTTGTGTTGAATGATACGAGGGTGCTGCCGGCACGACTATATGGAAGCAAGGAAGAAACGGGTGCAAAGGTTGAAGTTTTACTGCTCAAGCAAGAGCATGATGATGTTTGGGAAACCCTTGTAAAGCCCGCCAAGCGTATAAAAGAAGGTTCGACAATCGTCTTTGGTGATGGTAAGCTAAGTGCCGTCTGTACAGGCGTACTTGAGCATGGAGGCCGTATCCTGGAGTTTCAATATGAAGGTATTTTTTATGAAATACTGGATAAGCTCGGGGAAATGCCGCTGCCTCCGTATATTAAGGAGCAGCTTGACGACCAGGATCGATATCAAACGGTCTACGCGCGTGAACGTGGATCGGCAGCCGCCCCGACGGCCGGGCTGCACTTTACCGAGCAGTTGCTCGAGAAGCTGAAAGCGATGGGTGTTCATATCGCCTTCATCACGCTTCATGTCGGGCTTGGCACGTTCCGTCCCGTCAGTGTGGACGATATCGACAGCCATGAAATGCATTCCGAATTTTATCAAATGACGGAAGGCACGGCGCGTTTGCTTAATGAAGTGAAAGGAAACGGTGGGAGAATCATTACGGTCGGTACAACGTCCACAAGGACATTGGAGACGATCGCGTCCGGTAATGATGGGGTCTTCAAGGAGGTTAGTGGCTGGACGAGCATCTTCATTTACCCTGGTTATGAGTTTAAGGGGATCGATGCGATGATTACGAACTTCCATTTACCGAAATCGACTTTAATCATGCTTATTTCTGCATTAGCTGGCAGGGAGCATGTCCTTCATGCCTATGAAACGGCAGTGGAAGAAAAATACAGGTTCTTTAGTTTTGGAGATGCAATGTTAATTAAGTAATATAAGAGTGATAAGCTCTTGAAGGGAGTTATTGCGTTGACAGCAATACGATATGAGTTAATCAAAACATGTAAACAGACAGGGGCACGGCTGGGCCGGGTCCATACGCCGCATGGTTCATTTGAAACGCCGGCGTTCATGCCGGTAGGGACGCTTGCTACTGTCAAAACGATGTCCCCGGAAGATCTGAAACAGATGGGGGCAGGCATCATCCTCAGCAATACGTACCATCTATGGCTGCGTCCTGGGCATGAGATCATCAAGGAAGCCGGTGGATTGCATAAGTTCATGAACTGGGATCGGGCGATTTTGACGGATTCCGGTGGCTTCCAAGTCTTCAGTTTGAGCGAGTTCCGCAAAATTGAGGAAGAGGGCGTACATTTCAGGAACCATCTCAATGGCGATAAACTATTTTTATCTCCTGAAAAAGCGATGGAAATCCAAAATGCACTTGGCTCCGATATCATGATGGCATTTGATGAATGTCCGCCATTCCCGGCAACCGAGGAGTATATGAAGAAGTCGGTGGAACGGACATCACGCTGGGCTGAACGCTGCTTGAATGCCCATGAGCGTCCGAACGATCAAGGGCTGTTCGGGATCGTTCAAGGCGGGGAGTTCGAAAACCTTCGTAAACAAAGTGCAAAAGACCTTGTTTCACTCGATTTTCCGGGTTATGCTATTGGAGGGCTATCCGTCGGGGAACCGAAGGATATCATGAACCGCGTACTGGAGTTTACAAGTCCGTTGCTGCCAACCAATAAACCGCGTTACCTGATGGGCGTAGGCTCGCCGGATTCCTTGATCGATGGGGCCATCCGCGGTGTCGACATGTTTGACTGTGTATTGCCGACGCGAATCGCGCGTAACGGTACACTGATGACAAGCAATGGCCGCCTAGTCGTGAAAAATGCAAAGTATGCACGCGACTTTGGACCTATCGACGAAAATTGCGATTGTCATGTCTGCAAGAATTATAGCCGGGCATATATCCGCCATTTGATTAAATGTGAAGAAACTTTTGGGATTCGTCTTACGACTTATCATAACCTGCATTTTCTGTTAAACTTGATGGAACAGGTCAGACAAGCCATTCGAGAAGATCGTCTTGGAGACTTTAGGGAAGAGTTTTTCGAGCAGTATGGTTTCAATAAACCGAATGCGAGAAACTTCTAATTCCATAAATATTTTAATGAGCGAAAGGAGTGAATCTACAAATGGCAATAACTCAAATACTTCCATTAATTTTAATGTTCGTATTGTTCTATTTCTTATTGATCCGTCCGCAGCAAAAACGCCAAAAGGCTACACAAAGCATGCAAAGCAGCTTGAAAAAAGGTGATAAGGTTGCAACGATCGGCGGCATGCACGGAACAATCGATGCAATCGATGAATTGCAAATCGTCATAAAGTCACCAGATGGTACTAAATTGACATTCGACCGTGCTGCAATCCGTGAAATTACGGAAAGTGCACCAAATAAAGAAGTATCGATTTAATAATGAAAACCGGCCCGTGTGGCCGGTTCCGACTGTAGACAAACTCGATGAAAATGGAGTTTGTCTACAGTTTTTTTGTTGTAATTGAACGTTAATTTCCACTGGAGGCACTGGCATATCCCGGTGGAGGCTCGGCTCAACATTATAGGGAAATAAATTAGCCAGTGTTTTTGAGGTTTAAGCATAAAGCGTTGCAAACACGCGCTTATCAGCGGGCGTTCAGGGAAGCCTCCTCGGCGCGATTTTTCTCAACAAATGAAAACCGGGCAAGGATGCCCGGTTTCGTTTGTTTTTTTAATGGGTGCGTGAGTCGGAGCTCATATTGACCCCAAGCACGCCGCCCATCATGGCCGTGATGACGAAACAGCCATAATAGATCCATTGCTTGATGGTGAAGAGTGCGTCATGACCCAAGTATTGAAAAAGGAACACGATCAACAGATAGAGCAAGCCGGTGCTGCCGCCTAAGAATAGACCTTGCTTTTTCCCTTTGCCTCCTGAAATGAATCCACCAATGAACAGCGATAAAAAGGAAACGATCATGACCACGTATGTCAGGGATGATTCCGTCAATGAAGTGAAACGAAGAAGGATGGAAACGATCAAACTTGCAATCATCGCTATGGCAAAGATGGAGCCTACGCCATAAATTACGGCGACACTCATTTTTTTAGTTTCGATGGGTATTCCTCCTTTTTAAAGGCTGATACGTTTTAGCCTGTTTATGTGTTTGTACAAGCATATTCCCCACACGAAGCCTTTAGACCAGGTTTAAGCAGCTTCCGCGAAATTCGAAAAGATTATAGAGTAATTTTTCAATTTCCAAGCCATGCTATGGATGAAGGATGTGTTAGTGAAGTGGATACCTATCTGGCTATTATTTTTAGAACGACGGTGATCTATCTAGTCATCTTATTCCTTTTCCGGATGATGGGTAAGCGGGAAGTCGGGGAGCTGAGCATTCTTGATTTAGTGGTATCCATCATGATAGGGGACATAGCAGTCCTATCCTTTGAAGATTTGGATAAACCATTTTTTCAGCAAATCACCCCGATGTTCGTTCTCGCTTTCATCCAGATCATATTGGCGTTCATATCATTGAAAAGCATCAGGTTTCGGAACATCGTCGACGGTACACCTCAGATTATCATCAATCAAGGGAAAATAGATGAAAAGGCGATGCGTAAGCAACGATATAATTTCGATGATTTATTGACCCAGCTGCGAGAACAAGGAATCAATGATCTGAATGAAGTGCAATTTGCCATTCTCGAATCGTCGGGAAAACTTTCGGTCATTAAAAACACCCAAGGCAAAAGGACGAAAACGAAGGAAACGCCATATCCCCTTATCATTGATGGGAAGATACAGGAAAATAATCTTTATAAAATTGGAAAAAATCAATTTTGGCTTCGACACCAGCTGAAAAAACATGGTGAATCGAAAATCCAGGAGATTTCGATTTGTGGGTACATAGATGGCCAATTTTACATCGATAAAAATGAAACGAAGAAATGAACCGAAGCCTTTTAATGCTTCGGTTCATATTATTTCCAGGCGAACTTCGATAAAAAGCCGCCTACCTTAGGAATCCGGATCAAATCCGCTTTTTTTATGCTGCCGGTCATGAGCAGGAAAAAGGTGAAAAGCAGGATCACGACCGTTACGGACAGCAGCAGCCTTGGTACGAGGGGCTGTGCCGAGAGCGGGGCTTGATACAGATAATAGCCGCCCCAGCCAGAGATTAAAGCAAGAATTAAAGCAGATATATAGCTCCGGAAATGCAACGTGAAGGGTACGACCTTCAGCACGGTGGAAAAATGCAGGAAGGTGACGAGCATCGAACCGACAGCTATACCTACTGCGGCCCCCATGATCCCGAAGCTTTCCTTTGATGCGAGGAGCCAGATCACACCGATTTTGAGAATGTTACCCGCCAGGCTGTTGAACATGGCCGCTTTTGCAAGGTCCAATGCTTGAAGCATGGACTGCAGCGGGAACTGGAAGTAAAAGAGAATGAAGAAAGGTGCCAGGAATTTAATGAAAACGGCGGCATGTGAAGAGCCGTACATGACTTGCAGGATCGGTTCGGCAAAGATGAACAAAATGACGACGGCTAAGCAGCCTGTGATAAATGTGATTTTCAGGGCCTGCTGCAGCCTGTGTTCAACGAGCAGGAAGTTCCCGGTCGTCCGTGCCTCACTGACTGCCGGTACAAGGGCAGTCGCCAATGATGATGTAATGAACGAAGGCAGCATGAGCAGTGGCAGCGCATATCCTGTCAGTTCACCGTATTGGCTCGTGGCTGCGGCTGCGGTGACACCGGCAAGGGCCAAGCTCTGCGCCACCACAATCGGCTCGAAAAACCATGAAAGCGAGCCGATCATCCTGCTTCCGGTGGAAGGAAGCGCAATCCCCATCAATTCCGTGAACGTCCCCTTACCAGACTTCACATTTTTGAAAAAATTCTTCCTGAACTTAAAATGCTTCTTTAGCTTGAAGCTAGTCAAAAGGTAAATGAGGGAGACGAGCTCACCGATTATCGAGGCGAACATCGCTCCGGCTGCCGCATATTCAATCCCATAGGGCAAAAAGGCCTTCGTCAGGACGGCGATGAAGGTGATGCGCGCCACCTGTTCGATCACTTGCGAGAAAGCGAAGGGCTTCATATTTTGCTTGCCTTGGAAATACCCGCGCAGTACCGATGATATCGCGATGATCGGTACGATTGGCGCTATCGCCATCAGGGGCCAGACCGTTCGTGGATCAGTGAATAAGTATTCTGAGAGAACGGGTGCGAACAACAGCATCGCAGGAGTGAAAATCATCGATAGAGCAAAGGTGCAGGCCAAAGAGACGACGAGGATCTTTTTGATTTTCCGTTCGTCACCCCGGGCATTGGCTTCGGCCACAAACTTGGAAATGGCGATCGGCAGCCCCAATTGGGTAATGTTCACGACGAGAAAGAGGGTCGGTAAAGCCATCATATATAAACCAACGCCTTCTTCGCCGATGAAGCGGGCGATGACAATGCGGTTAATGAACCCAAGAACTCTTGTAATCAGGCTTGCGATTAATAATATCAGCGTCCCTTTTAAAAATTTAGACATTGAACTCCCTCCCTGCCTTCTCAAAAAAGCGGTTATGCTATACAATTATCTATATGCTTGTACTTGGACAAAGCATGACAAAAGTGTTTGTTTGCGTTCTGGCAACTGATTGGAGCCCTTTTAAGAAAATGCGCAATCGATAGAGAACATTTTTACTGGAGGCAAAGTGATGGCGAAAATGAATCATCCCTATGAAAGCTATTATGTAAAGGTACGTCCATTCTTGAAGAGCAAGCGCGAGGAATTTCAAATGGTTGGATTGAATGCCGTTACAGAGGAGGATATCTGGGGAACCTTAACGAAAAACAAATGGAAGCGCCCGCAGGAAAACATTCATCTTCACGAGCTTGTCGCCGATATCGTGACATTTTCGAGCAACCAGTTCATGAACTTCCAAATGGTCGAAGCATATAAATCACCAAACTTATTTGAGCCGCTATCCGAGGAGGAATTGAAAGAACTTTTAAAGCAATGACGCAAAGATATACTTAAATTGACAGCTGTTTATAAATGACTCATAATAGATATGGTTATGCTTTTTTTTGGAAAAAAAGCATGGGTAGCTGTGTCTTTTTTTCAGGAAGCAAGGGAAATGCAGGTAGCATATAAACAAAATAAATGACAGGTTTTTAAACTTCAGGAACAGGCGGATTATAGAAAGGGGCCTACTACATAATGGTAAAAAGAAGCAGGATCGTTGCGTTTTTTCTGATCGTTCTTTTGATTTTCGCAGCGATGGGAACGACTTCAAAAGGAATCCTAAAGGATATCAAGCTGGGACTTGATCTTCAAGGCGGTTTTGAAGTGTTATATGAAGTGAAGCCGCTGTCTGGGGAAAAGATCACCCCGGAGGTTTTACGGGCTACAGTAAGCTCACTTGAGCGTCGTGTCAATGTTTTGGGTGTTAGTGAACCTAATATTCAAATCGAAGGGAAAGACCGGATCAGGGTTCAATTGGCCGGGGTTAAAGACCAAAATAACGCTCGTGAAATCCTTTCGACACAAGCTAAATTATCCTTTCGGGATTATAACGATAAGGAAATGATGACCGGTGCGGACCTGAAGGAAGGCGGCGCGAAACAAACGTTCCAAGATAATAAACCGGTCGTAGAAGTCACATTGAAAGATGTGAACAAGTTTAAAGAAATCACGCAAAAAATTTCATCGATGCCAGTACCTACGAATGTTCTTGCCATCTGGCTGGATTTCGAGGAAGGCAAAGATTCCATCAAGGATAAAGCTTCACAAGACAATATGATATCCGCTCCTGCTGTCAGTGAAGTTTTCAATACGAAAAAGGTATACATTACAGGGCAATTCACGGTTGAAGAGGCGAAAGAGCTTGCAGACCTCCTTGATGCCGGTGCACTGCCTGTCGACTTGAAGGAAAAATACTCCACGTCTGTCGGAGCCCAATTTGGTGCAGGCGCACTGAACGATACGATTTTTGCCGGCATCATCGGGATTGCACTCATTTTCATCTTCATGCTCGTTTATTACCGCTTCCCGGGATTCATTGCCGTCGTCACACTGAGCGTCTATATCTTCCTGACGCTGCTGGTCTTCGAGTGGATGAACGCAGTCCTTACTCTTCCAGGTATAGCGGCATTGGTGCTCGGGGTCGGGATGGCCGTCGATGCCAATATCATAACCTATGAGCGGATCAGGGATGAACTGAAGCTTGGCCGTACTGTAAAAGCGGCTTATAAAGAAGGTACGAAAAACTCGCTTAGCACGATCATGGATGCGAACTTGACGACCTTGCTTGCTGCAGCCGTCCTGTTCTATTACGGGACAAGCTCGGTTAAAGGGTTTGCGACGACCTTGATCATCTCGATTTTAATGAGCTTCATCACTGCCGTTTATGGTACGCGTCTATTCATGAGCCTGTGGGTGAAAAGCGGGTTCCTCGACAAACGCACATCATGGTTTGGCGTGAAGAAGAAATATATTCATAACCTAAACGAGAAGATCAATTTAATGTCATTGCCGACACGCTTCGATAAAATCGACTTCGTCAAGCATCGGAAGGCTTTTTATGGCATTTCGATCGGGATTACGATTATCGGGATCATCTTCCTGTTCGTTTTTCGCTTGAATCTGGGAATCGACTTCACAAGCGGAACCCGCATTGAAGTTGCATCTAAGGATGTCCTGACGACTCAACAGGTCGAAACGGAAATGGGCAAGGCCGGCATTGATGTCAATGATATCAAGGATGTCAGACTTGCTGGAAAAGAAAACAAAAATGCTGTCGTCCGGACGGTTGGTGTTCTTGATAAGCAGGAAATCGCTGTTTTGAAGGATCATTTCAAGAAGGATTACGGGGCAGAGCCGAATGTGAGCACCGTATCACCGACGGTAGGGAAAGAGCTTGCGAAAAATGCCATCTTTGCCTTGGCGATCGCCTCACTCGGTATCATCTTGTATGTATCGATACGGTTTGAATGGCGAATGGCTGTACCGGCCGTCGTCGCACTCGTTCATGATGCGTTCTTCATCGTTACGATTTTTAGCTTGCTTCGCCTTGAGGTGGATATCACCTTCATTGCTGCGGTTCTGACAATCGTCGGTTATTCCATCAATGATACGATCGTTACGTTTGACCGGATTCGGGAAAACCTACGTTTCAGCCGTAAAATCAAAACCGTCGAAGAGCTTGAGAATATCGTGAACATCAGTATCAGGCAAACGCTGACGAGATCGATCAATACAGTGCTGACGGTACTCGTTACGGTTATCGCCTTGATGATTTTCGGCAGTGAAGCCATCAGGAACTTTTCGATTGCCCTGTTCATCGGGCTGATATGCGGTGTGTATTCATCGCTATTGATCGCTTCCCAATTCTGGCTTGATCTAAAAATCAGGGAATTGAAGAAGAAAGGTCCGCTAAATACGGCAAAAGAAAAGAAAAAAAGCCTTGAAGGGCAAGTTTAATAAGATCGGGAAGGCTGGCATCATGCCAGCCTTCTTTTTTGATGGCTATTATCGCATACTTTGACGCTTTACTCCGGTCCCGCCTCCGTCTCGCAAACTGCTCCAATCATACGTAAATCGTTTCGTTTTAAAAACAACCATCTTCACGAAAAGAGCTTTCTTTATAAATCTTGGGAATCCCTTGGATTTAAAATAAAATTGAAACCGGCATACTCGTTTTGTATAATAAGTAAATTGAGGGGTGAATTCATGTTAAAGCCAAAAACGCGGTGGAACTTGCGAACTGCCGATGAAAACAAAGTTGCTATACTAGCGGAAGAGCTTCATATCACACCTTTGGTTGCAGCCCTGCTTGTGAATCGAGGCCTGGATACGATCGATAGTGCCCGATCCTTTTTATTTGTAAAAAATCAAACTTTCCATGACCCATTTTTATTGAAAGATATGGATAAAGCCGTATATAGAATAAGAGAAGCGATTCAAAACGGAGAAAAAATAAGGATATTCGGTGATTATGATGCGGATGGAGTGACATCGACCACCGTGATGTTGACGACGCTGATGCGGATGGGAGCCGATGTGGACTTTTATATTCCGAACCGGTTTACGGAGGGCTATGGCCCGAATCCAATGGCGTTCCGCCTGGCGGCTGAGCAAGGAGTGAAGGTATTGATCACCGTCGATACCGGAATTTCGGCAGTCGCCGAAGCGGACCTTGCCGGCGAGCTTGGCATGGACTATATCCTGACCGATCATCATGAACCGGGACCTGTACTGCCCAAGGCATTGGCCATCATCCATCCTAAACTGGAAGAGGGTTCCTATCCTTTTAAAGACCTTGCCGGAGTGGGCGTCGCCTTTAAGCTGGCGCACGCTTTGCTTGGAGAACTGCCTGAGGATTTGCTTGAAATAGCGGCAATCGGTACCATTGCCGATTTAGTGCCTTTAAAAGGGGAGAACCGCCTCATCGCAGCAAAAGGAATTGAGCAGCTGCGTTTGACTGGCCGACCGGGGCTTGTTGCCTTAATGAAAGTGGCGAATGTCCAACAGGAAGCCTTGAATGAGGAATCGATCGGCTTTGCCATGGCTCCTAGGATCAATGCAGTCGGACGGCTTGGCGATGCCGACCCGGCTGTCGATCTATTGATGGCGGCAAACCTTGCGGAAGCGATGGAGCTTGCCAATGAAATCAATGATATCAATAAAGAACGGCAAGCCATGGTCGCTACGATGGCGGAAGAAGCGATCAAGGAAGTCGAGGAAAACTTCCCGCTGGAGTCCAATGGTGTGCTCATCATCGGAAGAGAAGGCTGGAATGCAGGAGTGGTGGGGATCGTCGCCTCCAAACTTGTTGAACGCTTTTACCGTCCCACGATAGTTTTGAGCTATGACCGGGAAAAGGGATTGGCCAAAGGTTCAGCACGGAGCATCGCCGGATTCGATCTTTTCGAAAGCCTTTCATCCTGCCGGGAATTGCTGCCCCATTTTGGCGGACATCCGATGGCAGCCGGAATGACGTTGAAAATGGACGATGTTCAGGAGCTTAGGGACCGCATGAACGTGATCGCGAAGGAACAGCTAACGGAGGAGGACTTCACGCCCATTACTGACCTGGATGGAGCGACGGCCTTGGCAGACGTTTCAATTCAAACGATCCAGGAGATGAGCTTGCTTGCGCCATTTGGGGTGACGAATCCGAAGCCGAGGATTTTGATAGATTCCGTACAGCTTTCAAGCGTCCGCAAAATTGGCGCGAACCAAAATCATTTGAAAGTTCAGCTTGAAGATGGGGACAATCACAAACTGGATGGCGTAGGGTTCGGGCTCGGCCATTTTGTCGATGAAATAGCGCCGCACGCCGAGGTTTCGGTAATTGGGGAGCTATCCATCAATGAATGGAATAATATGAAGAAGCCGCAGATCTTCGTCCAGGATATCTCGGTGGACCATTGGCAGTTATTTGATTATCGCGGGAAGGGGCAGGCGGAAAAATGGCTGGCGGACATTCCCGCTCAAAACCGGAAAATCGTCATGTTCTCGGAGGATATTTATGCGAGGTATCCCTTTTTACAAAATCATCCCGATCTCGTTCATATCAAGAACGGGGAGGATGCCGATGAACTCGATTGCTTCGAGGCGCATGTGGTATTCATGGACATGCCGCCGTTAAGGGATGTACTGAAACGGGTGATAGCCAATAAGAAGCCATCGCGTATTTATGCCCACTTCTCCCATGATCAGGACCATTTCTTAAGTACGATGCCGACAAGGGATCATTTTAAATGGTTTTATGCCTTCCTGGCTAAAAAGGGGCCGCTCGATGTGAAACGGTATGGTGATGACCTGGCGAAATATCGCGGATGGTCCAGAGATACGGTCGATTTCATTTCAAAGGTGTTTTTTGAGCTGGATTTTGTTACAATAGAGAATGGGTTAATTATGCTCACAACCAATGCGAAAAAACGCGATCTCAGTGAATCTGAATCGTTCATAAGAAAGAAAGAGCAATTTGAGCTTGAACAAGAGCTTGTTTATTCTTCCTATCAGCAATTATTCGATTGGTTCAATCTTTATTTAGTTCATGAGGCAACAGACCTTGAGGAGGAAACAAAGCAATGGATTTAAAGCAATATGTAACAATTGTACAAGACTGGCCAAAACCGGGTGTTATCTTCAAAGATATTACGACATTAATGGATAACGGCGCCGCTTATAAATACGCAACAGATCAAATTGTCGAATATGCACGCGATAAGCAAATTGATTTAGTGGTGGGACCGGAAGCACGCGGATTCATCATCGGGTGTCCAGTCGCTTACTCATTGGAAGTGGGATTTGCACCAGTGAGGAAAGAAGGAAAGCTTCCACGTGAAACGATCAAAGTGGAATACGGCCTCGAGTATGGAACGGATGTATTGACGATCCATAAAGATGCGATCAAACCGGGACAACGTGTTTTGATCACCGACGATTTACTTGCCACGGGCGGTACAATCGAGGCGACGATCAAATTGGTCGAGGAGCTTGGCGGAATTGTAGCCGGGATTGCATTCCTTATCGAATTGACTGATTTGGACGGTAAAGATAAATTAGATGGCTATGATGTTTTGACATTGATGAGCTTTTAATAAAAGAAGGGCACTCTGACCAGGGTGCTCTTTTCTGTTTTACGCATGATTTCACTGGATTTTGTCGAATTTCCAGTGAAAAAATGCAGGATTCTAAATAAAATACTCGTTTATCTCTTTACATCCTTGTCTTTTTTTTCGATAATAGTAATATTAAAGAGTTTTCTGCTAATAAGTTATTTGCACTTGTATCCGTTTTTAGCGGATTTATTTTTTTCGCAAAAATTGTCACGTTTTGCAGAATAAAGGGAAGTGCTACCAATCATACTCAATCCGGATCATATCCGGTGGCAGTTAAAGTGGGGTTAAGGTGATTAAATGGCAAATGATCAAATATTGACTGCCGAGCAGGTTGTGGAACGGGCCAGCTTATATCTTCAGCCGGAAGAAGCTGAATTTATTCATAGAGCGTTTAAGTATGCAGAGTTTGCTCACCGAGAACAATTCCGTAAATCGGGAGAGCCGTATATCATTCATCCAATTCAAGTCGCGGGCATTCTCGCTGATCTTGAGATGGATCCGGCAACCATTGCGGCAGGTTTTTTACATGATGTTGTTGAAGACACGGAGGTCACCCTGAAGGATATCGAGGAAAATTTCAGTCCTGAAGTTGCCATGCTCGTGGATGGCGTGACCAAGTTAGGGAAAATCAAGTATAAATCACAGCAAGAGCAGCAGGCGGAGAACCATCGGAAAATGTTCGTGGCGATGGCCCAGGATATTCGCGTCATTTTGATCAAGCTTGCGGACAGGCTGCATAATATGCGGACATTGAAGCATCTGCCGCAGGAAAAGCAAAGACGGATCTCGAACGAGACGTTGGAAATCTTTGCGCCACTCGCGCATCGTCTTGGTATCAGTACGATTAAATGGGAACTGGAAGATACGGCCTTAAGATATTTGAACCCTCAGCAATATTACCGAATCGTCAACCTGATGAAGAAAAAGCGGGCAGAACGTGAAATGTACCTGGAAGAAGTCATTGATGAAGTGCGTAAAAACGTGGAGGAAGTCCATATCAAGGCTGACCTTTCCGGCAGGCCGAAACATATATACAGCATCTATCGCAAAATGGCCTTGCAAAACAAGCAGTTCAGCGAAATTTACGATTTGCTGGCTGTTCGGATCGTCGTCCACAGCATAAAGGATTGCTATGCCGTCCTAGGAATCATCCATACGTGCTGGAAGCCGATGCCTGGCCGGTTCAAGGACTATATCGCCATGCCTAAGCCGAATATGTACCAATCGCTTCACACGACCGTGATCGGACCGAAAGGCGATCCGTTGGAAGTCCAGATCCGCACATCGGATATGCATCGCATTGCCGAATTCGGGGTTGCAGCGCATTGGGCCTATAAAGAAGGCAAAGATGTGGGTGAACAGCCTTCACTAGAAGAGAAATTAACATGGTTCAGGGAAATACTCGAGTTCCAAGATGACGCGACCAATGCCGAGGAATTCATGGAATCCCTTAAGATTGACCTTTTTTCCGATATGGTATTCATTTTCACGCCAAAGGGCGATGTTATCGAACTGCCAGCCGGATCGAACCCGATCGACTTTGCATACCGGATCCACTCCGAAATCGGAAACAAAACGATTGGTGCCAAGGTGAACGGGAAAATGGTGCCGTTGGATTATAAACTCAAGACGGGCGACATCATTGAAATCTTAACGTCCAAGCATTCATATGGTCCAAGTCAGGACTGGCTAAAACTTACCCAAACATCTCAAGCGAAAAACAAGATCCGCCAGTTTTTCAAAAAACAGCGCCGCGAAGAAAATATCGAAAAAGGCAAAGAGCTTGTTGAAAAAGAGATCAAGGATATGGAGTTCGAACTTAAGGAAATCCTGACTCCCGAAAACATTAAGCGTGTTGCTGATAAATTCAACTTCCTGAATGAGGAAGATATGTATGCAGCAGTAGGGTATAACGGAATCACTGCCCTTCAAGTAGTCAACCGCCTCACCGAAAAGTGGCGGAAGCAGAAAATGGTCGAGCAGGAGGCGGATATTTCAGAGGCAGTGGCCGATCTGAAAACATTCTCCAATTCCTCTAAAAAACGCGACTCGGGTGTACAGGTACCGGGGATCGATAACCTGCTTATCCGCTTATCCCGCTGCTGCAATCCAGTTCCTGGTGATGAGATCGTCGGTTATATCACCAAAGGCCGGGGTGTCTCGGTCCATAGGCAGGACTGTCCGAACCTGGAAAGCGGGGATTCCGATCATCGCCTCGTCCCAGTTGAATGGGAAAGCACGATCAACGAGCGGAAGGAATATATCGTCGAAATTGAAATCAGCGGATATGACCGCCGCGGATTATTGAACGAAGTGCTGCAGGCGGTCAATGAAACGAAGACGAACATTTCAGCGGTTTCCGGTAAATCGGACAGAAATAAAGTGGCGACCATTCATATGTCGATTTACATCCATAACATTGCCCACCTGCAGAAGGTCGTCGACCGTATAAAACAAATCTCGGATGTCTATTCCGTTAGAAGGATCATGAACTAAGGAGTTTTCATGCCATGCGTGTAGTTTTACAACGTGCCAAAGCGGCGAAAGTCGTTGTGGCAGACCAAATAATCGGTCAAATTGACAGCGGGCTCGTCCTGTTGGTTGGCATCACCCATGATGATACCATCGAGGATGCCGCCTATTTGGCCGATAAGATTGTCCATCTTCGCATATTCGAAGACGAAAATGAAAAGATGAACCATTCCTTATTGGATGTGGGAGGTTCGATTTTATCCGTTTCTCAATTCACCTTGTATGGCGATTGCCGTAAAGGCCGCCGCCCGAACTTCATGGATGCCGCCCGTCCAGAAGCGGCGAATGAATTATATGAAGCATTTAACGGGATGCTCCGTAAAAAAGGCGTCCATACGGAAACCGGTCAATTTGGTGCCATGATGGATGTCCAGCTTACGAATGATGGACCCGTAACATTAATATTGGAAAGTAAAAAATAACCTGCCGCGGCAGGTTATTTTTGTTTGGGGCAGAAAACTGTCATGGAGCTCATTTGAAATACCGCGCCAATCCATTATAGATGGCGGAGGTGATTCCTTCTTGGTATTCATTCGAAGTTATTGTCAATTCTTCGACTGGATTGCTTAGGTAGCCTAATTCAATCAGCGTTGCCACTCGTTTGTTCTCACGGATGACATGATAATTTCCGTATCTTGATCCGCGATTGTTCACCTGCATGGTTGAACCGAATGAATGGGCCAGTGCAGAGGCCAAGCCCTGCTGATAGTCATGATAATAATATGTGGTGATGCCGCTTGTGATTTGGTCCATGGTGCTATCGTAATGGAGGCTGATGAAGGCATCCGCGTCATGGATATGTGAAGTGCCCACCCGGGAAGACAGTGGCACATAGGTATTCCCGCTTCTCGTCAGGATCACTTTAGCGCCAGCCGCCTGAAGTTTGTCCCGCAGCAGCTCGGCCGTCCGTATCGTCAGGTTTTTCTCAAGCGTGCCTCCGACCCCGATCGTACCGCTATCCCTTCCGCCATGACCTGGATCGATCACGATCGTTTTACCCTTTATATATGTTTCGACGCCCGGTCGTTGAATCTGTTCGGAATTACCCTCAAGCGTCACGATCCAGCCGGCAACATACGCTGTTTTCCCACCCTTTACTTTAATGGAGTACCAGTCGCCCTCCATGCCGATGACAGGGAATGTTTCCCCTGCATTGGCCTGTCTGACTATCCCTGCGTTCCCATTGGGAGAAGACCTCAATATGGTTCCATCATGGATGATGGTAATCTTGTTTCCCTCTATATGGAGCTTCTTTTTCTTTGGTTCTTCCACATGCTCTTTTTCTAAGTACCAGCTCACGACCCAGCCCTTTTGGCCATTGGAAAGCTGGATCTGTGTCATTTTTCCTTTGGTTTTCAATATGGAATAGGTTTCATCCTTGTTCACCGAGCCGATGATCTTAGCGCTGAGGGAGGCATCCTTCCTTACATGCAAACGGGAAGCGGTCACCCTGGCTGTGTCTGCAGCCGGAGCCATTGCCGTTTTCGCTTTATCCTCGCTCATCTGTAGGTAAGATAACGCCACCCAGCCCTGACCGCCTTGAAAATCGATTTCCGCCCAATCATTTTTGATCCGGTGAACGGTCACGGAGGTGTTTTTATTCAGCTTTCCAAGTGTTGAGCCGCTTTTCGAAGGCTCGGAACGGACATTAAGCCGGTCGACCAGGGTGACTCCGGTTTTAACGGATTCCTTGGCTGATTCCTGTTTATTGCTATCATCGTTCTTCACGGTACTTCCGGATGCAGCTTCGATCTTAAGGTAGTCAGAAGAAACCCAGCCATCAAAATCCGCGGTTTTGATCTTTATCCAATTTTGGTTCTTTTCGATAATGTCGACTGCGGTTCCCCTCGTTAAGGAACCGACCGTTTGAAACGTTGTGCCAGGTCCTGTACGGACACGGACGGAGCTGCCCGTTATCGTTCCTTGTCCGGAACCTTTTTTTGCAAAGGCGGTTCCCGATTTCCTTTCCACTAACCAATTGGCAACCCAACCCGTTTCATTCGAGTCGATCCGGATTTCAAACCAGTCACCTTCCTCTTTAATGATGGGGTATGATTCCCCTTTTGCCAGTTTTTTGACGATGGGGAAACTGAGACCAGCTCCTTCCCGGACATTGACCACTTTACTCGTCACGGTTATTTCCCCTTCTTCTTTTCCGAATGCGTGATTGACGGGTACTATCGCTGCCATGATCAACAAAAGGATCAGGCTGAATAAACCCGGTTTCTTCTTCATAAGTTGTCTCTCCCTTTTCATGTCCTTATGTATGTATTCTCGTCCAATAAAAATTTCCCTCTTTCCCAGTGCAAAAAACATTTTTTTTAGGAAAGAATAAACCCTATAGAGATATAGGAGGGAACCAAATGAAATTCAGCGAAAAAGATCAAACGAGTTTGAGCGGAGGCAATCAAGTGTTAGGTGTCGATTTCCACGATTTTATCCAGAAGGAACAAAGTGCGAACCTGGTTGAATTGGCATCCGAGTTTGGAGTCAATGTCCGGACGGTCAAAAACCTGAAAAAACGTTTGAATCAATAAAATGCGATGAAATCCTAAAGCCTGCCTTGACATTTGTAGTTAACGTCCGTATGATTATAAAATATCAGACTTATAACTGCAACAACCAATGATGGAGAAGAGTAATTAAGAAACACATGAAAAGAGAGGAAATGCCTTGGCTGAAAGCATTCCGCATGATGACTTAACGAAAGAACCCTCCGTAGGCTTCACTCCGAACGGATTTTCTTAATAGGAGCTGGACGTATAACAGGCGTTAACTGTTTTTAAGCGGAGGCACTGATTTTTTTAGTGCTTCAACTAGGGTGGCACCACGGGATATCCAACTCTCGTCCCTTGTAACGGAACAGTTACAAGGGGCGGGAGTTTTTTGTTTGGAAAAAATCGGTATAGCGCCAGATCAGGGAGGGCGTTTTGCTTTTAAGGAGGAAACATATATGTCTATTCAGATTCCTAGAGGTACACAGGATTTATTGCCAGGACAAACGGAAATTTGGCAGTATATCGAAAAGACAGCGCGTGAGATTTGTCACCGCTATCAATATAAAGAAATCCGCACACCGATTTTCGAGCACACAGAATTGTTTTTACGCGGTGTCGGCGATACGACCGATATCGTCCAAAAAGAGATGTATTCATTTCAAGACCGAGGCGAGAGGAATTTGACCCTTCGTCCCGAAGGCACTGCATCGGTTGTCCGTTCATACATCGAAAACAAGATGTTTGGATGGGCGAATCAACCGGTCAAGCTTTATTATATCGGGCCGATGTTCCGTTATGAACGTCCGCAGGCAGGTCGATTCCGCCAGTTCGTCCAATTCGGGATCGAAGCTTTAGGCAGTAAAGATCCAGGCATCGATGCAGAGGTGCTATCTCTTGCGATGAGCCTCTACAAGGAGCTTGGGTTGAAAAAGCTGAAACTTGTGATCAACAGCCTTGGAGATAAGGAAAGCCGGATTGCCCACCGAAATGCGTTAATCCAACATTTTCAACCTCGCATTGGCGAGTTTTGCGGTGACTGTCAAAGCCGTCTGGAAAAAAATCCATTAAGGATCCTGGATTGTAAAAAAGACCATGATCACGAATTGATGAAGACGGCGCCATCCATCATTGACTATTTGAATGATGAATCCCGTATTTATTTTGAAAAAGTGAAACAGCACTTGACGGATTTGGAAATCGACTTCGTCGAAGATCCGACACTGGTTCGCGGCTTGGATTATTATAACCATACCGCGTTTGAAATCATGAGTGATGCAGAAGGCTTTGGCGCCATTACAACACTTTGTGGAGGCGGCCGGTATAATGGGCTGTCTGAAGAACTTGGCGGGCCGGAAACTCCGGGAATCGGCTTTGCACTCAGCATCGAACGCCTGATTGCAGCCTTACAAGCAGAAAACATCGAACTGCCGATCAAAAAGGGAATTGATTGTTATCTTGTTTCATTGGGTGAATCAGCCAAAGATTATACCGTCAAGCTTGCCCATCAATTGCGCAGTGCCGGTTTCACTGTTGAAAAGGACTATCAAGACCGTAAAGTGAAAGCTCAATTTAAATCGGCCGACCGCCTGGAAGCGAGATATGTGGCGACACTCGGTGATGATGAATTGGCCAATAATAAAATCAATGTAAAGTTCATGGAAACGGGAGAACAAGTCCAGGTGGATCTTGCCACATTCGTTGAACAATTCAAAAAGCTACAGGCTTAAGGGGGAAATACCATGTTTGGCAGAACATACTTCAATGGAGAAGTAACAGAAGCAGCTATTGGTGAAAAAGTAACATTAAAGGGTTGGGTACAAAAACGACGCGATTTGGGCGGAGTCATCTTCATCGACCTTCGTGACAGAAGCGGTGTCGTGCAAGTCGTTTTCAATCCTGATATTTCGGCAGCAGCCTTGGCCACTGCGGAAAAAATCCGTAATGAATATGTCCTTGATATCCAAGGCACAGTCATCAAGCGTGATGAAGCCAACATCAACCCGAATGTAACAACCGGGACCGTCGAAGTTCAAGCCGAAAGCGTAACGATATTAAATGAAGCAAAAACCCCTCCTTTCATCATTGATGAGAGAACGGATGTTTCAGAAGATATCCGCTTGAAATACCGTTATTTGGACCTGCGTCGTCCGGCCATGTTCGAAACGTTGAAAATGCGTAACCAAACAACAAAGGCGATCCGCGATTATTTGGACGGCGAAGGCTTCCTTGATATCGAAACACCTATCTTAACGAAAAGCACACCGGAAGGGGCACGCGATTATTTAGTGCCTAGCCGTGTACACGAAGGCGAATTCTATGCACTTCCACAGTCACCGCAAATCTTCAAGCAGCTATTGATGGTATCCGGCTTCGAACGTTATTATCAAATTGCCCGCTGCTTCCGTGATGAAGATTTACGTGCTGACAGACAGCCCGAATTCACCCAAATCGATATCGAAACAAGCTTCATGAGCCAAGAAGATATCATTAACACGGCAGAAAACATGATGGCGAAAGTGATGAAGGATGTAAAAGGACTGGACGTGGCCCTGCCATTCCCTAGAATGACCTACAATGAAGCGATGGGCCGTTATGGTTCCGACAAACCGGATACACGTTTCGGGATGGAACTTAAAGACGTATCCGAAATCGTCAAAGACAGCGACTTTAAAGTATTCACTGGCGCCGTTGCAAGCGGCGGGCAAGTTAAAGCGATCGTCGTCAAGGACGGAAACGCCGACTATTCACGTAAAGATATCGATGCATTGGCTGAATTTGCCGCCATCTACGGCGCAAAAGGCTTGGCCTGGCTGAAAGTGGAAGCAGACGGCGTAAAAGGACCCATCGCCAAATTCTTCGCTGAAGACCAGCAGCAATTAGTTTCTGCATTGGAAGCGGAAGTGGGCGATTTAATCTTATTCGTCGCAGACAAGAAGGGAATCGTCGCCGATGCACTTGGAGCGCTTCGCAACAAGCTCGGCAAAGAAAGAGGCTTGATCGATCAAAGCAAATTCAACTTCCTTTGGGTAACCGATTGGCCACTATTCGAATATGACGAAGAAGAAGGACGCTACTATGCCGCACACCATCCATTCACGATGCCATTCCGCGAAGACATGGACAAACTGGAATCAGATCCGGCAAGCGTCCGTGCCCAAGCATATGACCTCGTCTTGAACGGCTATGAGCTTGGCGGTGGATCACTGCGTATCTTCGAACGTGACGTCCAGGAAAAAATGTTCAAAGTGCTTGGGTTCACAGAAGAAGAAGCGAACGCACAATTCGGCTTCCTGATGGATGCCTTCGAATACGGCACGCCTCCGCATGGCGGAATCGCCCTTGGACTGGACCGCATGGTCATGCTGCTTGCAGGCCGCACGAATCTGCGTGACACCATCGCGTTCCCGAAAACCGCAAGCGCAAGCGACCTGCTCGTTGACGCCCCGAGTGCCGTAAGCGACAAGCAACTGGCAGAACTAAGCCTAAGACTGGCCGCCTTAAAGAAATAAAAGGCTGGGAAAAATATGAAAAAATACCTAGATGCTTTCTCTTGAAACGGAACAAAGCATTATGATATGATGTTTTCAACAAGTAAGAGTCCTGATGTGTTCGTTCTTTAACCTATAAGTTTTGACCGAACACTTATAGTTACCGGGAGCACTAGTTTCCTGGCCGCGTACATGCCTCCCCTCGAGGAGGACTTACAAACGCGAGGAACCGAGCACCCACCTGCGGAGAGCGGGTTCAAAACAAAGGCGTAAACGGCACAATTGGGACTCTTATACATCACAAAGCAACTCATGTTCATAACATGGGTTTTTTTGTGCGCTCAAAAACGAACAAACAGCCGCAATTCACGAATAAATGGCATCAATTCGCGAGTAAATCCCGAAAATCACGAATAAAGTCGCCAAAGTCACGAATAAAATCCCGAAATTCTCAAGCAAAACCCACCAAACTCACGAGTAATTCGCCGTTTTCGTCCAAGAGCGTTGCAGCGGTCACCAAAAAGCTGGAATTATCGTTAAATATGCCCCATTTAAGTAACATTCCATCCTATAATTTCGTAAATTATAGTAAGGTTGAAAAATCATAAGCCATGGAAGGAAAGTTGTGAGGGCTTTGAGAGACTTATTGAATGCTAAGCGGAAAGAGATGCTGCAGCTAGTGGAGCAGCTGGTGAATATCGATAGCGGATCTTATACAAAAAAGGGCATAGATGAAATTGGCTTGATATTGAAGGCGAAGTTTGAAGGTTTGGATTTTATTGTGGATATCGTGAAGCAAAAGGATTATGGGAATCAGCTGGTCATTCAGCATCGTGAAGCGGTTCAGCCTCATATTTTGGTTGTCGCGCATATGGATACGGTTTTTCCTGAGGGGACGGCGCTGAAGCGTCCTTTCAAAGTAAAGGGAAATCGGGCTTTTGGGCCTGGTGTGGCTGATATGAAGGCGAGCTTGGTCGCGATCTTTTATGCGATCCTTTGCTTGAAGCAGACGGGGCAGACAGGCTATAAGCATGTTCAAATCATTTTGAACAGTGATGAGGAGATTGGTTCTCCGTCGTCATCTTCCCTCATAGCTGAAAAGGCGGCGAAAAAGAAGTATGCGTTGGTTCTCGAACCGGCAAGGGTGGATGGGTCTTTGGTCACGGCGAGACGAGGCTGCGGCCAATTCAAGTTAGATATAGCCGGAGTGGCGGCCCATTCGGGGATCGAGCCTGAAAAGGGAAGAAGTGCCATTGAGGAATTGGCGCATAAGATCATTGACTTACATCAATTGAATGATCGGAAGAAGGGGATCAGCGTCAATGTCGGCATGATCGAGGGGGGCTCTGCGGTGAATACCATCGCTTCTCATGCGGCCGGTTTTGTCGATGTACGGATCACGGAAAAAAGGCAGGAAGATGTCATTCTTAAGCAAATGAAAAAAATTTGTGCCAAGTCATACATTCCAGGAACGAAAACGACATTGACCGGGAAAATGGATCGGTCTCCGATGGAAAAGACCGAGAAAACGAATATGCTTTTGGAGACCATTCGCCAAGCGGGGAAGGAGATCGGCATCCATATCACCGATACGGCCACGGGCGGCGGTTCGGATGCTTCCTTTACGGCCGAGTTGGGTATCCCGACAGTGGATGGGCTGGGACCGATTGGCGGGAACGCTCACAGTGAAGAAGAATATCTGGAAATACCGAGCCTGGCAGAACGGACTTTGCTGCTGGCGACCGTCATTCAAAAATTATCAAAAATGAACTAGAAAACTAATTCCGATTGGACTGCTCATATTTCGCTTGTCATTAATGATGTTTATGATATATTGTTAATTGGGAAGCTAAATAAGAACAGAATTTATTGGAGTTGAATATATATGCTGCATCAGTTTTCACGTAATGAATTAGCAATTGGCAAGGAAGGCATTGATTTACTGAAAAACACGACCGTGGCTGTCCTAGGGGTAGGCGGTGTAGGGTCTTTTTCAGCTGAAGCATTGGCCCGTACCGGGATCGGCCGTATCATTCTAGTGGATAAGGACGATGTCGACATCACCAATGTAAACAGGCAGATTCATGCTCTTTTATCTACAGTCGGCCAACCGAAGGCGGAATTGATGAAAAATCGCATTCAAGACATCAATCCAGACTGCGAAGTGATCGCCCTGAAAATGTTTTATACAGAAGAAACGTTTGAAGAGTTTTTCAGTTATGGCCTCGATTATGTCATTGATGCCTCCGATACGGTGATATATAAGATGCATGTGATGAAGGAGTGCCTGAAGCGGAATATCAAGGTGATTTCAAGCATGGGGGCCGCTAACAAAATGGACCCGACACGTTTTCAAATTGCCGATATTTCCAAAACGCATACCGACCCGCTTGCGAAGGTCATCCGTACAAGATTGCGTAAAGAGGGCATCACAAAGGGAATTCCGGTTGTTTTCTCCGACGAAAGTCCGATCGTCATTCGTGAGGATGTTCGCAAAGAAGTCGGCAATGACGAAGCAAAAATCCGTAAAGCCCAAATGCCGCCGTCCTCGAATGCATTCGTGCCATCCGTAGCTGGATTGATTGCAGCCAGCTGGGTGATCAATGATCTACTAAAAGAAGTGGACGTCCGACGTGTAAACGATTGATGAGCTTCAAAACTGACTCTAGCAGAGTCAGTTTTTTTGTGCATGGAAATAGTAGATATTCCCTTTAAATAACTTTTTTATCCAGATCATATAGACGGGGTCGAAAGAATGAGATAAACTGTTTTCAGAATATTATTTTTATTCAGATATTCTAATGATCTGAAAGAACATACCAAACAAGGGGGTTTCAAATGAAGAAGAAGAAGCTAGCAGGAGTGTTTCTATCACTTTCATTGGTTGCTGGGGTGCTCGCAGGTTGCGGCGACTCGAAAACCAGCAGTTCAAGCGGAGGTTCATCCAATTCGGGTGACACGATTAAAATCGGAGCCAACCTTGAGCTGTCAGGAGGTACGGCATCATTCGGCCAATCGGCTGCAGATGGTTTGAAACTGGCCATCGCTGAAATTAATAAAGAGGGCATCAACGGAAAAAAACTGAAAATCGTCAAGGTTGATAATAAATCCGATGCGGCAGAAGCGACAAGCGGCTCGATTAAACTGGTCAGTCAGGACAAGGTAGTGGCTGTGGTCGGTTCGGCTACAAGCACGAACACATTGGCACAGGTTCAGGTCGCGCAGGATAATAAGGTTCCTTTAATCACACCGACGGCAACAAACCCCGACATCACCAATAAAGCTGGAAAAGTAAATGATTATGTGTTCAGGACGTGCTTCATCGATCCGTTTCAAGGAACGGTTGCAGCCAATTTCGCTTCTGACGAAGTAGGGGCGAAGACAGCTGCGATCTATGTGGATAGCGCAAGTGACTATTCCAAAGGGTTGGCCGCTGCCTTTAAAGAGGCGTTCACTGCCAAAGGTGGCAAAATCGTAGCGGAAGAGGCCTATGTCACAAAAGATACGGATTTCCGCTCGACATTGACACGTATTAAATCGGCCAAGCCAGAGTTCGTCTTCCTTCCTGGTTATTATGAAGAAGTCGGATTGATCTTGAAGCAGGCCCGGGAAAATGGCATAGACCTTCCTTTCATGGGCGGAGATGGCTGGGATTCACCGAAGGTCGTTGAAATTGCCGGCGCCGACGCTTTGAAAAATACGTATATCACCAATCACTATTCACCAGAAGATGAAGATGCAAAAATCCAGGATTTCGTTGCCGCCTTCAAAAAGGAGTACAATAAAACACCGGATGCCTTTGCCGCGCTTGGCTATGATACTGGATACTATCTGGCGGATGCCATCAAAAGGTCTGGCGATGCATCATCAGAAAAAATCAGGAAAGCATTGGAAGATGTCAAGGATCTTCAATTAGTTTCAGGTACACTGAACCTCGATAAAAATCATGATCCCATCAAATCGGCCACCATCCTGGAATACGTGGATGGCAAACAAACATTCAAGACAAAAATCAATCCATAATCTACTTGGATAGGGGGACAGGCTCCCCCTATTTTATATTCACTTAAACTACACTAACCAGTGAAGAGAGGACACTGAACCGCCAGAGGGCGGTTTTTTTGCGGGATTTTTTCTAGAATGTATATGCAAAATCTATAAGGCGGCTAAAAGAAGATTAGAAGTTTCATGCAGTATTTTATACATCCAAGATAGTATAATTCAATTTTGAAATAGGAATTAAGACAAAATTGGAAGGGATATACTGGGTTTAATTCCCTATCGACGTGCAATTATATTGGGAAAAATGTAAGTAAAAGGGAGAAAATGATAGGGGGATGAATAAAATATTTTGGGTAAAAAAGGCAGAAATTACGATATTAATATAACTTAATTATCTGTTTTTTCTGATAAATATAAGAATTTTCTTAATATTTTAAATATAGGGATATAAAATCGACACCTTATGGTCTATGAAAAATATCCTATTTAACGAAATTTTCTCACTATTATTGTATAGACGGAATGAAAATTATGCGGTAAACTATTTTTCGAAATATTAATTTAATTTTAAACATTTCATCTAATCAAAAATTTCTGAGGCGTCATGAATAATTATTCATGCATCAGAGCTCTGATTACAAAATGGGGGGATTATTTATGAAGAAGAAAAAACTAGCAGGTGCATTTCTTTCTCTAACACTTGCGGCAGGCATGCTAGCGGGTTGCGGCGGCTCTGGTTCATCAGATAAATCGAGCGGGGACGGTGATACGATCAAGATCGGTGTCAACCTTGAATTATCAGGCGGTGTAGCCTCTTATGGCCAATCGATTGCCGAAGGCCTTGAGCTGGCGACAGAGGAAATCAATAAAGAAGGCATTGACGGTAAAAAAATCAAACTTATCAAAGTCGATAATAAATCCGAAGCATCCGAAGCAACAAGCGGGGCAATCAAGCTTACCTCACAAGATAAGGTGGCGGCGATCGTAGGTGCGGCGACAAGCACGAACTCGATTGCACAGGTGCAAATTGCACAGGATAATAAAGTCCCGGTCATCTCGCCTTCAGGTACAAGCCCGGAAATCACTTTCAGCAAAGATAAATTGAACGACTACATCTTCAGGACAAGCTTCATCGATCCGTTCCAAGGAACGGTTGCTGCGAATTTCGCGTCCAAAGAAATCAAAGCGAAAAGTGCAGCCATCTATATCGACAGCGCAAGCGATTATTCAAAAGGATTAGCGGCAGCCTTTAAAGAGCAATTCGAAAAAAATGGCGGAAAGATCGTCGCAGAGGAAGCCTACATTGCAAAGGATACCGATTTCCGCTCCACATTGACTCGCCTGAAATCAGCGAAACCGGATTTCATCTTCCTTCCTGGTTACTATGAGGAAGCTGGCTTGATCGTGAAACAGGCACGGGAAACTGGACTGGATGTTCCGTTCATGGGCGGCGACGGCTGGGATTCCCCTAAGCTAGTGGAAATTGCCGGTGCAAAGGCGTTGAATAAAACGTACATCACGAACCACTATTCTTCAGGAGATCCTGATGAGAAAATTCAGAATTTTGTGTCTGCATTCAAGGCGAAATACAAAGATAAATCTCCGGATGCCTTTAACGCACTTGGCTATGACACAGGATATTTCCTAGCGGATGCAATCAAGCGTGCTGGTTCAGCGGAACCGACAAAGATCAAAGAAGCGCTGGAAAAAACGAAAAATCTTCAGCTTGTAACTGGTACCTTTACATTGGATGAAAAACATAATCCGATCAAATCAGCTACCATCCTTGAATTCAAAGACGGAAAACAAGTATTCAACACAAAGATCAATCCTTAATACCGAAAAAAAGTCCAACCCTTCGCCGGCCCTTCTTCCATAAGAAGGCGCTGGCGAATTCTCATTTTTCCAGAATACCAGGTTGCTGAAACTTCCATGAGTGGAATGAAAGAGTCTGGACGATCATTATAAAATTAGATTTTTCAAGGAGAGTCGAACATGGAATTGATACAGCAGTTAATAAACGGGGTTTCATTAGGAAGCATTTATGCCCTTATCGCTCTCGGTTATACGATGGTTTACGGGATTGTAAAATTGATTAACTTTGCACATGGTGATGTCTTCATGGTTGGTTCATTCGTAGGGTTTTATTCGATAACGGTTCTGGATCTGTCATTCGTGCCGGCTTTGTTAATTGCGATGACGGTCTGTGCACTCTTTGGAGTATTGATCGAGCGCATTGCCTACAAGCCATTGCGTAACGCAACACGGATCGCCGCACTCATCACGGCAATCGGGGTTTCCCTGTTGATCGAATATGGCTTCATCTATGTCCGCGGCGCACAACCGGAAGCCTATCCGAATGATGTATTGCCGACTGATAAGTTCGATATTTTTGGAGTATCGATCAATAGCCAATCGATATTGATCTTTGGAGTCGCTGTCGTTTTAATGATCATTCTTCAAATCATCGTCCATAAAACCAAAATCGGCAAGGCGATGCGTGCCGTTTCCTTCGATGCGGATGCTGCCAAGCTGATGGGGATAAATGTTAATAACACGATCTCTGCCACCTTTGCAATCGGTTCCGCATTAGCGGGGGCAGCTGGTGTCATTTTCGGGATTTATTATATTAAGATCGAGCCGCTTATGGGTGTGCTTCCTGGACTTAAGGCTTTTGTCGCCGCCGTACTTGGCGGGATCGGGATCATTCCGGGTGCGATGGTCGGGGGATTATTGCTTGGTGTCATCGAGGCCTTGGTCAGTGCCGCAGGTTACTCATTATGGCGTGATGCGGTAGCTTTCGTCGTACTGATTCTTATCTTGATTTTCATGCCACAAGGCTTATTCGGTAAAAACAAAAAAGAAAAAGTATAGGGGAGACAAAGCAATGACTACAATTAAGCGAGCAAAAGGTTTTTGGCTCTCGATTTCATTATCATTGATCTTTTTCGCCATCATACAGGTGTTGATCGGCGGCGGATCGCTCAATCCTTTTTATCAAAATACGCTCATGTTCATCGGGATCAATATCATTCTGGCAGCAAGCCTGCACTTGATCATCGGGATAACGGGGCAGTTTTCCATCGGGCATGCAGGATTCCTTGCAGTCGGGGCATACGCTTCAGCCGTCATGACGATGAAGTTGAACATGCCATTCACGCTAGCGTTGATAGTCGGCGGTTTGACAGCGGCGCTTGCCGGCCTGATCATCGGAATCCCAAGCTTGCGTCTAAAAGGTGACTACCTGGCGATAGCGACCCTCGGCTTTGGTGAAATCGTCCGGATCGTGCTTTTGAACATCGATTATGTTGGCGGTGCGAGCGGCATGCAGGTTTCCCATTTGACGACTTGGCCGTGGGTATTCGCTTCCGTCCTTGTGACGGTCATCGTCATCAGGAACTTCACGAGCTCGACACATGGAAGGGCTTGCATATCGATCCGTGAGGACGAGACGGCCGCCGACTCGATGGGGATCAATACGACCTATTACAAAGTTGTCGCGTTTGCGATCGGTGCATTTTTCGCCGGCATCGCCGGAGCGCTTTATGCCCATAACTTCTATATCATCCAGCCATCGAACTTCGGGTTCCTGAAGTCATTCGATATCTTGATCCTAGTCGTGCTTGGCGGACTTGGAAGCTTGTCAGGAGCAGTGTTGGCTGCCGTATTACTTACTGTGGTCACGACATTCCTCCAAGATTATCCGGAAACGCGGATGATCATTTACAGTCTTGTGCTTATCGTCATGATGATTTATCGTCCGCAAGGTTTAATGGGGACGAAAGAAATAACTTCCATGTTCAAACGTAAAGGAGGCAGCAGCCATGAAAACAAAAACACCGCTGCTTAAGGTCGATTCGGTCGGTATTCAATTCGGGGGGCTTAAGGCCGTTTCCGATGTAAACGTCGAGCTATACCCAGGTGAATTGGTTGGATTGATCGGACCGAATGGTGCTGGGAAAACCACTTTCTTCAACCTGTTGACAGGGGTTTACGTCCCGACCGAAGGAACGATTTCCTTGGAAGGGGAGGACTTGAAAAAACGGCCGCCCTATAAAATCACACAAAAGGGTATCAGCAGGACCTTTCAAAACATTCGCTTGTTCAGTGAGCTATCCGTCATCGATAATGTAAAGGTTGCCTATCATTCCCTTTCGAAGCATAGCATTTTAAGCTCGATTCTCCGCATGCCGATCCATTTTAAAGGGGAGAAGGAGATGGATGAGAAGGCGATTGAGTTCCTGAAAATCTTCAACCTTGATCAATATAAAGACGAGAAGGCGAAGAACCTGCCATATGGCAAACAAAGACGATTGGAAATCGCACGAGCGCTTGCCGCCAATCCGAAACTGCTTTTGCTCGATGAACCGGCAGCGGGCATGAACCCTCAAGAAACGCATGAGCTGATGAACTTGATCGCCCTCATCCGTGAGAAATTCGATTTGACCGTCTTATTGATCGAGCATGATATGCCGCTTGTCATGGGAGTTTGCGAACGCATATACGTACTGGATCATGGACAGCTGATCGCTCAAGGGCGGCCTGAGGAAATCCGCAACAACCCGAAAGTCATCGAGGCCTATCTGGGCGAGGAGGTTTCATAATGCTGAATATCGAGGACATTAACGTCTATTACGGAAACATTCAAGCCTTGAAGGGAGTCTCGCTTTCCATCAACGAAGGTGAAATCGTGACGTTGATCGGTGCGAACGGTGCCGGCAAGAGTACGATGCTGAAAACCGTTTCCGGATTATTAAAACCAAAGCAAGGCAAGATCTTATATGAAGGGCAGTCGATCGGCGGAAAGGCTGCGCAATCGATCGTGAAAATGGGCATCTCCCATGTTCCCGAAGGCCGCCGTGTCTTTGCTAACATGTCCGTTGAAGAAAATCTTCAGCTTGGCGCCTATTTACGCAAGGATAAGGCAGGCATCAAGCAGGATATGGAGAAGGTTTATGAATTATTCCCGCGTTTACTTGAACGCCTGAAGCAGCAATCCGGAACGCTTTCCGGAGGGGAACAGCAAATGCTCGCAATGGGCAGGGCGCTGATGGCCAAGCCCCGGCTGCTTCTATTGGACGAGCCATCGATGGGACTTGCTCCATTATTGGTGAAACAAATCTTTCATATAATAGAAGAAATCAATAAGACGGGAACGACGATCCTGCTTGTCGAGCAAAATGCCAACTTGGCCCTATCCATCGCTGACAGAGCCTATGTGGTCGAAACGGGGCGGATTGTCCTATCTGGTAAATCAGAGGAACTGACAGCAAGTGAAGAAATCAAGAATGCCTATTTAGGCGGACATTAAACCGCTCATGGCGGTCTCATACTGTAGGTAAACTCGATAGGTTATGGAGTTTACCTACAGTTTTTTTGATGTTTTGTTCTGTGAGCGTTGCATCACACTTTGTGTAAGAACAAAGATGGAGTTTCCATTGCCTATAGATTTGAAGATTTTTACCATGACCGTTGCATTACACTGCAGGCACTCATCTTTCCAGAGGCGGTCCGTGAGCCTCCTTGGCCTTCAGCCTGCGGTGTCTGACGTAGACACGCAATTCCCGCAGGAGTGTCGTTGCCTTCCGTTACATTTCACTTTGCGTGATAATGAAGATAGAATTCAATTTACATATAGTTTTAGGTATGTCCAACGAGCGTTGCATTCCTCTGCAGGCACTCCCTTTCCGCGGGCGGTCCGTGAGCCTCCTCGGCCTTCAGCCTGCGGTGTCTCACGTAGACGCGCAATTCCCGCAGGAGTGTCGTTGCCTTCCGTTGCATTCCACTCTGCGTGAAAATGAAGATAGAATTCAGATTACATATAGTTTTAAGTATGTTCATCAAACTTTGCATTCCACTTTGCGTGAAAAAAGATAGATCCTCATATCCTACAGTTTTGACTAACTGGACTTCCAGTGTTTCATTGCACTGCAGGCACTCCCTTTCCGCGGGCGGTCCGTGGGCCTCCTTGGCTTTCAGCCTGTGGTGTCTCACGTAGACGCGCAATTCCTAAGCGGTAGTGTCGTTGCCTTCCGTTGCATTCCACTCTGCGTGAAAATGAAAATAGAATTCAGATTACATATAGTTTTAAGTATGTACATCAAACTTTGCATTCCACTTTGCGTGAAAAAAGATAGATTCTCATATCCTACAGTTTTGACTAACTGGACTTCCAGTGTTGCATTCCTCTGCAGGCACTCCCTTTCCGCGGGCGGTCCGTGAGCCTCCTCGGCCTTCAGCCTGCGGTGTCTCACGTAGACGCGCAATTCCTAAGCGGTAGTGTCGTTGCCTTCCGTTTCATTCCACTCTGCGTGAAAATGAAAATAGAATTCAGATTACATATAGTTTTAAGTATGTACATCAAACTTTGCATTCCACTTTGCGTGAAAAAAGATAGATTCTCATATCCTACAGTTTTGACTAACTGGACTTCCAGTGTTTCATTCCACTGCAGGCACTCATCTTTCCGCGGGCGGTCCGTGAGCCTCCTCGGCCTTCAGCCTGCGGTGTCTCACGTAGACGCGAATTCCCGCAGGAGTGTCGTTGCCTTCCGTTTCATTCCACTTTGTGTGAAAATGAAGAATGAATTCCGTTTTCCATAGTATTGGAGAAGTTGTACGGCGACCGTTTCATTCCACTGCAGGCACTCCCTCTTTCCGCGGGCGGTCCGTGAGCCTCCTCGGCCTTCAGCCTGCGGTGTCTCACGTAGACGCGCAATTCCCGCAAACGTGTCGTTGCCTTCCGTTGCATTCCACTCTGCGTGAAAATGAAGATAGAATTCAGATTACATATAGTTTTAAGTATGTACATCAAACTTTGCATTCCACTTTGCTTGAAAAAAGATAGATCCTCATATCCTACAGTTTTGACTAACTGGACTTCCAGTGTTTCATTCCACTGCAGGCACTCATCTTTCCAGAGGAGGTCCGTGAGCCTCCTCTGCTTTCAGCCTGTGGTGTCTCACGTAGACGCGAATTCCCGCAGGAGTGTCGTTGCCTTCCATTGTCCTCTAAGACTGGTCAATAAGACGACCATTTTTATCTATTTATACATCTTCAGTTTTCGAGATTTCACAAGGGGAAATAAGGATGATTCCAAAACAAGTTGTTTACTGGATAAAAAGGTTAGTAAAACGATATCTTCCGGTATACAATCTAGTTAGGGATAATGGTAGAGTGAGATCTTGAGTGACCGACATCGATATTTATTCTTAATCATATTTTTTTGGAGTGATTTCATGTACAAATTTATTCAGGCGGTATTGCCAGTTGCCTTGCTGTTCATGTTCCTGCCACATTATCAGCAAGAGGCTGCAGCTGCAGAGGTGGCTCCGAAAGCGGATGGTGTCATTGTCAAATATAAAGAGACGGATGATGAGCCGATTAATGAGCTGATCGAGAAGGTCGAGGTTCCAAAAGGACAAACGACCGACAAGCTGATCGAAAAGCTTGAGAAACGGAAGAATGTCGAGTATGCCGAACCGAACTATCTGTTCAAGAAGATGGAAATACCGAACGATCCAGCTTACATAGACCAGTGGCATCACAAACATCTTGGAACGGAAGCGGCCTGGGTAAAATCGATGGGCTCGAAGGAGATGATCGTGGCGATCATCGACGATGGAATCGACCGCAAACATCCGGATTTGACAGGGAAAATCGTCAACGCCTATGATACGGTCCGTAACCGGAAGAATATCTTGCCGGAAGGGCAGCACGGGACACATATCGCCGGGATCATTGCTGGAAGTGCAAACAATAACATCGGCGGAGCGGGTGTTGCACCTAATGTAAAGCTGATGCCAATCAACGTTTTTGAAGGTGATTATGCCGATACGGCCGATATCATCAAGGCGATACATTATGCGATTGAGAAAAAAGCGAAGATTATCAATATGAGTCTTGGAGTCAACATGTATTCGGAGGCGTTGAATAAAGCCGTACAGGAAGCAGCGAAAAAAGGCATCTTGATTGCCGCGGCTGCCGGCAATGAAGGCGATATGGGGAAAAAGGTGCAGCGGGTATACCCAGCTGCATACAGTAACGTCATTTCCGTTGCGGCCACGGACGAAAAGGACAAGCGCCCCTATTATTCCAATTACGATTCAACCGTGGATATTGCAGCCCCTGGAGATGAGATCCTTTCAACCTTGCCACATGGAAAATATGGCTGGATGAGCGGAACATCGATGGCCACGCCCATGGTGGCGGGGGTAGCGGCCCTCATTTGGTCAAATGAGCCTAAGCTCAACAAAACGGAGGTTGAATATCGCCTCTATGATTCAGCGAAGGATCTTGGCACGAAAGGGAAGGACATCTACTATGGAAACGGGAGGGTCAATGCCAAAAAGGCTCTTGAGATGAAGACGCTGACCAGGCCGAGCGTCAAAAAGATTTCCGATAAGGACATCAAGATCACTGGGAGCATCCCAGCCGATTTCCATACGGGAACCGTCTCGATTTATACCGATAAGAAACAGCTGGCCACATTGAAAATCAATGGCGAGAAGGTATTCACGGCGCCGATTGCCAAACAAACAGCCGGGACCGTGATCTCTACGAGGGTCACCGATCCCTCGGGAAATAAAAGTGTGCCCGTTTCATTCAAAGTCGAAGATAAAACGGCACCAATTAAACCGTCAGTCAATACGGTAGGTGACAATACGGTAAAAGTAACAGGCAAAGCCGAAGCGGGCTCTTCCGTCACGGTCAAAAACCGGAGCACTGCCCTCGGCAAAGCAAATGCCAACAGCGGAGGCACCTTCACCGTAACGCTGTCAAAAAAACAAAAAGCCGGTACCGTCCTCACGATTGCTGCAACGGATAAAGCTGGCAATACAAGCCCGGTCAAAACCATGACCGTCGCAGACAAAACCGCACCTGGTAAACCGACGGTCGACAAGGTCACGACAAAAACGACGATCGTCACAGGCAAAGCCGAAGCCAATTCCACTGTATCCATCAAGGTATCAGGGAAAGTGATCGGCTCGGCAACCGCAACGAATAAAGGCACCTTCTCGGTGAGGATCCCGAAACAAAAAGCAGGGAAGAACCTCTATGTTTCCGCTAAAGACAAAGCGAGAAATGTAAGTGAAGCAAGAAAAGTCACGGTTAAAAAGTAAGGCAAATACAGAAAACAGCCTCCCAATCTACAATGTGGGGGCTGTTTTTGCATCAATCCTTATTGCCATACATCAATTCCGTGCTCCGGCTGTATAACTCAATGATATTGCCAAAAGGATCTTCACAATACATTAAATGGTACGGCTTGTTCTTCCAAGTATTCCACAGATCGCTTCGCCTTTTACCGCCGGATTGCGCAATCTCATCGGCGAGTCTTTCAATATCATCCGAAATTAAGCAAATATGAAAAAAGCCCTGATACTCATCACGTTTACTCGGCGGCATCCTCGGCTCCTGGAATTCAAAAAGCTCGATTCCCACCTGATTATCCGCCATCAAATGAGCATTGCGCATTTTTTTGACATGATTGCCAAGAAGATCGTTCGTCATATTCGGCTTGTCCTCGGCACTGGCATCAAACGAATACGGACCCGCCAATAACTTGAATCCCAACACCTGTTCATACCACGAAATCGCAGCATCCAAATCAGGCACAGCCAAACCGATGTGCGTAATTGCTGTCATATCCATCACCTCTGGTAATAAAATACCCTTTTAAGCCGGGAGACAAACGGTACTTTAGGCAACAAAAAAAGAAGCAATAGCCAATACTGCTTCTTTGATAACATATATCGACCTCACGAAATCGTTTAAATTTCACCCTCTTCAAGCCTCCTATTATACTCCACTTTACTGATTAACCCTTTTGCATTACAGGTAAGGCAATCCGTATAAATATCGTAGGCACCTGTACCTGCACAAACATGGCATTTCACATGAGTTTCCGGAATATCCTTATGCATGAATGAAAAAACCTTTTCAATATACTGCAGAATAATCATATCCAAAACTCCTTTTTTTTCTATCATACTACGAAAAAGCGAGAAGGAAGCCGGGTATACGATAACATTACGGAAACTTCATTTAGGCATTACATTGTTTACATAGTGTTAAAGAATGATTCCTATTCATGGGATTTGTCGAGGGATGTCAGAATTCATTGGAAAAACATTCTTTATAACGTATTATATGTAAGTTATAATGAACAAGAGAAAATAAGAGAAAAGTATGGGATCGTATCCCATGTCAATTCTAGTGCATAAACGGAGGTAAAGATGAGGAAGTATGGGTTAATCATTATCGCGATCATTTGCTTAGCCGTACTGGCTTTTGGTCAAATGCATTGGAAAAACAAAAGCCAGGCAGCAGGGGTGGAGGCTAGAGAAGCGGAAGCAAAACTTAAACAAAAGGAAAAAGAAGAAAGAGAAGCTTTGATACAGAGTTTAAAACCGGAAAATAATCAACAGCAGCCGTTATTGGATTATTTACGGTATCGGTCGCTTACGCAAGATAAGCTCATTGTCTCCTTAGTGGGCAGTAACGGGACTGCAGGAACTGGAGCAAGTATCTCTGCCAAAACCTGGACAGCGCGTCTGGAGAAGAGTCTGCGTGCCGATCTTGATGAGGCTAAAACATTGCGTTTTATGAATCATGGTCATGAAGGGTATTCAACAGAGGATTTGCTGGAAGGAAAGAAAATCGAAGAGGTCATAAAAGATGATCCTGATTTGGTTATTTTTGAAACCTCGCTGATTAACAATCATTATCAATCAATTAGCCTGCAACAGACGGAAAAAGATCTGGAAAACATCATGGCAAAATGGCAAAAAGAACTGCCAAATGCAAAGATTTTAATGCTTTCCCCGAACCCGGTCGCAAGTAGTGAAATGAAAAATAGCTTAGGGTTGAGTTATCTGGATTATATGAAGGCTTCCGAGAATGTCATCGAAAAGAATCGATGGACGTATTTGAATAGCAAGACAGGTATGGAAAAGAAGCTAGAGGAACAGAATCTGAGATTGGCTGATATGTTAACCAATGATAACATCCATCCGAATGACAGAGGGCATCAGATATGGTTCGAGGTGTTGCAGGACTATTTTAAGCAAAAACAGGACATGTAGTGTAAAAGGGGGGAAAGTGGCTTAAGCTACTTCCCCCCTTTTCACTGAGCTTACAAAAGAAAGTGATACCAAGAATGCATAAACCAATCATTTGCGATCCTGTATAAATTCGCGCATTTCCTCTTTCGATATTCCACAACCCATAATTTCCTGCATGATTTGCATCCACTCTTCATCCATATTTTTGTCTCCTTGTTCATACAGTAAAGCATCAACCTTAATGCCTAGAATTTTTGCTATTTTTTCCAAAACTAAAATAGTGGGGTTTGTTTGAAGGTTTCTTTCCAGAGAGCTTATATAGGATTTGGCAACGCCCGATTTTGTGGAGAGTTCACTAATTGACATTTTCCTTTCTTCCCTAAGCGACTTGACTCGGTAACCTATCATATTGACCACACCTAACCATTTCTATGAATATAAACTATTACTTTCAGTTTACACAGTTTGTCTCCATTAATAATGATAACTAGGCCCTAAAAACTTGACGCAATTTAGTCGATAAATGCTTTTTCTTCGTTTCATGGGCATTTAGTTTTAGGTGGATTCATCCAATGTCGGTGAAGAAGCACAGCAAGTATTGGGTAAATAGGTATAATTTATATAAATAGAAACCCTTTTACCATGCGGGTTTTACAGCTGTTATGGCTTTGTAAGGGCGTAATTAGAAAAAAATTCCTTTGAATTGAGGATATTTTTAGGTTAGAATCATCTAAGCGCTAGAAAAGTATTCATTCATTGTAAGATTCATGAAAATTTCCTTGATAATACATAAAAATAGGTAATATTATGTGTTATAATGCAATAGGTCATTTTTAACATATTAGGAGGATGAAATGGAAGAAACGATTAGTATTGCAGATATTTTCAAGACATTAAAGAAGCGTTGGAAGCTAATCATGCTGCTGACATTAATTGCGGCGTTAATTAGTGGAGCAATATCTTATTTCTTATTAACACCCGTCTACCAGTCTTCGACACAGATTCTCGTTAATCAGAAGCAATCCGAGAATCAATTGGACTCGAATCAAATACGATCCAATATCGACATGATCAATACATATAGTGTGATCATAAAAAGCCCTGCGATATTGGAGAAGGTCATTGATGACCTTGAGCTGGACCAAAGCGTAGAGCAACTTAGTGAAAAAATCACCATCAACAGCCAAGAAAATTCGCAAGTGTTTTCGTTAACGGTTCAGGATGGCAATCCATCGCAAGCAGTTGAGATTGCCAATACGGTTTCTGAAACTTTTCAAAAGGAAATTAAGGACATCATGAATGTTGACAATGTTAGCGTACTTGCGAAGGCTGAAATCAGCGATAATCCTTCGCCTGTCAAACCTAATCCTGTGTTGAATATTGCTATTGCCTTGGTGGTCGGCTTGATGGCTGGTGTTGGCTTGGCCTTCTTATTGGAGTATATGGACAATACGATCAAGGATGAAAAGGATATCGAGACACTCCTAGAATTGCCTCTACTTGGCTCGATTCAGAAGATTTCAAACGTACATAATAAAGGCTAAGCTGGATGAAAGGAAGCGGCATTTTTGAGAAGTAAAGATAAAAAACAGGTGAACTTGATTGCACAAAATAATCCGAAATCACCGATCACTGAGCAATATCGATTAATTCGAACGAATATTCAATTTGCCTCCGTGGATGAAGACATCCAAACCATTGTGGTAACCTCAGCTGAGCCTAATGATGGGAAATCCACGACATCCGCGAACCTCGCGATTGTGCTTGCTCAAGAGGAGAAAAAAGTCCTGCTTGTGGATGCCGACTTAAGAAAACCGTCCGTCCATTATGCGTTC
The DNA here is from genome assembly GCF_037992945.1 of Peribacillus sp. FSL E2-0218. Lineage (NCBI taxonomy): Bacteria > Bacillati > Bacillota > Bacilli > Caryophanales > Bacillaceae > Peribacillus > Peribacillus sp. FSL E2-0218. Next base: position 3,465,256 of record NZ_CP150304.1, on the reverse strand, counting down.
AGTCTTAGTAACATACAGGGACTTACAAGTGTATTAACGAAGAAAATGAGCATCGAAAAAGCGGTCATGAAGACGGATGTGCCTAATCTAGAAATATTGACAAGCGGACCCATTCCCCCAAACCCTTCGGAATTATTGAATTCCAGAGCGATAGAATCAACCATTCATGAACTGAAAGAAATGTATGATTATATCATTTTTGATACACCGCCGGTTCTGGTCGTACCTGATTCGCAAATTGTCGCCAATAAATGTGATGGCGTCATCATGGTCGTCTCAAGCGGGAAGACGAACAAACAAAGTGCCGTGAAGGCGAAGGAGCTTTTAACGAAAGCTAATACAACCGTGCTTGGTGTCGTCTTGAATGGCGTGGAAACAGATAACAGCAATTATTATTACTATCAATCTTGATTAATTAAGCCAAAATTCGACAAATTAACACCCTGTTTAATAGCCGGTATCTATGCTACTATTAATCAGGGTAATAATTACTATTTTCACAAACTAGGTATATAGACCTGTTCGTTATAAAGGAAGTGTTTGCAGTTGATTGATATACATTGTCACATTCTCCCAGGCGTTGATGATGGATCCACAGACGTGGAGGCAAGCATGAGCATGGCAAAGATAGCGGTGGAATCAGGAATCACCGATTTGTATGCCACACCGCACCATTTAAATGAGAAATATGTGAATGTGAAGAGTGCCATCATCGCTAGAGTCGTGAAATTAAATGAGAGTTTACAACAGGCTAATATTCCCCTTTCGATTCATCTCGGACAGGAAGTAAGAATACACCGAGATCTGTTCAATTCATTTGAAAAGGAAGAAATCCTGACACTGGACGACAAGGGAAGGCATATGCTGCTGGAGCTTCCGTCGGGACGTGTTCCTACATACACACAAGATGTGATTTATGAGCTGCTGCTGAAAGGGATAACCCCGATCATCGTACACCCGGAACGAAATAAGGAATTGATTGAAAATCCTAAATTATTATTTGAATTGGTTCAAGAGGGCGCCTTAACGCAAATCACCTCTGGAAGCATGATCGGGAACTTCGGGAAGAGCATTCAATCGTTTTCTAAGAAAATCATTGAACATAATCTGGCTCATTTTATCGCAACCGATGCCCATAATATAGGCTCAAGGGGCTTCACATTACAAGAGGCATACGAAACCATCTCAAAAATGCATGGAACCGAACGGACCTTTTATTTTAAAGAAAACGCTCAACTGCTCATGAAGGGACTAAGTCCAGCTGTTGAAAAACCACTGACTTTCAAAAAGAAAATTTTAGGTATTTTTTAGAATGATAGTTATTTAGGGAGCGCTTTCATTATTATATTATAATTTAATTTTTGTTTATGTAAAACTAACTAAATATATATTTTTTCTGAATAAAAGAGTAGAAAGAGTTGTAACCAGTAGCAGGGTTAGGAACCAAGTTCTTACCGGCTACTAAAGCCACGCCAAAAGAAACGCTTCCAATAGTCGACGATTCAATACATTATTGAAGAGGTTGTATCATCTGGAATCGAAGACATTAATATTGTTACAGGAAAAGGCAAGTGGACTATTGAGTATCATTTAAATTTGTCATCAGTGTACAGACAGTTCCTAAAGAAGAAACGCACCGTTACGGAATTGTCGATCCAAGTAATCAAAATGACCTAGGACTATCTATAAAATATCTGGTGGAAATAGTCAATATAACAAAAATAAGAAATACTTAGATAAAAGGAGTAGGTTTTTATGGAGGTAAAAGAAGAAAAACAGTATTATTCAGATGTTGTCATTAGGAGTGAATTTACCTCTTCAAAACGTCGTTTATATTTTACACTAAAAAAAATCATTGATTTTGTTTTAGCATTAATTGGTCTTTTAATTACTTTACCTATATTATTATTTTTTTGTCTAGCTATTATAATAGAATCCAAAGGATCTGCTTTCTTTTTCCAAGAACGCGTAGGCTTAAATGGGGAATTATTTTACATAATTAAACTTAGGTCAATGTATATAAATGCTGAAAAAAATGGAGCACAATGGGCATTGAAAGATGATCCTAGGGTTACGAAGGTAGGTTCATTCATTAGAAAGACTAGAATTGATGAATTACCACAGCTGATAAATGTATTAAAGGGAGAAATGAGCTTAATAGGTCCACGACCAGAAAGACCAGTGTTTACTCAACAATTTAATGAAGAAATTTCTGGATTTGAAAAACGCTTAATAGTTAAACCTGGGATTACTGGATGGGCACAAGTTAACGGAGGATATGACATTTCTCCTGAAGAGAAGTTGAGTTTGGATATATATTATATACGAAATTTAAGTATTTTAACAGATATAAAAATTATATTTAAAACCGTAAAAGTTGTAATTACAGGAGATGGAGCTAGATAATTTTTAGATTCATTATATTAATTAAAAAGGGATTTTTATAACCGTATTGAATCCGTTGGTATAAAATTTAACTTCTGAAAAAAAATTAATACTCTGAGACAGCTTCATAAAATCAAATTGAATAAAATAGGTGAGAAAATATTTATGGATAAAAAAGTGAGCGTAATAATACCAACGTTTAAAAGAAGTAACTTCCTCCCAAGAGCCATTGATTCTGTTTTAAAACAGACTTATCCCAATATAGAAATAATCGTTGTGGACGATAATGCTCCTGATTCTGTTTTTAGGTTAGAAACCCAGGAGAAAATGTATAAATATAAAAATAATAACAAAGTGTTATATATTAAAAATACTAAGAATCTGGGAGGAGCCCTTGCTAGAAATCAAGGTATAAAGAAAGCTACGGGTGAATATATAACTTTCCTTGATGATGACGATATATATCTTCCAGAAAAGATTAACACTCAAATTGAGTTTATGATAAATATTAAATTAGATATGTCCTTCACAAATGTACGTATTCACAATGCAGAAGATAAGCTTGTAGATTTCAGGGAACATAAATATGTAAAAAGTATTTTAAATGATGACCTACTAAAACAACATTTACTACATCATTTAACTCCTACTTCAACATATATGTATAAAAAAGAATCATTGTTAGATATCGGTGGTTTTGATGATGCGAAAATTGGACAGGAATTCATGTTAATGATTAAGTCAATTGAGAGTGGTATGAAAATTGGTTATACTCCACATGCCAATATAATTCAATATTTGCATGACGGTGAACGGATTTCTGTTGGCCACAATAAAATTGAAGGCGAGAAAGAACTATATACCTTTAAGAAAAGGTATTTTAATCTTCTTAGTCTGAGCCAAAGAAATTATGTTAGGTTTAGACATCATGCAGTAATGATGGTTGTAGGAAAAAGGAGTAAAAAATATTCTGTTTTGATAAAACATTTAATATTAGCATTGTTTGCATCACCAAAAGATTTTATACTAGAACCGATAAATCACATTTTTAAGTTAAAAAGGTTCAAAAAAAATAAACTTGAAAAGAAAACAAGCCTACAACAATAACAATAATAAATGGTAGAGGTAAGACTAAAATAGATTTTATTAAAGAAGGGTAAATATGAATAAAGAGCCATTAGTATACATTATAACCAATTCCTATCCCGAAAAAAAAGTTATGTTTAGTACATATGAGTTTGAATCCGTACTGGATAAATATAAAAATTTTAGAATCATAAGTTTTTCCGGATATAAAAATAAAAACGATAAAAATAATATTATTTATTTAGAGTTAAAAGAGGGGATTAAAGAGTTATTTTTCCCTACAAAAATCAAAAGTATTGCAGTCCATTTTAGACAATTTAAACATATTAAAAGTATAAGATTAATGGAATTCAGTAAGAATATATATTCATATTTAATGGCGCTCAGTATATTGAGGAAGGTAGATATAAAAACTGATGATCTATTGTTCAGTTATTGGTTAACAAGATCTTCTCTTATTGCTTTCTATTTGAATAAGTTAATAGAAAATGAATATATATGTCAAGGACATGGATCTGACATATATATTTATCCTCCAGGAAAAATAAAAGATATTTTAGATAGCTCAAAAAAAATTATTACAGTTGCTGATAATAATTGCAATTTCATATGTAATAAATACAGAATTTCTAAAGAAAAAGTAAAAGTTTTTAGATTAGGTGTAAGTCAAGAATTTTATAATGAAATATTAGAACATAAAAAGGTTCAAAAGGATAATAAAAAATTGAAGTTTTTAACAGTTGCCAGATATGAATCTGTAAAAGGAATTGATATCTTATTAGAAGCTATAAATCTTTTAGTTAAAACAAAAAAAATCAAATTTAATATAGAGTTTAATATATATGGAGATGGAAGCAAATATAATGATTATAAAGATTTTATCGAAAGAAATAATTTGGAAAAATATATAAATTTAAACAAATGGATAAATAGAAAGACACTAGCCCTAGAATTAAGTCAATCTAATTGTTATATACTTCCAAGTAGGAGTGAAGGTTTACCTGTAGCATTAATGGAAGCTTGTGCAGCATCAATGCCAATAATAGCAACAAATGTAGGGAGTGTAAGAGAGATTGCAATAAATAACTATAATGCCATAATATGTGATGATGTTAATGCAGTTTCGATATGTGAAAGTATAAACAAATTTTTAAATTTTGATAGGAAAAAGGTCGAAAATTTATCAATCAGTTCCTCAAAAGTTTTTCAAAAGAACTATATTTTAGAAAAAAACTTAAAAGAAAAATATGAATATATACAAAAGGTTGTTAATGGAAATTAATATTATTAACAACATTTTTTGAAAAGCTGAAAACGATAGTAGAAGGTGTAAATAATGAAAAAAATTAAAATTCTACACATAATTCCGGATTTTGGAACTGGTGGAGCTGAAAAATTAGTACTAGATTTATTATCAAACTATGATAAAAGTAAATTCACAATGGCAGTTTTAAGTTTATATAATAAGTCGGATACAATTTATGAAAAACAATTAGAAAAAATTGGAGTGGAGGTATTCTATTTAGGGAAAAAACCTGGAGTTGATATTTCCATGATTTATAAGATTTTTAAATTATTTAAAAAATACAAGCCGAATGTTATACATACACATAGGTACGTGGTCAGATACACCCTTATTCCTAGTGTCTTACAGTGTGTACCCATCAGAATTCATACTGTTCACAATGTTGCCGAAAAAGAGTTAGATCAAATAGGAATAAAAATCCAGAATATAGCTTACAGATTTTTTAGTTATATTCCTGTTGCTATTTCAAAATCTGTAAGGAAATCAATTACCGAACTATATAAGATAAACAGTGACATTCCTTTAATCAATAACGGAATTGATATTCAAAAATATAGCTTTAAAGGTATAAAGAAAGATAGGGATAGTATCAATTTAATACATATTGGCAGGTTTTCTCCTCAAAAGAATCACGACTTTTTAATTAATGTATTCAGTCGTGTAGCTACAGAAAAATCTAATGTGAGACTGAGACTAGTCGGGGATGGAGAATTAAGAAAACAAATTGAAGATAAAGTAATACTTATGGGTATAGTTGACCGAGTAGAGTTTTTAGGGATAAGAGAGGACATACCCAATCTATTAGCGGAAAGTGATATCTTCTTAATGTCATCGAATTGGGAAGGATTACCTTTAACCATTTTAGAAGCAATGGCTTCAGGTTTACCAATTATTGCTACAGAAGTTGGTGGGATTCCTGATGTCGCTAAGCATAATTCGAATGCTATTTTAGTTCCAAGGGAAAATAAAGATTTATTTTATAAAGCTGTTGTCAGCCTTATTGATGATATTAATTTAAGAAATTCTATGAGCGAAAAGAGTTTTCTCTTATCTAGAGAATTCGATATTAGGGTTGCAGAAAAACAATATGAAGAACTTTATGTAAAAAAATGCGAGGAGATGAATCTAATTGAATAAAAGGATTCAAATGTTTAAAAAATGGTTAAGTATGTTACTAGGGAAAAATGTATTAGCTGTTCAACAGGGGATAGGAAAAAAATATTCTAAAACAAATATTAATGGATATTATAATGATTTGACCAATAAAGTTCTTTTTACCACTAACTTAGATGAAAATGGAATCCCAGTCAATTTAAGTTACAACGGAAAAAAGGTCTATTTTCCTACAGCGATTGTTCAATATGGACTAGGTGCTTATGATTTATATTTGTTAACAAGCGATAAATCATATTATGACAAATTTATTAATATCACTAATTGGCTATTAAATGATCAAGAAAGAAATGGTGGGTGGGATGCTTTTGAACGAATAGGGCAAACAGATTGTAATAAGTATAGTGCTATGACACAAGGGGAATGTGCATCTATTCTGATTAGAGCTTATCTTCATACTAATGATTCTAGATATCATGATGCAGCTATAAAAGCAATTGATTTTATGCTAAAGCCCGTTCATGAAGGAGGGACAACAAGGTATATAAAAGAAAAGATATATTTTGAGGAATATGTTAAAAGTAGACCGGATTTAGTTTTAAATGGATGGATATTTGCAATTTTTGGTTTATTAGATGTTTGTAAATTAACTAATGAAGTTAAGTATAAAAAAGCTTTACAAAGTAGCATTTATTCTTTGAAAACAGAACTTTCCAAGTATGATACAGGATATTGGTCTTTTTACGATCAAGGTGGAAAAATAGGGAGTCCATTTTATCATGATTTACATATTGCTCAGTTAAAAGTATTGTATGACTTGTTTGAAATAGATGAATTTAACTACTATGCAATAAAATGGTCAAAATATCAAAAAAATATATTCAAAAAATCTTTTGCTATATCTAAAAAGGCTTTCCAGAAAATAATTACGCCAGGTCAAACTATTATAATTAAATAAAAGATTTTATAAATGCTAAGAAGTCGTAGGGTAAACTTGTTGCTATAACAGATTTCTTTTGATTTGAACTGATATTATTTAAATTCATGATTATAGAAATACTAAAGTTCTTTTTTATTATTCTTTCGCTAATTCATGAATCTTAATTTAAGGAGAAAAAAATGTGCTATTTGAGTATTATTGTTCCAGTTTATAATGTGGAAAAGTATATAGATAAATGCTTATATAGTCTGGCAAATCAAACTCTTGATAATATTGAAATTATTATTGTAAATGATGGTTCCACTGATAACTCTCAGAATGTAATAGATAAATATGTGAGTGAAAATGGAGATAAAATGATAAGTTTCAAAAAAGAGAATGGTGGTTTATCTGATGCTAGAAACTTCGGTTTAAAATATGCGAAGGGGGAGTACATTGGATTTGTAGACCCGGATGATTGGGTAGATCATGAAATGTATGAAAAACTATATGATTATGCTAAGGAAAGAAATGCAGATATTGTAATATCCGATTTTATTTATGAACCAGAAAGTTATATAACTAAATCAGCTTTGATCAATAATATAGACTTAAGCCTAAAGAATAATCCAGAAATGTTACTAATAGAACCGAGTGTTTGTAATAAATTATTTAAAAAAAGTCTTTTTGAAGTCCATGCCATTGATTTTCCTAAAGGGTTATTACATGAAGATAGAGTAACTATAGCTAAACTTTTTTATTATAGTGAAAAGACAGTTTATATAGGAGAGGCCTTCTATCACTATTTGAAACAGAGAGAAGAATCTATTACAACATCGCGAAATATAAAAAAATTCTCAGATATTATAATAGTTTTAAATAAGATGGAACAATTCTTTATTCAAAAAAACTTTATTACTTTCGTACAGCAATCACTGGAGACGTTAATAATTAATTCATATTTTTCTTTTTGTGTACGAGCTGTAAATGAACTTAATAACGAGTCAATGAGATATGCTTTTATGGATGAGTTTAGAGATTTTATTTTGGAAAGATATAACAAATTGTTCAATAGTGAAAGTTTTAAAAATAGTAATTTAAATAAAAAAATTGTACTATATCTCCTTATAAAAAGAAGGTATACATTAATTAAATTGTTAGTTCAAATAAAAAATAAAGTAAGAGGGTAGAATAATGATATATGTTTTTGCCTTATTAATAAGCATTTATTTTGCCTTGGTTACAACTTATACAATCGATAGAAAAAAAGTATTTAATAAAATATCGAAATCGTTTTTTGTCTATTTATCCTTGGCTCCATTATTTATATTATATGCATTTCGTGCCGACGTTGGTATAGATCACTATTCTTATTTGGAAATATTTAATAGAGTAAAATATTCTGAGTTATGGGAGTTGCCTAATCTATCCCAAGAAATTGAAAAAGAAAACTTTTTTTTATTTATTAATCTTATTGGAAATAAGCTTGGATTGGGCCTGAATTTTGTTTATTTTTTTTGTTCAGTTATTACATTTCACTTTTTTTATAGAGCATTAACGTATTATGATATAAACAGAAATTACCTTATTATTTCTATTATTATTTTTTATTCGCAAGTGTTTTTTTCCGGACTTGATGCTGTAAGACAAATTGTTGCGGTTTCAATATACTTCTATTCTACAAAATTTATTTATGAACGGAAACTTTTTAAATTTATAATTTGGTTGTTTGTGGGTTCTGCATTCCATACCTCTGCTCTATTGTTAATTCCCACGTATTTCATTTTAAATAAGAGAATAAAACCCTTGTTATATACTTTACTCTGTTTACTTTTTTTGTTGCTAAGTACGATATTTTCTCCTATTGTTCTTTTTGACTTAATAGAACGTTTATTTCCAGAGTGGAAGTACTTAAGAGATTTATCACATGATGTTACTTATGGAGGAACGGTTGGTTTTGTTTATTTTATACATCTAATAACATGTATAGCTATAACGTTTTTTCAAAAGGAGAAGTATAACGATGGAAAAAAGATAATTCCAATTCAGATGTACTTATTATTTACCATGTTATTTCCGATAGCGAGTCCTTACCTTTCTACCAAAAGATTACTTTCTTATTTATGCATTGGAATGACTTTGGGAATCCCATTTGGGCTAGAAAGAATAATGAAATATAATTTAGAAAAATATAAATTACCGTTATTAGTTATTTATAGCCTGTTTTTTATATTATTGTTTTTATCCTCTGTAAGATCAGGATACTTAAATCCTCATTGGTTGCATGAACCATATAAATTCATTTTTTTAGAATGAAGGTGAAATTAAAGGGGGTTAAATTTTGTACTAAAAGTAAACTAGCTTAAAGGGGATAGAAAGAATGACTAAAAAAGTGTTGTTTTGCATTGATTCTCTTAATGGAGGAGGAGCAGAAAAAGTATTAATAGACATCTTAAATAAAATAAACAATAAATATGATATCACCTTGTTTTTAATATATAATAATGGGGTTTATTTAGATAATTTGCCCAAAAACGTGAGGGTAAGTTATATGGTTAACACTAAAAATCTTTTTTTATTAAAAAATAAATTCTTAATAAAATTCCTTGAAAAAATGATTGATATTTTCTTTCGAAAAATACCTTCTAAGCTATTATATAAATTACTTATCAGAAATAAGTTTGAAGTTGAGATAGCTTTCTTGGAAGGAAAGTCAACGAAGTTGATATCCGGGTCTAAGCAAACTTCAAAAAAAATTGCTTGGGTTCATACGAATCTTAAAAGCCACCATTGGACTAAATCTTTATATAAAAGTATAAATGATGAAAAAATGCATTATAATTACTTTAATGATGTTATTTTTGTAAGTAAGGATTCTATGGAAGGGTACTTAGATATTTTTAATATGGAGAAAAATAATAAATTAAAAGTTATTTATAATCCAATAGATGATAAAAATATTAAAGATAAGGCAATAAAAGGTGAAAAAAAGTATAAAAATTTTACAATTTGTTCTGTTGGAAGATTAGGTCATGAAAAAGGTTTTGATCGTCTGATAAAAGCACATGCTAGACTTATCTCTGATGGTATATTTCATAATCTTATAATTATTGGGGATGGTGTAGAAAAAAATAGCTTAATTAAACTATGCCAGGAATTGGGAGTTAGGAAAACAGTTCAATTATTGGGTTTTAAAAAGAATCCATATAAATATACAAAAAATGCAAATTTATTTGTTTGTAGCTCCCGGGCAGAAGGATATTCATTAGCTTTAGCTGAAGCAATGATATTAGGATTACCTGTATTAAGTACTTCTTGTGGTGGAACTAAAGAAATTTTAGCTGCGGGGAAATATGGTTTCTTAGTAGGTAATTCAGAAGATGACATATACAATGGGATCAAAACTTTACTTCTTAATGGACAAAAGTTGGAGTACTTAAAAAAAATGTCGGTTTTAAGGAGTCAGGATTTTAAAATAGAAAGTGCTTTAGGTCAAATTGAAAAGTTAATATAAACAATGATGGAGTGAAAAATGAATAGTTTTTCCAGAAATACTATGTACAGTCTTTTAAATCAATTTATTACTGTTTCAATTCCTTTGATTACTTTTCCATATATTTCACGAGTTTTGGGACCCGAAAATTATGGAGCTGTAAATTTCGCTATAAGCATAGTTACTTTGTTTGCAATTTTTGGAGGAATTGGATTAGTTGGCTATGCTACTAGAGAAATAGCAAAATATAGAGATAATATTGAAAAGTTAAGTAAGACCTTTTTGGAATTATTTCTAATTCAACTATTACTTACTATATGTGTTTTTGTAATTTATTTGTTCTTTATTTTCTTTAGTAAAGAGGTAAATACCAATTTAAATCTTTTCTTAATTGTGGGTTTTACCTTATTTACAAATTTATTTACCTTTCATTGGTTTTTTATGGGGATAGAAGATTTTAAATATATAACTACACGAGATGCATTTGTTAAGGTTTTTTTCGTTATTTTAATATTTTCTTTTATTAACGATAAAAATGACAATGTGTTATATGTTTTTTTGAATTTAACAAGCTTAATATTATCAGCACTATTAAATTGTGGGTTTTTAATTAAAAAAATTAAAATAAAACCATATAATTTAGTTTTTAGACATCACTTAAAACCAGTAACGCTTGCTTTAATAATGTCTTTTATAAGTACCCTCACTATTCAATTAAATTCAGTACTATTGGGAAGTATTGCTGCGAAGGAAAACTTAGGTTATTATAACGTAGGGCTAAAGTTGGCAACAATGATAGTAAATATTATATCAAGTGGTTTACTGGTAATGCTACCACGTCTCAGTTATTTGAATAGTATAGATGATACAAACGGTCAGGTTAATATAATGAAAAAGACAAGTAGTGTTTTAATGTTTTTTTCTATACCTGCTTCCATTGGGCTGTTTTTATATTCAAAACAAATAATATTATTACTATTCGGTGAAAATTATATAAGCGCTATTATTGTTTCTCAAATTACAGCTATTTGTTTAATTATTATGCCACTGACAGGAATTCTTTATAATTATATTTATTCTAATAATAAAGAACATCTTGCTATAATTACTATGATTATCTCTCTAATAGTTAGTATTTTAATTAATTTCTTATTAGTACCTCAATTTTTGTTTATAGGTGCTGCTATATCCTTTGTAGTAGTAGAATTAGTAAAACTAATAATATATATTTTTTTCATTAAAAGGTTAAAGAAAGAAATGTCAATATATTCACATAGGTATATAAAATATATAGTAATATCTACATTTACTTTAGTTGTTCCATATTTAGTTATTAATCCTTCCAATGTTCTGATGACAACTATTTCCATGGCTCTGAGTGTTTGTTCCTACTGTTTATTATTTCTTATTTTGAGAGACCCATTGTGCCTAGCTTTATTTAATGGTTTAAAGACAAAACTAAGTAAGGGATGAACAATAAAGTATTATTTAAAGTATAGTGACCCAGAATCCTTTAAGAAAACTTTACAATTGATGGGAAAATTATGAAAGAAATTTACTGATAATCCATATTCAATCTAGTGTTTGGTATGAAGATGATTCTAAAGAGAATTTATTAGATTTATTGATGTTATAATTTGTGATTTAATGTTGTTAATAAGTACAGAAAACAGTTTCTTAATCGATTATTAACTCAAATTAAATGTATTGGTTATTATTGGTAATTATTATTTGGTAATCTATCTACAAGCTCTTATTATATGATGAAATATACCTATTAATTTATTATTAGAAGTTTCTTTAGGAATTGGTGTTAAAGTAAACAACGAAAGAGGAAATCAAAGTGAAAATTGCTGTAGCGGGAACTGGATATGTGGGTTTAGTAACTGGTGTTTGTCTTGCGGAAAATGGATATAATGTATCTTGTGTTGACATAGATAACGAAAAAGTAGAATTAATGAACTCAGGAATATCTCCAATTTATGAACCTGGACTTGAAGAGTTGATGGTAAGGAATTTGGAGAAATTGTTCTTTACTACAAATTATTACGATGCGTATAGAGACGCTGATGTCATCTTTATTGGTGTTGGTACCCCTGAAAAATTAGATGGTTCAGCAGACTTAAATTATGTATATTCCGTTGCCTTGCAAATTGCTGAAAGCATTGAAAAAGATTGTGTAGTGGTTATTAAGTCAACAGTTCCAATTGGAACAAATGAGAAAGTAGAAAGAATAATAAGAAATAATCTTAAGAAAAATGTTAGTTTAAGTGTTGCTTCAAATCCTGAGTTTTTAGCACAGGGAACTGCAGTTCATGATACATTGTACCCATCTAGGATAGTAATCGGTGTTGAAGAGGAAACTACAGGGCTGATTTTAAAAGAAGTCTATCAAAATTTTGAAGCTCCTATTTTGATAACAAATCGTCGCAGTGCTGAAATGATAAAGTATGCTTCAAATGATTTTCTTGCGCTCAAGATATCGTTTATTAATGAGATTGCCAACCTATGTGAGATTATTGGAGCTGATATAGAGGATGTTGCCTTGGGGATGGGCTATGATAGCAGAATAGGAAGTAAATTTCTGAATTCAGGAATAGGCTACGGTGGATCTTGTTTTCCAAAAGATACAAAAGCCCTACACTGGTTAGCAAATTTTCATGATTATGAGTTGAAAACTATCAAGGCTACTATTGATGTTAATGAAAATCAAAAATTAAAATTGATGAAGAAATCTCGAAAATATTTCGGTAGTTTAAATGGTTTAACTGTAGCTATTTTGGGTTTAACCTTTAAACCGGGAACAGATGATTTAAGAGAAGCACCTTCTTTGGTTAATATTCCAATTATGTTGGAAGACGGAGCTAAAATTAAAGCATGGGATTCAGCAGGTGTAAATAACTTTAAGAAATTCTTTCCAAACGAAATTACTTATTGTAATACCATTGAGGACACATTAACTGATGCGGATATATGTTTTATCTTTACTGAATGGGAAGAGGTAAGAAACTTTAACGTTTCAAACTTTAGTAAGTTAATGAAAACCCCAATAGTTCTTGATGGAAGAAACTGTTATAAACTCATGAGTGTTCAAAAGTCAACTATTTTATATGATTCTATAGGAAGAGAAACGATAAATAATTTGGAGTTTTCTATTATTCGATAAAACGGTATTCTCTTTGTTTTATTTGCGTTCTATTAATTTTAATTAAGTGAGTACTTCTCGGTACTCACTTTTCTAATGAATTGACTATGCTTAAGGAATCTATTACTTTATCGTTAAAACCAATGGCTTTCTAAATGACTGTTAAAAATTCCTGGTTTTTATCACCATTATTAGGAAGTATAGTTTAGTTAGAAATGGGAGGAATGATTAATGAGACGAAGAAACTTCTTAAGGGATATTTTTCTTTTTATTTTTGCGCTCATTTTTGGCTATATAGTAAAAAAAGATGCTGGAAATATAATCTTGAAACAAGTCAATTCAACTATGGGAAACGGTAGGGAGGGAATGCCGCTTGCTGATGAAATTAATGCTCTAAAGGAACAATTGGCAGAGAAAGTTAATAAATCTGAAATTGAAGACAAATTAACAAAAATAACACCTTTTCGATTTGGTGTGGTGGGAAATGCAAATTATTTTAATAAATCAGATAAGAAGTGGTATACAGACACAACGTGTATTAAACTAGCAAATGATGACACAGGAGGTATTAAGGAATTTTTAAACTATCTTAAAATAAATGCACCGTATGATCAAGTGATTTTCCCTAGGAAAAATTACTTGATAACAAGTTCAATTATTATACCTCAAGAGTGCAGAAATATTGATTTCCAATATTCAACTTTTCAATTTATAGGTGCTAATGATACATATTGTGTTACAAGTGGAGCTATAACGGGAAATACAGAAGAGGAAGGGGTCTCTGGTGGATACATTTATGCGGATTGGAAAAACTTATTTATACAGTGCGATCCATTAGGGGGTAGTAAGTGTAATGGTGTCGATTTCACGAGATTAAGGAATAGTAGTATAACAAATTTTACTGTAAATGATGCTAATATTGCAATGAAAATGAATGAAACATGGGCATCTTCATTAAATAATTGCAAGGCATTTTATTGTAATATCGGGATTTCCACAGGGCGTTCATGTAATGGAACTAATATATCTAAAGCAAATATAGAGGCCTGTAAAATAGGAATACAAATCGGAAATCCTGGTAAAATTGGCGATACATGGGGAACAAATGGTTTGACGATAGACAATGCAACATTGATACAATCATGTGATACTGCTATTGAACTCCACTATATAAAGCAAGCTTCGGTAGTAAATAGTTACTTTGAAGCTAATAACCGTGTGATTGATATACCATTAATGACGTCTAATGATACTGTACACAACTTCATTTTCGATAGCAATATGATTGACACAGCAGCTAAGAAGGAATGTTTTTTAAGGCTAAGGGATAACTCCAGAAAAGTTTCAATGAGTATCACGAGAAACACTTTTACGGGGATTAAACCAATTAACACCTTTTTTTATAGGGATAAAGGTGTTCTGGGGGTAATTGGGAAAATGGAGGTTAGTGGGAATTGGTTTAGTGATAAAGTAGATTTTGTTGATATTTTTCCTTCTACATGGAAGATGGATGCGGTAAAAACAGATATACTATACACTCCTAAGATCAATACGAATGATTGGGGTATCAATCAAAGTGTACAAATTACCTGTTTGGGGAATTCCACGTTTGAATTAACGGGGGTTATTAAAAGAAAATCAGGGTCGAGCACAGACCTTTTAATAAAAAGTATGCCTTATTACTTTACCTCCGAAACATTAAGTTATAATTATTTAATTTCTCAAACTGATGAAGGAGCGAGCGGAACTAAAAAAGCATCTCGTTTGGAAGTGCAAAATTTACAGAATATAAGGATCTATACGGATGATATTACAGATTTAAATCCTATCAATTTAAATGGAGTTAGATGGTGTACCAGAGTATAGGGGGATCATTGCTACACGATGAATGAGAAAAATTTAATATGACATAATCGATAGTAAAGCAAAGTATTAGCATAAGGTTAAGCAAGGGTTTGAGTCAATATTTTGGACACAAAAAAGTTAAATCTTAAGCTGTTTTATAATTCGTTCTTCAACGGCATGTGTGGTTTGATAACCCCAGCTAATGTGAATTCTTTTTTTGTAATACCATCCTCTAATAAATTAAAAAATTATGCGCTTGATTCAATACAGGCATTATCGTATGGGCAACCATTCTGACTAAAGGATTGATTAATATGATGGTTTTGAATATTGTAGGGAAAACGGATTACTTGTATATTGTTAGCCAAAATCCGTATGGAGAAATAAGCTCTACGAGGACTTTTGTGAAAAGTGAGCGTTATTGAAGGTTGTATAACCAGTTTTGTTGTCATTGAACAGAAAATGAATGCTCTACTATTTTCTTAGATCCAATACCGTTGTACCGATGCTAACTAACACCCTCCGTCTTATAACGTGTGGATATACGTAATATCTATAACCCATTTCTTATTAATAGTCTGAGTAGTGAAATCTCGTTTTAGCAAATTATCAAATTGAATCACCTTTTCATTAGATGGATAAGTACGGTATTTTTTCTTCGTAATAGAACGAATTCTCGCCTTGTTTAGACTGAGGGGAAACCCTTTGGTTAATAAGCTTTCATGAATCTTTGGAGGCCGTTTTCGTTTCTTGCTTTCCAGGTATTTGAGATGAATTTCTTTTGTGAGTTCTTGGTTTTCCTGTTTGCGATTGGAAACGACTTTTTCAGGGGATTGATAATTACTGCTTCTTGGGGTTGCTTGTATATCAGACATCTCTTTACAGGATATAGTTTCTTGTGTTCCTTAATAAATTCGGAAATCTCTTTTTCGGTTACTTTTTCGCGAATATGGTAATAGCCTTTTTTAAGATTTCAACTTCTTGCTGTAACCGGAGGTTTTCCTTCTGATTAGCGGCTATTACCTTTGGAGTCACGGACTCTTCTCCTAAACCGATTGGTGTAAATTCTTTAACCAATTATAAATGGTCACTTCTGAAACGTCATATTCACCGCTTAATTCTTTGCCCCAATTACCCGTATAATGAAGATTACAATCGTCTTCTTGAATTCATTGTTATATTTTTTACCTGTATTCTTGCGTTCCAAGACGGACACATCCTCTCCAAAATTAATGTGAGGAATTAACTAAAATGTGTCATAAAACTATACTAACCACAAAATGAAGTTATTTTGGGGAACAAGTTATGTTTAGTTAAAGGCGATGAAGGGTAAAAACAAGGTTGCGTCAAACCGTGATTGTATTTTTAAATAAACCCCTTATGGTAAAGTCAGGTAGATTTGAGTGAAGATATTAATAAATGCTTCTTATGGATTTTGTAGGGTATGAAGTCGAGGATCATTTTTTGACCGAATTCGATTGGGAAATATATATTTAAACCTCTAATGAGCTATCACATTAAGAAAAAATGAATAAATACCTTCTTCATAAAAAGTAAATATAATTTTTGCTCTCAAGATGACGAATTATCTGTCTATAGAATGCCGTTTCTTTATAAATTACTAAAAATTAAATATAGAAATAATTCTATATTTTAGATAGGTCTTATCTTTTGATAAGATTAATCCCAATAAAAATAATGAAGGTGAAAAATATGGAGAATAATAACTTCCTTGATTTGTCTCTCGTTCCAAAAGAATTAAAATTAATTCTTTTAATTATAAACACAGAAAATAATGAAAATTTAAGATTAAACAAAAATAATATATTTAAAGATATCGATTGGGATTATTTCCTTCACTTAGTTATTCATCATCGTGTTTTTCCAATAATTTATACAAAGTTAAAAACTATTCAAGGAAAAGTAATACCACCTTATGTTATGAAAACCCTATCCTATGAATATAAAAGCAATACAATTAAAATGCTTCAATTTAGCGGTGAGATGGTACAAATTAGTGAATTATTTACTAAAAACAAGATTCGACTGCTATTTTTAAAAGGTCCGGTAATAGCCGCGGATATTTACGGTGATATTTCCCTCAGGACTTCAAAGGATCTAGATATTCTAATTCCAAGCACTGATATTCAAAAAGCAGAAGAAATACTTTATATTTCAGGCTATGTTAGAGAAGAGGAACCTGATTATAATGATTGGAAATGGAGGAATCACCATGTAACATTTAATCATCCTCAAAAGAATATCCAAATTGAAATTCATTGGAGATTGCATCCACGTCCTAAGAAAGTGCCAAGTTTTAATGAATTATGGGAACGAAAAAGAGAAAGTAACCTCACGAGGCATCCAGTCTTTTTTTTGGGAAAAGAGGATTTGTTTTTATATCTTATTGCTCATGGTTCCAAGCATGGGTGGTTCCGTCTTAGGTGGTTAGTAGATATTGATTTATTAGTGAAAAAATTTTTCAGTCTAGAGAAAAGTAATATACAAATAAAAAAATATCAACAGCAACATTTAGGTGGACAAGCAAATCTCTTTATAGGACAATCACTTATTCTAGCTTCCCAGCTATTAAATACACCTATTAATAAAGAGATGCAGGCTTATACAGAAAAAAAACATTCTAAAAGAGTTGCGAAAATGTCTGTTTATTACATAAAGGAAATGGCACATAACAATATTCCCATAACAAAGGAAAAATTAGCTAAAAAACATATGGATTTTTTCCTTACTATAAAATCAAATTTGAGTAAGTCTTACTCGATTAATAGTTATCGATTTGCTTCAAAATCAAACTTGGAGAAGTTATTATTTATAATAAGATTATTTTATCCCAGAAAGGCAGATAAAATGGCTCTGAATTTGCCAAGACCTTTTCACTTTTTATACTTTCCATTACGTCCTTTTTTCTGGGTGTGGAGAAAAACGAGGAAATCTAATAAAGAGTAAAATTTTCAGCTGAAATAACTCTGATGTTTCATGCAACTTTAGTGTATGTTTCTCAAGTTGAAGGATTAAATCATCTGATGAACAGAGGGGGAATTATAATGATTTTTACCTTAGAAATTTCTTTATTGTATAGTACTGGTTAATAACGAGGGAGAAAAAATCAAAATTTACTCAACCAATAAGGTTATAACGTTCTACCTATAAAAAAAGTTTTGCAAATGTTTTGATTATCAACACTAAATCAAATAACTTTTTTATATTCTAGAGGAGTTAAGTAGCCAAGAGTTCCATGAATTCTTAGCTTATTAAACTCACGTAGTTTCCAAATTCGAGAGTAAGCTGGATAAGCTCGGAAATGTTTTTTAATGAACTCAGTCTTAATTAATCATTTTAAAAGTCGCTTCCGTGATAGCATATATCATAGGAACAATTTTTCATTTTAAGTGAACGACCAATTTTAAAACAACATTAATGTTTCATCAATTAGCTTGTTTTTAGATTAATCCCCCCAAACTGTATGGAAGTGCTGAATATCATGAAGGTTTCCTTTGATGGATGAAAAGGTGCGTGCCAAAAGTTGGTACTCCTTATTGGTCCCGTACTTAAGCCAATAATTTCACGAATAAAGAGATTGCCAAAGACACATATGTAATACCATTTTTTTGTCGCTGACGATTACTTTCTTCTCATCTTCTTGAAGTTCCCGATTTGATTAGTTAGCCAGAACTGATTCGTTACATGAGGATTGCTGCGGTTTGTATGTATAGGATACAAGCCCTTGTTCTTTCATAATCCGGCCAATCTGGCGTCTGGAGACCATTGGGTCGAGCTTCTTTACTCTACTTTATTCTTACGTGTTCCATATACCTTAATGTTCATTTCAAATATTTCTAAAATAGCGTTTGTGACATAATCTTCTGAGTTTCGTTCTTTTGATTCGTAGTAATAGGGCTCCGAAATTGTTCTAGGACTTTACACATGATTGATACTGTGTATTTGTCTATGTTTCGCGTAATAACAATTGCTTTCGTCCTGGTATCAGCGCTGCTTGGTTTGAAATATCATTCTCCATCTGTAACTGTTTCAATTCTTTTCATAGTTTGATAAGCTCTTTCCTTCGAGAAATCGGTTTTCTTTCTCCTAAAGGAACTTATGTTTTCACTCTGTTGAATCCACGGATCTAAGAAGAAGGAGTAAGTTCAGATTCTTCAATAAGAGCTTTTAGTGTTTTTCTGCTTCGATTGAGTTGAACCATCTGTTTTTTAAAATTGTAAGTTAATGTACGGCGTTCTCTTTCTTCATTTTGAGTGCTTCCTTATTTGTATTTAGTTAAGTGTAGACAATCCTTTATCAAGGCCACGAAGCGAAAGCGTGTTGACGGAGTATCAACTATACTAACTATTTTAGAAGGGTGATTCGTATAAAGTAAAGAAAGGATGAACATTTATTTTAACAAAGCATATAATATATTAATATAAAAGATACCTTAGGCAATAAACTATATAATCAAATTCACAAATAGGATCTAATGGTCAAAGTAAAAGCTTAATTTTTATGTAAGCTTGATTGCCAACACTAAATCAATCAACTTTATTAAGGGATAATTTTGGCTAGGGGGCTTATGAATCAATTTTACGTAGTCTCTAAATTTAAGAGTTAGATGGGATAAGTTCGCAAATGTTTTTTGATGGCAAACTCAGTCTTAATGATATTAAAGGTCGCTTCCGCGATAAAATTATCATATGAAAAACATTTCATACTAAGTGAACTACCAATTTTAAACGTAATTAACATTTAGTTAATTAGCTTGTTTTTAGATTCATTCCCTCGATCTGTATGGAAGAGCTGAATATCATAAAGGATACCTTTGATGGATGCAAATGTGCTTACCAGAAGCTGGAAGCCTTATTAGTTCCGTACTAATGACAATAATTTCACGAATAAAGAGATCGACAAATACACATATGTAATCCATTATTTTTGACTTTGACATATATTAAATTGCTGACCGCTACTTTTATTCTTCTTCATACCTGATTTAATTCGTTAGCCTGGGGCTGATTCGTTACATGAGGATTGTTGCGGTTTGTATTGTGCGACTGTACAAGATAATACAAGCTCTTGTTCTTTCATAATCCGGCCAATCCGGTTCCTAGAGACCGTTAGGGTGAGCTTCAATAACTCTACTTTAATCTTCCATGTACCTTAAAACTTACTTTTTTTACGAACAATCCTATAATGCCGTGTGTGACATCGTCTTTTGAGATTCGTTCTTTTGATTCGTAGTAATAGGTGTTCCGCAATAGCTCCAAGTCTTTACACATGACTGATACTGAGTAAATGTCTTTGTTTCTTTCGCTTAATAACATTTACTTTCGTCCTAGTATCAACGCTGTTCTCTTTAATATATCATTGTCCATCTATAACTGTATTAATTCATTTCGTAGTTTTATAAGATCCTATTTCTCGGGAGAAGGGTTATCTTTTTCCTTAAAGGAATGTGTGACTTCAATCTGTTGAATCCACCGATCTAAAGAAGAATGATAAGTTTATATTCTTCAATAAGATCATTTCGTGTTTTTCCGCTTTAATAGAGTTGAATCATCTGTTTTTTTTTCGTAAGTGAATGTACGTCGTTCTCTTTTTGTCATTTTGAGTGCTCCCTTATCTGTAGTTAAGAGTAGACGATTCATTGTAAAAGGAAGTATTAAAATAGGGAATTTTAAATTAAAGGTTTCAGAGGTAGAGTTATATAAAAAAATCTTGAAAGGAGACTACAGAGGTGGAAGAAAAGCTAACAAATATTACTCCTTTTGGTTTTGGTGTAGTAGGTAATGCTAATTTTTTTAATAAAGTGGACGGTAAATGGTATGCAGATTCTTCGTATAGTACCCTTGCCAATGATGATACAGCAGGAATGAGAGCTTTTTTAAATTATCTTAAAATAAATACACCTTATGATCAAATTGTTTTTCCAAGAAAGAACTATTTAATAACAAGTTCTATCATTATTCCCCAAGAGTGTAGAAATATTGAATTTAATTATTCATCATTTCGTTATATGGGAGGTAATGGAAGTTTTTGTATAACAGGGGGGGCTATAACAGGATCTACACCAGAAGAAGGTCTTACTGGTGGCTATATTTATGCAGATTGGAGAAACTTATTTATATGGTGTGACCCATCTGGGAGAAAGACTGGAAACGGTGTTGATTTTACAAGGTTAAGGAATAGTAGTCTTACTAATATAACTGTAAATGAAGCGAATATTGGTATTAAAATGAATGATTCGTGGGCATCTTCATTAACCAGATGCAAAGCGTTTTATTGTAATATTGGAATTGCTACTGGCCGCTCTTGTAATGGGACTAATATTTCTAAGTCTGATATTGAGTCTTGTAATATTGGAATACAAATAGGAAATCCTGGTGACGTAGGTGATACTTGGGGCACAAACGGTTTGACAATTGACAATGCAACATTAGTACAAGCCTGTAATACAGGTATTGAACTATATTCTATCAAACATGTCTCTGTTGTAAACAGTTATTTTGAAGCTAATAATCGTGTTATTGATATTCCTTTGATGTCCCCAAATGATACAATCCATAATTTCATATTTGATAGTAACATGGTTGACATAGCAAATAACAAGGAGTGTTTTTTGAGATTAAGGGACAATGCAAGAAGAGTTTCTATGAGTATTACAAAAAACACATTTGCTGGTTATAAGCCCATTAAAACTTTTTTTCATAGAGATTCAGGAGTGGTGGGGTTTATTGGGAAAATGGAAGTTAGTAATAATTCATTTGCTAATAGCGTAAGCTTTAGTGATATATTTCCTGATACTTGGAAATTCACATTTCTAAAAACAGACATTCCTTACATTCCTGTTATAAATACAGAGGATTGGGATATTTACCAAAGTGTCCAGATTTTTTGCCAAGGTAATTCTATGTTTGAAATAAGTGGATCTGTGAAGAGGAAATTAGGTTCTACCTCTAATTTACTGTTAACAGGAATGCCATACTACTTCACATCTGAAACTTTAAGAGCAAACTATTTGGTTACACAAACAATGGACGGTGCCCGAGGAGCCAAGAAAATTGCAAGAGTAGAAGTCAGCAATCTACAAGAAATAAGGGTATACACAGATGATATGGCAGATATAAATCCAATAAATTTAAACGGTGTTAAATGGTGTACAAGAAAATGAAAAAATGAGTCATACTTGTTTATGTCTATTCCATATTTATAAGTTTATCTGAAATTATAAATTGGAGTGGGATAATAACTAAGGCTCCTATTATGAAACTAGTCCTTAGTGGGGTTATTCTTTATTTTAATATAGGGTTAAAAATAATTAGTTGTATTTAGGTAGAAACAAATAGGGTGAAAAAGTGATGTTTCATTAGCTTCAACAATTAAATGACTTTCTCGGTATGATTTTCTCGGCTAAGATAGTGGTTGAAAGTGGTTAGATTGAAGGTGCAAAAGTACATTCGTTTAGTAGTAATTTTTGATAATTCTTTTTCCCTTGTTCCTTTCGTTAAATCAACTGTTAAGTAAAAGAGTGGGTATGATTTGCACTATCCCTCGGATAAGGGACAAACATAAAAAAGTGACCCTTAACCGGGTTTTTTTTATGTTTAAATAGGTGTAATGAGTATTGACGGAGGGTTTCTATGAGTAAGAATATGTATACTGAATTTCTGAATAAAAAACTTGAAAAGAATTTAAATATCATAAGTGCTTCAGATCGTTCTATTTCCTATAATCCTGAATTTAAAACAAAAGCTGTTAAGGCATATAAAAAGGGGATATCTCCTTCGTGAATTTTTATAGAACATGGATTTAATCTTGAAATAATTAGTGAAAAATCCGAAGCGTTTTCGACTGCGCTGGGTGATACCTTTGAAAGGTTTGTTGAGGAAGGCATCCTTATTACGGAACGCCATGGAAAAGGAAGTACAGGACGCCCTTCTTCCAAGCCACAGTCTGTAGAGGATCAACTTAGGAAAGCCGAAGCGAGATGAAATTCCTTGAAGCGCCCCCTAGATCAAAATGGTTATGGAAAATGATTATTCAGCCATCATAACTCATAAGAAAATCAGACGTTTTATGGTAAAATATCATCTCTTCGCAAAAAAACAGAAGAGCCAATCCGTATTGAAGGATGGCTAGAGCAACCAAGGAGCACCTTACTTGTCCAAACTATCTTAATCGTGAATTCAAACAAAAGGATCTAGGGAAAATTTTATTTACAGACATTACTTATCTTTATTATATGAAAGGTCAAAATGCCTATTTGTCATGAGTAAAAGGTGCGGACACGAAAGAAATAGTTGCTTATCATTTATTCACGTCATTGGATATGAATATCGTTATGAAACATTCTATAAGCTAAGGCAGGATGTGAAACACTAATTTTATCCAAGTGCAATTCTGCATTCTGACCAAGGATTCCATTACACCCACCCACCATCTATTTCAACACAAAGTGAAAGAACTTGGGCTAACCCAATCCATGTCGCGTAGGGAAACTGTTGGGATATTGCCCGATGGAAATCTTTTTTTGACACTTTAAAGATTTAGTAGAAAATAAAACATGTACTAAACTAATGGATGTGAAAGTAGAAGTGAATCTAGTTATTGAAGAATACAATGAGTGTCCTCATATGTCTTTTTATACTGTACGTAAAATGGGGTACAGTGTAATTTTCTTGAAAGTCATTTAGTATGAAAAGAGTTATTGACATAGAAATAAATAGATGGTAATTTTAGTTTATAATATTCGTTATAAAGAACGATATATTCTTTAAAAAGTGCAAACTCTAATCTCATTAGTGTGCTAATTTTCATTAGAACGAATAATTATGAATTACTATTTATGCGAGAAAATCGAATACTTTCAATAATAAAATAAGAAGAATAAATTTCAATAAAAGATTTAAAAAAGATTATAAAAACAGCGGCAATTAAGAAAGGATGATTTTATAATGCCTCTATTTCTAATGAAAGAAATATGGACACCATTAAAATTAGTTGGGGTGAAATTTTTTAAATCAGATGATAGAAGTATTTTCATCAAGGTAATGAACCAACGGAGGAGAAAGATTAAGTAATAGTGCTCTATTGTCTCCTGAAAATTTTCCTATTTAGTTGATCTAAAAAGATTATAAATCAACAATTAAACATAACAATACAATCGGGGGAAAACATGAGTGCTATAGCCGGTATGTATCATTTTAATGAAGAGACTCTAAATCTTCAACATTGCCATAATTTGATGACGGCTTTGCAAAAGTACCCTGCTGATTCTGTCCAAATATGGCATTCAGAAAAGATTTTTCTCGGCTGCCATGCCCAATGGATCACGCCTGAATCTGTTGGTGAACAGAATCCGTTTTATGATTTTGAAAGAAGTTGTGCAATCGCTGCTGATGCGATTATTGATAATCGTGAAGAGCTATTCCAGAGGTTACAAGTTAAGCCATTCAATCAAAAAGGCATGACCGATAGTGAATTGATTCTCCTTTCCTACTATAAGTGGGGCGAAGAAGCCCCGAAGTTTTTGGTAGGAGATTTTGCTTTTGTCATATGGGATGAAAAGGAACAGAAGCTATTTGGAGCTAGAGATTTTTCGGGAAGCAGAACTCTTTATTACCATCAAAATTTGCAGAAATTTGCTTTTTGCACGACTATGGATCCGCTTTTATCTTTACCTTTTGTTGAAAGAAAGTTGAATGAGCGGTGGCTTGCTGAGTATTTGGCCGTATCGGGAATGATTGATGCAGTAGATTCTTCCATAACACCCTATACATCCATAAATCAAATACCACCCTCCCATAGCATAACAATCGAGAATAATAGGATTATTTTAAAACGCTATTCTTATTTAAGTCAGGGAGATAAGTTAAAACTTAAATCTACTGAAGAATACATTGAAGCGTTTCAAAGTGTTTTCCAGGAGGCTGTTACATCTAGATTAAGGACACATCGGAAAGTTGGAGCTCAGTTGAGTGGCGGTTTGGATTCCGGAGCGGTTGTGGGCTTTGCTGTGAATAAGCTGCAGCGTGAAAGCAATCCATTACATACATATAGTTATATTCCTCCCGAAGATTTTAAAGATTTTACGCCTAAGTACTTATTGGCGGATGAGCGGCCTTTCATCAAATCGACGGTAGGACATGTTGGTGGAATCATTGATCATTACTGTGACTTTAAAGGAAAAGATTCGTATTCTGAAATTGAGGATTTTCTTGACATCATGGAAATGCCTTATAAGTTTTTTGAAAATTCCTTTTGGTTGAAGGGGATGTTTGAAAAAGCGAGAGAAGACGATATAGGTGTTTTGCTTAATGGAGATAGAGGAAACTTTTCAATTTCCTGGGGTTTCCCCTTAGAGTATTATTCCCTGCTATTGAAACGGTTGAAGTGGGTACGACTGTATCAAGAGTTGGAACAATATAGAAGGAATGTTGGTGGATCTAGATTGCGAAAGGTGAAAGCTATTGCAAGAATTGGTTTTCCAATCATAGATCGGCTGTTTCCGGAAGGTGCTTCATATAAAATTCCGACTTTAATTAACTCAGGATTTGCTGAAAGATCAGGTGTCTATGATAAATTCAAAGAATTTGGCATGGACCAAACAGGCTGGTATTCAAATTCTGATATTTTCAATGAAAGAAAAAAGCACTTTGAAGATATCTTTCAGTGGAATGCCGGGAATACGCTTTCCACAAAACTCTCCTTACGATACAAGTTGTGGAAACGAGATCCCACTAATGATATCCGTGTTATTCGTTTTTGTTTATCACTCCCAGAAAGTCAATATGTACAGAAGGGAATGGATCGTGCCCTGATTCGGAATGCTACAGTGAACGTCTTACCTGATAAAGTAAGGCTAAACCAGCGGTTCAGGGGTGTGCAAGGAGCTGATTGGGTCCACCGTATGATTCCTAAATGGGGTGAATTCATAAAAGAGATTGAGGAACTGAGCACAGATGACAAAGCACTAGAATTCCTGGATGGTCAAGCGATAAAGAATGCTTTAGTAACGGTTAAAAAAGGAACTGGCCCCGAACTTGCTACAAATCCTGACCATAAATTCCTCATGCGGAGTTTAATCGTGTCTCGATTTTTAAAACAATTCAATTAAAAGGAGGTGAATACTTTGAAAAAAGAATGGAAAAAACCTGAATTGGAAATCCTTGATGTTAATCAAACGATGCTTGGAGTCGATGGGAACTTTACAGATGCTGCTTTCCCATCAAATACACCTAAAGGTGACATAACTTTTAGTTAAACTTTTTTACGCTATCAAGTCTGTTAGGATTCCCATAAGCCCCTATTTACCAGTTAATAGGGGTATGACGTATACATTAGAGCTAGTTTAATTAAGAGATGTTATTTATGTGCGGGGGTATTTAGATGATTGGTAGTAAAGCAGGAACTGTTTATGAAGCATATGGTTTAACTATTTCAAGTGATATACCTCTGGCGGAATTGCTTCCTATTAATCTAGTTGAGGGTAAAGCGGATATCGTTATCGAAAAGGCTGATCTACACGCATTATGGTCTGAGCATTCAGATCCCAATGATGATTTTGTCATAAAGAAAGACTGGATCTTGTTCCAAGTTTCCGGGACCGCTATTTTCTTGATTGAAAGCGGAAGTAGAATTAGATTTGCTCCAATTGATGAGGCAGAGGAAGATGAGATTCGTCTTTATATCCTTGGAACATGTATGGGAGCTCTTTTGATGCAAAGGAACATCCTTCCTATCCACGGAAGTGCGGTGGCCATTAATGGTAAGGCATATGCAATTGTTGGTGATTCTGGTGCTGGGAAATCCACTCTTGCTTCAGCTTTTTTAAAAAAGGGCTATAAGCTCTTGAGTGATGATGTCATCCCGGTGACGCTAAATAATGAAAATATCCCAATTGTCACACCTTCCTATCCACAACAAAAATTATGGCTGGAAAGTTTAAATCATTTTGATATGGATTCAACAAACTATCAGCCACTCATCGTGAGAGAAGATAAATTCGCTGTTCCTGTTCAAGACCAGTTTATTACCCAACAACTCCCACTCGCTGGTGTATTTGAATTGATTAAGGGAGAAGGTACCGAGATCAATATTAAGCCCATACAATCTCTTCAAAGGTTTTATAAATTGTATCAACATACATATCGTAATTTTTTCTTGGAAAAATCCGGATTGATGGATTGGCATTTTAATACTTCAGCTAAATTGCTTCAGAAAATTGAGTTTTTCCAATTGCAGAGACCGATAAATCGCTTCACTGCACCAGAATTAGCGGAAATGATTTTACATGTATTAAAAAGGGAGGAAAGTGTATCATGATCAGTAATCAACTCAATTCAAAGAATTTATATAGCCAAAGTCCAGGAAACATAGTAAGTGATATGGATGGGGAAAAAGTCATGTTAAGTGTTTCTAACGGTAAGTATTATAATCTGGGCGAATTAGGCGGGGAAATATGGGAATTGATGAAGCAACCCGTTACGGTTCAAGAACTAGTGACAACATTACAATCGCAATATCATGTCGAACAATCCGATTGTACGGCACATGTCACTGACTTTATAAGTCAATTGTTGGAACAAGGATTAGTTAGTATCCATTCCTAGTATTATGAATCTTTAGCTCTAGGAGGTTTGAACAATGATTATCATGAAGAAAGCTCAGACTTTTCTTCGTTTAGATTTCAAGACAAAGGTGCTGTATATAGAGACTTTTTTTCATTTGGGCAGGGCCCGTTATCTTAAAAGTCGCTCATTTTCAAAAGTGGCGCCCACACTGGGTGAACAGATGGTAGAGTCATCATTTGAAGTGATTGCAGAGGATAAAGAGATCCTAGCAAACGTATCGCGAGCCATAACTATCATGAGTCGCTACACCATTTGGGAAAGTCAATGCCTGGTAAAGGCAATGGCGGCTATGAAAATGCTGGAAAGAAGAAATATTGATAGCACACTTTACTTAGGTACAGCTAAAGATGAAAATGGCGGACTGATTGCACATGCTTGGCTTCGCAGTGGTCCTTTTTACATTACAGGTTATGAAGTGATGGATCGATTCACTGTTGTTTCTAAGTTCTCTAAAAAGAACAAAAGTGGTGGGTTAAAAGAACAAAGGTCTAGTTAACAATGTGATATAGGCAGTTCTCAAATGAAAACATATTATTGAAACTTAATATACCTCTTGGTTATCAAGGAGTCCACGCGTCACCACCCCACCAATTTACCATCATGTTATGAATAAACATTCTTAGAAAAGTGGATAATCAATGCCTTTCCTTCCATTTTCGCGCATGATCACCAGTAACATGGAGGAAACGATTAAATTGCCCAGCGAATGGAGGATATGGTTATGAAGCATCTTTTCCTTTTTACGAAACAAGTACATGACTATTCAGGGAAGATATTATATATCAATCTAATTTGTATGATTTTAATAGGCTTTTTAGAAGGTGTAGGCATTTTCTTATTGATCCCACTGATTGGATTGACTGGTGTGATGGATATTAAAACTGATGAAGTTCCTTTCTTAGGCTGGGTGAATGGATTATTCGTTGGAATGCCAGAAACGCTCAGTCTTTTATTCATACTTGGGGTATACGCGATCTTAATGGTGGGGCAGAGTATCTTTAAGCGAAATCAAACCATCTTAGGCGTGAAAATCCAACAAGGATTTGTTAGGAAGTTACGGGATGAGACGTATGGCGGCCTGCTTCAAGTCAATTGGGGATTTTATTTAAAAAAGAGGAAATCCGATATTATTAACATCATGACAAATGAAACTTTCAATGTAAGTGCAGGGATCAATTTATTTTTACAATTTATAGCCTCCCTTATCTTTACTTTCATTCAAATTGCCATAGCCTTTTATTTATCTGTTCCCATGACGAGTTTTATCATAGCCTTTGGGATCATCCTCATTTTTCTATCCCGGAATTTTGTGAAAAATTCTCAGTCTGTAGGAAAAGAAACCTTTCAGCTAACACAAACCTATTTAGCGGGTATGACAGATCACCTTAACGGAATGAAGGATATTAAAAGTAATTCATTAGAGGATTCCCATTTGAATTGGTTCCTTTCTTTAAGTGAGAGAATGGAGAAAAATAGAATTAAGTTAACGACTTTGAATACGACGTCCCAAATGATTTTTAAAATTGTTTCTTCCTTCTTAATTGCCATTTTTGTTTTTATATCGATAAAGATGTTCATGGCCCAGCCAGCACAGTTAATGCTGATAATGGTCATTTTTTCTAGGCTATGGCCAAGATTTACAAGCATACAATCCAACTTAGAACAAATAGGAACTACGCTTCCATCTTTTAAAGCTTTGTCGGATTTACAAAATGAATGTAGGGATGCGAGAGAATTATATGAATCCGATTATAAAAATATTTTGCCGATTGATATTAAACAAGGATTGGATTGCCGTAATGTTTATTTTAGTTATGATCAAAATGAGAGCACCTATGCCCTTAAAAATATAAACATCCACATTCCTTCTAACCGTATGACGGCTATTGTAGGACGATCTGGTGCCGGAAAAAGCACCTTAATAGATATATTAATGGGGTTGAATCAACCTATTAGGGGAGAAGTCAGAATAGATGATATTCCCCTTACTAATGACCGTCTATTATCGCATCGGAGATCGATTAGTTATATACCTCAAGATCCTTTTCTCTTTAATGCAACGATACGGGAAAATTTGCTGCTCATTGACCCTGACGCAAGTGATGTATTAATATGGGAGTCTTTAGAATTCGCGGCAGCTGCCGATTTTGTCAGTAAGCTCCCGCAAGGTCTAGATACACTTATCGGTGATCGAGGTATCCGACTATCGGGAGGAGAAAGGCAGCGCTTGGTGTTAGCCCGAGCGATTTTACGCAAACCGGCCATCCTTGTTTTGGATGAAGCAACAAGTGCATTGGATACAGAGAACGAAGCGAAGATTCAATTCGCTATAGAAAAATTAAAAGGAAAAATGACGATTATCGTAATAGCCCATCGCTTATCAACGATACGACATGCAGATCAAGTGCTTGTTATGGATCAGGGAGAAATTATACAGGTGGGTGAATATAACCAGTTAGCGAAGGAAAAGAGAGGAATGTTCAGCCATTTATTAGGCATTCAAATGGAATCCAGTGTATAAGGTTTAAAAACATATATAAAATGAAAGGAAAGTCAGGGCACAGCCATAAAAATGGATTGTGATACTGGCTTTTTTTAGGTGGGATTATTGAATTACTAGATAATAAGTAAAATTAATTAGTGTGAAAAATATTTTTTTGAAATAGTAAAATGAGCAAATTATAGCTGATTAACTCTCTATTTTGGATGAAAATTTTATAACGAAGGCTTATTTATCTAGTATTTTATAAAAAAATGTCGTTATTTGAGGAAAAATGACGAAAAAAAACGAATAGTATTTTGGACTATTATTATGCTTTTAGGTATATAATTAATATTACAAAAGTATTAATAAAGCGTGGTTATCTAATAGGTATAATAGATTAGTGTTGGTATTAAATAGTTAAATTAAGAAAGTAAAAATAAGAGAAAGGCAAACCTATTGAAAAGTATGGACGCAAAATTACAGGTCTAAGGCTCTGCTAAGACGGCTGAGTTACCGCAAGTTGGGTGGAATTTGTTATCGAAGCTAACAATGAACTTGAGGAATGGGTTAATTTAATTCTAGAGGCTAAAAATGCAGGGTTATCTATTGAAGAAGTAAGAGAATTTCTTAGAGATTGCAGATTTCTAGATAAGGAGGAAGTAAATTTATAACAGGCTATTGTTTTTAAAATGGATTTATTGTACTATATACAATCTTTTTTTATAGATTTATTTTTATTAATGAGTTGTTATATTAAGACTGCGCCTAATGTTAAGTTAGATAAATACATGTTAGTTTATTCTAAATCGAAGTGAGGAATTTTAAAGTGTCAATACTGGTAACTGGAGGGGCGGGCTATATAGGAAGTCACGCAGCGATAGAACTTTTAAAAACAGGTTATGATATTGTAATAGTGGACAACCTGTCAAATAGCAATCTTGAATCATTAAATCGGGTGAAGGAATTAACAGGAAAGAACTTCATTTTTTATAAGTGCGATTTATTAGAACGTGATGAGTTAAATACTATTTTTGAAAATCATAGCTTTGAAGCAGTAATGCACTTTGCTGGGCTCAAAGCGGTAGGGGAATCTGTTGAAGTCCCATTAATGTATTATCATAATAATATAGCAGGCACAATTAATTTGTGTGAACTGATGGCAAAGCACGATGTTAAGAAACTCGTCTTTAGTTCATCTGCTACTGTATACGGTCACCCGGATAGCGTCCCGATTGATGAATCTTTTCCTTTGTCGGCAACTAACCCATATGGGCGTACAAAATTAATGATTGAAGAAATATTAAGAGATTTACATATTTCAGATTCCACTTGGAGAATAGCATTATTACGTTATTTTAATCCAATAGGTGCTCATGAAAGTGGAAGCATTGGGGAAAATCCGAATGGAATACCAAATAATTTAATGCCATATGTAACACAGGTTGCAATTGGAAAAAGGGAAAAACTATCTATTTTCGGAAATGATTATAACACTCATGACGGTACTGGTGTCAGGGATTTCATCCATGTCACGGACTTGGTAAAAGGGCATTTAAAAGCACTTGAATACCTTGAAAAAAATAATGGAATTGAAGCATTCAACCTTGGAACAGGTAGAGGTTATAGTGTTATGGACCTTATTAATACATTTAGCTCAATAAATAAAAAAGAAATACCTTTTCAATTTGTAGATAGACGCCCTGGCGATATAGGAAGTTGTTACGCAAATCCTACTAAAGCAGAAAAAGTCTTAAGCTGGCGTGCAGAGAAGGATTTAAAAGATATGTGTACAGACTCGTGGAAATGGCAAACTCAAAACCCAAACGGATATAATTAAGATTATAAAACTTAACATACTAAGAGAAAAATATTTATTGTATAAAATATTTCATACTTGAATTTATTTTAGATGCTAATCTACTGTAAGCATGATTTCAAGTTGAATAATTTAAATAATGGTGAATTTTTCTCTTGGTCTATCAGAAATCTATAATAAGTGATCCTTATAGGTTTCTGATATATTGAAACAATTTTAAAAGGTAATATAATTATTTAAGAAAAAGTAATAAATAAAACAATAAAATGAAATCGCTTACAAAAAAGAGTAGAGAAAGAGAAATTAAATCTGAGATGTACTTTCACAATAACACGTTTACAAACGGAACAACAGGGAACCAATAAAAATAAAAATCCTAAAATAAATGAGGGATAATTATTATGATTGATGTCAGAAATGTTGTTTTGGGAATGATTTGGGGAACGCTTTTAAGTATACCTTTATGGTTATCGTTTTTTGGATGGGTGAAAATACTTTTTAGCTTTTTCTCATAAATTATTTGGTTTATGTTGTTTGAATTTTATTCTTAGGCATATAAAATGGTTCAAAGTAAGTCTCCTTTTCCTCAAAACCAGTTAGATTCTTCGTATACCTCCTAAATATCAGAAATAAAATAAATCATTTAAACATCCATTTCTTTTATTACATACCAATAATAGATTTTTAGGATTAATTACAGATGGAATAAGTAATATAGAAATTTCTATAGTTTGTATTGAATTAATGAAAAGTATATTAACAAACTGTTTTATGAAATTTTACTTATCCAAAAAAAATAGGTAATAATACCTTAAAATTTTTTCGCCGTGTGCCGATACTATATATATAGATTAAGCAAAGGGACTTCGCGGAGGGCGATGTCAGTTAGCTGCCATCAAAATTAAAGGAGATTATTTGATGACAAAAAACAAATTCATTACGTTCGAGGAAGTTTATGAAAAGAAACAGAGAAGAAAGAAGCTGTTTATCGGGTCTTATGTTGCTATTATGTTGGTTTTAATTTCAGTCATGACTTATTTTCTAGGTCAATCATAATTGGGGAATGTTGGGGCTGAGGAATCGGTCCTTTTTTTGTTTTGAATATACTAGAGGAAATAGTTAATAATGGAATATTTACAGTAATTTAACTTGCCATAACCCACCAAATATGTGATTATCAAATAAATGAGCTATATTCCTTATATTTCAATAATAGGAATGGGGAAACAGTAGGAGACGGCGGCTCGACTATATGGGAGTGGGAGTTTGGAATGGAATTTTTAGAAATCTTAAAGGATACATACGCAAAAGGGGAGTTTGGCGAGGATATTACCATAACGGAGCTGGTGGAGGAGCTTAAGGGAAAATTAAGTGCAATCATCGAGGATTCTGATCGTTGATAATCCAAAAATACCTATTCCCCATCCTGTTCGTGCTTTGGGCGATGGTGATTTTCTTTTTTTCGTCGCAGACGTATGAGGAGCAGAGCATTACGCCTTTTTTGGCGCAGTTCAATACGCCGTATTGGTATGATCGGTTGGAGGGCCTATCATTCATGTATGGCGGGGTTGAGGTGAGTGCCCATACGGCGGGGGTTAATGGGTTTCTGGAGTTTTTCATTCGGAAGGGGGCCCATCTTTTTATCTTTTTCGTGTTTGGGTTGTTGACGTTGGGTGTTTGGCGCAGTTTTGTAAAGCATGCTGTTCTGGCGTTTGCAGGGGCTTTGGTTTGTGTCCTGCTTTATGCGAGTGCCGATGAGCTGCATCAAATGCTTACGGGCGGGCGCACTCCTTTGCTGCAGGATGTGGTGCTTGATACATTTGGCGGTTTGCTGGGCATTTTTTGCTTTCTAATGTTTAACCGTTGGAGAAGGCGTCGAACGTGAAGAAATATGTCTGATACCGATACATATAGGGAAGGAGCATGTCCAACCACATGCTTCTTTTTTTGTCATGTAGCTGAAAATGGCGAATGGCGTTAGCGGTTTGAATGGGATGCCTCTCCTTTTTCTGGCATCAGAGCATGTTCATTGAAAAAAGAGAGGGGATGCCTATGGGGAAGGATGGCGATTCATTCCTCATGAGACATATTTCATTCTCGAGCGATCACTGATGGCTTTCAGAATGAACATTTTGTCCTGTTTGCTTAGCATAGCCCAGCTGCCTGCTTTGATTTTCATACGATTACACTCCTTTTGTTTGGGATCATTTATCATAGGCAATGAATGGCGGTTGATGGGTTCCGGGTCCAGAGATTAATAGAGTCGTTTGGTGAAAGGGGCAGGGGGAAGTTGGTTTTTTATTGGCTCATACTAGATTATACCGTCTTTTACCGTCTAATAAACAACAAAAATTCCAACAAATCTCTACAATTGACGTCCATTTTTTGTCAGAATATTGGACAGGCAAAAAGAAAAAGCTGTCAGAATGCGGGTTCCGGCAGCTCTTTCTTTTTGCTTATTTGATGTCCAATTGTTCTTTTAATTCAGATCGGACCATTTCTTTTTCTTCATCCGACACGATATTATAGTAGATTCCGTCGATTTTCTTTCCATCGCCAGGAATGGTTGATTGGGTAATGCTTTTGCTTGCGTCCCGGTAGTGCTTCTGGATATCCATCATGTCATCGAACGTCAGATTCGTCTGGATGTTTTTGCTTAGGGCATCGAAGACATCATCATATTTTGTCAAAGATGAGACGCTTGCGCCTTCTTTAATGACGGCTTCGATGATGGCACGTTGTCTCGATTGACGGCCATAGTCGCCATTCGGATCGTCATGTCTCATTCGTGCATAGGCCAGCGCTTCTTTTCCATTAAGGTTGATGCTTCCCTTCGCGAAATGGACGCCCTCGTATGTGAAGTCCAAATCGTTTTGTACCGTTACGCCGCCGACGGCATCAACGATATCCTTGAAGCCTTCCATATTGATCTTCATATAATAGTCGATCGGGATGTCGAGGAAGTTCTCGACGGTATCCATCGACATTTTTGCGCCGCCGAATGCAAAGGCGTGATTGATTTTATCCTGTGTTCCATGGCCGACGATCTCGGTCCGTGTATCACGGGGGATGCTTAGCATTTTAACGGATTTTTTCTGAGGATTGACGGTCAAAACGATCATCGTATCCGAGCGGCCTTTGTCGCCATCACGTTCATCGACCCCAAGCATGAGCATCGAGAAAGGCTCCCGATCGGATAGGGCAAGGTCCTTCGTTCGTTTGTCCGTATTGCGGTCTATGGGCGTATGCATCGAATCAACGGTTTTATTTAGGGAATTCCAGACGGAGTAGGCAAAAGCGCCTCCTGCTAATATGAAAAGTAGGACAATTATCCCGACTACCTTCAGCCAAGTCCGTTTCTTTTTTTTCTTTTTTTCGTGTCTCATAGATTACTTCCTTCCTCTTTTTGTTGCCACATTCTCTATTATATTTAATTTTTCGCGAAAATAATAGTATAATTTACTATTTTATCATAGATTTTCCATTTTTTGGTGTATCGGTGTGCGAGATGAATAGAACGGTAGTGAAGAAGGTGGAATGTGAAATTGTTTAAAGGTTTAGTCCAAAAGGAGTGGTTGGTGGGAATATCGACGCTGTTTCCAATGTTTCTTCTAAAACGGCAGGTCGGTCTATTGATTTTCATGCACTGCAGTGATTTGGAGTTTTTTCACGTTGAAACAAAAAAAGCTTGATGAGGTGAACGGTGTGTAGGAATATATAACTAGTGATATTATACTATCGTTTTTAAAATGAAGGGGTAAGGTGTGCGAATGAGAGAGCTGAGAAATGGTGTAGGGGTGTTCATTCTTCTCCTGACATGGGGTGTCGGTGCTGAGGTTCAAGGCTCTACCTTGAATGAAGGCGCAACTATTAAAGTAAATGCAATCAACAAAGGAGCATTAGCCAGCAGTACGGACAAGAAGGTCTATAAGGCTGCATTGCCGGAGGCTGGAGTTGTGACGTTATCGATCAAGCGTAATGCCAAGGCTTCCTGGGAAGGTATCATCCAAAACGGTAAAGGATTCAACTATACATACATGTATACGAGCAGTCAAAAGGGCAGTTCGGATTTCGAGGAGGTGCAAGTCGGGCTTCCGAAAGGGACGTATTATATCACGATTGGTGATAATGGGGGGGCTTCCAGGGTTCCGTTTCAATTTTCGGTAAAGTACACGAAGGATCATCATTTTGAAAAAGAGGCGAATGATACGGTAGCCGCAGCTAATGGCATTCACTTGAATGAGACATACAAAGGGGTGATCAGTACAT
Source organism: Peribacillus sp. FSL E2-0218 (assembly GCF_037992945.1). Taxonomy (NCBI): domain Bacteria; kingdom Bacillati; phylum Bacillota; class Bacilli; order Caryophanales; family Bacillaceae; genus Peribacillus; species Peribacillus sp. FSL E2-0218. The sequence continues at coordinate 3,428,750 of NZ_CP150304.1, read as the reverse complement.
CCGATGATCATGATGCATTCAAGTTCACCGTTCCGCAAAGCGGCAATGTGGTAATGTCAGTTAAACAAAGAGCGGGGACGAATTGGCACGGTGTGATTCAGGATCGATCAGGTAAGAAGGTGGGTGAGATATATACGAGCGAAAAGCAGGCCGTCACCTCTTACTTGAAAAAGGGCAGCTATTCCTTAATCATGGACAACGCTGAAGAAACGATCGATGTTCCATACGCGTTCGCGATTTCGGATACCTCGCCTTCATTAAGGTCAGTCCAGATCGGAGTGTCCAATGAAGCGGGAAAGACGGATGTTATGAAGCTGAGCGGTCTGAAAAAGGGAACCATCATCAAAGTGTATGACGCGAAGAGCAGAGGGAAAGTGTTAGTGAAGGCGACAGCAACGGAAGCGTCATTGAAGGTAAAGGTGAAGCAGCTTGGGAAGAAAGCGGGGAATGTCTACGTTTCGGCCACACAGCCGCCATTGAGGGAAAGCGACCTTGTCGCTCGATCCTATCAAGGTGAAATCTCGCCTTCCTTGAAAAAAAGCCAGGTTAAGGTAACGAATGGTAAAGGAAAAGCCGACCTCGTTAAAGTGGGCAGCCTGACTAAAGGGGATGTCATCAAGATTTACAGTGTCAATGGAGCCGTTTTGGCTAAGACCACCTCCAAAGGGAAACGGGCGAATGTGTCGATGAAGCAGCTTGGAAAAAAAGCAGGCAAGTTTTCTGTGACGGTGACCAAGCATCGGCAAAGGGAAAGCGCCCGTGTGGCAATAACGTTCGGTAAGGAAAAATGATTCAATGAATGATGGATGAAATATTGAGATTTTCATGGTTTGGACTTAGTCCGTTGTTTTCCATTCAGCTTAAAAAACGATTTCGCCTATGATGGATGATAGGGATTTTGTATAAGCAAGAAATGGCGCTTATATCCATACACAGGACTCCGGGAGAAAAATCCCGGAGTTTTTCCGTAAAAAGAAGGGCGCTTTTTAGAATGATGAATAGACTGGAAAAAGGGATGCTTCATATGATATTTCTGGGCGTTCGACGATTTACTGCAAAATGGGTGATTGGAAGAGTCCGTAATAGAAACAAGGCGCATATATATGCAGTACGGATATCACTAAAGTATAAATAACTATTGGAGGCTAAAGGAAAAATGGCAGAGACTGTTAGTTTACCGTACCTTGAAGCTTTAAAGGGAAAATTTGTGAGGGTATATAAAGGCGGCCCAGAATCTAGAGAAGGCAGGCTTGTAGAAGTCCGGAGTGATTACATCGTTCTTCATACGGAAGAAAATCAACTCGTATATTACGCCATTGAGCATTTGAAGATCGTCGTCGAAAATGCGAAGAAGGCGCTTGATTTATGTCCGATCAATGATGGGGAAATTGTATATCCGGGAACTTTTTTAGGGGCACTGGAAACATTAAGGGATAGCTGCATCCAAGTGAATGGCGGCGGTCCGACTTCAAAAGTTGGCCGGGTTGTCGATGTGAAAGAAGAATTCTTGGTTCTATCCACGGAGAAAGAAGGGTTGGTTTTATTCCCGATTTCCCATATCAAAAGTGTAACGGTCGTGGAATTTGCGTGCCGTGAGATCCCATCTCAAGACCTATATGACGGTATCGATTCACTTAATGGCATTCTTTCAAGATTGATCCACAACTGGGTATCCGTAAGTGCAGGCGGCCCTGAGCGGGTTGAGGGAATCCTGATTGAAGTGGCTGAAGCGTACATCGTTGTTGTGCATAATGAAGAATTATTTTATGTGACAACGGAACATATCCAATTCATCGCTTTATCGGTTAGGATAGTTGAAACATGTTGTGAAAGCTCAAGCAGTTCTTCTTGTGAGAGCTCATCCAGCAGCTCATCATGTGAGAGCTCATCAAGCAGCTCATCATGTGAAAGCTCATCAAGCAGCTCATCATGTGAAAGCTCATCAAGCAGTATCGTTTTTGAGAGCTCATCCAGCAGCTCATCAGATGAAAGTTCATCCAGCAGTTCGTCAGAAGAGAGCTCATCCAGCAGCTCATCCAATGAGAGCTCAGGCAGAGGTCAGAGACGTGTCCGCTCAAATGCATTCAAGCAAATATGGCTTGAGAATTTGATTAAAGCAGCTAATCAAAACACCAAGTAAAAGGGAAGACCAAACAGGCACAGCAACCAAATGGAGTTGTTGTGCCTTCTTATTGCAATTGGACACGCTCTTTTTTGAGTTGTTTGATTTTCTGGAAACGAGCTCGGACTTCATCATCCTGCATACAGGAAAGCTCTAGGCGAAAGGGATGCTTGTTGAAATACTGCTCAAAAAATATGGTTTGTGGCTTCATGGGATTGATGAACAACTATCTCATCTGTTACTCACCTGTTTGTAAAACGATGTTCATCCTGAAGGAGCTATGAAGTGGTTTCGGTTTGTAATGACCATTCTGCTTATAAATATTGAGATCGCACATTGGGGGAAAAGGTGAAAAAGATTTCCAATCAAATGGTGGCGGCAGGCTTGTGGCTCCATCCGAAACATATTGGATTTTCAAGGGCGGTCAAAGGTAAGCTCATCGAAATGATGGCGGCCGAGGGGGAGGCGTTTTTGTCGATATGAGGTATGTATATGGCTTTCACTTTCCAATGAAAGAACTCCGGGTCTAAGACTGATCCGGAGTCATTTCTTTTTCTCGATATTTTCATAGACGGAGGCAAGGGCTTGTTCGAATTTCCCGCTCTTTTTCGGCTTGTAATATTTCTTGCTGCGCAGTTTGTTTGGCAAGTATTGCTGCTTCACCCAGCCATTTTCGTAGTCATGCGGATAAAGGTAACCGATGCCGCGACCGAGCTCAGCGGCCCCTTTGTAATGGGCATCCTTAAGGTGATCAGGTACATCTCCGCTATGACCGCTGCGGATGTCGGAAAGAGCCGAATCGATCGCGGTGATGGCCGTGTTCGATTTGGGTGAAAGGCATAGCTCGATCACCGAGTTGGCAAGCGGAATACGGGCTTCAGGAAACCCGAGCCGTTCTGCGGCTTCGACTGCCGCGAGGGCCCTGGGACCAGCCTGAGGATTGGCAAGACCGATGTCTTCGTAGGCTATGACAACCATTCGGCGGGCAATGCTGACAAGATCGCCGGCTTCGACCAAGCGCCCCAAATAATGTAGAGCTGCATTCACATCACTGCCGCGAATCGATTTTTGGAAAGCTGACAGGACGTCATAATGAGCATCTCCATCCTTATCATGTGAGAAGCTTTTTTTCTGCATGCACTCCTCGGCAATATGTACATCTATCTTGATCGTACCGGATTCATCAGGTTCGGTGGAAATGACGGCAAGCTCCAGAGCATTTAGCGCACTTCGCACATCTCCGTTCGAAGCAGTTGCGAAATGGGTAAGGGCTTCAAGGCCGACTTCCGTATTATATGTACCGAGCCCGCGCTCCTCATCATGAAGTGCCCGTTCCAAGGCTTTGATTAAATCAACGGTCTCCAACGATTTTAATTCGAAAATCTGACACCGGCTGCGGATTGCCGGATTGATGGCATGATAAGGGTTGCTCGTCGTTGCACCAATCAAGGTGATCATGCCGTTTTCCAGATAAGGCAAAAGGAAATCCTGTTTCGCCTTATCGAGCCGATGAACCTCATCCAGCAGCAGGATCACCTTGCCGGACATTTTTGCCTCAGCTGCGACAATCTCCATATCTTTCTTGTTATTGGTCACGGCATTAAGCGTCCGGAAGGCAAACTTCGTACTCCCGGCAATCGCGCTTGCAATCGATGTCTTCCCAATTCCCGGAGGACCATACAGGATCATCGAGGAAAGCTGCTTGGCTTTAACCATTCTCGCGATTATTTTCCCTTCACCAACCAGATGCTCCTGCCCGATGATCTCATCAATCGATCGAGGCCGCATCCTGTAAGCCAGCGGTTTAATATTCATTGCGCACCTCTCCTTTTTATATAAGGTATCACAAGTCATGGGTGAAATGCGCTGATTATGCTGTTCGTGACAGTAAAAATCATATTTAATCCTCCCATTACGAAGGCTGATTCGTCCCAAGTAGGAAAAAATCGACCATCCAGCGCGCTAATTCGTCCCAGTCAGGGATAAATCGACCAACCAGCGCGCTAATTCGTCCTTGCCAGAAATAAAACGGCCTTCCAGAAAAACTTAATTTGTCCTAGCCTTCTATAAGAGAATGTAATAGATAAACTCTGCCTTTGGTATGTCCGGAATGTTTCAGTTTCAATGAAGTTAGTAAATTTTTTGCGCTTGATGGAGAATGGAGTTGAAGGAAGTTTCGAAATTCGCTGTTGGTAATGGAAGGTTTTACGAGATATACATAATCTAAAAGTGCGGAAATATGAGCATCATGGGAAGTATCCAGACAAGTACGGCAAATCCACTTTCCATGCCGCTCCATGGAATATGCCTGACAATTTTGACAGAAGACACCAGTTTGAAGGGCGGAACTTGGTATTCCATACGTTTTTAAAGTTTAGGAATAAAAGCAGTATGCCCATCAAGCCATACATTCGATAAACGTTTTATAGCTCTTCTTGAAAGGATCTCTTCGGTATGCGTATTATTTAATTCCGCAATTTGCAGAAGAATACGATCCTTGCGTATTACTTTTCCACTAATCTCTTTATTGGCCGCACGAATGATAGTTGAAGAATTGGCACTGACTACGAGGGTTTCAACTGGAAGGTTATTGATCTTTCTTGTTTTTAACCAATCTAACAGGTGCTTGCGCTGCATGCTCACCTGCAATATTGGATCGTCAAAAGCTTCGGTTGTTCCATCTGGATTTGTACGGATAAGTTGATTGAATGTGTTGTCAAAAAACATTTCACCAGCGATGTTTTTAACTTCAACGATCAAGAGGAAGAAGGGTGTGAGGATGAGGATGTCCATTTGGAACGGAAAAAAGGTGAACCGCTTAGTCGGAGGTCATGAAAGAGTAAATAGTCTTTTTGAGGAAGGGCTTTGAGTAAATTGAAGACTCTGTATTCGCCTTTGTAGCCTGCCCGGATTTTTTTGATGTCTTCGTTTATTGCTGGCTGCCTTTCATGCCCAGGAGGTAAACGCCTCATCAGGGATTCTAGCATGTTGATCTTTAAAGGCATTTTGCAATCTTTAATGATCATTGTAATCACTCCTTTTAGTTTTAAGTAAAGTATTCTCCATTAATAAATGAGTTTCCTGTAATCTGGAGAAATAAATGAATCATAAAATCAAACTTCCCTTTAATCCGTCCGTCCCAAGGAAAATCCGACCCAGCGAGCGGGAAATTCGTCTGTCGTGATAATTGGTCCTTTCTCTTTTCCGACCTTTCCAATTAGGATAATTTGTAAAATTGGAGGTGGTTGAATGCATTTCTGGCGGGAATATGCTATAATTTCATAAGAATTTAGAAACGGATAAATAATTTGAGGTGTATTATATGAAGATATCTACAAAAGGTCGTTATGGTTTAACGATCATGATCGAGCTTGCGAAACATTATGGAGAAGGTCCGAAGAGTTTGAAATCGATTGCGCAGACGCATAATTTGTCCGAGCATTACTTGGAGCAGCTGATTGCGCCGCTTCGTAATGCGGGGTTGGTGAAGAGTGTGCGTGGTGCTTATGGCGGGTATGTCTTGTCTAAGGACCCTCAGGAGATTACTTCGGGTGATGTTATACGCGTATTGGAAGGGCCGATCACTCCGGTTGAAGGAATCGAGGAGGAAGAGCCGGTGAAGCGCCAGCTTTGGATTCGCATCAGGGATGCCGTGAAGGATGTATTGGATAATACGACGCTGATGGATTTGGCGAATTACAAGGATACGGGTGAAATCGATTCTTATATGTACTATATTTAAGTGATCAGCGATGCGCCTATTTTGTAGGCGCTTGCGTTTTTTAATGGAGGGGACAAGAAAGTGGAGAGAATATACTTAGATCATGCGGCGACTTCACCGATGCATCCAAATGTAATCGATAGGATGATGACCGTCATGAGCCATGACTTTGGTAATCCTTCGAGCATTCATGCTTTCGGTCGGGAGGCGCGTCATGTTTTGGATGAGGCACGTTCAAGCATTGCCAAAAGCATCGGTGCCGGACGGAATGAAATCATTTTCACGAGCGGTGGAACAGAGGCGGATAATACGGCCATCCTTGGGGTTGCGAACGCCTATAAAGAAAAAGGGAAGCACATCATCACGACGGAAATTGAGCATCATGCGGTTTTGCATACTTGCCAATATCTTGAGAAGTCTGGCTTTGAACTCACTTATTTGCCTGTGAATGAAGCGGGGCTTATTTCCGTTGCCGATTTAAAGGCGGCTTTGCGCGAGGATACGATTTTGGTTTCGATCATGTTTGGCAACAATGAGGTCGGATCGGTCCAGCCGATTGCCGAAATCGGGCAGCTGCTTAAAGGACATCCGGCCATTTATCATACGGATGCGGTTCAAGCATATGGTTTGATGTCCATTGACGTTCATGAGTTGGGCGTGGATTTACTGAGTGTATCAGCTCATAAGATTAACGGTCCGAAGGGAATCGGCTTTCTATATATCCGTGAAGGGTTGAAGCTGAGTCCGCATCTTTATGGCGGGGAGCAAGAACGCAAACGCCGGGCGGGGACGGAGAGTGTGCCGGCCATTGCTGGTTTTTCAGAAGCCGTGTTGATCGCACAAAATACGATGGAACGTAAGTCTGCGGAATATAGGCGCTTTAAAGACGTATTGCTTGCCGTCTTAGATGGGGCAGATGTACAATATGAAATTAACGGATCTAGCGAACATTCGCTGCCGCATGTGCTGAATCTAAGTTTTCCCGGCACGAATGTTGAATCGATGCTCGTCAACCTGGACTTGGCAGGTGTTGCGGTGTCGAGCGGATCCGCTTGTACGGCAGGGTCCATCGAGCCCTCGCATGTACTTGTCGCAATGTTCGGCAAGGATTCTGAGCGGACGAAAAATTCGATTCGCTTCAGCTTCGGTTTGCACAACACGGAACACGTTGTCAGGTCTGCGGCCGAAACGACCGTGAAAATCATTAACAGATTAGTGGGAAGGTAATCCTTCCTTTAAAATAAAAGAGGTGACAGGATGAATAAAGCACCACAGGATACCCGCGTCGTCGTAGGTATGTCAGGAGGCGTGGATTCCTCTGTGTCAGCCCTGCTGTTGAAGAATCAAGGCTATGATGTGGTCGGGATCTTCATGAAGAATTGGGATGATACGGATGAAAACGGAGTTTGTACGGCAACGGAGGATTACAATGACGTCATTGCCGTTTGTAATCAAATCGGCATCCCCTATTACGCAGTCAATTTCGAAAAGCAATATTGGGACAAAGTGTTCACTTATTTCTTGGATGAATATAAAGCGGGCCGTACCCCGAATCCGGATGTCATGTGCAATAAGGAAATCAAGTTCAAGGCATTTCTTGAGCATGCGGTAAGCCTTGGAGCGGACTATGTGGCCACAGGGCATTATGCGCAGGTCGAATATCGTGACGGAGAATACAAAATGCTTCGCGGTGTCGATAATAATAAAGATCAAACGTACTTCTTGAATCAGCTTACGCAAGAACAATTGCAAAAAGTCATGTTTCCACTCGGGCATATCGATAAAAAAGAAGTCCGTGAAATGGCGAAAGAAGCGGGGCTTGCAACGGCAACGAAAAAAGATTCGACTGGGATATGTTTCATCGGCGAACGCAATTTCAAGGAGTTTTTAGGCAATTACCTTCCTGCCCAACCAGGTGATATGGTCACGATGGACGGCAAGGTCATGGGCAAGCATGATGGGTTGATGTATTACACGATCGGTCAGCGTCACGGCCTTGGGATCGGCGGCAGCGGCGATCCTTGGTTTGTTGCGGGAAAAGACTTGAAGCGTAACGTTTTATATGTGTGCCAAGGCTTTGATAATGATGTGCTGTATTCCAATTCTCTTCTTGCGGTGAACGTCAGCTGGGTGGCTCAGCATATTCCTGCAGGGGAATTTACCTGTACGGCAAAATTCAGGTACCGTCAAGAGGATAGCGGTGTAAAAGTGAAGGTCTTGGAAAATGGTGATGTCGAGGTCATCTTTGACGAGCCTGTCCGTGCAATCACACCAGGACAAGCGGTCGTATTTTATGATGGTGAAGTATGCCTTGGCGGCGGTACGATCGATGAAGTATTTAAAAAAGGTGAAAAGCTGACTTACGTAGGGTAAAATAAGCATGTCCCCAGCTGTGTTTGCGGTTGGGGACTTCTTTTGGATTGCGGGGGTGGCCCGCCTGAAATGGACCGCTGGCTTATGCTATACTTTTTATTATGAAAATGGAGTGTGAATGAATATGGATAAAAATCAACAAGGCATCGAATTTATGCAACAAGGAAAATACGAAGAAGCGGCGAAGGTCTTCAATGAGGCCATCGAGGAAAATCCGAATGAGCCTGTTGCCTACATAAACTTTGGAAATGTACTGACTGCAGTGGGTGAAACGGATAAAGCGGTCAAGTTTTACAAAAAGGCGATAGAGCTGGATGAAAACGCAGCTGCAGCATATTATTCATTAGGGAACTTATATTATGAAACCGATTCTAAATTAGTTGAGGCGAAGGACATGTTTGAGAAAGCAATTCGATTGGGATTGGATAACAGTGATGCATACTTCATGCTTGGATTGACTTTGATGGCATTGGAACAGCCTAAATTGGCAATGCCTTATTTACAGAGAACGGTGGAGCTGAGCCCGGAGGATGTTGATGCGAGATTCCAATATGCGCTATGCCTTGCGAATGCTGAACTGTATGATGAATTGATCAATCAGCTGAATATAGTAGTGGAACAGGATCCAGGCCATGCCGATGCGTATTATAATTTGGGTGTCGCGTTTGCCGGATATAAGGAAGATGCGCAGGCGGCGATCGCTTACTTTGATAAGGCGCTGGAAGCACAGCCTGACCATATGCTGGCAGGGCACGGTAAAAAACTGATGGAAGAAATGAATGCCGAGTAAATAGAAGGCATATGCATGGAAAAGGTGGGGAGTAGCGTTGAGCCAGCAAGATTCGTTGGATTTGTTTGCAGAAGAGAAAATGTTCATGAAGGGTAGCCATTTGGTGACGATCTTTCATAATGAAGAAAATATGTACTCGGTTATAAGAATTCGCGTGCATGAAACGAATCTAAGTTATGAAGAGAAGGAAGCTGTCGTAACCGGTTATTTTCCAAGGATGCATGAGGATGAGATTTATATTTTTTATGGGGCCTTGAAGGAACATCCGCGTTTTGGGCTTCAATTTCATGTTGAGCATTTTCGCAAGGATTTGCCTCAATCCAAGGAAGGCATCGTCAGTTATTTGTCCGGTGACCTGTTTAAAGGGATTGGGAAAAAAACAGCCGAAAGCATTGTTGATACGCTAGGGGAAAAGGCAATTTCCAAGATTCTGGCTCAGCCATCGTTACTTGATGATATTCCGAAGCTATCTGGTGAAAAAGCGAAAGGCCTCTATGATACGTTAGTTGAGCATCAAGGCCTGGAGCAGGTGATGATTGCCCTGAATCAATATGGCTTCGGTCCGCAGCTCTCGATGAAGATTTATCAAATGTATAAGCAGGATACGATTTCCATGGTCCAGGGCAATCCGTATAAGCTTGTGGAGGATATTGAAGGGATTGGTTTTGGTCGGGCGGATGAACTTGGGCATCAGCTTGGCATTTCCGGCAGCCACCCCGATCGGATCAAGGCTGCTTGCTTGTATACGCTGGAATCCCAGTGCCTTCAGGACGGAAATATCTACATAGAAGCCGAGCAGCTATTGGAAGCGGTAAAAAAGCTGCTGGAGGAAAATAAGCGGGATCGGATCGAGTTCACGAACATTTCCTCGGAAATAATCGAATTGACGGAAGAAGGCAAAATCGTTGTCGAAGATCAACGGATTTATCCGCCATCCTTATTTTATTCCGAAAAGGGAATCGTGATGAACATCAAGCGGCTTCTCGACCAAACCGAGTATGAAGACCAATTTCCGGAATCGGAATTTTTGCTTGCACTTGGCGAGCTGGAGGAGCGGCTTGGTGTCTCCTATGCTTCAGCCCAAAAGGAAGCGATTCAGACAGCCCTGCAATCACCCATGTTAATCTTGACGGGGGGTCCGGGTACCGGTAAGACGACGGTCATCAAGGGAATCGTCGAGCTTTATGCCGAGCTGCATGGGGTATCAATGGACTTGAATGATTATAAAAAAGAAGGAAGCGATCCATTCCCATTCGTCCTTGCGGCTCCCACTGGGCGTGCGGCGAAGCGTATGGCTGAATCGACCGGTCTTCCCGCCGTCACGATTCACCGTTTGCTGGGATGGAATGGGAGTGAAGGCTTTTCGCATGATGAGGATAATCAGCTGGACGGGCGGATCGTGATCATAGATGAGGTATCCATGGTGGATACGTGGCTCGCCCATCAATTATTCAAAGCTCTGCCGGAAAATGTCCAGGTGATATTGGTTGGCGATGAAGATCAACTGCCATCAGTCGGTCCTGGACAGGTTCTGAAGGACTTGCTTGCATCGAATTGTGTACCTACTGTCAGTCTTGAACATATTTATCGTCAAGCGGATGGCTCTTCGATCATTGAATTGGCTCATGATATCAAAAAAGGAAGGCTGCCAGATGATGTGACGAAGCAGCAAGAAGATCGCTCGTTCATTCGCTGCCAGACGGGCCAAATCGCCCAGGTTATCGAGAAGGTGGTCGCAAATGCCCGGACGAAGGGCTTCACGGCCAAGGATATACAGGTGTTGGCACCCATGTACAGAGGACCTGCCGGCATCGATGCCTTGAATAAAATGCTTCAGGAAGTGTTCAATGGCAATACTGATGAAAAACGGCGGGAAATCAAATTTGGCGATGTGATTTACAGGACGGGAGATAAGGTGCTGCAGCTGGTGAACCAGCCTGAGGAAGGGGTCTTTAACGGCGATATGGGAGAAATCGTATCGATATTGTTCGCTAAGGAAAATACCGATCATGTCGATAAAGTCATCATATCGTTCGAGGGGATCGAAGTGACCTACACGAAGCAGGATCTGAATCAGATTACACATGCGTATTGCTGCTCCATCCATAAGTCGCAGGGAAGTGAGTTTCCCATCGTCATTTTGCCAGTGGTGAAAAGCTATTATCGGATGCTCCGACGCAATTTATTGTATACCGCGATCACCCGCAGCAAGAATTTCCTGATTCTTTGCGGGGAAGAAGAAGCATTCCGTCTCGGGATCGAACGGAATGATGAAATGCGCCGGAAAACGACACTGCGTGAAAAGCTGCGCGAGGTTTTGAGCGAAGAGGATGCTCCGGTTGAAAAGGGCATGGTGCGTGAGCAGGAGGCAAGCTATCTGGATATCCTCATGCATGCCGACCCGATGATCGGGATGGAGAATGTTACTCCTTATGATTTTATGTAACATGTTTTGTTCATCAAATTGCTGAATTTTGTTTTATGATCATAGTTTTGGTGGAATGACTATAAAATATAACTTGTATATGAAAGAGCAGGGGGGATCAGATTGAAAAAAGGATGGATAATAGGGATAGTCGTTGTCGTTTTACTAGTGATATATGGGGCAACCTCATACAACGGCCTTGTCAGTGCCAATGAAGACGTCGACAATAAGTGGTCACAGGTGGATAATCAATTGAAGCGGAGAGCGGATTTGATTCCGAACCTCGTCGAAACGGTAAAGGGATATGCGAAGCACGAAACGGAAGCCATTAAAGCGGTGAGTGATGCCCGCTCCAAGCTGGCAGGTGCCAATTCCACGGAAGGTGCGATCCAAGCCGATCAGGAGCTGAGCGGGGCTTTAAGCCGCCTTTTAGTTGTTGTCGAGAATTATCCGGATTTAAAGGCCAATGAGAACTTCAAAGGACTCATGGACAGCCTGGAGGGGACGGAGAATCGTCTGACGGTGGCCCGTAAAGACTATAATGATGAAGTCACCACTTATAATAAGACGATTAAACGCTTTCCGAAGAATTTGATGGCGGGCGCGTTCGGTTTCGAGACAAAGCCGTATTTTGAAGTGACCGATCAAGAAAAAGAAACGCCAAAGGTTGATTTCGGGAGCGATAAATAATGAAAAGACTCGCTGTGTTTGCGCTATTCTTCATTTTCACATTACAATTTGCAAACGTAGTCGCAGCACAACCGAACATCCCGAAACCAGTTGGGGATATCTATGTCCAGGATTTTGCCGGAGTGCTGGATGATCAGGAAAAATCGGAACTGATCGAACTTGGGAAACGCTTGGATGACGCTACGAAAGCACAGATTGCCGTATTGACCGTGGATTCGATGGAAGGATCCGAAATCGAGGAGTACTCGGTCGACGCATTTAGATCATTCAAGCTTGGCGATGCCGAGCTGAACAACGGCGTCCTCATCGTGCTTGCCAAGGAAGAACAGAAAATCCGCATCGAAGTGGGGTACGGTCTGGAAGGGGCCATAACCGATATAAGAACGGGACAGATTTTGGATAATGTTGCCATTCCGGAGCTGAAAAAAGGGAATTATGATGCTGCACTGACTGAAACGTATAAGGCCGTCTATAACGATGTCACGAAAGAATATCAATTGGGCGAAGAGTTTCATCAAGATCTTTCCGTCCAGCCGGAGCCAGATACCTTTCAGCCATCCGGTTTACAGATAGTTCTCTTTATCATCGTCATCATCATCGTTTTCATTCTCGATGCCAAATTTTTTAAAGGATTTTTCCTTCAAACGCTCCTTAATATCCTCTTGATATTCATCAGCCGCGGAGGCGGTGGCGGAGGAGGCCGCGGCGGCGGCCCACGCGGAGGAGGCGGAGGGAGTTCCGGTGGCGGAGGCTCGAGCAGAGGGTGGTAAAATGAAATGACCGGGTCTAGCGACACCCCGAACAATTTGGGGTGCTTTTTTTTATGCCGTGGCATCAACGGTATGTGTAACGAATCGACAATGGAAAACCTTTCAGCACATCTATTTTCATGATGAAAGAAATAATAAAAATGTTCGGAAAGGCGGGATGACCTTGCGGACGTTTTCTTTATTGAAAGGGATGCCGGTTTTTACGCTTAGAGGAGAACGTATCGGCACCGTCCATGATTTAACGATTTCAGAATCGGGTCAGGTAACCGGCATGGTCATTCATCAGCAAGCATTGTTCAAGAGGGCCTTCCACTTGCAATTGGCCGATATATCATCTTATGGACAAGACGGGATCGTCATCAAGCTCAACGATACAACCACGAGGAAAATGCCTGCGGATTCCATTTGCCTGACAAAGGACGAACTATTGGGGCGGATGCTTTTTTCGGAAATGGGTGAGGAGCTTGGTTTACTGCAGGATGTATATTTCAAGGAACAAATGGGCACGATTATAGCGTATGAAACAACGGATGGGTTTTTCTCGGAGTCGACAGTGATCCAATCAAAACAGCCGCCTACGTTTGGGAAGGATACCATCATTGTTTCAGTTAATGAACAGTGAGGTGTCCATTTTGGAAATTAAATGCCCGAATTGCCGCAGTAAAGATGTAGGGAAAATTGGCGTAAACCAATATTATTGTTGGAATTGTTTTATTGAGATGACCTTATCCGAAGGGATCATTAATACGCACCAGGTCGAGGAAGATGGAAGTTTAAGCTCATTGGACGATTTGTTTGAAGAAAATGACCGCCGCTTCAGTATGTGATAATCGGAAGAGGTGTTTGAAATGGCTAGACGTTCACGCAATAGTGTTATGAACTTCGGTTCGGACATGTTGAATTCAAAGAGGCTCAAACGGAGCATGAAGAAAATCCGTAAAAGATTAAAGTCAATATTATAACGTGTGGCTTTAGTGTCCTTTTCACAGGACACTCTTTTTTATGTATGAAAACCGGCTGCCTTTCGAAGAATAAACGAGCGGGAGGTGTTCGGAAGTGAGTATTCGTGTAAAATGGTTTTATCGCCTCGGGTTTTTATTGCTTTTATTCTTCGTCATATATATCTTCATGAAACTCCAACCCTTGTGGGGACCGGTTGTCACTGTATGCGTGACAGTCCTGATCCCTTTTTTGATCGGTGCGTTCATCAGTTACTTGCTGCATCCGGTAGTCGAATATTTAAATGAGAAAGGGATGCGCCGCTGGCTTTCGATTACGATCATCTATTTAGTATTTTTCGGGGGAATCGGCTTTGCCGTGTATAAAGGAATACCGGTGATTGTCAGTCAGGTACGGGAACTTTCGGAAAGCGTGCCGGAATTGGTCGAACAATACCGGAGCCGGATCGACAAGCTCAATCACCAAACCGCAGCCTGGCCGTTCGGAATTCATGAAAGGGTGGAAGAAGGCATCCTTCTATTCGAGGGCTGGTTGAAGCGTATGCCTGAAAAAGCGATGGGGTATGCCGTGAAAATGATCGACTTCATTGTCCTGATTGCCTTGATTCCATTCATCGCCTTTTATATCCTGAAGGATTTCACCGCATTGAAAAAAATGGCCTGGTATATGACCCCGAAAAAATGGCGCAAGCAGGGGCGGGCCTTCGTCCGTGATGTCGATGCATCGCTTGGCAGTTACATTCGCGGGCAAATCATCGTCTGTGCCGTGATCGGCTTGTTATCCTCGCTGCTTTTTTGGATCGTCGGAATGGATTATCCGCTGCTATTGGGCGCAATCATCGGGATAACGAACGTCATACCGTACTTCGGTCCGATCATCGGCGCCATTCCCGCCGTGATCATCGCTGCGACGATATCGGTGAAAATGGTGGTGATTATTGCGGTCATCGTACTCGTCCTTCAATTTCTCGAGGGAAATGTCCTGTCCCCGCTAATTGTCGGAAAAAGCCTGCATATGCATCCGCTTTTCATCATGCTGGCATTATTGGCCGGTGGCGAAATCGGCGGCATCACGGGGATGGTCCTGTCCATTCCGATTCTGGCTGTGCTGAAAGTTTTTGTATTGCACGCGCGCGTTCACTTTAGAAAGAAGCCGCCGCTTATTGACAAATAAAAGTCTTGTGAATATAATCCATTACATAAGATAATTCGTTGAAGGATGAAGTATGCTGAAGTCCACCAAAAAGAGAGGGGTCCCCTAGGCTGAGAGGGATTGCCAGGTGAAGAGCGGCAGAAAGCTAGTCCCGAGAGCAGCTAATACCTGCCGTCATGCCGCGTTAAGGCTTTTATGAAGGTGATGGGCATAGGATTTTCCTGCGTCCGTAATCAGGGTGGTACCGCGAGTTGACTCTCGTCCCTGTTTTTGGGATGGGGGTTTTTTGTGTGCTCAAAAATTACATAATCATTTTTAAAGGAGGATATATATATGAAGTATTTAACTGGTGCTCAAATCCGCCAAATGTATTTAGATTTTTTTAGTGAAAAAGGCCATAACATCGAACCGAGTGCGTCTTTGGTTCCTCATGAAGATCCATCCTTGCTTTGGATCAACTCCGGGGTTGCGACGTTAAAGAAATATTTCGATGGACGGGTGATTCCCGAAAATCCGCGGATCACGAATGCACAAAAGGCGATTCGTACAAACGATATTGAAAACGTCGGGAAGACGGCACGTCACCATACGTTTTTCGAAATGCTGGGCAACTTCTCGATTGGGGAATACTTCAAAGAAGAAGCCATCACATGGGCATGGGAGTTTTTGACTGATGAAAAATGGATTGGGTTCGACAAAGATAAATTAGCCGTGACCATCCATCCTGAAGATGATGAAGCATTTGAACTTTGGAATAAAAAAATCGGTGTTCCTGCTGAAAGGATCATTCGCCTTGAAGAAAACTTCTGGGATATCGGTGAAGGTCCAAGCGGTCCCAACACAGAAATTTTCTACGATCGCGGACCTGCATACGGGGATGATCCGAATGATCCTGAATTATATCCTGGCGGGGAAAACGAACGTCATCTAGAAGTCTGGAATCTTGTGTTTTCTCAATTCAACCATAATCCGGACGGTTCTTATACACCGCTTCCGAAGAAAAACATCGATACGGGCATGGGTCTCGAGCGTATGGCTTCCGTCGTTCAAGATGTGGCCACGAACTATGATACCGATCTATTTATGCCAATCATCCGCGCTGTGGAAGAAATCGCGGATGTGAAATATGGTGTCGACACAGAAAAGGATGTTGCCTTCAAGGTCATCGCCGATCATATCCGTACGGTGGCATTCGCAGTTGGTGACGGAGCTCTTCCATCCAACGAAGGCCGTGGATATGTATTGCGCCGCTTGCTCCGCAGGGCAGTTCGATATGCGAAGCAAATCAACATCAATCGTCCATTCATGTTCGAGCTGGTGACTGTCGTTGGTGAAATCATGAAAGACTTCTACCCTGAGGTCCTCAATAATAAGGATTTCATTGCAAAAGTAATCAAGAATGAAGAGGAACGCTTCCATGAAACCCTTCATGATGGATTGGCCATCCTTTCCGAGGTCATTAAAAAGGAAAAGGAAAAGGGGAACTCGACCATTCCTGGCAGTGATGCTTTCCGTCTATATGACACATACGGCTTCCCGATCGAGTTAACGGAAGAATATGCCGAGGAAGAGGGCATGACGGTCGATCAAGCTGGATTCGAAAAAGAAATGGATGCCCAGCGTGAACGTGCACGGTCAGCACGCCAAGATGTGGATTCGATGCAAATCCAAGGCGGAGTGTTGGGAGATATTAAGGTCGAAAGTGAATTTGTCGGTTATGATCAAGTTGCGGTCGATGCCAAGGTTGCGGCCATCATAAAAAATGGCGAACTTGTAACAGAGGCACAGGAAGGTGAGGACGTGCAGGTCATTCTGGACAAAACTCCTTTCTACGCGGAAAGCGGCGGACAAATAGCGGATAAAGGCACGATGGCAAGTGAATCCGTGAAAGTGGAAGTCCATGATGTTCAAAAGGCGCCAAATGGTCAAAACCTGCACCGGGTAACGGTCGTTGCCGGCACTTTACTGACCGATTCCGATATCGTAGCTGCGGTCAATCAAGAAAACCGCATCCATATCACTAAAAACCATACAGCGACACATCTGTTGCATCAGGCATTAAAAGACGTTCTCGGTACACATGTCAATCAGGCTGGTTCACTCGTACAAGCTGAGCGCCTTCGCTTCGACTTCTCTCATTTCGGACAGATAACGGCCGAAGAAATAGAGCGCATCGAAACGATTGTAAATGAAAAGATCTGGCAAAGCCTGCAAGTGAATACCGACTACAAAAATATTGAAGAAGCAAAAGCGATGGGCGCGATGGCCTTGTTTGGCGAAAAATACGGCAAGATTGTCCGTGTCGTTCAAATCGGCGATTATAGCCTTGAGCTATGCGGGGGTGTACATGTCCCGAATACCGCTGTTATCGGGCTGTTCAAAATCGTTTCCGAAAGCGGAATCGGTGCAGGCACGCGCCGGATCGAAGCGGTGACGGGTGCCGGTGCATACCAATTGATGACTGATCAAATCGGCATCTTGAAAGAGGCATCAGCTAAATTGAAAACGAATTTGAAGGATGTGCCTTCAAGAATTGAAACGGTCTTGGCTGAGGTGAAGGACCTTCAACGTGAAAATGAAAGCTTGACTGCCAAATTAAGCAATATTGAAGCAGGAAGCCTCGTTTCTAACGTGAAAGAAATCAATGGGGTACAAGTATTGGTGGCCAAGGTTCAAGCTACGGACATGAATAACCTGCGGGCCATGGCGGATGATTTGAAACAAAAGCTTGATTCTGTCATTATCGTATTGGGATCGGCCCAAGGTGATAAAGTAAATTTGATTGCAGGTGTCACGAAAGATTATATCGATCGCGGTTTCCATGCAGGCAAATTGATCAAAGAAGTGGCTTCCCGCTGCGGCGGCGGCGGCGGCGGACGTCCGGATATGGCCCAAGCCGGCGGAAAAGACCCGGAAAAATTGGATGCAGCACTTAATTTTGTTGAAGAATGGGTCTTAACGATTTCATAATCCATGAAAAGTGTTGTACAATGTAGGTAATAGTGGATTCTGGACGCTGAGGAGAGGTGCATGTCAATGAGTTCGTTTGATAAAACGATGAAATTTAATTTTCCCGAAGAACCATTCGAAAGAGATGTACAAGAAGTATTGTCTCAAGTGTATGTTGCACTTCAGGAAAAAGGGTATAATCCGATCAACCAAATCGTCGGTTATCTATTATCTGGTGACCCGGCTTACATCCCGCGCCATATGGATGCTCGAAACATCATCCGTAAGCTTGAACGCGACGAAATCATCGAAGAATTGGTCAAGTCGTATCTTAAGAAACATCGAGAGGAATACTAATGCGCACAATGGGGCTTGACTTAGGTTCAAAAACCATCGGCGTCGCCGTAAGCGACGCGATGGGCTGGACTGCACAAGGTTTGGAAACGATCAAAATTAACGAAGCTGGAAATGACTTCGGCTTTAAACGTCTCAATGAAATTATAAAAGAGCATGAAGTTTCTAAAATCGTCCTCGGTTTACCTAAAAATATGAACGGGACTGTAGGACCGCGAGGCGAGATCAGCCAAGATTTCGCTAAGCGATTAGAAAAAAAATTCAAGCTGCCGGTGTTTCTCTGGGATGAACGGTTGACAACTATGGCGGCTGAACGTGTCCTTCTTGAGGCGGACGTGAGCCGAAGCAAACGTAAGAAAGTCATTGATAAAATGGCTGCTGTCATGATCCTGCAAGGTTTCTTGGACAGACAAACAAATTCAATATGAGGTGAATGCAAATGGAACACGGCGAAAACAACATTACAGTAGTAGATGAAAACGGAAACGAGCAGCTTTGCGAAATCCTTTTCACATTCGATTCAGATAAATTCAACAAATCTTATGTCCTTTACTATCCGATGTCTGCAGAAGATGAAGAGGAAGAGATTGAAATCCACGCTTCTTCATTCGTACCGAGCGAAGATAATAAAGATGGTGAGCTTACTCCGATCGAAACCGAAGAAGAGTGGGATCTAGTCGAAGAAATGTTAAATACATTCCTTGACCAGGAAGAAGCCGAAGAAGAAGAATAAACAAACGAAAAAACTGACCTGGTTTTTTAATGTATCCCTTGTAAAGGACCATTAAATAAAACCAGGACCTGAAGGAGATGCTGCCTGTATGTTACAGGCGGCATCTTTTTTTTGCGGTTTTCTGGTGTGGTTGATTTCCCCTCCAGGTCTTGGCGCTGAGCCCCTGGCAAGAGCTTTTCCTTGATAAAATGGGTGATAGTATCATGACTTCGCGTTTTCACAGCTTTCATGCCAGTATATAAAGTAACCTTATCGGATGCTACATAGGCAAATAGGCAGCTGTTTTCTGGGAGGTTATGCACTTGACCCGCGAGTTTGGTGCTCGACTCGCCAAATCGGCAACACAATCATATTGGTTTTAATGCTTTTTCATTTATGTACCAATGAAGCTTTATCTTTTCTCAGCGAACAAAAGGATAAAAGTCGCTAAAGGACCTAAAAATAAAGAGAGCAAGAACCAATTCAACGCCGTTCTATTTTTACCTTGAGCGAGTCCTGCATTTATGAGTGCCAACGTCCCCCACCCGACAAAATAAGAATTATCCAATTCCTTTACACCGCCTTCCCTTTCATTCAAATATGATCCTATCTAAGATTATTCCGTTTCGGGGATGATATGTCTACCATAAAAGTGGAAATTCGTATAACCCTCATTCAAATGGAGCTGGAATCATATCACTATTTTCCTGGTTAAAAACTCCCGGGATTGACAAAACTAGTGCGATTTTGCCATAAATAGATGAATTATGAAGGTAGTTTCACAAAAAACATGTAATTTTTTGTTGGTTTTAGTATAATGTTCGAAGCAAAGTCTAATTAGAGAAAGCATCATCTAGAAGCCATTCTGTAGTTGGTGTGAGTTTGCAGGGGGAATGAAAATGGATGAAAAAGATCATAATTTATCTAAAAAGGAACATATTCAAATGAAATTGTTGGAACGGCAAGGAGAAGCCAGGCTTGTTCGTAAGATCATCATGATTACGATAGCTTCGCTTATTTTACTAATCGGGATTGTTGGTCTCGTGGGCTTCTTATATATTAATTCGGCCATGAAACCCGTCGACCCTGACGATGATACCATCAAGAAAGTGAAAATCCCGATCGGTTCTTCCGTGAACGGAATTTCTACATTGCTTGAAGAGCAGGGAATCATCAAGGACGCACGCGTATTCAAATACTATATTAAATTCCGCAATGAATCCGGATTCCAGGCAGGTGAGTATAAATTATCACCTTCCATGCCGATTGAAGATATCGTCACAAGCATCAAAACCGGGAAACTGATGAAAGAAGCGGCATTGAAGATTACGATCCCTGAAGGGAAGCAGCTCGTCCAAATTGCCGATATCATTGCCGTAAAGACGGGACAAGAACCAAAAAAAGTCTTTAAGGAATTGAATGATAAGAAATTCGTTAAGTCCATGCAGGAACAATTCCCGGAGCTATTGACTTCGGAAATCGAAAATGAAAAGGTTTTATATCCGCTCGAAGGGTATCTTTTCCCGGCAACCTATGATTTCTATGAGGAAAAACCAAACTTGGAATCGATCGTCGTCGAGATGCTGAAAAAAACCGATGAAACGCTTCAGGCATATAAACCGCAGATGGAAAAAGATGATTATTCCGTGCACCAGATGCTGACCTTCGCTTCGCTTGTGGAAGAAGAAGCGACGGCGCAAGTCGATCGGGGAAAAATTGCCTCCGTCTTCTACAACCGTATCAAGGAGGATATGCCGCTTCAAACGGATCCTACCGTGCTGTATGCAAAGGGGTCCCATAAAAGCCGGGTGTATTATAAAGACCTGGATGTGAAGTCCCCATATAATACGTATAAGAATAAAGGGCTGCCGCCAGGACCGATTGCCAATGCTGGAACGACATCGATCGAAGCGGCATTGAAACCCGAAAAAACGGATTTCCTATACTTCTTGGCCACACCGGAAGGAGAAGTCCTATACTCCAAAAACCTGGAGGACCATAATCTTAAAAAGGCAGAGCATATTTCCAATAAATAAAAGCACAGCAACGAAGGGGGAGAGATATTACTTTCCCCTTGTTTTTATGATAGAATAGTACAAGTGAATTTTCGGATCCGTTTTAGCGGTGATCAGTGACTCGGCGAATGCCGGGTTTTATTTTGAAAGATAAGGAAATGCAGCTCATCAAGCATATTTGCTTCAGCCCATGGTGATAACTTGCAGGCATTCGAACCTGGCTTGTACGGCATGGACTGGCTAAGTGCTTTCGTTTTTCTTATCATTGGAGGAAACATCTTGAACGGAAAAATAGAACAATATCTTCATTCCTTGATTCCGGAGCGTACGGGGCTGATCAAGGAGATGGAAGATTTCGCATTGGAAAATAATGTGCCGATCATGGAGCCGGAAGGCATTGAGGTACTGCTTCAGATATTAAGGCTCCATCAGCCGCAGGCAATATTGGAGGTCGGATCGGCAATCGGCTATTCCGCCATAAGGATGGCCGAAACGCTGCCAGGAGCCAAAATCGTGACGCTTGAACGCAATGAAGCTCGTATTGGGCAGGCAAGGGCCAACATCGAGAAAGCTGGACTGAATAATAGAATCGCCCTCATTGAAGGGGATGCGCTTGAGGCAGGGCCGAAAGTAGCCGAACACGGACCATTCGATATCATCTTCGTTGATGCCGCCAAGGGGCAGTATAAGCGATTCTTTGAACTGTTTGAACCATTCCTTGCCGAAGCTGGAGTAATCATTACTGATAATGTATTATTTAAAGGCTTGGTCGCAGAAAACATCGAAGACATGGAAATGACGAGACGTAAGCGAGCTCTCATCAAAAAAATCAGGGACTTTAACATGTGGTTGCATGACCATCCTCATTTCGATACCGTAATATTGCCGATTGGCGATGGTGTAGCCATAAGTAAACATAGAGGTGACAAAAATGAAAAAGCCTGAATTACTCGTGACCCCGACAAGTGTCAATCACATCGCGGAGCTTATTGAAGCTGGCGCTGACGCATTCGTCATTGGCGAGCAGCGTTACGCTCTTAGGCTGGCAGGGGAATTCACAGTTGAGGATGTCAAGAAAGCGATAGAGATGGCCCATGCTGCAGGCAAGAAGGTGTATGTGTCCATGAACGCCATCTTTCATAATGAAAAGGTGGACGAGCTTGAAGACTACGTCACCTTCCTTAAAGAAGCCGGTGCAGACCGGATCGTGTTCGGTGATCCGGCAGTCTTGATGGCAGTCCGTGCCGTTGCCCCCGATATGCCGTTGCACTGGAATACGGAGATGACGGTGACGAACTGGTACACTTGTAATTATTGGGGGAAACGCGGTGCAGTCCGTGCCCTCGCTGCCCGTGAAATAAGCTTGGACGAGATAATCGAAATGAAGGAAAATGCCGAGGTAGAACTTGAAGTGCAGGTACACGGCATGACTTGCATATTCCAGTCCAAGCGTACGCTTCTCGGAAATTACTTTGAATACCAAGGCAAGGAATTGGCAGTGGAAAACCGTCAGGAAAGCAGAAATATGTTCTTGCATGATAAGGAACGAGAAAACAAATATCCGATTTATGAAGATGAAAATGGTACACATATCATGAGCCCGAACGATATGTGCATGATTGATGAACTGCAGGAATTGATTGAGGCGGAAATCGATTCATTAAAAATCGAAGGATTGCTGCAAACCCCTGAATATATTACGGAAATGACAAAGTTATACCGGGAAGCGATAGACTTATGTGCAGAGGAGCCCGACCGGTATGAAGAGTTGAAAATGGATCTTTACGAAAAAGTCAAAGCGATCCAGCCGGTTAGCCGGGAGTTGGATACAGGATTCTTCTTCAAAGAGTCGGTTTATTAAGAAAAGGGTACGAGAAAGAGGAGGAATAGCCTTGAATGCTATTGCTGATAAAATTTCCAAGATCGTGGATGGAAAAAGAGTCATTGTAAAAAAACCTGAATTGCTGGCCCCGGCTGGCAACTTGGAAAAGCTAAAAATAGCGGTCCATTATGGCGCAGATGCCGTTTTCATTGGCGGACAGGAATATGGCCTTCGTTCCAATGCCGGGAATTTTACGTTCGAGGAAATGACCGAAGGCGTCGAGTTCGCGAAGAAGTATGGTGCGAAAGTATATGTAACGACTAATATCTTCGCGCATAATGAAAATATCGATGGTCTTGAAGAATACTTGGAAGGCCTTCAGGAGGCTGGCGTTCATGGAATCATCGTCGCTGATCCCCTGATCATCGAGACGTGCAAAAGAGTCGCCCCGAAAGTGGAAATCCATTTGAGCACACAGCAATCCCTTTCGAACTGGAAGGCTGTCCAGTATTGGAAAGAGGAGGGCTTGGAGCGTGTCGTGCTGGCCCGTGAGACAAGTGCCGAAGAAATCCGTGAAATGAAGGAAAAGGTCGATATTGAAATCGAAGCCTTCGTTCATGGTGCGATGTGCATTGCTTATTCAGGACGCTGCACGCTTTCGAATCATATGACGGCTCGCGATTCAAACCGCGGCGGCTGTTGCCAGTCATGCCGTTGGGATTACGATTTATATGAGCTGGATCAAGACGGGGAAAAGCCTTTATTCGAAAAAGAAGATGCTCCATTCGCCATGAGCCCGAAAGACCTAAAGCTGATTGAATCCTTGCCAGGCATGATCGAAATCGGCATTGATAGCTTAAAAGTCGAAGGAAGAATGAAATCGATTCATTATATTGCGACTGTAATCAGCGTCTATCGCAAGGTCATTGATGCTTATTGTGCCGATCCCGATCATTTCACGATCAAGCAGGAATGGCTGGAAGAGCTTGATAAGTGTGCGAATCGTGAGACGGCATCATCCTTCATGGAAGGGGAAATTCCTGGGTATAAACAGCAAATGTTCGGGAATCATACCGTAAAGACTCGCTTCGACTTCGCTGGATTGGTGCTCGATTACGACGAGGAAACGAAAATCGCGACCATGCAGCAGCGTAATTTCTTCAAGCCTGGAGATGAAGTCGAGTTTTTTGGGCCGGAAATCGAAAACTTTACGCAAAAAATCGGAACGATCTGGGATGAGTCAGGCAACGAGCTGGAGGCAGCTCGCCATCCGCTTCAAATTGTCCGCATTCAGGTAGATGATCGAGTATATGTGAACAATATGATGCGGAAGGAGAATTGACATGACAAGAAAAAAACCAGTGGTCATCGGAGTTACAGGAGGGTCGGGATCAGGTAAAACAAGTGTTACCCGTTCCATTTTTGAATTCTTTCAAGGACACTCGATCTTGATGCTCGAACAAGATTATTACTATAAAGATCAAAGCCATCTGCCGTTTGAAGAGCGGTTGAAAACGAATTATGATCATCCGCTGGCATTTGATAATGATTTGCTTATCGATCACATTAACGCATTGCTGCGCTATGAAACGATAGAGAAACCCGTTTATGATTATTCGATCCATACTCGTTCCGAGGAGGTCATCGCCGTTGAACCGCAGGATGTCATCATCCTTGAGGGGATTTTGGTGCTGGAGGATGAACGTCTCCGTGATTTGATGGACATGAAGCTATATGTGGACACGGATGCGGACCTGCGAATCCTCCGGAGGATGACCCGTGACATTAAAGAACGCGGCCGTTCCATAGAATCGGTCATCGATCAATATATCAGTGTCGTCCGCCCGATGCACAACCAGTTCATCGAACCGACGAAACGCTATGCCGACATCATCATTCCTGAAGGCGGACAGAACCATGTTGCGATTGACCTGATGGTGACTAAAATTCAAACAATCCTTGAACAAAAGTCTTTTTTGTAATAACATAGCATAAATAATGATAGGTGCCATTTTCCTCCGTTTTTGAAAGAATCCCATTTATTTAGGGGGAAATACTGGACAAATGTTGGAAAACGCAATACTCTATTCTTGATACAGAATGAACCGGCTGCTAACCGCAGTCGGTTCATATACTAAAGAACGGTTGTTTCTTAGTATCGGTTGTGCGTGCTTTTTAAGTCGCGCACTAATATAGTTTGACTCGAGATTTTAGAGTTAAGTCCTGTATAGTACATAAACTTGGCATAAAGAATTTGAAGGAGTGAAGGGTTTTGGCAATTGAAAAAGAATATCCAATGACTAAAGAAGGTAAGTTAAAACTTGAACAAGAACTGGAACAATTAAAAACGGTTAAACGGAAAGAAGTAGTGGAGAGAATCAAGATCGCCCGCAGTTTTGGTGACCTTTCCGAGAACTCCGAGTACGATTCGGCAAAAGAGGAGCAAGCTTTCGTTGAAGGCCGTATCACAACGATCGAAAACATGATCCGCAATGCGAAAATCATCGAAGGCGATGATTCGAATACAGATACCGTTTCACTTGGGAAGACGGTAACATTCGTTGAACTTCCTAATGGTGACGAAGAGACCTATTCCATCGTTGGTAGCGTTGAAGCGGATCCATTCGAAGGGAAGATCTCCAATGATTCCCCGATCGCGAAAAGCCTAATGGGCAAAAGAGTCGGTGACAAGGTATCGATCATGACACCTGGCGGCGAAATGAGCGTCAAAATCGTATCCATCAGCTGATCCACTTACAGATTAAAGAGGATGTCCATATGGGCCTCCTCTTTTTTGCGGGAAAAAATGTTGCGGCAAAGTTGTTCATAATTGTTTAAAAATTCGCACCTCGTCAACAATGTTTACGAGGTGTATTTTATGAAAAAGAAACGATTGAGGTTGCTGGCTATTTTTTTGACCACTTGCATGCTGATACTCATAGGCAGGCTTGTTTACATTCAGCTTGTATCGACAGAATCTTTTTCAAAGCATGATGTGAACCTGATAGAAGCAAGCGTGGAGCAGCGTTCCCAAATATTGAAGATTGATGATGGACGCGGAAAGTTTTATGACAGGAATGGGGAGCCGCTTGCTCATGAAGAAATCCCCACGCTCGTGCTGTTTCCATTTCTGAAAAAAATGACATGGCCTATAGATGAGATTGCTTCGATTATCGGCAGATCGGAAAGTGAGCTGAAACGGGCAATCGAACAAGCGGATGAACCATTCATATTCGGCGGGGATGACCCGATCGAGTTGACGGCGAGCCAATCGAAGGCGATCAATCAATTGAAGATACCCGGCGTCTTTGCCGTGAACGAAAAGCTGTATCACAATCAAACACCCGCAGCGCAATTGATCGGCACGACGAATATATCGGATGCCGAGAAGAAAAAACGTTATCCGGACTTGAATTTGTCCCCCGAAACGAAAATCGGCAATACAGGACTGCAAAGGACCTTTGATGAGTTTTTGCTTTCGGCAGGGGAATCGAAGCTCGTTTTTCATGTGGACGCAAGCGGCGGCCCGATGTTTGGTGTCGATGTTAAATACGTGGAACCGGCCAACCCCTTGTATCCTGTGAAGGTCGTGACGACGATTGATAAACAAATACAGGAAAAGGCGGAAAAGCTGGTTGATGAACGCGGCATAAAAAAAGGCGGACTCGTGCTGATCGATATTAAAAAAAGTGAAATCGTCGCGATGGTATCGCGTCCGGCCCTAAATATTAAAGACCCGAATGGAGCAGGAGCAGTCAATATGATGCTGACTCAAAAAACGCCAGGGTCCGTCTTTAAAACGGTCACGGCCGCAGCCGCCATCGATCATAAGGCGGCGAGTCCCTCCAGGACATTCAATTGTAACTTGACGATTGATGGAAGGACGGATAAGCAGAGGGAATTGGGGATGCTGAATTTTGAAAGCAGCTTTGCCCAAAGCTGTAACAGGACATTCGCCGAATTGTCACAGGAAATTGCCGAGAAGGATCCTGACTTTCTGGAAAACTATGCGAAGAAGTTAGGGTTGATAGGTGAAACGGGCTGGAAAGGTGATGTATATCATACGAAAGTCACTCAGTTGTACCATGAACAAACCGGAAAGGTCTGGCACGACGATGATTTAAAGAAAGATCCCAAGATGATTGCCAAAACCGCCATCGGCCAGCAAGACGTCCAAACGACACCCCTGGCGATAGCGAACATGATGGCCACGATCGCCCGCGGCGGCAAGAAGGAACAAGTCAAAGCCGTTTCCAAGGTTGAATTCAACAATAGTACGACTGTGGTCGACTTTAAGAATCAAAGCATGGGAGGGGAGACACTTTCTCCGTATACGGCGATGAAGATGCAGCAGCTCCTAAGGAAGGTTGTGACCGAAGAAAAAGGGACCGGTGCTTCCTTGAGAGATTTGCCTGTGGAGGTTGCGGGTAAATCAGGAACAGCTCAGACGAATATAGAAAAAGGGGAGCTCAATAAATGGTTTGCTGGCTACTTCCCTTATAAAAATCCCGAATATGCGCTCGTTGCCGTGAATTTTGAAACGAAGGAGAATAGCTCCAGCATGACGCCGCTTTTTTCAGATATTGTAAAAGTTATATACGCCAAGGACCAGGACTGATACGAGATATGACGAAAAGTGTAGGAAACCCTTCCCTTCTATCTGTCGCTGAATCATGTTAAAATGGGGGCAGTAATGAAATGGTAAGGGAGGAATGGACCTTGGGCTCACGATTCAATCAGCGAGATCAAAAAAGAAAAGTAAATAAAATATACAATATCGCAATAACCATCGTTTCCATTTTAATCGTCATTGTCGCCATCACCATTTTCTTAAGTGATGGGGGTACAGAAGCTAATCCAACCACGACGGAACCGAAGCAAATTACCGATAAAGATAAGGGCAAATTGGACAAGCCTGCTGGGAAAGTGGAAGAAAAAGATTCAGAGAAGGAAGCGGACGAAGATCTTAATGCAACGGAGGAAGAGGAAGAAAAGGCAACAGAGGATGAAGAAGCTTCGGATAAAGCGGGAGATGCCGAGCTTGTGGAAGTGGAAGGAAGCGGAGATGGCAATGTTGCGGCCACCTATAAGAGTGAGGGCTGGAAACCAGTCGGGACCGAGCAATCCGGTGAGCATACGACAAGCTTTCAAAAGGGCTCCGTCGACTGGAACGAAATGAGTAAAGCCATTGCGCTTGGAGCTGGGATCGATCAAGGCGGCATGAGGCTATGGTGGCTTCAAAACGGCGGTTCGCCCAACACGGCAATCGGTACCGTATCTGAAGGGGACAATCCAAAAACCTATCGGGTCCATATTGAATGGGTCGACGGCTCTGGCTGGAAACCTGTAAAAGTAGAAGAATTGAAGGTTAATGATAAACGCAAATAGTCCCAAACTAGTAAGCCCCCGGAAGGAACACTCCTCCCGGGGGCTTTTTGCTTGGTCATTTTTTTGCCTTGAAATGAACGACAGCACTATAAAAACGTCTGCCTTCCTCGCTTACATACATTTGATGTGAGACCGAATGAACCTGGAGCATGATCGCTTTATTGATTTCGATTTGCGCCTGGATTTTTTCTTCGAGATTCTTGATGCTTTCTGCCTCGAAAAACTCTATTTTATCTTCGAATAAATTTAAGTCGAGCTGAAAATTCATTAAGGCTTCCCTCCAACATAGTAGATAATGTTAGTTTAACACACCATTTTAGCCGAATCTAAAACGGAATGAGGGTTTGCCTAAAAAAACGGCACGGTTTTTCATATTATTTCATATTATACTTATAGGTTTTATTGTATTATAATAAAAGAGTGCTTAGGCAAATCTTTGCTGCATGGTGAATTTGCCTAAATAAACAGCACTTTTTTGTGTTTAATTCATATTATACTTATAGGCTTTATTATATTATAATAAAAAGGTGATAAAAAATGGGCAGAGAATTTTTGGATTTATTTGAGGAATGGTCGAAATCGTATGATGATACTGTCGGTGGACACGATATTGAATATCAAGAGGTATTTAAACACTATGATAGGATCTTGGATAGCGTGACGAATCGGGCTCATGGCCATGTTCTGGAGTTCGGAGTGGGCACCGGGAATTTAACGGAGAGGTTATTGAAAAAAGGCCTTAAGGTTACGGGAATCGAGCCTTCACCTGCAATGAGGGAAATTGCGGTCGGGAAGCTTGGCAATGTAACGCATATAGCCGATGGCGATTTCATGGATTTCCCGGAGCCGGAAAGTGTGGATTCGATCGTCAGTACGTATGCATTTCATCATTTAACGGATGAAGAAAAAGAAAAAGCGATAGCCAGCTATGGAAAGTTACTGAATACTGGTGGTAAAATAGTGTTTGCGGATACGATGTATCAATCAAAGGAAGCGCATGAAAAAGCGATTTCCGATGCAAAGCAGGCAGGCTTTCATAATTTGGCGAACGATTTGCAAACGGAATATTATACAACCATTCCTTTTTTGGAAAGTGTTCTTGAAAAGCATGGGTATTCTGTGAACTTCGAGCGCTGCAATCAATTTGTCTGGATTATGGAGGCGGAAAAATTATAGGAAGAGGTTTTTTACTAATGAAAGTAGCCATAATCGGAGCAATGGAAGAAGAAGTTACGATTTTACGTGATAAATTGGAAGGTTTGGAGCAGGTGACCATTGCCGGTTCCGAATTCAATACAGGAAAACTGGACGGTGTCGAGGTCATATTGCTTAAATCCGGCATCGGTAAAGTGAATGCCGCTATGTCAACGGCGGTGCTCTTGGAAAAATTCAAACCGGATGCGATCATCAATACGGGTTCTGCCGGCGGATATCATCCCGCACTTAACGTAGGGGATGTTGTCATTTCTACCGAAGTTCGCCACCATGATGTCGATGTAACTGTTTTTGGATATGAGTATGGCCAGGTTCCTCAGCTGCCGGCTGCCTTCATTCCGGATGAGAAGCTTTTTGCCCTTGCAGAAGAAGCGGCAAAGGAAATCCAGGATATACAAGTGGCGAAAGGATTGATCGTAACGGGGGATTCGTTCATGAATGATCCTGTCAGGGTTGAATTCGTCAGAGGCAAATTCTCGGATCTATATGCCGTGGAAATGGAAGCGGCAGCGATTGCACAGGTGGCCTACCAATTCCAAACACCATTTGTCATCATACGTTCCCTTTCGGACATCGCAGGTAAGGAGTCCAATATTTCCTTTGATAAATTCCTGGAAACGGCGGCGCTTCATTCAGCTGATCTGATCGTGAAAATGGTTGGGAAAATGAAATGAATGAGCAGTGATCAGCGTGAGATTCTCCGCTGATTACTCTTTGGTTTCATTACTCACTAAATTGGTAGGGAAACTATGAAAGGATGTACGAATATGAAGGTCTTTCAAAACATACATGAGTTGGTCGGAAAGACGCCGCTGATGGAGATCACCCATTTCCCGCTTCCTGATGACGTCCGCATCTTTGCCAAACTGGAATACTTCAATCCGGGAGGCAGTGTGAAGGACCGTCTCGGCCAGGAGCTTTTGGCACAGGCGTTGCAGACAGGGAAAGTGAAAAAGGGCGGGACCATCATCGAACCGACAGCCGGGAACACCGGGATTGGACTGGCGCTTGCGGCGATAAACAGTGGAGTCGATGTGATATTTTGTGTGCCAGAGAAATTCAGTGCCGAGAAGCAGGAATTGATGCGCGCTCTTGGAGCAAAAGTGGTCCAGACCCCGACTGAGGAAGGAATGACAGGAGCGATTGCCAAGGCGAAGGCCTTGCTTGCCGAAATTCCCGGGTCATATTGTCCCGAGCAATTTGCCAACCCAGCCAATCCCGATGCCTATTATAAAACGCTGGGACCTGAAATTTGGGATCAGATGGATGGAAGAGTCGATGTATTTGTTGCCGGTGCCGGGACGGGTGGGACTTTCATGGGCACATCGCGTTATTTAAAAGAAAAAAAGGCTGCTGTCAAAACGGTCATTGTCGAACCAGAAGGGTCGATATTGAACGGAGGCGAAGCGGGACCCCATAAAACAGAGGGCATAGGAATGGAATTCTTACCAGCTTATATGGATGAATCGTACTTTGATCAAATTCATACGATAAGCGATCGGCAAGCGTTCGATATGGTCAAGGAATTGGCTATGAAGGAAGGCCTGTTGGTCGGCAGTTCTTCCGGCTCGGCATTTGCTGCGGCCATGGATGAAGCGGCCAAGGCTTCCCCAGGGACGAATATTGTCGTTGTATTCCCCGATTCCAGTGAACGTTACTTAAGCAAGAAAATTTATCAGGGAGGTATGTAAAATGAGAAAGAAAACACAATTGATCCACGGTGGCATTTTTGGAGATGAAGCAACTGGTGCCGTCTCGGTGCCAATCTATCAAGTAAGCACTTATAAACAGGATGGTCCGGGGGATCATCGCGGATATGAGTATTCCCGTACAGGCAATCCTACCCGCCATGCGCTTGAGGAATTGATCAAGGATCTTGAAGAAGGAAAAAGAGGATTCGCCTTTGGCTCCGGGATGGCAGCGATGACCGCCGTCATGATGCTGCTGAGCAGCGGAGATCATGTCCTGATGACCGATGATGTTTATGGGGGTTCTTTCCGGGTGATGACGAAGGTGCTGAATCGCTTTGGAATCGAAGCTTCATTCGTCAATACGAGTGATATCGATTCGATTCAAAACGAAATCAGGGACAATACGAAAGCGTTGTTCATCGAAACCCCGACGAATCCATTACTGAAGATCACGGATCTGGAAGCCGTAGCAAAAATAGCGAAGGCAAACGGGATCCCGACGATCGTCGATAATACCTTCAGCACGCCATACTGGCAGAATCCGCTTACGCTTGGTGCGGATATCGTCCTGCATAGCGCTACGAAGTACCTGGGGGGTCACAGCGATGTTGTAGCGGGCCTTGTCGTGGTGAATGATGAAAAAATCGGCAATGACCTTCACTTCATCCAAAACTCTACAGGGGGCGTGCTAGGGCCTCAAGATTCATGGTTGCTGATGCGAGGCATTAAAACGCTGGGAATCCGGATGGAAGAACATGAAAAAAACACTTCCCGGATCGTTGAGTACTTATCCGCCCATGAAGGCGTTTCGAAAATCTATTATCCAGGTCTGGAAAGCCATCCAAATCACGAAATAGCGAAAAAACAATCACGTGGCTTCGGCGGCATGGTTTCATTCGATGTCGGCAGTGCCGAAAAAGCCGCAACCGTCTTGAATAAGGTGAAATACTTCACGCTGGCTGAAAGTCTTGGAGCAGTGGAGAGCCTAATTTCCGTGCCGGCTTTGATGACGCATGCTTCCATTCCGGCAGAACGCCGTGCCGAGCTTGGAATAACCGACGGGCTCATTCGCATATCCGTAGGCCTGGAGGACGCGGAAGACTTATTGGAAGACTTGGAGCAAGCACTAAAGGGGTAAAAGGGGACCATTCCGCATTTTAAGCTGACTGCCATTATTTACTTTCTGTCATTTGGAATAAATATGGTAGAATGAGATATCGATAACTTAACAGCTTGAAAGAAGGTGGAATGGCATGAAAAAACGTACAAACCAAACGGCGGCAATGCTTAATTCGAAAATGGCCGATTTTAAACAATTTGGAATCACTTTGCTATGTGTAGGTTCGTTTTTCTATTTAGGAACCATCCTTCCCTCTGGCGGCAAAACGATGATTGACACATATGCCTATATGGGAGCGACGATCATGTTCCTTGGCGTATCCATATTATTTTTCCGTTTATCCAATAAATACAAAAAGATCTTGGCAGAAATGGATGACCAGGATACTTTACAACAATAGAATCAGGATACAGGCTGCAGGCAAACTCGGGCGTTAAGGGAGTTTGCCTGCAGCTTTTTTATTTCTTGAATATTTTTCCCTTACCCTGCATGAAGTTAGTTTCTGAGCCCGTCGTATCGGAGGATTTGGACTGGGGGGCGAGTAACGCGCCGAAATGGTGAAAGATAGCGGTAACTATACGGAGAATCCTGATCGGATTCGAGAGTAACCCATGAAATTGACGAGAAACGGCTCCAATTGCCTGTGAAAAGGGCAATTTTTATGAGAATTCACCTCAAATTCGATGTAAACTCCTTCAAACCCGCGAGTAGCTTGTACCTTAGCCCGTTTCATTGCTCTGCAGGCACTCCCTATCCAGAGGGATCCGTTAGCCTCTTTGGCGCACGCGCCTGCGGGGCCTCCCTTAGCCGCGTATTTCCTAAGCGGAAGGCCACACACACCCTCCGTTCCAGTGTGCCTGAAGCCTATATGAGCACCCTCCTTGCCGATAGTATTGGGACTTGGGTCGTGTCATTGACCTGCACGGGCTGAATTTTTGAGCGGCCAAGGTAGGGCTGTTTAATTTCGAAATCAACAGCATGGGGATTTGTCATTCCTATTGCCTTCACTTTCTATAAATTCTGTTTGAAAATGGGTAAAAAGAAAGAATTTTAAAAAAAATAGGCAAAAGCCGTTTACAAATTCCGAAATTGTGGATATACTTACCAAGTAATAAAAAATATTCCAAGGGAGGTCGAAGAAAATGAATTTGTATCTATATGGAGTCGTCACTAATCAAATTGGCTTGACTTATTCAATTGACAATCAAATACCATTCGACCTGTGCCACGCGGAATATTTCTAAAGCAAATGGGCTTTATTAATCATTCAAACATAGCGGCCGCAGGGAGAAGTCTTTTATCCTGCGGCCTTTTTATATTTTTTTGAAAAAGCTGCAGGAGGACATAACTTTCTGCGGCCTTTTTATGCCTTTTTGCGGGGCCGCACCCTAAAAGGAGGTGATACTTATGACACTGAATATGCTTTTTTTCACAATTACGATCAAAATGAAAAAAATGACTGCCGAGGAATGCATGCAGCAGGAGAGAATCAATAAAATTCGTGAAGAACATTTAGACAAAGCGATGAAGCATCGTCCTTTTTTCTAAGATAGATGAGGTTTGGTTTCCCAAAAATTCAATGAAAGGTGGAGGTTAATATGATGAACTTAGTCTATGTAAAGGGAGCAAAGCGTTGCTGGTGGCAGGAGAAGGATACCGGCTAACGGACTTTGCCCATAACGGATCCCAGTCGGAAAATCGCTCAGGTGAAAAGGAAAAAACTCGGAAAACTCGGCCAAATGCCGAGTTTTTTCCTTTTAGCAGCACGAACTTTGTCCGCCATATCCATATCCCGGGAACCAGCAGAACCCGAAGATAAGCAATACAATCAACAGCACTATAAACAGGCCATAACCGTATCCGTAACCGCCGCCATAATTTGGCGGCGGAGCCGGATACCCATAGTTGCCGCAACCGTATGGTCCATAGTTATATCCCATTCCAAGACACCCCCTTTCCTTAAAAATTCACTTGTATTATATGATTGAATGGTTTTGTCCGATTGGGAATTCATCCATTGGCGATACAAACATTTCATCCTTTCATGATTTCTTTTATCGGGACAGACACGAACAAGCCCACTCCTGCATAGGTATGAATGAGGGGACCAAAGAAACGGGGGATGAAACCAATGCCCGGAATACTTACAGTTGTCGGATATATCATCAAAGAATTTTACTTATTTGTTTCCTATGTAAAAAACAATGCTTTTCCCCAGCCTTTATCATCTCAGGATGAAAAGAAATATCTGAAGCTCATGAGTGAGGGGGATGGGGATGCCCGTAACATCTTAATCGAGCATAACCTTAGGCTTGTTGCCCATATTGTCAAGAAATTCGAGAACACGGGCGAAGATACGGAGGATTTGATTTCGATCGGGACGATCGGTCTGATAAAAGCGATTGAAAGTTATTCGGATGGGAAAGGTACAAAGCTCGCTACGTATGCGGCGAGATGTATCGAGAATGAAATCCTGATGCATTTACGCGCCACAAAGAAAACGAAAAAGGATATTTCCTTGCATGATCCAATTGGCCAGGATAAAGAGGGAAATGAAATCAGTTTAATCGATGTACTGAAATCGGAATCTGAAGATGTCATCGATACGATCCAGCTTAATATGGAAATTGAAAAGGTGAAAAAATATATTGATATATTGGATGAACGGGAAAAGGAGGTCATTGTAGGCAGGTTCGGGCTGGACTTGAAAAAGGAAAAAACCCAACGGGAAATCGCCAAAGAGCTAGGGATTTCCCGCAGTTATGTATCAAGGATCGAGAAACGCGCGTTAATGAAGATGTTCCATGAATTTTACAGGGCGGAAAAAGAGAAGGAAAAGAAGGCTAAAGGTTAAACGCAAAGGCTATTTCCGCATAATGCGGTTTGGGTGGATTCCCCGCGATGCTCGCTTCGCTTGGGCGGGCGGTGAGTCCGCAACTCCGCTTTAAAAAATATCAATCTTTACGAAAAGAACCAACGTAAAAAAAGAGTGCCGGCACATTTCCCGGCACTCTTTTTGCTTTAGTATTTACTTCTGATCATATCAGCGAATGCATGATAAATCTCGATTCCCTGAAATAGGAACAGACGTGATGCGGTTAAAGAAAAGATCCCTATCATAATAAAACGAAACAACATATGAATCACTCCTCGATTTTATTTTTTATAAAATGTCGGAGTGGGCGGCTACGTTATTCGCCTGGAAAAACACGGGACTTAGATACCTTTGTCGCAGATTTGTATGGAAATAAAGAAAACTTAAAATCGAAAATTCAACTAACAGAATTATGATGATCGCCTGCAACGAACTTAAGGCAGGAATGAGAGGCACTTTTTTATCGGCCTTATCCCAATGGTGAACATCGGTATGTTCTTCAAGGGCTAGCTGTTGTGCATGCTGATGGAACTGCGCGGGCACGGTCCATAAAAGGAGTATGATGGCAGACAGCTGGATGATGAATTTCATATGAACCACCCCTTTCTTGAAGAATATATTCATCATAACACTATTTTAATCTTAGATATAGAAAAATGTTTTAAAAAATACTGAAAATTCGTTTTAGTTAGAAAAATGCAGGCTAAACCCCTATAATGAACTTATTGATAAAAGGGGGCATGCAAAATGGGATATTCTTTAACATGGGATTTGGACATTTTTTTTAAAGGAGGAAGCTCTTCCATAGAGTTCCTGAATTTTTTGGATGAAATCAAGGATGAGGTGCAGGAGCTCGACTTGCTTATAAGTACTATCAAACCAGAAGAAAATGATGAAGGCCCATTGATCGAGGCATTCGACCTATTGAAAAACACCAATATGAAGTCCACGCAGGCAGGCGCCTTCATCGGATGCCTGGAAGCTCAAAACTCGCAGGATAAAAAGGCAGGGCAGCTGCGGATCAAACAAATGAAAATCGTTGCATCGCTCAAAATGGCTATCAGCAAGCTTGATGAAAAGCTGATCCAGCTTGATGATTCGTTTTTTCAAAGCATGCTCGGCAAAGAACCGTTGGATGAAGTGAAATTCGTATTGAATGAACGTCGCGAGAGGGCTAAGGAAAGGCTCTCGGTGAAGGAAGAGGCATTGATTACGCAATTGTCCTTGGACGGATTCGAAGGCTGGAGCCAAATGTATGATACGATCGTCGGTTCCATGACCATTCCGTATAAAGGGGACAAGCTGTCGGTAGGACAAGCGGCGAATAAATTTTCCGAGCCAGATCAAGAGGCGAGAAAAGAATTGTTAGCTGCATGGGAACAGGCTTGGGAAGAAAAAAGTGATCTTTTTGCCCGGACGTTGAACCACCTTGCTGGATTTCGTCTCAGTGTGAATGAAAAAAGGGGCTGGGATGATATTTTGAAAGAGCCGCTTGAAATCGGGAGGATGAAAAAAGAAACCCTCGAGAGCATGTGGGATGTCATTGCCGATCATAAGGAGCCGTTGGTGAGGTTTTTACAAAGGAAAGCGGAGTTACTGGATATGGATAAATTGAGTTGGGCCGATCTGGATGCGCCGCTCGCGGTGACCGCGGAGTCCAAAGTGATGGATTATCAAGAAGGCGCGGATTTCATCGTGCAGCAATTCTCTAAATTCGGCACGGAGTTAGCTAGCTTCACTCAAAAAGCCTTCGATGACAGCTGGATTGAAGCGGAGGACAGGCCTGGTAAGAGGCCTGGCGGGTTTTGTACGGGGTTCCCATTAAGCAAGCAGTCCAGGATATTCATGACATATTCAGGTACACCCTCGAATGTATCGACATTGGCCCATGAATTGGGGCATGCGTTCCATTCTTATGCCATGAGGGATATCCATCCGTTGAATCGATCATATGCGATGAACGTGGCTGAAACAGCCTCTACCTTTGCTGAAATGGTCGTTTCCGATGCTGCTGTGAAGGAAGCGGGCAGTGAGGAAGAAAAGCTGGTTCAATTAGAAGATAAAATTCAGCGTTCGGTGGCATTGTTAATGAATATTCATGCCCGCTTTTTATTCGAGACCAAATTTTATGAGGAGAGGAAACAGGGCTATGTCAGTGCTGAACGATTGAATGAACTGATGCTTGACGCCCAAAAAGA
The DNA here is from genome assembly GCF_037992945.1 of Peribacillus sp. FSL E2-0218. Lineage (NCBI taxonomy): Bacteria > Bacillati > Bacillota > Bacilli > Caryophanales > Bacillaceae > Peribacillus > Peribacillus sp. FSL E2-0218. Next base: position 3,391,408 of record NZ_CP150304.1, on the reverse strand, counting down.
CGCCTATGGGGACGCCTTAAGTGATTATCATCCAACGTTCTGGGCTTCAAAGCTTCATTTCTATATTACGGGTGTACCATTTTATAATTTCCCGTACACATTCGGATACTTGTTCTCCTTGGGGATCTATGCGAATGCCCTGAAGGAACCTGCAGGATTCGAAGAAAAATATATCGCTTTATTAAAGGATACCGGTTCGATGAAAGTCGAGGATTTGGCGAAGAAGCATTTGGGTGTCGACTTGACGACACGTGATTTCTGGGAAGAAGCGGTTCTTGCCTGCATGGACGATGTCGAGGAATTCATGAACCTGACCGATCCGCTTGTCAAAAAAGCATAGGGGAGCTTTCAGGGTGAATAGGAACAAAAAGGCGGATGTCCGGTTTAGGACATCCGCTCAGACTGTAGACAAACTCGATGAAAATCGAGTTTGTCTATTTTTATGGCCTGTACAATTTAGACGTTGATTTCCACTCCAGGCACTCGCTTTCCGCGGGCGGTCGGGGAGCCTCCTCGGCTTTGCCTGCGGGGTCTCCCCTAGACGCGCTTTTCCCGCAGGAGTCTCGTACCTTCCGTTCCAATCAACTTTGTCTTACCTTTTAGATAGAACACTTTTGACTGGAGTCATTTTTGTTTTAAAATTGAAGGATTAAAACTTGAGGTGATGAGGATGCTTTCTAAACATGATTCTATTCAGCGAGATCAACTTGAAATGATTACTTTAGATCAACTGGTGCCACCGAACCATTTGGTTCGTAAAATGGAGGCTGCCATTGACTTCACTTTCATTTATGACTTGGTGAAAGATATGTACTCAGAGGTAGGACGCCCAAGTATTGATCCAGTTATTTTAGTTAAACTGACTTTCATTCAATATACCTTCGGTATTCGTTCCATGCGTAAAACGATTGAAGAAGTTGAAACCAATATGGCTTACCGTTGGTTCTTAGGCTATGGTTTCCATGATAAAGTACCTCATTTCTCTACGTTCGGAAAAAATTATGAGCGACGCTTTAAAGATACAGACCTGTTTGAACAGATTTTCTGTCGCATTTTAATGACAGCTGCTAATAAAAAGTTAATAAGTGTAGAACACGTTTTCGTGGATTCCACACATGTGAAAGCCAGTGCGAATAAACGGAAATTTGAAAAGAAAATCGTTCGTAAAGAAACACGAGCGTATCAAGGACGTCTTCAAGAAGAAATCAATCAAGATCGTGAAAACCATGGAAAGAAGCCTTTTCCACCAGATAAATTTGATAAGGAAGAAACCAAAGCAATTAAAGAAAGTACTACGGATCCTGAGAGTGGCTACTATGTGAAAGATGAACGAACAAAACAGTTTGCCTATTCATTCCATGCGGCCGCAGACGGCAACGGTTTTGTATTGGGAACGATTGTAACACCTGGTAATACACATGACAGTCATATTTTGGAGCCACTTGTTGAGCAAGTGATTGAGAAAGTTGGAAAACCAGAAGCAGTTGCCGCAGATGCAGCTTATAAAACACCAGCGATTACAAGCGATTACAAGCTACCTATTTAACAAAGAAATCACACCTGCTTTACCCTATACACGTCCTCGTACAAAAGAAGGATTCTTTCGCAAACATGACTATGTTTACGATGAACACTTTGATTGTTACCTTTGCCCTTCGGGAGAAACTTTAAAGTACTCAACAACAAATAAAGAGGGCTATCGCGAGTACAAATCGCCCAAACAAATTTGTGCAACATGCTCATTTTTATCACGGTGTACGGAAAGCAAAGACCATCAAAAAGTAGTGACACGGCATATCTGGCAAGCATATGTGGAAGAAGCAGATCATCTGCGTCATCATCAAGAGGTAAAACCTATATATGCGAAACGCAAAGAAACGATTGAGCGTGTATTCGCAGATGCAAAAGAAAAGCATGGTATGCGTTGGACTACTTTAAGGGGACTTAAAAAATTGTCGATGCAGGCGATGCTTACTTTCGCTGCCATGAATTTAAAGAAGATGGCCACTTGGACATGGCAAGGTCCTAAAATGGCTTAACATAGTGGCTCGAAGAGCCCAAATCTCGTAACCTTTGGTCAAAATTTCAAAGGAATTTCAAAAGGGGTTCGGAATTTTTTAATTCCGAACCCCTTTTGTCTACAAACTGGGCGGATGTCCGGTTTAGGACATCCGCTTTCGCCATTAAACTTTCTTCATTTTAAATGGACTGACCATAAGCAATGATAATATAATCATGAGGGATAAGAAAAAGGCCGGATGGAAATACGGGATGGCCAGAAAGCTTACCGTTGCGATGCAGCCGGCAACCGTAATGGGCACCCCTGTAAAGTAACCATTGCTTTCGCTGATATTGAAGCGTGCGAGGCGGAAAGCGCCGCAGCCGATGTAGAAAACGGTGAAAATGGTGCCCGGAGCACCGAATTCTATTAAAATTCCTTGGTATAATAATAGAGCAGGTGCGACGCCGAAAGAAATGATGTCACACATGGAATCAAGTTGCTTACCCAATTCCGATTCAATGTTGAACTTCCGTGCAACCATTCCGTCAAAGCGATCTGCAAGGGCAGCCAGGAATATCAATAACAGGCTCAAATTCAATTGGCCGTGCATCACGGCAATTATTGCGAATCCACCGAGGGATAAATTCATTAAAGTAAGTATATTTGCTGTTTGAGCTTTCACTTTTTTAATGGTTTGATCTAGGGCGTGTAGTAAAAACATCTTTTCACTCCTTTCAAATGAAACAAAATAAAACAAAAATATAGTATTCATAAGGGTTTATTATATAATAATATTTTATTTAGCACAATTTATGCAAGGTATTTTTGAATAATTTTACAATTTGGAGTGGATTTATTTGTATCAATCTTTGTATCGCATATTGATCGAACTGACGAATGGAAGGCATTCTTCAGGTTTATTAAAGCATTTTAGCCAATCTCGCTGGAGCAGGCCCTTGATTTTATTTTATGTAAAGACATTTAACCTCAATCAACAAGAATTTGGAAAGGAAATAAAGGCATATTCCAATCTGCACGAGCTATTCACGAGGAAGCTGAAGGCGGGGGCCAGGCCGATTACGGCTGCCGCATCTGCGGTGGCGTGTCCCGTGGACGGCGTTCTCGAGGACTCGGGTGAAATAACGGCAGATAAAAAAATCGTCGTTAAGGGAAAGGTATATTCAATGGATGAGATGCTCGAGGATGAGCTTGCTTTGGAAAAGTACTTAGGCGGCAAATACCTCGTGCTGTACTTAAGCCCAAGTCATTACCATAGGATTCATGCACCGATCAAGGGGGCCGTAATCAAACGTTGGACGCTTGGGAGGAAATCGTACCCCGTTAATAAATGGGGGATGAAATATGGAAAAGAGCCTTTGTCAAAAAATTATCGTACAATAACTGAACTGCAAAATGAGGCGGGAAGTTTGGCGATGGTGAAGGTCGGTGCCATGTATATCAACTCAATCGTCATTACCGATCAATCGAAACAATTGGAGCAAGGCCAGGAGTTTTCTTATTTCAGCTTTGGTTCGACTGTGGTCCTTCTTTTTGAGAAGAACAAGTTCGAGCTGGAAGGAAGCTTGTCCATTCCCGCTAATGTCCGTGTCGGTGAAGCCATTGGCTATATGAAAGCCGTTTAAAACTAAAATAAGAAGGCTGACATATGATGTCAGCCTATGTATGCCATATTAAATTAAGGCTCGGATTTTATGTGTCAAGGCTCTTCGATGAATCTCCGTTTCTATGAGGCGGATGAATTCGGTACTAAGCTTTAAATTCTGTGCTTTAAAATAGGATTCCAGCAACAGGTCATCAGATAGTTTTTGCATCAGGTCGCCATTTACGGCTGCTCACCTCCAGTAGGAATTGCGAGGAATAATTCTGTGTTTTCTTACATATATTGATAAGTCTTCCTTGCTGTACCCCTACTGTATCAGAAATAAACACGGAGAACAATCGTTCTGTTATCCACAGTTAAAAGTGGATAACCTGTGGTTAAGATGTTTACAAAGTGGACGAAATGGTGCCACTCAGCATGGAAAATGTTAGTAAAGTTATCCACAGGCTGAGGGAATGAAATTTTTGTCGAAATCTTTTCGGAATAATTAGGTCTTTCGTTCGCCTAATTTTCCTGTCTTTCTTAAAAATGCCTTCCCATATCCGAAAACTTACATTATGATGATTTTTTACCGTAAGCACGCTTTCCGAAATTTTTTTGAAAGTAAGCCGAAAATTCGATATGATGGAGACGGTAAATTTTAATGAAAATATAGAGGTGCCCATATGCTTAAATTATTTTTGCCGAGTGAACATGTTAAAAGCATTTTTAATATAGATCCTCAAGAATTGAAAAAAAGAGGGATAAAGGGAGTCATCACCGACTTGGATAATACCCTTGTTGAATGGGACAGGCCTACAGCGACACCAGATTTAATCAAATGGTTCGATAACATGCGGGCCCATGGCATTTTAGTGACGATTGTGTCCAATAATAATGAAAATCGGGTTCGGTCTTTTTCCGATCCGCTTCACATTCCGTTCATCCATCAGGCCAGGAAGCCGATGTCGCGGGCTTTCCATAAAGCGCGTAAGGCGATGGGATTGAAGTTAGAGGAGACGGTTGTGATCGGCGATCAGTTATTGACGGATGTATTGGGAGGGAACAGAGGTGGGTTCCATACGATTTTAGTGGTTCCTGTCGCCCAGACTGATGAATTCAGGACGAAAATCAATCGTTATTTCGAAAGAAAGATCATGGCCTTTTTCAAACGAAAAGGGATGATAGAATGGGAGGATCACAATTGAACAATCATCAAGAATTAGTGTGCATCGGCTGCGGCGTGAAGGTCCAGACGGAAGATCCGAAGGAATTGGGCTTTGCCCCTAAATCAGCTCTGGAAAAAGAGACGATCGTTTGTCAGCGTTGCTTTAAATTGAAGCATTATAACGAGGTTCAGGATGTATCCTTAACAGACGATGACTTCTTGAAAATCTTGAATAAAGTCGGCGAAACAGATTCCTTGATCGTCAAGGTCGTCGATATTTTTGATTTCAATGGAAGCTGGCTGCCGGGCCTTCATCGATTTGTAGGAAGAAATGATGTTCTTTTGATCGGGAATAAAGTGGATTTATTGCCGAAGTCCGTGAAACCGAATAAATTGATCAATTGGATGAAGCAATCTTCGAAGGAATTGGGATTGAATCCGGTTGATGTCTTACTTGTCAGTGCAGACAAGGGAAAGCACATCCTTGAAGCGGCCGATGCGATCGAACGGTATCGCAAAGGAAAGGATGTCTATGTTGTGGGCTGTACGAATGTGGGTAAATCTACTTTCATTAACCGCCTGATTAAAGAAGTGAGCGGAGAAGGCGATATCATCACGACTTCCCACTTCCCGGGCACGACTTTGGACATGATCGAAATTCCTTTGGATGATGGACAGGCACTGATCGATACGCCAGGAATCATCAATCACCACCAAATGGCCCATTATGTGGACAAGCGGGATTTCAAGGTGATCATGCCGAAGAAGGAAATCAAGCCAAGAGTGTATCAGTTGAATGAGGAGCAGACGTTATTTTTTGGAGGACTGGCCAGGCTGGATTACGTCTCGGGCGGAAGGCGTTCCCTCACTTGCTACCTTTCGAATGAATTGAACATCCATCGTACGAAATTGGAAAAGGCTGATGAGCTGTACAAAAATCATGCCGGAGAATTATTGACGCCGCCACGGCCTGAACAAATCGAGGAATTCCCGAAGTTGATTCCGCATGAATTCTCTTTGAAAGATGGTAAAATGGATATTGTGTTTTCTGGCCTTGGCTGGGTGACAGTCAATGAGCCGGGAGCAAAAATCGTTGCACATGTCCCAAAAGGGGTCAATGTCATCGTTCGAAAATCATTAATCTAATATAGGGGTCGTCAAAGACTATGAAAAAGATCTATGGGGTAATGGGAGATCCAATCGCACATTCGATGTCACCGGACATTCATAATGATGCATTCGAAAAAGAAAATATAGAAGCGGTTTATCACCATTTTCATGTGACGAAAGAAGGATTGAACGATGCTGTTAAGGGCATGAAAGCCCTTGGTATAGAAGGGTTTAACATCACGATCCCGCATAAGGAATCCATCATCCCCTTCCTTGATGAAGTGGATGAGCTGGCCCTGGCAATCGGGGCTGTAAATACGGTTGTTAACAAAAATGGTCGCTTTATAGGGTATAATACAGACGGAAAAGGATTTTTCAAATCCTTATGCGATGAAATATCAGGTGACATGAAGGCTAAAAAAACGTTAGTGATCGGAGCGGGCGGTGCTGCGCGTGCGATTTATTTTACTCTTGTGAAAGAAGGGGTAAAGCAAGTCGATATTGCAAATCGGACGAAGGAAAGAGCGGCTGAGCTTGTTTCTGATTGCCCATATGATAAAATATCGAAGGCACTCTCGATTATCGAAGCGGAACAAAGCTTATCACAATATGATTTAATCATCCAAACGACATCATCGGGAATGAGTCCTGAGTATGATCATTCACCGTTGAATGTCGACCGGCTTAAAACCGGCGCAATAGTCAGTGACATCATCTACAATCCCCTGCAGACCAAGCTGCTGCGCGAAGCTTCCGAAAAAGGGGCGAAAACGCAAAATGGCCTGGGAATGTTCATCAACCAGGGGGCGCTCGCTTTTGAGATATGGACGGGCATTATGCCGGATACAGCAAGAATGACAGATATTGTCTTGAACAAACTAGGAGGTAACACATGTTAACAGGAAAACAAAAAAGATTCTTACGATCGAAGGCCCATCACCTCAACCCGATTTTTCAAGTCGGGAAAGGCGGGGTCAATGATAATCTCATCAAGCAAATTGGTGAGGCTCTTGAAGTACGTGAATTGATCAAGGTCAGCATCCTGCAAAACTGTGAAGAAGACCGCAATGATGTGGGTCTTTCTTTATCAAAAGGTGCGCGGGCGGAATTGGTTCAGATCATCGGCAATACCATCGTCCTGTATAAAGAATCAAGAGAAAACAAACAACTTAAACTACCTTAAGGGAACCTACCTATGAAAAAAATTGGAATTCTTGGCGGTACATTCAATCCACCGCACATCGGCCATTTAATTATTGCGAATGAAGTGCTGGACGCTCTAGAGCTTGATGAAATCAGATTCATGCCAAACCATGTTCCTCCCCATAAGGAAAAATCGGAGGAAGTAACCGATATGGACAGGCTGGCTATGTTGGAAAACGCGATAGCCACCAACCCATCTTTTTATATTGAGGGTATTGAAATAGAAAGAAAAGGCACATCTTATACGTATGATACGATAAAGCTCCTGAAAGAACGTGAGCCGACCAATGAATTCTATTTCATAATTGGCGCAGATATGATTGAGTATTTACCAAAGTGGCATCGAATCGACGAATTGGTGGAGTTGGTCCATTTCGTCGGGGTGAAGCGTCCTGGCTATGACGAGAAAACCCTATACCCGATCACGATGGTGAAAGTCCCGCAGATGTTCATTTCCTCTTCCATGATCCGAAGGAAGTTAAGAACGGGGAAAACCGTGAAATATTTAATTGCAGATCCTGTGGTGAAGTATATTAAAGGGAATGGTTTATATGAATCGTGAAAGAGCGCTGGCGCTTGTCAAAGAACAAATCACGGAGCGCAGGTACATCCATACTCTAGGCGTGATGGAGTCGGCCATTGAACTTGCCGAGCTCTATGGCGCTGATACAAAAAAAGCCGAACTGGCAGCCATATTCCACGATTATGCAAAGTTTCGTCCAAAAGAAGAAATGGAGCAAATCATCATCGCCGAAAAGATGGCGCCGGATCTACTCCGCTACAATATGGAGCTGTGGCACGCTCCAGTCGGGGCTTACCTGGTGAAAAAGGAAGCAGGCATCACGGACGCCGAAATTTTGGATGCAATTGCCTATCACACGTCAGGCAGGGTCGGCATGAGCCTTTTGGATAAGGTCATTTATCTTGCTGATTATATTGAGCCGGGACGTTCCTTTCCAGGTGTCGAAGAAGTCAGGCAGACAGCCAAGCAAAACTTGGATCATGCTGTCATACAGGCTTTAAGGAATACCGTTGCTTTTTTAATGAAAAGAAATCAGGCCATTTACCCTGATACATTTAACACATATAATGATTTGATCATGAATTTGAAGGAGAAGATGTAATGACTGAACGTGAACTTCTTGTAATTGCAGCAAAAGCGGCGGATGATAAAAGGGCGGAGGATATCGTGGCTTTGAATATGCAAGGCATATCCCTTGTTGCGGATTATTTTTTAATCTGTCATGGTAATTCCGAAAAACAAGTGCAAGCCATCGCTCGTGAAATGAAGAGCAAAGCCGATGAATCAGGTATCGCTGTAAAGCGTCTTGAAGGATTTGATGAAGCGAAGTGGGTGCTCGTCGATCTTGGCGATGTAGTGGCGCACATTTTCCATAAGGATGAAAGAAACTACTATAACCTCGAACGTTTATGGGGAGATGCACCTTTTGAAGATTTAGAGAGTGAACTGACTCCATGACCTACGAACGCTTTGCCTATGTATACGATGAACTGATGAAGGATGCACCCTATGAAAAATGGCTGATGATCCTTACGGCGAAGCTGGAACAGTACGGAATTGGCGGAAGGAAGGTTCTCGACTTGGCATGTGGAACCGGGGAAATGACCGTTGAATTGGCGCAGCACGGATTTGAGGTCACAGGCGTGGACCTCTCAGATGAAATGCTTCTGGTTGCCAATGAAAAAGCGGTGAAGCTCGGATTAACGATTCCCTTATTCCAACAGAATATGGCAGAACTTGAGGGGCTTGGTCGTTTTGACTGTGTCACGATTTTTTGTGATTCGTTGAACTACCTACGAGATGAGGCGGATATTGCCAAAACGTTCACCCGGGTGTACGAGCATTTAGAGGATGGCGGGTTGTTCTTGTTCGATGTCCATTCCCTATATAAAATGGAAGAAGTGTTCCATAACCATACGTTTGCCGTCAGCGATGAAGAAGTTTCCTATATATGGGATTGTTTTCCTGGTGAAGAACCTTACAGTGTGGAACATGAGTTGAGTTTTTTCGTGAAGGACGAGCGAAGTGGTCTGTATGACCGCTTTGATGAGTTGCATTATCAACGGACTTATCCGGTTGACCAATATAAAAAATGGTTGCAGCAAGCAGGGTTTACCGTGACGGAACTTATGGCGGATCTTGAAGAAGCCCCGCCTGCATCGGAAACTGAACGGGTATTATTCGTAGCCAGAAAATGAATCAAGAGGTTAGGGCCCCCCTCGCATATGCGAGGGAGGTCCCTGGCCTCTTTTTTTTATTTTTAGCAGGAAATGAGAAAGACGTTACGAATATTAATAAGGATGGCCAAACTGCTTTTCAACCTCATGCAGATCTTCTGCAAATTTTTCATGCGTCGCTTGAAAAAGATGGTGGAACATTTCCCCTGTCTCCGCTTCCAATACCTTGATCCCTTCTCCCGTTATCCCACCTTTCACGCACACCTTTTCCTGTAAGGCCGGCAATGTATAAACGCCCTTACCAAGTAATTCCCCCAATCCGATCAGCATGTTTTCAGTGAAAGTCGTAGCGGTTTCTTTATCTATTTTCGTCGTCTGGCAGGCCGCGTCAATAAAAGCTTGTGCTAAGTAGCTAAAGAAGGCGGGACCGCAGCTGACGATATCGGAGGCTACCCGGGTGATATCATTTTCAATGACGACGGGCGCCGATATCGCCGAGGCCAATACCTGCAAGGCGGACCTCGCTTCCTTGCCGCATCCTTCACCGAAGCTTAGCAGCGATACCCCAGAGCCGACCCGATTGGTTATGCTGGGGATGAATCGCGCGCAAGGGGCCTTTACGGCCGACTCAAGCTGCGCCACCGAAAGCGGGCTCGTGATGGAGATGACCAATTGTTCCTTGTTTATATGATGTTTGATGTCTGAAAGCAAGCCGTCGATTTGTAATGGCTTTACACAAAGAAAAATAAAATCCGCTTGCTGGGCGATTTCGGCCGCGCTTTCCGCAACCTTGATACCCGGATGTTTTTCTTTCAGTGTTAATGCTTTGGATAGTGTCCGGTTTGTAATCATTAGATCTGCCGGATTCAAAACTTTTGCCTCCAGCCATGCCTCGATTAAAATGGTGCCCATATTGCCTGTTCCAATTACACCGATTTTCTTCAAAGCCGATCAACTCCTCTCCCTTGAAAAACGATTGATTCTTCTAGAAACACTATGTATTTATGATCTGTCCTATGACTATGTATGCTGCAAAAACCAACTAGGAGGCAAATGAATGGATAGGATTTTAAAGGATAAAAAGACGATGATTGCCCTCGCAGTGGCGATGGGGTCCGTGGTCATTTTCTTATTTTGGCAAATTGGGCATGATCACGAACCCGTTGAGCCGGACGATATCTTTGCTGAGGCCGCAAAAGAGGGTGGAATGGAAAGTGAAACGAATGTCTTGGAAGACCATGTCATTATAGTCGATTTGAAGGGAGCGGTACAAAATCCTGGTGTTTTTACGGCTCAGGCAGGTGACAGGATCAATGATCTTATTTCGGCAGCAGGCAGTTTTACGGACAAGGCCGATAAGGATAAAGTGAATCTTGCCCAACTAGTGGAGGATCAAATGGTCATTTATGTTCCGGAAATAGGGGAAGAAGACAAGGGAAACTTGGAATATAACCATCTCGTTCCTTCAGGAGGGATGGCGGAGGGGCAGGTGAATTTGAATACAGCGACACAGCAAGAGTTGGAGACGCTTACCGGAATAGGGCCATCCAAAGCGGCTGCCATTTTGGAATATAGGGAGTCCGTAGGTCCATTCAAGCAAATTGATGAATTGAAGAAAGTGACGGGGATCGGTGATAAAACGTTTGAAAAACTACAGGACTCCATTTCTGTGCGGTGATTGTTGGAATGGACTACACAAATGGGCAGCAAGAGGGTAAAATTGAGGAAAACAATTTACTGAATGAGGGGATACAACAACATGAACAGGATAAGCTGGGATCAATACTTCATGGCGCAAAGCCATTTATTAGCGTTAAGAAGCACATGTACGCGCCTGACAGTAGGGGCGACGATCGTAAGGGATAACCGGATCATTGCAGGAGGATACAATGGCTCCATTGCCGGAGGGACGCACTGTATCGATGATGGCTGTTATGTAATCGATAACCATTGTGTCAGGACGATACATGCTGAAATGAATGCACTGCTGCAATGTGCGAAATTTGGGGTGCCAACGGATCGAGCTGAGATCTATGTGACCCATTTTCCATGCTTGCAATGCTGTAAATCTCTCATCCAAGCTGGAATCAAAGCCGTTTTTTATGCTGAGGACTATAAAAATCATCCATATGCACTTGAGTTATTCAGGCAGGCTGGTGTCAAAACAGAAAAGGTTGAAGCAAAAGGGGCCATCGATGTCAACGGAAAGGAAAAGAAGGACTTCGTGCTTGCCTTGCTAGCCAAACTGGAACAAACAGGGTTGGAAAAAGAAGCGGTATTGGAGCTGGAGAGGAGGGCAAAGCAAATATTTGATCATTAAATGACGGAGGACAGGCATGGAAAGACACCTTCTTTTATTGGCCCTATCTGCCACTTTTGGAGTTGCCGCCCATTCATCGCCCAGTATAACGCAATTAATCATCATCACGATCTTTCTCTGCTTCCTCCATTTTACGCTGGGGCTGGATGTGAAGGCCTATAGCCTTCATCTAGTGGTGATGATGATTTTTTTTGGGGCGGCTTCCTACTCCGATCATCGAAGCCAAACCATTTATCAAGGGACGGAAAGCCGGTTTGCAATCACATTCACCGACCAGCCGAAGATAGATGGGCATTCATTGAAAGGCTTCATCGCCAGCGAGAAGGGTGAACGGCTTATGCTTCGTTATAAAATCGATTCTGAGCAAGAAAAGGAAAATCTGGGCAGACTTTTGCAAATCGGCTTATCTTGCCCTGCCGAGGGGAGCTTGTCGATCCCCGACACACAGAGAAATGAGAACGGTTTCGACTATCAACGCTATCTTAAGCGCAAAAGCACGCACTGGATATTGAAAGCTGATTCCATCACTTTTCAAGAATGCATCGAAGGAGGAAACTCGATTGTCCATTCGATACGTAATTTGCGAATGAAGGGAATTGCGTATATCGGGAGAAACTTTCCAAAAGAATCAAGCGGCTTTGTCACAGCACTCATTTTCGGTGACCAAGGCTATATTGATGAAGATGACCTTACTAATTATCAAAGGCTCGGCCTGGTGCATTTATTGGCGATATCCGGCCTTCATGTCAGCTTCTTGACAGGGATGTTATTTTACTTGGGTATCAGGATTGGGATTACCCGGGAAAGGATGACCATCGTCCTCCTGATCTTCCTCCCCGTTTATATGTTACTTTCCGGCGGCAGCCCATCAGTCGTGCGATCATGTTTAATGGCGATGCTCTTTTTTTTTCTATTGTTATTCAAGCATCGTGTCTCCGCAGCTTCCACCATTGGACTTGTTTACATCGCACTTTTGTTATTTCAGCCCAATATGCTATATGATATCGGCTTTCAACTTTCGTTCGCCGTCACTTTTTCCATTCTCATGTCTTCGGGCATCTTCTTACGCTATCCCCAAAAAACGCTGCAGTTGCTTATCATAAGCTTGATCTGCCAATTGACAGCCCTTCCCATTTTGCTTTTTCATTTTTATGAAGCCTCTTTCCTAGGAGTGTTCCTGAATGTCGTGTATGTTCCGCTTTATTCGATCTTGTTGCTGCCTTTTTCTTTAATTGCCCTCACTTGTCATCTGCTATTCCCGCCGCTAGGAGAGCCCCTAATATCGATATTGAACTTCACCTTCATCCTATGCAATAAGGCCGCCGATGCAGCCTCGAATTTGCCTTTAGCTTCCATTGTATTTGGAAAGCCCCATTTTTTCGTGATGGCGTTACTTGTGACGTCCCTTCTCGGGCTATACCTGACCTGGGAGGGGTCTTTTAAGAAAAGTAAATGGTGGTGCGGGATGCTGATTGTACTATTGCTTTTTCAATATAATATACAAAAGCTGTCACCTTTTGGCGAAGTGCAGATCATCGATGTTGGGCAAGGTGACTCCATTTTAATTATCCTGCCTTTCAACCGCGGTAATTATTTGATTGATACGGGCGGGCAGATTACATTCCCCATCGAGCCGTGGGCGCAAAAGCGCAAGAAGTTCAATACAGCGGATGATATCATCATTCCGTTATTGAAAAGTAAGGGCATCCATCAATTGGATAAACTGATTTTGACTCATGCTGATGCCGATCATGTAGGGAGTGCAAAAGAATTGATCGAACATTTCAAAGTGGAAGAAATCATCATTGGAGGCGGCAGTGAAGAGCAATATCGCGATATGGACTTTGTCTCGATTGCAAGGGATAAAAAAGTGCAGCTGTCAGTCAGTAAAAGGGGGGACAGCTGGGTAGCGGGCGGAGCTCTGTTTTCCGTGCTGCATCCTCATGAAGAAGAAGAAAATAAAAATGATTCGTCGATCGTTTTATACTCGGAGCTAGGGGGCTTATCATGGATTTTTGCCGGAGATTTGGAGGAAGAGGGGGAAGGGAAGCTGATGAACGCCTTTCCACGGTTGCGGGCGGATATCCTGAAGGTCGGCCACCATGGCAGCAAGACATCTACTTCGGCACCCTTCCTTTTGCAGCTGCAGCCGAAAGCCGCATTGATTTCAGCCGGAAAAGATAACCGATACGGTCATCCCCATAAAAGCGTCTTAGGGAATTTGGAAACAAATCAAATTCATGTGTTCAGGACGGATGAAGATGGTTCGATCATTTATAAGTATTACAAAAGGAAAGGAACCTTTCGGAAGACTATCCCATAGTATGTTGTAGAAATAAAAAAGAAAGAGACTGCAAAAGCAGTCCCCTTCCGAAAAAAATAAGTGCAGAAATCAGGATCCGACAGCTTTAATGACGACAGCTATGGTGAACATGGCAGCGAAAAATACAAAAGATCCGATGAAACCGATTGCGGAATCAGCGACGTCATCTGTCTTTGACTGGACATTCTTTTCGAATTCGTTCATGATTTACCCCTCCTATTTCTGCTAATAGTATAAAACATTACCAGTGAAAAATCTACAGGTCGCATTCTTCATTTCCTATACTGACAAGAGTTGTCACAAATAGTTTGCGGTTATGGGGTCAAAATAAAAGTACAAACAAAGCAAGCGAAAAAGAAAAGCTCGATATTTGTTCTGCATGAATACCTCACCCGCTTTCAAGGGAGATTACCCGGGCCTTCCTTGAAAGTGTTCATATAGATCCGGAATTAGTCCTTTAGGGGGCTAGTTCCCTTTATAGCTTGTCAAATGGTCCATCCACCTATACCATTAGAGAAGAATACATAAAAAAAGAGGCGGATTCTATTGGTATTAGACGTTTGGAAGAGCATAAAAAAAGGGCAATTCGCGCCGGTGTACTTGTTGTATGGAACGGAAGCCTATCTTATTAATGAAACGAAGCAGCTGCTGATCGAGAATGTCCTTCATGAAGATGAGATGGATTTCAACTTTTCTCAATTTGACTTGGAAGAGACACCTGTTGAGACGGCACTTGAAGATGTTGAAACTCTGCCCTTTATCGGGGAACGGCGTCTAGTTTTCATGCAAAACCCCTTTTTTCTGACTGCTGAAAAAACGAAGTCGAGAGTTGAACACAATGTGAAGAGACTTGAAGCGTATTTAGCAGATCCCGTCCCTTATTCGATCGTCGTTCTGACTGCTCCCTATGAGAAGTTAGATGAACGAAAAAAAATCACCAAGGAACTGAAGCGAAAAGCGGTCCTCGTTGAAGCGAAGAAGCTTGGTGACCATGAGTTGAAGGGATGGGTGAGGGAACGGGTAGGTTCTGGCCGCATAGATGATCAGGCGACAGAACTATTACTTGAACTTGCAGGAACGAATTTGATGATGCTGACGAATGAATTGGATAAATTGGCACTTTATGTGGAGGAAGATCAGCCTATCACCGCCGAGATTGTCGAAAAGCTGGTCGCTAAATCACTTGAACAAAATATCTTCACGCTTGTAGATCATGTGTTACAGCGGAAGATGGAGAGTGCCATGACGATTCTGCACGACCTCCTCCGTCAGAATGAGGAGCCGATCAAGATATTGAGTGTGATGGCAGGACAAGTCAGGCTCATGTACCAAGTGAAGGAGCTATCCCGTCAAGGATACAGCCAGCAAAAAATTGCGGGGCAATTAAAGGTGCATCCTTTCAGGGTAAAGCTGGCACTTGAGAAGACGGGGAAGTTCCAGGAACGCGAATTGCTGGGCATCATGAACGACTTGGCAGAGGCGGATTATAAAATGAAAACGGGCCAAGCGGACAAGGCGATAACGCTTGAATTGCTGCTCTTGAAAATTAGGTGATTAAAAAGGTGACAGAAGCGCTGTCACCTTTTTATGTTTTAGTATTAGAATGTTTTATTTTGCTGCGTTGAATGGGTATCTCCTTGCCCTTATTTGCTTGTTTCATTCCACTTTGTGCGAGAACGAAGATGGCCTTTCGATTGCCGGGAGTGCTTGGACTTTGTCCGTTTCATGCACTGCAGGCTCGCTTTCCGCGGGCGGTCGAGGAGCTTCGGCTTAAGGGACTCGCGTACCTGCATTTCCAAAGCGGAGTCTCGCACCTTCTCTTTTCATGCCATTTTGAGTGAAAGGAAAGATGGATTTTCCATTGCTCCCAGTTTTGCAGGTTTGTATCCGTTCCATTCCCTGTAGGCACGGGGGAGAGGTGAATATACGAAGGGGGAAAGAAAATTGTTCGTAAATGAAAAAACAAGCGGAGGTAAGGACGTTCAATTGAAGGCAGCTGGACTGGGAGGAATGCTTCAAATCCGATGAAAAATAATGATGCCAAAGCGCCGCTGACTTATTTTTGTTCTAAAAATGGGCACAAAAAAAACGATCCGGTTGGATCGTTTAATTTTTTGTCATTATGCGTTAAGAGCGTTAAGTCTTTTCGCTAAACGAGATTTTTTACGGGCTGCCGCATTTTTATGGATTAATCCTTTAGATGCAGCTTTGTCTAATTTCACAGCAGCTGTTAAAAGAGCTTCTTTAGCAGCTTCAACGTTTTCACCAGCTAATGCAGCTTCAGCGTTTTTCACTGTAGTACGCATAGTAGATCGAACTGTAATGTTTTGTACGCGTTTTTTGTCGTTGATTTTCACACGTTTAATAGCAGATTTAATGTTTGGCATTCCGTTCACCTCCTACAAAGAAATCGAGATTATATGAACTCGACTTTTCAAATCCATATCAAATAGCACAAGTGATATTCTATCAGACTGCTCATAAATATGCAATACTTCAGATTGAGAATCGAAAAGGAATTATAATTTCAATAATAAATTCATCTCGTCATATTTCATTGTACCAAAAAAATGAATAATAAAAAAGCAAAAACGACAGAATGTTTAAGAGAGACTATGCAAATTACTAGATTGGATTACAATTCGAACAGCAGGAGGGCGCTATGGAAAATCATTTGGATCTTAGGGAATTTGGAATTCGGACAGATTTGGCAATTGAAGCGAAGGAAATTGCCCTTGAACATAAAGGTGTCGTTGAGGAAGTGGATGTCTCCCATATCGAAGGGGTCATCATTAAGGAAAAAGAAGTCGATGACCTCAAGGTATCCTTGGTAGAGGTCACGGCTGCGGGAGAAAAGGAGATTGGCAAAAAAGAGGGCAGCTATTTGACCATCGAGGTCCAGGGGATCAGACAACAGGATACCGATACGCAGCATCGGGTGGAAAAGGTGTTTGCCAATGAGCTGGCTTACTTCCTGCAACGGAATAAAATCACCAGGGAAAGCAGCTGCTTGGTCGTTGGGCTTGGCAATTGGAATGTTACACCCGATGCTTTGGGGCCTGCAGTCATTGAGAATCTTGTCGTCACGAGACATTTGTTCGAGTTGCAGCCAGGGTCAGTGAAGGAAGGATATCGGCCGGTCAGTGCGATTTCCCCAGGGGTCATGGGAATTACGGGAATCGAGACGAGTGACATCATAAAAGGGGTCATCGAGAAAAGTAAACCGGATTTCCTCATTGTGGTGGATGCCTTGGCTGCCCGTTCGATCGACCGCGTGAATTCAACGATACAAATCACCGATACCGGCATTCATCCGGGTTCTGGTGTCGGGAATAAACGAAAAGAACTGAGCCAGGATACATTGGGAGTACCTGTCATAGCGATAGGGATTCCGACGGTCGTCGATGCCGTATCCATTGCCAGCGATACGATCGATTATATCTTGAAGCATTTTGGCAAGGAATTGAATGAAGGTGACAGACCTTCACGTTCATTGGCACCTGCGGGATTCAGCTTTGGCAAGCGGACGAAGCTGACTGATGAGGATATGCCCGGGGAGAAGGAACGCCAAACCTTCATGGGGATGATAGGGGTCCTTCCTGATGAAGAGAAACGGAAATTGATCTATGAAGTGCTGTCACCACTCGGTCAAAATTTAATGGTTACACCGAAGGAAGTCGATGTTTTCATTGAAGATATGGCGAATTTGATCGCGAATGGGCTGAATGCTGCTTTGCATAAATCAATCAACCAAGATAATGCGGGATACTACACTCGCTAACACCATTTTTTGTGCCCAAAAATGGTGTTCTACCCTTTCTAGCAAAGTCATACGTATTAATAGACAAGCTATAGAGAGGGTGGAAGGATGAAAAGAAGAAATTCCCCAGGGATCATAACAGCTGTTCACGGATCTACGATCATAAAAACTTTTCTAGGTATTCTCGCCTTGCTTCTTTTTGTTTTTTCAATCAGTGGGGTCATGACTTCCTTGAGACCGGAGTATCGGATATCTTCGGATTCGGTGCATACTGTAGCCAACCAATTTTCAGGGAAAATGCTGTTCTCGATGATGGCCAATGAAAACCAATATTTTTTTAACGCACTGCCGGAGGGGAAACAAGAATCAGTGATCACGGATCAATTGATAAAAGTCTCAACCAACATATCATTGGAGGACCCGCGGAGTTTACTTGGCAGGGAACTTCCTGGATTCTCGATTTTCGATAATGAGATTCTCGTGGCAGGTGAAGGGACGAATTATACGAATATGCCGTATGAATCCTCGCCGCCAGTAGATGTCCTGAATGAAGAGCGGGATGCATCCCTGCAAAACCTGGATGAGATTGAAGAACCGGAAAAAGGGGATACGAACCAGCCTCATCAAACGACGAATGGGCGGAAAGTGGTCGAGATTTACCATAGTCACAACCGGGAATCTTATCTTCCCTATTTAAAAGGGGTGACCAATCCGGATCTAGCCTACCATTCTAAAATCAATATTACGAAACTCGGGGAACGAATGGTTGAGGACCTAGCTGATAAAGGTATTGGTTCCTCGCTCGATAAAACGGATATCATGGGCAATTTGAACAATAAAGGGTTGAATTACAACAAATCCTATCAAGAATCTCGAAGGTCTGTTCAGACGGCGATGGCCACTAACCAGGATCTCGAATATCTCATTGATATCCATCGGGATTCAAAACGAAAAAAACATACGACCATTACGATCAATGGTAAACAATATGCCAAAATCGCCTTCGTGATTGGCGGTAATAATCCCAACTTTGAAAAAAATGCCGCGCTTGCCAATAAACTTCATAAATCGTTGGAGAAAAAATACCCGGGCATTTCCCGCGGGGTTATGAAACAGGGCGGATCTGCCCATAATGGTATATATAATCAAGATTTATCAGGCAACGCCATGCTCATCGAGGTTGGCGGCGTCGACAATACTTTCGAAGAAATGTTTTTAACCGTGGATGCCTTTTCCGACGTTTTCAGCGAATTTTATTGGGATGCGAAAGCGGTGGACAAGACGGCCGGGGAATCGGAAGCGAAGTAATTTGGAAAGGAGACCTCCATCATGGTTAGATTTTGGTTGAAATGTACAGGGATTGTACTCGTATTATTTTTAGGCGTTCTGATTGGGATGCAGCAGGCGAACGATGGAATGAAGAAAATGAAGGGGTATGAAGATCCTTCTTTAAATAGTGCATTCATGATCAACCAATCAGGCCAAGGGGAGATGGAGGCTGATATCCTTGGACAAAAGGTGACAAGCCATGACTTGGAGACAAAAAAAGAAAAGCTGGAAGAAATGAAGGCCTTCAATTTTTTCTCCTCAATCGGCAGAACGCTAGGGGACACGATTTCAGGGGCATTTCAAGCGCTTATCGATATGATTTAGCTGTAGTGTCGTGAATAAACCAGCAAAAGGGCTGCATCCAATCCGATGCAGCCTCAGTTTGTAGACAAAAGGGGTTCGGAATTAAAAAATTCCGAACCCCTTTTGAAATTCCTTTGAAATTTTGACCAAAGGTTACGAGATTTGGGCTCTTCGAGCCACTATGTTAAGCCGTTTTAGGACCTTGCCATGTCCAAGTGGCCATCTTCTTTACATTCATGGCAGCGAAAGTAAGCATCGCCTGCATCGACAATTTTTTAAGTCCCCTTAAAGTAGTCCAACGCATACCATGCTTTTCTTTTGCATCTGCGAATACACGCTCAATCGTTTCTTTGCGTTTCGCATATATAGGTTTTACCTCTTGATGATGCCGCAGATGATCTGCTTCTTCCACATATGCTTGCCAGATATGCCGTGTCACTACTTTTTGATGGTCTTTGCTTTCCGTACACCGTGATAAAAATGAGCATGTTGCACAAATTTGTTTGGGCGATTTGTACTCGCGATAGCCCTCTTTATTTGTTGTTGAGTACTTTAAAGTTTCTCCCGAAGGGCAAAGGTAACAATCAAAGTGTTCATCGTAAACATAGTCATGTTTGCGAAAGAATCCTTCTTTTGTACGAGGACGTGTATAGGGTAAAGCAGGTGTGATTTCTTTGTTAAATAGGTAGCTTGTAATCGCTGGTGTTTTATAAGCTGCATCTGCGGCAACTGCTTCTGGTTTTCCAACTTTCTCAATCACTTGCTCAACAAGTGGCTCCAAAATATGACTGTCATGTGTATTACCAGGTGTTACAATCGTTCCCAATACAAAACCGTTGCCGTCTGCGGCCGCATGGAATGAATAGGCAAACTGTTTTGTTCGTTCATCTTTCACATAGTAGCCACTCTCAGGATCCGTAGTACTTTCTTTAATTGCTTTGGTTTCTTCCTTATCAAATTTATCTGGTGGAAAAGGCTTCTTTCCATGGTTTTCACGATCTTGATTGATTTCTTCTTGAAGACGTCCTTGATACGCTCGTGTTTCTTTACGAACGATTTTCTTTTCAAATTTCCGTTTATTCGCACTGGCTTTCACATGGGTGGAATCCACGAAAACGTGTTCTACACTTATTACCTTTTTATTAGCAGCTGTCATTAAAATGCGACAGAAAATCTGTTCAAACAGGTCTGTATCTTTAAAGCGTCGCTCATAATTTTTTCCGAACGTAGAGAAATGAGGTACTTTATCATGGAAACCATAGCCTAAGAACCAACGGTAAGCCATATTGGTTTCAACTTCTTCAATCGTTTTACGCATGGAACGAATACCGAAGGTATATTGAATGAAAGTCAGTTTAACTAAAATAACTGGATCAATACTTGGGCGTCCTACCTCTGAGTACATATCTTTCACCAAGTCATAAATGAAAGTGAAGTCAATGGCAGCCTCCATTTTACGAACCAAATGGTTCGGTGGCACCAGTTGATCTAAAGTAATCATTTCAAGTTGATCTCGCTGAATAGAATCATGTTTAGAAAGCATCCTCATCACCTCAAGTTTTAATCCTTCAATTTTAAAACAAAAATGACTCCAGTCAAAAGTGTTCTATCTAAAAGGTAAGACAAAGTTGATTGGAACGGAAGGTACGAGACTCCTGCGGGAAAAGCGCGTCTAGGGGAGACCCCGCAGGCAAAGCCGAGGAGGCTCCCCGACCGCCCGCGGAAAGCGAGTGCCTGGAGTGGAAATCAACGCATAAAAATAGACAAACTCGATTTTCATCGAGTTTGTCTACAGTCTGGGGCTGCATCCAATCCGATGCAGCCTTTTTTTATGCTTTACCTTACAATGATGCTTCTTTTGTAACTATTCTGTTGAATCTTGCATTTTCTATTGATATAATAAAAAATAGTGTATTGTGTCGACTAGTGGGAGTGAACGTCATGAATAGAGAAGAAAAATTAAAAAGACAATCAAAGATTCGTAACTTTTCCATCATCGCTCATATTGATCATGGTAAATCTACATTGGCGGATCGCATCATTGAAAAAACGAACGCCATGACTCAACGTGAAATGAAGAGTCAACTGCTGGATTCCATGGATCTGGAACGAGAGCGTGGAATTACGATTAAATTGAATGCAATCCAATTGAAATATAATGCGAAAGATGGCGAAGAGTATATTTTCCATCTGATTGACACACCGGGACATGTCGATTTCACGTACGAGGTTTCAAGAAGCCTGGCTGCGTGTGAAGGCGCTGTCCTTGTTGTCGATGCAGCTCAGGGCATTGAAGCCCAAACGCTGGCAAATGTGTATTTGGCTTTGGATAACAACCTGGAAATCATTCCGGTCATCAACAAAATCGACTTGCCAAGTGCTGACCCGGAAAGGGTGCGTGGTGAAATCGAGGAAGTGATCGGCTTGGATGCTTCCGATGCAGTCCTTGCTTCGGCTAAAGCCGGAATCGGAATCGAGGAGATTCTCGAGCAGGTGGTTGAATTGGTGCCGCCGCCACAGGGAGATCCGGATGCCCCTTTCAAGGCCCTCATTTTCGATTCACTGTTTGATGCCTATCGCGGTGTCGTTGCCTATATCCGTGTTGTCGAAGGTTCCATAAAAGTGGGCGACAAAATCAAAATGATGTCCACTGGCAAGGAATTCGATGTAACGGAATTGGGTGTCTTCAACCCAAAACCGCAGCTGCTGGGTGAGCTGAATGTCGGCGATGTAGGGTTCCTTACGGCTGCCATTAAAAATGTCAGCGATACGACGGTGGGTGATACGATCACAAGTGCCGTCAATAGTGCGACAGAGCCGCTTCCGGGTTACCGGAAGATGAATCCGATGGTGTATTGCGGGTTATACCCAATCGATGCATCGAAGTTCAATGACCTAAGGGATGCTTTGGAAAAATTGGAATTGAACGATTCTGCGCTTCAGTTCGAGGCGGAATCATCGCAAGCGTTAGGCTTCGGCTTCCGTTGCGGATTCCTTGGACTTCTTCATATGGAAATCATCCAGGAACGGATTGAACGTGAATTCAAAATTGATTTAATCACTACTGCACCAAGTGTTATTTACGATGTTGTCCAAACGGACGGAACGGTTCTGAAGGTTGATAACCCATCCAACATGCCTGATGCCCAAAAGATTGAACGCGTCGAGGAGCCATACGTAAAAGCGACGATGATGGCACCGACGGAATTCGTCGGGACGATCATGGAAATCTGTCAAAACAAACGCGGTAACTTCATTGACATGGAATATATCGATGAGACACGTGTGAGCATTCATTATGAGATACCGTTATCGGAAATCGTGTATGATTTCTTCGATCAATTGAAATCGAATACGAGAGGCTATGCTTCATTCGATTATGAGTTGATCGGTTACAAACCGTCCAAGCTTGTGAAGATGGATATCCTGCTCAATGGCGAAACCGTCGATGCGTTGAGCTTCATCGTTCATAAGGATTTTGCCTATGAACGCGGTAAAGTCATCGTTGAAAAGTTGAAGAAATTGATTCCGAGACAACAATTCGAAGTGCCGATCCAAGCAGCTATCGGACAGAAAATCGTGGCCCGTTCCTCAATTAGTGCCATGCGCAAAAACGTATTGGCTAAATGTTACGGCGGCGATATATCTCGTAAACGTAAGTTGCTCGAAAAACAGAAAGAAGGTAAAAAGCGGATGAAACAGGTAGGATCCGTTGAAGTGCCGCAAGAAGCTTTCATGGCTGTTTTGAAAATGGATGATACGACACCGAAGAAATAAATAAAATTAACGATAGAGGGGAAAAGAGGGTAGAGTGATTCTAGCCTCTTTTTCTATCGACTCATTCGATTAAAGGTTGTGAACACGATGATTAAAAGCGCCTATCTCCATATACCGTTCTGTGAACACATTTGTCACTATTGTGATTTTAATAAAGTATTCCTGCAAGGGCAGCCTGTCGACGAATATTTACAGATGATGAAAAGGGAAATGGCCCTGCAGCTTGCCAAATACCCGACGACAGGATTGGATACCGTTTTCGTCGGCGGAGGGACACCGACCTCATTAGATGAAAAACAGCTGACATTCCTATGTGAAGCAATCAATGAAACCTTGCCATTCGAACCGAACAAAGCCGAATATACATTCGAGGCCAATCCAGGGGATCTTTCGAGGGAAAAACTCGAAATCCTGTATCAATCGGGTGTCAATCGACTTAGCTTCGGTGTGCAAAGCTTCAATGACGAATTGTTGAAACGGATAGGACGGACTCATCGGGCTTCCGAAGTGTACGAAACGATCCACCTGGCTCAGGAGGTTGGCTTCACGAATATCAGCATTGATTTGATTTATGGATTGCCTGGTCAAACGATGGCCGATTTTCAGGATACGCTGGATAAAGCCCTTGCCCTGCAATTGCCGCACTATTCCAGTTACTCATTGATCGTTGAACCGAAGACGGTTTTTTACAATCAGATGCGAAAGGGTAAATTGAACCTGCCGCCGCAGGAACTCGAGGCTTCCATGTATGAGAAGCTCATGGAAGAAATGGAGAAGCAAGGTATCCACCAGTATGAGATCAGTAATTTTGCCCGGCCTGGTTTTGAAAGCCGTCATAATCTGACATATTGGGATAATGTGGAGTATTATGGCATTGGTGCCGGCGCACATGGCTATACTGGAGGAAGGCGAGTGGCTAACCATGGCCCCGTGAAGAAATATATCACCCCTTTATTAGCAAATCAGCTGCCGGTTTTGGAGGAACATCAGGTCCCGCTCCATGAACGGATGGAGGAAGAAATGTTTTTGGGCCTCCGGAAAACAGAAGGAGTTTCAATCGAGAACTTCATGAATAAATTTTCTGTTGAAATGACCGAGATTTTCCGGAAACCGCTTCAGGAAGAAGTGGCAAAGGGCCTTCTAATGGTTGAGGACGGCTTCGTCCGCTTGACTGAACAGGGGAAACTACTCGGAAATGAAGTGTTCCAATCATTTTTAGGTGTTGCCGATTCCGAGTAAAGGAAATCGCTTGTCATTTTAACGATGAATTACGGGTTTTCTTTGTTGACATCATTGGCTGCATTTGATAATTTATTAGTATATTAGCACTCAGAGAGACAGAGTGCTAACAGAGGTGATCATACATGCTAACTGATCGTCAATTATTGATTCTACAAGTGATAATCGAGGATTTTATCCATTCAGCCCAGCCAGTCGGGTCACGAAGCTTGTCGAAGAAAGATGAAATTACGTTCAGCTCTGCCACAATCCGCAATGAAATGTCTGATCTTGAAGAAATGGGATTTATAGAAAAAACCCATACATCTTCCGGCAGGATTCCTTCTGAAAAAGGGTATAGATATTATGTGGATCATTTACTTTCTCCTCAAGCTCCGAAAAAGAATGAAATGAAATTATTGAAATCCGTTTTTGTAGAACGAATTTATGAATTGGAAAAGATCGTTCAAAAGTCAGCGAAAATTCTTTCGGAACTGACGAATTATACGGCAATAGTGCTTGGGCCGAAAGTGAATGAACATAAGCTGAAGAAAATCCAAATCATTCCCTTGAGCGCTGAAACAGCGATTGCCATCATCATTACCGATACAGGTCATGTGGAGAACCGAATGATTTCCCTTCCTCCTTCTTTCGATATAAACGAAATCGAAAAGATGGTGAACATATTAAATGCCCGATTGGTCGACGTTCCGTTAGTTGATTTAAAGGATAAGATATATAAGGAAGTGGCTGTTCTGTTAAGCCGCCATATTCAAACTACGGATCGATGGTATCCGTCCTCGCGGATACCTTGACGGATACAAACCCCGAAAAAATATTTTTCGGCGGGAAAACGAATATGCTGAGGCAGCCGGAGTTCCATGATATCGCTAAGGTCAGCACGCTTTTATCCATGATTGAGCAGGAGCAGGGGTTTTATGATCTCATTACCCAAAACCCATCTGGCATCCACGTCAGGATCGGCCGCGAAAATCAAAACACAGTGCTTGATGATTGCAGCTTGATAACCGCAACTTATTCAATCGGACAGGAGCAAGTCGGCACATTAGCCATATTGGGTCCGACGAGGATGGAATATTCGAGGGTAATCAGTTTGCTTTCGTTTTTCTCGAAGGATTTGACTGCCCTCATGACAAAACTGTATCAAAAATAGGAGCAAAGGTAATATTGTTAAGGTGGCGGAGGGCAGCATCCCGTCGCCTGGCATAATACTTTAGCATAAATTGTATAACCCTTTTAGGGAGGTGAGATTGTGACAGATAATAAAAACGAAGAACAAACATTGGAAAATGAAACAATCGAAGAAAACGCTGCAGAAGCGGTTTTCGCTGAAGAAGAAATTCCAGCGGAGCAAAACCAGGATCCGGCTGAAAAGGATGAGCTTCAGTTGGCTCAGGAAAAGATTGCCGAGCTTCAGGCAAAAATCGAAGAAATGGATAACCGTTACCTTCGTCTGCAGGCCGATTTTGATAATTCAAGACGCCGTGCCAAGCTTGATATGGAGGCGGCTCAAAAATATAGAGTTCAAAGTATTGCTGGCGATTTAGTGGAAGCCCTTGATAATTTTGAAAGAGCTACAAAAATCGAAGCGGAAAATGAACAAACGAAATCCCTGCTTTCGGGCATGGAAATGGTTTACAAGACGATTACGGACGCATTGGCCAAAGAAGGCATCGAGCCGATCAGTTCGGTTGGTGAAGAGTTCGATCCTCGTTTGCATCAAGCGGTCATGCAAGTCCAAGATGAAAACTTCGGTTCCAACATCGTCGTGGAGGAATTCCAAAAAGGATACCTGCTTAAAGACCGAGTGATTCGACCTGCAATGGTGAAAGTGAACGAATAAGCATTTTACATATAATTACTGGGAGGTAGTGAAACTATGAGCAAGATTATTGGTATTGACTTAGGTACAACAAACTCTTGTGTATCTGTACTTGAAGGCGGGGAACCAAAAGTAATCCCGAATCCAGAAGGAAACCGTACAACTCCATCCGTAGTGGCATTCAAAAATGGAGAAAGACAAGTAGGGGAAGTGGCAAAACGCCAAGCGATCACAAACCCTAACACGATCATCTCCATCAAGCGTCATATGGGTACGAACCATAAAGAAGTAATCGAAGGAAAAGAGTATTCACCTCAGGAAGTTTCTGCAATCATCCTTCAATACTTGAAATCTTATGCTGAAGAGTATCTTGGTGAGAAGGTTACAAAAGCGGTCATCACCGTACCTGCTTACTTCAATGATGCAGAACGTCAGGCAACAAAGGACGCTGGACAAATTGCCGGTCTTGAAGTGGAACGTATCATCAACGAACCGACAGCTGCAGCACTTGCATACGGCTTGGATAAAACGGAAGAAGATCAAACGATCCTTGTATTCGACCTTGGCGGCGGAACATTCGACGTTTCTGTCATGGAACTTGGCGATGGCGTATTCGAGGTTAAATCCACAGCCGGCGACAACCGTCTAGGTGGAGATGATTTCGACCAAGTCATCATCGACTACTTAGTGGAAGCATTCAAGAAAGAAAACGGAATCGACCTTTCCAAAGACAAAATGGCTGTTCAACGTTTGAAAGATGCAGCTGAAAAAGCGAAAAAAGATCTTTCCGGTGTAACGTCTACACAAATTTCATTGCCATTCATCACGGCTGGGGATGCTGGCCCGCTTCACTTGGATGTAACCATGACTAGAGCTAAATTCGATGAGCTTTCTTCAGGCCTTGTAGAACGCACAATGGGACCTACTCGTCAAGCGATGAAAGATGCGGGCCTTTCTGCTTCTGAAATCGATAAAGTCATCCTTGTTGGTGGATCTACACGTATTCCTGCGGTTGTTGAAGCAATCAAAAAGGAAATCGGACAAGAGCCAAGCAAAGGCGTTAACCCTGATGAAGTAGTGGCCATGGGTGCTGCGATTCAAGGTGGCGTATTAACAGGAGATGTTAAAGACGTCGTTCTTCTTGACGTAACTCCACTTTCACTTGGAATTGAAACGATGGGCGGAGTGTTCACGAAATTGATCGACCGCAATACAACGATTCCAACAAGTAAATCCCAAGTATTCTCGACTGCGGCTGATAACCAAACGGCTGTTGATATCCACGTTCTTCAAGGTGAGCGTCCAATGTCAGCGGATAACAAAACGCTTGGCCGCTTCCAATTGAGTGACATTCCGCCGGCACCACGTGGAGTTCCTCAAGTTGAAGTAACATTCGATATCGATAAAAATGGTATCGTGAACGTTCGTGCGAAGGATCTTGGCACAAACAAGGAACAAGCGATCACGATCAAATCATCTTCAGGCCTTTCGGATGAAGAAATCGACCGCATGGTACGAGAAGCGGAAGAAAATGCTGACAGCGATAAGCAACGTAAGGAAGAAGTGGAGCTTCGCAATGAAGCGGATCAACTAGTCTTCCAAACGGAAAAAACGCTTAAAGATCTAGAAGGCAAAGTGGACGAAGCGGAAGTGACGAAAGCGAACGAAGCGAAGGATGAACTGAAAGCTGCCATCGAGAAAAACGAGCTTGAAGAAATCCGCGTGAAGAAAGATGCACTGAACGAAATCGTTCAAGCATTGACCATGAAGCTTTATGAAGAAGCGGCAAAAGCTCAGCAAGCTGGTGAAGCTGGAGCTGGCGAAGCTGGTGCAAAAGACGATAACGTCGTCGATGCAGAGTACACAGAAGTTAACGAAGAAGAGAAAAAATAAAAAGTGACCCATCCGGGAAGCTGATATATATGGCAGTGTTTTTGGCCTGTCATTGTAGAAAAGTCAAAGTCAGGTTATCTTGGCTTTGGCTTTTTTACAATGAATGGTTTTCTCCATACAAACGCAGCCTGGGGAAATATGTGATTATGAGAAAAAAAGTGTGCAATTCGGGGCTGACGTTATCATTTGCAAAAAAGTGTCAATGCAGTTTGTACTTTTCTAGTTGATTATTATCTTCGTTCAGTGATAATATTACCTTTATGTGAATCGAATCGGGAGTGGATTTTAGATATGAGTAAACGTGATTATTATGAGGTGTTAGGCCTTTCGAAGAGTGCTTCGAAGGATGAAATCAAAAAAGCGTATCGCAAGCTCTCCAAACAATATCACCCTGATATTAATAAAGCGGACGATGCTGCGGATAAGTTCAAGGAAATCAAGGAAGCTTATGAGGTATTGAGCGACGAACAAAAAAAGTCCCATTATGATCAATTCGGACATACCGACCCGAACCAAGGATTCGGCGGCGGTCAGGACTTCGGCGGTTTCGGCGGTTTTGAAGACATTTTCAGCAGTTTTTTCGGCGGCGGCGGACGCAGGAGAGATCCTAATGCACCGCGTCAAGGAGCGGACCTACAATATACGATGACGCTTTCGTTTGAAGAGGCGGCATTCGGAAAGGATACCGAAATTGAAATTCCTCGTGAAGAGGATTGTGATACATGTAAAGGGTCAGGTGCCAAACCAGGGACTAAAGTGGAAACTTGTTCACATTGCCATGGAACTGGTCAATTGAATGTAGAGCAAAATACTGCGTTCGGCAGAATTGTGAACCGGAGAGCATGTCATCATTGTCAAGGAACAGGGAAAATCATTCCCCAAAAATGTTCAACATGTGGCGGCGACGGAAAGGTTCAAAAACGCAAAAAAATCCAAGTCAAGGTGCCGGCCGGAATTGATGATGGCCAGCAGCTGCGGGTAACCGGTCAAGGGGAACCGGGAATCAACGGCGGACCTGCTGGGGACCTATATGTGGTCTTCCATGTACGCAGCCATGAATTCTTCGAGCGGGACGGCGATGATATCTATTGTGAAATGCCGGTCACGTTTGCCCAGGCAGCATTAGGGGATGAGATCGAGGTTCCTACCCTGCATGGAAAAGTGAAGCTGAAGATTCCAGCAGGTACACAAACAAGTACCCGTTTCCGTTTAAAAGGCAAGGGTGTCCCGAATGTCAGGGGATATGGCCAAGGAGATCAGCATGTTGTCGTGTTGGTGGTCACGCCTAAAAAATTAACGGAAAAACAAAAGGACCTGCTTCGTGAATTCAGCGATATCAGCGGACAACCAGGTATAGATGAGCAAGAGGATGGCTTTTTCTCAAAAGTGAAGCGTGCTTTTAAAGATAGGTGAATTAAAGTAAAAGAAGAAATTGGGAGTTGGTAGACTATGAAGTGGTCTGAATTTGCAATCCAAACAACGAATGAAGCGGTTGAACCTGTTTCGAATATTCTTCATGAGGCAGGTGCAAGCGGTGTTGTCATTGAGGATCCTCTAGAATTAGTCAAAGAACGTGAAAACGTTTTTGGCGAAATCTATCACTTGAACCCAGATGATTATCCGGATGAAGGTGTATTGATCAAGGCGTATTTGCCCGTAAACAGCTTCCTTGGCGAAACCGTCGATGCCATTAAGGAATCAATTAATAATCTCCTTCTTTTTGATATTGACCTTGGGAAGAATATCGTTTCGATCAGTGAAGTGAATGAAGAAGAGTGGGCAACCGCTTGGAAAAAATATTATAATCCCGTCAAGATTTCCGAACGTTTTACCATCGTTCCTACATGGGAGGATTACACTCCTGTCAGCAGCGACGAACTGATCATTGAACTTGATCCAGGCATGGCCTTCGGAACAGGCACACATCCAACGACGGTCATGTGCATCCAAGCACTGGAGCGTACAGTGAGGCCAGGCGACCTAGTAGTCGATGTAGGAACCGGGTCTGGCGTATTGAGCATTGCGGCCGCATTGCTCGATGCCAAGCAGATTCAGTCCCTTGATTTGGATGAAGTGGCTGTACAATCCGCTACGCAAAATGTGCAGCTTAATAATGTACAAGATAGAGTGTCTGTTTCGCAGGGCAACTTGCTGGATGGTGTGCATGAACAAGCCGATGTCGTCGTGGCCAATATTCTTGCCGAAGTCATCATGCGCTTTACCGATGATGTAGCAAAAGTGGTTAAGCCAGGCGGATATTTCATAGCATCCGGAATCATTCAGCCGAAGAAACAAGATGTCAAGGACGCGATCACGGCATCCGGATTCACCATTGAGGAAACGGTCTTGATGGAAGATTGGGTGGCCATAATCGCAAAAAGGAATGGTTAATTGGAAAAGTTACTCTGATTATCGGGTAGTTGGATAATCAGAGTACCTTTTTTTAGCTTGAATCTTTGCATGGCTTGCACTCGGGAAACGGGATTGTTAGCCTGTAGGTTTTTTAGACTAGACGGAGTGGGTGGCAGTGTGCAACGGTATTTTCTTAACGACGAAGACATCAAAGGAAGCACGGTAACGATTTCAGGCGATGACTTTCACCATATCGCCAGGGTGATGAGGATGGCTCCGGGAGAGCGAATCATTACCGTGAAGGAAAACGGTATGGCGGCTGTCACGGAAATTTCGGAAATGACGGATGATGCGGTTATAGGAACTGTCATTGAATGGAAGAATGAAGAGAAGGAACTTCCGGTGAGGGTGGTAATCGCGAGCGGTCTGCCTAAAGGGGATAAGTTGGAATATATCGTTCAGAAGGGGACCGAACTTGGCGCCGCTGAATTTATCCCTTTTATTGCTGCTCGTTCGGTGGTAAAATGGGACCACAAAAAGGTAGGAAAGAAATTGGAGCGGCTCCAGAAGATTTCAAAAGAAGCCGCTGAGCAATCACATCGAACGGTCATCCCTGAAGTCAAGGAGCCGATGACGGCTGACCAGCTAGCTTCGCACGCTGCCGGGTTCGATCATAAATTAATCGCTTTTGAAGAAGAAGCGAAACGGGGGGAAACTTCCGTCCTTGCGTCCGTCTTGAAAGATATCACCGCAGGACAATCGATTCTTTTCGTATTTGGTCCTGAAGGTGGCTTGGCAGACAAGGAAATCGAAAAACTGTCCGCTGCCGGCTTTGTAGCTTGCGGCCTTGGACCAAGAATATTAAGAACTGAAACAGCACCTTTATATGCACTTTCCGCTGTTTCTTATCATGTAGAACTTTTGAGGTGATGAAAAATGGCAACGGTCGCTTTCCATACATTAGGCTGTAAAGTGAATCATTATGAAACAGAAGCTATTTGGCAATTATTCAAAACCGGGGGATATGATCGTGTTGAGTTTGAACATGCATCGGATGTATATGTCATCAACACATGCACCGTGACCAACACGGGCGATAAGAAGAGTCGACAGGTCATCCGCCGCGCCATTCGTAAAAATCCGAATGCCGTCATCGCGGTAACCGGATGCTACGCCCAGACTTCGCCGGCGGAGATCATGGCCATACCAGGCGTGGATATTGTCGTTGGAACACAGGATAGGGTCAAACTTCTTGATTATATCGAGCAGTTCAAGGAAGAGCGTGAACCGATCAATGCTGTCGGCAATATCATGAAAAATCGTGTTTATGAGGAACTGGACGTACCTGCTTTTACAGATCGTACCCGCGCTTCGCTGAAGATCCAGGAAGGCTGCAATAACTTCTGCACTTTCTGCATCATACCTTGGGCGCGTGGCTTGATGCGTTCCCGCGATCCAAAGGAAGTCGTACACCAAGCTAAACAGCTTGTCGAGGCAGGATATAAGGAGCTAGTCTTGACCGGAATTCACACTGGTGGATACGGTGATGACTTGAAGGACTATAACCTGGCGATGCTTCTTCGTGACTTGGAACAGGTCGATGGGTTGAAGCGCATCCGCATTTCATCCATTGAAGCGAGCCAAATCACCGATGAGATCATCGAAGTGCTGACGAATTCGAAAAAAGTGGTGCGTCATTTGCATATTCCGATTCAATCGGGCTCCGATACGGTCCTGAAACGAATGAGGCGTAAATATACGATGGATTTCTTTGGCGATCGGATTGAAAAATTGAAAATTGCACTGCCCGGTCTTGCTGTTACATCAGATGTCATCGTCGGCTTCCCAGGGGAAACGGAAGAAGAATTCATGGAGACCTATAACTTTATCGAAAAATACAAATTCTCAGAGCTTCATGTTTTCCCTTATTCAAAACGGACAGGGACACCGGCGGCACGAATGGAAGATCAAGTGGATGAAGATGTCAAAAACGAACGCGTCCACCGTCTTATCGCGTTGTCCGATCAATTGGCCAAAGAGTATGCTTCCCGTTTCGAAGGGGAAGTCCTTGAAGTCATCCCTGAGACGAAGCTGGAAAATGGCCTTTATGAAGGCTACTCCGATAATTACATGAAAATCGTTTTCCCGGCTACGGAAGAAATGGTTGGAGAAATCGTAAAAGTGAAGATTACAAAATCTGGATACCCTCATAGTGAAGGTCAATTCGTGACGGTTATGAAAGATTTTCCATTGCAGCAAGCAGCAAATATATAAGACAGCGAATTACGCTGTCTTTCAGACTGTAGACAAACTCGATGAAAATCGAGTTTGTCTATTTTTATGGCCTGTACAATTTAGACGTTGATTTCCACTCCAGGCACTCGCTTTCCGCGGGCGGTCGGGGAGCCTCCTCGGCTTTGCCTGCGGGGTCTCCCCTAGACGCGCTTTTCCCGCAGGAGTCTCGAACACCCGCTCCAATCAACTTTGTCTTACCATTTAGATAGAACACTTTTGACTGGAGTCATTTTTGTTTTAAAATTGAAGGATTAAAACTTGAGGTGATGAGGATGCTTTCTAAACATGATTCTATTCAGCGAGATCAACTTGAAATGATTACTTTAGATCAACTGGTGCCACCGAACCATTTGGTTCGTAAAATGGAGGCTGCCATTGACTTCACTTTCATTTATGACTTGGTGAAAGATATGTACTCAGAGGTAGGACGCCCAAGTATTGATCCAGTTATTTTAGTTAAACTGACTTTCATTCAATATACCTTCGGTATTCGTTCCATGCGTAAAACGATTGAAGAAGTTGAAACCAATATGGCTTATCGTTGGTTCTTAGGCTATGGTTTCCATGATAAAGTGCCTCATTTCTCTACGTTCGGAAAAAATTATGAGCGACGCTTTAAAGATACAGACCTGTTTGAACAGATTTTCTGTCGCATTTTAATGACAGCTGCTAATAAAAAGTTAATAAGTGTAGAACACGTTTTCGTGGATTCCACACATGTGAAAGCCAGTGCGAATAAACGGAAATTTGAAAAGAAAATCGTTCGTAAAGAAACACGAGCGTATCAAGGACGTCTTCAAGAAGAAATCAATCAAGATCGTGAAAACCACGGAAAGAAGCCTTTTCCACCAGATAAATTTGATAAGGAAGAAACCAAAGCAATTAAAGAAAGTACTACGGATCCTGAGAGTGGCTACTATGTGAAAGATGAACGAACAAAACAGTTTGCCTATTCATTCCATGCTGCCGCAGACGGCAACGGTTTTGTATTGGGAACGATTGTAACACCTGGTAATACACATGACAGTCATATTTTGGAGCCACTTGTTGAGCAAGTGATTGAGAAAGTTGGAAAACCAGAAGCAGTTGCCGCAGATGCAGCTTATAAAACACCAGCGATTACAAGCTACCTATTTAACAAAGAAATCACACCTGCTTTACCCTATACACGTCCTCGTACAAAAGAAGGATTCTTTCGCAAACATGACTATGTTTACGATGAACACTTTGATTGTTACCTTTGCCCTTCGGGAGAAACTTTAAAGTACTCAACAACAAATAAAGAGGGCTATCGCGAGTACAAATCGCCCAAACAAATTTGTGCAACATGCTCATTTTTATCACGGTGTACGGAAAGCAAAGACCATCAAAAAGTAGTGACACGGCATATCTGGCAAGCATATGTGGAAGAAGCAGATCATCTGCGTCATCATCAAGAGGTAAAACCTATATATGCGAAACGCAAAGAAACGATTGAGCGTGTATTCGCAGATGCAAAAGAAAAGCATGGTATGCGTTGGACTACTTTAAGGGGACTTAAAAAATTGTCGATGCAGGCGATGCTTACTTTCGCTGCCATGAATGTAAAGAAGATGGCCACTTGGACATGGCAAGGTCCTAAAATGGCTTAACATAGTGGCTCGAAGAGCCCAAATCTCGTAACCTTTTGTCTACAAACTGTAAGACAGCGAATTACGCTGTCTTTTTTTATGTGTTTTCTTTGATCATTCGGGTAAAGACTATATATATCGTCAAATTGGACAAACTGTGATATCATGAGAGGTACGTACAACTAGTTACAATATGTTTTGAGGAGGATAATATATGTCACAAAATGTAGCAGGTTTAATAGACCACACGTTATTAAAAGCAGATGCAACGAAAGAGCAAATAAAGGTATTATGCGAAGAAGCGCGCGAGTACAAGTTTGCTTCCGTTTGCGTGAATCCGACATGGGTGAAATATGCAAGCGAACTATTGGAAGGTTCAGAAGTGAAAGTGTGTACGGTCATCGGGTTCCCTCTAGGGGCAACCACACCGGAAACGAAAGCGTTTGAAACGAAGGATGCGATCTCCAATGGCGCCCACGAAGTCGATATGGTGATCAATATCGGCGCCTTGAAGGACAAGGATGATGAATTGGTAGAGCGTGATATTCGTGCTGTAGTGGCTGCCTCTACGGGTAAGGCCCTATCAAAAGTGATCATCGAAACTTCATTATTGACTGAGGAAGAAAAAGTCCGCGCTTGCGAACTGGCTGTCAAAGCGGGAACGGATTACGTGAAAACTTCAACTGGTTTCTCGACCGGAGGAGCAACTGTCGAAGATATCGCTCTGATGAGAAAAACAGTTGGACCTGATATCGGTGTCAAAGCTTCTGGCGGAGTCCGCAACACGGCTGACGCTCAGAATGTAATCGAAGCTGGAGCCACAAGAATTGGCGCCAGCGCCGGCGTTTCCATCGTAAAAGGCTTAACGGCTGATTCCGATTATTGATTTTTAATAAGACTTATAAAAAAACAGGCGGAGAAAATGAATCATTTTTCTCCGCCTGTTTTTTATTGATGTTAAAAATAAATTTGATTGTGGTCTAAGAAATACCACTTGCCAATGTGGATTGCTTCCATGTAAAAAGAGGCCTGTATCATTTTTGAATTTGTATATTTCATTATTGGAACCCATGCATTCAAAAAAAAGCTTATTGTGTATTTAGAATGGATAGTAAGGGACAAGAGGGAGTAAACGTGTTGTACTAAATTCATCAAATGGGGGGAGGAATATGAAGAAACGAGCTGGTCATTTACTTTTATAAACAACGTTAGTTTTTTCTTTAATTAGCATTTCGACTGCTGTACCTAAAAAAGCTGATGCATGTTATCCTGCATACAAATGTATGTCCAGATCAATTTTACCCACAAATTATACATGAATGCTTAGCAATGAAGATAGAACAAAAGGGGCATTCATTGGTCCGTAATTCCCTGGAGTTGGGATACCTTCTTTCCTTTCAGCCACTGCATTAGGTGTGAAAGCATAAGACTAATTATAAAAAGATTAGCTAAAATCACTCCCCCCTTAATATCTATGCGTTTAGGTTAAGTCTATCTTATATAAGGCTGTCCAGTAGATAGTGCCATTGACTTTTAGGATGAGCCTTTATTCTTTCGAGCTTGGCCGATGCACCCAAAGGATGAGGTTGGAGAAGTGGCGTGCGACTGGCAAGACAGCCAGCGAAGTCAGGATATTGAAAAGGACGCTTGCGTGAGCGAGTTGGGTCGCTTTGTTTTCGGTGAAAAAGGCAGCCGTTCGTTCCAGGATATCGACAAAGGGCAGGAAAGCGGCAACCCCGAGGACATTAAGCCAAATATGGGCATAGGCTGTAAAGGCAGCTTGTCTGCCTGAACCGATGCTGGCCATGTATCCGGTGATGCATGTGCCAATATTGGAACCGAGCATGATGATGATGGCGGAAGAGACGGATAGTTCCCCGTTCATCAAGAAACTCATCGCGATCCCGATGGTTACCGAACTGGAGTGGATGAGTGCCGTTAATGTGATTCCCGCTACTAACGCAAAACTCATATGGCTTTCTATGTAACCGATGATCGTTTGGATGGATGGGTAAGCGGCAATAGGTGTCGAGAGCGTTTTGAATCCTCCCATCGCCGCAAAGATGGCTGAGATGCCGATGAGTGACATTCCCAAGCTTCTCGGCAAAACTTTGGGCATGAAGCAAAGGAGGGCTCCGCAGATGACGCCGGGAATGATCCATCGATCTAACGTGAAGCTCATGAACTCAGCCGTGAGAGTGGAGCCTATATTCGTTCCAAGAATAATCCCGATCGTTTGCGGGAAAGTTAAACTTCCTGCAGAAACGAGCCCGACCGTCATGACCATGACGGCTGAGCTGCTCTGAAGGATGCCGGTAAATACGGTTCCGGCGACAAACCCTTTCCATGGCTTATCCGTTACCTTTGCGAGGAAAGTCTTCAGTGCGGCGCCTGACATATTGAACAGTCCGATTCGCAAGACTGACATTCCTGCAAGAAACATCGCTATGTAGAATCCGAATAAAAATAGCTCATGCATGCTCTCACCCCCTCTTAAGCATATGGTCCAGTTGGGGGAGACATGCTTTAAAAAGGGTTCTTTTTAGTGGAATGATCGTTTAGGGAAAAAAATCCTATAAGAACATGAGAATAATTCAAAATAAGTTTGATTATATTGGTTGACCTGATAAAGATGATATATTATAATTGTTTAGTACATGTATAACATGTTGACAACTTGAGTTAGTGTGTTGTTTTCGGAGGGAGGGAAAGAGATGTCTAAAACCGTCGTTCGTAAAAACGAATCGCTTGAAGATGCTCTTCGTCGTTTCAAACGTACTGTATCTAAAGCAGGATCGCTTCAGGAAGCTAGGAAGCGTGAATTTTATGAAAAGCCAAGCGTAAAACGTAAGAAAAAGTCTGAAGCTGCAAGAAAACGTAAATTCTAAGAGAGGGTGGAAAGATGAGTCTTCTCGAGCGTTTAAATAATGATATGAAACAAGCGATGAAGAACAAGGAAAAGGACAAACTATCTGTTATTCGGATGCTGAAGGCTTCTATTCAAAACGAAGCTCTTAAGCTGAGACAAGATTTAACAGATAATGAAGAATTGACAGTGCTCTCTCGCGAATTAAAACAACGCAAAGACTCCCTCCAGGAGTTTGAAAACGCAGGTCGTTCCGATCTCGTGGATAAAGTCCGCACCGAACTAGTATACGTAGAGGCATATATGCCTGAGCAACTTTCAGAAGAAGAGATTTCTGACATCGTTCAACAGACGATCGAAGAAGTCAATGCAACATCCAAAGCAGATATGGGGAGAGTTATGGGAGCTTTAATGCCTAAAGTTAAAGGTAAAGCGGATGGTTCTCTAGTTAACAAATTAGTATTACAACATCTATCTTGAACTCGAAACTTAAAACTCGAAACCTAACCGCAGGCAAATTGCCTGTGGTTTTTGTGTATTTCACGAGGTTTTTATGCGTATATTATTGTAACGGAGCTCGATGGAGTGACGGCATTTACAAATTTATTTGCTTTTTTTTGAAACCTTTTTCATATACATACGTAATAACTAAAGAACAGAGTTAAGGGTAACTTCGGGTGCCCTTATCCCGATTTTAGTTACGAATTGAATTCAGGTAAGGATCCTTCTGGAATTTGGTGGGACTTACAGCGTTTAATTAAGGGGAAGGGGGCGTTCCGCCTGAAAATTTGGCGTTGTATATCTGTACTCCTATTAGGGTTGCTGTTCACCATGTCATCGTTTGGGGGATTGGCGGCTTCTGCACAGGAGAAACTCGTTTACCATGTTCCGATTGAAGAAACGGTGGAAAAGGGACTTTCGGCTTTTTTGGAGCGCGCGCTGAACACCGCTGAAGCTGCTGATGCAGATCTTGTCATTTTCGAGGTGAATACCCCTGGCGGTGCTGTCGATGCAGCTGGGGAAATTGCCAAGCTACTGTCGGATTCTCCGGTAAAAACCGTTGCCTATGTCAATAACAGGGCTTTATCTGCGGGTGCCTACATTGCCCTTAGTGCAGATGAAATCTACATGGTCCCAAGTGCTACGATGGGATCGGCGGCCGTGATTGATTCGGCGGGGAATGCTGCAAGCAAGAAGGCGCAGTCCTATTGGCTGGCTGCGATGAAGACGGCAGCGGAACAAAACGGACGGGATCCGAAGTTCGCCCAGGCGATGGCGGATGAAGACATCAACCTTCCCGAATACGGAGCAGGAAAAGGAAAAC
Organism: Peribacillus sp. FSL E2-0218; assembly: GCF_037992945.1. NCBI lineage: Bacteria > Bacillati > Bacillota > Bacilli > Caryophanales > Bacillaceae > Peribacillus > Peribacillus sp. FSL E2-0218. The sequence goes on along the minus strand of NZ_CP150304.1, from coordinate 3,352,913 downwards.
TGCTCACATTTACAGCTGAACAGGCTAGAAAGGCTGGATATAGTGAGGGGATCGTTTCGGGAAAGGCGGAGCTATACAGCAAACTTGGGGTCGAGGATGCCGAGATCCGAACGATCGAAGAAAGCTTTCCTGAAAAACTTGCCCGTTTCTTGACCAATCCGATTGTCGTTCCGATATTATTGACGATTGCGGGCATCGGGATTGTGATTGAATTGTTTTCGCCTGGCTTTGGCATTCCGGGAGTCATTGGAGTTTCCAGCCTTGTATTGTTCTTTTATGGTCATCTTGTCGCAGGCATCACCGGCTATGAATCGTTGGCGATGTTCATCATCGGGGTCATCCTCGTGCTGGCGGAATTTTTCATCCCAGGGGGAATTATCGGACTGCTTGGATTTACGGCGATCGTGGGGAGTTTGTTCCTCGCTTCGGATGATCCGGTTCATATGACGATATCCCTGCTTATTGCGGTTACCGTATCGATTTTGGCATTCATCCTACTTGTAAAGGTGTTTGGAAAACAAATGAAATTTTTCAGAAAAATGATTTTAACCGATGCAACAAAGACGGAGCAAGGGTATGTTAGCAATCCGAATCGAGTCGATTTATTAGGTGTAAAAGGGAAGGCCCTAACCGATTTACGGCCTTCGGGAACTGCTTTGATCAATGATGAGAGAGTGGATGTCGTGACCGAGGGAAGCTTCATTTCCAGAGGATCGTCTCTCACCATCGTGAAGGTTGAAGGATCTAGGGTAGTCGTCCGGGAAATTCCGGATGCGATTTAAAAATTAAAGGAAACAGGAAGGATGAATTCTTACGTGATAACATCAGGAACAGTTTTTATTGTACTGGCAGTGATTGCTGCCATCATCGTATTATCGGTATTTTTCACATTCGTGCCAGTCATGCTCTGGATTTCCGCTTTGGCGGCAGGAGTCAAAATCAGTATATTTACATTGGTGGGGATGAGACTTCGCCGTGTTATACCAAGCAGGGTCGTCAATCCCCTCATCAAGGCACATAAGGCAGGAATCAATGTTTCGACGAATCAATTGGAGAGCCATTACCTGGCAGGAGGTAATGTAGATCGCGTCGTGAATGCATTGATCGCTGCGGAACGTGCCAATATCGTGCTGCCTTTCGAGCGTGGGGCTGCCATTGACCTTGCCGGTCGTGATGTACTGCAAGCGGTTCAAATGAGTGTTAACCCTAAAGTAATCGAAACGCCCTTCATCTCCGGTGTGGCGATGAACGGGATCGAAGTGAAAGCGAAGGCAAGGATCACGGTTCGTGCCAATATTGAACGTCTAGTCGGTGGTGCCGGTGAAGAAACGATCATTGCCCGAGTGGGTGAAGGGATCGTATCGACGATCGGTGCTTCGAAAATGCATACGGATGTCCTTGAAAATCCCGATCTGATTTCCAGAACGGTATTATCAAAGGGATTGGATTCGGGAACGGCATTTGAAATCCTTTCCATCGATATCGCTGAAGTGGATATCGGGAAAAACATCGGGGCCATCCTACAAACGGACCAAGCCGAAGCCGATAAGAAAATTGCCCAGGCCAAGGCCGAAGAGCGCCGTGCGATGGCTGTTGCCCTTGAACAGGAAATGGTTGCGCGCGTTCAGGAAATGCGTGCGAAGGTTGTCCAATCCGAAGCGGAAGTACCGCTGGCCATGGCCGATGCGCTTAAAAGCGGGAACCTTGGTGTGATGGATTATATGAACATCCAAAATATAACCGCTGATACGGATATGCGCGGTTCGATCAGCAAAATCTCCGAAAATCCAAAAGATAATAACAATAACAACCATAACAACTAGGTTAGGGAAGGGAGGTCTTTAAATGGGAGATATCATTGATTTCTTTCTCGGGAACCCATTCCTAATCATTATCTTGATCGGCATTGTATCGTCCATGTTAGGAAGAAAAAAGCAGTCTCAGCAAAGTGATGCCCCTAACGGTCCTCCTAAAAAGAAGTGGCAGGATGTCATGAGGGAGCTTCAAGGTGAAGGGCAGGGGAACCAGCAGCAAGGTCCTGCCCCTGCACCTGTAAGGAAAGTCGAACAGCAGGCACCTCAGGCTGCCGAGATAATCGATGAGACGAAGAATGAAGCGAACCAAAGGATTGCCGAGCTTAGGCGGCTTCAGCAGAAGTACGATCAGGAACGTTTATATCAGAAGGCGAAGGCAGACAATATTGCCTCAGCCATATCCGATAATAGAAGTCCCGTTTATCGCAAAGGGCCTTCTTTCGGGAAAAAGCAGCTGATTGATGGCATCATCATGTCAGAAGTGCTGGGACCGCCAAGGGCGAAGCGAAGTCTCCAGAGGTCTAGAAAATAAGCGGACATCTCTCGTGACCGATTCATGAAAAAATACACTTTCATTCCCAGATAATTTTGTGCTAGAACCCCCTTTCACCTCATACATTGAGATGAAAGGGGGTTCTTTTTTATGGCTCGCAATTGGGGAAAAAAAATGAAACAGCTTATGACCAAAACAATGGACCTTCCGCAAGATGTCATGATGGACCTGCCGCGAATTACGATGATCGGACAATTACATATTTACATTGAAAACCATCGTGGCTTATTGGCTTTTACGGACAGTGAAGTACGATTGATGTTAAAAAATGGTCAGCTGCTGATAAAGGGAAGCTCCTTTGTCATAAAGACGATCTTGCCTGAAGAAATCATGCTTGAAGGCAAGATCGACAAAGTTTATTTTATTAATGAATGATCCCGGGAGGTCTCCATGAAAAACCAATGGACAAACTATTATACAGGCTATGTAAAAGTGAAGGCACATGGAAAAGGTGCAGAACGGCTTATCAATATGTTGACACGAAGGGGGCTTCATATCTGGGATGTGAAGCGCGTCGGTAGTGAGGCCCTGATTTTCCATATGGACTTCAGGGATATCCCGAAACTTCGGCAGGTCATGCGCAAAAGCGATTGCAAGGTATCGTTCATGCAGGGGAGGGGCTTTCCTTTCCTAGTGAAGAGAGTGATGAAAAACAGCGGGTTCCTGGTCGGTCTCATTGCGTTCCTGCTTTGCATTTTCGTGCTTTCCAATATGGTGTGGGGCATCGAGGTGAAAGATGCGAAGCCGGCAACCGAGCATGCCATCCGCAAAGAATTGGACAAGATGGGCGTGAAGATTGGCAAGGTGCAATTTTTCGTTGATGATGTGGATACCATCCAGCGTAAGCTTTCGGATCGGATCGGTGCATTGACGTGGGTTGGGGTCGAGCTCAAGGGAACGACGTACCATTTCCGTGTCGTTGAAAAACGGCAGCCGAAGGAAGTCGAGAAAACATCGCCGCAAAATTTGGTGGCCTCGAAAAAGGCGGTTATTGCTGATATGTATGTAAAAAAAGGGCAATCTATAGTAAATGTGAATGATTATGTCGGAAAGGGACAGCTTCTCGTTTCAGGTTTGATTGGCAAAGAAGATAAGCAGGAAATCGTATCGGCACAGGGAGTGATCAAAGGGAAGACCTGGTACAATGCGGAGGTGAAAATTCCATTGAAAACTAAATTTTCTGTTTTGAACGGAAATGAAACGAATAAGCACTATTTAAAAATGGGCGACTTTTCCCTGCCTGTATGGGGATTCAAGGATCCGAAATATGACAAACAGGAAAAGGAAACGACGGTCAGGCCTTTTCACTTCCTGCAATGGAAACTGCCGATCTCCTATAAACAGGTAACCTTAAGAAGCAAGGAGGATATCGTCCGGAGTTATACGAGGGAAGAGGCGGTGAAGGAAGGTAGGAAAATGGCTAAAGCCGAATTGAAAAAGCATTTGGATGAGGAAGATGAAATCATCGAAGAAAAAATTTTGCACGAAAGCATGGAGAATGGTAAAGTTAAATTGTCTATACATTACCAAGTTATTGAAGATATAGCGATTGGACAACCAATCATTCAAGGAGACTAACGAATGGCAGATGATGTGAAAGTAATTAAGCTTGAAATCGAGTCACCTAATGAAGCGATCGCTTTGTTGGGCAATGGAGATTCAAATGTTAAAGTGCTTGAAGAGGAGCTGGGCATTTCCGTCATTACCCGCGGTGAAGCCGTCAGCGTCGCTGGCGCCATCGATCGGGTAACGATGGGACAGGAAATCCTGAAAGCCCTATTGACAGTGATCAGAAAAGGAATTGCAATCAGTTCTAGAGATGTGCTTTATGCCATTGAATTGGCTAGAAAAGGAACCCTTGAGTATTTCGGTGAATTGTATGATGAGGAAGTCGCCAAGACGGCCAAGGGGAAATCGATTAAAGTCAAAACGATTGGGCAGAGATATTATATCCAGGCGATAAAGAAGCACGACCTCGTTTTTGGAATCGGGCCCGCCGGAACAGGGAAGACCTATCTCGCCGTAGTGATGGCGATCAATGCGCTAAAAAATGGACAGGTTAAGCGGATCATCCTGACAAGGCCTGCCGTGGAAGCTGGCGAAAGCCTCGGTTTTCTTCCAGGCGACCTGAAGGAAAAGGTAGATCCTTATCTGCGGCCGCTTTACGATGCTCTGCATGACCTCCTGGGGATGGAGCAGACCCAGAGGATGATAGAGCGAGGGACGATTGAAATCGCTCCCTTGGCTTATATGAGGGGCCGTACGCTTGAAGATGCCTTTGTCATTTTGGATGAAGCCCAAAATACGACGGAAGCCCAGATGAAAATGTTCCTGACCCGCCTTGGCTTCGGGTCGAAGATGGTCATTACCGGGGACCGGACCCAGATTGACCTTCCTAAGGGGATGAAGTCAGGATTGGTAAGGGTAGAGGAGATTTTGAAGAATGTCAAAGGCCTTTCCTTCGTTTACTTCGAACAAAGCGATGTTGTGCGACATCCGCTTGTTGCCAAAATCATCACTGCTTACGAACAGGCAAAGGTATAAGAACGAATCCGCCATTTCAATCGGCGGATTTTTCGTGATGTGCCCAAATGTCCCGCCTTTTTCTTGAAAAAGTGGAAATGGGGCGAGAGAAGCCTTACATTTATCTAATACGCAGGTGAAAAATGATATGAAAACTGTTATGATTTTACATATCTAGAATAATAACCATCAATTTTTTAGGAGGACCTTCCTTGAATCGTATCCAGAAATTCTTCGCTAAACTTAAAGGGCTATTGGTCCATCGTTTTTTTCAAGTGCTTTTGTTCATCATTCTTGGTGTATTTGCTTATGGGTTAATGTTTTCCAACGTTAAACCGGAAAGAGTCCAAGTGGAGCTTTTTAAGCCGGCGGAACAGACGATCCGTTCAACCAAGACTGTGGAAGATACTTATAAGACGGAACAGGAAAAAGAAGAGATAGCTAAACAGGTGGCGGATGTATATTCGTTGAAAAAAGAGTATGCCAAGAATAAAGTCGACCTGATTTCATCGATTTTCGATACGGCGATCGAGGTGAAAAAGGAAACCGATCCTGATAACGAACATATAAAGGATGGGGAGAAGGAGAATAAAAAGGAAACCTTGAAGACGGATGCCCAAAAGGTTTCCATTCTAAAAGAAAAATTGACTGATGAGGTCAATAAAAATATTGAGGAATCCGTTTTCCTTGCTTTAGTTCAGGCGGATGAAGATGAGCTGAAGATTGCGAGGGACTCCACCATCACTGCCGTGAATAATGTGATGAGCAACAGGATTGCAGCGAGTGATGTCGAAAATGCGAAGAAAAAGGTCGTAGAGGAACTGGGCTATATGAGTATCAGCAGTGATATGAAAAAAGCCTCTAATTCCTTGGCGCGCACGGCGATCATCCAAAATGTTTTCTTTGACAAGGATAAAACGGAGGAACAGCGGAGGAAAGCGATTGAAAGCGTGGAGCCGATCCGAATCCTCCAAGGGCAGATCATCGTTGAGGAAAATCAGTTAGTGGACAGGGACGTATATCGGCAGCTTGAACTGGCAGGTTTTGTGAATACCGAGTCGACCATTTACCCGTATATCGGGCTGCTGTTATTCATCGTGTTGACCTTTGCTGCCTTTTATTACTTTTTCACCTTTTCCATTTCCAAACAGGAGAACAAGTACAATCAATTATTGATTTTCAGTCTTGTCTTTATCCTTTCAATGGCCATGATGAAAACGATCAGCATTCTGGCGGACATGAAAAACTCGAATTTGGAATATATTTTTCCGGTTGCCATGTCTGCGATGCTCATCAAGATATTATTGAACGATAAGCTAGCGGTGGCGATGATCATTTTATTAGGTTCTTATGGAACGATCATATTCAATGGAGATACGCCTGGAAATCTCGATATTTCGATGGGGCTTTATATTATTTTCGGTGGATTGACGGCAATACTCATCTTATCGAGGCTTAATTTTAAATCAAAAGTGCTGGTGGCGGGTCTGTTGCTGTCTTTAATCAATATGGCCTTTGTATTTTCGCTTATCTTTATGATGGACGGACATTATACTAGAATGGAGTATTTGTATTATGCTGTTGCCGCCATAGGTTCCGGTGTGGGCTCGGCTGTATTGACGATGGGCCTGCTGCCATTTTTTGAGTCAGGTTTCGGGATCCTATCATCGATGAAGCTGATCGAACTGTCAAACCCGAATCACCCCTTATTGAGGAAGATCCTGATCGAGGCGCCAGGAACCTACCATCACAGTGTGATGGTCGCCAATTTGGCGGAATCCGCTTGCGAGGCGATCGGTTCGAATGGCCTGCTCGCAAGGGTCGGCAGTTATTATCATGATATCGGCAAAACGAAAATGCCGCATTTTTTCATCGAAAATCAGATGAACGGAGATAATCCGCATGATCGGCTGCAGCCTGAAACGAGCAGGGATATCATCATTGCCCATGCCGTGGATGGCGGGGAGATGCTGCGGAGCCATAAATTCCCTAAAGAAATCGTGGATATTGCGGAGCAGCATCATGGGACCACCTTGTTGAAATTTTTCTACCACAAGGCTAAGAAACAGGATGATGCCACGCTTGAAGATGCTTACCGATATCCTGGACCGAAGGCAATCATGAAGGAAGTGGCGGTCATCGGCATTGCCGACAGTGTAGAAGCTGCCGTGAGGTCGATGCAGCATCCGACTCCGGACAAGATAGAAGAACTGGTAAGTTTCATCATTCAGGAGAGGATCCAAGATGGTCAATTTGATGAATGTGACATTACTATGAGAGAATTAAGTATCGTGAAGCATTCCTTATGTGAATCGCTGAACGGTATCTTCCACTCCAGGATTGAATATCCGGAGCTGGATAAATTAGGACAGAAGGTGAAAGAATGATTTTAGCGATCGATTTAATGGATGAAACGAATGAAGTGACGGAAGAAGCGCAACAGCTTGTTGAAAGCATTTTGCAATTTGCGGCAAAAAAAGAAAAGATCGAAGAAGATACTGAGTTGTCAGTTACATTTGTGGACAATGAGAGAATTCGTGAAATCAATAAGGAGTACCGTCATAAAGATGCAGCCACTGATGTCATTTCCTTTGCACTTGAAGAAATGGGTGAAGATGAAGTCGAGATTATTGGAGGGGAAATGCCCCGCATGTTAGGCGATATCATCATTTCCATCGAGCGGACGAAAGAGCAGGCTGAAGAATATGGGCATTCTTTCGATCGGGAGCTTGGATTTTTGGCGCTTCATGGCTTCCTTCATTTATTGGGATTCGATCACATGAATGAAGAAGAGGAAAAAGTGATGTTCACAAAACAAAAGGAGATCTTGGAAGAATATGGACTTTCAAGAGAAGGATAAAAAAAGGTATCCTTTAATTAAAAGTTTCTCTTTTGCCTGTCAGGGAATTTTGGAGGCAGTTCGAACGGAGCGCAATATCAAGATACATTTTGCGCTAACGGCAATCATCCTATTCTTTGGCTGGTTTTTCTCCTTGAATGGGATGGAATGGCTCTTCATATTGGCAGCGATAGCGGGAACGATTGCATTGGAGCTCGTCAATTCAGCGATTGAAAGGGTAGTGGACCTGGTTACAGATCAATTCCATCCATTGGCCAAGCAGGCAAAAGATATTGCAGCCGGAGCTGTATTCATATATGCTATATTTTCTATCATTGTTGGATTGATTATTTTTTTGCCTAAGCTGGGCCTTTAGCTTTCAGTGAGGCACTCAATTTGAAAGGAAGATGAGAATTGAATACGAAAGAATTGATTGAGGAAGCTAAATTAGCAAGGGAAAAAGCATATGTGCCTTATTCCAAATTCAAAGTGGGCGCAGCCCTTTTAACCGTTGATGGCAAGGTCTACCATGGTTGTAATATAGAAAACGCCGCTTATAGCATGTGCAATTGTGCCGAGAGGACCGCTTTGTTCAGCGCATATGCACATAATGATAAGGCATTCACCAAACTTGCGGTCGTGGCAGATACAGACGGCCCCGTATCTCCATGCGGAGCGTGCAGGCAGGTTATATCTGAACTGTGTGATAAGGATATGCCGGTTGTTTTGACCAATTTAAATGGTGATATAAAAGAATTAACAGTACAGGAATTGCTTCCAGGAGCTTTTTCACCGGAGGATTTAAATGGATAAATTATTTCAAGATACACAAGAAAAAGGTTACAAATCAGGTTTCATCTCGATTATCGGCCGCCCCAACGTTGGAAAGAGTACGTTCTTGAACCGCGTCATTGGTCAAAAAATCGCCATAATGAGTGACAAACCGCAAACGACTAGAAATAAGGTGCAAGGTGTCCTTACGCAAAACGACTCACAAATGATATTCATCGATACGCCTGGAATCCATAAGCCGAAGCATAAGCTTGGTGATTTTATGATGAAAGTGGCAACGAATACATTGAAAGAGGTCGACTTGATTCTTTTCATGATCAATGCGACCGAAGGATATGGCCGCGGTGATGAGTTCATCATTGAAAAACTTCAAACCGTAAAAACGCCCGTTTTCCTAGTGGTTAACAAAATCGACGCGATGCATCCGGATGAGCTGCTGCCGATCATTGAAAAATATCAACAGCTTTATCCTTTCGCGGCAGTCGTTCCGATTTCTGCACTTGAAGGGAATAACGTCGATACACTGCTTGAGCAAATCAAGGAGCACCTGCCTGAAGGTCCCCAGTTTTATCCTGCTGACCAAGTGACCGACCACCCGGAGCGTTTCATCATTTCCGAATTGGTCCGTGAAAAGGTGCTGCACCTGACGCGTGAAGAAATTCCGCATTCGGTGGCCGTTGTCATCGATTCCATTAAAAAGATGGATAACAGTGATACCATTAATGTGATGGCGACCATCGTCGTCGAACGTGATTCCCAGAAAGGCATCGTCATCGGAAAGCAAGGGAAGATGCTCAAGGAAGTCGGAAGCCGTGCGCGCGTGGACATCGAAAACCTATTGGGCTCGAAGGTATTCTTGGAACTATGGGTCAAGGTACAGAAGGATTGGCGCAATAAAGCCAGTCAGCTTCGAGATTATGGTTTCAATGAAAGCGAATATTAATTAACAAATTTTACGCTTCATGAAAGTTTGGAAAACGGTCAAGCTAATTATATGGTCGGATATTCATATTGCTAGTTAAAAATGAAAGGTGGGCTTTATATGTTGGATTTTACCTGGGAATTATTTAGTGAAACAGGTAATGTGGACACCTATTTGCTGTTTAAGGAGATAGAAGTCGAAAGACAGGAAAGACCCTTGGTACTGAAAGAAGAGCTAGCAGAATTTGATTTTCCCGTTTCATAGGTTAGTCTTGACGAGTGTGGGTGGTGTCTTGGTGTGCTCCAAAAATGTGAAGGCATTGTCATAAGGCGAACGGCATATGGAGAAAATAACAAAATCATTACTATTTATACCCGTGAGCTAGGAAAAATTGGCGTTATGGCTAGAGGGGCCAGTAAACCTAACAGTAGGCTATCGGCCGTCACCCAGCTTTTTTGCTCCGGGTATTTTCTTGTAACCACATCAACCGGACTCGGAAGTCTTCAGCAAGGGGAAATGGTCGACTCGCTCCGGTTCATCAGGGAAGACCTTTTTGCCACTGCGTATGCTTCTTACATCGTGGAGTTGCTCGATAAAAGCGTCGAGGATAAAAAACCGAACCCATATTTGTATGAATTGCTTGCGCAAACCTTGCATTACATAAACGAAGAATATGACGCAGAGGTCTTGAAGTTCATTTTTGAAATGAAGATGCTGCCAGTCAATGGGATTAACCCAGTGCTTAATCAATGTGCTGTTTGCGGGGAAACGGAAGGGGAATTCTCCTTCTCGCTCCGGGAAGCGGGGTTCATTTGCCACCGCTGTCTAGGCAAAGATCCTTATCATTATAAAATTTCACCTGCAGCCGTCAAATTGCTGCGGATATTTTATTATTTGGATTTATCCAGGCTCGGAAACATTTCCGTCAAGCCGGAAACGAAAAAGGAACTGCAGAAAATCATTGATGCTTATTATGAGGAATATTCCGGTCTTCATTTGAAATCAAAAAAGTTCCTGAAACAGATTGATACGATGAAAGATATGTTTTAAGACCTGGCCTATTGACATTCCGTGATAGTTTGTATAAAATTCTAATCATTAAAATAGAAGATTGCGTTGATGGAAAAGAGTATCTGTCATTCTCCATAAAAAGCGAGCCCGGGACGGTGGAAGCCGGGATATGGATTTACAGGGAAGGGCGTTTCCGGAGCATGTTGCTTTGAAAAGAGGCCGTTTTATGACGGCAATTAGGGTGGAACCGCGGGTAAACTCTCGTCCCTATGCATAACGCATAGGGACGGGAGTTTTTTGTTTGCAAAAAACTGTTGATGAACTCCGGTCCTGAATGTACAAAGAGCCGTTTTAAATAATTTGGAGGTGTACAATGAATATTCAAAATATGATTTTAACGCTACAAAAGCATTGGTCTGAACAGGGCTGCATATTAATGAATGCTTATGATGTCGAGAAAGGGGCAGGGACGATGAGCCCTTACACGTTCCTAAGAGCGATTGGCCCTGAGCCGTGGAGCGTTGCTTATGTCGAGCCATCACGCCGCCCGGCAGACGGCCGGTACGGCGAGAATCCCAATCGCCTGTATCAGCATCATCAATTCCAGGTGATCATGAAGCCTTCACCTGACAATATCCAAGAGTTATATTTGGATTCACTGCGGGCGTTAGGCATAAATCCGCTTGAGCATGACATTCGCTTCGTCGAGGATAATTGGGAAAACCCATCACTTGGATGTGCAGGCCTAGGTTGGGAAGTATGGCTTGATGGGATGGAAATCACCCAATTTACATATTTCCAACAAGTGGGCGGCCTTGAGTGCAAGCCGGTTTCCGTTGAAATTACGTACGGAATCGAACGCCTCGCCTCCTACATTCAAGATAAGGAAAACGTATTTGACCTTGAATGGACAGAAGGATTCACTGTTCGCGATATATTTGGTCAGCCGGAATACGAGCATTCAAAATATACCTTTGAGACCTCGGACCTTGATATGCTGTTCCAACTGTTTACGATGTATGAAAAGGAAGCACATCGCCAAATGGAAGAAGGTCTTGTTCACCCAGCCTACGATTATGTTTTGAAATGTTCACATACATTTAACCTTTTGGATGCAAAAGGGGCCATCTCGGTTACGGAAAGAACCGGATACATTGCCCGATGCCGAAACTTAGCGCGTAAGGTTGCCAAAACCTTCTATGAAGAGCGGGAAAAATTAGGCTTCCCGATTCTGAAAGTGAAAGGGGAGAATACAAATGAGCAAGCGTGATTTGTTATTGGAAATTGGTTTGGAAGAGCTGCCGGCCCGGTTCGTGACAGCGTCGATGAACCAGCTGTCGGATAAAGTGCAGAAATGGCTGACGGAAAAAGCAATTGAATTCGGAACGGTTGAAGCTTTTTCAACACCAAGACGTTTGGCCGTATTGGTGAAAGATGTGGAAGAATCCCAAAAGGATATTGAAGAAGAAGCAAAAGGACCGGCAAAGAAAATCGCCTTGGATAGTGAAGGGAACTGGTCCAAAGCAGCTTTGGGATTCGTCAGGGGTCAAGGCATGACTTCCGAGGAGATTTATTTCAAGGAACTTAAGGGTGTTGAATATGCCCATGTGAATAAATTCATCAAGGGACAGCCGACTTTACAGCTTTTATCCGAGCTTGCTGAAATCATCAGCGGGATGACGTTTCCGAAAAATATGCGATGGGCCGATCAAGAGCTACGCTTCGCCCGTCCGATTAAGTGGCTGATTGCCCTATTCGGTCATGACGTCGTGCCATTTTCAATTGCGGACGTGCAGACGGGCCGTGAAACGAAAGGTCATCGTTTCTTGGGTGAAAAAGCAATCATCGAGAACCCGGACCAGTATGAAGGAACGTTGACGGAGCAATTTGTTATGGCCGATCCTGATAAACGCCGGCAAGTCATTTTAGATCAAATTAACGGACTTGAGCAGGAAAAAGGCTGGATCATCCCCGTTGATGAATCGTTGCTGGAAGAAGTCAATAATTTAATCGAGTATCCAACGGTCCTATTTGGTCAATTCGAGGAAGAGTTCCTTGAGCTTCCAGCGGAGGTCCTGATCACTTCGATGAAGGAGCATCAGCGCTATTTCCCTGTCAAGGACCAAGAAGGCAAATTACTTCCATACTTTGTAACCGTGCGTAACGGAGATGCCAAGCACTTGGATAAGGTTTCTAAAGGCAATGAAAAAGTATTGCGGGCCCGCTTATCCGATGCAGCATTTTTCTACAAGGAAGATCAGAAAAAAGAAATTTCAGATGCTTTGAAAAAGCTGGACAGCATCGTCTATCATGAAGAAATCGGTACATTAGCCGAAAAAACTGAGCGCGTGACGGAAGTGGCGGGCAAGCTCGCGGACGTCCTGAATTTAGGGAAAGAAAAAGAATGGGCCCTCCGTGCTGCTGAAATCGCCAAGTTCGATTTGGTGAGCCATATGGTTTATGAATTCCCGGAATTGCAAGGTTATATGGGCGAAAAATACGCGCTTCTAAAAGGCGAAGCCAAAGAAGTGGCTGCGGCCATCAACGAACACTATATGCCAAGACATGCGGATGACGATGTACCGCCGTCGGTGATAGGTGCGGTTGTAAGTTTAGCGGAAAAAATGGATACGCTCGCGTCTTTCTTTGCCATTGGCGTCATTCCGACAGGGTCCCAGGATCCATATGCTTTAAGGAGGCAGGCGAGCGGGGTCGTCCAGATCCTTGCCGAGAAGAAATGGAATGTTTCACTAGAGGAGCTCATCGCTTTAAGCCTTAAAGGTCTCGAAGCAAAGGGAATCTTAAAACGAGATGTAGCGGAAGTTAAAGCGGATATGTTCACTTTCTTCAAAGCAAGGATCAAGCATCTCCTGCAAGAAGAGCAAATCCGCTACGATATGATTGATGCAGTTCTTTTCAATAAAGTCGGGTATATCCATTCCATCGTCGAGCGTGCCCACGTCCTCGAGGCGAAAAAGGAAGAAGCGGGCTTTAAAGAAAGCATCGAGGCTTTAAGCCGGGTCATGAACATCGCCGGAAAATGTGATGAAAAAGTGACCGTCGATCCAAGCGCTTTTGAAAATGATCAAGAAAAAGCACTTTATGAAAAGTATCGGCAGGCAGCAAGGCAATATACCAAATCCCAAAATGAAGATGAGCGGTTTGAATTGCTTATTTCACTGCAAACCGAAATAGAGGCGTATTTCGAAAATACGATGGTCATGGCAGAGGATGAAGCCCTCCGCACTAACCGATTATCGCTCATGAAAGATATCAGTGATTGGGTGGGAAGCTTCGCGGCAATGAATAAAATCATCCTTTGATGAAGTGGGATGCAAGGCAAAGGGAAATCCTGTTTTTGAAATGGGTTTCCGCCTTTGCCAAAAGATAAATAGGACAAACATGCCTTTATTAAATAATTTAGTATATAATTATTAAATGAATAACTTTTGTTACTTTGCTCTGCGAAACGCAGTGGGGTGGTGATTACAATCCAATTAAATAAGCGTCAGGAAACTATTTTGCAAATTGTTAAAGAAAATGGACCGATCACTGGAGAACATATTGCAGATAGATTGAATCTTACAAGAGCTACACTTCGTCCCGACCTAGCGATTTTAACGATGGCAGGTTTCCTCGATGCCAGGCCGCGTGTGGGGTATTTTTATACAGGCAGGTCGGGTACACAGCTTTTGACGGACAGCCTGAACCATCTATATGTACGAGATTACCAATCGATCCCCGTCGTTGTGGATGAGGGCATCTCCGTTTATGATGCAATCGTCATGATGTTTTTAGAAGATGTCGGGACCATGTTTGTCGTCGATAAACATGCATTGCTTGTCGGCGTCTTATCCAGAAAGGACTTGTTGCGTGCCAGTATTGGCAAACAGGAGCTTAACTCCATTCCAGTCAATATCATCATGACCAGGATGCCCAATATTACGATGTGCTCAAAAGAAGACCTTCTGATAGATGTTGCCAAAAAATTGATAGATAAACAAATCGATTCATTACCGGTCGTCAAGGACACAGATAAAGGCTATGAAGTAATTGGAAGAATTACAAAAACCAATATAACCAAAGCATTCGTAGCTTTGGCTGATGAAGGGTATTAGGGGGCTTGCAAAAGGGATGACGGAGAATATGAAGGGTTCTATTATATATGTTGTATCGGATTCAGTAGGGGAGACGGCTGAACTGGTTACCAAAGCAGCAGCCAGCCAGTTTGCTGGGTCGGCTTTTTCCATAAAGCGAATTCCGTATATTGAAGACGAACAGAACGTGGATGAAGTGATTTCACTGGCTAAGCTAGATGGGGCGATCATTGCTTATACCCTTGTGAAGCCAGCTATCAGGGCGTATATGAAGGCACAGGTCGAACGTGAAAACCTGTCTGCTTATGACATTTTAGGACCGCTCATGGACATCCTCCAGGAAAGGGCGCCAAAAGGACCGCTCAATGAACCTGGTCTTGTAAGGAAGCTGGATGATGATTATTTCAAGCGTGTTGAAGCGATTGAATTTGCCGTGAAGTATGATGATGGCCGTGATCCTCGAGGCATTTTACGCGCAGATATCGTTCTTGTCGGCGTCTCTCGCACATCAAAAACGCCGCTCTCACAATATTTAGCCCACAAACGCTATAAAGTGGCGAATGTGCCATTAGTTCCTGAGGTGGAGCCGCCAGAAGAATTGTTCCTGGTCCCCCCGGAAAAATGCATTGGTTTAAAGATCAGTCCAGAAAAGCTGAACCATATCCGCAAAGAACGGTTGAAGTCACTCGGGCTGAATGATCATGCCATTTACGCAAATGTGGAGCGCATAAAAGAAGAGTTGACATACTTTGATAAGATCATCTCAAGGCTGAACTGTCCGATCATTGATGTAACCAATAAGGCAGTGGAAGAAACAGCCAATTTGATCATCAATATCCTGCAAAACAAAAATCGCTGATCGTTACACTTTCATAAATCGGGAAAAACCAAAATGTGAGCTGGACACTTGTAGTGTCAGCTCACATTTTAATGCTAAGCCTCCTTTAGGGGATTGTGAACAAAATTAGGATAAAATTACATATTTCACTTCTTCGATTGCATGAAAATATAAACGTAATTTAAATGTTGGCATCTTCCAAACAAATAGACTATAATAAAAAATTGTGAGAAAAAAGTAATCTTAAGGTTTAGACTTAATTAATAAGGAATAAACTAAAGGTTAGTGAGATGTCAAGGTTTTTATCATAAAAATAATTCGACATGTTCCGTATAATTTTAAATGGGCCCGCTCTGCTTTTAGCGCAATGTGCGGCACATCCACTTAAATTAGCAGGTATTCCTTGAAGAATAACGTTGGCTGATTTAGAGAAGGTACTCTGAACTAATGCCGAAACATTCACTATATCTTCATAAAGTTTAGGGGAGAAAAAGGATTATGCAGAAAGATGTAGAATTAAAAGGTATGAATGATAAACCTACGATACATGTCGATGCCGATGCATGCCCGGTGAAAGACGAGATCCTCCATTGTGCCCGTTTGCACGATATTGATGTCTGTTTTGTTGCATCATATAAGAATATGATGAATGACCCTGAAGGGAAATGGGTATATGTCGATGCAGACAAGGAAGCCGCGGATCTTTATATAGTAAACTCAGTAAAAAAGGGTGATATTGTCGTTACTGCCGATATCGGATTGGCCGGGACCCTGCTTCCTAAAGGTGTTTACGTTCTTTCTCCAAGGGGAAAGGAATACACGGACGAGAATATTTTCATGCTCCTGGATATGCGGTATCAGTCGGCTAAGCTGCGCAGGCAAGGTAAGCATACGAAAGGGCCGAAACCATTCACGAAGGAAGATCGCCTTAGCTTTACAAATAAACTTTTGAAAACTTTGTCGAACTTTGCAGGGAATTAGGAATCCGTATCGAATTAGAAACTATCACCGATATGGCAAGGTGGAAAAATGATAAATGGCCGTATAGAAGATGAGAAAATTAACCAAATTCGCGAAGCTGTGGACATTGTTGATCTAATTGGGGAGTATGTCCAGCTGAAGAAGCAAGGGCGCAATTACTTTGGCCTTTGTCCTTTCCATGGTGAAAACTCGCCCTCGTTTTCCGTTTCACCGGATAAACAAATCTTTCACTGTTTCGGATGCGGGGCGGGCGGAAACATTTTCACCTTCTTGATGGACATAGAAGGCTATAATTTTGTGGAATCGGCAAAAGCTTTAGCCGAAAAAGGAAATGTTCCTTTGGATGTTGAAGTTAATAAGGATTCCAAACGTTCCAACATGCCTGCCGGCTCGCAGCAAATGGTTGAAGCCCATGACCTGCTGCGGAAGTTCTATCATCATCTCCTCGTTAACACGAATGAGGGGCAGGAAGCCCTCGAATACTTGCTTAAGCGGGGTTTTACCGAAGAGACGATAGAAAAGTTCCAAATCGGCTACTCGCTGGATTCATGGGATTTCGTGTCCAAGTTTCTTTTGAAACGTGGATTTCCGGCGGAATATATGGAGCAGGCAGGGCTTATTATTTTCAGGGAAAAAGACGAGTCATATTTTGACCGTTTCAGAAATAGAGTCATGTTTCCAATTATGGATCATCAAGGAAATACGATTGCGTTTTCAGGGAGAGCGATGGGGGACGATGAGCCCAAATATTTGAATAGTCCCGAAACGCCAATCTTTAATAAAAGTAAAACTTTATATAATTTTCATCAAGCAAGACCACATATACGAAAGAAAGAACAAGTTGTTATCTTTGAGGGCTTCGCCGATTGCATTTCAGCTGTGCGTGCAGGGGTGGAGAATTCGGTCGCAACAATGGGTACTGCCCTGACGGAGCAGCATATCCAACTGCTTAAAAGGAATACCGATCAGATACTTATCTGCTACGATTCGGACTCTGCGGGTTTGAATGCTGCCAATCGTGCAGTGAATATGTTACAGGACCAAGACTTTTCAGTGAAGGTCGCTCTCATGCCTGATAACTTGGACCCCGATGACTACATAAAGGAATTCGGTGAAAAAAGCTTTGTTTCTGAAGTAATAGGGGCCAGTTTAACCTACATGGCATTCAAAATGCATTATTTGCGTCGAGGGAAAAATGTAAATAATGAAGGAGATCGAATTCAATATATCGAAGAAGTCCTTAAGGAAATTTCACGATTGCCCAATGCAGTGGAGAGGGATCATTATCTCCGGCAAATATCCTCTGAATTTTCCCTGTCATTGGATGCGCTGGAGCAGCAGCAGCGACAAGTGTTCTTTACCGAACGGAAGAAGGGGACTTTGCCGCAGCCAGCAGCCCAAAAGAAAATGGCCCTGCAATATGAGCATAAGTTAAAGCCTGCACATCATAATGCTGAAACGAAGTTGATTGCCCATATGCTTAAAAGCAGGGATATGAGTTTCAAAATTCAGCAGTTGCTTGGCCAAACATCCTTTCATGTAGATGAACATCAGGCAATCATCACCTATTTATATGCGTTCTATGAAGATGGACACGAACCGGATACAAGCTTTTTCCTAACGTATTTACCGGATCCAAACTTGAGAAGGATCGTTTCGGAAATAGAAATGATGTCAGTGAATGAGGAAGTTACCGATAAAGAGCTGACCGATTGTATAAATCAAGTGTTGAAATATGAAAAGTTGTTAAAGATAAAAGAAAAACAAGTTGAAGAAAAAGATGCAGTCAGACGAAGCGATTATGTCACCGCTGCACAAATAGCCATGGAAATCATTAAATTGCGTAAAATGTTGTAGTTGTTTAGGTGTAAGTCCTGGAAGGAGGGGAACTAATGGCTGAAAAACCAGCACGTTCCAAACAAGTTGATAATGAGTTTAGCCTTGAGCAGGTGAAAGAAAAATTATTAGAGCTAGGAAAAAAACGAGGCTCTTTGACTTTAGAAAAAATCGCTGAAATGATTGGCGGTTTTGAATTGGATTCCGATCAAATGGATGAGTTCTATGAGGTGTTGACTGAAAATGGCGTCGAAATCCTCACTGATGGCGAGGAAGACGATGATGAAGATGATCCAGATGAAAAGAAACTCGCAAAAGAAGAAGAGTTCGATCTGAATGATTTAAGTGTTCCTCCCGGCGTTAAGATTAATGACCCAGTCCGGATGTACTTGAAGGAAATTGGCCGGGTCGACCTATTATCCGCGGAGGAGGAAATCTCCTTGGCTACGCGAATCGAAGATGGGGATGAAGAAGCGAAACGCCGTTTGGCTGAAGCTAACCTACGTCTGGTTGTCTCCATTGCCAAACGCTATGTAGGACGCGGCATGCTTTTCCTTGATTTGATTCAGGAAGGGAATATGGGTCTGATCAAAGCGGTGGAGAAATTCGATTACCGCAAGGGATTCAAGTTCAGTACGTATGCAACATGGTGGATCCGCCAAGCCATTACCCGCGCCATTGCCGACCAAGCAAGAACGATCCGGATACCGGTGCATATGGTCGAAACCATCAATAAATTGATTCGTGTTCAAAGGCAGCTCCTTCAGGATCTAGGGCGTGAGCCTTCACCGGAGGAAATTGCGGAGGATATGGACTTGACGCCTGAAAAGGTTCGCGAAATCCTGAAAATAGCTCAGGAGCCGGTTTCCTTGGAAACGCCGATAGGTGAAGAAGATGATTCGCATTTAGGTGACTTCATTGAGGATCAGGATGCGACTTCGCCATCGGAGCATGCAGCATATGAATTATTGAAAGAACAGCTTGAGGACGTATTGGACACACTGACCGATCGTGAAGAAAACGTCTTGAGACTGCGCTTTGGACTTGATGATGGCCGTACACGGACGCTTGAAGAGGTAGGTAAGGTGTTTGGAGTTACCCGCGAGCGTATCCGCCAAATCGAAGCGAAAGCGTTACGTAAGCTAAGGCACCCAAGCCGCAGCAAACGTCTGAAAGATTTCTTGGAATAATATAGGTATGCCCTTCACAGAGCCCTCTTTGAATGCCCAGCGTTCGGGAGCGGCTTTTTTTTTGCCAATTCGCGATGAATGTAAATGCACACGGATTGCCAGCCGCGGCTAAAGGCCGTTTAATAAGAACTGATGGTCATGAGGATGTGAAATTCATGGATGAGATGAGAAAGAAAATCATCATTCAAGAAATAAATGCCTGGAAGGAAAGTCGCATGCTTCCGGAGCAATATTGTAATTACCTGCTTACATTATATTCTGAAGGCGAAAGGCCCCCAGCCAATTCGTATGAAAACCGGAAGGGAAAAAAAGATCTCTCTTCCATGCTGTGGATGGGAGCGCTTTTTGCATTTATTGTATTTTTGAATTATTTTACTGAAATACCCATAAGAATGCAAATGCTTCTGACAACTATTTCAATCATTGTCTTTGGGCTGATGGTCCGCCGCTTCATTGGCAGGAAGCTCGTATTTCAGATGGCCTTGATGGGTATGGCTCTATCCTTGCTTTTATTGTCGGTCGGCCTGGCTGATTTCATGGCACCTGGAAAAGTGGGGATTCTATGCTCGTTCTTGTTTTTGAATTGCGGATTCTGGATTGCACTCGGTGTTAAATTGAAATTGCTTCATTTCTCGATCGCAGGAGGCTTGGGCGCTGCCGTCACTATTTATTTTTTGCTGTTGTAATCCAAACGGGTTTTGGCGGTTTTATATGGTGAATTCAGGGTATTATGAAATATATGTAAGTTAAAGAGAAATGTTTGGAAATATACATAAATTTTTGACAATTTTAAGAAATTATATAATATCTTCTATTTTTGGGGTTTTACTTGAAACCCTTTTCAAGTAAAATAATATATAGTTGTTTGTATATAATATTAAATATGGTAAGTTTAGGTTCTACATAGG
This sequence comes from Peribacillus sp. FSL E2-0218, assembly GCF_037992945.1. Taxonomy (NCBI): domain Bacteria; kingdom Bacillati; phylum Bacillota; class Bacilli; order Caryophanales; family Bacillaceae; genus Peribacillus; species Peribacillus sp. FSL E2-0218. The sequence continues at coordinate 3,332,609 of NZ_CP150304.1, read as the reverse complement.
GGAGGAAAGACAATGAATCGCAATCCAGTAATGCCTTTTATTATTATCATGGTTTTTGGTATTGGACTTATGTTTTTACTTTCGTTTAAAGGTTTGGGTGATGCCAAAGATCTTGCCAAGGAAAAAGAGGGCGGCGCAAAGACTGAAGAATCTGACAGTGCCTCTGCTTCACCCGAGGACATCTATAAGAAAAACTGTATCTCCTGTCACGGTAATGCCTATCAGGGCGGTGTCGGACCAGCTCTTAAAGGCGTGGGTGACCGTCTTTCGGTAGACCAGGTGAAAGAAGTCATCACCAATGGGCGTGGCGCCATGCCAGCAGGCTTGGTAGAAGAACAGAACATTGACGCCATGGCCAAATATATTCATGGATTGAAATAATGCACGGAAACTGACTCGAAAAAATCGTTGGAAGGCGAGGCTTTGGGTCGGTTTTTTTGTATTTATGAAAAGGGAGCCACGTACAAGAAGGTATCCTTCTATCCAGTGATGGGAAGCTTCTTTTCTCTTTCTGTAATTTTTTCATGGAACTTGTTATAATCGAATGGGAAACTAATTATCTGTAAGACATTACTAGAATTAAGAGAGTTGATGAATATGAATCATGAAAGACTATCGATGAGACTGGAACGAGTTGCCATACATATCCCTAAAGGAAGCATCCTGGCCGATATAGGCTCCGACCACGCTTACTTGCCTTGCTATGCAGTGGGTAACGGGCTGTGCGACCGTGCCATTGCCGGCGAGGTTGTGGAAGGACCCTATCAGTCAGCCCGCAAGCAAGTGGCAATGACGGGGCTTGAGGACAAGATAGAGGTGCGTAAAGGAGACGGACTGGAAGTATTGAATCCCGATGAAGCGACTTGCATTACGATTTGCGGCATGGGAGGGACTTTAATATCCAGCATATTGGAAAGCGGGAAAGAAAAACTAGGCATTGCAAAAAGGCTGATCCTTCAGCCGAATGTCGGTGCAGCGAATGTGCGCAGCTGGCTGATCGATAACGGCTGGGAGCTAAGTGGCGAAGAAATCCTAGAAGAAGATGGGAAAATTTATGAAATCTTGATTGCCGAAAAAGGGGACCCGCTTCGGCCATATCGTGTAAACAAGCAAAATGGTCTCATGTTCGGTCCCTATTTAACAGAAGAATTCAGTCCCACCTTCATCAAGAAATGGCAGTTTGAAAAAAAGCATCTGGAAAGAATCATCGAACAGCTGGATGAAAGCGGACGCAGCGGACTGGAAACGAAGCGCCATGAACTAAAATCGCAAATATCGATAATTGAGGAGGTGCTTGAACGGTGAAGACGGTAAATGGTAACCAAATCATTGAGTTGTTTGAACAATTCTCCCCAAAGCAATATGCAATGGACGGAGACCCGATCGGGCTTCATGTCGGCCAGCTCAACAAGACCGTTACGAAGGTCATGATTGCCCTTGATGTGCTCGAAGAGGTCGTGGATGAAGCGATCGAACAAGGGGTCGAACTAATCATTGCCCACCATCCGCTTATTTATAGACCATTAAAACGAATCGATACGATGGCTGCCGGAGGGCGTATCATCGAAAAACTGATTAAACATGATATCGCCGTTTATGCGGCCCATACCAATTTGGATGTTGCCAAGGGCGGCGTGAATGATTTACTTGCCGAGGCGCTTCAATTACGGGAGACACAAGTGCTGGTGCCCACTCATGAGACGCGACTGAAGAAGCTTGCCGTTTATGTTCCAATGGCCGCTGAAGAAAAACTGAGGGACGCGCTAGGCAAGGCAGGTGCAGGAGCGATCGGAAATTACAGCCATTGTTCGTTTTCCTTGGAAGGGACAGGACGCTTCCTGCCAGGTGAAGGCAGTGAACCGGTAATTGGGTCTCAAGGAAGGCTCGAAGCCGTCGCTGAAATCCGGATTGAAACAGTATTCCCGGAGAATATCGAAAAGAAAGTGCTGGCAGCCATGTTGAAGGCCCATCCATATGAGGAGGTCGCTTACGATATATACCAACTTGAGAATCAGGGTGAGTCGCTTGGATTAGGGAAGATCGGTGTTCTCGCTGAAGAAATGACACTAGAACAGTTTGCCGACCATGTGAAAGTGACACTTGATGTTGATAGGGTTCGGGTCGTCGGTGATTGGCAAAGTCCGATAAAAAAGGTGGCTGTGCTTGGCGGAGACGGCAATAAATATATTACGGCTGCCAAATTCAAGGGCGCGGATGTGTATGTTACAGGCGATATGTATTACCACACGGCGCATGACGCGATGATGCTCGGATTGAATATTGTCGATCCAGGCCATAATGTCGAAAAAGTGATGAAAAAAGGCGTGGCACGGATACTTGGGGAAATGTGCCGCGATCGGAACTTCGATGTCGAATTCATTCCATCGCAGGTGAATACAGATCCATTCCGTTTCATCTGAAACAAATGAAACAAAAAAAGGGCAGCCATTGTGGCTGCCTTTTTTGTTTATTTCTTCACTTTAATCTTAGGTAGGATTTTATGCAACGGCGTTTTCTTTTCGGTATTCCAAGTCGATTCATCATTCGGTTCATATTGCTCCAAAAATGAGATGACTTCTTTTGTGATCGGGGTCGGTGTGGAGGCCCCGGAAGTGACAGCGACCGTTTGGGCATCTTTCAGCCATTCAAGCTTCAGTTCTGAAATATCGGCGATTCTATAGGCGGTCGTACTGGCAATTTCCTCGGATACCTGTGCAAGTCGGTTCGAGTTATTGCTCTTGGGATCACCGACGACGATTAAAACATCAGCTTTGCCAGCTTGCTGGGCAACGGCTTCTTGACGTACCTGTGTCGCTAAACAAATTTCCTTATGAACCTCGGCATGCGGGAATTTTTCCTTCACTTTATCCATGATATCCAATACATCCCATTGGCTCATCGTTGTTTGATTGGTCACGATGATCTTATCACTATTCAGTGTCAAAGCTTCAACATCTTCATCTTTTTGAACCAGGTGAACGACATCGGGAGCAACTCCGACTGCACCCTCAGGCTCAGGATGGCCCTTCTTGCCGATATAGATGATTTGATAGCCTTCCGCTTCTTTCTCGCGGATCAAGTCATGAGTTGCGGTAACATCCGGACATGTTGCATCAAGCGTCACCAGCCCTTTTTCTTTAGCGATCTTCCTGATCTCAGGGGAAACGCCGTGTGCAGTAAAGATGACGGTTCCGCTGTCCACTTGTTCGATGATATCGTTGCGGTTGCTACCGTCCAATGTGATGATGCCTTCTTCTTCAAATGCATCCGTAACATGTTTGTTATGCACAATCATGCCCAAAATGTAGATCGGACGTGGCAATGTTTTATCTAAAGCCGCATTACGGGCAATGACCATGGCATCGACAACACCATAACAATAGCCGCGCGGGGAAATTTTAATCACTTTCATCTATGTGTCCTCCTTCAAAGGCAAGAAACTCTCACTTTTTATACCTTTCTATTATATAAGACCATAGATGATATTACAAAACATCCTATTTGCATAAAATCAGGTATTGGTAAAATTTTATGGGAATTCATATATATAACTTGGGTCCGGACGTTCTTTCCCTTTGGCCGTCAGGACGAACCCGTGCGGTTGGTCCAGCCCCCAGCGGTTTCTCCTTTTTACTCGGCTCCGGGGTTTCCTCCACGTTTGTTTGTGTCACGGACTCAGGCTCGCCAGCCACGGATGTTTCCTGATTCTCGGTATCGCCAGCTGATGATATGCTCCGGAATACTTTCCACATGGACGGAAGGTTTTTAATCACGGGTCCGTATTGCTGCACCATGGGGGTGAACTGTTCGGCAGCCTGGAGCACCTTTTGCGTATTGGCCAGCATATTGTTCAAGGAATCCGGGTTTTTTAATGTTTCTAGAATTCCTCCTCCGCTGCTTCTGGATGAACTTTGGTTACTGGAAGCGGCAGGTGCGAATAAGTTTGGAGGAGCACCCTTTTGTTTGGACTTGCCAAGTATTTTCGACAGCAGGCCTTCCTTCTTTGCCTGCGGCATATCCTGGCGCTGCTGTTGGCCGAATGGTGCCCGGAACCCTTGTGGGCCTTGCTGGGCCTGAGGTCCATTCGGTGCAATTGGCCGCCGCATCGGCTGAAAAGCCTGAGGCATAGGAGTCGGCTGCCTGAATGGGACAGGCGGCTGCTGCATCCTCCGCCCGCGGGGTGGCCCGAAACCGGGTCCGGGTTGACGATTTCTATCTGGGAACATAAGTTTCACCTCCTCTGATTTTCTTTGCTGATGTTTTCTTCTCTATAAAATATGCAACTCGGCAAAAAAGGTTTGAGGAAAGAGTGACTGGGCTGTTGTGAAGTGGCCGGAAAGAAGGTAAGATGGTAACGGTAGTCTTTTAGCTCCATGTCTGCGGGGGATACGCTATGACCAGGACAGGGGCTTTTCGTTTGCAAGAGTCCATTTTAAGAGAACTAGCCCCAGCGCTTGCGCTTTTTGTGTACTACACCCAAGGTGCTTGCGCTTTTTGTGGAATCCAGCTCCAGCACTTAAGCTCGCTGAGAAAAAGATGATCGCCCTCATAAGGCAAAAAGCGCCTTCTGGGTCCATCCCTATTTTCATACGCGAGCTGACCAAGGTGCTTGCGCTTTTTGTGTGAAATTTATTATAATAACAGGACATGTCTAATGACTGACAAGGATAAAGGAGTTTTTTGATGAAACAAAACCAATTTGAACGATTTAATTTGAAAAGCTACATTCTAGATGCGGTTCGTACTTTAGGGTTCGATAAGCCGACGGAGATTCAGGAACGTGTGCTTCCGTCGCTTTTAAAGGGAACTAGCTTAATTGGGCAGTCTCAGACAGGTACAGGAAAGACACATTCCTATTTGCTGCCGATTATGAATAGGCTTGATGCAGGCAAGAATGAAGTTCAAGCGATTATTTCCGCACCAACCCGTGAGTTAGCGAACCAAATCTACAAAGAAGCTTTGAAAATTGCTGACCATTTCCCTGAGGATGAGCAGATTTCCGTTCGTTGTTTTATCGGTGGCACGGATAAACAGCGGATGATTGATAAGTTGAAGACACAGCCACAGCTAGTGATCGGAACGCCAGGCCGGATCAAGGATCTTGTTGAGGCCCAGGCGCTTCAGGTTTACACGGCTAAAATGCTTGTAGTCGATGAAGCGGACCTAATGCTGGACATGGGATTCATTGAAGATGTCGATTTATTCGCATCGCGTATGGCTGAAAAAATTCAGATGCTTGTCTTCTCGGCTACCATTCCTGAAAAATTAAAGCCGTTTTTGAATAAATATATGGAAAATCCGAAGTATGTTCAAGTCAATCCGAAGCAGGCGACTGCCGCGAAGATTGAGCATGTTTTGGTACCGCTGCGCCACCGTAACAGAGAGCAGCTTCTTCATGATATCATCGTCCGTTATAATCCATATTTGGCGATCGTATTCACGAACACCAAGAAAATGGCGGATCATGTGGCTAATTCCTTGATTGAAAAAGGGCTGAATGTCGGGCGTATTCATGGGGATTTAACCCCTCGTGAGCGTAAAAAAATGATGAAGCAAATCAATGATCTGGAGTACCAGTTCATCGTTGCGACAGATTTGGCTTCCCGTGGAATTGATATTGAAGGCGTCAGTCATATCATTAACTATGAATTGCCTTCAGATCTTGATTTTTATATCCATAGGACGGGAAGGACGGCTCGTGCTGGATATTCAGGCATTGCCACTACCATTTATGATACATCGGATGAAGACTCATTGAATCGTTTGGAAAAAATGGGCATTGAATTTCGTGATGCCGATATCCAGAACGGTGAGTGGGTTGATATAGAAGAACGTAATAAAAGGAAAAACCGTAAGAAACAGAAATCTGATATCGATGTTAAAGCGAGCAGGCATGTGAAGAAGCCTACGAAAGTCAAGCCAGGTTACAAGAAGAAAATTCAACGTGATGTGGAAAACTTCAAAAAACGCGAACGTCGTATACAGAGAAAGAAATAGGGGAGTAATCAGATGCTGAAGATTGGATCACATGTTTCAATGAGCGGGAAAAACATGCTGCTTGCTGCAAGTCAAGAAGCGGTTTCATATGGCTCCAACACATTCATGATCTATACCGGAGCCCCGCAAAATACAAGACGTAAAAAAATCGAGGATTTAAATATCGAAGCTGGAAGATTGCATATGGAGGAAAATGGCATAACCGACATCGTCGTCCATGCTCCCTATATCATTAACATCGGAAATACGACCAATCCAGCCACATACGAACTGGGTGTCAGCTTCCTGCGAAGCGAAATCGATCGGACAGAAGCGATTTGTGCAAGGCAAATCGTCCTTCATCCGGGTGCGCACGTTGGGGCAGGCAGTGAACTGGGGATCAAAAGGATCATCGAAGGTTTGAATGAAGTGCTGTCAGCGGATGACAAAGTTCAGATCGCCCTGGAAACGATGGCTGGCAAAGGTACGGAATGCGGCAGGTCTTTCGAGGAGCTGGCGATGATCATCGATGGTGTTACCCATAATGAAAAATTATCGGTTTGTTTCGATACTTGCCATACTCATGATGCCGGGTATAATATCATTGAAGATTTCGATGGTGTCCTGAATGAATTCGATAAATTGGTCGGAATCGACCGCATCAAGGTGCTGCACATCAATGACAGCAAAAATGAACGCGGCATGCGCAAGGATCGCCATGAAAACATTGGATTCGGCCATATCGGGTTCAAAGCGTTGAATGATATTGTCCATCATCCACAGTTAAGTGCCGTTCCGAAAATACTGGAAACCCCTTATGTAGGGGAAGATAAAAAAGACAAAAAGGCTCCTTATAAATTTGAGATCGATATGTTTAAGGGCAGTCAATTTGACGAAGACTTACTGGAAAAGATTAAAGGCCAATAATATTATAACTAGTAAAGGGACGGTTCATCATTGGAGATGAATCGTCCTTTCATTATGGAAATGCTTGTTAAAAGTTGGAGGTGAGCGTGTTGAAGAGGGATTCTATTTCCCTGGCTGTGCTTGCCCCGGCTACTTTGTTGATTTGTCCCAATACGTTTTGCCTTTGGCGTATATCAAAAATATTGATATTTTTACCTGCTAGAAGTGCAGTGATATCCTGTGCTTGTTTTTGTGTAAGTGCAACCTTATGCTGCTTGGCAAGGGAAAGCAGTTCATCGGGGCGAATATTATTGATTTTATGATTGACCATCATTTCGAATAATTTCAAACGATCTCCTCCTTTTTTAAAACATATGAGGGAGGACGGCGTATGTGAACATGAAACTTCGTTTGATTCACCGGAATTTGCCGGGGCTGATCATTTTTGGTGATTCACGGTGGAGAGGCATATATCCTGAGGCCCTGTTTCTTTACATCTGCCCTTCTTTGTTTTATACTAACGATTGTTAATCGTAATGATTCTTAAAAAATAGGTGATCTCTTTGGATAATGTAGTAAACCCAATAGTTAAAATAGAAGATGTATCTTACAAATATACAAAAGATCTGGTGCTTGAACATGTTTCGCTTGAAATTCCCAAGGGGGCATTCCTGGCAATCGTCGGGCCGAATGGCTCCGGAAAGTCGACATTATTGAAGCTGCTGCTCGGACTGTTCAAACTCCAAAAAGGTAAAATTGAAATATTCGGGGAAGACATACGACGCTTTAAAGCTTGGCAAAAGGTTGGGTTCGTTTCCCAAAAGGCGAACTCCTTCAACTCTGGATTCCCTGCGACCGTATTTGAAGTGGTGCAAAGCGGCTTGACCAAGAAAATCGGATTATTCAAGTTTGCAAGCAAAGAGGATAAAAGAAGGGTGAAGAAGGCTCTGGAATCCGTCGACATGCTCGGATATCAGAACCGCAATATCGGAGAATTGTCCGGAGGGCAGCAACAGAGGGTATTCATTGCGCGTTCACTGGTCAGTGAGCCGGAATTGATGATCTTGGATGAGCCTACGGTCGGAGTCGATTCAAAGAATGTCCATCAATTTTATGAAATGCTGGAGATGCTGAACAAAAAGTTGGGGATAACCTTGATTTTGGTAACCCATGATGTCGGCACCGTGACCGATAAAGTCACACATGTTGCCTGCTTGAATAAAAAGCTTCATTTTCACGGAGATGCCGGTGAATATAATGAACTGGATGAAAGCGAACTTTCATCCATTTATGGGCATGGCGTCCAATTGTTAAATCATGATCATTAAAAAGTTTTGGAGGATAGCCCAATGATATCGGGGATATTGCAATTTGAATTTTTGCAGAACGCATTCTTGACGGGAATCATAATCGGAGCGATTGCGCCATTAGTGGGCGTTTTTGTTGTGGTGAGGCGGATGTCGATGATTTCTGATGCGCTCAGTCATGTAGCGCTTGCTGGCATAGCGTTCAGTTTATTGCTGCAGAAGAGTTTTCTTTCACTGGCTGGATTGAATCCACTCTATATGGGGATGGCCTTTTCGGTTGGCGGTTCATTATTCATTGAAAAATTAAGAGGGGTTTATAAGCATTACCAAGAGCTTGCAATCCCGATCATTATGTCTGGCGGCATGGGTCTAAGCGTCATTTTCATATCGATTGCAGACGGCTTCAATACGGATTTATATGGATATTTATTCGGCAGTGTCAGTGCAGTCAGCCGGACGGACTTGTATGTCATCTTGGCAGTGGGGATCGTCGTTGTCTTGACCCTCACACTATTGTATAAAGAATTATTTCTGTTATCATTTGATGAAGAGCATGCCAAGGCTTCAGGAATTCCATATAAGGCCATCCATTTTATTTTTATCGTGATGGTAGCCCTGGTCATCGCCGCTTCCATGAAAATCATTGGCATATTGCTGGTTTCTTCGCTCATGACGCTTCCTGTGGCGGCTAGTCTCCGCTTTGCCAAGGGGTTTAAGCAAATGATCGGGTTCTCAATTTTATTCGGTGAGGTTTCAGTTGTTGGCGGTTTGTTTTTATCATACAATCTTGATCTCGCTCCTGGCGGCACGATTGTCATAATCGCTGTGCTAATTCTCATCTTGTCAATTTTGTTTGATAAGTGGAAAAATCGATAGATGGGGTGATGTTTTATGAACGTTTCTACGGCCATGCAATTACTAAAAGATAAAGGCTTTAAACATACTGGGAAGAGGGAAGAGATGCTTCAGCTTTTCTCTTCCAGCGATAAGTATTTAACAGCAAAAGATGTGCTGGAGAATATGAAACAGGATTATCCTGGATTGAGCTTTGATACGATTTACCGGAACCTTTCTTTGTTCGTTGAATTGGGGATATTTGAAACGACCGAGTTGGAAGGGGAAAAGCATTTCCGTTTTACATGCGGCCATTCTTCCCACCACCATCACTTCATTTGCTTGAATTGCGGTAAAACGAAAGAAATCGAAGTGTGCCCGATGCAGGAGCTGGAGGATAGCTTGAAGGACTACGACGTCTCGGGTCATAAATTTGAAATATACGGCCGCTGTCCCGCATGCAGTGTATCTGTAGAGGCCTAAAAAACCATTGACTTTTTAGTCAATGGTTTTTTTGTTTATTTGATGGTAACAGGCTTTTCTGCCAACCAGTTGGTCACCCAGAAAGAGGCCTCCTGCCAATTGTTGACCCGAATGACACGTTCCGGCACAGGGTCTTGGTTGTAGGGAGTATTGAATAAAATCACCGGTATTTTGCATTCTTCCGAAATGGCCACCGCATTATCATGCTTGTCCTCTAAAAAGAGATCGACTGCGAATTTCTTGGCTGCCGCCACTTTGTCGTGTGAGCCTACAAGCTCAATATGGTTATAAAGAACTTCATTCGTAGTGAACCAATCCTTCGTCACATCTAATAAACGGTTGCTCCTGGCACTGATGAAATAAAGGTCGGCCTGTTTTGCCCATTTTTCCAAAACATCCTTCGCCCCTTCAGCCAATAAAGACTCGGCATAGATGAGCGGCTCTGTCTCGAAGAACCATTTGGTGAAATCCTCCTTTGGAACGTTGACGAATGGGAGTAGATCATACTCCGTAATGTCTTCATAAGCTAAGTTCAGCTGAAAAGCTTTATTTAAAAAGGGGACCATCGAATCAGGTCTTGTGACAGTCCCGTCTATGTCGATGCCAAATCGTTTTTTCATGATGAATCTCTCCTCATCTAAAAGTACTTGTAATAGTGTAACATATACAATCATGGCTTTGGTAAAATCGCTAATTTATTTCCAAGACAAGAAACCATTATCACGTTGGATCGCCTGGCTTTTACATATACTATAACTGCTCCTACAAACGAAAGTGAGGGATGCACGAATGGAAAAAGATCCATACTCCAGTGTTGACGATGATATACGATTGAGCAAAGAAGACAGGGAACCGACTATTGTCGATGATCCGCATCATGAGCGGTATTATAATGAAGACGAACCTGCCGATGATCGCCGTTATGAAAATCGAGGGTCCGTGACCAATTTGGATAACCGTTATCACGAAGAAGCGTCAGCCGAGATTTCAACGATGCCTCGGAGAAGCAGGTCATATAAGGATGAGTCTGTAGTAGGGGCTGATGATTCCGGGGACGTCGCATCAAGAGGAAAAGTCATTGGTGTCGTAGCCTTGATCATTTCCATTTTATCGTTATTCATGATGCCTTTCCTTCTGGGGATTGCAGGGATCATTGTCGGGATAGTGGCCCGAAGCCGTGGATCGAACTTGGGTACATGGGCGATCGGCATTGGTGCCCTCTCCATCATCGTCGGCATATTCATTTTGCCGTTCTTTTAAAGAGAAAGCAAAAAACCCCGATGATGATTATCGGGGTTTTGCTTTATTTATTCAATAAAGCTGCAGCGGCAGCTTCCGCTCTTTGTTTTTCATAATACTCTTCAGCAATTTTGTCAATTTCCTTTTTCAGTTCCTCGACCATCGTTTCTTCAGGCACTTTCCGTACGATTTGCCCTTTTCTGAACAACAATCCTTCACCGCGGGCACCGGCTATGCCGATATCAGCTTCACGGGCCTCACCAGGACCGTTTACCGCACAACCAAGCACAGATACCTTAATCGGAGCTTTAATCGTCTGGATGTACTCTTCAACCTCATTCGCGATGGAGATTAAATCGATCTCGATGCGACCGCAAGTCGGACAGGAGATCAAAGTGGCCATGTTGGAAGCAAGTCCGAATACTTTCAGGAGCTCCCTAGCTACCTTCACTTCTTCGACTGGATCCGCGCTAAGGGAAACACGCACCGTGCTTCCGATGCCCTGGCTTAGGATCGCACCTAGACCGGCGGCGCTTTTTACCGTTCCGGAGAACAAGGTACCCGATTCGGTGATTCCCAAGTGTAGCGGGTAATCGAATGCTTTTGAAGCTTTTACATATGCCTCGATGGCTAAATTCACATCAGAGGCCTTCATGGACACGATGATGTCATGAAAATCGAGATCTTCCAGGATCTTGATATGGTGCAGGGCACTTTCGATCATTCCATCTGCCGTTGGGTAGCCATATTTATCGAGGATCTTCTTCTCAAGGGAACCGGCATTGACCCCGATCCGGATTGGAATGCCTTTCGCTTTGGCCGCTTTAACGACTGCTTCGACCTTTTCGCGGCGTCCGATGTTACCAGGATTGATCCTGATTTTATCGGCTCCGCCTTCAATGGCCTTCAGTGCCAGCTTATAATCGAAATGTATATCGACTACAAGCGGAATGTTTATCCGTTTTTTTATTTCAGGGATTGCATCGGCAGCCCTTTCGTCAGGACAGGCGACGCGGACGATTTGACATCCCGCCTCTTCAAGACGAAGGATTTCTGCTACAGTTGCTTCAACATCATGTGTTTTAGTAGTTGTCATGCTTTGTACGATAACTTCATTATTGCCGCCAATCGTTAAGTTTCCGACTTTAATTGGCCGCGTCTTGGTGCGATGTATGATTTCACTCAAGTGGAATTCTCTCCTTTAGGAAAAAATCAGTTTTGATTTTTAATTTGTTTCTCTGAAATATTGTATCAATGTACTTACCGTATGACAAGGAAATAGGATGCAATATCTTTTTTAATAAGAAGTATTTGATACTCCATGCTTAATCCCGATGTCTTCCAGAGCTTTTGAAAACGTGCAGGTCCCCCATGTTCAGGCTATTTATAAACAGGAATCTTATAGGTTTTGCCAATCTGCATATTTTCAGGCTTCATGCCTTCATTCAAACTCTGGAAATCGGAAATGATCGTTTCCATAGGCTTATTGTCCCCGCCTTTTTGCGTTTCAACGATGGAGAGTAAAGTATCTCCTGGTTTCATGGTAATTTCTTTGAAAGCTGCAGTCGGGGCAGGTTGCTGCTGACTTGCCGGGACGGCTGGCTGGACTGTGGAAGCTGGTGGTTGTGGAGTCGGCAGGGTGCCAGTAGTCAAATCGAAATAAATAATAAATAATGTGAAGCAAAATGAAATAAAAAGCAGTAGCCTTTTCAAATTTCCACCCTCCCAAGCTTGTCTTTACTTAAATATACTTGAAAGGGACTGATAGTATGCCTAAAAATGGGCATTTTCAACGTCAAGTATTTTTTGGGGGGTGGGCAACATCCTGTTTATTTGAGCAGGAGTCAAGAAAGATACTGATTTCCTTAGGAGTCAGACCTATTTCTTTTGCCTCCATGATGAGTGACAACCACTGCAAATCAAGGTAACTTGTCTTCACGTTTATCACCTCTTATAACCTAATTCATTTATCAACATCAGTATAGGTAAAACTAGCCGAGTATTTTGTCGAATTAAGGAGATATAAAAAAATGATGACTGCAGTCATATGAAAGAAAAGGGAATTGATGATCCTCTCAAAAGCAAAAAAACACAAAGATCGGATAGTCCTAAGTGACTTGATCTTTGTGCTGTTCTTGGTCAATCCATGGAGGCATCGGCCGAAGTTTCTTTAATGGATAAATAAAGCATCATCAATGTGACGAACCAGCTGATGAACGAAGCGAATGGGACCGTGGCGTGAAACGAATCCATGACGGTGAAGAAAATGGTCGAAAGTGTAATGCTGTATGCAGCGATTCTCCAAAGATGCCTATATGAAAGCGGCCGGCCAAGGGCATTTTTGAAAAGGAGACCGAAAGCGGCTACGATTGTCACTTTTATGAAGATTCCACTGGCAGTGAACAGGTATAATATAAGGAGCAGCAACGGGAGGATGATCGGCAGTACAGACTCGACGGAATCAAGCCAAGCTGAAATTTCCTGATTATCTCCTTCCAGTACAGAATAGGGGGAAGATTGCACGTTGCCCCCGGATACGAAAACAAGGTCGGATTTTAAAAGGGCCACAGCCTCGTCAGCTTTTTCAGCCACATCTTCCGGGGTCATAGTTCCGGTTCCATCCACGAAAATTTGATATCCATCTTTATTCAAGCTAAATGGCTCATCATTTTTTGTCGTCAATGTACCATTTTGGATCTTGAATTCCGGTAAGTCCTCCGAGACTGTTTCGTGCATGGCATCTATCCCATCAACGATCATTGTACCGAAATAAAAGGCAGAGGGAAGAAAGGCAAGGAGACTTACAAAAAATACGTATAAAATCGTTTTGCCGATCCCTTGGTTTTGAAAGGAAGCGATATCTTTAGGGGAATATAAGCTTACCCAAATTTGTTTGAATATGTTCAATTTTTTCAGCACCTAACTTTATAAGATTCCTAACCAATTTTAACTATATGGGGAAAATAAAACAACCTGTATGAAGAGTCATTGGTTTCAACTAACAATAAAGAGGCAATTATGGAGAGATAGAGGCAAACTTAAATGAAATGAGAAGGGGCGTTTTGATTGTGGATACACTATTTTGGATAATTATTGTCCTTATGTTCATAATGGGCTTTGTCGGTCTGATTTTTCCAATCATACCAAGCGTTTTATTCATATTTGGCGGAATCGTGCTTTATGGTCTTTTTTATTCCTTTGCCCCGTTTGGCTGGTTTTTCTGGACCGTCCAAATTTTATTCGTCATCCTTTTGTTCGCGGCGGATTATATCGCAAACATGGTTGGTGTCAAAAAATACGGCGGCACGAAAGCTGGTATTTGGGGCAGTACGATCGGACTTCTTGTCGGCCCGTTCGTGATTCCATTCCTCGGCATCCTGATCGGCCCCTTCATCGGTGCCTTTCTGGCAGAGATCCTTGTCCATAGAAAAGATCCGGTCACTGCATCTAAAATCGGACTCGGCTCTGTCGTTGGTTTTATTAGCAGTGTGATCACGAAAGGCATCATCCAACTACTGATGATTGGATATTTCCTATTCGTGGTATTCTCATAGGAAATAAAATCGCAAAACGAGGCATAAGGTTTGAAACGTTTACAAAAATTTGATACTCTAATGCTAGCGAGCTTCAGTATCTTATCTGAAGCCCTCAAAAAAAAAAACAGCTTACATAGGGAGGAATTTTATTATGGCTTTTGAACTTCCACAATTACCGTACGCATATGATGCATTGGAACCACACATCGACAAAGAAACAATGAACATTCACCACACAAAACATCACAACACATATGTGACAAACTTGAACAATGCTCTTGAAGGCAACGAAGAGCTTCTAAGCAAAAGCGTTGAAGAAATCGTCGCTAACCTGGATGCAGTACCTGAAGCGGTTCGCACTGCTGTTCGCAACAACGGCGGCGGACACGCTAACCACACTTTATTCTGGGAAATCCTTTCACCAAACGGCGGCGGTCAGCCAACTGGTGAATTAGCAGATGCCATCACATCGAAATTCGGCAGCTTCGACAGCTTCAAAGAAGAATTCGCTAAAGCGGCTACTACTCGTTTTGGATCTGGCTGGGCTTGGCTTGCAGTCAACAATGGCGAGTTGGAAGTAACAAGCACTCCGAACCAAGACAATCCGTTATCTGAAGGCAAAACGCCACTTCTTGGATTGGACGTTTGGGAACATGCTTACTACCTAAACTACCAAAACCGCCGTCCTGAATACATCAATTCTTTCTGGAATGTTGTAAACTGGGATGAAGTATCAAAACGCTACAACGCTGCTAAATAAGCAGTCGGAATTAAAAAAAGACAGGATCCCCTTACGTGGGATCCTGTCTCAGTTTGTAGACAAAAGGGGTTCGGAATTAAAAAATTCCGAACCCCTTTTGAAATTCCTTTGAAATTTTGACCAAAGGTTACGAGATTTGGGCTCTTCGAGCCACTATGTTAAGCCATTTTAGGACCTTGCCATGTCCAAGTGGCCATCTTCTTTAAATTCATGGCAGCGAAAGTAAGCATCGCCTGCATCGACAATTTTTTAAGTCCCCTTAAAGTAGTCCAACGCATACCATGCTTTTCTTTTGCATCTGCGAATACACGCTCAATCGTTTCTTTGCGTTTCGCATATATAGGTTTTACCTCTTGATGATGACGCAGATGATCTGCTTCTTCCACATATGCTTGCCAGATATGCCGTGTCACTACTTTTTGATGGTCTTTGCTTTCCGTACACCGTGATAAAAATGAGCATGTTGCACAAATTTGTTTTGGCGATTTGTATTCGCGATAGCCCTCTTTATTTGTTGTTGAGTACTTTAAAGTTTCTCCCGAAGGGCAAAGGTAACAATCAAAGTGTTCATCGTAAACATAGTCATGTTTGCGAAAGAATCCTTCTTTTGTACGAGGACGTGTATAGGGTAAAGCAGGTGTGATTTCTTTGTTAAATAGGTAGCTTGTAATCGCTGGTGTTTTATAAGCTGCATCTGCGGCAACTGCTTCTGGTTTTCCAACTTTCTCAATCACTTGCTCAACAAGTGGCTCCAAAATATGACTGTCATGTGTATTACCAGGTGTTACAATCGTTCCCAATACAAAACCGTTGCCGTCTGCGGCCGCATGGAATGAATAGGCAAACTGTTTTGTTCGTTCATCTTTCACATAGTAGCCACTCTCAGGATCCGTAGTACTTTCTTTAATTGCTTTGGTTTCTTCCTTATCAAATTTATCTGGTGGAAAAGGCTTCTTTCCGTGGTTTTCACGATCTTGATTGATTTCTTCTTGAAGACGTCCTTGATACGCTCGTGTTTCTTTACGAACGATTTTCTTTTCAAATTTCCGTTTATTCGCACTGGCTTTCACATGTGTGGAATCCACGAAAACGTGTTCTACACTTATTACCTTTTTATTAGCAGCTGTCATTAAAATGCGACAGAAAATCTGTTCAAACAGGTCTGTATCTTTAAAGCGTCGCTCATAATTTTTTCCGAACGTAGAGAAATGAGGCACTTTATCATGGAAACCATAGCCTAAGAACCAACGATAAGCCATATTGGTTTCAACTTCTTCAATCGTTTTACGCATGGAACGAATACCGAAGGTATATTGAATGAAAGTCAGTTTAACTAAAATAACTGGATCAATACTTGGGCGTCCTACCTCTGAGTACATATCTTTCACCAAGTCATAAATGAAAGTGAAGTCAATGGCAGCCTCCATTTTACGAACCAAATGGTTCGGTGGCACCAGTTGATCTAAAGTAATCATTTCAAGTTGATCTCGCTGAATAGAATCATGTTTAGAAAGCATCCTCATCACCTCAAGTTTTAATCCTTCAATTTTAAAACAAAAATGACTCCAGTCAAAAGTGTTCTATCTAAAAGGTAAGACAAAGTTGATTGGAGCGGGTGTTCGAGACTCCTGCGGGAAAAGCGCGTCTAGGGGAGACCCCGCAGGCAAAGCCGAGGAGGCTCCCCGACCGCCCGCGGAAAGCGAGTGCCTGGAGTGGAAATCAACGTCTAAATTGTACAGGCCATAAAAATAGACAAACTCGATTTTTATCGAGTTTGTCTACAGTCTGAGACAGGATCCCCTTACGTGGGATCCTGTCTTTTTTTGTGTTTTCTTCTCTTAGCTGAAATCACCAGAACCGCTCCACTCGCGAGTAAACCCCAAAAATTCGTTTTGCCAATCGAAGAGTTTTCTTTGCACTGTTTTGGATGGGAAGAGCGAAAAGGAAAACAGTATAAGGGCAACTACTTCTCTGTCGTCGCCTTCGTCTTGCCAATCGAAGAGTTTTCTTTACTTTTTTTTTACATAAATCCCCTTGTTTTTTCAAACACTAGAGTGGAATTTAAAGGAGAGTTAAAACAATGGGTATTTTAGAGAGATGGTTGGGTGAAGCGGGAGGGAAGAAGGATCTGCACCTGCTTTTGTTTATCGGCGGACTGTACAGCCTGAGTATTGCTTTGTCCAATACATTCGTTAATGTGTACTTGTGGAAACAATCCGGTCAAATTGTTGATATTGCTGTATATAATCTAACCGTGGTGCTTTTTCAACCGCTGACGTTTGTTTTTGCCGGCAGGCTGGCGAAGAAAGTGGATCGAATCATTGTATTGCGTCTTGGTGTTATCTTCTTGGCCCTGTTTTATTTATCTGTCCTTTTGGTCGGGACGAGAGCCACGGATTTCATTTGGCTTCTTGGTGCATTGATCGGGATAGGGTATGGGTTTTATTGGCTGGCGTATAATGTCTTGACTTTCGAGATTACCGAGCCGGAGACGAGGGATTTCTTCAATGGTTTTCTGGGGATTTTATCTTCTCTTGGAGGAATGATTGGTCCGATTCTTTCAGGGTTCATCATTTCGAGGCTTGAAAAATTCACGGGGTATTCCATTGTATTCGGATTATCATTGCTTTTGTTTTCCGTTGCCGTTTTTCTTAGCTTTTCGTTAAAAAGGCGTCCTGCTCATGGGAAATACTTTTTCCTAAGGATTTTGAAAGAGCGAAAAAACAATCGGAATTGGCTGCTGATCACTCGCGCCCACTTTTTTCAAGGGCTGCGAGAGGGTACTTTCATGTTCATCATTTCAATTATCGTTTACATCCAGACGGATAGTGAACTTGCTTTGGGGAGCTATGGTTTATTGAATTCCGCCATATCATTCGTTGCGTATTTTCTCGCTTCTCGGTATATAAAACAACCGATGCGAAAAAAAGCGATCTTTATCGGCGGAATCCTGTTATATGCGGGGATTTTGCTGATCGCATTTGATGTTACCTTCGGAAAGCTTCTCATTTATGGGGCAATTGTGGCGACCGCCTATCCGATCCTGCTCGTCCCATACATATCCTTGACCTATGACATCATAGGCCGGGCATGGCAAGCTGCGGACATGAGGATAGAATATATTGTCGTCCGGGAGCTATTCGTCCATTTTGGAAGGATCGTATCCATTTTAGGGTTCATTTTATCCGTCCTGTTTTTTGACTTGAAGCAAGTCCTGCCGATTTATTTGTTGATCGTGGGGGCAGGGCATACGATGATATATTGGTTTGTGCGGAAAATCGATATCAACGACCAAGATTGAGAAAGGGGCCCAAAGAGGCCTCTTTTCCATGAAGCATGAGCCGTAAGTCACATTTTGTCGAAAGTGGGTCAGATGTTTAATATTTCTAGAACACTAAGGTAGAAAAAAATAAGAATGTTCTATAGAATAGTAAAGGACCATTATGACTATGTAAAAAGGATGTGTGGCTTAGTGTGAATAAAAAGAAAAAGAAAAAGACGCATGTGCCTTTCAGATTGAATATTCTTTTCTTTTTAGTGTTTGTTTTGTTTTCCGCTCTCATTTTACGCTTAGGTGTCGTGCAGATTGTGTATGGCGATGATTACCGGCGTGAGATTGAAAGAACAGAGGAAGTGACCGTGAATAATTCGGTGCCCCGTGGGAAAATGTATGACCGAA
The DNA here is from genome assembly GCF_037992945.1 of Peribacillus sp. FSL E2-0218. Taxonomy (NCBI): domain Bacteria; kingdom Bacillati; phylum Bacillota; class Bacilli; order Caryophanales; family Bacillaceae; genus Peribacillus; species Peribacillus sp. FSL E2-0218. The sequence continues at coordinate 3,313,889 of NZ_CP150304.1, read as the reverse complement.
ATCTGAAATTGATGGTCGACAACCAACCACTGGATGCAATTACATATACACGAAAGCAAGGTACGAAACCAGCAGAAATGGTGGAAACCGCCGAGAAACTTGCGAAGTTGATCGAAAAAGATACGGATAAAGTGACTGAGCGCGATAAGAAGGATTTTTGGATAATGAATAATCCAAAGCTGGCGGAGAAAAAGGTTACCGATAAAGAGAGAAAGAAAGTCGAAGAGGGTGAGCTGAAAGAGAGTGATTTGTACAAGCTTCAGCTCGACCGGATTACGGGGGATGAAATAAAACTTTCCGATAAGGATATGGAAACCCTCGCTATTTACAGGGAATTTGCCAGCGGATATGCACTTACGCCGCAGATTGTGAAAAACAAGAAAGTATCGAAGGAAGAATTCGCCAGGGTGAGTGAAAACCTCGATTCGCTGCCTGGTGTGGATATATCGACGGATTGGGATCGTTTTTATACGTATAATAAGACACTCAAATCGGTATTAGGTAAAGTATCTTCTTCCGAAGAAGGTTTGCCGAGTGAAAGTCTCAATTATTATCTGGCGCGTGATTACAGCCGGAATGACCGTGTAGGAAAGAGTTATATCGAGCTTCAATATGAGGACATCCTCCAAGGGCAGAAAGCGAAAGTAAGGAACGTGACCGACAAATCGGGAAATGTCGTCGACTCCGAGGTGGTTTCTGAGGGTCAGCGCGGAAAAGATCTTATCTTGACGGTTGATATGGATTTACAGCTGGCAACCGAGGAAATCATTGAAAAGCAATTGATTGCCAAGAAAAAATTGGGGAACACGAAGTTTCTCGATAGGGCGTTCGTCGTGATGATGGATCCTGATACAGGGGAAGTCCTGACGATGGCGGGCAAGAAAATTGAGAAGGATCCGAAGACCGGTAAATCCTCCATAGAAGACTTCGCCTTAGGCAATATCACGACTTCCTATACGATGGGTTCTGCCGTGAAAGGTGCCACCGTCTTAACGGGATACAAGCAGGGAGCGATCCAGCCGGGCACCGTCTTTTATGATACGAAATTGAAGATCAAGGGTACAAAGGCTAAAGGATCGTACAGTAATTTCGGGAACATCAATGATTTGACGGCGTTGAAGGTGTCTTCAAACGTTTATATGTTCAGGACGGCGATCAATATCGCCGGTGCCCACTATGTGCCGAATGAGCCATTGAATATCAGTTCAAGCGCCTTTTCGACGATGCGTAATTCATTCTCACAGTTTGGCTTGGGTGTGCGCACGGGAATCGACCTTCCAAATGAAATGGGCGGGTTCAAAGGCTCGGAAACATCACCAGGTAAGCTGCTTGACCTTGCTATCGGGCAGTATGATACGTACACACCGATGCAGCTTGTTCAATACGTTTCCTCCATTGCCAATGGCGGAAACCGTATGAAGCCACATATGGTCAAGGAAATCCGTGATCCGGTCGATAATAATGAGGAATTGGGACCTGTCGCCGAAGACGTTTCTCCGACGGTCATGAATCGCCTGGATATGAAAGAAGACTGGATCAAGCGCGTACAAAGCGGTTTCGAGAAGGTTTCAATGGAACAAGGCGGGACAGCTTATAGGTTCTTCGGGAATAAACCGTACACAGTCGCTGCTAAAACAGGGACGGCTGAAGCGTTCTATGATGGACCGGACCGCGAGAAGTTCAGTGAGCCTCAAGATACGATGAACATCACGATGGTGGGCTATGCACCTGCTAAAAATCCTGAAGTTGCATTTGCGGTCGTCGTACCGTGGGCATATCAGGGCCATACGGGTCATGACATGAGTAAAGAAATTGGTAGGGATATCATGGACACGTATTTCAAACTGAAAAAAGAACGGGCTAAGAAGGAAACGAATAAAGATGCAGAAAAATCGACTGATTTGAAAGTGGAGAATGGAAAAGACGTACAAAAGGATCAGGCAGAGGTCAGAAAAAGCCAGAAAAATGAATGAATGAAGTCAAAACACGTTTTCGGATAAACCGAAGACGTGTTTTTTTTTTCTATTTTGCCCATTATCAATGCGAATCCGGCATCTTTACAATTAACACACAATAATTTACTGAATATTTACAATCCCTTCAAACGGGGTTTACAGACTAAAAGTATGATTTGGTTGTAGGACAAAATATTCATATAAAAAATTCTTAGGGGGACTTACAAATGAGACGTTTCAAAGGTGTGGCGATGACTGTAGTGATGGGCGGAGTAATTGCAGTGGCTGCGGGTTGTGGATCTGATGATGCTAAGACAAGCGGCAGTGAAGCAAAAGGGTCAAGCCAGCTGCAAGGGGAAGTGATCACGGATGGTTCTTCTACGGTCTTTCCGATCATGGAGGCAGTGGCAGAAGAATATATGAGTGCCCAGCCTGATGTCAAAGTTTCCGTTGGATCATCAGGAACTGGCGGCGGTTTTAAGAAATTCATCGCCGGTGAGACGGATTTAAGTAATGCCTCACGTCCGGTCAAAGAAGAAGAAAGTGCAATGCTTGATGATAAGGGAATTAAATATACAGAATTGAAACTGGCATTTGACGGCATTTCAATCGTCGTCAATAAAGATAATGACTTCATTGATTCACTTACGGTTGAAGAATTGCAAAAGCTGTGGGTTGATGATGGCAAGGTGAAGATGTGGTCGGATATTCGCCCTGAATGGCCGAAGGAAGAAATTAAATTCTACTCCCCGGGAACAGATTCGGGCACATACGATTATTTCAATGAAGTGATCCTGGAAGAAAAACCGATGGTGGAGAATGCGACGCTATCCGAAGACGATAACGTCCTTGTACAAGGCGTGGAAGGTGATAAGAATGCGATCGGATTCTTCGGATTTGCCTACTATGCTGAAAATAAAGATAAGCTGAAGATCATTTCCATCGATAACGGAAAAGGCGCTGTAGAGCCAACTCATGAAACGATTAAAAGCGGGGAGTATGCACCATTGTCCCGTCCGCTTTACACATATGTCGCCAACAAGTCTGTAGCGGAAAAAGAACAAGTGGCCGACTATACAGAATTCGTCATTGAAAATGCAGGGGAACTTTCCGAAGAGGTGGGGTATATAAGCCTTCCGGAAGAGGAGTACCAGAAAGATCTTGATAAATTGAAGGAACTGAAAAAATAATTGATATTACAGGCTATCAAAAATCCCGCCTTGGCAAGGTGAAGGCGGGGGCAACGGCTTGTAAATCCAAATATTGCGGGTCTGAAATGGAGGATGCAAGTTGGAACTGAGAAAAACAGAAACCTATTCTGTACAACAAATGATCCTGGAAAAGAAAAGCAAGAAAAAAATAAATGTAGAAAAAATCATACCGAAGCTCTTGTTCCTTATGGCGGCCATTTCCGTTTTCACTACAATCGGGATTATCCTGACGCTCATATTTGAAACATTCATCTTTTTTGACAGGGTTTCGATCGTCGAATTTTTCACGGAAAGCAAGTGGCTCCCATTTGCATCTGTTCCTTCATTTGGAATCATGCCCCTTGTCGTTGGGACGTTGAAGATTACGGTGATAGCTGCGGTGGTTGCCGTTCCGATAGGGCTTGCAACAGCCATTTTCTTGAGTGAATATGCATCTGAGAAAACACGGAGGATCATCAAGCCGATATTAGAAGTTTTAGCCGGGATTCCGACTATCGTTTACGGCTTCTTTGCCTTAACTTTTGTAACACCGGTTTTGCGGGATCTATTTCCTTCCCTTGACATGTTCAATGCCTTAAGTCCCGGGATCGTTGTAGGAATCATGATCATGCCGATGGTGGCCTCTTTGTCAGAAGATGCCCTTGTTTCAGTACCAAAGTCGATTCGCGAAGGTGCGTATGCGCTTGGTGCAACGAAACTTGAAACGACCATTAAAGTGGTATTGCCGGCGGCCATATCCGGAATTGTCGCATCCATCGTGCTTGGCTTATCCAGGGCGATCGGCGAGACCATGATCGTGAGTGTGGCAGGGGGCTCGACCCCGAGCATGAATATGGATGTCACTTCATCGATTCAAACGATGACCGCCTATATCGTACAGGTCAGTTCAGGGGATGCAGGGTATGGGACAACGATTTACTACAGCATCTATGCGGTGGGAATGACACTGTTCGTCTTTACGCTTGTTATGAATTTACTGGCGCAGTTCATCTCTCGCAGATTCAGGGAGGAATATTAAGACATGAAGCTGATAAATAAAAGTCATGTTGCAAAAAAGATGCCCGTAAGGCTGGCGGTCAACACGATATGTAAAGGATTGTTTTTCTTGGCAACACTGGTTGGCCTTATCGTATTGGCCATCTTATTTTATCGGATATTCACTCAAGGAATTGGCCATTTGAATGGGGATTTCCTGCAGAATTTCGCTTCGAGGAAGCCAGAGGAAGCTGGGATAAAAGCGGCCTTGATCGGGTCGATCTGGTTGATGGCCGTCGTTGCGCCCGTTTCGCTTATGCTTGGTGTAGGGACGGCCATTTATTTAGAGGAATATGCGAGGAAGAATTGGATCACCACTTTCATCAAAGTGAACATCTCCAATTTGGCAGGGGTTCCGTCGATCGTGTTCGGATTGCTTGGCTTAACGGTTTTCGTCCGGGCTCTAGCATTGGATCGGTCCGTATTGGCGGCAGGCTTGACGATGAGTCTCCTCGTCCTTCCCGTTATCATCGTGGCTGCCCAGGAGGCGATACGTGCCGTCCCGCGTGATTTAAGGGAAGCTTCCTTTGGGATGGGAGCAACAAAATGGCAGACGATACGTAAAGTTGTCCTGCCAGCTGCCATACCTGGCATATTGACGGGCGGAATACTTGCTTTATCAAGGGCAATCGGAGAAACGGCTCCATTGGTTGTGGTAGGTATCCCACTGTTCATCGCCTTTTTGCCGCAAACGGTGCTGGATACATTTACCGTGCTCCCGATGCAAATTTATAATTGGACATCTCGTCCACAGGAGGAATTCCAGCAGGTCGCTGCCGCAGGAATCATCGTATTGCTCATCTTGTTGATTTTTATGAACTCAGTCGCGGTCCTGATTCGAAATAAATTCCAGAAAAGATACTGAACGAGGAGGAAGGTAGAATGAATATGACCTTAACGAGAGAAAAAGAGTCAACAGCCATCGCGACGGATGCTGTACAACCCGCCGCCTTACCGGAAAAGGTATATGAAACGTCCGATCTCAATTTATGGTATGGGGAAAACCACGCTTTGAAAAATATTAACCTTGATATGCATCAAAATGAAGTGACAGCCATCATCGGGCCTTCTGGATGCGGAAAATCCACCTATATCAAAACATTGAATAGAATGATCGAATTGGTACCGGATGTCAAAACGACAGGTCAGATCAAATACCGGAACAGAAATATCCTGGATCAGTCATACAGGGTTGAAGATTTACGGACACAGGTGGGCATGGTCTTTCAAAAACCTAATCCGTTTCCTAAATCCATATACGATAATGTGGTCTACGGACCAAGAACCCATGGCATCAAAAACAAAAAGATACTGGATGAAATCGTTGAAAAGAGTTTAAAAGGGGCAGCCATTTGGAATGAAGTGAAAGACCGGCTGCACGAAAATGCCTACGGACTTTCAGGTGGACAGCAGCAGCGCCTTTGCATTGCCAGGTGTTTGGCAATCGAACCGGATGTCATTTTAATGGATGAACCGACTTCTGCCCTTGATCCGATTTCCACCCTGAAGATAGAAGAATTGGTCCAGGAACTGAAAAAGGACTTCAGCATCATCATCGTCACCCATAACATGCAGCAAGCGGCGCGTATTTCCGATAGAACGGCCTTCTTCTTAAACGGGGAAGTCGTAGAGTACGCCAATACCGACACCATTTTCTCCAATCCGGATGATAAAAGAACGGAAGACTACATTACAGGGCGCTTCGGTTAACGAGAAAGGGTGATAATCATGATCGTTCGTGAAAATTTTGAACTTCAATTGAAAGAGCTTCAAGAAAAAGTGGTCGATTTGGCCAACCTAGCTTCGGATGCCATTTCAAAATCATTCGCTGCGCTGGAAAATAGGGATGCAGAAGCGGCATTGGAAGTCATTGAAGATGATACGAAAGCGGATTTACTGGAAGAGGAAATCAATGATTTTGCGATTTTGCTGATTGCTAAGCAGCAGCCTGTTGCCATTGATCTAAGAAGGATCATTGCGGCCATAAAAATTGCCTCCGACATTGAAAGGATGGCAGACTTTGGCGTCAATATCGCCAAGGCGGCAATCCGTATCGGCGATCAGGAGTTCATCCTCCCTTTGACACCGCTGCAACAGATGTATGATATCACGCTAAAGATGATCGAACTCTCGATAGAAGCATTCGAGAAGGAAGATGTCGTGTTATCCAGGGAAATTATCGAAATGGATGAAGAAGTCGATCGTTTTTATGGAGAAATGATTCGCAGCCTTCTCCGGCTTTCTGATGAAAAGAACCTTCAGCAGGTCACGCAGCTCTCATTCATTGCCCGCTATTTGGAAAGGACTGCGGATCACACGACCAATATCGCCGAAAATATTTATTTCCTTGTAAGAGGTAGATACATCGGCAGAAATGACTGATCCAATCCGCAAGTGAAAAAAGAGGCTTTGGAAAAAGCCTCTTTTATTATTGATTAATGAGATAAAGTATTGGCCAATTGCCGATAAGACATCGTATTCGTGACCACGAACTCACCGATTTGAATTTTTTTCGAGAAGCCATGCTCGTTCATGTAAGCCTCAAACTCAGATGCATCATCGATGATCTTTTTCTCGAAAAGCCGCTTGGCAATTTCAGTTGTGGTCATATTCGATTTGACTTTTATGGTATAGGAGACGATAGCCGATTCCTCCGCATTCGGAGAATGATCGGTCTCCTTTGACGGCTGGACAGTTTGCTTCGCTTCTTCATGGGGAAGCGAGACAACGAATCCGTCATTCTCGAGCATTTCCTTCGCTTCCTCAATGGTCACATTGGTTTCTTTCAATAATCCGGTTCCATAGTAACAGCCGGCAAAGATGCAAGTCGTGAAGATGATTCCGGTGGAAATGCCCTGCAGTCTTGCCTTAAACATCTTCATTTCCCCGCATTCTATGCTGTTCGATGACCGATAGGGTTTGTTCCTCGGTTAAGGAGGATTGTTTAGCGATTTGGGCCAAAGAAAGCCCCTGCCCGTATAGGGATAGAACTTGGCTCTTTAGAATCTCATGAATCGCTTCGGAATTCCTGGAAGTGACCGTTGGCTGTGTAATTTGGGCTTTTACGGCAGGAAGGGGATCACCCTCGATGACGAATTCCTCTTCAAGGATCTTCACTTTCTTTTTTAATTGATAGATATCCTGCATATAGGTTATCGTCATCTGTTCTAAATCTTCTTCTAATTTGGCCACCTTATCTTTGCTGAAAAACGAAAGGATAAGAAGGATGACGGCCAACGAGAAGAGAAGGATGATAAGGGTTTCCATGTTTTCACCTCAGAAGATAATTTTCGACATATACTTATATTTTACACATATTTTAAAAAAAATGGAGATTTTCATATTTTTTATATCCTGTACAGGGGTAGCACCCGCCATTTTTTTGCCTGTCTTGTTTTAAAATCATGTCGAAACGTATCAAGAACCTAGCCATGAAAAAAAAATGGCCATGAAAACGGGCATAAAACCTTTGCTAGATAACTTGCATAAAATTCGACAAAATGTGTTTATTGTCCATCAGCTCAATCAGTGCTAACATGAAGGTAGAATAAATCGAAAAACGAATATTTTGAATATTTAGACTCATTGAACCCATAAGGAAATGGTGTGCAGATCCAAGCGTGGATTCTTTCACTGTCAGCGCCTAACGATAAGCTGTTTAACAATAGAGAAGAAGAAGGGATGATTATATGAATTCGTTATACGCATATATGCCGCAGGGTAACCAAGATCTGTATCGTAAGGGGTTAAAGGCTGGTTTATGGATGGATGAGAGTTTTGATTGGTATCCTGAGGAAGATATGATGAGTCATCCGAATGGGGAGATACGGACACTGCTACAAACGTTTACACAAGGCCAGGTGACCTTTTCGAAGTTCACGATCAGGAATACCTCATTCGAGACGAAGCGGCCAAAAGTATTTTTTCACTATGAAAACGCTTTCGAAAAGCAGGCAGTGGCTTTTTACAGCCCCAATGAACGGGCCATATTACATGTAGCACCCCGTTCCATTGCCTTATTAGGCGGTCTCGTAAAAGGGAAAAGCATCTCTCAATATTGCATTCAAGGCAAGGGAAGCCTTTATCAGGAGGGGTGTTTCAAATCATTGAAAGAAGGGCTGCTTGCTTACTCACCGCTTGCGAAAGGGGAAGTGACCAGCATGTTCACGTTGGAGACGGAGATTCTGCCGAAGGAATGTGTCGAAGCGGTGGCCTGGGCGATTCATGCTGAAACGAAGGAGGAAGCCAAAGTCATCAATAATCAGCTTCTACTTACAATGCAAAACGTTACGAATTGAAATGGATAAAAGTTAATGTGCGATTTCCCAAAAAACATACTAGCAATTCACATGGAATAATGCTATTATAGAAAAGTCCTATGTGAAAAAGTCAATATGTTTGGAGGGAAATACACATGCGCGTGAATATTACATTAGCTTGCACTGAATGTGGAGACCGTAACTATATTTCTAAAAAAAATAAACGTAACAATCCAGACCGTCTTGAGCTTAAAAAGTACTGCTCAAGAGAAAAACGCAGCACGACTCACCGTGAAACAAAGTAAGCAACAGGATTTTTCCTGTTGTTTTTTTTATGCTTTTTTTTACGTTCTTACCGACGTTCTGTAAACGAACTGCTATTATGGAATAATAAAGCAGCAGAGCAAAGGAGTGGGTAACGATGAAAGATAACAAGAAAAGGCTTCGACAGGAAGTGAAATCCCTCTTGATGGGGCTGACCGATGGGGAACATGAAGAAGGATCGAACAGGATAGCTGAAAACTTATTTTCGTTGGAAGAATGGAAAAAGGCAAAAACGATCGGCATCACGATTTCCATCCATCCCGAAGTGCCAACAGAACGGATCATCGAACAAGCGTGGAGTGAAGGCAAGGAAGTGGCGGTACCAAAATGTGAGCCCGATAAAAAGACGTTGCAATTCAAAAAAATATCCTCCTTCAAAGAGCTGGAGTCTGTATATCATGGGCTGCTTGAACCTGTAGCCGAAACAGCCAAGGTGACGAAAAGCGAAATGGATGTAGTGATCGTCCCCGGCCTCGCTTTTACGAAAGAGGGGTTTCGCCTCGGCTTCGGGGGCGGCTATTATGACCGGTACCTTCCCGGCTTCAAAGGAACCACGATGGCCCTTGCATACGAAATTCAGCTTGTGGATGAGCTCCCGATAGAGATGCATGATATGGCAGTCGATAAGCTCATTACCCCATCCAAGGTCCTGCAAACGTCCGTCCAATAGAAGATGTTTGATTTTTATCACTTTTAGCTCATAAAAATCCTCTCCTGTATCACACTAATGATAGGAGGGATTGCTATGCTTCGATCCATTATTCACATCTTCTTGGTTGGTTTAGCGGTGTATGCCGGTTATAAAAACCGGTACCGCTTGGTCAATGCGGCGCTATCCAATGGCTTCCTGAGAAGATTTTTAGTGACCAAATCCTTGAGCATGCCAATGTTCAGGGACAAAATGATGCAAAGCATGTTCAGTCAAACCAAATGAAAATGCCTGCATTTCTTAAAAAGGAACCTCATCAAGGTTCCTTTTTTTACTTTTTTCATGATATCGTCTATAGTTTTAAGTAACAAAATCAGAAGCTTGAGATCGATTGGAAAGTGGGGAAGGCATTGGGATTTAAAGAGGATTATTTGTTTTGGGGAACTATAAGGGAGTTGTCGGCCCATTATGATTATCGAATGATTACCGTCACGGAAAACCATCAGGAGATTTGGCTTGAAAGCGATACGAATAAGGAATTCCCTGTCATCAGGCTGATCCGGCATGATTTGGATTGGGCAAACTGGCTGAAGCGTGATATCGAACGGACTCTGCAGAATGGGGAAAGAATCAGGCAGAAATTATACAAAAAACCAATAAACATATTAAGCATCTATGTGAGTAAATTTACGCCTGTCGATGATCATGATTTCAGTTTGCAGGCTGCCTCCTATAAAAAAACGAAGGTGGACACATTCATTCTCACTTCTGAAGCATTTCAACAGTCGCTTCAGAACCTTGAGCATGTCTTGAAAAAATCACTTTCCGTTCAGGTTCTTCAAGAAGATGAAATAGATGAAGAAAAAGTACTTGCCTTAAAGAAGGACGCCATCTCCGAGTCAGTCAAAAAGGCCAAGGCAGAGCAGAAAGTGTTTCAAAATGCCAATAAGCCTTTCTTTACATATATATTCATGGCGATTCAGATAGCTGTGTTCATCTTGATGGAGTTCAATGGGGGCAGCACCAATTCCAAGACGTTGATCGAGTTCGGGGCAAAATCCTCACCATTGATCATGCAGGGGGAGTGGTGGAGGTTCCTTAGCCCGATGATCGTGCATATTGGCTTCCTTCATTTGCTGATGAACACTTTTTCCCTGTATTTAATTGGTGCTGAAGTAGAAAGGATTTACGGCAATGCCAGGTTCCTTTTCATTTATGTATTCGCTGGCTTTGCCGGGACGCTAGGCAGTTTCATCATGACCCCGAACCTATCGGCTGGCGCAAGCGGAGCGATTTTCGGCTGTTTCGGAGCACTGCTGTACTTTGGAATCGTCTACCCGAAGTTATTCATGCGCTCGATGGGATCGTCGGTCATCGTCTTGATCATCATTAACCTGATATATGGTTTTTCGGTTTCAGGCATTGACAACGCAGGACATATCGGAGGTTTGATTGGTGGCTTCCTTGCTGCTGGAGTGGTCCATCTTCCAAAAAACAAACACATTTTGCGGCAGTTGGTTTTTTTAATGGGAACGGTGATTTTGACTTATACTCTGCTCCAGTACGGCTTCCATCATCAAAACAGCTCGGCCGTCAATGATAACACGATGGCGCTGCTTGCCCAAAAATATATCGATGATGAAAAGGAAGCGAAAGCGGAAGAAATGCTGAACGATTATGTAAGTGACAACCCGGATGCACCTTTTTCGCTATTCATGCTCGGAAATTTAGCCTTTGAAAAAAAAGACATTGACAAAGCCAAGGATTATTACGAAAAATCAATCGCGGTGAATCCGGATTTACATCAAGCGCATTACAACCTTGCCTTGGTCGATATGAATCTTGGAGCATACGATCAGGCTAAGGAGCAAGCAGAAAAGGCGATTGAGCTTGCTCCGGACAATAAGTCATATGCCAAACTGCTGAAGAAGATCGAAACCCAACTATAAATCTTGGCGCAGCATGATGGGGGTACCGTCTTTCAGTGTAAACAAGACAAGTAATTCACGTTGATTCTTCGCCATAAGCAATAGGGGGATGGTGCTGCCTTGTGCATTAACGGTGGAACCATCCTCTTTCTTTATTCCTAATACATAACCTTTATAAAGGCCCTCCCAAAGCCTGCCAACAATTTCTTCCCGTTTGAATGGAGGGAATGCGGAAAGCCATTGGTTTTTTTTGTCAGGGAGGTCGGTCAATGAGATGATGTTATATTGATCCAAGTTAATGTGATACGCTTGACTGGCTTTTTCCAAGCCGCTTTGAACCGTTTGCTCGGTCAAGCTATCCAGGGTTTTTTTCCATTCAATCTGTTCTTCCGAAAGCGGACGGTGGAAATATTGAAAGGAAGGTGTCGTTATGGCATATATTTTATCTTTACTGAGCTGCTGAGCACTGGTGAAAATGGTTTCACTTGGATGAACCTCTGCATAATGAAAAGTGACGGCATCATAACGTCCGCTTTCACTTTCTTTCGCCTTCGCTTTTTGGGAGAGTTCTTGTTTATTTTGCCGCCAATTCTTTAAAGCTCCTGTCAATTTTCCATTGGTATATAAAAGGGATACGTCTTGACGCAGGTAGGCAGGCCGGTCCAATGCGGAACTCACCCTCCAAGTGATCGTATAGCTGGACCCCCCGTTTTCCTTTGGCATAAGATGTGTGGAAGCATGTTCAAAATGGAGCGAGGAATCGATGGGAAAAAAAATGATGGTTTCCTCTGCCCGCTCATTATTTGAAAAATAAAGGATGACAAAAATCGTAGTCAAGAGTAATAAAACGGTATACTTCAATTGTAATTTCATTTTTCCCCTCCATGATGCAAGCCTTTACGGGATGCATCGTCTGTCTGAAATATGAAAAATCGAAACAATTTTAGATTAGGCGTTCACTAGCCTTGTATTCCATCATATGAATGGAGTTGGACATGTATGAGGGGGAGCGGGAAATTATCAAATGAGGAAATGAACGCTTGTTACAAAACGGTGGATTCGATATACTTTCTTATAGAAAAGAGTAAAGAGGCTTATTATGAAAACATATTATGATCTTCAACAATATTTGAAAAGATTTGGTACATTTATTTATATGGGCGATCGTGTCGCCGAGCTTGAAATGATGGAGACCGAAATCAGGGAAATCCATCGGATGCAGATGATGGATACGAAAGATTATCAAATGGCAATCCTGTTAATTAGGCAGCAATTGGCCCTTGAGACGGAGAAACAGAAAAAAATTGATAAAAAAAGGTGAGAATGATGGAAAAATGGCTGATGGGTGTCGATTTAGGCGGTACAACTACCAAACTGGCTTTAATCAATTCATATGGGGAGATCATTCATAAATGGGAAATCAACACCGACATCTCCGAAAAAGGGAAATTCATCACGATGAACATTGCCAAGGCAATAGATGCGAAGCTTGAAGAATTGAATGAACCGAAGAGTAAGTTAGTGGGGATAGGGATGGGGGCCCCTGGCCCTGTGGATTTTGTCAACGGTTCGATATACGAAGCAGTGAATCTGGGGTGGAAAGACTATCCATTGAAGGATTTATTGGAAGTCGAGACCTCTTTGCCTGCGGTCATTGATAATGACGCCAATATGGCTGCTCTCGGAGAGATGTGGAAAGGTGCCGGTAATGGAGCCAAAGACCTTGTTTGTGTAACACTTGGGACGGGTGTAGGCGGGGGCATCATACATAATGGCCGGATCGTCCATGGAACAAGCGGTGCTGCAGGTGAAATAGGGCATATAACGGTTATTTCCGACGGCGGAGCTCCGTGTAATTGCGGCAAGACAGGTTGTTTGGAAACGGTTGCTTCAGCTACCGGAATCGTCCGGCTGGCTTTAGAGGCATTGAATGAGGACGATGGAACATCGTTGCTGCAGCAAAAAGTGAACGAAGGAAATGTCGTTTCTTCCAAATTGCTATTCCAATGCGCAAAAGATGGTGATTCCTTGTCAAAAGCTGTGGTCGATAAGGTAGGCAATTACTTAGGACTTGCGCTATCACATGTAGGGAATGTCATGAATCCAGATAAAATCGTAATTGGCGGTGGCGTTTCCCAGGCGGGAGGGATCTTGCTTGATACGGTCCGTGCTGCCTTTGAAAAGTATGCGTTCAAACGAGTTGGCAAGTCAACGAAAATAAGCCTTGCAACACTAGGCAATGATGCTGGGGTAATAGGGGCAGCTTGGCTAATTAAAAATCAATAGAATTCTTGAACCGTTTTCTAAGCAGCCCTGTTCGGACAGGACTGAAAGAAACGTTAAAAAAACGAAGCCTGGAGCGATCCAGGTTTTTTTGGCATTGCATTTTTTCGGGGATCGGTTCATAAAATCAGACTAGGAAGGGGGCGGAGCATTAAATGAAAGTCGTGAGCAGAAGCAGAGATACGTTGGCCTATTACAGCCAATTATTTCAAATCCCGCAAGTTTTACTGGAGGATGCCAATCCCACCATCGCTGAAGGGAATTTGCCAACAGACATCGAGGTTCAGATTCCCGGGTTCGTAACGGATAAAGAATCCCGTTCGGGGAGCACGTTGAGAGAAATCGCGTTACGATCCCAATTGCCCCTCGATGCTTTATCATTATTGAATCAAGTTGAGAAGGAAACGGTTTCCGTACCGGTCAGGATCATCAACCCCTTGCTTGTCATCGAAAAACCGTATGATTACCAATCTCTTCTTGATGACCTTGACATCCTTTCTTTTCATTATCCCTTCATTCAAGTTGAATCGATAGGGAAGAGTGTATTAGGAAAAGAGCTTTTGGAAGTACGGGTCGGTCAAGGGAAGAAGGTGATCCATTATAACGGCTCATTCCATGCCAACGAGTGGATCACCTCGGCCGTTTTGATGAAATGGCTGAATGATTTGCTGGTGGCAGTTACGAATGATCGCACGCTTTGCAGTGTGGATTGCATGTCTTTTTATCAAAATGTAACCATCTCAATCGTGCCGATGGTCGATCCGGATGGAGTCGACCTAGTCATAAAAGGAGAGCAAGCCGCTGAAGGGAAATTCGATGTTTTAAAGATGAATAACGGCAATCCCGCCTTTTACGCTTGGAAAGCCAATATCCGCGGTGTTGACCTGAATAATCAATATCCAGCGAATTGGGAGATTGAAAAGCGAAGAAAGCTTCCAAAAGCTCCCGCACCGAGGGATTTTCCAGGACAGTATTCTTTATCTGAGCCAGAAGCGTTGGCCATGAAGGAATTGGCTGAAAGACGGAATTTTGAAAGAGTGATAGCCCTTCATACACAGGGGAAGGAATTTTATTGGGGATATGAAGGACATGAACCCGAGCATTCGGCGAGTATGGCGAGGGAGTTCGAGATGCGCAGCGGATATCGTGCCGTTCAATACGTGGATAGCCATGCGGGGTATAAAGATTGGTTCATACAGGAATTCAAACGACCTGGCTTCACGATTGAGCTGGGTACGGGAATCAACCCACTTCCTTTGTCGCATCTTCCTGGAATTTATGAAGATTCCGTGAAGATTTTAATGGCAGGACTGTATATGTGATTAGATTTTACTACGGAATATACTTCCACAAAAATATAAGATAATTATTCGCCACATTTTCTCTTTTTTACTTTATAATGAAAGTCGTAAGGATTCGAATAATCCTTGCTCTTTCTAATGTCTCGCTCACATATGCCAGGCGTTTTTAGTTTTGAAGTTGGAGGTGTGTGGAGATTAAAGCAATCAAAGCAGCGCTTTGTATGCGGCTTACCATTGGCAAGATGTTGTGTATCGTCCCATTATTTATCTCCACTATCCTTCTTATCTCGGCTTGTGAGCCTTCCAAGGACCTTAGTAAACCCGTAACTGATACGGAAAAAGAACACTCCCCATCCAACTTAGGGAATTCTTCCCGTGATTGGAAGATCCCGACTGATGAAACCGAAAAAATCGATCAAATCTATGGATGGCTTGATACCAAAACCATTTTATTTGCTGAGAAGCGGGATGGCAATAAAGTCCCCCAGTTAATGGCTTGGAACCTGGAAACGAATGAAACGTCCGTTTTCTATCAGCCCGCCATTGCGTTTTCCGAAGTTTCAATCAGTCCATCTGGAACGCATACTTTGATTTCGTCCTTCACGTCTTCGGGCAAAGCATCGATCACCATTCTCGATCGTACAGGCAATCCATTGTATTCTATGGCGATACCCGCCTATGAATTAGCTTATGAGTGGAACTCCTATCGAGATGGAACGCTGTTTTTATCAAGTTTTAACGAAGATTGGACCTATAGCTCTTATGTGCTGAACCCAGATGATCAATCAATGGAAACACTGGACTTTCCACAGCCCTTTGCTCAATGGGCAGGTGAAAAGGATTTGATGTTTCTCGATTGGGACCGGGATGAACCTGCTTTGACGGCTCCCTTAGTAAAGAAGGCGCTGAATGATGATACGGCGGATAGCCTTATGCTCGATGTCATTCACTTTAAAAAAATGAAGCATGCGCTGATGACGATTCAAGTGGAGACAGAAAAACATGATCGGGGTACATACGCTTTTTATGATCAATCTAACAAGCCGATTCACTCTTTTTCCGTGCCGCTATTGAAAAGCTTTTCAGATTGGGTGATTCCTTCCTATGATTTCAATGAAAAAAACAAGGAATTCATCACGTTCATTCCAAATGAATCAAAAGACGCGGACCAATATGAGGGAAGGTTTACCTTGACTAAATTAAATTGGGAAAAAGGCACACAAGAAGAAGTGATGAAGGACATGGAAAATGAACCGTTAAGCTGTTCGCTTGATGGCAACTTCTGCTTATATGGATATCAATTCGAGAAAATCATTGATATGAAAACCCATCAAATACAAAGACTATTTAAAAAACAATGATGATCTAAATTAAAAGCTCGCCACAATGGCGAGCTTTAGCTTTCATACTGTAGGCACACTCTGTAAGGATGGAGTGTGTTTACAGTATTTTTTTAGGTTCAGAAAGTCTGAACACTGTTTTTCAAACGACTTTGCGTGAAAACTATTATAAATCCTCTATTACCCACGTTAGTTTCTGTCCATCGACCGTTTCATTCGTTGACGCGCCTTTCCCGCAGGAGTCGTTGCTTTCCGTTCCATTACACTTAGATTTAACAGATAGAAAGAACATCTCTGCCCACAGTATCGGGTTTCTACTTAGACCGTTTCATTCCACTTCAGGCACTCGCTTTCCGCGGGCGGCCCGTGAGCCAGCCTGCGGGGTCTCACGTTGACACGCATTTCCCGCAGGAGTCTCGTTGCCTTCCGTTGCATTCCACTTTGCGTGTGATGGAATTCCCATTGTTCTCAGTTAATCCACATGATTAGCCTGGATAATAATAGTGTAGGCACTTGCGATACTGACATAGGCTCCGAGACTTCACGAGATTCTTCGCTAAATTACCTAACTATTAAATCGGTCCCCATGATAATGAAAAGTCCTCATATAAACCTACTAGTTCGAATTGCTAATTCCAAATTTAAGAATACACATTTCAAAATTGGAACGCTATGGTGTAGTTTTACATGATTTAATTTGATTATTAACAAATACACCGTAGTAAGTTTTGTATTATTAGGGAGGGCTGAAAACAATTATTACCTCTGCGATGTTTCTGTTTCATATACTCCAGATGATTTATAGATATGTAACATTCCATCGCATTAGTGAATTTGTTAAAAAACTAATTTAAGACAAGAAAGAACTAGGAGATGTATTAGTTGAAAAAAATAATTTCATTTATTGCAGTTTTCATCTTAATATTTGCATTTTTTTTACAGCCTCGTGAAACTAAGGCAAAGAATCAAAGCGAAAAAAATTACTTAGTAGAGTTTAATAAAAAATTGGATACTAAATTAATAGAAAAAGAGGGAGGGGAAATTAAAGGAAAATACAAGCATTTTAAGACTGCAAAAGCATCATTAACAACTGATGAATTATATAAAATAAAGAAAAATCCAACTGTAAAATTAATTGAAGAAGATTTAACCGTACAATCTACTCCTTTAAATGGAGAAACATATCTTGAAAATGGATATAGTTGGGGAACAAAAGAATTAATGCAGATAAAGCTCATGAAAATGGTATTACTGGAAAAGGCATTAAACTTGCCATTTTAGACACGGGAATTTCAAAGCATTCTGGGCTTCATTTATAGATAGTGAAGAAGATGCTATAGATTTAAACGGTCACGGAACAGCAGTAGCTAGTGTAATTGCAACTTCATATGAAAATTCTGGTTACCACGGAGTAGCTCCAGATGTTAAATTGTATGTTGGGAAAGTACTCGATCAAAATGGTAATAAAAGGTTAAGTTTATTTACTGATAAATAAAATAAAGGGGAATTTACTTTGTATTTGTTAATATCAATTATTTTATCTGTTATATTAGGTTATCTATTGCTTATGATGGGACCTTTGGTTGGTGGCTTCCTTGCTTTTGGGATAGTTGCTGGCACCTTATTTAGAGGGCTTTATCTTTTAAATGACATACATAAAAGACTACCAAAAGATGCACCAAAACCCGAAAAAGCAAAAGAGGCTTAAGAAAACTATTTGAAAGAGAAAGACCGAGGGTAGAGAATTTTCTCTAACCTTTTTTTAATTACACAGCACATCTATACGCATTAACTGTTAAGTAGTTAGATTTTTTGCAGGATGAAATAAGCATTTGCTCCACCTGTTATTCAAAGTTCAATGTTTAACAATTTAGATTATTAAAACAATACAGGTAATTGTCAAGATATTTGGTTATAACACCTTGAAAACGCCTAATCCAAGTTTTCAAGCGACTGGTGGAAGTTGTTCACGTTCTGGATGTGAAAGATACCTTTCTTTATATATTGTTTCTGTCTTTCATTGATAGTTTCGTGTTGTAATCCCTTTATTCTTGCTAACACTTTTTAGTTGGTTGCTGTCTCTGTGCATAGTAAAGAAGAGGGGATGTATAAACTCACCTATGACTGCATCTACTTCTTCTGCTATTACACGACCAGTCCCACCTTTAGGAGCAATCATATTACCATTTCGGTCTTGGACTAGGACAACGGCTATTTTAAAATCAGGTCCTTAATAGTTCGTTTCTTAGGTTCTCGATGAGTTACTTCTCTACCTTTTAAAGACTCCTTAAAGAAGGTCTCGTCACTTTCAACGATACCTTGTGATTGGTTGAAACTTAACGAACTAAGGGCGTTCAATATCTTATGTTTCTAATAAAATGCAGTTGATATGTGTATTTTTAAGCGGTTAGCGATTTTCGGAAGAATAAAGCCCTCCACCATCATTTCCATATACTTCACCCTTTTTTCAGGATAGAGTGAGCCCGCAAATGGGTTGGTCATATCGTTGAAGGTCTTGTTGCAATCGTTACAAAGATAGGGTTGGCTAGTGTGATATTACCATTACGTTTCAATGATGTACTATCCAATGAACACAAGCCATTCCACTATTGTGCATAGCATAAAATAGGAGGTGATAAAAATGGGAAAGAGAATTTTTCCGCTTTTTATAATACTTATTGTTTCTGCAATGGCGATAACTTTTTTATTGCGTATGGGACCTTTTGAACAGCCCATCTGGATGCAAGTAGTATTTTTATTTTCCACCTCTACGTTTACATATATTGCTTTTAAGAATAAATCTGAAATTTCATTTGTTATTGTAAGCATTTGTGCTATCGTAATGCTATTTTCTTTATCGCTAAGGTTTTTTTTGTTTTTGAATTCATAGGAAGTTCGCTTTACTCAATATGAATTGCCCCGTATATGTTAGACACCAAACTAACATGTACGGGGTGTTCTCTTATTACGTAACCCCGATCCATTAGGACTATATGAATAGAAACACTAATGTATTTTAATAACCTTCGTTGAGACTTCCCCCAAACAATATCTATATTGTTTCGATTCTAACCTTAGTTTTCACGCCGAGGGGAACGGAACAGAGCGGTCTAAGTACAGATACTCCAAACTTTAGGCAATCGGGGAATCAAAAAAGGTTTCGGAAGGGATATCCTTCCGAAACCTTTTTTGATTTAATGGGCAACAGGAAAGCCGCTGTTAATGATTGTCATGACAGTGAACCAGCCAAATACGACCGCACTGCCGGCTGCAAATATGAATCCTAAGAAGTTTCTCTTTTTTAATGAGGTAAATACAGCAGCCACTCCCAATATAGCCACCAGTCCGAACACGACCATTAATATCATCGTAAAACCCCCTTTTTTCGTAATGCCAATCCTTAATAATATACCCAGAGGATGAAACAACTACCAAAAATATGTAGAAAAGAATGCATTTGTTAATATTTTAATATTTTTTCAATTATTTGTCGAGGCTTAAAGGCGAATCTCACCTGGCTAGCAGTGTTTTGGATTACCATGAACGGCATGATTTGGTGTAAGATGGAGGGAGAAAATCTTATTGGAGTGATGGAAATGAAATGGACACAAATTCCTCTTGGACCCCTGCAAACGAATTGCTATGTCGTTTCGGATGGAAATGATTGCATCATTTTCGATCCGGGTGAAGAGCCGCAGAAAATCATACAATATATACAAACAAAAAAGTTGAAGCCTTTGGCAATTTTATTGACGCATGCTCATTTTGACCATATCGGTGCTCTTGATGTTATTCGGGATCATTATGAAGTGCCTGCCTATCTTCATGAAAAAGAGGCCAAGTGGCTGCTTGATCCCGCATTGAACGGCTCGTTGAACTGGTTCCCAGAAAACCCGATGCGCATGAAGCCGGCTGATCATATTATAACAAATGAGCACGAGCTTGCGATTGGGGGATTCACTTTCGAAGTTTTCGAAACCCCCGGACACTCACCCGGCAGTGTTTCCTATTTTGCAAGGGATGAACGGCTGCTCTTTTCAGGAGACGTCTTGTTCCAAGGAAGCATCGGCAGGACTGATTTAATAGGCGGGAGCGAAGCGGTCCTGCTAAAAAGCATAGATTCGAAACTGCTGCCGCTTCCTGATGATACGATCGTTTTTCCGGGACATGGGCCAGTCACGACCATTTTAGATGAAAAGAATGACAATCCCTTCTTGAGATAACAATCCCTCAGGTGCCAGATGGCACCTGTTTTATTTTTCGTTCTTAAATGTGTGAATATTGAAAAAGGTCGCTCGCGGAATTATACTGAGTATATTTCAAGGAAAAACGAACACACGGAATTTTGAGCATGACTGTTGAAGAAGCACCCACCGGGAGGTTCAGTTCCTTAATGATCGCGGTTCAAGGAAGAGGAGGCGTTATGTTGAGACATCACTTGAAGGAAATGATTGAAAGCAGCCCGAAAAAGAGAATTTCCTATCATGACTACATGGCTGCCGCTTTATATGCCCCCACCATCGGCTACTATGCGAGCCCCAAAAAGAAAATCGGTTCTAGAGGGGATTTCTATACGTCGGGCAATGTCGGGGACGCATTTGGGAGGTCGCTTGCGAGATGGTTCGTTCATTTGATAAAAGTGTGCGGGATTTCCCCTAAAATCGTCGAAGTCGGTGCGGGGGACGGGAAGCTTGCTTACGACATCCTTGTCTATATAAAAGAAACCGAGCCGCTGATTTGGGACTCGCTGACGTATGTCCTGGTGGAAACGAGTCCCTACCACAAAAAGGCGCAACAAGAACGTATGGGGATGTTCAAACAAGCATTTTTTGCTTCAGGGGCAGAAGAATGGACAAGCATGGATGGAATCGTCTTTTCAAATGAATTTTTCGATGCATTGCCTGTCCATGTCATTGAAAAGGATGATGGGGCCCTAGTAGAGGTATTTGTCACGATTAAGGATGGCCATTTGCTGGAAGTGAAGGAACCTTTGTCAAACCCGGACATTCTTTCTTACCTTACAGAACGATCCGTGACATTACATGATAAGCAAAGGTATGAAATTCCGCTAAAGATGGTTGAGGAGTATGAAAAGATCGCTTCAAACATCGAATCGGGGATCCTTCTTACGATCGATTATGGTTATATTCAAAAGGAATGGATGGAACCTGCACATCATCAGGGAAGCCTAAGGGGCTATTATCAGCATGAAATGATTGGAGATGCCCTTATGTATCCAGGTGATATGGATTTGACGACACATATCCATTTTGACACATTAATGGATAGGGGAGAAAGAAATGGTTTAGGAACCTGCAAACTTTATCAGCAGCATGAATTCCTGCTTAAAACGGGAATTCTTCAGGAATTGAAGGAACACCAAGAAACGGATCCATTCTCAAAAACGGCAAAACGTAATCGTGCGATTCGGGGGTTAATCGTTCCAGGAGGGTTCAGTGAGCATTTCAGGGTGCTGGTTCAAACGAAGAATCTAGCTGTAACAGCAAAGGTTTTTCCTGAATGATGACATGTGAAAACCCATGAACCAAAATTCATGGGTTATGTATCATGCTTATTTCGTTCTTAATGGGCGGCACCAGGAGTCATCATAAATACGCTCCAGTACGAAAACCCTGCAAAGAAAATGGTAAGATAGGCGCCAAAAACATAAATATACATGCGCTCAGATAATTTCAAATAACTTAAAAGAACAAAAAAGATAGTTTGTGCGAAGAAAAGTAAAGACGTTTGATGCATATGGCCCAGATAAAAGAAAATAGCCATAATTCCTGTCCAAAAACCACATACCCTGAACATGCGTTCCATCCGAATCCCTCCTTTTTCTAGTCTTCTACATTCCAAATAATTATAAATGAAATTGTAAGGTAATGTAAAGGATGCCTTTTGTTTCTATGTGAGAACCGAAGCTTGATAAGAGCACGTGGAACAATCAGACATCATATTTTCCAGTTCCACAATATGGACATTTGTAAACAAGGCTTCGAACATTCCTTTTAAGAAGGAGTTGTGCATGGAGCAGATGATACTTGGCTCTACGGCGGTAACTTCCTTGAACGGACAATTGAAGATACGGAAGTGTATGTTATTTTCTTCTTCGCTTGCTTGAATTTCAGGCGAGAACCCCGCAATGGCAGCGGCATTTTTAAGCATGCCGACTTTTTCCGCAAAAGAAAGGCTGTCGACCGAGTTTAAGCTCATGGCTAGTTGCTGGTTGACCAATTCCTCGCCGAACACCTTTCCCGTATCATATAGCGCCTGTTTGCCTTGCTCCCCTAATGTCATCATCGTCTGGATGGCAATCCTTGAAAGCAGCTGATAGTCCCTATAGGGAAAATGCAGCTGAATGACTTTATCAGACAAGCGATAAAGCCTGCTTGGACGTCCGCCTTTCCCGGTTTTACGGGCTTCGGATGTCAGCATGTCAATATCTTCGAGTTTTGATAAATGCAGACGGGCGACATTTGGATGGATGCTGAATGAATCGGCAATTTGCTGTACCGTCACATCCCCATGATTGTTCACAATATATTGATATATATAATACCGAGTGGGATCTGCTAACACGTTCGTGATTTTTAACGTATGCTCCATTTTATCCTCCTGATTACCATAGTTTTACTTGTTTATTATAATACAGGCAGAAAAAAATGGAATAACAGAACTGGCAATCTCGCTTCAGATACAAAAAGTTCACATTTCCCCCGTTTTTTATCAAGCTAATTAATATACAATTATTGTACAAATGTTATACAATGATTCTGTAGATTAGTTATATATAAATTGTGGATGAGGGGTTGTGAATATGGAACGATTGACTTTCTTTTCGTATCCAAGCTGTACATCATGCCGAAAAACAAAAAAATGGTTAAAGGCCAATCATATTTCTTTCGAAGAGCGCCATTTATTCAGAGAAACGCCAACGGAAGCAGAATTAAAACGGATTCTGGCATTGACGACCGAGGGACTTGACGAACTACTGGCAACAAGAAGTGAAGCATATAAAGGCTTACATGTTAATATTGACGAAATGATGCTATTTGATGTAATCCAATTACTTACAAAAGAGCCAAGGCTATTGAGAAGGCCCATCCTCATCGATGGTGAAAAATTAGTGATCGGCCACAATGAAGATGCATTGAAAAATTTGGTTTCCAAAAAGCAGGATTTGAAAATGAGCATGTAAAAATCATTCTCGGAAATTTTTCGGGAATTTTTTTATTTGTAAGGAGGAAATTGTCGGTCGTTGTCGAATTTTAAAATCAAGAAAAATAGGAGGTGAAGATTGATTTGATATCGATAGAAAAAACGGCAGAAAAAATCCTGACTCGTGCCATTCGGTTATCGGCGACTGACATCCATATTTTTTTTCGCAGGGAGGGGCCGCTCATCCAATTCAGGATAGACAATAAGCTCGTACCGCAAGAAACAATATCATTCTTTGAAGCTGAAAGGCTTATAGCCCACTTGAAGTTCCTTGCCGCAATGGATATAGGCGAAAAAAGGAGGCCGCAAAGTGGCGCCATCACCATGAATTTAGCTGACCAAGTGGTAGGACTTCGCCTCTCCACACTCCCCACTGCCTATCTCGAAAGTCTGGTCATCCGCTTGATACCCCAACAGAATATCCTTCCGCTAGAACAATTATCCTTATTCCCGAATACCGCCCAAAAATTGATCGCGCTCCTGAAGCACTCCCATGGCATGCTCATTTTTACCGGCCCCACCGGCAGCGGGAAAACGACTACCCTATATTCCCTGCTTCATCATGCACGTGTGATGCTCAATCGAAATATCATTACACTTGAAGATCCGATTGAAAATGTGTCCGAAAAGGTGCTGCAAGTCCAAATCAATGAAAAGGCGGGCATTACCTATTCCGTCGGCCTAAAAGCTGTGCTTAGGCATGACCCGGACGTGATCATGGTGGGGGAAATCAGGGATTCGGAAACGGCGAAAATCGCGGTGCGTGCCGCATTGACCGGACATTTGATCCTGACGACGATGCATACAAGGGATGCACAAGGGGCCATCTCCAGGCTGCTTGAATTTGGTGCAAGCCTGCTTGAAATAGAACAAAGCTTGGTTGGCGTGACAGCTCAGCGTCTGGTTGAACTTCGCTGCCTTTCGTGTAACGGGGATTGTCCATCTGCTTGCGAACGGACGGATAGGACGAAAAGGGCGAGTGTGTATGAATTGCTTTTTGGGAAAAGCTTGGCCGACCTTTTCCAAACGATTAAGGATGAAAAGGGCGGCGCGTCTGTCAGCTATCGTAGATTAAAGGATGAAATTGGTAAAGCGGTTGCCATGGGTTTTGTCGGTACACAAGAATACGATCGGCTGGTATATCGTGATGACTAAAAGTAAATGGCAGTTGAAGGAACAAGCCGTCTTCGTTACGAAGCTAGGTGAATTATTAAGCCATGGCTATCCCTTGGCAGAAGCAATCCGTTTCCTCGAGTTTCAAGAATCCAAGAAGAAGGCGGGAGATTTCTCTAAAGCCTTACAAGATTTAAGGAATGGCTATCCCTTGCATCAAGTGCTGTCCCATCTAGATTTTCATCCACAACTTGTCAGTTATATCTTTTATGGAGAGCAGTACGGCGACCTTGATCGGGCGTTGAAAGAAGGCGGGGGATATTGGAAGAAAAGAACGGAAGATCTGGATAAAGTAAAAAAAATATTGGTTTACCCCATATTCCTGGCTTTTTTTGTAGGCATCGTGTTTTATATTCTCCAAAGTGTTCTCCTTCCCCAATTCCAGGCCATCTATTTAACGATGGATGTCGATCAAAATGCCATCCTGATTCTGTTGTCTGCATTTTCCTTCATTCTGCCTCTTCTTCCCTTCGTTTTGCTTTTCTTGATCCTATTCTCGTATCTGCTCAAGCTCTTTTGGTTCAACCGATTATGCCCTTTACGGCAGCGAACGATCCTGATGGGCATTCCGGTATTAGGGAACTTCATCAAATTATATGAAACCTATTTTTTTGCAAGCCAATTCAGCGGCATGCTTTCCGGTGGATTGTCCATTAACGAAAGCATTAAATTGTTCTCGATAAATCAGCAGCAGCCATTTTATCAAAAACTCTGCTCGATCATGAAGGATGACCTGACAGAAGGCCGTTCGCTTGAAATGATTTTTCGTGAATTGCCTTATTTTGATAAGAATTTGCCAGTGGTTGCAGCAAATGGACAAAAATACGGGAGGCTTGATGTGGAGCTATTGCATTACAGCCGTTTCTTGCTTGAGAGGATGGAAGAGAAAATGAACGTCACCCTAAAAATCCTCCAACCCCTTATGTTTTCGGTGATAGGTCTCCTGATCGTGTCGATTTATTTAGCGGTTTTGCTGCCGATGTTCTCATTGCTCGATGGGATTTAAGAATTTCATTATTGAAATGTGGAGGTGAAACTGCACAAAAACCATTCTGAGATCAGATGGTTTAAGGAGCAGGATGATATGAAGAAAGTTTTGGATGAAAGAGGTTTTACCCTAATTGAGATGCTTATTGTTTTACTAGTCATCTCGATACTTTTGATCATTACCATACCCAATATCACCAAGCATCAATCGACGATCCATACAAGAGGATGCGAAGCCTTCGTAAAGATGGCCCAAGCACAAGTGCAGGCATATGAGATTGACAATGCCAAGCTGCCTGGGAGCATAGATGAATTGGAAAGCCAAGGTTATCTTAAACAGACCACCTGTCCGAATGGAGATGAGATCAGCTTGGATAAAAAGGGGAAAATAACGATTGTTGAGTAGAAGAAAAGGAATGATTAAGCATGACAATGGGGGATTTACGATGTCGGAAACCCTAATTGTCCTTGTCATTTTTATACTGCTGCTTTCCATAACCCCCAATTTATATCCAAGCTTCAATAGAGGAATGGAAGAAAGGCTGTTCCTTTCCCAATTTCATGAGGATCTTTTCTATGCACAACAATATGCCATCAGCCATGAAGGGTTGATTTACCTGCATATCGATGATGTCAATAAGATATATACCGTTTCCTCATACAAAGAGGGTAAGATCCTGGAGCGAAGCATACCGGCGGATATCCACTTTTCAAGTGGCACTTTAGGGTTTAGCTTTTATTTTAATCAGAATGGAAATGTATCAAAAGCAGGAACATTGATGATTGAAACATCGAAGGGGAAGTACAAATTGGTTCTGAATATCGGCAAAGGGAGGTTCAGGATTGAGAAATTGTAAAGGGTATGTGTACCTTGAGCTGATGGCCGCCTTTTCTGTTTGTGCATTTTTGGCGCTCTCGATTTTACCGATCCTTGAGAATGTGATGACCGACCGCAAAAATATGATCATGAAGACGGAAGCCCACCATTTGTTGTATGAAAGGTTGACGGCGTTCATGGAAGGGGAGGTACAGGGCATGGAGCAGGAATTCATTATTCAAAAAAAATCCTACCGCATGATTTGGAAGGACGATGGAGATTCATCGGGAACTATTGAAGGATGTGTACGTTATGAAAATGCATCGGGAAAAGATGAGTCGATTTGTGATATTGCGGCAAAATGATGGCTTTACGATGATTGAAATGCTTTTTTCACTACTGATTTTGATGTTGATTTCTCTTTTTGTTGTGCAGCTTTTCTCCATCATCCAAACCCAGGTGGAGGCGGTTAATAAATTGCATCCTAAAGAGTGGGAGGTCTTCACCATGCAGATGCATCAGGAAATCCGGAGCTCCAAATCCCAGGTTGTAAGGGGGAGTGGATTATATTTAATGTCAGGTGATCAATTATCATCCATTGAACAATATGAAGATAAGGTTCGCAGGAGGGTCGATGGCAAGGGGCATGAAGTCATCCTGCAGAACATATCAAAATTTCAGGTGAAGAAGGATGGCAGCGTCATTGTCCTGGTTGTGACAGATAAGGCAGGGACTACTTTTAGCCGAAGCTTTCATCCATACTTTAAAGATGGGAACGAAGCGGATGAATAATCAAAAAGGAGTCGTTTTCCCGATGGTGCTGATTATAGCCAGTGTTTTCATCATGCTGATGATTTTAATGATCGATCAATTTATCATCGATAAAAGATTTTATAAAGAAGTGGAAGAATCGTTGGTGGCAGACCATCTTGTCCATCTAGCCGTTAAGGAAGTGACGGCAGGGTGGGAGGAGGATATGCCGGAAGTATTCCAAGGGGACATAACGTATCCAGATGGTGCGGTGCGGTATTCGTTGTTGAAGCATGACGGTCGATATGCATTTATCGAATTTTCCTCCACGACTAAAAATGATCGAGTGGGCAGGATCGTCATACAATATGATAAAGAGGCGGGGAGAGTGGTGGAATGGATCGAAAAACAGACTGGCTGACGCGTTCCGATTGGCGATCAACGAGATGCTGGCCGTGTTAAGAAAGGACGTCCAGGAATAAAAGTAGCAGCAATCGGGCATGCTTATCATAGGGTGATACCATATGTCTACTAACGCTTATATTAAATATCTGACGCAACAGTTTGTCGAATATTTTAATCTGACCAAAAAAGAACGAAGAGAAAAGCGCCGTCATAAAAAAGAGGATAAAAATCACGGGATGTCCCATTGGTTTGGCATTGTCCCTTTTGCGTTGACGATGTTTGTAAGGAAGAATATCAAAAAATGAAACAGATGTCCTTCATTGTACATGGACATCTCAAACTGTAGACAAACCCAAAAATGATAAGGGGTTTGTCTACAGTTATTTTGTTTGTATTGAAATTGAATTCATTCCACTCTGCATTTGAAATATAAGAGTGGATTCCAATTGCCCACAGGTAGAGATGTGTCCAATGACCATTCCGTTTCACTGTGGGCGCTCGCTTTCCGCGGGCGGTCCGTGAGCCTCCTCGTCTTTCAGCCTGCGGTGTCTCACGTGACACGCATTTCCCGCAGGAGTCTCGCACCCTCCGTTCCACTCCCATTTGTGTGCAAAATAAGCTGGAATTGCGATTGCGCACAGTTTTGATGATGTGTCCAATGATCGTTGTTTCACTGTGGGCGCTCGCTTTCCGCGGGCGGTCCGTGAGCCTCCTCGTCTTTCAGCCTGCGGTGTCTCACGTGACACGCATTTCCCGCAGGAGTCTCGCACCCTCCGTTCCACTCCCATTTGTGTGCAAAATAAGCTGGAATTGCGATTGCGCACAGTTTTGATGATGTGTCCAATGATCGTTGTTTCACTGCGAGTGCTCGCTTTCCGCGGGCGTTCCGTGAGCCTCCTCGTCTTTCAGCTGCGGTGTCTCACGTGACACGCATTTCCCGCAGGAGTCTCGCACCCTCCGTTCCACTCCCATTTGTGTGCAAAATAAGCTGG
Source organism: Peribacillus sp. FSL E2-0218 (assembly GCF_037992945.1). NCBI lineage: Bacteria > Bacillati > Bacillota > Bacilli > Caryophanales > Bacillaceae > Peribacillus > Peribacillus sp. FSL E2-0218. The sequence continues at coordinate 3,285,256 of NZ_CP150304.1, read as the reverse complement.
AATTGCGATTGCGATTGCGCACAGGTAGAGATTTGTCCAATGACCATTCCGTTTCACTGTGGGCACTTGCTTTCCGCGGACCGCATTTATCGCAGGAGGTCTATCCCAATGCGCGGTCTGAAAGGTAAAATAATCCCCCGTTAATGATCGATATTCGTATGTTGGGTTCATATTGGGCCTTGAGTGCCTCTTTTTCGGTAAAATAGCTATCACTTTTTTCGTCCATGTCCTTGTAAAAATGCTCCAACAGATTCAAGTCATCCTGCCAGCGTCTCATGGCTTCTTCCGCCCATGAATGGTCATCACCCTCGAAACTGGTCCTGATGTAAGTATCGAGTCTTGCCAATCCACTTTTAGGCATGATGAGCGGTGAAAGGGTAAAGGAGTAATCCGGGATCTTCGGGGTGACTTTGACTGGCTTGAGCCGGTTATGAAACCCTTCCATGATTTCTCCTGAAATGAGATTCAGGCCGATCGACATAAAGGTATCTTTTTTACGATCGCATTGATAAGATATTTTCACATTGAGTGTCAGCCAAGGAAATAACGGATGATTTCCGCCTTGAACCGGAGGGGTATCCTCAAAGAGTCTCGTATATCCGGCCAGCTTCTTCGTCGATTGGATAATCTGATGAAGGCGGGGGGAACCGAAATGAATCATTTCGCCCTTCAAATCCGCTGGGGCTAGAGCTGGGTCGGTTATGAAGGTGATTACTGCCGGGTTCGGGATCCCGCCTGTTTTTTCAAGATAGTGCCAATAGAAAGGGCGGTTCATTAATTCCTTATCCATGTCGATTGTCAGCTGAACGGTAAGGTGGGAGCCTCCATCGGCCAAAATTTCGCAATCATTGGCTTTAAAGTAAGTGTGTAAAAAATCATGAATTTCCTGTTGCTGCATGAACCTCACCTTCCTTCATGGCTTGTGCGAATTGAATTAACGACGAGAAATTATCCATCTTGATTTTCATTTCTCCCTCGGTTTTCGACTCGCCGACTACATCTATTAAATATTCCTCAATATTGCTGATGTCCAACTTGGTTAGGATATCATCCAATTCCCCAATCACCTTTTCAAACAAATTGATTTTTTCGTATAGTAATTTGAGGATATGCTCTTCGACCGTATTTTTCGTCGCAAAGTTATAAATCATGACATCTTCTTCCTGACCAAGCCGATGTATCCGCCCGATTCTTTGCTCAAGTCTCATCGGGTTCCAGGGCAGGTCGAAATTAATCAAGTGATGGCAAAACTGCAGGTTTATTCCTTCCCCTCCAGCTTCCGTAGCAATTAACACCTGTATGTTCTTTTGGAACAATTCCCGCATCCAGTCTTTCTTTCCTCGTTTGAAGCCGCCGCGAAATGGAACGGAAGAGATTCCGTTTTGCTGTAAATACCATTGTAAATAGAGCTGGGTGGCGCGGTATTCGGTGAAAATGATCACTTTATCATCGATTTTCTTGATCAGTTCCAGAGCCTTTTCGGCTTTAGAGTTCTGAACCGTTTCATTCACCTTTGTAAATAGTTCATCAAGCTTTGCCGTATAGTCGGGCGAAGGATCGTCATATTTAGCTTTCATATTTTTTAAAGTGTAATAGACTGCCTCCCTGCTTGAACAAGCTTCCCTTTGGAGGGTGAGAGCGGAAAAGGTGCTTCCCTTCGTTCCTTCTGTAATCGGCTTGAATTGTGAAACAGCATCATATAAGGCTTGTTCGGTGGGAGAAAACTCGATGGTGATGGTTTCCACATGCCTTTTTGTCCATTCGATCCCGGTATCGGCCCTCCGATTGCGAATCATGACCGTGTTTACGAGTTCCTTAAGATGTTCATCCTCGATAATGCCTCGGCCTTTTCCTTTATATTTTTCTGAAAAGAGTGAAGCATTCCCCAAATGCCCTGGTTTCAATAAGGAAACAAGGTGAAAGATTTCCTCGACTTTATTTTGGATGGGAGTTGCCGTCAGGAGCAGGCAAAATTTCTTTTTCAGATTTTGGACGAACTCGTAGTTCTTCGTTTTGTTGTTTTTTAGTTTATGGGCTTCGTCAATGATGATGAAGTCATATTCCTGATTGAAGATGATATCACGATGGGGAGCGCGTTTCGCCGTATCAATCGAAGATATGACGACATCGCAGGATTCCCAAACGTAGCTTTTCCTTTGGGCGACTGCCGGGATATGAAACTTCGTATTCAATTCAAATGCCCATTGTGAAACGAGGGAAGCGGGTACAAGGATCAATACTTTTTTGACAAGGCCTCGTATCATATATTCCTTTAAGATCAGCCCGGCTTCGATCGTTTTCCCGAGCCCCACCTCATCAGCTAATATGGCCTTCCCATTCATCTTTTCCACGACTTGTTTTGCTGCCTCCAATTGGTGGGGAAGCGGGGTTAGATGAGGCAGGTGCTTGGGTGCCTGTAATCCTTCAAAATCAGGGATGATGAGGTTTTCTTCCATTTGAACAGCCAGCTTATAAAGCTCCCAATTTCCCCATGGTCCGTCATTTTCAATTTTTTGCAGAAACTCGTCATTCCATTCTAAATTGGAGGATATATTGATTTTCATAGAAAAAACTCCCTCTTACATCATAATTTCCTTAATATAAGGTCAAAATCCGAACATTTCATATGTGAAATAAGAAAAATATTTATCTTCAAAAGATATTGCAGAGATAAGTTTCTTAGGGTAGGATATAAGTATATTTAGAAAATTCCAATTTTCCACGCTTGAAGTACTTTGATTTTGTGGTTCACGTTTCATTAGTATGGGCCATAGGCTCCCACTTTATCCAAGTTAACTGAAGATAAAAGAGGTGGCAGTGAAGTTATTCCATGAATGCCCAGGGATTACGAATGCCAGGGAGTGGTCCCTTGCATGGGTAAACCATTATATGCGGTTGAAGATAAGGGGAGAGACTACGGATGTAGCGCCGAAGGAGCAAACTTAGCAGTGAATCTCTCAGGCAAAAGAACTCTTATTGGACGCAACTCTGGAGAGCGCCGCCGATTGGACGGCCACCAAAGGGGAAAACCTATCATATAGGTAAACTTTCAGGTTTCAGGACAGAGAAAAAGCTCAAACGGGCTTTCTCTGTCCTTTTTTGTGCTTTTTCATATCAGGAATCACGAATGATTTTGAAGCTATTCGATCATGAAGCCTATTTAATCCAAAAATATCTGAGGGGGGTCATTTTTTGACCAATTTAAAAAGAACACCACTATTCGAGGTTTATCAGGAAAGCGGAGGCAAAACGATTGATTTTGGAGGCTGGGAACTGCCCGTCCAATTTTCGGGCATCAAGGATGAGCATGAAGCCGTTCGTGCAAAGGCGGGTTTATTCGATGTTTCGCATATGGGAGAGGTTGATGTAAAGGGTCCTGGAAGCCTTCCTTTTTTACAGAAGATGCTGACCAACGATGTATCGAAGCTGCAGCAGGGCGGGGCGCTATATACGGCAATGTGTTATGAAAACGGGGGGACGATTGATGACCTCATCGTTTATAAAATGGCGGAGGATGACTATTTGCTCGTGGTCAATGCAGCTAATACGGAAAAAGATTTTAACTGGCTGCAAGCAAATTGTCCGGAAGATGTCCAACTTACGAATGTATCAAGTGACTATACACAGCTAGCCCTTCAAGGACCGGCTGCAGAGAAGATATTGCAAAAACTGTCAGGTGACACGGATCTTAGTGAAATTGGCTTTTTCAAGTTCAAGGAAAACGTCATGATAAATGGGATCGCTACGATCGTTTCCCGTACCGGATATACAGGCGAAGATGGATTTGAGATATATAGCCGCAGTGAAAATGGTCCTTCCCTTTGGAAGGCGATTTTGGAAGCTGGGAAGGAAGAAGGAATTCAGCCGATTGGTTTGGGTGCCCGTGATACCCTGAGATTTGAAGCGAAACTGCCGTTATATGGACAGGAGCTATCAGCGGACATCACCCCGATAGAGGCGGGGATCGGTTTTGCGGTAAAAGTGGATAAGGAAACTGATTTTTTCGGGAAAGCTGTTCTTGCTGAACAAAAGGAAAAAGGGGCTCCTCGCAAGCTTGTTGGAATTGAAATGATTGACCGTGGCATTCCACGTCATGGTTATAAGGTATACAGCGGGGACCAAATCATTGGCGAGGTCACGACAGGCACCCAATCCCCTACATTGAAGAAAAATGTTGGGTTGGTACTTATCGACAAGGAATTTTCGGCGCTGGATGCAACTGTCGAAGTGGAGATCCGTTCGAAACGTTTGAAAGCCACTATCATACAAACACCTTTTTATAAAAAACCACGTAAATAGAGGGGAATGGTCATTAGATGAAACATCGTTATTTACCCATGACAGAACAAGATCAACAGGACATGCTGCAAGTGATAGGGGTACCCACGGTTGAAGAACTTTTCAAAGATATCCCTGAAAGTGTTCGCTTTCAAGGAGAATATGATATCAAACCAGCTAAATCGGAACCGGCCTTAATGAAGGAATTAGCGAGGCTTGCTTCCAGGAACGCGGATCTTAAAAGCTATGCTTCTTTCCTAGGAGCGGGTGTATATGACCATTATGCACCGGTCATCGTCGATCATGTTCTTTCCCGTTCGGAATTTTATACCGCGTATACACCTTACCAGCCAGAAATTTCACAAGGAGAGCTTCAAGCCATCTTTGAGTATCAAACAATGGTTTGTGAGTTGACGGGTATGGATGTGGCTAACTCCTCGATGTATGACGGGGGGACGGCGCTGGCTGAAGCTGCCATGCTTGCTTCTGGTCAGACACGCCGGAAGAAAATTCTCATTTCAGGAGCGGTACATCCTGAATCAAGAGAAGTGGTCAAGACATATGCGAAGGGGCAACGCGTGGAAGTGATCGAAGTACCTTATAAAGACGGCGTGACCGATGTGGCCGCTTTAAGGGAAATGGCCACTGAGGACATCGCTGGCGTGATCATCCAATATCCAAACTTCTTTGGTCGCATCGAGCCTTTGAAAGAAATGGAAGAAATCATCCATAATGCCAAGTCCATGTTTATCGTGTCCAGTAATCCTCTTGCATTGGGAGCTTTGGCATCGCCAGGCTCGCTTGGTGCGGATATCGTAACCGGAGATGCACAGCCCTTCGGAATCCCAGCAGCATTTGGCGGACCTCATTGTGGATATTTTGCCGTCACGAATAAACTGGTGCGAAAAGTGCCTGGCCGGCTCGTCGGTCAAACGGTTGACGAAGATGGCAAAAGAGGCTTCGTGCTGACGCTGCAAGCTCGCGAGCAGCATATACGCCGTGATAAGGCAACCTCCAACATATGCTCCAACCAAGCGTTGAATGCACTAGCGGCTTCCGTTGCGATGACCGCCCTTGGAAAAAAGGGTGTCAAGGAAATGGCTGTGCAAAATATTCAAAAGGCGCATTATGCGAAAAAAGCATTCATGCAAAAAGGAATAGAGATTGTGTTCGATGGTCCATCATTCAATGAATTCGTGATCAAACTTCCTGCTCCATTCTCGGAAGTCAATAAGAACCTATTCGAAAAAGGAATGATCGGCGGCTTCGATTTAGGCTCCGTTTATCCTGAACTGAATGGTCATATGCTTGTCGCCGTAACTGAACTTAGAACGAAAGAAGAAATCGATGCATTTGCGCAGGAATTGGGGGAGCAACATGAATAACCAAGATCAATCACTCATTTTTGAAATCAGTACACCCGGACGCATCGGATACAGCCTGCCGGAAATGGATGTGGAAGCTATTCCTCTTGAAGAAATTCTTCCAAACGGGTATATCCGTACAGAAGAAGCGGCGCTTCCCGAAGTGTCGGAGCTGGATATCATGCGTCACTATACAGCCCTCTCCAAGCGTAATCATGGCGTGGATTCGGGGTTTTACCCGCTAGGATCATGCACGATGAAATACAATCCGAAAATCAATGAAAATGTGGCACGTTATAACGGGTTTGCCCACATCCATCCATATCAAGACCCATCTACCGTCCAGGGAGCCCTGGAGCTGTTATTTGATTTGCAGGAGCATTTAACGGAAATCACAGGGATGGATCAAGTGACTTTGCAGCCTGCCGCAGGTGCCCACGGTGAATGGACCGGGTTGATGATGATCCGGGCCTTCCACGAGGCCAATGGCGATACAGCACGGACGAAGGTAATCGTCCCGGATTCGGCACATGGTACGAATCCGGCATCTGCCACGGTTGCCGGTCTTGAGACGATTACGGTGAAATCGGATGAAAATGGGCTAGTTGACCTTGAAGATTTAAAGAGAGTGGTAGGAGCGGATACGGCAGCCTTGATGCTGACGAATCCCAATACGCTTGGATTATTCGAGGAGAACATTTTGGAAATGGCACAGCTTGTTCATGATGCCGGCGGGAAGCTCTACTACGATGGCGCCAATCTGAATGCTGTGCTTTCCAAGGCTCGCCCTGGTGACATGGGCTTTGATGTAGTCCACTTGAATCTTCATAAAACCTTCACGGGCCCACATGGCGGCGGAGGCCCGGGTTCTGGCCCTGTCGGGGTGAAAGCGGATTTGATTCCCTTCTTGCCGAAGCCGCTTGTGGTCAAAAAGGATGAGCGGTTCACCTTGGATTATGATCGCCCGCAATCGATTGGAAGGGTGAAGCCATATTACGGGAATTTCGGAATAAACGTGAGGGCATATACGTACATTCGCTCCATGGGTCCCGATGGTCTGAAAGCCGTCACCGAAAATGCTGTCATCAATGCAAATTATATGATGCGAAGGCTGGAACCATATTTCGATTTGCCATATAATCGCCATTGCAAGCATGAATTCGTATTGAGCGGTCGCCGGCAAAAGCAATTGGGAGTAAGGACGCTCGACATAGCGAAAAGGCTGTTGGACTTCGGTTACCATCCCCCAACCATATACTTCCCGTTGAATGTGGAGGAAGGAATGATGATCGAACCGACTGAAACGGAGTCGAAGGAAACCCTCGATGCTTTCATTGATGCCATGATCCAGATTGCCAAGGAAGCGGAAGAAACTCCGGAAGTCGTTCAGGAAGCTCCGCACACTACCGTCATAAAGCGGCTGGATGAAACACTAGCTGCAAGAAAGCCAGTTCTGCGCCACCAGGCGTAGCCTTTAAGTCCTGTAAGCACAAGAAGAAATCCCAGCCAGCATGGCGGGGATTTTTTCTTGTTTATGTATCTTGCGAAGCATTCATCCTGTCCATGCGTGCACGTTCATTCGAATGAACCGCAAAGCGAGGCTGACCCACGCAAAAACTGGGGGCCTATTTCTTTGCTTTGATTTTACCGGTCCACATTTTGAAACCGCCTTTTAGGTGATAAAGTTCCCTATACCCTTTTTTGTATAGCATGGCCGCAGCTCTTCCGCTGATGATTTCGCTTTGGGCATACAAGTATACGGGCTTGTCCTGCCTAATCTCCACCAATCGGGTTTTCATTTGCGTCATTGGGATGTTCCGTGCTCCTAAGATATGACCATTATCAAATTCATTCGGTTCCCGCACGTCGATTAGCTGCACTTTTCTGTAGTTGGCGATAAATTCGTCCTGTGTCAATGTTTTAACGATTTTACGCTGGCGGTACCAATTAAAAAGTGAATACACAATAACCGCTCCTAAGATGATGAGCAGTGTATATAATATTTCCAAGCATAAAAACTCCCTTCTACCTTAACGATTACAGACAATCCTTATTATATAATTGCTTTACCCAATAATCAAAAAGAATTTTCAGCAATTTCGGCATCAATCTCAATGGCACTTCCTTTTTTAGAGGGATAAAGTCTGTTAAACTACTACATGTGAGTTTTTTATGGGGATGACGGACTTACCGAGATAAAGTCTATTTGAAATGAGGGGTAAGGATGATGAAAGAAAAATGGGGATTCATTGATTCAGGATATTGTTCACCAGCCTTTAATATGGCGTTGGACGAAGCACTGTTGAACTGGCAAAGCAAGGGGGAGATTCCTCCCATCATACGCTTTTACGGATGGGATCCGGCGACATTGTCGATTGGTTATTTCCAGAAGGCAAAAGCGGAAATCGATATTGAGGAAGTCAAACGGCAAGGTCTTGGATTTGTGCGCAGACCAACCGGGGGACGGGCGGTCCTGCATGAACATGAATTGACATATAGCGTAATCGTGCCGGAATCCTATCCAGGCATGCCGAGCACTGTCACCGAAGCATATCGGGTTATTTCAGAAGGCATATTAATGGGGTTTAGGAACCTGGGCTTGGATGCTTACTTTGCAGTGCCTCGAACCGATTTGGAGAAAGCGGCATTAAAGGCGCCGAAGTCCTCCGTCTGCTTCGATGCCCCAAGCTGGTATGAACTTGTCGTGGAGGGCAGGAAGGTTGCCGGCAGCGCCCAAACGAGGCAAAAGGGAGTCATCCTTCAGCACGGTGCAATATTACTTGAACTTGATGATGAAAAACTGTTTAGTGTATTTAAATTTTCCAATGACAGGGTTAAAGAAAGAATGCAAAAAAACCTGAAAAATAAAGCAGTGGCGATAAATGACATTGCTGGTAGGAAAATCGGCATACCGGAAGCGAAAGTTGCTTTCGAAAAAGGGTTTGCAGAAGGATTGTCCATTGATTTAGAGCCATACACGCTCTCTGAAAAGCAAATGCTGGAAGTGAAGGCCATCGCAGAAAGTAAATATGAAAGCGATGAATGGAATTTCATGAGATGAAAAAGGAATGATGGGCTTGGATAATAAAAAAGTTTTTTCAGATTTGTTTGACCAAATAGGCTTTTCCTTGATGGGATAAGACCTTAAAGGGATGGAAAAAAAGCAAGGCTCAAATTAATTGAAATCTGATGAAAAATTATTGTAAATCGACATTTTCCTCCCTTTTGCTAACTATATTAATTGATTCAACGTTTGACAAAATAAAAAGTTAACGAAAAAAACACAATATATAGTGGTTGGAATATTTAATGGTACACTATATGTTGATATTTGAGTTTCGCTATGATAAATTTATAGTACTTGTTTAAGCGAAACGGACATGTAAGGCTACATATAGATTTTTGCGTCAGCAAGGATTTTGAAACAGATAAAGGAGAGGGAATTATGTCGGTTGTAATAAAAGATGCTCTAAAGGTTGATCTAGAAAGGTTGAATAAGGATATTTCTTTATTTCCCCAGGTTCACCCCGTAACCGCTGATATGAAAATGACGCATAAGGGTGTATCCCGTCTAGTCATGCTTGACCGCTATTCTTTTAAGGATACTGAAAAAATCACGCTCTCGGCAGGCGATTTTGTGGTGCTGACAATTAAGGAAGATCCGAAATTCCCGGCAAGGGGTCTCGGCTACATCGTTGAAATAGATTGGGAAACGAAAAAAGCCAAGGTATTGGTAGACGATGAATTCCGCGGCGTATTGGATAATCCGGAAGAAGTGGAGACGGGGATCGTAAACCGCCCGCTGGATATCATTGAAAAGCCGTTAGAAATATTTTATGAGCAAATCGCGAAACGTAATGCAACGGGACTGGCTTCAGTTGAAACAACGGAAGAAAAAAGGACGGAATGGTTCAATAAATTTTATCAAGAATTGAAAAACCTTCATTTCGTGCCGGCAGGACGCGTATTATATGGTGCGGGATCCAATACGGACGTTACCTATTTCAACTGCTACGTCATGCCTTTCGTACCGGATTCGCGTGAAGGCATTTCCGAGCATCGGAAACAGGTGATGGAGATCATGAGCCGCGGAGGCGGAGTCGGAACGAACGGTTCGACACTTCGTCCAAGAAACACACTGGCAAAAGGGGTTAATGGAAAATCCTCTGGTTCGGTGTCATGGCTTGATGATATTGCGAAATTGACACATCTTGTTGAGCAGGGCGGCAGCAGACGCGGTGCGCAAATGATCATGCTTGCTGATTGGCACCCGGATATTGCGGAATTCATCATTTCTAAAATGCAAAATCCACGGATCCTTCGTTACCTGGTGGAAAACACGAAAGATGAAGCCATCAAGAAATATGCGACCGATAAGCTGAAGTTCACTGCGCATACCGAACAGGAAATGGCCATGTATCAAGGTATCATCAATTATAAAGAGATTCCTGGACTGGGCGGGTTTAACGAGAAAATCATTAAAGATGCAGAGGACAAACTCCGTACGGGCGGAACCTACAGCGTTCATAATCCTGATTTTCTTACGGGCGCCAACATTTCGATCTGTTTGACGAAGGAATTCATGGAAGCGGCAGAACGAGACGAAGAGTATGAATTACGCTTCCCTGACGTGGAAAGCTATAATTCCGAAGAAATGGCAGTTTATAATGAAGAATGGCATAAAGTCGGCGATGTTCGTGAATGGGAGAAAATGGGCCATAAAGTCCGTGTCTACCGTAAAATCCGCGCTAAAGAGCTTTGGAACTTGATTAACATTTGTGCGACATATTCTGCTGAACCAGGCATTTTCTTCATTGATAATGCCAATGAAATGACAAATGCGAAAGCTTATGGTCAACAGGTCGTTGCCACGAATCCATGTGGAGAACAGCCATTGGCCCCATATTCAGTATGTAACCTTGCGGCTGTCAATCTGGCTGAAATGGCTGATAAAGACAATAAAACCGTCGATTTCGAGAAGCTTAAAGTAACGGTGGAAGTCGGTGTGCGCATGCAGGACAATGTCATTGACGCCACTCCTTATTTCTTGGATGAAAACAAAAAACAAGCCCTTGGCGAGCGGCGGGTAGGCCTTGGTGTCATGGGTCTGCATGATCTGTTAATCTACTGTGAAACGGAATACGGCTCGGAGGAAGGAAATCTCCTCGTCGACAAGGTATTCGAAACGATTGCGACTACAGCTTACAGGGCTTCCGTGGAACTAGCGAAAGAAAAAGGCAGCTTCCCGTTCCTGGTCGGTACGACCGATGAAGAAACCGATGTGCTTAGAGCACGTTTCACTCAAACCGGATTCATGGAAAAAATGCCGGAAGATATCAGGGAAAGTGTTGCTGCACATGGCATCCGGAACTCTCATTTATTGACAGTGGCGCCTACAGGAAGCACAGGAACGATGGTCGGGGTATCAACGGGGCTAGAACCGTATTTCTCCTTCACCTATTTCCGCAGCGGGCGTCTCGGTAAATTCATTGAAGTGAAGGCCGATATCGTCCAGGAATACCTGGATCGCCATCCGGAAGCGGCCACGGAAGAGCTTCCAAAATGGTTCATTTCCGCGATGGAATTAGCACCTGAAGCTCATGCTGATGTTCAATGCATCATTCAACGCTGGATTGACAGCTCAATCAGTAAAACGGTCAATGCACCAAAGGGATATACGGTCGAGCAAGTTGAAAAAGTATATGAACGTCTATACAAAGGCGGAGCAAAAGGCGGTACCGTGTATGTAGATGGCAGCCGTGACAGTCAGGTCCTTACGCTTAAAGCGGAAGAAAACCAAATGGACGAGCAGCTTGAAATGGACGAATTGACAGATGTGGAAGTAAAGAAAAAAGTCGTATTGGTCGACACGATAAATGAACTGCGTTCGACGAATGTGACGATTGGATCGGAAGTTGGCAACACCTGTCCTGTCTGCCGTAAAGGCGAAGTTCAGGAAATGGGCGGCTGTAACACTTGCACCAATTGCGGCGCACAATTGAAATGCGGACTCTAAGCTAGCTGATAAGCCGTTAAGGTGCTCTTCAACCTTAACGGCTTTTTTTTCTCAGCATGTAACCTATCATGTGTTCAATTTTTATTTTTCTAATATGAAGAAGACCGAAGTATGTGATTTGGTCTTCTTTTTGCATTCCATGAACATTGCCTCAGCCCCTGAAGGGATATAGATGGCCATTTTCCTTTCCCTAGGCCACCTTCATTTTAATTTCCAACTAAAAACAATCATGAGGATAACAGAATAAAGAAAAGCTATCTGTATCAATTATATTGTTTTGTTCAAAGTAAGGACTGAACAGGACTACAAGAATGGAGAACGATATGAAACCATTTATCCCACAGTTAGTTTACATCGAACCTAAGGCTTTGGAATATCCGCTGGGCAGGGAATTGAAAAAGAAATTCGAGGATATGAATGTTGAAATCCGCGAGACAACCTCACACAACCAAATCAGGGACCTTCCAGGAGAAAATGATTTGCAGAAATACCGTGTAGCCAAATCGACGCTCGTGGTAGGGATCAGAAAAACATTGAAATTCGATACCTCCAAGCCTTCTGCTGAATATGCGATCCCGCTTGCCACTGGATGTATGGGACATTGCCATTATTGTTATTTGCAGACAACACTTGGATCAAAACCTTATATTAGGACTTATGTGAATCTTGATGAAATCTTCGAGGCAGCAGAAAAGTATATCGAAGAGAGAAAGCCTGAAATCACCCGGTTTGAGGCTGCCTGTACATCTGATATCGTCGGCATCGATCATTTGACGCATTCATTAAAACGGGCCATCGAATATTTTGGAAAGAGTGAATATGGGGTTCTCAGATTCGTAACCAAATTCCATCACGTCGATCACCTTTTGGATGCCGAGCATAACGGAAAAACAAGATTTCGGTTCAGCATCAATTCCCGTTATGTGATTAAAAATTTTGAACCCGGAACCTCCACCTTCGAGGAAAGAATGGAGGCAGCTCGTAAAGTGGCAGGCGCGGGATATCCGCTCGGATTCATCGTTGCCCCGATTTATCGTCATGAAGGGTGGGAGGAAGGCTATCATGAATTATTCGAACGATTAAGTGTGGCGTTGGAAGGCGTGGATATCCCTGACTTGACGTTTGAACTGATCCAGCATCGGTTTACAGGCCCGGCAAAAAAAGTTATCCAAAAAAACTACCCAAAAACGAAATTGGAACTGGATGAATCAAAGCGCAAGTATAAATGGGGGCGGTATGGTATCGGGAAATATGTTTATCAAAACGAAGAAGCCGCCGAACTGGAGACGACCATCCGCGGGTATATAGCTGAATTTTTCCCTAAAGCGGAAATTCAGTATTTTACGTGATGAAGGAATTTTTCAGATAAAATGGTCATAATTGGCCCTAACCCCGCTTAAAAATGTAAAGACCGGATTAGGGGAGGGCAGCTATGATTATTGACGGCGTTTTTTCCGGAGGCGGGATTAAAGGCTATGGTTTAGTGGGGGCCCTGCAGGAATTGGAGGATCGGGGATTTGTTTTTCATAGGACAGCCGGTACAAGTGCAGGTTCGATAATAGCTGCTTTCGTGGCTGCTGGATATACCGGAAAAGAAATGGAAAAGCTTTTTTTTGATATAGATTTAAGCAGTCTCCTGGATAAAAGGCGGGGACTCTTGCCCATTCCGCTCGCCAAATGGCTCCTTGTATATTGGAAACTGGGGCTCTATAAAGGTGATGCGATGGAGGCATGGATTGCCGGAAAGCTTGCCGAAAGAGGGGTGGTCACCTTTAAGGATGTTCGGCCGAATTCCCTCCGTATCATTACATCTGATATCACGCATGGGAAATTGGTTGTATTGCCTGATGATTTGCCGAACTATGGATTCGATCCATTCACATTTCCGGTGGCCAAGGCAGTAAGGATGAGCTGCAGCATTCCTTATTTCTTTGAGCCCGTCAAGCTTGACGCAGGGAAGAGCACTTTCCTATTTGTTGATGGAGGTGTGTTGAGTAATTTTCCCATGTGGTTATTCAATTCTGATCAGGTTAGGAAGGAAAGGCCGGTCATAGGCTTGCGCCTAAGTGTCGATGAGATATGGAAACCGCATGAGGTGGACAATGCGGTTGAATTGTTTTCCGCCCTGTTCAAGACGATGAAAGATGCCCATGATGCTCGTTACATTTCCAAAAAGCATGTCCAGAATATTGTTTTTATCCCCATGAAGGGGATTTCCGCCATGGATTTCAATCTGAATGATGAAAAGAAGGTTGAATTGATCAATCGGGGCCGAGAGCGGACGAAAGAATTCCTAAAGCACTGGTCCTATTGATGAAAAATCCGGTTCTTTAAAAAGAAACCGGGTACTGCAGACAAACTCGCTGATAATGGAGCTTTGTCTGCAGTTTTTTTGGTTTCTTACTGTATGACCGTTCCATCCTCAATAGTGAATGAAAGAAGTACAGCGGGTTCTGAAGGCTGTTTGAAAGATGGATGCCCAATCACGAGGCCGCAGACCGCAACGGTTTTGGATGGTGAATTGTAAGAAATGCCCAAGACAAGCAAATCACTGTCGCAGCTGCAATGTGGATTTCTTGTTTTCAGGAGGGGAATTCAAAAGGGGGTCCGGAATAATTCCGAACCCCTTTGTCTACAAACTGAACCAGGCTCTTAAAAAGAAGCCCGGTTTTTCTTTTTGTTCTTTTTTCCTTCGATGACGGTAAGATGGCTATCCGTTTTCTTTCTCACTTTTATTTTCTTTGAAGATTTTGCTGCAGAAAAGCTAGCCACATTATCTTTTTTCGACGTTCGGCTTTTCAGCCTCTTTTTCGATTGGCGGGCAGCCTTCCGGAATGCCTGCTGCTCTTTTTTCACTGGTTTACCCTTTGTTAATCCGGTATAAATCATATAAATAATCCCTGCGACAATGGCTATTATGAGAATGTTCCTGAAAAAGCCAATCGGGTCATTAAATAGTCGGCTCAATAATCCGAGGACTCCGAGGGCGATGATTCCGTATATCATGAAAGATATGAAACGTTTCAACAAAGACACCTCCTTAAGAGCATCATAAGCATTTTTGGCTTATTTTAAACATTCTTCATATAAAATATTTCAAAAAAATGAAGATCATTCCCTTAGGTAGTATATGTTATTTCATGATTTAATTGTGTATAGTTTTTTACACAATAACATCCGACTCTAAACCTTTTTCAGTTTCTTTTTCCATTCTTAACAATTCGTGGAAGGATGCCAATGCGACTTCCACTTGATCATCGGTGGGGGCCTTGGTCGTTAATAACTGAAGCCAAAGTCCAGGGTAACCAAGGTAGCGCAGAATAGGAATATCCTTTAATTTGTTCGTTGCCTGCAATACCTCGAAGGCAATGCCTAGCACGACGGGGATAAGCAAAATGCGATTGACGACACGAACCCATAACGGATCGATTGGTACGAGAAGATAGACAAACATTCCTACAATGACAGTAAATAAAATGAAACTGCTGCCACAGCGATAATGAAGGCGGGAACTTGCCTGCACATTTGCCACAGTCAATTCTTTTCCGCTTTCGAAGCAATTGATCACCTTATGCTCAGCTCCGTGATATTGAAAGACTCGCTTGATCAATGGCGTCAAGGAGACTACATAAATATATACGAGCAATAAGATCAGCTTGAACAAGCTTTCCACTAACACCTGAGCCGTCTGGCCACTGAAAATGGGTTCCGTCAATTTTGCGAGGAAGACAGGAATCAAAGTGAAAAGCAATTTCCCGAATAGGAAGGAGATGACACCGATCACGGCAACACCTAGCCAAAGACTTAATTTAGAAGGTTCTTTCGTTTCTTTTTTCGTTTCGACCTGTTTTTCCCCGTCTTCTTCTTCATACTGTTCTGTGGAAAAGTTCAGATGTTTCGAGCCGGTAGCACTGGATTGGATCAAAGATACGATCCCCCGCAGAAACGGTATTTTTTTCATAAGCTTTACAGCAGGCTTCGATTCACGCGGTAAATGATAATAAGCGATCGTTGAATCCTTGCGGCGGACCGCAGTGACTGTGTGATGTTTGCCGCCGAACATGACGCCTTCCACAACAGCCTGCCCTCCATAAACGGGTTTTTGGATCTCAGACATTTCTACACCAACCTAATAGTTATTCACGTAGCTCTCTCATGGGTGCTAACATGTTTATTATCAAGCATTACAAGGTTTGAGGCGACTTCCTGAGGGGAATTGCGCTTTTAATTCCTGCAACGCTTTATGAATGTTGAATCACGGGAAGAAGCATCCTGTGTACAATATAAACTTCAACA
Source organism: Peribacillus sp. FSL E2-0218 (assembly GCF_037992945.1). Classification (NCBI taxonomy): domain Bacteria; kingdom Bacillati; phylum Bacillota; class Bacilli; order Caryophanales; family Bacillaceae; genus Peribacillus; species Peribacillus sp. FSL E2-0218. The sequence goes on along the minus strand of NZ_CP150304.1, from coordinate 3,269,302 downwards.
GAGGGTACATATATTCCTTTGTTGAACGTCCATTATTTATGATTTAATCATACAGAATAAATCGAAAAACCTCTAGTGATTCTCCTCCTTAACAATAAAAAAAAATAGTTCTATATAACAAAGGGCATACTACAAGCGGAGGTGTTGGTATGTCTACTAATGAACATGGACAAAAACAACAGGAAAATCAAAGTATGCTACTATATAACGCATTAATCATCGGTTTTGTTGGCGGTGCGGCAGCCAGTCTTGCGGGCATGATTGCGCACTATGTCAATTTCATGGATTTCAGCCCGAGATTCATTCTTACTTCTTGGTCGAATATGAGCTGGATCGATCACTGGTTAGGTGCAGTCATGACCATCATCATTTTCGGAATCTTATCTGTGGTGATTGCATTGATATACTATGGCTTTTTTAAAAGGATGAAGAGCTTTTTTACAGGGATTATTTTTGGAGGGGTTTGCTGGGCTTTGTTGGTCTTCGTTTTAAAGCCGATGTTCTCCGACCTGCCAGCCTTTTCGAAAATGTCGACGAATACGATCATAACAAGTGCCTGCATTTTTATTTTATACGGACTTTTTGTAGGATATTCTATATCATACGATCATCAGGAATATATACGCGATAAAAACACCGCCCAGAAGCAGCAGGAAAGCTGAAGGCACCTTAGTTGTAAAAAAGTAGTAAGACAATTTGCAATTATGGTAGAATGTTGATGGTAAGCATTCTTTTATGTATGAGCAGGTGTTGGATGATGACAAAAATCTTATTAATCAATGGTCCGAATTTAAATCGGTTAGGGAAGCGGGAGCCGGCGCATTATGGATCCTCGACGCTTGCGGATGTGGAAGCCATTTTACAGCTGCAAGCTGAAGGGATGCATGTGGAATTGTCTTCTTTTCAATCAAACCATGAAGGAGCGATCATCGATAAGCTCCATTGGTCAGAGGATCATGGAATCGACGGGATTATCATTAATCCTGGTGCTTTTACTCATTATAGCTATGCGATTCGTGATGCAATTGCCGGAATTGATGTTCCAGTTGTGGAAGTGCATATTTCGAACATCCATGCCCGTGAAAGCTTTCGGCATGAATCGGTGACCGCCCCCGTTACGGCGGGACAGATTGTCGGCTTGGGGATACACGGATATGAATTGGCATTGCAGGCGATCACAAAGATTGCAAAGGGGAGAAATTGAATGAATAAACTTATTAGCTTAAGAGCTTCAATGGAAAAGGCGGGCATTGATGGCTTTTTGATCACCAGTACATATAACCGCCGATATATGACTAATTTTACGGGGAGCGCAGGTGTCGTACTGATTTCCCAGAAAGAAGCTAAATTCATCACTGATTTCCGCTACGTGGAGCAAGCGGGCAAGCAGGCAACGGATTATGAAATCGTTCAGCACAAGGGGACCATCATCGAAGAAGTCGGTAAGCAGGCTAAAGAAATGAATATCGGCACGCTCGGTTTCGAACAGGAGCACCTCTCTTTTGCAACTTACAAGACATACGAAGCAGCTGTTGAAGCCAAACTTACGCCTGTGTCTGGAATTATTGAGAATTTACGCTTGATAAAGACTTCATCAGAGATTAAGATATTAAAGGAAGCGGCTGCTATTGCCGATGCTGCCTATACACATATCCTCGATTTCATCCGTCCAGGGATTTCGGAATTGGATGTATCCAATGAACTTGAATTCTTCATGAGGAAACAGGGGGCAACTTCTTCTTCCTTTGATATTATTGTGGCTTCCGGCAAGAGGTCGGCACTTCCCCATGGAGTGGCTACGGATAAAATCATTGAAAAAGGCGATTTTGTCACATTGGATTACGGAGCATACTATAACGGGTATGTGTCTGATATAACTCGGACATTAGCAGTTGGCAAGCCGAGTGATGAACTTATTACCATTTATGACATTGTTTTAGAAGCGCAGCTGCGCGGAATGGCTGGGATCAAACCTGGCATGACGGGCAGGGAAGCGGATGCACTAACTCGTAACTTAATTGAAGAAAAGGGATTCGGGCAGTATTTTGGACATTCGACCGGACATGGAATCGGTCTAGAAGTTCATGAAGGCCCAGCATTATCCTTAAGGTCTGATATCATTTTGGAACCAGGTATGGCCGTAACCGTTGAACCGGGCATTTACTTGCCGGGCGTTGGCGGGGTGCGGATTGAAGATGATACAATCGTTACAATTGACGGTAACGAAGCACTTACTCATTCAACGAAAGAGTTAATCATTCTGTAAACATGTACATGTAGGAGGACAAATTTATGATTTCTGTAAACGATTTTCGCACGGGTGTTACGATTGAGGTAGATAACGGAATATGGCAGGTTATCGAGTTCCAACATGTTAAACCTGGAAAAGGTGCAGCCTTTGTACGTTCTAAGCTTCGCAATCTCCGTACAGGTTCCATCCAAGAGAAAACATTCCGTGCCGGTGAGAAAGTTGCAAAGGCACATATCGAAAACCGCAAAATGCAGTACCTTTATGCAAGCGGCGATAGCCATGTATTCATGGATAACGAAACATATGACCAAATCGAGCTGCCTGCTTCAAGCATCGAGCGCGAATTGAAATTCCTTAAAGAAAATATGGAAGTGCATATCATGACTTTCCAAGCCGAAACGCTTGGGGTTGAGCTTCCGAATACAGTGGAACTTGAAGTTGCGGAAACTGAGCCTGGAATTAAAGGCGATACATCTTCAGGCGGAACGAAATCAGCTGTGCTTGAGACAGGCCTATCCGTTCAAGTACCATTCTTCATCAACCAAGGTGACAAATTATTGATCAATACGAACGAAGGTTCATACGTATCACGCGCATAATGGCTAGAAGGCCGAGATTCATATCTCGGTCTTTCGTTTATAGAGAAAAGGGGTTCGGAATTAAATGTCCGAACCCCTTTTATATTCCCCTTTGAACCTTCGCTTGAACCTTTTTTGATCCCCTTATAGCAACCCGGCTCAGGTACGCTTTTCTTTTGCACTCTACTTTTAATGAATAAAAATTTGGGGAGAAAAGTTGTTAAACCAAGTTGAATGGAGCGGAAAGCGGGACTCCTGAGGGAAGGCAATGATCTACTCTACAGGTACTCCCGAGTTTAGGTTTTGCCTCGAATTTGAGGCGATTTCTCATAAAAATCCTGCGTTTCCCGCTAGCTACATGTGATTGTCGGGATGACATCCTCGTTTTCATGCAAAGTGGAGGAAAGCGGGTGTGCGTGCGACACTCCCGCGGGGAATGCCTGTCTTCGTGAAACTCTGTTGGCGCAAAGACTGAGGGTGCTTACGGAGCGCCCGCAGTGCCATGAAACGGTCTAAATACAGATACTGGCGGGCAACAGAGTGCAATTTTTGTTTTTACGTAAGGTACAAAGCTCAATTATGATCGCATTTGACGATGGCGTTGGCAGAGATTGATGTCTCGGCCTTTTTTTGCTTTTTTAGCAAGGTCCATAAACCTTCGATAAATGCCCAGTTTCTTTAATAGCTTGGCATCATTAACGACCCACCGGCATATATTTTATTGAAAGTGGTGTATACAGGAGGATTGTCAAAATGGAAACGATTCTTTCTTTTTTACCGAAAACCCTATACGAGCAGCTCCAGGGTATGACACCGATGATGATAGAAAAAATGGAAGAGCTGCGAATACGGATCGGAAGACCGCTTGAGGTCATTATTGGTGGGGAACCTTTCTTCTTTTCGTATGCCGTTTCCAAAACGGATGCAGATCAATTATTGAACCAAATAGGTCAATTTTCGTTGTATACGCTTGAGGAAGAATTGAAGCGAGGCTATATAACCATCGCTGGAGGCCATCGAGTCGGCCTTGCCGGAAAGGTCATCCTGGAGAATGGAGCGGTCAAGGCAATAAGGGATATTTCCTCATTCAATATCCGGATTGCCCGTGAAAAAGTCGGTGTGGCTGAGCCGCTTACTCCATATTTATATAATGGGGAATGGCAGCATACATTATTGATCGGCGCTCCGCAAACAGGAAAAACGACGGTGTTGCGGGATATTGCAAGAATGATATCGTCTGGAAATGAAATGAAGGGCATTGCACCGCAAAAGGTGGGAATTGTGGACGAGCGCTCGGAAATAGCAGGATGCGTTCATGGAGTGCCGCAGCTTGAATTTGGAACAAGGCTGGATGTCCTCGATGGATGTCCCAAAGCGGAAGGAATGATGATGATGATCCGTTCGATGTCCCCGGATGTATTGGTCGTGGATGAAATAGGCCGCGCTGAAGATACTCAAGCAGTTCTCGAAGCAGTGAATGCAGGCATTAAACTCATGATAACAACACATGGACATACACTGGAAGAAGTGAAGAAGCGGCCCTTCATCGCAGAGATATTAAAACAAAACATCTTTGAACGTTTTATCGAATTACGAAGAACGAAAGCCGGGACTCGAAGCTACAAAATCCTCGATGCAGCTGGGGTCCCTATTTTTTCTGATGAAAGTGTGAAGCCGCATGTTTAAGTTGGTTGGTGCTGCCATCATCATCATAGCCACGACTTGGGCAGGTTTCGAGGCTGCCAAAAAATTGAGTTTGAGGCCGCGGCAGCTGAGACAGCTTAAAGTTGCGATGCAATCGCTTGAAGCGGAAATCATGTATGGACATACACCTTTGCAAGAAGCGGCAAGGAAGCTTTCCAAGCAGCTGACAAATCCATTATCCAAATTTTTCGAAACATTCGCCAATCGGCTCAAGTCAGGTGAGACCACCGTCAAGGAAGCATGGGATGAGAGCTTGAAGAAAATATGGAAATCCCTGGCCTTGAAGCAGGGGGAGTTCGAGATCCTTTCACAGTTCGGGGAGACGCTTGGGAAAAGCGATAGGCATCATCAACAAAAACAGATCATGCTGACGATGGCACATTTGGAACGGGAAGAGAGCGATGCACTCGAACGACAGGGAAAATATGAAAAAATGATGAAAAGTCTTGGTTTTCTAACTGGATTGTTATTGATCATTTTGCTGATGTAGTTTATGTGGGGGGAATGAAAATGGGCATTGATGTGGACATCATATTCAAAATAGCGGGTGTGGGGCTTGTTGTAGCATTTCTTCATACGATACTCGACCAGGTCGGGAAGAAGGAGTATGCCCAGTGGGTGACACTTTTCGGATTCATCTATATTTTATTCATGGTCGCATCCGTAGTGGAGGACTTATTCCAAAAAATTAAATCTGTATTCCTATTTCAGTAAGGGGGGATTGGCGATTGAAATCATAAAAATCGTAGCCATTGCCCTGGTTGCCACCTTTCTGGCCTTGATCGTCAAGGAGCAAAAACCAAATTTGGCATTCCTGCTTATCGTTTTTGTAGGGTGCTCCATTTTTCTTTTTCTGGCAGATAAAATATACGAGATCATTTTAATGTTAGAGAAAATCGCAGTTAATGCCAATGTAAATACGGTCTATCTGGAGACCATCTTAAAAATAATCGGAATTGCCTATATTGCTGAGTTCGCCTCGCAAATTACAAAAGATGCCGGGCAGGGCTCGCTCGCTTCAAAAATAGAATTGAGCGGGAAAATCCTGATCCTGGCGATGGCAATTCCAATATTGACGGTCATTATCGAAACGATCATTCAGATGCTCCCGAGTTAATGGATGATTCCTACTAGTCAATGAGGTGAATGTATGAAGCAGCGGATGCCTTACTTATCGATCCTATTCATTTTACTCTTTTTTTTGCATACATCTATTGGACAAGCTGCCGAAAATCCTGAAAATACAGAAAGCGTTCAAGAGCCGATCATGCAGTCCGAACTGGTACAAGCCCAAATAGAAAGACTGGGGGTTGATGAGCTTAAACAATATTGGGATGACATTGTCACGGAATATGGCGGATTCTTACCGGAAAGCCAGAAAGGGAGTTTCATGGATTTTGTAAGCGGGGATAAGAAATTCTCCTTTGACCAGTGGCTGAAGGGCATCACAAAATTCGTTTTTCATGAGCTGCTCGTCAACGGCAAGCTGCTGGGCTCTCTTATCCTGTTAACTGTTTTCAGCATGTTTTTGCAGAATTTGCAGAATGCGTTCGAGCAAAGTTCCGTGAGTAAGGTCGCTTATGCAATCGTTTATATGGTGCTTATCATTCTGGCGCTCAACAGTTTCCATGTCGCGATCGAATATACAAAAGACACGATAGATTTGATGATTTCCTTTTTGATGGCGCTCATCCCGCTTCTTTTGGCTTTGATAGCTGCGTCAGGCGGGCTTATATCAGCGGCCTTCTTTCATCCGGTCTTAATGTTTTTAATGAACACAAGCGGCATCCTGGTGCAATTCATCGTTCTCCCCTTATTATTCTTTGCAGCGATTTTGAGCATCGTCAGCACGCTGACCGAACATTACAAAGTAACACAGCTCGCCCAGCTTCTCCGTAACTTTGCCATCGGCATCCTTGGAGCGTTCATGACCATATTCCTTGGCGTCATTTCCGTTCAAGGGGCATCCTCCGCTGTAGCGGACGGGGTTACGATCAGAACGGCCAAATTCGTGACAGGTAACTTCATACCAGTAATCGGGCGCATGTTCACTGATGCAACGGATACGGTCATCAGTGCCTCCGTCCTTCTGAAAAATACGGTGGGCTTATCGGGCGTCATCATATTGCTGCTCATCACGACCTTTCCAGCGATAAAAATCCTGATGATTTCTTTTGTCTATAAACTGGCAGCCAGTCTTTTGCAGCCGCTTGGCGGCGGTCCGGTAATAAAATGCCTCGACATCATCAGTAAAAGCATGATTTATATTTTTGCCGCCTTGGCGATCGTATCACTCATGTTCTTTTTAAGTATCACCGTAATTATTGCCTCTGGAAACATTACACTGATGGTTCGTTAGAAAGGAGGAGGGCTTGGTGAGTTTTTTAGCTGGCTGGGTATCCAATATCATTGTGTTCGTTTTGCTTGCCACAGTAATCGATATGCTCCTTCCCAATTCAGCCTTGCAGAAATATGCCAAAATGGTCATCGGACTTTTATTGATTGCGATCATCATCACTCCTATATTGGGGTTATTCAATAAGGATTTCGATGAAATATTATCTGCCGCGACGAGCGAATTTGAAAATCAGAAAAAAAAAGATTTGGGAAATTTGACAGAAATGAAGAAAAAAGAAATACAAGCTACCCAGGGTGCATATATTTTAAAACAAATGGCTGTTGACTTAAAGGCAGATGTGGAAGAGGAGCTGATGAAGGATTATAACATGAAGATCAGTGCGATTGATGTTGCCGTCAAGAATGAGGAAAAACCAAGCGTGGAAGATTTGCAAAATATCAACATTTCTTTGGAAAAGGCAGAAGGGAAAGAAGACACTTCGATAGAGGCTGTTGCAAAAATCGATATTAACGCAGAGAGGCCATCACCTTCGAACGATGCCAATCTGGATGCGGTCAAAAGTTTTCTGGCAACAAGTTGGTCTGTCGATAAAGAGATCATTGAAATCGCCGGGGAAAGGAAGTGACTTAAGTATTGAACAAAGACAAAGGTCCATTATCCTGGCTGCAAAAACTATTGAATAAGGATCCTGACCAAAAAGAGCCGAAGGAAAAAAAACCTTCCCTGTATGTCTATGCTTTAATCGTTGTCCTTTTGGGAGCGGGGATCATGATGGCAGGTAATCTGTTGACCACCAACCAGACGGGACAAACATCCGACGTGAAGACGGTATTCAATAACAAGCAAGAAGAAAAGGATGATGTCGAAACATTCGGTCAGAAAAATCAATCCGAATTCAAGAACACGAAGGATTATGAAATATACCTTCAAAATGAAATGAAGGAAGCGTTGGAATCGATAACGGGAGTCAAGGATGTAAAAGTCGTAATCTACGTGGATGCATCCGAGAAAAAAGTATATGAAAGAAATAAAGTCACCCAAAAGCAGGTCACGCAAGAAACCGATCAGGAAGGCGGCAAAAGGACGGTCGAGGATACATCGGTGGATGAACAACTAGTTTTAGTCAAAAGCGGCGAAAAAGAAGGGCCGATCATTTCCGAAACAAAGAAACCTATTGTAAGGGGAGTCCTTGTAGTCGCTAAAGGAGCCGAAAACATTCAAATCAAAAAGTGGATCGTCGAAGCTGTCACACGATCACTTGATGTACCGAGTCACAGGGTTTCTGTCATGCCTAAAAAATAAGGGGGAAAATTATCATGTTATTAAAAAAGCAAACGGTTTGGTTATTGACTATGCTAAGTCTGGTCGTTGTCCTTTCAGTCTATTATTTAACCGCTCCTGAAGAAAATGCTGCCGATATGACGGCAACGGAGCAAGCGGAAAAGGCGGAAAATAAGGCGGAAAATAAGGCAGAAAACAAAACGGAAATGAAAACAGACAACAAAGCTGACACAAAAGGTGAAAGCAAAGGGAATAAAGAATCGTCCAAAAATGCAGAAGGTTCATCTGTAACGATAGCATCAGGGGATGAATTCGAATCATTAAGGATGCAGATCGAGGATGAACGCGCAAAGCTGAATGAAGAATTGACAGAAAAGATGGGCAATACAGACCTTTCGGCTGAAGAAAGAGACGAAGCGTATGCTAAAATCGAACAATTAAGTGAAACGAAGGTTAAAGAAAATATCATTGAAAACTTAATTGTGGCCATGGATTATAATGCTGCATTGGTTCGCGTCGATGGTACGGATGTTAAGGTAAGTGTCAAGGCTGATAAACAAACAAAAACAGAAGCCAACAACATTATCCGCCTGGTCCGCAAAGAAGTGAGCGATGCACAAAATGTAGTGGTCGATTTCCAACCTGAAAAATAATCTCAAATCAGAAGGAAACTCTGATACACAACAGCTCTAGTTTGAAGGTCTCCCTTTATAAAAAAAGGGATTTTTTTTTTGTCTTTTTCTCGTTAGTGCATCAGGAGTAAATTTTAGAGGAAAAGCTTTTTTATGCCATTTGATAGTGGGAAATCAACCAGGTATAAAGAATATACTTTTCTAAAATAGTAATATAAAGGGGAGTAACTGTTACTCCAGAAGGATAATCGCTGAAATATCCAGGTAAATGCAAAGGAAATGAAGGGTAAAGAATTCACAATATTATAATAAAGGTGTAGAATGGAAGTATGGATATCAACTTGCAACTAATCTATCATTGAATTTGTATAAGCTAATATTGTATGATGTTAGAAGCTGGTCATAAACTTTTCAATTCTCTACAGGAAACAATATTTTGGGAAAGTGAAATTTCTGTTATAAAACAGGTAGCGTGAATTCGCTTTCGGATGGAGGACCGGCTTCATCTTGCAGAATTGGACAAGATAGAGATAAGCTGAGGGTAAGAGGGTATAAGATGTTACATAAAATATTATTGCCTCACAAACTCATATTAAATTAGACAAGGGGTGCACAAAATGAAAGTGCAAGAAATTCGTGAAATCATCAAGCTAGTCGATCAATCCAATATAAGTGAATTCGTTTATGAAAATGAAGGAACGAAAATTAAATTAAAGAAAACTGAAACGGTTACAGCCATCCAGCCGGCAATTTCTCTGGACGCCCTTCAAGCCAATGCAGCTGTCGAGGTTAAGCCTGCCGCTGCTCCTGAGGCGGTAAAAGCTGTTGAACCGGCAGCACCGGCTCCTGCCGTCTCTGAACGGGAAAATTTACATAAGATCACATCTCCTATGGTAGGGACATTTTACCAATCACCTGCACCGGATTCTCCGGCCTACGTAAAAGCGGGCGATAAAGTGACAACGGATTCGATTGTCTGCATCGTCGAGGCGATGAAACTCTTCAATGAAATCGAAGCCGAAGTTAGCGGTGAAGTCGTTGAAGTCCTTGTAAAAGAAGGACAACTTGTAGAATATGGTCAACCATTATTTTTAGTAAAGCCGGAATGAGGAGCTGTTTCTAAATGATTAAAAAGGTATTAATTGCCAATCGAGGCGAAATTGCTGTCCGAATCATCCGGGCATGCAAGGAGCTGGGGATTGAGACTGTAGCGGTTTATTCGGAAGCTGACAAAGAAGCCCTTCATGTCCAAATTGCCGATGAAGCCTATTGCATCGGTCCCAAACTATCCAAAGACAGTTATTTAAATACAACGAACATCATCAGTACGGCCAAGAAAACGGGATCGGATGCGATTCACCCTGGATATGGTTTCCTTGCTGAAAATGCGAATTTTGCGGAGCTTTGCCGTGAATGCAATATCATATTCATCGGTCCTAGCCCTGAAGCGATCAATAAAATGGGAACTAAGGACGTGGCAAGGGAAACGATGCGAAAAGCTGGGGTTCCGATCGTTCCCGGTTCCAAAGGCATCATCAAAGATACCGATGAGGGAGTGGCCCTTGCCAATGAAATGGGCTACCCAGTCATCATCAAAGCCACTGCCGGCGGCGGCGGTAAAGGGATCCGGGTCGCAAGGACCGAAGAAGATCTCATCAAGGGCATTAACATCACGCAACAGGAAGCCGCGACGGCATTCGGCAATCCGGGTGTTTATATTGAAAAATTCATTGAGGATTTCCGTCATGTTGAAATTCAAGTCATGGCCGATAACCATGGCAATGCCATCCATTTAGGTGAGCGTGACTGTTCCATTCAACGACGCTTGCAAAAGCTGGTTGAAGAAACTCCATCTCCGGCACTGGATGGTGAAACACGTGCGGAAATGGGGCAGGCTGCAGTTACGGCGGCTCTTGCGGTTAATTATTCAGGAGCCGGTACCGTCGAATTTATTTATGACTATGTGAATAGAAAATACTACTTTATGGAAATGAATACACGTATCCAGGTTGAACACCCAGTCACGGAAATGGTGACAGGAGTGGATTTGATCAAAGAACAAATCAAAGTCGCTTCAGGTGATAAACTATCCCTTTCACAAGAGGATGTAACGTTTAACGGCTGGTCCATCGAATGCCGGATCAATGCGGAAAACCCAGAAAAGAATTTTATGCCTTCAGCTGGAAAAATACACATGTATTTACCTCCAGGAGGGTATGGAGTAAGGGTGGACTCCGCAGCATACCCAGGGTACTCGATACCGCCATATTATGATTCCATGATTGCTAAATTGATTGTCCATGCACCGACAAGAGAAGAAGCGATCGAGAAAATGAAGCGCGCTTTAGGTGAGTTTGTCATTGAAGGAATCAGCACAACCATTCCGTTCCATATTAAGCTGCTTCAGCATGAACAATTCGTATCGGGAGAATTTAATACCAAATTCCTTGAAATATATGATGTAATGAACTCATAATGTAAAGGAAGACAGGAGGTGCTTTTGAATGAGTGAAATGGAAGGCCAATTACTCGAAATGAATGATTTTAATAGTGGACTAGGCAAAGTGGAGATTGCACCTGAGGTGATTGAGGTAATTGCGGGCATTGCTGCATCGGAAGTTGAAGGTGTTGCACATATGCGCGGTAATTTCGCTACTGGTGTAGTTGAAAAGCTTGGTAAAAAGAACCACGGTAAGGGTGTTAAAGTGGACTTGACGGGAGAATCGATCAAAGTCGAACTTTATTGCGTCATGAAATTTGGTGTTTCAATTCCGAAAGTTGCCCAAGAAGTGCAAGACAACATTCGTGAAGCCTTGTTGAACATGACGGCCATCGATGCTGGTGAAGTGAACATCCATGTAGTGGGCATAGCATTTGAAAACGCGAAGCAAGAAGCGGATTACGAACAAGAAGTGTAAGTGGCACCATTCGATTCACACCTGCAGAAACCCGGCAAAAAGCCGGGTTTTTGTTTGTTTGGATGCCGGCTCAATGATTGCATCGCTATTCATCCGGGCTGGACTGATAATATTATGGTAAATGAACATAATAAGGCGGTGTCTGGAAGTTTCCCTTTAATTCAAGGGTGATTTCTGTTATTGTGTAAAAGGTGAAATATGAGCATGAAAGCCAGGCAAGCACTTTTTTTGGCACATTCAAATGATTGAATCGTGTTTTCTTGCTGGAAAAGATCGGGGGATGATAGGTTAATCAAGGTGATTATGCCTTTTTCTCCTTTGATTTTGTGAAAAGCAGCTGAAATACGGAAAAACACGCTGTAAATCTTAATGTTTTTGAAAAAAAGTTATTTAATGTTCGTTTGTTCTGGCGTTTTCATATATAATAGTAGATGTTAAAGGAGTAAGATTATGAAAAGAAGAGTAGCCCGTGAAAAATCCCTTCAAGCACTATATCAGATCGATATTGCCAAGTCGGGTGCCGAAGAAGCAATGGAAAGCGTATTGGATGGCGCTCCTACTGATGAATATTTCAAGAAATTAGTCATGGGGATTACGGAAAATCGAGAACAGCTTGATGGAATGATCAGGGACAATTTAGAGAACTGGACGCTGGAAAGATTAGCGAACATTGATCGGAATTTACTGCGAATCGCGATTTATGAAATGGTTCACAGTGAAGATGTGCCTGTAAGTGTCGCAATGAATGAAGCTATTGAAATTGCTAAGAAATTCGGTGATGATCAATCAAGCAGCTTTGTGAATGCCGTTTTATCCAAAGTGAAGGTGAAAAGCGACAGCTAAGGCTGCAGTCTAAAGCCATGAATCTCCCGGCAATTTCTTTAGCAAAAATTAACTTGGGAGGAATATACACATGTCAGCTCAAATCATTAATGGTAAAGAAATTGCAGAGGCAGTTAGGCAGGAAATCAGCAAGGAAGTTCAACATTTACGTGAAAAAGATATGGTCCCGGGTTTGGCTGTCATTCTCGTCGGTGATAACCAAGCCTCACAGACTTATGTACGTAATAAGCAAAAAGCCTGTGAAGACGTGGGGATGCATTCCGTTTTGATCAAAAAGCCTGCAGATCTATCTCAGGAGGAATTAATGCAGAGCATCAATGAACTGAACCAGGATGAAAGCATCCATGGCATATTGGTGCAGCTGCCATTGCCAGGGCATATTTCTGAAAAGGCGATCATCGAAGCGATTTCCCCGGAAAAGGATGTGGATGGGTTCCATCCGATTAACATTGGGCGGATGATGACTGGTCAGGATGCTTTCTTACCTTGTACGCCATACGGGATTATGGTGATGCTTGAGCATATCGGCTATGAGCTTGAAGGAAAGCATGTGGTCATTGTCGGAAGAAGCAATATCGTCGGGAAACCAGCCGGACAATTGTTTTTAAATGCGAACGCAACCGTTACATACTGTCATTCTAAGACAAAGGATCTTGCGTATTTCACCAAGCAAGCCGATGTGGTCGTGGCAGCTGTCGGTAAGAGGGATACGATCACAAGTGATCATATTAAAGAAGGTGCGGTCGTCATTGATGTTGGGATGAACAGGAATGATGAAGGAAAGCTTTGCGGTGATGTGGCGTTTGAAGAAGTGAAAAACAAGGCTTCATACATTACCCCTGTTCCTAAAGGCGTCGGTCCCATGACGATTACGATGCTTATGAAGAATACGGTCAAATCTGCTCAAAAAACATTTGAACAGAGAAAATCAGCATTAAAAAGCTGAAAAAAGCGTTAAAACATTTAAAGAAGCGGACCTCTTGTTTTATAATAACGGGAGACCGCTTTTTTCCATTCATAAATTTTAATGACGTATTACGTGTAACCTATAGGTGAGCTTTCTTTATATCCGATTCCCGTCGGAAGGAGACATGATATGAGTAACCAGCAATATTTGAGCGTGTCGGCATTAACGAAGTACATTAAAAGGAAGTTTGACGTCGACCCCCATTTACAAAATGTGTACATAAAAGGTGAAATTTCGAATTTTAAACAACATACGAGCGGACATATGTATTTTACGCTCAAGGATGAAAAGGCCCGCCTCCTCTCCGTTATGTTTGCCGCTAATTCCAAGGGGATGAAATTCATGCCCGAAAATGGAATGAAGGTACTTGTAAAGGGTGATATTTCATTATATGAAGCGAGCGGACAGTATCAGCTTTATGTGAAAAGCATGGCCCCGGACGGAGTGGGCGATTTGTATCTGGCTTATGAGCAGCTGAAGAAAAAGCTGGAAGCGGCAGGGTTGTTTTTGGCCGAACATAAGAAAATGATTCCACAGTACCCTAAATCGGTAGGGGTCATAACCTCTCCGACCGGTGCTGCATTGCGGGATATCCTGACGACCATCAAGCGGAGGTACCCTATTGCGAAGATCATCGTATACCCTGCGCTTGTCCAAGGGAATAATGCCGCTAAATCGATTGCAAAAGCGATCTCGATGGCTAATGCAAGGGCGGAGAGCGATGTGCTCATAGTCGGAAGGGGCGGCGGTTCGATCGAGGAGCTATGGGCTTTCAATGAAGAAATCGTGGCTGAATCGATCTATGATTCCGATATTCCGATCATTTCCGCTGTCGGACACGAAACTGATTTTACGATTGCTGACTTTGTCGCTGATATGCGTGCGCCGACACCGACCGGTGCCGCAGAGCTAGCGGTGCCGCATCTCAATGAAATACTGGAACGCCTGATGAACCGAAAGAATCGCTTGACCCGTTCGATTCGTGAGGCGGTGAATTTTGAACGCACCAAATTGACGAGGCTGGAGAGATCCTATGCTTTCCGTTATCCTCATAAAATGTATGAACAAAAGCTTGAACAGCTTGACAGGACGAAGGACAGGCTTTTGAAGACAAGTACCCGGTACTTCTTGAAAAAGAAGGATGGGCTAAACCAGTTGAACGATATTCTTAAGAAGCAGCATCCTGAACAAGCGGTAAAAAATGCTCAGGAAGAATTGCAGCAGCATGAAAAAAAATTGCGTCGGGCGATGGAAGCAATCTATCGGCATAAATCGCAGCAATTCGTCCATATGACGGCCACATTATCTGCCCTCAGCCCGTTGAAAATCATGGAGCGGGGCTATGGGTTGGTTTTTACTGGAGATGAGACGCTCGTGAAAAGCACGCAGCAGGTATCCATTGGGGAGAAGATAGCCGTTTCCATAAAGGATGGCACTCTTGAGTGTGAAATTAAAGATATTAAGGAGCGAATTGAACCATGACAAAAAAACAGGAAGCTACATTCGAAGAAGCGATGGAGAATCTGGAAAAAATTGTGGAACAGCTTGAAGAAGGAGATGTGCCCCTTGAAGAAGCCATTTCCATATATAAACAAGGTATGGACTTATCCAGGCTGTGTCATACGAAGCTTAAGGCGGTTGAAGATCAGCTGACCCAAATTTTACGGGAAGACGGGGAACTTGAAAACTTCGTTGTCCAGGAGGAAGAATAACATGAGTCCAACATCCTTCGATCTTTTTTCTAAAGAATACAAAGCAATAATCGAAACGGAAATCATTGAATACGTTAAAAAGCTTGAAGCTCCGGCTGTGGTGAAAGAGGCGATGGCCTATTCACTCGAAGCCGGCGGAAAAAGAATACGCCCTTTATTGGTTTTTGCAGTGTTGGGGGCATTCGGGAAAAACTTGAGAATGGGAATTCCGGCAGCGGCAGCGATTGAAATGATCCATACCTATTCTTTAATTCATGATGACCTTCCCGCGATGGATGATGATGATCTCCGCCGCGGAAAACCGACGAACCATAAAGTATTTGGTGAGGCCGTAGCCGTTCTTGCCGGTGATGCCTTACTTACATATAGCTTCCAATTGATCTCGGGTATGAACGATCCCGAGGTGACGGCCCAAATGAAACTGGACCTTGTAAGCGAAATCGCCAAGTCTGCCGGAGCAGAGGGGATGGTTGGCGGTCAAGTCGCCGATATGGAAGGGGAAGATAAGCAGTTGACCCTCAGGGAATTGGAGTATATCCATGAACATAAAACGGGCAAGCTGCTGACGGCAAGTGTTCTCTCCGGAGCCATATTATCAGGAGCGAATGGAGAGCAGCTTCAGCATTTACGTAACTTTGGCTATCACCTAGGGCTTGCTTTTCAGATACGGGATGATATTCTGGATATTGAAGGATCTGTTGAGTTGATTGGCAAGCCGGTTGGCAGTGATGAAGGAAACCATAAAAGCACATATCCTTCACTGCTTTCGCTCCAAGGGGCGAAGGAGAAGCTTGAACAGCATATTGGCCTTGCCCATGCCTCTTTAGCAAAAACGGCCCTGGAAACCGATTTGCTGAATGAGCTGACGGATTTAATAGCCACCCGAGATCATTGATTGTGGCTAAATTTGTTATCAATTAAGGTTTTATGGTATACTCATTGTGCAAAAATATGTGAAAAACAAGATCGCTTTTTAATGGAGTTACGTGATTAAATAGGTAATGAAGCCGCCGAAATCACCTGGGTGTTGGCGGCTATTTTTAACTTAAAACCAATTTTTCGGTCAAGTCTTCAATATATCCCTCTTGATGAGGATTTGTTTTGCTTCCAACCGAAAATGACAGAAAGTGAGTGGTCCTATTTGGATCTTCTATCTATAAAAGACCCTTCTTTTTTGAAGAAGATGAATAATGAAGAACTAGTCGAGTTAAGTGTGGATATTCGTAAATTCCTTGTAGAAAAACTATCGGTCACCGGCGGGCACATCGGCCCCAATTTAGGAGTCGTGGAATTGACCATTGCTTTGCATAAAGAGTTTGACAGTCCCAATGATAAAATCCTTTGGGATGTCGGACATCAATCATATGTCCACAAAATCCTGACAGGCAGGGCTGGGGAGTTCGATTCCTTAAAGAAATACAAAGGGCTGTGCGGCTTTCCGAAAATGATTGAAAGCCCCCATGATGTATGGGAAACCGGCCACAGTTCAACTTCCCTTTCGGCTGCCATGGGAATGGCTGCTGCCCGTGATATCAAGGGTGAAAAAAGTTTCATTTTACCTGTAATCGGTGATGGAGCCCTTACAGGCGGCATGGCACTTGAAGCCTTGAATCATATCGGGGACGAAAAAAAGGACATGATCGTCATTCTTAATGATAATGAAATGTCGATCGCCCCTAACGTTGGAGCATTGCACACCATATTGGGAAGATTGCGTACGGCAGGTAAATATAACTGGGCAAAAGATGAATTGGAGCTGCTATTGAAAAAAATTCCTGCCGTCGGAGGAAAGCTTGCAGCTACGGCCGAACGCTTGAAAGATAGCATGAAGTATTTATTGGTTTCAGGAATTTTCTTCGAAGAACTCGGTTTCACATACCTTGGCCCTGTAGATGGCCATAATTATGAAGAACTGCTGGAGAATTTAAGATATGCGAAGAAAACGAAGGGACCGGTCCTGCTGCATGTCATCACGAAAAAAGGCAAGGGCTATTCCCCAGCCGAATTGGACACTACAGGAAATTGGCATGGGACAGGCCCATACAAGATCGAAACAGGCGATTTCGTCAAATCCCCTACTAAAGGGCCTGCGTGGAGTGCGCTTGTGAGCGATACCGTCAGCAGGCTTGCCCGTGAAGACGAACGGATAGTCGCCATAACGCCTGCCATGCCTGTCGGTTCGAAATTGGTGGGATTTGCTCAAGAATTCCCTGAACGTTTCTATGATGTAGGGATTGCCGAGCAGCATGCTGCCACTTTTGCAGCTGGCTTGGCTACGCAAAACATGAAACCATTCCTGGCCATTTATTCGACCTTTCTCCAAAGGGCCTATGACCAAGTGGTCCATGATATCTGCCGCCAGAATTTGAACGTATTCATAGGCATCGATCGTGCCGGGTTGGTTGGCTCCGATGGGGAAACGCACCAAGGCGTTTTCGATATTGCTTTCTTACGGCACGTTCCGAATATGGTATTGATGATGCCTAAGGACGAAAACGAAGGTCAGCATATGGTCAATACGGCCATAAGCTATAATGATGGCCCCATCGCTATGCGTTTCCCGCGCGGAAATGGCTGGGGCGTTGCGATGGATAGCGAATTGAAGCAGATACCAATCGGATCATGGGAAGTTCTGAAAGAAGGAACGGATGCTGCCATCTTGACGTTCGGCACAACGATTCCGATGGCCCTTGAGGCTGCAGAACGGCTGGAGAAAGAGGATTATTCCGTTAAGGTGATCAATGCCAGGTTCATAAAACCTTTGGATGAGAAGATGCTAAGCAGCCTACTCGGTGAAAAAATGCCGATCCTGACGATAGAAGAAGCTGTGCTGCAGGGCGGTTTTGGAAGTTCTGTACTGGAATATGCACATGATCAGGGCTTTTATGGAGCCATCATCGATCGAATGGGCATTCCGGATTATTTCATTGAACATGGAAGTGTCGATGAATTGCTGGAAGAAATTGGCTTAACGACCGAAATTGCCATTAAAAAGATAAAAATGATAACACCCAAAAAAGAAAAAAGGGCCTGACAATATGAAAGTAATGAAAGAAAGAGTAGATGTATTGCTTGTAGAACAGGGCTTGGCCGATACACGTGAAAAAGCTAAGCGGATGGTTATGGCCGGTCTTGTCTACGCGAATGAAGAGAGGTACGAAAAGCCGGGGGAAAAGGTGCCAGTCGATCTCGAATTTACGATCAAAGGTAAAGTCATGCCTTATGTGTCAAGAGGCGGGCTGAAACTGGAGAAAGCCTTAAACGAATTCGACTTGCAAATGGACGGAAAGATCCTCCTGGATATCGGATCATCAACTGGCGGGTTCACCGATTGCGCTTTGCAAAATGGTGCGACGATGTCTTATGCACTGGATGTCGGCTATAATCAACTTGCCTGGAAGCTTAGGCAGGATGAACGGGTAAAAGTGATGGAACGGACTAACTTCCGCTATGTTACACCGGCAGATTTGGATGGGGAGATGCCGAACTTTGCAAGCATCGATGTTTCTTTCATCTCGCTCACCTTAATTTTACCTGTGTTAAAGACCCTGCTGGTTCCTAACAGTGACGTCGTTGCCTTAGTGAAACCGCAATTCGAAGCTGGAAAGGATCAAGTGGGAAAAAAGGGAATTGTTCGTGATCCTAAAATTCACAAGCAGGTGCTGGATAAAATCATTTCTTTTGCAAAAAAAGAAGGCTACGATATTATGGATGCCTCCTTCTCGCCAATTACAGGCGGCGATGGAAATATTGAATTCCTGCTTCATTTACATTGGCAAGGATCCAAAGAAGATGGAGAATTCAAGCTATCCAAAACGGTTGATGAGATCGTTTCGGAAGCACATGCCCAGTTTAAAAAAGAATAGCTTGAACTTTAGAGGGCTCCTTTGGCTGAATGGTTGGCTAAAAGGAGCTTTTTACCTTCTGGGGAATCTTTTGAAGGAGCCTTGGCAGCATAGAAACAAATAATGAAAGCACAACGCATGCCATTTAGAGAAAAAATTGTACAATTGCATAAAAATCCGCTACCATTAATATTAACCACCGTAAGGGGGGGCTATTTGCACACAGTGAAGATTGCGAAGCCTTACTAAACCGGAAGCTTTATCCATGATATGAAAGTGATGCGCATGACCAATAGATGAACAACAGTTGAGAAGAGGTGCTTCTGCTTATGAATAAAGGGCAACGACATATAAAAATTAGGGACATTATCACCAATAACGATATCGAGACGCAAGATGAGTTGGTTGAAGAACTGAAATTGGCTGGATACAACGTGACTCAGGCCACGGTATCGCGGGATATCAAAGAGCTCCATCTTGTAAAGGTCCCGTTAACGGATGGCAGGTATAAATACAGCCTGCCTGCCGATCAACGCTTCAACCCGCTTCAAAAATTAAAGAGAATCCTTGTTGATGCTTTTGTACGCATCGATGCAGCGAACAATTTACTCGTCATGAAAATGCTTCCGGGTAATGCCCAGGCAATCTGTGCATTGATTGATAATTTGAATTGGCAAGAAATACTCGGAACGATCGGCGGCGATGATACGTGCTTGATCATTTGCCGCTCTGAGGAAGATGCAAAGATCATTTCCGGCAAATTCTTGGACATGCTCTAATAATTTTGTGAGGTGACCCGTTTGTTAACAGAACTATCGATTAGGAATTTTGCGATCATAGACAGCCTGTCCGTTTCGTTCGAGAAAGGCTTGACTGTCTTGACCGGTGAAACAGGGGCAGGTAAATCAATTATTATAGATGCCGTCCACCTTTTGGTTGGGGGGCGTGGTTCCTCCGAGTTTATTCGTCATGGAGAGTCAAAGGCGGAAATAGAAGGGCTGTTTCAAATAGATGATGAAAAACATCCGGTCTTTGCCAAGGCGGAAGAATTCGGCTTGGACATGCATGATGGGATGGCCATTCTTCGAAGAGACATCTCGCTTAGCGGAAAAAGCGTATGCCGGGTAAATGGAAAACTGGTGACGATTGCCATTTTACGTGAGATAGGGCGAACTCTGATTGATATCCATGGCCAGCATGAACATCAGGAATTAATGGATGAACGACTCCATTTGCCGTTGCTGGATCAATTTGGCGGTGAAAAAATCGCGTCTGCACTTACCGAATACCAAAAGCTATATAAACAATATGAATCCGCTTCGAAGCAATTGAATGATTTAAGTCAGAATGAGCAGCAAATGGTGCACCGTCTTGACTTGATCCAATTTCAATTCGATGAAATCCAAAAAGCCGACTTGAAACTTCAGGAAGATGAAGAATTGATGGAAGAGCGGAAAAAAATTAATAATTTCGAGAAAATCCATGAAGCGCTGCAAACGAGCTATAATGCATTAAACGGTGAGCAGCATGCAATTGATTGGCTGTCGGTAGCCATGAATAACATGGAAGAGGCGGCAGGGCTGGATGAGGGGCTACAAGCCAGCTCAGAAATCGTCTCCAATAGTTACTTCCTGCTCGAGGAAGCCGTATCGAATATCCGAGATCAATTGGATTCCTTGGATTATGATACGGAACGTGTTGAATTCATCGAGGGACGCCTAAATGAAATAAATCAATTGAAACGGAAATACGGACGGTCCATCGAGGAAATCCTCGAATATGGCGCAGGCATTGAAGAGGAAGTCGAAAAGCTGCTTAATAGGGAAACGCATATCGCTAAGCTTGAAAAGGAAATGAAATCGATTAAGGCCGATTTAATTGTTGAAGCAAAGAACCTGTCTGAATTACGCCAGGGGTTCGCTCAACAGCTTACAAAAAAAATTCATCAGGAATTAAAAGATTTATACATGGAAAAAACAATTTTCGAACCTCATTTCCATCAAACGGCTTATACGTTCGATGAGTTGTCAGATAAGGGAATCAATCAGTCCGGGCTGGACTCCATGGAATTTTATATTTCCACGAATCCCGGCGAACCATTAAAACCCCTTTCCAAAATTGCCTCGGGGGGAGAGCTGTCGCGGATCATGCTCGCGCTGAAAAGCATTTTTTCCAAGCATCAAGGCATTACTTCGATTATATTCGATGAAGTGGACACTGGTGTCAGCGGGCGGGTTGCACAATCCATTGCCGAGAAGATTTATAAAGTGGCCACGGGGTCTCAGGTTTTGTGCATATCTCATTTGCCACAGGTCGCAGCCATGGCGGATACCCATTTATTCATTGCGAAAAATGTCAGGGCAGGACGGACGAATACCTCCGTGAAGCCTTTGATTGAAACGGAAAAAATAAAAGAAATCGGCAGGATGATTTCGGGGGTCGAGATTACCGACTTGACGAAGCAGCATGCCAATGAGTTAATACAGCTGGCCAAAAGGCTGAAGATCACTTCTTGATGGGCGCGTAAGAAGATTATGAACATTTATTAACTTCCTCATAAGCATTCATTGTAAAGCTATCCAAAAACGGATAGCTTTTATTTTTTGCTCCTGTTATAAATGATTGTCATGAGGGCTAAATTAAAGGTGTAGCCATAAAGTTTCAGAGAGCGAGGAGAGTGAATGGATTGAAATTTGTATGGATAAACAGGATCATCGGTGGAATTCTCCTTGTTTCGCTATTAACATTAGGGTTATACCAGCCATCTCGTGAATATTTTTTAATTCCAAATCATCTTGTACTATTTGAAGGAAGTCAATATAGTATTTCCAAATCATTGCCTGTTTCTGCAAAAGCTTCGGGATCCAGTGACGGGATTTCGCTTCATGATGAGCAAGCTTCAATTACGCTTGGTGCCGAGAAACCAGGAACGAACGAAGTGTTACTTGATGTGGCGGGATTGCCTGCCAAAAAGGTCGACATTCGGGTGTTGAAGGACTTTAAAGTCATGCCCGGGGGCCAATCCATCGGGGTGAAACTTAATACTCTTGGGGTGCTCGTTGTAGGTCATCATCTCATTGATACTGCGCAGGGGAAAAAATCACCAGGAGAAAAAGCGAAGATTGAAATCGGCGATATTATTACAGAAATCAATGGTCAGACGATAAAGAAGATGGGGGATGTAACCCCTTTTGTTCAGCAGGCAGGTGAGAAGGGGGAAGCGTTGAAACTTGTCATCAATCGTGATAACGAAGTGCTTCATAGTACCCTTTTACCTTTGAAAGATAAGAATGAAGGAACATACAAATTGGGTTTATATATCCGTGATTCAGCAGCTGGCATAGGAACGATGACCTTTTATCACCCGGATTCGAAAAAATATGGGGCATTGGGACATGTTATTTCTGATATGGACACGAAAAAACCGATTGTTGTAAAGGATGGACAAATTGTTCAATCGACGGTCACTTCCATTGAAAAGGGAAGTAATGGTGACCCGGGAGAAAAATTGGCACGCTTTTCATCCAATAAAGAAAAAATAGGCAATATCAATCGAAATAGTCCCTTTGGAATCTTTGGAAAATTAAATCAGGATTTCAAAAACGGAATCAGTGACAAAGCACTTCCCATCACCCTTTCCCATGAGGTAAAGGAAGGACCAGCAAAAATCCTGACTGTGGTGGATGGCTCCAAAGTAGAAGAATTCGATGTGGAAATCGTCAGTTCCATCCCTCAAAAATTTCCTGCCATCAAAGGAATGGTCTTGAAAGTGACGGATAAAGAATTGCTTCAAAAAACGGGCGGGATCGTTCAAGGTATGAGCGGCAGTCCTATCATACAAAATGGGAAATTAATCGGTGCAGTCACCCATGTATTTGTCAATGATCCTACAAGTGGGTATGGAGTCCATATTGAATGGATGTTAAACGAAGCCGGTATCAATATATACGACAAAGATAATTATGAAAAGGCAAGTTGAAGACCGGGTATCCTTTAGGATGCCCTTTTTTTGATTGAGCCACGGAGAGAATAGCGGCAAATAAGGAGAAGCGAAGGATTTACAGCTGTTTTATTTAAAAAGTAGGAGGTTTTTTTGAAACGATGTGATAAAATGATAACGATGTGAAGATTTTTCGACAATCGATTTATTCGAATAGCAAACGAAGTCGAAAACAAGAGATATCGGGAGAATAATATTGAATTCCTTATATTTTTTCAAAAATAAAAGGAATTTAGTTTCCATTGTCGAAAAGTTCAATTACAATAGAATTTAGTCATATAGAAAAAAAGACCAATTGTAGTTGAGGAGGAAATCAAGCGTGAAAAAAATTAAGGTGTGCGTTGTAGATGATAATAGAGAACTTGTTGGCCTTCTGGAAGAATACATTTCTGCACAGGAAGATATGGAGGTAATCGGGGTAGCCCATAACGGTCAAGATTGCCTGGGGATGCTGGAAAACGTTGATCCCGATATATTGATCCTCGATATTATCATGCCTCATTTAGATGGGTTAGGTGTATTGGAGAAGCTTCGTGAAGTAAAACGGGGTGCCATGCCTAACGTAATTATGCTTACTGCCTTTGGTCAAGAAGATGTCACGAAAAAAGCCGTTGATTTGGGCGCGTCCTACTTCATCCTGAAGCCTTTTGATATGGAGAATTTGGCCAATCATATTCGTCAGGTGAGCAATAAAGGGCAGGCAGTATTGAAAAATCATAGCCAATTCAGTTATCGTCCCCAAAATGAATCCAAGCCCAAGAACCTGGATGCCAGCATTACAAGCATTATCCATGAGATTGGTGTGCCTGCACATATTAAGGGTTATTTGTATTTAAGGGAAGCCATATCCATGGTGTACAACGATATTGAACTGTTGGGGTCGATCACCAAAGTGTTGTATCCGGATATTGCCAAAAAATACAATACAACCGCCAGCCGTGTTGAGCGTGCCATCCGCCATGCGATTGAAGTGGCCTGGAGCCGCGGTAACATCGAATCCATTTCATCCCTATTCGGTTATACCGTCAGCATGACTAAGGCAAAGCCTACGAATTCCGAATTCATCGCGATGGTCGCCGACAAGCTCCGTCTTGAACATAAAGCTTCTTGACAGGGATACGGGGAACCTGTTGATAAGATTCGTATGTAATCCATTGATCAGATAAAGGCTAGAGCCGCTAAAGATAAATAAGAATCCCCTTGCTGGTGGCACTAGACAGGAAGAAGATGCTTGTGGTTTTGCAACTTCGACTTTTTACATGCCGGCTAAAAATTAAACGCCTTTTATTTATTGGATTTTGCAGGAAGAATCCAATAAATAAAAGGCGTTTTTGTTTGTAATGTTATCAGAATATTCAGTGTTATGGAAAAGGTGGTTCCTTTTGTGGCTTTTATCTTAATTTTTAGATTATAATCATAGGTATATATAATCGTACGATGAGGGGGGATGTACTTGATCTTTGAAGAAAATGAGCATTTTGTATTAGAATCGGCGTCAGGATTGGTATATATAACCGTTTTTCTGAAGGGCTTTTCCATTCTGGGTTTTAACCCAGTCCTGCTCAAGTTCCCACAAATCATGCTGGAGCATGTAAAAGACTTAAAACAAGCCCTGACGGAGGCTACCGGGGAGAGAATTCCGGTGGGCCGGCTGAAACCCATAATCGAGTTGGACATGGCTGAGGATAAAATGTCTGCACGTGTAAAACTCAATTGTTCAGAAGCTCACCTTAAAGAAAATCATTCAGCCATCGTGGGAAATATTCTCGAGAGCCTTCAAAAGGAACATATTACAGACGGCATATTGATGAATGTTTTGCAAAACGAACTGACCATCAACGATCGTAAGGTCATTGCGATTGGGAAAGAACCAGTCCATGGCAAGGATGCCGTCGTTACCTATTTTAAACGATCGGAACGAAAACCTGCGGTCAGGGAAGATGGTAAAGCTGATTATTATGATATGAGTTTTCTTGATGAGGTGAAGAAGGGCGATTGGCTCGGTGAAAGGATACCGCCTTCCTCAGGAGAAATGGGGCAGTTGATTACAGGGGAGCTTGCGTTGCCTAGAAAAGGAAAAGACAAACACCTTGTTTATGACAAAAAAACGGTTGAGCCATATGAGGAAGACGGTAAGATCGTACTCAGGGCGTTGATTGACGGGGTAGTGGACTTCAGGGATGGGAAGATCACGGTAGGCCCCCACTTATCGATTGATGGAGATGTAGGGATTGAAACCGGGCATATCGAATTTGATGGAAGCGTTACGGTTAAAGGGACAGTCGTGGACCATTTTTCCGTGACGGCTACAAAGGATATTTCCATACTAAGTGAGCTCGGTATAAGCAATGTGAAAGAAATCAAATCAAAAGAGGGAGACGTTTTCATTAAAGGCGGCATATTCGGTAAAGGCCTATCAAAGGTTTCTGCAGAAAGGAACATTTTTGTGAAACACGCCAATGAATGCCACTTGACGGCAGGGGAAAATATACATATCGGATCATATTCACTAGGCAGCTTCCTTAAAGCAAAGAATATTTTCACTGATGAAAAAAAGGGGAAATTGATTGGCGGCGTTATCGAAGCTCAAGCAAAGGTGAGGGCGGCAGTGATCGGTAACCGTATGCAACGGAAAACGGTCATTAATGTTAAGGGGTTTAACCGTAATCTTATCAAGGATGAATTGAACCAGATCTTGCTTTTATATAAATCAAAGCTTGAACAATTGGAATTGATCAAGGAAAGGCTTGAAGTGTATGAGATGTTTCTTGGTGAATGGACTGAAGTGCAGCATTTCCAATATGAACAAACCAGAAAGCGGTTGGAAAGTATGCTCGCCCAAATTTTTCAAATTGATGAGGAACGGAAATCGATCATGGATATGCTTGAATCTAAAGGGGAAGGGGAAATCATGATTGGACAAATGGCGTTTCCCGATACACGGTTGCAAATCAAAAGTCTGGAAAGGAAATTGAATGTTATGACGAAAGGAACCTTTTATGCCGAAAATAATCACCTGCATTTTGATTGAATTCCGCTGAAGGCTTGATATTGATGTAAATATTTTTGCTTTGCTTTTCATAAATTGGGATATGACGGTTTATGAGAGGTGGGGGCGTTAACATGACCTTAATCTTTGCTCATCGAGGCTCGGCAGGAACACATCCGGAAAATACGATGTCCGCATTCAATGAAGCGGTACGCGTCGGAGCGGATGGAATTGAAACGGACGTCCAGCTCTCGAAAGACGGGGAAGTGGTCATCATCCATGACGAGAAGCTCGACCGAACGACAAATGCATCGGGATATGTGAAGGATCGGACACTGCGGGAGTTGAAAACCCTCAATGCATCCTTCGGTACAAAGGGGAAATGGGGAAGAGAAAAAATACCGACCCTCGTGGAATTATTGAACTGGCTAAGCCATAATCAGTTGTTGTGCAATATTGAATTGAAAAACACGCTTTTTCTGTATCCAGGCTTGGAAGCGAAGGTCATACAACTCGTCCGTGCCTACAAAATGGAGGATAGGATCATTCTTTCTTCCTTCAATCATTATAGTTTGGTGACTTGTCACCAATTAGCGCCTGAACTGGAAACCGCACCGCTTTATCGGGATGGTCTTTACATGCCGTGGGTTTATGCAAAGGCAATTGGCGGAAGCGCCATCCACCCGAATATTCGTGCTGCCCCCGATGTCATCATTCAAGCCTGTTTGAGCATGGGTATGCCTGTACGGCCCTATACCATCAATAAAGCAGCCGAAATGAGGCGATTATTCGACTTGGGATGCAGCGCCTTCATCACCGATTTTCCGGAAGAAGCGGTTCGGGTCAGGGAAGGACATCATAGGTAGTATAGAAAAGGCTCTTTTCGTAAAGATTGTTGTTTTTTAATTTTAGGGCAGGGGAGCAGATTCCTGCAGGTGCAGCGGGACAGGTGCGGCTAAAACGGGCGTTCAAGCCGGGGAGGCTTACCGTTTAGCCCTCTGTCATGCTGAAACCAACCACTGCATGACTTGGCGAATAACAATAAAGTATGAAAATGGCCAATAAGAAGAAGGTGCCCATATTTTGAGAGGGCACCTTCTTTTTAAGAATCAAAACTTATTGAACCTGCTTTGGACTTTGTTTTGTTTTCGATCCCGATGAAGGATGAACCCTGCAATAAAGGCAATCCCGCCAATGGTAATGATCAGGCCGATCAAGAATTGCATCCAAAGGAGTGGATAGGGAGGCTGTAAAATACCGAACACCATGTCCCTCATTATTTTTATGCCATAGGCGGCAAAGGCGCCGGGTATAAAAAGAATCATAAAAGCGAGTAAGCGTTTCATGCGGTCAAATCCCTTCCGATAATTCCGTCTTAAAAAAATGATAAAGGATATAAAAAATTTGTCAAGTTTCGGGAATGCAGAAAAGGACTGGAAGCTGCAAGCTGAATGACTGTTTTTCAAGGGATTTCAATATGGTAAAATGAGGGGAGAGCACGAAAAGGATTGTAGGGAGATTTTCTCATTGGGGATTAGTTGGAAGGGAGATGGCTCATGCAAAAGGTCATGATAGTAGGAGGGGGCGTCGGGGGCACAACCGTGTTGAAACTCCTTTCGGAAAGTGAAGTATTCTCGATGGTTTGTATGGCTGATACGAATGGATTAGCAGAAGGGATGCTGGTTGCAAAAGAACGAAGGATTCCTACAGTGACTAGCTGGAGCGAGGGGATGAACGAGGATCTGGACATCATCGTCGATACCACGGGAGATCCATCAGTCTATAAAGAGATCAAAAGGGAGATGGGCGAAAAAACGATCCTCATTCCTGGCAGCGTAGCCCTCATCATGTCCAAGCTATTTGAAGAAAAAAATCGGTTGATCAATAAATTGGAGAACGCTTCGGCAAAAATGGACTTGATCCTTAATACGACCAGTGAAGGAATGGTCGTGATCGACCATGACGGATTGGTCGTCATGTTCAATGATAGTGCCGAACGAGCAGCGAATGCAAAACGTAAGGATGTCATTGGCAGGCACATTACAGATCTCGTCCCTTCAACGGGGTTATTGCGTGTCATGGAAACGAACCGGAAAGAAGTAAATCAACGAATCATCCTGGATAATGGATTGGAGCTCATTGCGACAAGAATTCCTCTCGTAAATGCCGAAAAGCAAGTAATCGGTGCGTTTTCCATGTTCAGGAACAAGACGGAAGCGGTACAATTGGCGGAGCAAATCACGGATTTGAAAGAAATTCAGACGATGCTGCAAGCGATCATTCAATCCAGTGATGAAGCCATTTCAGTCGTTGATGAGAAGGGTAGGGGACTTTTGATCAATCCTGCGTATACACGAATCACTGGCTTGACAAAGACCCAAGTGATTGGGAAGCCGGCCTCCATTGACATTTACGAGGGCGAGAGCATGCATATGAAAGTGCTCCAGACAAAAAAGCCTGTAAGGGGTGTCAATATGCGTGTCGGCCCGAAGCATAAGGAAGTCATTGTGAATGTTGCTCCGATCATTGTCGATGGACACCTGAAAGGAAGTGTGGGCGTCATTCATGATGTTTCGGAAATTCAAAACCTGACGCATGAATTGAACCGGGCACGACAGATCATCAGGACGCTACAGGCCAAATATTCCTTTGATGATATAATAGGGGCTTCCGAAGAGATGAAGCTTCCCGTTGAACAGGCGAAATTATCGGCAAGGACACCGGCGACTGTCTTATTGAGGGGCGAATCAGGGACAGGCAAGGAGCTTTTTGCCCATGCCATCCATAATGCGAGCGATAGGAAATTCAATAAATTCGTTCGAGTCAATTGTGCAGCCATCTCTGAATCATTACTGGAAAGTGAACTGTTCGGATATGAAGAGGGAGCCTTTACAGGAGCAATCAGGGGCGGAAAGGTCGGTTTTTTTGAAGAGGCCAATCAAGGGAGTATCTTTTTGGACGAAATTGGCGAATTGCCAGCCAATATCCAAGCTAAATTGCTTCGGGTTTTACAAGAGCGGGAAATCATCAGAGTAGGCGGAACAAAGCCAATTGCCATCAATGTCAGGGTCATAGCCGCCACGAATATCAATCTTGAAAAAGCGATAAGAAATGGAACTTTCAGGGAAGACTTATATTTCAGGCTGAACCGCATGCCCATTTTCATCGCTCCCCTTCGAAAGCGAAAGGAAGATTTGAGGGAACTGGCGGAACATTTAATCCATAAAATCAATCAGGAGTATGGCAGGAGCATAGAGGGAATCACCGATGCTGCCATAGAGAAGATGCAAAACTATGACTGGCCGGGGAATGTCAGGGAACTGGAGAACATTTTAGGACGGGCGATCATTTTCATGAAATTGAATGAGACAACCATTGATATCCAGCATATTCCGGATTTTATCGAAACGATATCATTCAAACATGATAAAGAAGCGACGACGAAGCCGCCTTCATACGTATCAGGTAAAAAGCTATCGGAGATAATAGACCAGTATGAAGCAGAAATCATCGAGCAGGCGGTACATACCTTTAATGGAAATAAAACGCTTACGGCAAAAGCGCTGGGGATTTCAGTCAGAAATCTATATTATAAAATGGAAAAATTAGAACTATGATAATTATTGCACGCAAGATATTGCGCAGTGTGCAAGATGATGCATGGAATTTTCTGATTTATTTTAATTTAGGTGAGAATTCACTTCCGGCATGAAATTTTTTTAATTTTGGTATAGGCTATAATGGGTAAACTTTTCAACAGGCATCCACATTCTGTTGTGACCGGGGCTTTTGGCATCCTTTTATTGGCATGTTATTTGCATATTTATTGAAGTGTACGCAATGAGTTAAGGCGTACGATAGGCGGCAAAGTTTCATGTTACGAGCGCACTTTTTCCAGTGGGGAAAATATCATGTAAGCAGCAAATTTAAATCCAAATGAACGTAGTAACCGGTAAGGCTGAACCTTTTCATCCTTGCATAAACTGTCACGCATTAAAACACCTAGGGAGGATTTCTTTATGGAAATTTTTAAATATCTTGAGAAGTATGATTACGAACAATTGCTATTCTGTCAGGATAAACAATCAGGATTGAAAGCGATCATAGCCATTCATGATACGACGTTGGGACCAGCGCTTGGCGGTACGAGGATGTGGACGTATGCTTCCGAGGAGGATGCAATCGAAGATGCCTTGAGGCTCTCAAAAGGAATGACCTATAAGAACGCGGCTGCCGGGTTGAATTTAGGCGGAGGGAAAACCGTCATCATCGGCGATCCGCGTAAAGATAAAAATGAAGAAATGTTCCGTGCCTTCGGAAGGTATATCCAAGGGTTGAACGGACGTTATATAACAGCTGAAGATGTAGGGACAACGGTGGAGGATATGGATCTTATACATGAAGAAACGGATTTTGTAACCGGGATTTCCCCTGCATTCGGTTCTTCAGGCAACCCGTCCCCTGTAACGGCTTATGGCGTTTATCGCGGAATGAAGGCCGCGGCAAAAGAAGCTTTCGGCACGGATTCATTGGAAGGGAAGGTCGTTGCCGTTCAAGGAGTCGGGAATGTAGCCTATAACTTATGCCGTCATCTTCATGAGGAGGGAGCTAAGCTCATCGTTACGGATATCAATAAAGATAGCGTGGCCCGTGCGGTTGAAGCGTTTGGCGCAACTGCCGTGAATACGGATGAGATTTATGGAGTCGAATGCGATATCTATGCACCTTGTGCATTAGGTGCCGTCATCAATGATCAAACCATCAACCAAATCAAGGCGAAGGTCATTGCAGGAGCAGCCAATAATCAATTGAAGGAAGCTGTTCATGGTGACCAAATCCATGAGAAGGGCATTATCTATGCTCCTGATTATGTCATTAATGCAGGCGGAGTCATAAATGTCGCCGATGAGCTTTTAGGGTATAATCGGGAAAGAGCCCTTAAGAAGGTGGAAATGGTTTATGACACCATTGAACGAGTGATCGAGATTGCAAAACGTGATCAAATTCCAACTTATAAAGCGGCGGACCGGATGGCAGAGGAACGAATTGCACGAATGAGGAATTCAAGAAGCCAATTTCTGCAAAATGAAAAGCATATCTTGAATGGACGTAAATGATTTCAATGATGCAACATCAAGATTCCTGTGATTATTTTCAAGTGAACACAGGAATCTTTAACATGGATAACGTAATAAATAGGGACAGGGAAATCAGGACCCATTGTTTAATAGTGAGGAGGAGTCATTTTGGCTGAAGAATTTGACCTCGTTATCCTCGGAGGAGGAACTGGCGGGTATGTGGCTGCAATAAGGGCTGCTCAATTAGGTTTGAAAACGGCTGTCGTGGAGAAAGGAAAACTCGGCGGTACGTGTCTACATAATGGATGTATCCCTTCAAAAGCACTTTTAAGAAGTGCGGAGGTGTATCAGACTGCCGTGAAAAGTGAGGAATTCGGTATTGTTACCGGAGATGTCCAGGTGGATTTCTCAAAGGTGCAGGACAGGAAAAATAAAGTCGTCGAACAACTTTATAAGGGTGTCCAGCACTTGATGAAACAAGGGAAGATAACGGTGTATGAAGGATTGGGGCGTATCCTTGGTCCATCGATCTTTTCGCCGATGCCAGGAACGATTTCCGTGGAAATGAACAATGGCACTGAAAATGAAATGCTGATTCCCCAGAATATCATCATCGCTACCGGTTCACGTCCAAGGACACTTCCAGGATTGCAAATCGATGGCGAGTTGGTGCTTACTTCGGATGAAGCTCTTAAGCTTGAGAGCCTGCCAGGTTCGATCATAATTGTAGGTGGCGGAGTCATCGGGATTGAATGGGCATCGATGCTGAATGATTTTGGTGTGGACGTAACGGTACTGGAATATGCGGATAGGATCATTCCGACCGAGGACAATGATATTTCAAGTGAAATGAAGCGTCTCCTCAGCAAGAAAGGCGTCAAAATCGTCACGGGAGCCAAGGTGCTGCCGGAAACCCTGAAAAAGGATGGTTCAGTAGCCATTTCTGCAGAAGTAAATGGAGTGACACAGGAATTCACGGCTGAAAAAATGCTAGTTTCCGTAGGCCGATCGGCAAATGTTGAAGGAATCGGCCTTGAAAATACTGATATCGTGAAAGAAAAGGGCTTCATTGAAACCAATGAGTTCTTCCAAACGAAGGAAACGCATATCTACGCGATCGGGGACTGTATCGGCGGTTTGCAATTGGCTCACGTCGCTTCACATGAAGGGATTACAGCCGTTGAACATATGGCTGGTCAAAAACCGGAACGATTGGATTATTCACTTATATCTAAATGTGTATATTCAAGTCCTGAAGCGGCCAGCGTCGGCTTGACAGAAGAGCAGGCGAAAAAGGAAGGGTACGAGCTTAAAATTGGTAAATTCCCATTCCGGGCCGTCGGTAAGGCACTTGTTTTCGGGGAAGCGGATGGCTTCGTCAAAATCATTGCAGACAAGAAAACGGATGATATCCTGGGGGTTCATATGATAGGACCGCATGTCACGGATATGATTTCCGAAGCTGGTCTTGCCAGTGTGCTTGATGCGACGCCTTGGGAGATAGCAAAGACCATTCATCCGCACCCAAGTCTTTCCGAAGCAATCGGCGAGGCTGCGCTTGCTGTCGATGGACTTGCCATTCATTCATAAAGAATAAGGTCAGGAGGTTTTATGATGTCAGAAAAACGTCATGAACAATTAGGCTTAAATGAAGAAACGGTTCTGGATATGTACCGGACCATGCTATTATCCCGGAGGATAGATGAGCGGATGTGGCTGTTGAACCGATCCGGGAAAATCCCCTTCGTGATTTCCTGTCAGGGGCAAGAAGCTGCACAGGTCGGGGCAGCGTTTGCGCTTGATCGGCAAAAGGATTATGTATTGCCATATTATCGGGATGTAGGTGTAGTGCTGACCTTTGGAATGACTGCAAAAGACTTGATGCTATCAGGCTTCGCGAAAGAGGAAGATCCCAATTCCGGCGGCCGTCAAATGCCTGGCCATTTTGGTCAAAAGAAAAATAGGATCGTCACTGGTTCATCACCTGTTACGACACAGGTCCCGCATGCAGTCGGGATTGCCCTTGCAGGGAAGATGGAAGGGCAGGATTTGGTAACCTTCGTAACGTTCGGGGAAGGCTCATCAAATCAGGGTGATTTTCATGAAGGTGCAAACTTCGCAGGTGTACATAAGCTACCGGTGATTTTCATGTGTGAAAATAATAAGTATGCGATATCGGTTCCTATTTCGAAACAGCTTTCGTGTGAAAATGTTTCCGATAGGGCAATAGGCTATGGCATGCCCGGCATAACAGTGGATGGAAATGATCCATTGGAGGTATATGCGGCAGTGAAAGAAGCGGCAGACCGTGCGCGAAGGGGAGAGGGACCTACCCTGGTGGAAACCGTTTCCTATCGGCTAACGCCACATTCCAGTGATGATGATGACCGGAGCTACCGGACTGCCGACGAAGTGGCCGAAGCAAAAACAAAGGATTCCATCAAAACGTTCGGAGCCTATTTGAAGGAAGTGGGCATCTTGGACGATGAGTCTGAAAAACTAATGAATGATGAAGTCATGAAGATAGTCAATGAAGCGACTGATTATGCTGAAAATGCTCCATATCCGAAGGCTGAAAGTGCGATGAACCATGTGTATGCACAAAAGTAAGGGGGTAATAGAATGCCAGTGATTTCTTATATAGATGCCGTAACGATGGCAATGAGGGAAGAGATGGAAAGGGATTCCCGTGTATTCGTACTAGGGGAAGATGTTGGTAAAAAAGGCGGCGTCTTCAAAGCCACCAATGGTTTATATGAGCAATTCGGTGAAGACAGGGTCATTGATACCCCGCTGGCCGAATCTGCCATTGCAGGGGTGGGAATTGGGGCGGCCATGTATGGGCTACGGCCAATTGCGGAAATGCAATTTGCCGATTTCATCATGCCTGCCATTAACCAAATTGTTTCGGAGGCAGCGAAAATTAGATATCGCTCTAATAATGACTGGAGTTGCCCCATGGTAATTCGTGCTCCATATGGTGGAGGAATCCATGGAGCCCTGTATCACTCCCAATCGGTGGAAGCCATTTTTGCCAATCAGCCTGGATTGAAAATTGTGATGCCATCCACGCCATATGATGTCAAGGGCCTGCTCAAAGCAGCCATTCGCGATGAAGATCCCGTGCTTTTCTTTGAACATAAACGCGCCTACCGCTTGATCAAGGGAGAGGTGCCAACCGAAGATTATGTACTGCCCATCGGTAAGGCGGATGTGAAAAGGGAAGGAGAAGACATAACGGTCATTTCTTATGGACTATGCGTGCATTTTGCCCTCCAGGCTGCAGAAAAATTGGCAGCAGATGGGATTTCCGCACACGTTCTGGATTTGCGGACGGTCTATCCTTTAGACAAGGAAGCCATCATCGAAGCAGCCTCGAAAACGGGGAAAGTGCTTCTGGTTACCGAGGATAATAAGGAAGGGAGCATCATGAGTGAGGTGGCAGCCATCATCGCCGAAAATTGCCTGTTCGATTTGGATGCTCCTGTAAGGAGATTGGCCGGACCTGATGTACCTGCCATGCCTTATGCCCCTACGATGGAAAAACATTTTATGGTCAATCCCGATAAAGTGGAAAAAGCGATGAGGGAATTGGCAGAGTATTAATGACTGTTAAGAAGGAGGAACGATTTATGGCTATGGAATTAATGAAGATGCCTCAACTAGGCGAAAGCGTCACAGAAGGAACCATCAGTAAATGGCTTGTTAAGCCTGGCGATCATGTCACGAAATACGACCCGTTGGCTGAAGTGATGACGGATAAAGTAAATGCTGAGGTTCCTTCTTCCTTTACCGGCATCATCAAGGAACTGAAGGCGGATGAGAACCAAACGTTGGCCGTCGGGGAAGTCATTTGCTCGATTGAAGTTGAATCGGCAAACACGGATAACGAAAATCAAGGACAAGCAGCTACTCAAACGGAAGAAAAAGCTGGAGCGCCCGTTACAGGAGAAGTACAGCAAACAGCCGACCAATCAAGGAAGGCTCGGTATTCACCTGCCGTATTGAAGCTTTCCCAGGAGCATGGAATCGATCTTTCCAAAGTGAAGGGTACGGGGAGTGAAGGGCGAATCACCCGCAAGGATTTACTTAAGCTTGTAGAGTCCGGGAACGTTCCTGGCGCTGATGAACCATCCCAATCAACAGAGGCTGCCCCGGTGGAAGAAGCCCCTGCAATGACTCGGCGCCCAGCAATAGAAGGTACCGTGCCACAGGTTCCGACTGCTGCTGGCGATAAGGAAATTGCCGTTACCGGCGTGCGTAAAGCAATCGCCTCCAATATGTTAAAAAGCAAGCACGAAATACCGCATGCTTGGACGATGGTGGAAGTGGACGCAACCAATATGGTAAAACTGCGTGATAATCTTAAATCCGGCTTTAAACAAAAAGAAGGATATAATTTGACGTACTTTGCCTTTTTCGTAAAAGCAATCGCTCAAGCATTAACGGAATTTCCCGAGCTTAATTCAATGTGGGCAGGAGATAAAATCATCCAAAAGAAAGAGATCAATATATCGATTGCCGTTGCGACGGAGGATGCCTTATTTGTGCCTGTCATCAAAAATGCAGATGAAAAATCAATTAAAGGAATTGCAAGGGAAATTCAAGAGCTTGCCTCAAAAGTGAAGGCCGGAAGGTTAAAAGCGGAGGATATGCAGGGCGGCACCTTCACGGTGAATAACACGGGGTCATTCGGTTCCGTGCAGTCCATGGGAATCATCAATTATCCACAGGCGGCCATCCTCCAAGTCGAAACGATCGTAAAACGTCCAGTTGTGATTAATGACATGATTGCGGTACGGGATATGGTGAATCTCTGCCTGTCTCTTGACCACCGTGTTTTGGACGGTCTTGTATGCGGCCGGTTCCTTGCCAGGGTCAAAGAAATCATCGAAAATATTTCCAAAGATAACACTTCAATATACTAAAAGAAAGAAAAAGGAAGGCCGGTTTAAATAGGTCCTTCCTTTTTTTGTCCGCCGTTTTCCTTAGAAAAACATCGACAAAAATTTTATTTTTGCTATTATTTGAATATAGAGCTGTTCTAATACAGGTATTAGATACTGTACTTCACCTTTCGTAGGTAAAAAAGTTCCATTACCTTAAATTGCAAGAAAATTATGATAGAATGTTAGTATGATCCAGATCATATCGATGGGAGGGTGGCTTTCTTATCTAAACTGACTGAGCGTTCGTTCTCCGCAAAAAAAAGGATAGGACGTTCGAGCTGACTCACGATAAGAAAGCGATTACAAGTGGAGCTTAAAGATGTAAAAAACATAACCTTTCCGAAGCCTTCTTTTGCGGAATGGAAAGAAGCTGTGGAAGTCACTTTAAAAGGAAAAACGATTGAACAATTAAAAACGCATACATATGAAGGCATCACCCTTGATCCCCTCTATACGGCGGATTCAAGAGCAAAAAAACCGGAATTACCAGGATTCTTTCCTTTCACGCGCGGAACATCTCCCATGGGTTATCATGAAAAACCTTGGCTAGTCGTCCAGCCTGTAAGCGGTAACACGGCGGAAGAGGCAAATGAAAAAATGCTGGCAGCATTCAAGCGCGGCCAAAATTCCGTCGCATTCCCGGCTCGAATGCTTGCTGAGGGGGCAAGGTTTGTAAATTTGACCAAGAACATTCCGCTAAAGGACATACCGGTTTTCATTGATTTAAAGGGGGGCCAAAAGGAATTCCTGCCACAATTCAAAGCTGCGGCCGAATCCCAAAATGCCCAATTGACAGGCGTGCTTGCTGAAGACCCGATCGGCCAATGGCTCATAGGCGGCCAGATGCCGGTAGATACGGATGGTTACTTTGCAAAATGGCTGAAAACGATTGAAGAGTATCAAAAGATAGGTCAAGATTTAAAAACCGTCCTGATCAATACGGCGATATACCATAACGGCGGAGCCAATGCCCTGCAAGAAATCGCGTACGGGTTATCGGCTGCTGTCCAATATTTATCGGAAGGGCAAAAACAAGGCCTGTCTATCGCTTCCTTGGCCGAAAAATTCGTCTTTTCTTTTGCAGTGGACTCCAATTACTTCATGAACATCGCTAAATTAAGGGCTGCGAGGCGGCTTTGGGCCTGTCTTGCAGAAGCCTTCGAGACAGCCCCGGAACATTTTAAAATGGCGATACATGCCGTTACGTCCGAATTGACGGAAACGCTGTATGATGAGCATGTCAATATCCTTCGGACCACCAACCAAGCCTTTGCGGCTGCCATTGGGGGCATTGAGTATCTTCAAATCCACCCATTCAATCATGCTAGTGGCGGAACGGATGATTTTTCGGAAAGGATCGCCCGTAACACACACTTGATACTGAAAGAAGAAACGAATATAACGACCGTCGTCGATCCTGCAGGCGGTTCTTGGTATGTAGAGCAATTAACGGATGAATTGGCTGAAAAAGCTTGGGGAAAATTTCTTGAAATCGACGAAGCAGGCGGGATATTGGCGATAATCAAGCAAGGAACCCTTCAGAAGGAACTAACGGATGTCTTCCAAAAAAGAATCCAAAATGCAGCTTATAGAAAAGAAAGCATGATCGGGACGAATGTATATCCCAATCCAGCAGATCGGATCAAAGCACCTGCACATGCTGACCGTGAATCATATATGAAGACAGGGAAACCGATGGATATTATGCCGATTACCTTGGAGCGGTTATCTGTCCAGTTCGAACGGATCAGACTGAGCAGTGAAAGGCATAAGGTCAATGGCGGTGCGTCACCGAAAATCGGATTGATTAATTTGAAAGACATCAAATGCTATAAGCCGCGTGCCGATTTCATAAAAGGGCTTGCTGCGGCAGGAGGCATCGAAACGCTGGAAAGTGAAGGATGTCAAACCATTGAGGAAGCAGTCGAATACGTGGCTTCGACCAATCTTGCCATCTATTGTGTTTGTGCCAGCGAAGCCGACTGCAGCGATTTTGCGGCACCTGTCATTAGTATAATTAAAAAGCAATTCCCACATATCCTGATTTATTGCGCCGGCAAGCAGCAAAAGGAAACGGAAATCGCACTAAGCGAAGCTGGTGTCAAAGATT
This sequence comes from Peribacillus sp. FSL E2-0218, assembly GCF_037992945.1. NCBI lineage: Bacteria > Bacillati > Bacillota > Bacilli > Caryophanales > Bacillaceae > Peribacillus > Peribacillus sp. FSL E2-0218. The sequence goes on along the minus strand of NZ_CP150304.1, from coordinate 3,231,086 downwards.
TTATCCATATAAAAACGAATGCCATAACCATTTTAGAGGAATTATTGCATGAGCTAGGGGTGAAATGAAATGAAAAAACCGAATTTTTCAACGATAAACCCAATCAGGACTGAAGGAAAAGGGAACCTTGAGGCTTGGAAAAAAGAAGCTGAAAAAGCCGTTGGAGAGAAAATTGATGATTTATTGTTTGAGACGAATGAACAAATAAAGGTCAAACCGCTTTATGTAAAAGCGGATAATAACGATTTGGAGCATATGGATAGTATGCCGGGCATCGCTCCATTTACAAGGGGACCCTATCCTTCGATGTACGTCAACCGTCCTTGGACGGTACGCCAATATGCAGGTTTTTCGACTGCGGAGGAATCCAATGCGTTTTACAGGCGTAACCTGGCGATGGGGCAAAAGGGACTTTCCGTTGCTTTTGATTTAGCCACACACCGTGGATATGACTCCGATCATCCCCGTGTTGTCGGTGATGTGGGGAAGGCGGGTGTTGCCATTGATTCCATTCTTGATATGAAAATCCTTTTCGACGGGATTCCGCTCGATCAGATGTCTGTTTCAATGACCATGAACGGTGCCGTCTTACCCATTCTGGCTTTTTACATCGTGACAGCTGAGGAGCAAGGCGTCACACAGGATAAACTATCAGGTACGATCCAGAATGACATCCTAAAGGAATATATGGTTCGGAATACGTATATTTATCCCCCCGAAATGTCGATGAAAATCATCGCCGACATTTTCGAGTATACATCCAAATATATGCCGAAATTCAATTCCATCTCCATCTCCGGTTATCATCTGCAAGAGGCTGGCGCACCGGCGGATATCGAGCTTGCCTATACGCTGGCAGATGGCCTGGAGTATGCGCGTACGGGCATGAAAGCAGGCATAGCAATCGATAAGTTCGCTCCGCGGCTATCATTCTTCTGGGCTGTAGGGCTGAACTACTTCATGGAAGTGGCGAAAATGAGGGCGGCTCGTTTCATCTGGTCGAAACTGATGAAACAATTCGAACCGAAAAACAAAAAAGCGATGGCATTGAGGACCCATTCCCAAACCTCTGGCTGGAGTCTCTCCGAGCAAGATCCGTTTAACAATGTCGCGCGGACGTTGATCGAAGCACATGCCGCTGCCCTTGGACATACACAGTCCCTGCATACGAATGCTTTGGATGAGGCCATTGCCCTGCCTACCGATTTTTCGGCACGGATTGCGCGTAACACACAACTATATTTGCAGGAGGAGACGGGAATTACAAAGGTCATCGATCCGTGGGCAGGTTCATACTATGTGGAAGCGCTTACGGAAGAACTGATCGAGCGTGCCTGGTCCCATATCGAAGAAATCGAAGAGCTTGGAGGAATGGCTAAGGCGATTGAAACCGGACTGCCAAAAATGAGAATCGAGGAGGCAGCGGCAAAACGGCAGGCTAAAATCGATTCCCAAGATGAAACGATCGTGGGCGTCAATAAATATCGTTTGAAAAAAGAAGATGCCATTGAAATACTGGAGATCGATAATACCGCCGTGCGCGAAAGCCAGCTTAAGCGTTTACGTGAATTGAAGGGGAAACGCGATCAAGCAAAGGTGGATGAAGCCCTTCAGGCGTTATCCGTGGCTGCCGGAACCGGCGTGGGGAACCTGCTTGAATTGGCTGTGCAGGCTGCTAGGGTAAGGGCCTCGTTAGGTGAAATCTCGGATGCGATCGAAGAGGTTGCCGGCCGCCACAAGGCCACGATCCGTTCCATCAGCGGCGTTTATAGCGCTGCATACTCCAGAGAAGCGGAGATAGAGGAAGTTGTCCGCATGACGGAGGAATTCCTTGAAAATGAAGGAAGAAGACCGCGTTTGCTCATGGCGAAAATGGGTCAGGATGGTCATGATCGCGGAGCAAAAGTGGTGGGAACCGGGTTTGCAGATTTGGGCTATGATGTCGATATCGGTCCATTATTCCAAACACCGGAAGAAACGGCGCTGCAGGCCGTCGAAAATGATGTGCACGTAGTGGGCATGAGCTCACTGGCTGCCGGGCATAAGACCCTGTTGCCGCAGCTTATGGCTGAACTGAAAAAGCTTGGACGTGAAGACATCATCGTGATCGTTGGCGGTGTCATCCCTGCACAGGATTACGAGTACTTAATGGAAAATGGTGCTTCTGCCATTTTCGGACCTGGAACGGTCATTCCCCAGGCAGCGAAAAAGGTGCTTTTCGAAATATACAGACGCCTGGGATATGAAGAAGTGGCCCAATAATGAGTGATCACAAGAAGCCGGAATGGTTTGATCCTAACAATCAGGAGGGTTTTGCTTCATCATTAAAACCAGGTGTGGAATTGGCCGCCGACCGCAACAAAGGATCAACAAGCAAATTCGTTAAAAAGCAGGATGCCTCCGTATCGGTCCAAGAATTGAAAAAGGGAATTTTATCAGGGGACCGGGCAAGGCTCGCTAAAGGAATTACATTGATTGAAAGCAACGCTGCCCATCATTTTGATTTTGCACAGGAATTGCTGCATTCCGTCCTCCCCCATACAGGCCGGTCGATAAGAATCGGGATTTCAGGAGTGCCAGGTGCGGGGAAAAGCACATTCATCGAAACGTTTGGAAGCTATTTATGTGACAGGGGCCATAAGGTTGCGGTCCTTGCGGTCGATCCGAGCTCGTCCATTAACGGGGGGAGTATCCTTGGCGATAAGACGAGGATGGAGGAGCTGGCAAGGAATCCCCGCGCCTTCATCAGGCCCTCGCCTTCAGAAGGTACTTTGGGCGGCGTTCATCGCAAAACAAGGGAAACGATGCTGCTTTGTGAAGCGGCAGGATTTGATGTCATTCTTATTGAAACGGTCGGTGTGGGTCAAAGTGAAGCGATCGTCCGAAGCATGGTGGATTTCTTCATGCTCCTTGTCCTGACAGGCGCAGGCGATGAATTACAGGGAATGAAAAAAGGGATCATGGAGCTTGTGGATGGAATTGTGGTCAATAAAGCCGATGGTGATAATGTCCCGCTTGCGACTAGAACGAAGTCCGAATATAACAGAATACTGCACTTTCTCCAGCCAGCAACGAAAGGGTGGGCAGGGAAAGCCTATACATGTTCTGCCATAACCGGAAAAGGAATACCCGAGCTTTGGGATGTATTGACGGATTTTTCCGATACGACAAAGAAATCTGGTGTTTTCCAAGAACGGAGAAGGATGCAAGCCAGGGAATGGCTTTATTCGTTAATGGATCATCAGCTTAAAAGGATGTTCTATAAAAATGAAGCCATCAAGGAGCTGCTCCCCATCCTCGAAAATGAGGTGATGTCGGGTAATAAAACGGTCACCGCTGCCGTTAAGCAGGCATTTCAAGCTTTTATGGACACACTTAAGTGAAAAAAGGAGGGGGCACGCATGGTTTATGCATACCTCCTCCTTTTGTGTGAAGTGAAGCTTTCTCGCTGTTACCCATATGTTTCCCAGTTCCATTTCTTTTTAAACTTGTTTGTCTGAACCTTTAGGAGAAATAGCAGGTAAATTTATTGAATCAGGATGTGGCAATTGTTATGATAGGATGGAAGAGAAAACTTGGAAGGGGCATAAACCATGAATATGGATTTTAATTTTTTGATGAACGATGTGGTCAAACAGGCTCGCGATGAGATTAAGACTGCTGGATATACAGAATTGACGACTCCCGAGGAAGTGGAAGAAGTATTCGCACAAAAAGGAACCACGCTTGTCATGGTCAATTCCGTTTGTGGCTGTGCCGGGGGAATAGCGAGACCGGCTGCAGCACATGCAATCCATAATGATAAACGCCCGGACCAGCTTGTAACTGTTTTTGCAGGGCAAGATAAAGCGGCAACGGAGAAGGCGCGCGATTACTTCGAAGGTTATCCGCCATCCTCCCCATCATTCGCATTGCTTAAGGATGGAAAGATCATCACGATGATAGAGCGCCATGAAATAGAAGGGCATCACCCGATGTCAGTGGTTGAAAAATTACAAGACTACTTCGATCAATATTGCGAAGAAGTGTAAGTCCTATACTTATGAAGCAAAAGGGGTTCGGGATTCCGGACCCCTTTTGCTATTCTGCGAAAGAACCCATCTTTTATGCGAGGAAGTGCATAGGGTGATCTTTGCATATTTTCCCTGGCAGGCAAGAAAGTCCCCGTACAAATTTTACATAGCTGCAAAAACTTTGACCGTTTCGCGTATGTTGTTGCGATTCACCAAGTCATGCGGTGTGGTTGATTTCCCTCGGGTGCTGAGCCCACATGGAGACTCACCTACGCTCCAATCAAGCTTCCATCATTTCTTTGTAAAAATCCGAAAAGAGCTTTAACCTAAGTCGAAGGTCTGGACCCAGCCACGATCGGCGGGTTTTTCCATTCATGAATCTGCATAAAAAAGAAACATTTAGGAAAAAAGATAAACAAGGGTGCCAGATAGGCAATGATAGTGGAAATATAATGGTCGCTGCAACGGAAATTATATTAATATTCTGAAAAATGAATCTATTATTTACGTTATTGAATAATTTTTAGAGTGTGTTAAAATACAAAATAGTGTATGAATATTAGTTATTTAAATTAATTGATATTTCAACTAAAACCAAATTTTATAACAAAAAATTGAAAATATCATTTTGGAGGAATAATTATGAAGTTGAAAAAACAGTTAGCGTTGTTGCTTGCTACCGTATTATTGGTTGGCATTTTAGCGGCATGCGGGACATCAGAGAAAGAAGATAAGAGCACAGCTGGCAATGGGGACAAAAAGGTACTGGTAATGGGTACATCTGCGGATTATCCGCCATTTGAATATGTTGAAACTTCCAAAAGTGATGAAATAAAAGGGTTTGACATTGATATCGCAAAAGCGATCGGAAAAAAATTAGGATATGAAGTCCAAGTGAAGGATATTGATTTTAACAGTCTTGTTCCTGCGCTTGAAAACAAATCCATCGATTTTGTCATTTCTGGAATGACTCCTACAGAAAAACGTGAACAATCCGTCGATTTCAGTGATATTTACTATACGGCTAAAAACATGATCATTACGACACAGGATAGTAAAATCAAAACGGCTGAAGATTTAAAAGGAAAAACGGTAGGCGTACAGCTTGCATCCATTCAGGAGACATTGGCGACAGACTTGAATAAAGACAAGAGTCTTGGGATGAAAATCGAAAAACGGAATCGGATTCCAGAGGTTGTTCAGGAAATGTCGACAGGTCGTTTTGACGCCGTCATCATGGAAGATACTGTGGCAAAAGGCTATCTAAAAGACAATAAAGATTTGGTTGGCTACTTAATCAAGTCTGATGAACAAGATGCCGGTTCAGCCATCGCCTTCCAAAAAGGAAGCAAGCTGACTGACCAGTTCAATGCTGAATTGAAGAAAATGGAAGATAATGGTGAGATGGAAAAATTAATCCTGAAATGGTTCGGTGGCAGCGAAACTGAATAATACAGAGAGAGAGGAAAAGCGTTCAGAAGTATAGAGTATGCCTTCTGAGCGTTTTTCCGCGCTTTGTTGCCGTTTAAATGAAGCAAGGAAGGTCAACGGAGACCGTCTTTTAGAGAGGATGAATGGAGTGAATCTGGAATTTGATAGGATCATGCCCTCCCTTCCATATATTATGGAGGGAATACCGACCACATTAAAGGTAGTGGCGGTTGCGGCAGTAATCGGATTTGTTTTGGGAATACTATTATCTATACTTAAAATCAGTAGAATTAAGCCATTGAATTGGATTGCGGACTTTTATACATCCATTTTCCGCGGTACACCTTTAGTGCTGCAATTGATGTTAATCTATTTTGGTTCACCGCAAATACTTGGAATTCAAATCGAAGCATTCCAAGCTGCATTTTTAGCATTCGGACTTAATTCTGCCGCATACATCTCTGAAATCATCAGGGGAGGCATTTTAGCTGTCGATAAAGGGCAGCGAGAGGCTGCATTGGCACTTGGGGTTCCTTACTCTGGGATGATGCTCAACATTATCCTGCCGCAAGCCATCAAGAATATCCTGCCATCCCTTGTGAACGAACTGATTTCCTTAACGAAGGAATCGGCTGTCGTCACGATCATTGGGTTAGGGGATATCATGCGCCGTTCTTATATTGTCGGCGGTGAGACCTATAAATTCTTTGAACCGATTTTATTTGCCGGTCTCATTTATTATGTGATGGTCATGATTCTTACCATCTTAGGCAAAGTGATTGAAAGGAGAATGAGACGCAGTGATTAAAATAGATGGACTCAAAAAAAATTATGGTAAGCTTGAGGTGTTGAAAGGAATCAGCACCGAGATTGCCCAGGGTGAAGTGTTGGCCATTATTGGACCATCAGGATCAGGGAAATCAACGTTCTTGCGCTGCATTAATATGCTGGAAACCCCTACGGATGGTCGAATTTCGTTCAAAGATCAAGTGATCACCGATAAAAAGACCAATATCATGAAGGTGCGCGAGAATGTCGGTATGGTATTTCAGCACTTCCATTTATTCCCCCACAAGACCGTGCTCGAAAATCTGACATATGCACCGATGAAAGTGAAAAAGCTATCAAAGGGCGAGGCAGTAAGGCAAGCACGTGAGCTCTTGACCAAAGTGGGCTTGGCCGAAAAAGAATCTTCCTATCCGAATCGCCTATCAGGGGGGCAAAAACAAAGGGTTGCCATTGCACGGGCATTGGCCATGAATCCGGAGGTCATGCTTTTCGATGAGCCGACTTCAGCTCTTGATCCCGAGATGGTGAAGGAAGTGCTTGAGGTCATGAAGTCATTGGCACATACAGGAATGACCATGCTGATCGTGACACATGAAATGGGATTCGCCAAAGAAGTGGCCGATCGCGTTCTATTCTTGGATGAGGGCCTGCTCGTTGAGGAAAGTGCGCCGAATGAATTCTTTTCGAATCCGAAAAGCCAGCGAGCAAAAGACTTCTTGGAAAAAGTTTTATAAGTGGAGAAAATAGGATATAATCAAGAAAAAAGGTGACAGGTAGGTTGCCTTTTTTTATTTTATTCCTATAACGTATTCTTGATGGAATGTATTTAGAAATATCGGAAAATTCCAGGTCAAAGGACTGTGAAAAATTCTGTAATCCTGATAGTATTATAATAGATAGCGAAAGAGCCAGGTGATACATAACAATGTTTAAAATCGGATACAGAACGATTAAAACTGCTTTAGGGGCTACCTTGGCAATCATTATTTCACAAATGCTTAATCTGGAAAATTTCGCGTCTGCGGGAATCATCACGATTTTATGTATCCAGGTTACGAAAAAGAAGTCGGTGTATGCTTCCTGGCACCGGTTTTTAGCTTGTTTAATCGCCATGACCTATTCTTTCCTTATGTTTCAATTCATCGCCTTTCATCCGCTGATCATAGGACTGATTCTTTTGATTTTCATTCCGACGACCGTTGCCTTGAAGATTAATGAGGGAATCGTTACGAGCTGTGTCATCATCTTACATCTATATGGATCGGGACACATCACTTTTTCCTTGGTGATGAATGAAACGATATTGATTGCCGTCGGGATCGGGGTAGCGCTTGTCATGAATCTGTACATGCCTAGTGTGGATGATAAGCTGCTGGACTATCAGGAGCGGATCGAAACGAACTTCAGTGAAATTCTGATGGGGATCGTCCGTTATCTCCGGGATAATGATCACACATGGGGGGGAAAGGAAATCACTGAAACGGCCGATCTTCTTAATGAAGCCAAAAGCCTTGCTTTCCGGGACGTGGAGAATCACTTTCTAAGGGAAGAGGATCTGTATTACCATTATTTCAAAATGCGTGAAAAGCAATTTGAAATAATTGAACGTATTCTTCCCCTAGTCACGAATATTCCGTTGGTCGTCAAGCAAAGCGGCATCGTGGCGAATTTCATACAAGACCTGTCCGAAAACGTCCATCCCCAAAATACGGCCATCATTTATCTGAACAAGCTTGAAGAGCTGGAGATCTTTTTTAGGGGGATGGCCCTTCCGCAGACAAGGGAAGAGTTTGAATCCAGGGCCGCATTATTGCAGCTCATGAAGGAAATGGAGCGCTATTTATTGCTGAAGCATTCCTTCAAGGGATTGCCCAAACTTAGCAATCACCGAATGAAGAAGAGGCACTTGGCTTAAACTAAGCAAAAAAGTAAAGGAATTGATACAAATGAGATGGATCCTTTCTTTCATGCTTATGTTTTCGTTGTGGCCGCTATCTGTACATGCCGAACCTCACTCGGTTAAGCCTGGCAATCCTTTCATCATCATTAATAAAGCCAGCAACAAATTGGCGTTCATCGATGATAATGAGGTCAAGGAGATTTTGCCCGTCGGTACCGGGAAGAGTCAGGAGCTGACACCCGAAGGGATATTCACCATTAAGGTCAAAGCCGTCAATCCTTATTATCGAAAAAAGAATATCCCCGGCGGCGATCCAAGGAATCCATTGGGGTCGAGGTGGATTGGATTTGACGCAAGGAACACCGATGGGAGGATCTATGGCATCCATGGTACGAACCAACCTTCCTCGATTGGTAAATTCATTTCAAACGGCTGTGTACGCATGCATAAATCCGATGTGGAACGTTTGTACGAAAAAGTGAATGCCGGCACAAAGGTGTTGATCACCCATTCATCCGAGGATTTCAAAACATTGGCAATGAAGAGTGGCGCAATCAAATAAAGAGGGAAGCCTAGGCTCCCCTCTTCATTTGATATCTATTACAAAAGAAATGCAATACCCGACAATAACGTTGTTAATATCATTGAGATAAGCATTAAATATACAACGATTTTTCTCATTTTTTTGTTTCCCATATGCTCTCTCCCTCATAACAGTTTAATTGATTTCATTTTAACGTGTACGTTTAGCAGACACAAGTAAAAGTGTAATGTTCCTATTATTTTGAATCTTAGGTCTTTGGAATGTTAGTCATATTTTAATAGAATCAACCAATATTGGTTAGGGGGATGGATGATGATTAAAAATATCGATCATATCGGCATTGCGGTCAAGTCACTGGATGATTCGTTGCCGCTTTACACGGAAACGCTGAAGTTGGAACTCGAAGGGATCGAGACTGTCGAAAGCCAAGGTGTGAAAGTGGCCTTTATTATGGCAGGCAATACCCGTTTGGAATTATTGGAAGCGTTATCACCGGAAAGCCCGATTGCTAAATTCATTGAAAAGCGTGGTGAGGGTATCCATCATGTCGCCCTTGGAGTAGACGATATCGAAGCCCGAATCGAAGAATTGAAACAATCAGGATTACGGATGATCGATAATACATCGCGGAAGGGAGCGCACGCAGCGGATGTTGCTTTCGTTCACCCCAAATCTACTGCAGGTGTATTATACGAGCTCTGTGAACAAGCATCACCGAAGGAGGAGCAAGGATGACAGACGACATCTATGGAGCGATCAATGATTTATATGACAGACGCCGTAAAGTAGAAATGGGCGGCGGTGAAGAAAGAATCGATAAGCAGCATGAAAAGGGAAAACTTACGGCAAGGGAAAGGATCGATCTTTTAGTGGATCCGGGATCGTTCATCGAACTTAATCCCTTCATTAAACATCGTAACACCAATTTTGGCATGGAAAAGGAAGAAGGGCCGGGAGAAGGGGTCGTTACGGGCTATGGAAAAGTAAACGGGCGTGATATCTATTTGTTTTCACAGGATTTCACTGTATTTGGCGGAGCACTGGGAGAAATGCATGCTCTGAAAATTGCCAATGTCATGGATTTGGCAGCGGAAAATGGAGCGCCTTTCATCGGATTGAATGATTCTGGCGGGGCGCGCATTCAAGAAGGTGTAGTTTCTCTTGACGGATATGGTCAAATCTTTTACCGTAACTCGATTTATTCAGGCGTCATCCCGCAAATTTCCGTTATCATGGGCCCTTGTGCAGGAGGAGCCGTATATTCCCCAGCGATAACCGACTTCGTTTTCATGGTGGAAAAAACGAGCCAAATGTTCATTACTGGACCAAAAGTGATTGAGACGGTTACAGGGGAAAAGATATCATCAGAAGGATTGGGCGGAGCGACTGTACATAATACCATTAGCGGTAATGCCCATTTCAAAGGCGCATCTGAAGAACAAGTTCTGGCTGACGTTAGACGTCTCCTGAGCTATTTACCACAAAACAATGAAGAAAAGCCGCCGGTTCTGGAAAGTGACGATGGAGATGACTATCGTCCCGATTTAACGGATGTTGTCCCTTTTGAAGGAATCCGCCCATATGATGTTCGGAAAGTGTTGGAGCAAGTCGTAGATGAGGGGTCCTTCATGGAAGTGCAAGAGGGCTTCGCGAAAAATATCGTGATTGGCTTGGCCCGAATCAAGGGGAAATCGGTGGGGCTTGTTTGTAACCAGCCAAAAGTGTTGGCTGGCGGACTGGATATTGATTCATCCGATAAGGCTGCCCGCTTCATTCGTTTTTGTGACTCATTCAACATTCCCTTGATTACATTTGAAGATGTTTCAGGATTCTTCCCGGGCGTCAAGCAGGAGCATGGCGGGATTATCCGCCACGGAGCAAAGCTTCTCTATGCATACTCCGAAGCAACCGTGCCAAAATTGACGATCATCCTGCGTAAAGCATACGGCGGGGCGTATGTGGCCCTAAATAGTAAGTCCATTGGGGCGGATCTTACGTTTGCTTGGCCGAATGCCGAAATTGCGGTTATGGGCTCTGCTGGAGCGGCAAATATCATTTTTGCCCGTGAGATACAAAACAGTCAAGATCCAGAAGCTACTCGTGCGGCTAAAATTGAAGAATACCGGGAGAAATTCGCTAATCCATATGTCGCTGCCAGCCTTGGTATGGTGGATGATGTCATTGATCCCCGGGAAACCAGGATCAAGATCATCCAATCGCTTGAAATGCTCCGCAACAAAAAAGAAAAGCGTCCATGGAAAAAACACGGCAATATTCCGTTGTAATCCGTACGAGAAAGAACCTGAACGATATCTGTTCGGGCTCTTTCTGCTATGCAGGGAGAGAGCGATAAGTACGTTCGCTCACGATTTTTTTGGAACTGAAAAGCAAGGGAAGGAGCGATGGACTGTCACATTATTTGCCGGAGCGCCGCTTTTAGAAGTATAATTAAAGTGGAAAACTTTTTTGGAGGTTTTATTTTATGATTAATGAAGAACGTATCGTAAGTGAATTTATGGAATTGGTACAAATTGATTCCGAAACGAAAAATGAAGCAGCCATCGCCAAAGTCCTGAAAGAAAAATTCACGGCATTAGGTGTAGAGGTTTTTGAAGATGATACAACAGCCGTTACCGGTCATGGTGCAGGCAATTTAATATGTACGCTTAAAGGAACGAAGAAAAACGTAGATACCATCTATTTCACTTCCCATATGGACACGGTCGTTCCTGGTCAGGGCATCAAGCCTTCCATTAAGGATGGATACATAGTGTCAGACGGTACGACCATTTTGGGAGCGGATGACAAAGCGGGATTAGCGGTCATGTTAGAAACGCTTAAAGTGTTGAAGGAACAGAATATTGAGCATGGAACAATCGAATTCATCATCACGGTCGGGGAAGAATCCGGCTTGGTTGGAGCCAAGGCGATGGATCGCTCCCTTGTAACCGCTAAATTCGGTTTTGCGCTTGATAGTGACGGAAAAGTGGGAAATGTGGTGGTCGCTGCACCTACTCAGGCGAAAGTGTCTGCAACCATTTTAGGCAAGACCGCCCATGCTGGTGTGGCTCCTGAAAAAGGAGTTTCGGCGATAACGATTGCGTCCAAAGCGATTTCAAGAATGCCATTGGGCCGCATCGACGAAGAAACGACAGCTAACATCGGCCGTTTTCAGGGAGGACAGCAAACGAATATCGTTTGTGACCATGTAGAAATCCTTGCAGAAGCAAGATCATTAATTCCTGAAAAGATGGAAAAACAGGTAGCAAGAATGAAAGAAGCATTCGAGACGGCAGCCATTGAAATGGGCGGACGGGCTGAAGTGGAAGTTACCGTCATGTATCCAGGGTTCAAATATGGTGCTGGTGATCATGTCGTCGAAGTCGCAAGAAAAGCAGCGGAAAAAATCGGCCGTCCATGCGAGCTAGTCAAAAGCGGCGGCGGAAGCGATGCGAATGTCATTGCCGGTTTTGGGATTCCTACTGTAAATCTTGCCGTCGGCTATGAAGATATCCATACAACGAATGAAAGAATTCCGGTTGAAGAATTGACGAAACTTGCTGAAATGGTCGTCAGCATTATTCAGGAAGTATCCGCGTAATAGCGAAAAATGGTGAGGGGATGTGGGGCTTTTCTTTTCCATCGAGAAGATACTTACCCCATAAGCATCCCCTGTTTTCTTCGGAAATGTCTTTTTAAGGGACGGATGAACGGACTTGATTTGAAGATAGAGATTGAGTGGATCGGATTAAGGCGGGTAACCGGTTTTATTGCGATGGGCGTTCAAGTATTGAGGGAAGACATGTACAGTCATCAATGAAATGATGGCTGTTTTTCTTGAAGCGACAAACACCAACTTTGGATAGGTTAATGTGTTTATATTTTTGGCTCTTTTCGTATTTTTATATCGAAACGATTTAACGGGGGATTGGAGCAGCGGGACAGGTGTTCCCGCCGAGGAGGCCAACCGCCCGCCCTTTGGATAAGCGAGCTTTCGAGGGGAAATCAACCACACCGCATGGCTTGGTGGATAGCATGAATTATGCGAAAACAGCCTTATTTTTTCAAGGATGTGACGGTCAATATGAAGGATATGTACCCAAAAAATGGCAGGGTCATTCTCCATGTAGACATGAATAGTTTCTATGCTTCGGTGGAGATGTCCTATGATGTTTCTTTGAAAGGTAAGCCGCTTGCCATCGCCGGTAATGTCGAAGAGAGAAGGGGCATAATCGTCACCTGCAGCTATGAAGCGAGGAAGTTTGGGGTCAAAACGACGATGCCGATATGGCAGGCGAAAAAACTCTGTCCCCAATTGATCATTCAGAAGCCTAATTTTGAGCGTTATCGGAAGGCGTCACTGGCCATTTTTGATTTATTAAGGCAATATACAGAGATGGTTGAACCGGTTTCAATCGATGAAGGGTATCTGGATATTAGCGAATGCGCCGAATTGGGCTCACCTTTGGAAATAGCAAAAAGCATTCAGGAACGGATTTATAACACGATGGATCTCCCGTGCAGCATAGGGATTGCACCTAATAAATTCCTGGCCAAAACGGCCTCGGATATGCAGAAGCCAATGGGTATCACCGTTTTAAGGAAGAGGGACATTCCCGAGAAGCTTTGGCCACTGCAAGTCGGCGAAATGCATGGCATCGGCCAAAAAACCTCCGAAAAACTTCATGCGATCGGCATCATTACGATCAAAGATCTTGCCCAATCCCGGGACAGTCAGCTTAAACAATTGCTTGGGATAAATGGAATCCGTTTGAAAGACAGGGCAAATGGCATTGATTCGAGGATCGTGGATCCCGAATCGATTTTTGATCATAAGAGCATAGGAAACTCGACCACACTCCCGCATGACTCCACCAACCAAAAAGAACTGCTCGGTGTCCTGGAAAAGCTTTCGGGGAAGGTGGCTGCCCGTTTGAAAAATAAACGTCTCCTTGGCCAAAAAATAGGGGTGACGATCCGTTACAAAGATCGCCGCACCATTACGAGAAGCCGGACCGTCTCCAACCCGGTGTTTGAAAAAAAGGACATATTGGCTGGAGCGACCGATCTTTTCATGAAAAATTGGAATGGCGAAGGAATCAGGCTTCTCGGTGTAACCGCCCATGATGTCATCGAGAAAGAGTCTGCCTTCATGCAACTGGATATTTTTTCCTTCCAAAAGGAGGCAGAAAAGGAACCGTTGTATGAAGCGATGGAACACTTGCAAAATAAGTACGGAGAAAATATTATTAAAAAGGGAATACCCTTGAAGCACGGTTCGATCGGAACAGACACGAGCTTCAGTAAAGACTTCTTCGAGCAATCAAGGAGGAAGGATCCTCCAGGTGGCAAAGAATAGCTTCTGGGCTGTGAAAAGATATAAAGAAGGGAAAGATGATCATGACAAAACAACAGATTGGTGTTATCGGACTCGCAGTAATGGGTAAGAATCTTGCATTCAATATCGAGAGCAGAGGCTATTCCATATCCGTTTATAATCGCTCAGGTTCAAAAACGGATGACATGATGAAGGAAGCGGAAGGCAAAAATGTCAAAGCGGCGTATACGCTTGAAGAATTCGTCGATTCATTGGAAACGCCACGCAAAATTTTATTGATGGTTAAAGCCGGCGCGGCCACAGATGCAACCATCGAGCAATTAAAACCGTTACTTGAAAAAGGTGACATCGTCATTGATGGCGGTAATACGTTCTTCAAAGACACTCAACGCCGCAATGAGGAACTTAGCCAGCTCGGCATCCATTTCATCGGTACAGGCGTCTCGGGCGGGGAAGAAGGAGCGCTAACGGGTCCCTCCATCATGCCTGGCGGTCAAAAAGAAGCATATGAACTGGTTGCACCGATCTTGAAGGATATTTCAGCTAAAGTCGATGGTGATGCTTGCTGTACGTATATCGGGCCGGATGGAGCAGGTCATTATGTGAAAATGGTACATAACGGGATCGAGTATGGCGACATGCAGCTAATTTCCGAATCTTATTTCCTTATGAAAAATCTTCTTGGACTTTCTGCTGAGGAATTCCATGAAGTATTCACCGAATGGAATGAAGGGGAACTTGATAGCTATCTGATTGAAATCACCGCTGATATCTTCAAAAAGTATGATGAAGAAACAGGGAAACCGATGGTTGATGTCATTTTGGATAAAGCCGGCCAAAAGGGAACCGGGAAATGGACAAGCCAAAGTGCCCTTGATCTTGGTGTACCGCTGCCAATCATTACCGAATCCGTATTCGCCCGGTTCATTTCGGCCATCAAGGACGAACGTGTCGAAGCGAGCAAAATCCTGCGCGGTCCAAATGCCGAAAGCTTTACAGGCGATAAGAAGGCTTTGATCGAAAGCATTCGTAAAGCACTTTATATGAGCAAAATCTGTTCCTACGCGCAAGGATTCGCTCAAATGAAAGCAGCGTCGGAAGAAAATGACTGGAACTTGCAATATGGTGATATCGCGATGATTTTCCGTGGCGGCTGCATCATCCGTGCGCAATTCCTGCAAAAAATCAAGGATGCCTACGATCGTGAAGCGAACCTGAACAACCTCCTGCTGGACCCTTACTTCCAAGGAATCGTTGAAAGCTACCAAGGGGCGTTACGTGAGGTCGTATCAACGGCGGTAATGAACGGGATACCGGTTCCTTGCCTATCATCTGCCCTTGCTTATTTCGACAGCTATCGCACTGAAACGCTGCCAGCCAATTTAATTCAAGCGCAACGTGATTATTTCGGAGCTCATACGTACCAACGTATCGATAAAGAAGGTACATTCCATACTGAATGGATGGAAAAATAAATCAATATTGCCGGCTTTTGTCTAGGCATGTAAAAAAGAGAGGGCGCAAGGGCGCCCTCTCTTTTCGTTATCTCCGATGCTCCACAAGGTCAATGACCCCTAACACAACATGTGCCAAACCGAAACCAAAGACGGTATTGGCGACCATTTTGTTTGATCCGCGAGTCTGCTTCATGGCATAACCCGCTGCTGTTACGGCTGTCCCTAACGCTGTTGGAATTAATCCTTCACGAATGTCCATCGTTTAATCCCTCCACATCGAAGTTGGTGCATCTCATCATGAAGCACCTTTCTTAGTGTAACCTCGGCAAGACCATACCATTCCTGTCCATTAAACAGGTTCATGGCTTCATTGTAGCATACCGGGAGCATTTACATGAGCCTGCACAGTTCGTCACCTAGTTTTCATTAGAATGAACAGATTAACAACTCCAGTTGGCTGTCACCATTTAATGATCTTCCGGCTAAGCATGAATTCTACTTCGATGGGGGCTCCGAGGAATTTTAGTAACGCTAAAAACTACGAATTTTCACCAAAGTTATTTCTACGGCGGGATCAATTGCTAGGATAACATGAACTAATGAGGGAAGAACAGAAGAGGTAGTAGTCAATAATAAGACGATCCCCTGTAACTTACAATGAATAGTGGGCTGGGGTACACCCTGGCCAGGGATGGAGGCACAGCATAGAAGACGGAAATGGAATGGGTAAGAAAAGAAATCCCTCCCTTTTTACTGGAAAATATAGTATGATATTTTCATGCTTTATTTCCAATAAGGTTTAAACACCATCGTAACAAGGAATATAAACCATGAAAGCTAAGGACGCAATCCATGATACAGTCGGCAGTCAAGAGAGAAGGAGCGGGATGACCATGTTTATCATCTGGTTGGCTATTGCCATTTTTTTATTTTTTATTGCTTTAGAACTTGGTGTTTCTTATTGGCTCAATTCCGAAATGGATGAAAAACTGTCTAAACCTCAGGTAATGCTTCATAATATCCGGGAGAAATTAGTCAGGAAGCGTGTTTCATGAATGAAGAAGGGGATGCAGAGTTCACTCTGCATCCCCTTCGTTCAATCAATTGCTCTCGGTTGTATCTTTCTTGATTTGCCACCAAACATGTCCGTCATCGGCTAAAAGATCATCGGATGCAAGCGGACCTGTAGATCCTGCAGCGTAGTTCGGGAAAGACTCTTCTTTCGTATGCTCCCATGCATCGGAAATCGTGTCGACAAACTTCCATGAAAGGGCAACCTCGTCCCAATGCGTGAAGTTTGTAGCATCTCCGCGCATGCTATCAAACAAGAGCTTCTCATACGCCTCTGGGGAATTGATATGCTCGATCCCTTTGTTGGATACTGTCAGCTTCATTGGCTTCGTATTTGAAGTCGTTCCGGATTTCTTGACATTTAAGTATAGTGTGATGCCCTCATCAGGCTGGATATTGATAACGAGCAAGTTCGGGTTCAAGGTTTCTTCCGTTTTGTAATACAAATTCATCGGAATATCCTTGAATTGGACAACGATATTCGTTGATTTTACATCCATCCTCTTACCGGTGCGGATATAAAAAGGAACACCTGCCCAGCGGAAATTATCAATCAGCAATTTCCCTGCAACATAAGTTTCCGTATTGGAATCAGGATTTACGTTATGTTCGTTGCGGTAACCCGGCAGTGTTTTTTCATCCACCGTTCCTTCCCCATATTGGCCGCGGATGAAGTATTTATCGACTTCGTCGACCTTCATTGGCCGCAGCGAACGCAATGCCCGCACCTTTTCGCTGCGGATCTCTTCCGTCGTCAAGGCGATCGGAGGCTCCATGGCAAGCAAGGCTACCATCTGAAGAAGATGATTTTGGACCATATCCCGTAGTGCGCCGCTCGTTTCATAATAACGTCCGCGTTCTTCAACGCCTAGCGTCTCACTGGAAGTAACCTGGATGTTGGAGATATATCGATTATTCCAAAGCGGTTCGAATAGCGCATTCGAAAAACGGATGACTTCGATATTTTGAACCATCTCTTTACCTAAATAATGATCGATACGGTAAATTTCGTCTTCGGCGAAGGCCGTGCGGATCTGCTCATTCAATTTTTGGGCTGTATCGAAACTATGTCCAAATGGTTTTTCAATGACCAGGCGCTTATACCCTTTCGATTCAGTCAGGCCTTGCGCCTTGATTTGTTCGGCAATCGTCCCGAAAAACTCAGGTGCCATCGCTAAATAGAAAATGCGGTTTCCCTCTAATTGATATTGACCATCCAATTCCTCGGCAATCCCTTTTAATTGCTGATATGACTCCGAGCTCGAAACGTCATGGGAATGATAATGGAAATGGGAAATGAATTCATCGACTTTTTCTTCCGCGTGACCGAACGTAAGAATGGAGTCTTTGACACTTGATTGAAACTCCTCGTTCGTCAAGGATCTCCTTGCTACACCCACTACCGCGAATTTGTTGATTTTATCTTTTTGAAACAGCCGATATATGGAAGGAAACAATTTCCTTTTTGCCAAATCTCCAGTAGCACCAAAGATCATGATCAATGCCGTTGGTTTATTATTTTCTGTCATGTTAAAACCTCAACTTTCCGTTAATTCTATCTCTAAAGTTGGAATTCCCGTATGTGTACCAATTTCTAATTTTACGATTAGCTTTCCCTCAAAGCAATCAATTTGCGCATTTTTTCTTATATTTCATAAAAAGTTTAATCTGATCGCGGTTTTAGTCGGTCATAAATGAAAGAACCTCCATGGTTATGCTATAGTTAAGCTATTAACGTTGGCAACGGAGGTAGGATCAGTGGATTTTGTTTTATTGGGTACAGGCGCCGGTGTACCGGCCAAGGCGCGCAATGTGACGTCAATCGCCCTGCAATTACTGGAAGAGCGGGGGACCGTTTGGTTATTCGATTGTGGTGAAGCGACACAACATCAAATTTTAAAAACGGCAGTCAAACCGCGAAAGATCGAAAAGATATTCATCACCCACTTACATGGCGATCACATCTTCGGCCTCCCTGGGCTGTTAAGCAGCAGATCTTTTCAGGGCGGAGTGGAAAAATTGACCGTATATGGTCCAAAAGGGATCGATGCTTATATTAAGACAAGTATACTTGTGAGTGGCACTCATTTGAAATATCCATTGGAAATTGTCGAAATCGAAGAAGGCATCGTGTTTGATGATGACCAATTCACCGTGACGGCCATGCCGCTGGATCATGGCATATTCAGTGTCGGTTACCGGATTAAAGAGAAGGACCGTCCAGGAAGTCTGCGTGTGGACCTGCTGCATCAAGCTGGCGTTAAACCAGGTCCGCTTTATAAAGCATTGAAGGATGGGCAAACGGTCCGACTCGAGGATGGCCGTGTCTTGAACGGGAAAGATTATTTGGGGGCTCCGCAAAAGGGACGGATCATCACGATCTTAGGAGACACAAGAGTGTGTGATAATGCCCTGGTACTTGCTGATTCGGCAGATTACCTGGTTCATGAAGCTACATTTTCTGCAGAAGAAACGGAAATGGCCTCTAGTTATTACCATTCGACAACCGTTCAGGCTGCAACAACGGCCTTGAAAGCAGGAGCCAAGCATTTAATCCTTACCCATATCAGCTCACGGTATAGCATCGAGGATTCGGAGAGGTTAAAGGATCAAAGCAAGGCAATCTTCGCAAATACGATCATGGCAGAAGATTTGATGACGATCAAGATTCCTTTATATGCTGAGAAAGAGGGAAGCTGAAATCAACTCGAATGTTTGATATAATGATACAACTGTTCATTGGATATTTAAAGGAGTGTAACCTATGACTGATCAAAGCAACTTACATACTAAAGCAATGGATTTCCTTTTAAAGACAAGCCGTACTTTTTTCATTCCGATCAGCTATCTCCCAAAAGGATTACAAGAGGCGATCGGAGCTGCCTATCTGTGCATGCGTGCCATTGATGAGATCGAGGATCATCCAGGCCTCCCGGCAGACAATAAGATTTCCCTGTTACAGGCGCTAAGCGGGCTGCTTAAGGTGGATTACCGTGAAGAAGAACTTCAATCGTTATTCAAGCCATATAAGGACGATTTGCCCGAGGTGACCTTGCTTTTGGCTGATTGGATTCAGTATTGTCCTCAAGGAGCGAGAGCCAAAGTTTTGGAGTCCACACGGGAAATGGCCGAAGGCATGGCGAAATGGGTGAAGAAGGACTGGCAAATACATGATGAAGCAGAGCTTGATGATTACACCTATTATGTTGCAGGTTTAGTGGGGGTCATGCTTTCTGATATGTGGAACTGGTTTGATGGAACCGAAACGGATCGTGAACTTGCCATCGCATTCGGCCGTGGGCTCCAAACGGTCAATATTCTGCGTAACCGGGAGGAAGATGCAGAACGCGGGGTGAATTTTTATCCGGATGGCTGGGGCTTCGAAGAGATGCTATCGCATACGGAACATAATTTAGCACTAGCGGATTCTTATATTGCGGAGATAGAAACGAAGGAAATCATCCATTTCTGTAAAATCCCTTTGGAATTAGCAAAAGCTACATTGAAGGCATTAAAAGAGGGCAAAGAAAAAATTGATCGTGCCACTGTAACCGAGATCGTGAATCAAGTTGTCGAACATTGACCATTCCAAAAAAAGCTGCCGTGAAAAGGTGATATTGCCTTTCGCGGCAGCTTTTTTTGAATTCTATCATCCGATAACTCAAAATATTCTAAAAAGTTAAAAAATATATTGGAATAATTGGGACTAA